>NZ_JBHSWA010000001.1:352500-1890000 GCF_042661425.1 Sulfitobacter profundi | reverse complement strand
CCTCATCCAGACGCAGCCCTTCGACATAGGGCCAGTTGAGCACGGGGAAGCGGACGCCGGGCATTTCCTCAGGCCGGTAGGCCGTCTCGAACGCGACGTATTTCGCACCGGATTGCACCCCGGCCATATTCAGCAGATCGGCCAACTCGAACCCGTTCCACGGCACCACCATCGACCAAGCTTCGACGCAGCGCAGGCGGTAGATGCGCTCTTCAACGGTCATGGCCTTCATGATGTCCTCAAAAGCGTAATCGCCTGGCTTGTCGACCATCCCTTCGATGGCCACTGTCCACGGCTTGGTCGTCAGGCTCCCTGCGTATTTCGCGGGGTCACCCTTGCCGGTGCCGAATTCGTAGTAATTGTTGTATTGGGTGATGTCCTCATAGTCATTCGGGGTAAGCTCCTCTTGGGCCATGGCCCCCTGCCCCAAGCTGGCCAGACCCAGCCCCGCCATCGCGCCGCCCATGATCTGACGCCGGTTAAAGTACTGCGCCTCGTCGGTCACGTCTCGGTCTGTCAGTCGATTGATCCAGCGATTGGCCATTTCAGCACTCCCTACTATACTCAATAGAAGTTAGCGCCCGCCGCGGGTGGCACCAAATCCTTTCGCCCGGATTTCAGCCAGCACACCGGAATGTCAGGCGCCGTTATTAAAGGAGTGCCGCCATGATCCGTTTTCTTTTTGCCGCCGGTCTGATGCTGGCCAGCGCCGCGCAGGCGGATGAGATGGTCACCTATACCACGGATCAGAGCTTCGGCGATGTGACCTTTGGGGTGGAGAATGCGATCCTGAACCAAGGGCTGATCCCCGAAAACGTCAGCCATGTAGGTGAGATGCTGGACCGTACCCGCGCGGATGTCGGCTCTGACGTGGTGCTGTTCGAGGCGGCGGAGGTGTTCAGCTTTTGCTCGGCCGCGCTGTCGCGCAAGGTGATGGAAGCGGATGTGATGAACATCGGCTTTTGCCCCTACGACATTTTCGTGATGCAACTGCCAGAGAGCGACGAGGTGACCGTCGGCTACCGCGCCTTCCCTGAGGGCGCGATGCAAGAGGTGCAAACCCTGCTAGATACCATCGTGAAGGAAGCGATTGGCGAATAATGGGCGCCTTTCGCGGGTTTTAGTCCAAGCAAAAAGGCCGGGAAAACCCCGGCCTTTCTTAACGTCTTGGGCGTTTAATGCACCGTGGCATCATCCGGTTTGGGCCGGTTCGACGCGGCCACCTGATCGCCAATGATCAACCCATCGGCCCCGGCACGGACGGTGACGGTATCGCCGTCTTTCACGTCTCCGGCCAGCAGCATCTCAGCGAGCGGATCCTGCACGGTGCGCTGGATCACCCGCTTGAGGGGCCGCGCGCCGAAGACCGGATCATAGCCCTCATCCGCCAGCCATTTCCGCGCGGCGTCATCCAGATCAAGCGTGATCTTCCGCCCCGCAAGCCGCTTGAGCAGCCGTGCCATCTGGATCGTAACGATGCCGTCCATATCCGCACGGCCCAGACGGTCAAAGATGATCGTCTCGTCCAGACGGTTCAGGAACTCAGGCCGGAAATGCGCCCGGACCGCGTCCATCACGTCGCGCTTGGCCGCGGCCATGTCACCGCCCTCGGGCAGTTGGCTCAGCGCCTGCGCCCCGAGGTTTGAGGTCAGGATGATCAGCGTCTGCTTGAAGTCGACCGTGCGGCCCTGACCATCGGTCAGCACACCATCGTCGAGCACCTGCAACAGCACGTTGAAGACATCCGGATGCGCCTTTTCGACCTCATCAAAAAGCACGACCTGATAAGGACGCCGCCGCACCGCTTCGGTCAGCACACCGCCCTCGTCATAGCCGACATAGCCCGGAGGGGCACCGATCAGACGGGCCACCGAATGCTTCTCCATAAACTCGGACATGTCGATGCGGACCATCGCATTGTCGTCGTCAAAGAGAAACTCGGCCACGGCCTTGGTCAATTCGGTCTTACCCACGCCAGTCGGCCCTAGGAAGAGGAAGCTGCCAAGCGGGCGGTTTTCGTCGTTCAGCCCCGCCCGCGCACGGCGCACGGCATTGGCGACCGCTTTGACAGCCGCGCTCTGACCGATCACCCGATCATGCAATTGCTCCTCCATCCGCAACAGCTTGTCCCGCTCCCCTTCCAGCATTTTGCCGGCAGGGATACCGGTCCAACGCTCGACGACGCTGGCAATCTGATCCGGGCGCACGGCCTCTTCGACCATCATGTCGTCTTCGCGGCCCTCGGCGGCTTCAAGGTCGCGCTCCAACTGCGGGATCACGCCATAAGATAGCTCGCCCGCGCGCGCGAGGTTGCCTTCGCGTTTAGCAATGTCGAGGTCGGCCCGCGCATGGTCCAGCTTTTCCTTGATGTCGCGCGCACCGGCCAGCTTGTCCCGCTCGGCCTGCCACTGCGCCGTCATCTCGGCGCTGCGGTCTTGCAGATCGCTCAGGTCTTTCTGCAAAGCCTCCAACCGATCCTTGGACGCGGTATCGTCTTCTTTCTTCAGCGCTTCGGCTTCGATCTGAAGCTGCAGGATCTGACGGTCCAGCGCGTCCAGTTCTTCGGGTTTGCTGTCGACTTCCATGCGCAGACGGCTGGCGGCTTCGTCCATCAGGTCGATCGCCTTGTCGGGCAAGAAACGGTCGGTGATATAGCGATGGCTCAGCGTCGCCGCCGCGACCAGCGCGGTGTCGGAAATGCGCACACCGTGGTGCAACTCATACTTCTCTTTGATACCACGCAGGATCGAAACGGTGTCCTCCACCGTCGGCTCCTGCACGATTACTGGCTGGAACCGCCGCGCAAGTGCTGCGTCTTTCTCGACATATTTGCGGTATTCTTCGAGCGTGGTGGCACCCACACAGTGCAGCTCACCCCGCGCCAGCGCAGGTTTCAGCAGGTTCGACGCATCCATCGCGCCGTCGGCCTTACCGGCACCGACCAGCGTGTGCATCTCGTCGATGAACAAGATCACCTCGCCCGCGGCTTCGGTCACCTCGGTCAGAACCGCCTTCAGCCGCTCCTCGAACTCGCCACGGTATTTCGCCCCGGCGATCAGCGCGCCCATGTCGAGCGCGAGCAGGCGTTTGTTGCGCAGAGATTCAGGCACGTCACCGTGCACGATCCGCAGGGCCAAGCCTTCGGCAATGGCGGTCTTACCCACACCCGGCTCACCGATCAGCACCGGGTTGTTCTTGGTCCGGCGGCTCAGCACCTGCATCGCGCGGCGGATTTCCTCATCCCGGCCAATGATAGGGTCGATCTTGCCCTCTTCGGCCCGCGCGGTCAGGTCGAGGCTGTATTTCTCCAAAGCCTCATAGCTGTCTTCGGCGGTGGCGCTGTCGGCCTTGCGCCCCTTACGTACATCATTAATCGCGGTGTTCAGGGCTTGAGCCGTTACTTTGCCCGCTTCCAACGCCGTCTTCGCGCCGGACTTCACCATGCAAAGCGCGGTCAGAATGCGTTCGACAGTGACAAAACTATCGCCCGCTTTCTTGGCCATGGTTTCGGCCTCAGCCAACACTTTGGCGGTGGTGCCGTCCAAATAGACCTGCCCCGCATCGCCGGTGACTTTCGGGATTTTGCCAAGCGCGAGGTCAAGCGCCTGCATCACGCGCGCACCATCGCCGCCCGAGGCCGCGATCAGGTTGCGCGCCAGCCCTTGGTCGTCGTCCAGCAGTGCTTTGAGTACATGTTCAGGGGACAGCCGCTGATGGCTTTCCCGTGTCGCAATGGTTTGCGCCGCTTGAATAAAGCCGCGCGATCTTTCCGTGAACTTGCTCAAGTCCATGGGTCTCTCCTTTTCTACAAGCGCTCCAAAATGCCGCGCCCGATATGTGGCACGCAGCGGTCTGAGCCTCGGTATCAATTTGGGAAGCGGTGCTGCGGGTTCAAGACCGTACGGGCGCAAAATACCGCCGCCAAAGAAGCCGCCAATAGGAAGAATTCAGCCAATAAGGCGAAAATACGGCCACTTTGCGTCAAAAAATACCACCCTATGCCATTGATATAAATACATTGTTAACCTTTATCCACAGAAAGTGTAACCATAATGAAACCATTTGGCTGCCTCTCGCGTTCATTCCTCAGACGAGAGCAGGACGACAAATCCTGCCAAGGTTCAGAAGAACACAAGAGGTGAAACGATGCAGACGCGCCCTATCCAGTTGACAGAAGTCACCTACAATGCGGCCACTCAGTGTTTCGAAGCGCTGGTGACCGTCCAAGACGGGGAGCAGCTGCGCCGCTACGCTTGTGCCATCGATGCCCCGATTACCATGTCATACCGCGATGCCGCTGACGGCCTGTCCCGTCAAGCGCTCCGCCGCCACGCCCAGAAACGTGGTTTGAGTTCCGAGGTCCTGCGCCACGTCCCCGCTCAGCGGGCCGGACGCCGCAGCTTCGATCCGCTGCGTTGGTTGGAAGAGGTCATGGACCTCCCCGGCCGCGACGCAGCCTAACCCTCTTCCGTGCGGCACCTGCCTGCCGCGCGGCTGCCCGCGGACCTGCTGCCACCTCATCTGTCCCGATGTGGCGTTCCGCATACCAGAGACCAGTGCCTGCCTGCTAAGTCTCTGATCACTTGGCCCGGACCCCGCAACGCGGTGTTCGGGCCTCTTTTTGCGCCCCTATTTTTTTGCGCCCCTATTGCATGAATGATGGACTTGCCCCGCGCCGCGGCGTAGGTCAAAGCCGTTTGAAAATTGGCAGGAGCCCTCGCATGTCTGATGACCGTCTGATTGTCGCCCTTGATGTTCCCCATGCGGTCGCGGGGCTGGAACTGGCCGAAAAGCTCGGCGATGCGGTGGGCTTTTACAAAATCGGCCTCGGCATGCTGACGGGCGGCGGCTTGGCCTTGGCCAATGAACTGAAACAGGAACATGGCAAGCGCATCTTCCTTGATATGAAGCTTTTCGACATCGGTGCCACCGTAGAGGCGGCGGTGCGCGGGCTGGCCCAGTTCGATCTGGATTTCCTGACCGTCCACGGCGACCCGCATGTGGTGGCGGCGGCCAAGCAAGGGGCCGCCGGCACCGACATGAAGATCCTCGCCGTCACGATCCTCACCTCGCTTGACCGCGCCGACCTTGACGCCGCGCTGATCCAACCGGGCGATCTGGGCGATCTGGTGCTGACCCGTGCGGGCCGCGCGTTGGACGCAGGCGCGGATGGCGTCATCGCCTCCCCTCAAGAGGCCGCCGCGATCCGCGCCCTCCCCGAAGCAAACGGCAAGCTTATCGTCACGCCGGGCGTGCGCCCCCAAGGTGCCGCATTGGGCGATCAGAAACGGGTCGCCACCCCCGGTCAGGCCATCGCGGATGGCGCCGATCACATCGTGGTGGGCCGCCCGATCTGGCAGGCCGAAGACCCCGCTGCCGCTGCCCGCGCCGTGCTTCAGGAAATTTCTGAACGTTAACAAGAACCTCCCTCGCCCTGTAGCAAATCGACCACAGCGCGCCGGGATGCGCCGCGGGGGCGGCCATCAATGTTAGGCGAAAACCGCGTAACATGTTATGTTGAACTCAGGTGATACTCCCCGACGAACTGGTTCTTCCTGATGTTCGTCACCTCCCCCGCTCACGCAGGCGGGGGCCTTTATTTCCCCCTCTAGTGCTGGTCTTTTTCTGTCGCGCTTTGCGCCAGATAGACCCGCAAACGGTCCTGAAATGCGGGCACCGCTCGGGGGTGGGTCAGAAACTCATCCTGCGTCATCAAACGCCAGCGCTGCCCCTCGTCGCCAAAGACAATCTGGGCCTCGGCCTCGGCAGGCAAGCGCGCAACGAAGAACCATTTGATCCGCCCAGCCTCATCAAAACTGCCTTGCCAGATCACCGCGTCTTCGGGCACCACGATCCCCAACTCTTCGCGGCATTCGCGCAGCGCGCAGGCCAGCGGGGTCTCTGCCCCCTCGCGGCCCCCACCGGGCAGATCCCAATGATCCGCAAAGGGCAGGCCCGGCGTGTCATCGCGCAGGATCACGGCCAGCTTCTCTCCAAGGTACAGCGCCAGCTTTGCGCCATCAAAGCCCATGTTAAATCCCTCGCGATCTGGTTAGAATCGTCGCCCGAACCCTGCCCTCCCGGTGTACTCATGGCTACCCTCTGTCGCGACTGTCTTTCTGAAATCGCTCCGGCGCGGCGCTGTCCGCGCTGTGGCAGCCCGCGTGTGCTGTCCCACCCGGAACTCTTCGACCTGTCAATCGCCCATATGGATTGCGATGCCTTCTATGCCTCGGTGGAAAAACGCGACAATCCCGAACTGGCTGGCAAACCCGTCATCATCGGCGGCGGGCGGCGCGGGGTCGTGTCGACCGCCTGCTATGTTGCGCGGATACGGGGCGTGCGCTCGGCCATGCCGATGTTTCAGGCGCTCAAGCTGTGCCCCGAGGCGGTGATCATCAAGCCACGCATGGAGGTCTATGTCGAAGCCTCCCGCGCGATCGCGCGATGATGGAAGAGATGACCCCGGCGATTGAGCCCTTGTCGCTGGACGAAGCATTTCTCGATATGACCGGCACCGCGCGGCTGCACGGTCAGCCCCCGGCGGTGATGCTGGCGCGTTTGGTGCGGCGGATGAAGGTGGAACTGGGGCTGACAGGTTCTATCGGGCTGAGCCATAACAAGTTTCTGGCCAAGGTCGCCTCGGACCTCGACAAGCCGCATGGGTTCTCTGTCATCGGCGCGGGCGAAACGGCGGCGTTTTTGCGCGACAAACCGGTGGGCATGATCTGGGGCGTCGGGGCCGCCACGCAGACCGCGCTGGAAAAGGCCGGCATCCGCAGTTTTTCCGATCTGTTGCGGTGGGACCAGACCGATCTCATCGCCCGCTTTGGCAGCATGGGCGACCGGCTCTGGCATCTCGCGCGCGGCCAAGACAAACGGCGCGTGTCGCGGCACCGTCCGGTGAAATCAATCAGCAATGAGACAACATTCTCAGACGATACCGGCGATGCAGAGATTCTCGATGGCCACATCTGGCGCTTGGCGGAAAAGGTGGCGGACCGTGCCAAGGCGAAAGAGATGGCAGGCCGGGTGGTGACGCTAAAACTGAAACGCGCCGATCACTCTTTGCTATCACGCCGTCTGTCGCTGCACGATCCGACGCAACTGGCCGACCGCATTTATCGCACCGCCCGCGCCCTGTTCGATCAGGTCGACCACAATAGCGCCTATCGGCTGATCGGCGTGGGGCTATCGGATCTTTCGGGCGCAGAGGGGGCGGATATGGCCGGCGATTTACTTGATCCCGGAGCCGCACAGCGCAGCCGCGCCGAACGCGCAGCCGACAGCATTCGCAGCCGTTTCGGCGATAAAGCAATCGTGAAAGGCCGCGCCCTGCGCTGACCTACTCCGCAGCGAGGGGAAGCCGCTGCTGTCCGATCTGCGCCACTTCGGCCACCACACGCTGCAACGCTGCCTGCACCGCCTCGAAAGCACCGTTGGGCCGAATCAACCGCTCGTTCATATAGAGCGCCCGGTCGATCTCGACCTGCACGGCATGCTGCCCGCGCGAGGGACGGCCATAGGCTTGGGTAATATAGGCCCCGGCAAAGGGCGAATTGCGCGTCACCACGAACCCCGCCTCGACAAAGGCGGCTTCGATCCGGTCGACCACCTCGCCCCCGCCGCCGCGCCAAAGCGGTCGCCCAACACGACATCGGGCCGCCGCATCCCGCCGCGCGCGACGCCATCCATCGCCTCATGCGGCATGGAGTGGCAATCGACCAGCACCGCCTGCCCGTGACGGCGATGCGCCCCGCTCAGCAACTCCTGCAATTTCGCGTGATAGGGCCGCCAGTAGCTGTCGATGCGCAGCTGCGCCTCCTCTTGGGAAAGCTTGCCACGATAAATCGCCCGACCATTGGCCACCACGCGGGGAATCACCCCAAGCCCCGAGGCCACGCGCGGGTTATGACCCTGCCGCGGGATCCCTTCGATGACCGATGGGTCCAACTCCTCGGGCGCGCGGTTGAGGTCGATATAGGCCCGCGGCGCACCAGCTTTGATGAAAGAGGCCCCATGCAGCGGCGCGCAATCGAACAACAGATCGACAAAAGCATCCTCGGACGAGCGGATCGCATGTTCGTCCAAAACCGACCGCCGCAGGAAAGACGCCGCATAATCCCGACCCGAATGGGGCGAGGCAAAGACCACGCAAGAGCGGTTTCGGTCGGGATGCAGTACTTCGTAGGCGGTCATCGGCATAATAATTCCTTCTAAGTCGAACATAGCGTGTTTATTCCGCTCCAAAAGCCCTTGATCCCGTCGCCGACTCCTTTTATAGCACCCCAACGGCGCGAAATTTCGCGCCCCATTTAGTTTTGGGGCCGGTATGGAAACGCTTAAAAGTGGGTGATTAGCTCAGCGGTAGAGCACTTCGTTGACATCGAAGGGGTCACTGGTTCGATCCCAGTATCGCCCACCATTATTCATCGACCTGCCTTTGGCAGGTTGCCCGCAACCCAGGCGCTGGCCCGCGCCACGACATGAGGAGACGACCATGAAGGTTCGCAATTCGCTCCGCTCGCTCAAGAATCGGCATCGCGATTGCCGTGTTGTGCGTCGCAAAGGCCGCGTTTACGTCATCAACAAGACGCAGCGCCGGTTCAAAGCCCGTCAGGGCTGAGCTTCGCAGCTTTTTAGAATTAAAGGCCGCTCCTTCGGGGGCGGCCTTTTTCGTTGCGGATAACGGCTTGCAACCCCGGCGCAAAACCCCACCTTCAAAGCAGACTTGAATAACAAGGAAGACCATCATGTCGGACACGCCCGAATATACGCCCCCAAAGGTTTGGAAATGGGAATCAGAAAGCGGCGGCAAATTCGCCAGCACCAACCGGCCCATCGCCGGTGCGACCCATGACAAGGACCTGCCCGTCGGCGACCACCCCTTTCAGCTTTATTCCCTCGCCACGCCCAATGGCGTCAAAGTCACGGTGATGTTCGAAGAGCTGCTAGAGGCGGGCCATAAGGCGGCTGAATACGACGCATGGCTGATTGATATTTCCGAGGGCGATCAGTTCGGTTCGGGCTTTGTCGAGGTGAACCCCAACTCCAAAATACCCGCGCTGATGGACCACTCTGGCGATGCGCCCCAGCGGGTCTTCGAATCGGGGGCGATCCTGCTCTATCTCGCTGAGAAGTTTGGCGCCTTTCTGCCCCAAGACCCCGCCCGCCGGACCGAGGCGCTGTCGTGGCTCTTTTGGCAGATGGGCAGCGCGCCCTACCTTGGCGGCGGCTTCGGCCATTTCTACGCCTACGCCCCAGAGAAGTTCGAATACCCCATCAACCGTTTCGCGATGGAAACCAAGCGTCAGCTTGATGTGATGGACAAGCATTTGGCCGAGCATGAGTATTTCGCCGATGAATACTCCATCGCCGATATGGCGATCTGGAGCTGGTATGGTCAATTGGTGCTCGGGCGGCTCTATTCGGCGGCTGAGTTCCTTGACGTGAGCTCTTACAAAAACGTGATGCGTTGGGCCGAAGCGATTGACGCACGCCCTGCCGTGACCCGGGGCCGTATGGTCAACCGCGCCTTCGGCGATGACCTGTCGATGCAACTGCATGAGCGGCACGACGCCAGCGATTTCGACACCAAGACCCAAGACAAGATCGGCGGCAAAGACTGACCGCATAGCCCTCGGCCTCGTGCGGCCGGGGGCTTTCCGACTAAATTTATCGGAATTGGTTGCAGGGCCGGATAAAATCTGTTTCTTACTGTTTCAGTCAAGTTATCCCAAATGGAACAGGACCCTGATATGACCTTCTGCAAAACATCGACTGCCGCCGCCGCGCTGATGGCGCTGGCCCTTCCTGCGCTGGCCGATGGCGAGTTGAATCTCTACTCTTCGCGTCACTACGACACTGACGAGCGGCTCTACTCCGACTTTACCGAAGCAACCGGCATCACCATCAACCGCATCGAAGGCAAAGCCGACGAACTGCTGGCCCGTATGGAAGCCGAAGGCGCGAACTCCCCGCCGACGTCCTGCTGACCGTGGACACCAGCCGCCTCAAGCGCGCCAAAGACATGGACCTGCTGCAAGCGGTCGAGAGCGACACGCTCGAAGAGCGCATCCCCGGCAACCTGCAGGACGACGACAACCAGTGGTTCGGTCTGTCCCAACGCGCGCGGATCATCTTCTACAACAAAGAGACGATGGACAATCCGCCAGCGACCTACATGGATCTTGCCGATCCGGCCTACAAAGGTCAGGTCTGCATCCGGTCTTCGACCAACACCTACAACCAGACCCTGCTGGCCTCCATCGTGACCCATGAGGGCGAAGAAGCCGCGACCGAATGGGCGCAGGGCGTGGTCGACAACATGGCGCGCGCACCCCAAGGCGGCGACACCGACCAGCTGCGCGGCATCGTTTCGGGTGAGTGCGACATCGCGGTCTCCAACAGCTACTATTTCGCCCGCGCGATCCGCACCGACGTCGACGGCGTGAGCGCCGATATCGGCAAGATCGGCCTGATCTGGCCGGACCAAGAAGGCAACGGCGCGCATATGAACCTCTCGGGCGGCGGCGTGGCCAAGAACGCCCCGAACCGTGAGAACGCGGTGAAATTCCTTGAGTATCTCGCCTCCGATCAGGCGCAGGTCTATTTCTCGGCGGGCAACGATGAATTCCCCACCGTGGAAGGCGTAGAACTGGCCGACAGCGTCAAGCAGTTGGGTGAGTTCAAAGCCGACGAGGTGAACCTGTCGGACGTGGCCGAGAACATCGGCACCGCGCAGAAGATCTTCAACTCGGTCGGCTGGGAATAATTCAACCTAGCGAGTAATGCAGAAGGCGGGCTTTCGGGCCCGCCTTTTTTATGCGCGGCGCTTCCCGCAAGCGCCCGCCCGGGGGCACCCCGGGCATCACCCTCCCCTCATCGCGCCCCGGCCCGGAATCAAGCCGCAGGCGCCGGGCCATCGCCTGCCCGTCCCGGCGGGGAGGCGATTTGGTGAGGCAGGGCAAGCCCTAGCGAACACACACCAAGATTGCACCCTAAAGTGGCACCAAGGCACGTCAGGATCGCCACCCCACGGGCAGGCGCTGGCCCTTCCGCGTTACCGCTGCCGCCCCACCTGCCGGCAGATCAGGATCACCGGCAGCAGCCCCATCGCCACGATCACCAAGCTCGGCACCGCCGCTCCGTTCAAGCGTTCATCACTGGCTAGCCGGTAGGCCTGCACCGCCAGCGTGTCATAGTTGAATGGCCGCATGATCAGCGTCGCGGGCAGTTCCTTCATCACGTCGACAAAGACAATCAGCAGCGCGGTCAGCAGGCTCGGCGCAAGGATCGGCAGATGCACCCGGCGCAGCGTCCCCAAGGGCGTCTGCCCCAGTGACCGCGCGGCGGCGTCCATATTCGCATGCACCATCGACTGCCCGCCCTCATAGGCCCCAAGCGCCGCAGCGAGGAAGCGCACCAGATAGGCCAGCACCAAGAGCCAAATTGAACCGGTAATCAAAAGCCCGGTGGAAACATCAAAGGTCTCGCGCATCCAAGCGTCGAGCGCGTTGTCGAAGGCCGCGAAGGGCACCAGCAGCCCCACGGCGATCACCCCGCCCGGCACCGCATAGCCCAACCGCGCGACATAAGCCGCCCCCTGCGAGACCCGGCCCGGGCGCAGCCGCCGGTAAAACCCCACGCTGATCGCCGCCAGCACCGTCAGCACAGCCGCGACCCCCGCCAGCGTCACCGAATTGCGCATGAAACCGAGGTAGCGCGGGCTGAAAAGGCTCTGCTCGCTATCAAGCCCCATGGTCACGAGGATGACCACCGGCAGCACCGCGCCAAAGAGCACCGGCACACCACAAAGCACGATCGCCGCTGCGGCCTGCCAGCCTTTCAGCTCGGCTGGCGGTGCGGATTGGGTCCGACGCGCGGGGTCGTGATACTTGGCCTTGCCGCGCTGCGCCCGCTCCAGCATCGCCAGCAATAGCGCGAAACTCAGCAGGCAGAGCGCCAGTTGCGCGGCGGCGGCCCGGTCGAACATGGAGAACCAGCTGGTGTAGATGCCGGTGGCAAAGGTCTGGACGCCGAAATAGGCCACGGTGCCGAAATCGGCGATGGTCTCCATCACCGCCAGCAACACGCCGCCCGCAATGGCGGGCCGCGCCAGCGGCAAGCTGACCTTGAAAAACGCGGCCCAAGCGCTGGAGCCGAGCGCGCGGGCGGCCAGGAATGTCGTCCCGCTTTGTTGCAGAAATGCGGCGCGAGCCAGGAGGTAGACGTAAGGATAAAGCACCAACACCAGCATCGCCGCCGCCCCGCCAAGCGAGCGGATCTCGGGGAACCAGTAGTCACGCGGGCCCCAGCCCGTCACGTCGCGCAGCATGGTCTGCACAATGCCGGGATGGTCGAGCACATGGGTATAGGCGTAGGCCAGCACATAGGCCGGGAAGGCCAACGGCAACACCAGTGCAATCTCCAACAGCTTGGCGCCGGGGAAACGTGTCATCGTCACCAGCCATGCCGCCCCCACACCGATGGCAAAGGTGCCGAGAGATACCAGCAGCACCAAAAGCAGCGTCGTCACCGTGTAGCGGCCCAGCACCGTGTCGATCAGATGCTGCACCGTCTCCGTCCCGCCGCTCAGCGCGGCGATCAGGACCGCCAGCATCGGCAGCGCACAGATGGTGGCGACGGTCAGGGCGACAGCCGACAGCGCGCGCAGCCCGTCGCGGGCGCGGCGCAGATGAGGCGTCTCAGAGGAGGCGGTGTTCAGCGTCATGCGCCCTATTTCGACGATTTCACTCGGAAATGCCAGAGGGCGCGACGCCGCGCCTCAATCGTAGCTGCGGGTATCTTCGATCACCAACCCGTCGCGCGGCAGGCTGCCGGGGGCAACCAGCTCGACCCGGCCCTTGAGCTTGAGTAGATCGGCGACGGATCGGGCATAGGCGTCCTTGTCCTCTCCGGCGGTTTCGATCTGAACTGTCATCACATCGGCCTCGCCTTCCCGGCTGGCGATGACGCGGGCCTTTTGGATCTCCTCGTGCTGGGCGACCAGTGCCGCCACCTGCTCGGGCCGGACGAACATGCCCTTGATCTTGGTGGTCTGATCGGCGCGGCCCATCCAGCCCTTGATCCGCATGTTGGTCCGCCCACAGGGGCTTTCGCCCTCCAAAACGGCACTAAGGTCGCCAGTGGCGAAGCGAATGAGCGGGTAATCGGGGTTCAGCGTGGTGACCACCACCTCACCGACCTCACCGGGCGCGACCGGGATTCCGGTGCCGGGAGTGACGATCTCGACGATGACCTGCTCGTCGACGATCAGCCCCTCCATTGCCGGGCTTTCATAGGCGATATTGCCCAGATCGGCGGTGGCATAGGATTGCAAACAGGTGATACCGCGCTCTTGATAGAAGGCCCGCAGGCTGGGGAAAAGCGCGCCGCCGCCGACTGCCGCCTTGGTGATTTTCAGCTCAACCCCCATGGCATCGGCCTTTTCCAAGATCACCTTGAGGTAATCCGGCGTGCCCGCATAGGCGGTTGAGCCCACATCACGGGCGGCGGTGACCTGTAGCTCGGTCTGGCCGGTGCCTGCGGGCAAGACGGTCGCCCCAACCGCACGCGCCCCGGATTCGAAGATCATGCCGGCAGGGGTCAGATGGTAGCCAAAGCAGTTGTGCACCACATCGCCCGCGCCGATGCCCGCGGCATGCAGGAAGCGCCCCATCCGCCACCAGTCAGGATCGTTGCTGGAGGGCTCGTAGATTGGGCCGGGCGACTGGAAGACATGGCTGAACTCCGTCACCGGCTTGGTCGTGAACCCGCCGAAGGGCGGCTGCCCCGCCTGCGCCTTGCCAAGCTCAGATTTGCGCAGCACCGGGAGGTCGGCTAGGGCGGCGGCTGAGGTGATCTGTGATGCGTCCACCCCTTTGAGCGTCTCGCCATAACCCGGCAAGCCCTGTGCGCGGGCGATCTGCTGCGGCAGCGCCTGCGCCAAATCGGCCGCCCGTTGGTCGGCGCTGCGGGTTTCCAGATCGTCGAAATGGGGCTTGGTCAGCATCCCTGTCACTTTCCTGCTATGGCATCACTGGAGAGGGCACAGGCCCGCTCTGGTCTTGTCTTGGGTCTTTCTGGTCCGGTCGGGTACCGGCTTAACTCAGCCAGCGTTTGCGGCGGCGGTAGCTGCGCACGTCGCGAAAGCTCTTGCGGCCTTCGTCGGACATGCCGAGGTAGAATTCCTTCACGTCTTGGTTCTCGCGCAGGTCTTTGGCGGGGCCGTCCATCACCACGCGACCGGATTCGAGGATGTAGCCGTAATGCGCAAAGCGCAGCGCGACGTTGGTGTTCTGCTCGGCCAGCAAGAAGGTCACGCCCTCCTGTTCGTTCACCGATTTCACGATCTCGAAAATCTGCTCAACCAGTTGCGGCGCAAGGCCCATCGACGGCTCGTCCAAAAGGATCGTCTCAGGCCGGGACATCAGGGCGCGGCCAATGGCGCACATCTGCTGCTCGCCGCCCGAGGTATAGCCAGCCTGCGAGCGGCGGCGCTCTTTCAGGCGGGGGAAATAATTATAGACCATCTCAAGGTCCTGCTGGATCGCGGCATTGCCATCGGTGCGGGTATAGGCACCGGTCAGCAGGTTTTCTTCGATGGTGAGGTGCTCAAAACAGTGACGGCCTTCCATGACCTGCACGACACCTTTCTTCACGGTCTCGGCAGGGTCCTGATGCTGGATCGGACCGCCGCGGTATTTGATCGAGCCTTTGGTAACCTCGCCTCGCTCCGAGGCCAGCAGCCCCGAGATCGCCTTGAGCGTCGTCGTCTTGCCCGCGCCATTGCCGCCCAGCAGCGCGGTGATGCCGCCCTTGGGCACATTCAGGCTGACGCCCTTCAGCACGAGGATGACGTGGTTGTAGATCACCTCGATATTGTTGACCTCAAGCAGGTTGTCGACTGCGACGTCATTGGTGTTGGCGGCATCCAGCATGGGAAGGACCTTTCTTGGGGCTTGGGTAGGTTCCCGGCCACCCAGAAGGGCAGCCGGGAGCGGTGTCTTAGCAGTTGCCTTCGATGGCGTTCTCGTCGGCATAGGCCGAGCTATCCGCATCGATCAGCGGCTGGATCACGTCTTGATCCGACTGCATGAAGTCCGACACGAGGTTCCATTCCTTGGCTTCCGCATCCCACTGGGTCACGGCGACAAAGCCCTCACCACCGTGGTTTTCACAGGAGACCGAGAACTCAGGCCCGAAGTCCGGCAAGCCAAGCGCCGCCATCTTCTCTTCGGTGATCTCAAGCTGCTCCATCCCGTCGCGCATCTGGCCGCCGGAGATGTCGCTCACACCGTGGATTTCCTGCGCCGTACGGGCCGCTTCAGACACCAGCATGGCGGCATAGACGCCACGGTTATAAAGCACCGAACCAACCTGATCGCCTGCGCCGGCAGCTTTGCCCGCATCGACGACGTACTTCTGCAGATCGTCATAAAGCGGATAGTCGGAGCCCACGTTGTGGAAGGTCAGCGCCTTGTAGCCATCGGCCTTGGCACCCGCCGCCAGAACGTCGTTTTCCGAACCGGACCACCAGATGCCAATGAACTTATCCATCGGGAAGCGGATGTTGGCGGCTTCTTGAACCGCAACTTGGTTCATCACGCCCCAGCCATACATGATCACATAGTCAGGCTTGTCGCGGCGGATTTGCAGCCACTGCGATTTCTGCTCCTGACCGGGGTGATCGACGGGCACTTCTTTCAGCTCGAAACCATGCTTCTCGCTCAGCTCTTGCAGCGTGCGGATCGGCTCCTTGCCATAGGCGGAGTTGTGGTACACGAGCGCGATCTTCTTGCCCTCAAGGCTGCCACCTTCCTGTTCCATGATGTGCTTGATCGCAACCGACGCGCCATCCCAGTAGTTCGCCGGGAAGTTAAAGACGTGGCTGAAAGTGTTGCCGTTCTTGGCCGAGGTACGGCCCAGACCCGATGTCAGCATCGGGATGTCGTCTGCGGTGACTTTGGGGATCAGCTGGTAGGTGATGCCGGTCGAGAGCGGCTGATACACCAGCGCGCCTTCGCCCTTGGTCGACTCGTAGCACTCAACGCCTTTTTCGGTGTTATAGGCGGTCTCGCACTCTGGCACACGGATGGTTTCGCCACCGATGCCGCCGTCACGCTCGTTCAGCAACGTGAAGTAATCGGCGTAACCGTCGGCGAAGGGGATGCCGCCCGCCGCGTAGGGCCCGGTACGATAGCTCAGCGATGGAAAGACAAGGTCCGCCATCACGGGGCTTGCGGCCATCAGGCCAGCTACGGCCAGTGTTCCCAGTTTATATTTCATCGGTGTTTCCTCCCTTGGATTGTCCGACTTGGGTGTTTGGGCCGGGTTTCCTCCCTCCGGCCTCGCTTTTCATGGCCGTCCCTTAGTGCGGGAAGGGCCACAATCTCAGTTTTTCCTTGGCCACGCGCCACAGCTGCGCCAGCCCGTGCGGCTCTGCGATCAGGAAGATCACGATCAGCCCGCCGACAATCACCAGCTGCAAATGCGCCACGATATCCGTGGGCCAGCCCAGCCAGTCGACGCCGACGATCTTCAGAAGCACCGGCAGCAGCACAAGGAATGCGGCCCCCGCAAAGCTGCCAAAGATGCTGCCCAATCCTCCGATGATGATCATAAAGAGCACAAGGAACGATTTGGTGATGCCGAAGGCTTCGCCCACTTCGACCGCGCCGAGATAGATCGAAAAGAACAACGCGCCGGAGATGCCGATGAAGAAAGAGCTCACCGCAAAGGCCGTCAGTTTCGCCCGCAGCGGGTTCACCCCGATGATCTCGGCGGCGATGTCCATGTCGCGGATCGCCATCCATTTACGGCCCACCGAGCCGCGCGTCAGGTTGCGCGCCACCAGCGCCGAGAAGACGGTGAAAATCAGGCAGAACATATAGGTGGCCCAGGCTTCGGCGCTCGGTCCGGTGATCAGGATGCCAAAAGTGTCCCGCTCAGGTGCGCTGATCTGGCCGGAGGCCGAGTAGTTGTAGAACCACGGCACCCGGTTAAACAGCCACACAAGGAAGAACTGTGCCGCCAGTGTCGCCACGGCAAGGTAAAAGCCCTTGATCCGCAGACTTGGCAGCCCAAACAGCGCGCCCACCGCGGCGGTGATCAACCCGGCGAGCAGGATATGGATGAACATGCTCACATCTGGCATCGCCGTCATCAGTTTGTAGGAGGCGTAAGCGCCCACCGCCATGAAGCCCCCGGTGCCAAGGCTCACCTGCCCGCAATAGCCGACAAGGATGTTCAGCCCAATCGCCGCAATGGCGTAGATCAGGAAGGGCAGGAACAGCGAGTTTACCCAGTAGTCATTGACCATGAAGGGAATAACAAAGATCGCAACGAACAGCACCACATAGTAGCGATACCGGTCGAACTTGATCGGAAAGGTCTGCTGGTCTTCGGCGTAGGTCGTGCTGAAATCGCCTGCTTCACGATAGAACATTAGACTGATTTCCCTTCTGCGATCTTTGTGTCGTTGGATGCACAGCGGCGCATCATGCCTGTATCAATCCGGGGCTCCGCCCTTTGAACAGGCGAAACTGTCCCCGGACAGTTTCCGGGTAGCCTGTATCAAACCCGCTCAATGATCTTCTCCCCAAACAGGCCCTGTGGGCGGAAGACGAGGAAGACCAGCGCCAGCATATAGGCGAACCAGTTCTCAGTCGCGCCGCCCAGGAAGGGGGCACCGATCAGGAATTCGAACAATTTCTCACCCACACCGATGATCAGCCCGCCGACAATCGCACCGGGGATCGAGGTGAAGCCACCCAACATCAGCACCGGCAGCGCCTTCAGCGCGATCAGTGACAGCGAGAACTGCACGCCCGATTTCGCGCCCCACATGATGCCCGCGACCAAGGCCACGAAACCCGCCAGCGACCAGACCAAAATCCAGATGAAGTTCAGCGAGACACCCACCGACAGCGCGGCCTGATGGTCGTCCGCCACAGCCCGCATGGCGCGGCCCTGCTTGGTGTATTGCGCGAACATCACCAACCCAATCACAAGGATCGCCGCGACGATGGAGGCCACGATATCGAGGTTGTCGATAAAGAAGCCGTAGCCTGTGGCGTCAAAGGTAAATTCATCAATCCAGATGTTAATGCCCTGCGGCAGCCCCACGTCGAGCGTCTTGATCTCAGACCCCCACATCAGATCGCCGACGCCTTCAAGGAAATAGGCCAGACCGATGGTCGCCATGAACAGAATGATCGGCTCTTGGCCCACAAGGTAGCGGAATACGAACCGCTGCACGCAATAGGCCAGCACGATCATCACCACCATCGTCAGCAGGATGGCAAGGAAGGCGGGCACATGCCAACCGAAGTGATGCACCTCGGTGCCGAGGATCGCGTTAATCAGATGGCTAAAGGGCACCTGCCCGTCCATGATCCCGACCAGTGTCAGCGCGGCAAAAAGCGCCATAACACCTTGAGCATAATTGAAAATGCCCGAAGCCTTGTAGATCAGCACGAAGCCAAGCGCCACGAGCGCATAGAGCACCCCGGCCATCAGCCCGTTCATGAAGACCTCGATTGTAAACGCCAGTTGCTCAGGCATCATTGGCCCTCCCCAAAGTCAGAACGGCAGTGTTGCTGCCTGCGGTCGCCATGCAAAGATCACTCATGTGCCACCCCCAGATAGGCGTCGATCACCTCTTGATTGTTGCGCACGTCGTGGGGCGAGCCGTCACCGATCTTGCGGCCGTAATCCATCACGACGACGCGGTCGGACAGGTCCATGACCACGCCCATGTCATGCTCAATCAGCGCGATGGTCGTGCCGAATTCGTCGTTCACGTCGAGAATAAAGCGGGACATGTCCTCTTTCTCTTCGACGTTCATGCCAGCCATCGGCTCATCCAGCAGCAGGATCGTTGGCTCAGCCGCCAAGGCGCGGGCCAGTTCAACGCGCTTTTTCAGACCGTAAGGCAGACGCGCGACCGGGGTTTTACGGATCGCCTGAATCTCCAGAAAGTCGATGACCTTCTCGGCGATCTCGCGGTTCTCGACCTCTTCGCGCTCGGCCTTGCCCTTCCACAAAGACTGCGCCAGCAGGCCCGATTTCATCTGCGTCAGACGACCCGTCATCACGTTGTCGAGCACTGACATGCCCTCAAACAGCGCGATGTTCTGAAAGGTCCGTGCGATGCCCTGCTGCGCCACCTGGTAGGGTTTCATCGGCGGACGCTGCGCGCCTTTGTACCAAACCTCACCCTCCTGCGGGACGTAGAAGCCGCTGATTACATTGAGCATCGAGGACTTCCCCGCCCCGTTCGGCCCAATAATCGCGCGGATTTCACCCTCGCGGATGTCGAATGAGATGTCCTTGATCGCCTCCACGCCGCCAAAGCGCAGGGTGATGTTCTTCATCTCCATCACCGTCGGGCCGATGGTGCGGCCGTCGTCGGTGACATAGCTGTCAGCCTGATCTTTCACGCTGTCCCTTTCCATAGTTCCCGCCTGCCCGGCGCTGGCCCCGGCCGCGCTCATTCCGCTGCCATCTTGTGGCTGGTCGGCTGCACCGCGGCGTCGCGAATCTCGAGCGTCGCCTTGATCGAGCCCTTGCGGCCATCCTCATAAGTCACTTCCGTCTCGGTGCTGACCTGTTTGGAGCCGTCATAAAGCGCGGTGATAATGTCGGCGTATTTCTCTTCGATGATCTTGCGGCGCACTTTGCGGGTGCGGGTCAATTCACCATCGTCGGCGTCCAACTCTTTGTGCAGCACGACAAAACGGTGCACCTGACAGCCCGAAAGCATCTCATCCTCGGCGACCGAGCGGTTCACCTCCTCCACATGGCTTTGGATCGTGTCCATCACCTGCGGATGCCGCGCGAGTTCTTGGTAAGAGGCGTAGCCGATGTTGTTACGCTCGGCCCAGTTGCCCACCGCCGTGAGGTCGATGTTGATGAAAGCGGTGCATTCGCTGCGCTGGTTGCCAAAAACCACAGTCTCAAGGATGTTGGGGAAGAACTTGAGCTTGTTCTCCACATATTTCGGCGCAAAGAGCCGCCCATCGGCCATCTGGCCCACGTCCTTGGCGCGGTCGATGATGCGCAGGTGGCCCGAGCCTTCTTCGATAAAGCCCGCATCGCCCGTGGCGACCCAGCCCTCGGCATCCTTGGTGTCGGCGGTGCTTTCGGGGTTCTTGTAGTATTCCACGAAGACACCCGGCGAGCGGTAGAAGACCTCGCCATTGTCCGCGATTTTCAACTCAACGCCGGGGCAGGTCACACCCACGGTGTCGCTGCGCACTTCGCCGTCAGGCTGGGCGGTGATGAACACCGTCGCCTCGGTCTGGCCGTAGAGCTGTTTCAGGTTGATGCCGAGCGAACGGTAGAAATCAAAAATCTCCGGGCCGATCGCCTCGCCCGCCGTATAGCCCACCCGCACGCGGCTGAACCCCAGCGTGTTTTTCAGCGGGCCATAGATCATCAGCTCACCAAGCGCATATTTCGCGCGATCCCAAGCGGATACCTTTTTGCCATCCAGAATCGCTGGCCCAACCTTGCGGGCATGAGCCATGAACTTGTCGAACAGCCATTTCTTAAAGCGGCTCGCGTCTTCCATGCGGATCATGACGGAGGTCAGCTGCGTCTCGAACACACGCGGCGGAGCGAAATAGTAGGTCGGCCCGATCTCGCGCAGATCGACATGCATCGTCTCGGCGCTTTCGGGACAATTGGTGCAGAACCCGGTCCAGAGCGCTTGGCCCACGGAGAAGATGAAATCACCAACCCATGCCATCGGCAGATAGGCGAGGATCTCATCATTGCGTTTGAGATTGTCGAACTCCGAAGACGACTTCGCGGTCTCGATCACGTTGCGGTTGGACAGAACCACGCCCTTAGGCTTGCCGGTGGTGCCCGAGGTATAAAGCATCACGCCAGTTGAATCGTAGTTCAGTTTGGCCTGACGGGCTTCCAGTTCCGCAATGTGTTTCTCGCGGTTGGAGCGGCCCATTTCCTGCACGGCGCTGTATTGGTCGAGCTTGGAGTGGTCGTATTTGCGCAGGCCCCGCGGGTCGAGATAGATCATCCGCTCAAAGTCGGGCAGCTGCGCCTGCACTTCGATGATCTTGTCGACCTGCTCCTGATCGCCCACCACGGCAATACGCGCGCCACAGTGGCCCATGACATAGGCCATCTCTTCGGCGTTGGCGTCTTGGTAAAGCGGGACGGGGATGGCGCCAGCCATCTGCGCCGCCATCATCGCCCAATAGAGGTATGGTCGGTTGCGCCCGATAACAGCGACGAAATCGCCCTCGTCCAATCCCAGCTCCAGAAATCCGAGCGCCAGCGCCTCAACCTCGTCGCGGGTCTGCGACCAGGTCCAGCTTTGCCAGATCCCGTATTCCTTCTCCCGGTAAGCGGGGGCGTTTGCGAATTCACTTGCGTTGCGATGCAACAGCGCCGGCACGGACTGAGGTCCGTCGGCACGCGTCAGCGGCTTAGCCAAATTGTCTTCCTCCCATGCCCGCCCTCCCCGGCGGGTTCGATCGCTTGTGCGATTCTATGATCTCACAAGTGACGTTGTCTTAGGTGTGGAGGTCAACTTTTTCCTGATCTTTTCCGAATCCTAACGAATTGTTACAGCGCGATTTAGCACCCTTCGCGGCTAGTCGATGCCGTTGGCACGCTGCACCTCGCGCACATAGGTCACGATGGATTTAACCTCGGCCTGGGTGATCCCTTCCACCGGGGGCATATTGCCGAAAGACCAGTGGTGCTGGCGTACGCCATTGGTTGCCGCGACCAGAAAGGCGCCATCGCCGTGGTGGCTGGGTTCATAGATTTTATGGATCAGCGGCGGGCCTGCGCCTTCGCGCCCGGCGGCATTGACCCCGTGACAAGCCGAGCATTTCGCCTCAAATGCACGCGCGCCGATCTGCGCCTGCTCGCTCAGGCTGTCCGGCAGGGTGACGGCTGCCATCGCCGCGCCGCTTGCTGTGGGGGCCGGGGCCTCTTCGGCACGCCACCACATATATCCGCCAATCGCGACCACCGCAGCCACCGCCACCATTCCAAAGTTCTTGTCCATGCTCTGCCTTTCGGGTTTCATTTGCCGCGCTTCTCCGGGCCTCCAGCGCAAGAAGGTCAAGCGCCATTTGGCCTTTCCTCTGCGCGGTGCTGGCCCTACCGTCGACGGATGCCAATGCAGATCACCGATGACCAAACCAAAGCCCTGACCCAAGCCGGTCTGAACCTGATCGCTCAGGCGCTGACGATCTATGACAGCGACCTGCGCCTTGCGGTCTGCAACGGGCCGTTTCAATCCATGTTCGATCTGCCCGATGAACTGGTCACCCCCGGCGCGCCGTTTGAGGATACGATCCGCCACCTTGCCGGAACCGGCGAATATGGTGAGGTCACGGATGTCGATGCCTTCGTGGCCGAGCGTGTCGAACAGGCGCAGGCTTTTGTGCCGCATTACATGGAACGCACCCGCGCGAACGGGCGCACCATCAGCGTCGAAGGCTCCCCGCTGCCGCAGGGCGGCTGGGTCACCGTCTATACCGACATCACCAACACCAAACGGCAAGAGGCGCTGTTGCGCGCGCGGTCCGATGCGCTGAGCGATCAACTGCTCTCCCATGCCGAACAACTCGCCGCCAGCAACCGCAAACTCGAAGCGACGATCACGGCGCTGGAAGAAGCCAAACGGCAGGTCACCGAAAGCGAAGCCCGCACCCGCCTGACGACCGAGATGATGCCAGCCCATATCGCCCATGTCGACGAGAATGGCCGCTATATCTATTCCAACCGCCGTCTGAGCAGTGTCATGCCGGGACGGCCCAGCAATATCTACGGACTGCACATCAGCGACGCGCTTGGGGCCTCCGCCTATGCGCGGATCAAACCGGCGCTGACCCAAGCCTATGCGGGCAGCCCGGCGGTGATCGAGTTCACTCATGACGCCTCTGCCCGCCGGATACGCGGTGCCTTCACCCCCGATGGGCGCGGCGGGGTTTACATCCTGTCGATGGACATCACCGAAGAAACCCAGACCCGCGTCGCCCTGCAACAGACGCTGAAACGCGAGCTCGCCTCACGGATGATCTCTGGGCTGGCGCATGATTTCTCAAACCTTTTGACGATCATTCTGGGGATGCAGTCGAAACTTGCCCGCCTGCCTGACATGCCGCGCCAAGCGGGCGAATTGGTCGAAGGCACCTTGGCCGCCGCGCGGCGGGCGGCACGCTGCTGAGTTCCATCGCCGATGTGACAGAACCCCGCGCCCTGCGCCCCGCGGCCACCGATCTCGCCGATCTGCTGAACGAGCTTTCGACCCTCGCCGCCCCCACTCTGCCGCCGAAATGCGCGCTGGTGGTGCGCAATGACGCGCCGGAGGGGTCTGTCCTGCTTGATAAAGGGCGGGTGCAGGACGCGCTTTTGAACCTTATCCTTAATGCCCGCGATGCCTGCGGCGCGCAGGGCACGATCACGCTGACCCAACGGCTGGTGCATGACACATGGACCGAATGGGTGATCCACGATACCGGGCCGGGCTTCTCTCCCTCTGCGCTGGAGCGTGGGGTCGAGCCGTTTTTCACCACCAAGGGCAGCGAGGGGTCGGGGCTGGGCCTGCCGATGGTCTACGACATGACCAAATCCGCAGGCGGCGATCTGCGGCTGAGCAATGCCCCCGAGGGCGGCGCGCAGATCAGCCTGCGCCTGCCCTACCGCGCCACCGTGCCCGCCACGACAGGACTGGTGCTGCTGGTCGAAGACACGAGTGATATCCGCGCTGTGGTGCGCGACATGTTGATGGATCAGGGCCATTCGGTGATCGAGGCCACCAGCGCCGATGAGGCCACGGCCCTGATCGCTGATCTGCCCGACATCACCCTTGTCCTCTCGGACATCCAACTCACCGGCGAAGGCACCGGCATCGACCTTGCCCGGCGCGTCGGCAGCAGCCTGCCGCTGTTGCTGATGACCTCCTTGCCCCCGACCACCCGCTTTTCGTCGAGGCGCAGACCCTCGCGCCGGTGCTGCGCAAACCCTTTGAAAAAGACGATCTGCAAGCGTTGATCGCCCCATTGAAAGCCACCGCCCCATGAGCCGTGATACCGCCCCGCGCCCACTGGTCACCATTCTGGATGACGAACCCGAGATCCGGCAGATGCTGTCGGACACCTTGCAGGAAGCGGGCTTCGACACGCTCAGCTTTGGCCGCGCGCGGGCTTTTGAGGCCGCCTTGGCCAACCATACGCCCGATGTCTGCCTTGTCGATCTCAGCCTGCCCGACACCGACGGGCTGACGCTGGTACATCGGCTGGCGCTGGAACAAGGCGCGATTGTGATCATCATCTCGGGCCGCGCGCAGGTGCAAGACCGGGTGACCGGGCTGGAACTGGGGGCCGACGATTACATCATCAAACCTTTCGATCCGGCGGAAGTGGTCGCCCGCATTCGCGCGCGCCTGCGCAGCGCCAAGCCGACGCCACAGGCTGGCACCACCGCGCGGTTCAACGGCTGGACCGCGCATTTCGACCGCTATGTCTTGCAGGATGCGACAGGCACCGAGGTGACATTTTCCCACGCCGAAGGCGAGGTGCTGCGCCTGTTCCTAGACGCACCGAAACGCCTGATCAGCCGCGCGCAGATGCAAGAAAGCCTTGGCGGCGTCGCCTCGGAAAGCTTTGACCGGGCGATGGACGTGCGCATCTCGCGGTTGCGCACGAAACTTGGCGAAGACCCGAAGAACCCGCAGTTGATCAAGACGATCTATGGCGCGGGCTATATCTTCCTTGGCGATGTGGATTGGGACTGACGGCGCTCAAAGCGCCGCGACGGCCCGGCCCAGCACCTCAACCGCCGCGACCAGATCGTCTTCGGCTGTGTCCTCTTCGAAAGCATGGCTGATCCCATTGATCGACGGCGCGAACAACATCGCCACGGGCATCAGCCGGGCCACATTGGTCGCGTCGTGCAAAGCCCCCGAGGGCATCTTGCGCCACTTGCCCGGCGCTACCGTCTCCGCCGCATCGGCCAGCGCGTCGCGCAGCCGGGCATCCATCGCCACCGGCTCCAACCCCAACATCGGACCAAAAGACAGCTCCATCCCGCGGGTCTGGGCGACCTCTTCGGCAGTCTCGCGGATGATCGCTT
Organism: Sulfitobacter profundi; assembly: GCF_042661425.1. NCBI lineage: Bacteria > Pseudomonadati > Pseudomonadota > Alphaproteobacteria > Rhodobacterales > Roseobacteraceae > Sulfitobacter > Sulfitobacter profundi. The sequence goes on along the minus strand of NZ_JBHSWA010000001.1, from coordinate 1,864,878 downwards.
CCATCCGGGACAGACGGTCGCTGTCGCCGTCCCGCCACTGCATGGAAAATACCGCTTTGCCCGGCACGATGGACGAGGCATTGGGATGCAGGCTGACATGGCCGATCGTCCAGACGGTGCTGGGCGTCACCACATTGCGCAGCCGGTCATTGAGCAGGCTGTTGAAGGCAGATACCGCTTGAAAGGCATCCTTGCGCACAGCCATCGGCGTGGTGCCCGCGTGGTTCTGCTGGCCTTCAAAGGTCACCTTCATATCGCGAATGCCGACGATATCAGTGACGACACCGATCTGCTCGCCACTGTCATCCAGCGTCGGACCCTGTTCGATGTGCAACTCGATATAACCGGTGAACTGCGCGGGATCGACGGGGCCGGTGACCATACCCGTCATCGCGCGGCGCGCCTCGGCCAGGCTGACCCCGGCGTGATCGGTGAGACTGTCAGCATCCATCTGATCCAAAGCGCCGGACCAGACGGTCGAACCGGTGGTCACGCCAAAGCGCCCCTCTTCGTCCTGAAACGACACGACCGAGACCGCAGGCCCCCGGCCTCCTGTGCTGCGCGGGCCACTTCAAGTGCGGCGATCACACCCAAGGCACCATCAAGCCAGCCGCCTTCGGGCTGGCTGTCGGAATGCGACCCCAGCAGGATCGACGGCCCCTCGGCAAGTCCGAAGAGGTTACCCATGGCGTCGACCTCAACGGTCAGCCCTGCGTCGCGCATCCGCCCGGCAAGCCATTCTCGCGCCTCCACATCGGCAGCGGAATAGGCCGGGCGCACCACGCCCTTGCCCACACCCGCTGCGCCAATGGCACGCAGGTCATGCAGGTCTTTCAGAAATCGGGCGGCATCAATCTTCATCTTTAAAACTTTCTTTACTCGGCGGCGACGGCCCCTTTCGCCGCCTCCACCCTAACGGCAGAGAACTTAAACTCCGGGATCTTGCCGTAGGGGTCAACCGCTGGATTTGTCAGGATATTCGCCGCCGCTTCGACATAGGCGAAGGGCAGGAAAACCATGTCGGGTGATACCGCCCGATCCTCGCGGGCCATGATTTCGATACTGCCGCGTTTGGTCGACAGCCGCACATGTTCGCCCGGGGCGACGCCGAGGCGACGCAGGGTCGACGGGTGCAACGAGCAATTCGCCTCCGGCTCCAGCCCGTCGAGCACCTTGGACCGCCGCGTCATCGACCCGGTATGCCAATGCTCCAACTGGCGCCCCGTGGTCAGGATCATCGGATACTCCGCATCGGGCACATCATCAGGGGCCACGATCGCGGCGGGGGTGAATTTGGCACGGCCTTCGGGACGCGGGAAACCCTCGCTAAAGACAATCGCCTGCCCGGGATCGTTTTCGCTGAGCGACGGGTAGGTCACCGCATTCTCCTGCGCCAGCCGGTCCCATGTGATATTGTCGAGCGAGGCCATGTTGCGCTTCATCTCGGCAAAGACATCCGCCGGGCTTTCGTAGTCCCAACCCAGCCCCAGCCGCTTGGCCAGTTCCACCTCGATCCACCAATCCTCGCGCGCCTCACCGGGGGCGACACCGCGGGGCGGCCCATTTGGACCTGTCGGTTGGTGTTGGTCACAGTGCCCGCCTTTTCGGCAAAGGCGCTGGCGGGGAGGATCACATCGGCGTAATTCGCCGTTTCGGTCAGGAAAATGTCCTGCACCACCAGATGATCAAGCTTGGCAAGGGCCGCGCGGGCGTGGTCAACATCCGGGTCCGACATCGCCGGGTTTTCACCCAGCACATACATCGCCTTGATGTCGCCGTCATGCACCGCGTCCATGATCTCGGTCACGGTCAGCCCCTTCTCGGCGCTAAAATCACCCGAGCCCCAGACGTCGGTAAAGGCGCTGCGCACGCCGTCGTCCTCCACCGGTTGGTAATCAGGCAGAAACATCGGGATCAGCCCCGCATCAGACGCGCCCTGCACGTTATTCTGGCCCCTGAGCGGGTGTAGCCCAGCACCGGAGCGGCCGATTTGGCCGGTCATCAGCGCAAGACTGATCAAACAGCGCGAATTGTCGGTGCCGTGGATGTGCTGGCTCACCCCCATGCCCCAAAAGATCATCGCCGCATTGGCCCCTGCAAAGGTTCGCGCCACATCGCGCAGCACCTCGGCCCCGATCCCGCAGATGGGGGCCATCTTCTCGGGGCTGAAGTCCTTCAGATGTGCCTTCTCGGCCTCCCAATTCTCGGTATAGGCCGCGATATATTGTTCGTCATAGAGCCCTTCTTCGACGATCACATGCATGATCGCGTTGAGCATCGACACATCGGTGCCGGGGCGGAATTGAAGCATATGGCTGGCGAAGCGCCGCAACCCCACGCCGCGGGGGTCCATCACGATCAGCTTGCCACCGCGTTTGGTGAATTGCTTGAAATAGGTCGCGGCGACGGGGTGGTTCTCAACCGGGTTCGCGCCGATGACGATGGCCACATCGGCATTTTCGATCTCATTGAAGGTGGCCGTGACAGCGCCTGAGCCGACGTTCTCCATCAGCGCCGCCACGGATGAGGCGTGGCACAGCCGCGTGCAGTGATCGACGTTGTTATGGCCAAAGCCCTGGCGGATCATCTTTTGAAACAGATAGGCTTCTTCATTGGTGCATTTCGCACTGCCAAAGCCCGCCACCTCGCGCCCGCGCCCCTTGAGGCCCTGTGCCGCGAAATCCAGCGCCTCGTCCCATGTGGCCTCGCGGAACACCTCGCCCCAATTGCCCGGATCGACATTCAGCCCTTTGGCGGGCGCGTCCTCGCGGCGGATCAGCGGTTTGGTCAGGCGGTGATCGTGGTGGATATAGTCAAAGCCAAAGCGGCCCTTAACGCAGAGCCGCCCTTCGTTCGCCGGGCCGTTGATACCTTCAACATATTTGACCTTGTTGTCCTTCACCTTGAGCGAAATCTGACAGCCCACACCACAGAAGGGGCAGATGCTTTCGATCTCACTGTCGTAATCCGCAGAGTCACCTATCTGCGCCTCATCCACCACCGTGGCAGGCATAAGCGCCCCCGTCGGGCAGGCTTGCACGCATTCGCCGCAGGCCACACAGGTCGATGCGCCCATCGGATCGTCGATGTCAAACACCGGATAGGCATCGTGACCGCGCCCGGCCATGCCGATCACGTCGTTGACCTGCACCTCGCGGCAGGCGCGGACGCAGAGGTTGCACTGGATACAGGCATCAAGGTTCACACGCATCGCGACATGGCTGTCGTCCAACAGCGGAATGCGGTCCCGCTCAAGCTTGGGAAAACGGCTGCTTTCCACCCCGCTCAGCGCCGCCATCTCGCGCATATGGCTCGACTTGTCGTGGGCCACGTCCTGCGCGGGCTGGTCGGCCAGCAGCAGTTCCATCACCATCTTGCGGGCATTCTCGGCCCGCGCGTTGTTGGTCGTGACAACCATCCCCTCGGCAGGTTCGCGGATGCACGAAGCCGCCAGCACGCGCTCGCCCTCAATCTCAACCATACAGGCGCGGCAGTTGCCGTCGGGGCGGTAACCGGGGGCAGGTTTGTGGCAGAGATGCGGGATCTTCAGACCCCGGCCATTGGCCACTTCCCAGATGGTCATGCCGGTTTCGGCCTCGACGGTCTGACCATCAAGCGTGAATGTGATCCTCTCGGACATGGCTACCCCTCCCGCTGGCTATTGACCAAACTATAGACAAAACCCGGCCCGTGTCAGGGGCCAATCCCGACACCCCGTCACGGATAAACGCCGCCGCAGCGCATTGGATTGTATGGCCCGACAAGCTGCCCTATCACTTGGGCGAACAGTGAAAGCCATTTGATGTCCCACATTACCCTGATCCGCCACGGCCAAGCCAATTCCACCGCCAAGGACGAGCTAAGCTATGACCAACTTAGCCCGCTTGGCCATGAGCAAGCCGCATGGTTGGGCGAGCATCTGCGTCACAGCGAAAGCCACCACACGCGGCTCTATACCGGCACCCTGACCCGCCATATCGAAACCGCCGAGGCGATGAAGACCGGGCTGGAACCCATCCGTGACGCCCGGTTGAATGAGCTGGAATATTTCACCCTTGCCAATCTGATGGAGCAACAGCACAAGGTGCCCTTCCCCCGCGCGGGCGAGTTTGTGCACCATCTGCCGCAGGTCTTCGACTATTGGAAAGCGGGCAAGCTTGCCGACACGCCCGAAACCTACGAGCACTTTGAGACCCGTGTTCAATCCGCGCTGGCCGAGATTGCCGAGGGCGAAGGCCCGGCGCTGGTGGTGACCTCGGGCGGGCTGATTTCTTTGGCGATGGCGCAGGCCATGGGCGTGGGCATTCCGGCGATGGCGCGCTTGGCGCTGGCGATCATGCATACTTCGATGCACCGGCTCTTTCCCATCGGCGGGCATTGGTCGCCCGTGCTGTTCAATGCCGTGCCGCACCTTGACCGTCCCGACCGCCGCCTTGCACAAACGCATATCTGATCCCTCGCCCGCGAAAGGCTGCCCCCATGCTGAAACTCCACTACGCCCCCGGCACAATCTCAGTCGCCGTTGCCATTGCACTTGAAGAAGCGGGGCTGGCCTATGAGCCGGTGAAGGTCGATTTCGCCGCCGCCGAACAGACCGGCGCGCCCTATCTGGCGTTGAACCCAAAAGGCCGCGTGCCGACCCTCGTGACCGAAGCGGGCAGCGCCCTGACCGAGACCGGCGCGCTTTTGGACTATGTCGCCGCCCGTGCGCCCGATGCGGCGCTGGTCCCGGCTGACCCTGAGGCCGCGGCGCATATGCGCGGGGTGATGTACTACCTCGCCTCGACCATGCATGTGGCCCACGCGCATAAAATGCGCGGCCACCGCTGGGCCGACCAGCAATCGAGCTTTGACGACATGAAAGCCAAGGTGCCGCAGACCATGGCCGATTGCGCGGCCTATGTCGAAAACCACGCCTTCCGGGGCGATTACGTCGCGGGCGACAGGCTATCGCTGGCCGATCCTTATCTCTTTGTCGTGTCGGGCTGGCTCGAGGGGGACGGGGTCGACCGCGCCAATTTCCCCCAGCTAAAGGCTTTCGCCGCCCGCATGGAGGACCGCGCCAGCGTGAAAGCCATCCGTGAAAAAGGAATGCTGGTATGACCCATCTGTGGCTGCGCGCCGAACAGCGCGACAATGAGACCCGCACTGGGCTGACGCCCGAAGGGGCCGCCGCGCTGATCGCGACAGGCATGAAGGTGAGCGTCGAAGACAGCGACAGCCGCGTGATCCCCACCGCCGCCTATGCGCAAGCGGGCTGCGAGATCGTCCCCGCGCATAGCTGGCCTGACGCCCCGCACGATGCCGTGATCTTTGGCCTGAAGGAACTGCCCGAAGACGGGACGCCCCTGCCCCATGTCCACATCATGTTCGGCCACGCCTACAAGGGCCAATCCTCGGGGCGGACGTTGTTGGAACGGTTCAAGGCCGGTGGCGGCACCTTGCTGGATTTGGAATATTTGACCGATGATACTGGCCGCCGCGTTGCCGCCTTTGGCTATTGGGCGGGATTTGCCGGGGCTGCGGTGTCTGTCAAATGCCGCATCGCGCAGCTGCGCGGAGAGACTTGCGGCCCGGTGCAGCCCTACCCCGATGCCGAAGCCCTAAAATCGGCGCTGGCCGAGGACCTCGCGCAGGTCGATGCGGGCCAAGACCGCGCGCTGGTGATCGGCGCTTTGGGCCGCGTGGGGCGCGGGGCGAGCGATCTTTGCGAGGCTTTGGGCATTCCCGTCACCGGCTGGGATATGCCTGAGACCGCCCACGGCGGGCCATTCCCTGAGATCCTCAAGCATGCCTATTTCTTCAATTGCATCCTCGCAGGCCCCGAGACTCCGGCCTTCGTCCGCCCCGATGCCCCAAAGGCAGAGCGCGCGCTGCGGGTGATCGGCGACATCGCCTGCGACCCAGACAGCGCCTTCAACCCTGTGCAGGTCTATGCCCGGGCGACCACTTGGGCGGAGCCAGCGCTGCGTGTGCATGACGCCCCGCCGCTGGATGTCATGGCCATCGACAACCTGCCCTCAATGCTGCCGCGCGAAAGCTCTGAGGATTTTGCAGGGCAGTTGCTACCGACCCTGCGGGCCTTGCCAGAGGTAGACAATCCCGTCTGGCAAGGTGCGCGGGAGCTGTTTGACCAGCATGTCGCAAAGGTCTGAGGTCAGGAAAAGAACCGGTAGTAAAGCCAGTCCGGCAGGAACCGCCCCAAACGGAACAGCAGCGAAAACCCGTAGGGGAAATCCAGTTTGAAACTGTCGCCGTTCATATGCTCATAGACCCGCCGCGCGGCGTCTTTCGGCTCCATCAAAAAGGGCATTTTGAAATCGTTTTTGTCGGTCAACTGGGTCTTGATGAAACCGGGGTTGATCACCTGAACCTGTACGCCGGTCTTGCGCAGATCGGCGTGCATCGATTCCGCCAAAGACAGGGTCGCCGCCTTGGAGGCCGTATAGCCGATTGAGCCGGGCAAACCGCGATAGGCGGTCAGGCTTGAGGTGATGACGATATGCCCGTGGTCGCGCGCGACCATCTCTGGCACCACTTGTCCCAGGACACGCATCAACCCGGTGAAGTTCACATCGGCCATGGTCACGCCATGCTCGGCCTGCCACTCCTGCGCAGCAAAGGGCCAATAGGCCCCCGCCAGATAAACCAACCCGTCGATTGGCCCCACATCCTTTGCCGCCTGCGCCACATCCGCGTCATCGGTCACATCCAAGACCCGCACCCGCGCCCGGCCCGGCAGGGCCTGCGCCAGCTCGGTCAGCTTGTCCTCGGAGCGAGCCGAGAGGATCACCTCGACCCCGGTGCGGCTAAGCTGATGTGCCAGTGCCGCCCCAAGCCCGTCGCTTGCGCCCACCAGCCAATAGGTCTTGCCTTGCCAGTCTTTCATCTTTCCTCCGCCGGTCGCAACGTGGCGACCAATTCTGCTACTTTGATCCCGAATTTCCGAAACTGGCTGCGGTTCACGATGGTGCCATCGGGGGTGAGATACATCCAATCGACAGTTTTCAGCACATGACTGCCCAGTTCTTCGGGCAGTCGGATACGATAGCGCAGCTGCAAGGTCGGTCCAGCCTGAACGCCCTGCCCCACGCCGATCACATCCGGGGCGGTGCTGGTGAAATTGCCGTTCTCGCCCAATGTGACGGTCCATTCGCGCTCCTGACGCGAACCGTCGTTATAGCGAAAGGTTTCGGCCACGGTGGCCACATTCCCCTCCCAAGACACGTCGAAATTGGCCGTGAAGCTGCTGGTGACCCGGCCTAGGGGCCGAAAATCACGCCTTCGCAAATCATTTCATCGCGCAGATGCAACCGCAGGTCGAAGACGGGGAAAGAATCGACATAGTCGCTTGGCGACTGGCCATGAAACTCCCCCAAACGGCGGCGCAAAAAAGTGAGCAATAGACCAAGGCCAAGCCCGACAGCGATAAAGATCAACGGCTCTGTCACGGTGTCTCCACGTCTTTTGCACTGGCGAGCAGAGCGATCGCCAGCAATTTCAAGGCGCAAGGTACACCGGCATAGAACCAGATCAACAGGGATATGGATGTGTCGGAACTGGTTCCCGCTGCGGTCTGCAGCCCTGCGCGTTCTAAAGCTGGAAGTAGAGCAACGGCCGCGAAAGCCAAGGTCAATTTGGAGACGAAGGACCAGAGGCCAAAACCTTCGGCAGCCGAGGGGAAATCTGCGCCATGCGGCTGGCGAACATGGCAGGCAAAAGGGTCAAATCCGCGCCCAATACCGCGCCTGAGGCCAGACAGACCAAGGCGAAAAGCGCAACATCCCCCGGCCCCAGCAACATCGCCCCGCCGAAGGATGCGATGCCCAAAGCCATTGCGACCAGCAGCACCCGACGCGGGCCGTGCCGCTCTGCCAAGATCCCCCAAAGCGGTGCCGCCGCTGCCGCTGCAAGGAAAAACAGCAGCAAAAGCGGCCCCTCCCACCCCGGCGCCTCAAGCGCCAGTTCGACGTAGAAAAGAAACAGGGTCGAGGTCACGGCAACCGGGGCGGCATTGACCAGCGCGATCAACAACAGCCGCCGCGCCTGCGCATCGCGCAACACGGTGCCGAAGCCACTTTCCATCGGCAGCACCGCCGCCCGCCACTCGCCCCGCATGGCGACCGTGGCCCAAAGCGCCAAGATCGCAAAGCCAACAGCAAACCCGGCAAAGGGACGATCCAGCCCGACGCCCAGTAGCAAAGGCGCGACAGAGGCCAGACAAACCCCCAAAAGCGCGCCCGTCTCGCGCCAGCGGGCAAGGGTCAAATGCCCCGCGCCCGGCAGGCTGTCGGCCTTGGCAACCCCTTGTGCATAGAAACAGATGGTCAGAAAGCTGAAGGCGGAAAACACCAGCGTCAGCATCAGCGCGAACCACAGCACCGGCGCCACCGGCGCGGGCATGGCAAAAAGCCCCAGCATCGCCAGCGCCATCACCGCGCCTGCCACCGTCACCGCAGTGCCGCGCTTGTCGCGCAGCTTTTGGGCCAACCAACCAAGGGCGGGGTCCTGCACCACGTCCAACAGCCGCAAACCAAAAAGCACCGACCCAAGTGCCGTCAGCGAGACCCCGTATTCATCGACATAGAACTTCGGCGCGTGAATGTAGATCGGCAGCCCCGCCGACGCGAGCAATGCCGCGAAAAGCGCATAGGCGGGCAGCCGGGCCGCGCGTCCTGTCATCGGCCACCCGCGCCATGCGCCGCATCACGGGATACGTCGACATTGGGCGCCTCGGGGCGGGCGCGAAACCCCGCCCGCTTCAGCCAAAGCTTCAGCGCCTGCCAATGGATCAGCGCCAGCACCCGCCGCGCACCGAAAGGGCGGCGCAGCAGGGACCAAAGGATACCGCGATTGGTCAGCGGCGCACGCGGCCCGGTCAAAGTGGCAATCAACCCGTTCTCCCCATCCGAGAAATCGATCCAGATGCCGATCCGCTCAGAGGTGATATCGAAACGAAAGACATAGCCACCCGAGACATCTTGGAAGGGGAGACATGCATGAGCTTTGCCGCCTTCAGCCTGTCGTCGGGCGCGATCGGGCGTAGGTCTGCATGATGGCACAGATAGGAATGCCGGTCGCCATAGGTGTTCGTCACCTCGGCGATCACCGCGATCAGCGCATCATCCGCCCGACGGCACAGCCAAAAGCTGACCGGATTGAAGACATGGCCCAGCACCCGCGGCTGCGCCAACAACTCTATTCGCGCAACGCCTGTGATGCCATGCGCCGCCAAGACCTCGCGCACCCAAAGCGCACCGCGCCCCTGCCCCGGCGCGCCGCCATGGTCACTGTCTTGCAGGCTGGTCAGGCCAGCGCCATTGCGGGTGAAAAGAGTGGGCGCCCTCAGCGCCGTGGCCTCGGCATCGCAGATCACATAGTCGACCGAATAGCGGAAACGGTTCTCTACCGCACCTTTGCGGCCATGAAAGGTTTGGCCCCGGATATGATCGACGCCCGCCGTCACTCCGCCGCCAAGGGTGCCGCCCGCGCGGCCTGCATCCGCTCGACCACATCCACCGCGCTGGCCAGCCCGTCTTCGTGAAAGCCATGCCGCATCCAAGCGCCGCAGAACCATGTATTCTGGCTGCCGTTGAAGGCGCGCACCTCGTCCTGTGCGGCCAAGGCGGCAAGGTCATAGACCGGATGGCGCAGGGTGACTTGATCATAAATCAGATCTTCGCGGATGCTGCGTTTGGTATTGAGCGTCACGAAATGCAGATCGTCCTGTGGGATCGGCTGCAGCGAGTTCATCCAATAGGTCAGGTCGATCCGGTCTGATTTTTGTTCTCGATCCTCGGTATAGACCCATGACGCCCAAGTAGAACGCCGCTTGGGCATGATGCTGGCATCGGCGTGCAAAACGATGTCGTTGGGCTGATAGCGGATTGCGCCCAAGGCGCGCTTCTCGGCCTTAGTCGGATCGGAAAGCATCGCCAACGTGTCATCGGAATGAGTAGCAAAAATCACCTCGTCGAACGCCTCCCACTCGCCGCCCCATGCGCGTACCTCTGCGCCTTGCGCGGTGCGGCGCACGGCCTGCACCGCGCAATCGGTACGCAGGTCAACGCCATTGGCGCGCAGAGCATTCTCCAACCGGTCAACATACTGCCGCGAGCCGCCCTTCACCGTGTACCACTGATGCTGGCCGGAATAATTCAGCAGCGCGTGGTTCTCAAAAAAGTTGACCATGGCATGGGCCGGGAAGTCCATGATTTTCTCGGTCGGGGTGGACCAGATCGCGCCGGAAAGCGGCGAGAGATAGAAGTCGCGGAAATAGCGCCCGGTGCCAAGCCGGTCGAGAAACTCTGCGATGGTCATCGACGGGTCACGCGACACCGCCAGCGCGTTCTTGTTGAAATGCACGATATCGCGCAGCATCCGCAGGAAAGGCGGGCTGAACATATTGCGTTTCTGGGCAAAGACCGCGTTGAAACTGGTCAGCGCATATTCCAGCCGCCCGCCATCAATCGACGCGCCAAAGCTCATGTTCGACGGCACCACCGGCACGTCCAATTCGGCAAACAGCGCCGCGAGATGCGGATAGTTGGCATAGTTGAACACGATAAACCCGGTATCGACCGGCTGATCGCCGTTCTTTCCGGCCATCACCGTCCGCGCATGGCCGCCGATCTTGGCTCCCGCCTCAAACAGGGTCACGCGGTCCGTTGGCGCCAGCATATGCGCCGCCCCCATGCCGGAAATACCGCCACCAATCACGGCGACGCGCCGGCCGCGCGGATGCTGGGGGTCGGTGCTGTCGTTCAGAGCTTCAAAAGGCATAAGGGTCCTGCTTTGGTCCGGGACTTTGGATATGGGGCACACACGGGTAAAAAGGAGTTAAAGTTGCACTGCCCGATACATTTTCTTGGAGAGGTTCACGCCGCCGAAAGACTGCCTGCGACCGCGCAAAGGGGTGCTATGATAGCAGGCTTTCAAGCGCCGCTTGTCCGCGGCTCAACTGGCCCAGATAGGTTTCGGTGTCGATATTGGCCCCACAGACGATCACCCCCACACGCCGCCCCGCCAGTTGCGCGCGCAGGGGCCCGAGCGCCCCGGCCATCGCAGCCCCGGCGGCAGGTTCCACCGCCAATTTCGCGGCCTGCTGCAGCACCACCATCCCGGCGCAGATCGCATCGTCGCTGACCGTCACCACATCATCGACATAGACCGCACAAAGCGCATGGCCAAAGGGCAGCGCCATCGGCGGGCCAAGGCTGTCGGCGATGGTATTGACCTCAGGGATGGTCACGGGCGCGCCAGAGGCGAGGCTTCGCGACATGCTGTCGGCGCCTATCGGCTCCACGCCGTACACCCGACAAGCGGGGTTGATCGCCTTGACCGCGGCGGCCACACCGCTGATCAACCCGCCACCGCCAACAGAGACGACGACCGCATCCAAATCCGCCGCCTGCGCCATCAGTTCCAGCCCCACCCCCGCGGTGCCGAGCGACGTGTGCAGCCCCTCGAAAGGGTGGATAAAAAACCGCCCCTCTTCGCGCACCAGCCGCTCCGCCTCGGCAAAGGTCTCTTGCCCGGCAGGTTTCATCACGACCTCGGCCCCGGTGGCACGGGCAAGGGCGACGCGAAAGGGGTTGGCGTTATCCTGCATCACCACCTTGGCGCTGATCCCCAGCTTTGCCGCAGCCCAACCGGCAGCGATGGCATGGTTGCCCGCGCTGGCCGCAGTGATCCCTCGCCCGCGGGTGTCATCATCCAACTGTCGCGCCACCGAAAGCGCGCCGCGGGCCTTGAAGGTGCCGGTATGCTGAAAACACTCCAGCTTGAGCGCAACCTGTGCGCCGCCCAGCACATCATCGACCATGGGAGAAGAGAGGGTCACCACCGGTGTTTGCACGATATCGCCCCGCAACGCGGCGGCCCGCGTCTGCATCGCCTCCAGCGTCATCCCGGTAATGTCCACGTCGTTCATTCAGCCGTTCCCTTCGGGTGTCCTTAGGGGAACAATAGCCTCGGTTTTGTCTTCTGCCAGTTCTTCGAAGTCGAAATTATGCAAGCGGCCCGCCCGTTTGGCGGCTTTTTCGCTGCTGACTTTGATCTCTTCGACATCGCGCCGCGCTTGGCTGAAATGCCGATCAAGGTTGCCGACACGCATCGCCAGCCGTTCGACATCCTTGTTCAGATTGCCCAACTCCTTGCGAATCGCGCCTGCCTGTTCGCGCATCCGCGCATCTTTCAGGATCGCGCGCATGGTGTTGAGCGTGGCCATGCAGGTCGTCGGGCTGACGATCCAAACGCGCTTTTCAAACCCCTCGCGGACGAGTTCGGGAAAGTTGGCGTGCAATTCGGCATAGACGGCTTCGGAGGGCAGGAACATCAACGCGCCTTCGGCGGTCTCACCCTCCAGAATATACTTGTCGGCAATCGCATTCAGATGCACCCGCACGGCGACCTTCATCTGCTGGGCGGCGGCGCGGGTCTCGGCTTCGGTCTTGGCGCGGCGCAGGGCCTCATAGGCTTCCAGCGGGAATTTACTGTCGATTACGATCGGCCCCGGCGGGTTGGGCAGGTGGATCAGACAATCGGGCCGTTTGCCGTTGCTGAGTGTGGCTTGCAAAGAATAGCTGTCGCTCGGCAGGGCTTTCGACACGATATCGCGCAGTTGGATTTCACCGAAGGATCCGCGCGTTTGCTTGTTGCTGAGGATGTCTTGCAGCGACAGCACGTCGCCCGACAGTTTCGTGATATTATCCTGCGCCTTGTCGATCGAGGCCAGACGCTCCTGCAACTGCGCAAGACTGGTGGTGGTGCGTTTCGACGAGCCGTGCAGCGTCTCGGTCATGCGCTGCTGCATCTCGGCCAAGGACCGGGCCGAGCGGGCGGCGTTGTCGGCCAGCCGGTCCTGCATCTGCTGCTGCACATAGGCGAGCCGCGCCTCCATGCTCTGCATCATCTGCGCTTGGGTGTTGCTTTGTGTATCCGAGACCATCTGCAACCCGCCGCGCAGCTGCTCCTGACCCTGCCCCAACTGTTGCACATGCCCCCCAAGCACGCGCATCTGCTGCGCCAAGGGGGCCGCCACACGGGCCGAGCGGCCAGCGGCGCGCACCGCCATGATCAGCAAGATAACGATGAGCAACAGCAACCCGGCCCCGGCAAGGGCGGCCAGCGTCACAGGGTCAGACAGGTTCAACGTCGTGCCGCCAAGCTCCATCAAGTGCGCCCGAAAAGCCGTTCGATGTCGGCGAGTTTGAGTTCGACATAGGTGGGCCGCCCGTGGTTGCACTGGCCGGAATGCGGGGTCGCCTCCATCTCGCGCAGCAGGGCGTTCATCTCCTCGGCGCGCATCCAGCGGCCCGAACGGATCGACCCATGACAGGCGACACGGCTCAGGATCGCTTCGATCTTGGCCTGCACGATGTTGCTGCTGTCGCCTTCGTCCAATTCGTCAAGCACATCAAGGATCAGCGCGCGGGCGTTCACGGTGCCAAGGATCGCGGGCGTTTCGCGCACGGCGATAGCGCTGCCGCCGAAGGCTTCGATGCCAAGGCCGAGTTTCGCAAGCTCGTCCGCCAGTTCCAGCAGCCGCGCGCAGTCATTGGCGGAAAGCTCGACAATTTCGGGGATCAGCAGCGCTTGGGCGGCGACGCCGTTGGCTTCCATCTGGCGCTTCAGCTTCTCGTAAACCAACCGCTCATGCGCGGCGTGTTGGTCTACGATGACCATGCCACTGGCGGTTTGCGCGATGATGTAATTCTCATGCACCTGCCCCCGCGCGGTGCCGAGCGGGTAGTCCGGGGCGGGGGCCGCCTCTTCGCCCTCGGGCGCGGCAGTGAACGGCGCGGGCGCTTCGGGCATCGGCGTGCCCTCCACCCGGCCCCAGACGCCTGCAGTTTCGGCAAAGCCCGGCGCCTGCGCGTTATAGGCCGCTTGCCGCGCGGCGGGGCTGGGGCGGTCCATGCCCGCGCGGTCCATCTGGTAGACCCGCGCGCCCTGCGGTTCCGGCTGCATCGCGCCCAAAGTCGCCTGAGCCACGGTGGTCGAAGCGCGGTGCCCCGCCTCGGCCAGCGCATGGCGCAGGGCCGAGACGATCAGCCCCCGTGCCAGACCGGGATCGCGGAAACGCACCTCGGATTTCGCCGGGTGCACGTTCACATCGACCAGCGTTGGCGGGCATTCCACGAACAGCGCCGCCGCCGGGTGGCGGTCCCGGCTGAGGAAATCGAAGTACGCGCCGCGCAGCGCACCAGTCAGCAGTTTGTCCCGCACCGGGCGGCCATTCACGAAGAGATACTGCGCCACCGCAGAGCCACGCGAGTAGGTCGGCAGTGCTGCGAACCCCGTCAGATGCAGCCCTTCGCGCATGGCGTCGATGGGCAGGGAGTTTTCCGCGAACTCTCGGCCCAGCACCTGCGCCAAACGGCCATGCAGCGCCTCAAACAGATCGCCCTGCTCAGCCTCGGCGCGGAATACATCGCGGCCCTTACCGTCACCCGAGACATCGCGCAGCACAAAGCGCACGAAAGGCTCGGCCATGGCCAGCCGCTTGATGACATCGCCAATCGCCTGCGCCTCGGCCCGGTCGGTGCGCAGGAACTTGAGCCGCGCAGGTGTGGCGAAAAACAGATCGCGCAGGGTGACGATGGTGCCGCTATTCAGCGCCGCCGGGCGCACCTCGCCCATGCGGCCACCGTCGACGGTGATCTCGGCCCCGTCAAACCCCGACGCTCGGCTGGTGATGGTCAGCCGCCCGACAGCACCGAGGGACGGCAGGGCCTCCCCCGAAACCCGAAAGTGTGGATATCAAGCAGGTCAGAGCCATCGATTTTGGAGGTCGCGTGGCGCGACAAGGCCAGCGCCAAATCCTCGGGCGCGATGCCGCAGCCATCGTCGGTCACGCGGATCATCGTCTTGCCGCCGTCGGCATATTCCACGGTGATGCGCCGCGCGCCCGCGTCGATGGCGTTTTCGACCAGTTCCTTCACGGCGGAGGCGGGGCGCTCGACCACCTCGCCCGCAGCGATGCGGTTGATCGCGGAATCGTCCAACTGGCGGATGACGGGGCGGTTTTCGCTTATATTGGGGGTCGGGCTTGGCATACCGCAAGACCTAGCATGGGCCATTCCGATTCTGCCAGATCGGATTGCGTCTATCAGAGGGGAAGACAGAGTCAGCGGACCGCCGCCAAGACTGGGGCGATCCGCTTCTGGGTCGGCTACTCGGCGCACTGGTGCTTTTGTTATTCCGGTCTTATCAGAGCGGCGGGCGACCCGGGTACAAGTCGTCTCCGGCGGAGCTTGCACCCTGTATAGACGCAGGACGAATCACAGGTCAAAGCAAAATCGAATCGGTTGCCCAGAAAACGAATCGTTGCGATTCGATTAAGCGGCGGGGGCAGCGGCGCCTCTTTGCCGATGCGGCCCCATAAGTGCCGCAAACCCAAGGATAACACCCGAAACCGTGGCGATCATCCCCGCCGCTGACACCGAATCCCGCATGCCGATCCACAGCGGCCCGTATCCGGCCAGCACATAGCCCAGCACAGCGGCCAAAGTGGCAAAGAGCACCGACCACGCAATCTGGTACTCCAATCGGTTGGTCATCATCCGCGCGGCGGCGGGGGGCAGATGAACATGGCGATGACGATGATACTGCCCACCGCGTCAAAGGCAGCCACAGCGGCAATCGCCGCAACGGTGACCAGACCAAGACCCAGTGGCCCGGTCTTCATGCCGATGGTACGGGCGAAGCCCTCGTCGAAGGTGCTGATCTTGAGCGGCCGCCAGAAGATCGCGGTAAAAAGCGCGACGAAGAGCAGCGTCACCGCCATGCGCGGCAGCTCCACCGGGAGGGTCGCCAGCGCCTCGGGGTCGAACAGCGACCCCCAGCCGGTCGCATCCAGCCAGATCAGGCTTTCAAGGTTGCCATAAAGCGCATGTTCCACGTCGAGATGCACATTGCTGGTGTCCGATTGCTCAAGCAACAACACCCCGCCCGCGAACATCGCGGTAAAGACCACGCCCATCGCCGCACCGGATTCGATCTTGCCCAAGCGGCGCACGCCTTCGATGACCAGCACGGCGACCAACGCCGCCCCCGCAGCGCCCAGTAGCATCGGCCAGGTGCTGACCACGCCGGTCAGCAGAAACGCCACCACGATCCCCGGCAACACCACATGGCTGATCGCATCTCCGATCAGCGCTTGGCGGCGCAGGACGAGGAAATTCCCCGGCAGGGCACAGGCCACGGCGACGAAGATGCCGGTCAGCATCGGCACCAACGACAGGGGCACAAATTCAGAACCGTTCATGCCATCACCCCGCCGCGCATGTCGATGCGGCTGTCAATTTCGCGGATTTGGTCGGCGGTCAGCACCGTCTCGATGGGGGTCAGACCGTCATATTGCTGGGCCGCCGCCTCGTAAGCTGGATCGCGGCGGATCAACTGCCAGCGGGTTTCGTCCCGCAGCGCCTTGGCGGCGCGGCCCCGGCCCGCTTTGGTGGCGACCCCATCGGGCAGCGCATAGCCTTCGGCACGCAGCAGGCGCAGGGTCAGTTGTTCGTAGATCGGTTGTCCATGGGCAAGCGCCAGCAGCCCCTGTCGCAGATGCACCCGGCGCTGATACCGGCGGTGGCGCAGCAGAGCCGAAAGCGCGCCGCGCCCCGGTGCCAACAGCAGCGACAGCGCAAAGAGCGCAAAGCCCACCAGCACAATGATCGGGCCCGTCGGCAGGTTCGGCTGGGCCGCAGACAGCGCTGCGCCGACATAGGCCGCGATACCGCCAAGCGCACCGGAGATCAGCACCACGTGATCGGTGCGCTCGCTCCAAAACCGGGCGGTGACGGGCGGGATGATCAAGAGCGCGACAATCAGGATCAGCCCAACGATTTTAAGGCCCACCACGGTCACCGCCAGCACCAGCCCCATCATCGCCAGATCCGTGCGCGGTACGTTCTGGCCAATGGCGGTGCCATATTCAGGATCGAACGAGGCGAGCGTCAGCGGACGCCGAAGCAGCAGCACCAGCGCCAGCGTCAGCGCCGCGGCCACCGCAATGATCAGAGCGTCGTTGCGCAGCATCCCGGCGGTGGAGCCCAAAAGGAAATCCTCAAGCCCCGCCTGCCGTCCGGCACTCATGGTCTGGATCACTGTCAGCAAGACGATGCCAAGCCCAAAGAAAACCGACAGGACCGAGCCAATCGCCGCATCTTCGGCCAGACGTGTGCGGTTGCTGAGCCATGAGACCAAAAGCAGCCCCGCCGCCGCAGACAAGGCCGCGCCTAGCAGCAGGCCGATCAGGTTGCGGCCGTCCCCGCCAAACGCGACCATCACCATGAAAGCCAGCGCCACACCGGGCAGCGTCGCATGGGAAATCGCGTCGCTGACCAGCGCCCGTTTGCGCAGGAATAGAAAGGTGCCGCCAACGCCCGCAGCCATGCCCAGCAGCGTCGCCCCAAGTGTTACCAGCGTGGCGTTATAGCCCAGTTGCAGCGTCAGCGCGTCCCAGATCATGACAGTTGCAACGCATCCATCTGCGCACCCGCCAAGCGGCCGCCATAGGCATCTTGCAGGTGGTTGGCTTGGAATACCTCTTCGACGCTGCCTTCGGCGACGCGGTGGGTGTTGATCAGGAAGACGTTGTCGAAATACTCGGCCACGGTGGATAGGTCATGGTGAACCGCCACAACCGTTTTGCCTGCGTCGCGCAGGGATTTCAGCACGGCGATGATCGCCTTTTCAGTTGCCGCATCGACCCCGGCAAAGGGTTCGTCCAGCAGATAGAGGTCTGCATCCTGCGCCAATGCGCGGGCGAGAAAGACCCGCTGTTGCTGGCCCCCAGACAATTGGCCGATCTGACGGGTGGCGAAATCTTCCATGCCGACGCGGGCCAGACAATCGGTGGCGCGGGCGCGGTGCACAGGGCGGATGCGGCCCAGCAGGCCCAGTTGCGGATAGAGCCCCATCAGCACCACGTCGATCACGCGGGTCGGGAAATCCCAATCCACGCTGGCGCGCTGCGGCACATAGGCGATGCGGTGGCGTTGTTCGGCCACCGGCTTGCCATAGACGGTGGCGGTGCCCGCCAGCGGGGTCAGAATGCCCAAAGCAGCCTTGAGCAAAGTCGACTTGCCCGCGCCATTCGGGCCGATGATCGCCGTCATCTTGCCCGGCTCAACGGTCATATCGACCGAAAAGACCGCAGGCTTCTGCCCATAAGAGACGGTCATGCCGCGCACGGCAAGCGGGCTATTGGCGCGGGACGTGGGCGCGGTTTCGCGGCTACTGGCGAGTTCAAGTGTCATAGATCAGCTTCCCTGTACCAGCTTGCCGTTCATCCCGCCCGCAGCCACCGGCGCGCCGAGCGCGCGGGCGATGGTGGTGACATTGTGATCGATCATACCGATATAAGTGCCCTCATAGCTGCCCGGTTCCCCCATGGCGTCGCTATAGAGCGATCCGCCGATCACGACCTCATGACCGCGCGCCGCAGCGCCTTCGACCAGCGCGCGCATGTTGCGGTCGGAAACCGACGTTTCGACAAAGACGGCGCCGATTTCGCGGTCGACCAGTTCATCGACCAACCCAGAGATACGGTTCAGCCCGGCCTCGCTGTTGGTCGAGATGCCCTGAATACCAATCACCTCAAAATCAAAGGCGCGTCCGAAATAGCTGAAGGCGTCATGCGCCGTGACGAGAACGCGCTGGCTTTCGGGCACCTGCGCCACGGTTTCGGCGGCATAGGCGGCAAGTTGGTCTAGCTCCGCGCGGTAGGTCTTGGCGTTTTCTGCAAAGGTCTCGGCCCCTGCGGGATGGGCCTCGGTCAGGGCGCGGGTCACCTCATCAACCACGGCGATCCAAGTTTTCGGGTCCATCCAGACGTGGGGGTCATAGCGCCCCTCGTAATCCGGGTGGCTGAGCAGATCATCCTTGGGTAGCGCGTCGGCCACAGCGACCACGGCGCGCTTGCGGCCCAGATCCTCAAAAAACCGCTCCATCTGCGCCTCAAGGTAGAGACCATGCCAGAGCACCAGATCGGCCCGTGTCAGCGCCACGATGTCACTGCGCGTCTGGCGGTAGCTGTGCGGATCGACCCCTGAGCCCATGAGCGAGCGGACCTCGACCAAGTCGCCCCCCACGCGGCGGGCGGCGTCGGCAATCATACCTGTCGTGGCGACAACGTTAAGCTTTTGCGCAGCAAAGGCGGCGGGCGCAGCCCCCAGAAGGGCAAAGGCGCTCATACCACCGATCAGAGCGGAGCGGCGGGACGGGCGAAAAGGGTCAGATGCATGTTTCATGGGTTATTAATGAGAACGATTCTCATGTAAGTCAACAATTGCGAATGGTTCTCATTAACAATTGCGGTATCTTGCCTGTTTTTCGGGCAATCGCCCCGTGACGCGGGGTTAGCGTCGCTTGCTTTGGCCCCTGCCCCATGCCATTTTGCCCGCCTGACCAAACCGGAGAGACCCGATGGCCACCCAAACGACCCCGCGCGAAAGCACGACTGAAACCGGCGCCACCGGCCATCTGCCGCAGGTGACCGAACGACGTGTCGAGCCTATGCCGCTTGATATGGACTGGCTGCGCTCGGTGCAGGCGAACACCTCAGCGATCGAGCGCCGCGCCGCCGCCCTGCCCGCCCGCCGTTCGCTGAAAAAAGCACATCAGGCCGCGTGGCTGCTGCGCGCCGTGACCTGTATCGACCTGACGACCCTTTCGGGCGACGACACTGCGCGCCGGGTCGAGCGGCTCTGCGCCAAGGCCCGCCAACCGATTGCGCCCGATCTGCTTGATGCGCTTGGCATGGCCTCGATCACCACCGGTGCGGTCTGTGTGTACCACGAGATGATCCCCGCCGCGCGGCGCGCGTTGGAAGGCACCAATATCCCGATTGCTGCCGTCTCCACCGGTTTCCCGGCGGGCCTGTCGCCGCTGGAACTGCGCATTCGTGAGATCGAGATGAGCGTTGAAGCAGGGGCGACAGAGATCGACATCGTGATCTCGCGCCGCCACGTGCTCTCGGGCGACTGGCAGGCGCTTTATGATGAGATGCGCGCCTTCCGTGAGGCCTGTGGCGAGGCCCATGTGAAAGCGATCCTTGCGACGGGCGAATTGGGCTCGCTGCGCAATGTGGCGCGCGCGTCGCTGGTCTGCATGATGGCCGGGGCCGATTTCATCAAGACCTCGACAGGTAAGGAGAGCGTTAATGCCACCCTGCCCGTCAGCCTCGTGATGATCCGGGCAATCCGTGAGTATTATGAGCGCACCGGGGTGCGGGTGGGCTACAAACCTGCGGGTGGCATTTCCAAAGCCAAGGATGCGATCACCTATTTGGCGCTGATGAAAGAAGAGCTGGGCGACCGTTGGTTGCAGCCTGACCTGTTCCGCTTTGGCGCGTCTTCGCTTTTGGGCGATATCGAGCGGCAGTTGGAACATCATGTGACCGGCAATTATTCGGCGGCTTACCGTCACGCGACCTCCTGAGCCTGTTGCAGGCTGCGGGACGGTATTTGGAAAAGGATGAAGGCATGAGCGTGTCTGAGATTTTTGAGAGCATGGAATACGGGCCAGCCCCGGAATCGGCGGCAGATGCGCTGGCTTGGATCGTGGATCAGGGCGGGCGTTTTGGCCATTTCATTAATGGGGCGTTCACCGCGCCGGGCGCGGGTTTCGACAGCACCAACCCGGCAACGGGAGAGGTTTTGGCCAGCCTGACGCAGGCGACGCAAGGCGATGTCGATAGCGCCGTGAAGGCCGCGCGAAAAGCGCAGCCGAAGTGGGAGAAGCTGGGCGGCCATGGCCGGGCGCGTCATATCTATGCGCTGGCGCGGTTGCTGCAGAAACACGCGCGGCTCTTTGCCGTGCTGGAGGTATTGGACAACGGCAAGCCGATCCGTGAGGCGCGTGATATCGATGTGCCTTTGGCGCAGCGGCATTTCTATTACCACGCCGGCATGGCGCAACTGATGGAGAGTGAGCTGCCCGATGCGCAGGCGCTTGGGGTGTGTGGACAGATCATTCCGTGGAACTTCCCGCTGCTGATGCTGGCGTGGAAAATCGCGCCTGCGCTGGCGATGGGCAACACGGTGGTGTTGAAGCCTGCGGAGTATACTTCGCTGACGGCGCTGCTTTTTGCTGACATTTGCCGTCAGGCTGGATTGCCGAAGGGTGTGGTTAACATTGTCACCGGTGATGGCGCTGTGGGCGAGATGATTGTTACCCATGAGGATATCGACAAGATCGCCTTTACCGGCTCCACCGCCGTGGGGCGCCGCATTCGTGAGGCGACTGCAGGCTCGGGCAAGGCGCTGACTTTGGAGTTGGGCGGCAAGTCGCCTTACATCGTGTTTGATGACGCCGATCTGGATAGTGCCGTAGAGGGGCTGGTTGACGCGATTTGGTTCAATCAGGGGCAGGTCTGCTGTGCGGGCTCGCGGTTGTTGGTGCATGAGCCTGTTGCGGATCGCTTCTATGCCAAGCTGCGCACCCGGATGGAGAAGCTGCGCATTGGTGATCCGCTGGACAAGAGCATTGACGTGGGCGCGCTGGTGGACCCGGTGCAATACAAGCGCGTGAGCGAGATGGTTGAGGCGAACACTGCCGGCGAGCGGTTTGTCACGCCGGGGCAGATGCCTGAGAATGGTTGTTTCTATTCGCCGACGCTGATTACCGGGCTGAACCCTGCCGATACTTTGATGCAGGAAGAGATTTTCGGGCCGGTGTTGGTCTCGACCACTTTCCGTACGCCTGGCGAGGCGGTGCAGCTTGCTAATAACACGCGCTATGGGCTGGCGGCGACGGTCTGGACCGAAAATGTGAACCTCGCACTCGACATTGCGCCGCAGTTGGAGACCGGAATCGTTTGGGTCAACGGCACCAATATGATGGATGCCGCTGCCGGTTTTGGCGGCAAGCGCGAGAGTGGCTTTGGCCGTGAGGGCGGCTGGGAAGGTCTGGCGGGCTATACGAAGCCGAAGACCGCTCAGAAGCCGTTGAAAGAGATCGAAGCATTCAGCGGTGAAGGTGGCCCGGAAGACGGGATCGACCGCACCGCAAAGCTTTATATCGGGGGCAAGCAGGCGCGGCCCGATGGGGGCTATTCCGCACCGGTCTGGGGCAAGTCTGGTGGGCTGTTGGGGCATGTGAGCCTTGCCAGTCGCAAGGATGTCCGCAACGCGGTTGAAGCAGCGCATGCGGCGAAGGGGTGGTCGAAAACCACTGGCCATCTGCGGGCGCAGATCCTCTACTACATCGCCGAAAACCTCTCGGCGCGGGGCGATGAATTCGCCGCGCGGCTGGATGCGATGCAAGGGACAAAGAATGGTCGCAAAGAGGTCGATGCCGCTATTGACCGGCTGTTCACCTATGCCGCCTGGGCCGACAAATACGATGGTCAGGTTCACGGCGTGCCGATCCGGGGCGTGGCCTTGGCGATGAAGGAACCTGTGGGCGTGATCGGGGCACTTTGCCCGGCAGAGGCACCGCTTTTGGGCCTGATCTCTTGCATGGCGCCCGCCATTGCCATGGGCAACCGCGTGATCCTGTCGGCGAGCGAACCCTTCCCGCTGGCGGCGACCGATTTCGTGCAGGTTTTGGAGACTTCCGACGTGCCTGCGGGTGTGGTGAATATCCTGACCGGGTCGCAGGCCGATCTGGCCGACCCGATGGCGCGGCATATGGACATTGATGCCGTATGGAGCTTTGGCGCGGCGGAACTCTCGGCCGTGGTCGAAAAAGGGGCGGCGAGCAATATCAAGCGTACCTGGGTAAACCACGGTATGGCGCGCGATTGGTTCGGGACCGATGGCACGGGGCGCGAATTCCTGCAAGCCGCGACAGAGGTTAAGAATATCTGGGTGCCTTACGGCGAATAAGCCCTGTCACCAGAGACAAGTTGAAAGCGCCGCCCCCGTGGGAGCGGCGCTTTTTTCATTCTTGTGGTGGGGTAGAAGCCTCAAGCCCTTCGGGCTGGCCGACGACGACGAAATGCAGGTTTTCGGGGTCCAGCAAATCCGCCGCGACGCGCTTGACGTCGTCCAGCGTGACCGCTTCGACCTTGTCGTTGCGGGTCGCGATATAGTCGGTCGGCAGGCCGAGCATCTGCATCCCCACGAGGATATTGGCAATCGGGCTGTTGCCGTCAAACCGCAGCGGATAGGCGCCGGTGATATAGGTCTTGGCGGCCTCCAGTTCCTCTTGGGTGATGCCTTCGGTCGCGGCTTTGGCCCATTCGGCGCGGATCACCTCAATAGCCTCACCGATACGGTCGTTGGCTGAACTGACGGAGCCGAGGTAGGTCTCAGCCAGATCGCGCGGGGCGAGGTAGGAATAGACGCCATAGGTCAGACCGCGCTTCTCACGTACCTCGGTCATCAGGCGGGATTCGAAACCGCCACCGCCGAGGACATGGTTCAGCACCGTTGCCGTGAACCAATCGGGATCATCCTGCGCGAGGCCGGGCTGGCCGAAGATCGCAACGGATTGCGGTGTGGCGAAATCGACCACTGTCGTGCCCGCGGGGATATCCACATCTGCAGTCGGGGGCATCGGCGCGCCCTTGGCGGGCAGATCGCCCAACAGCGTATCGAGCAACTCGCCCAGTTCTTCGGGGGTGATGTCGCCTACCGCGCCGACATAGATGCGATCACGGGCCAGCACGGCCTTATGCGCCCCAATCAGGTCCTCGCGGGTCAACCCGGCCACCGTCTCAAGCGTGCCGTTGAGCGAACTGCCGTAGGGGTGGTCGCCGAACGCGATCTTGTCGAAGGTCTGGCGGGCGATGTCGTTCGGGTCTTTCTGGTTCGACTGGATGTTCGAGATCACCTGACCGCGCACCCGCTCTACCGCGTCTTCGTCAAAACGCGGCTCTAACAATGCGGCGCGCAGAAGCTCGATGGAGGCTTCGCGATTTTCGGTCAGGAAACGGGCCGAGACGGAAAGCGAATCGTCCGACACGTCAAAGCTGAGGTTGGTTGCCAGCGCTTCGGTCTCGCGGCTAAAGGCGCGCGCGTCCATGTCGCCTGCGCCCTCTTCCAAGAGGCCGGTCATCAGGTTGATCGCGCCGCGTTTGCCGGGGGCGTCCAGTGACGCGCCGCCCCGGAAACGGATTTCCAACGCTACAAAGGGGATAGAATGCTCTTCGACCAGCCAAGCGTCGATGCCGCCGGGGCTGGTGACGGGCTGGATGTCGACTTCGGCACGGGCGGGAAGTGCGGCGAAAACCGTCAGGATCAGGGCGTAGAACAGTTTCATTGCGCGTCCTCCTTCATCAGCCAACCGGTGACCGATGCGCGTTTGTCGAACAGGGTGCGGGCCGCCTGCATGATGTCTTCGGCGGTGACGGCTTGCAGCACATCGGGCCAGTCCTGCACGTCTTCGACGGTCAGGCCGATGGCAAGGGCCGAGCCGTAGCGATTTGCAACGCGGTCGGCATCGTCGCGGGCGTAAATCTGATCGGCGCGCAACTGTGATTTGAGGCGCTCAAGATGCTCGGGGTCCACCCCGGCTTCCATGAACTGCACGAGCACCTCGTCCAGCGCCTCTTCGGCCTGCTGGAGGCTGACACCGGGCACGGGCAGCACCACGACATCAAAGGTCGTGTCGTCGAGCGTATCGGCCTTGTAGAAGGCACCGGTGTAGTTGGCGATCTGTTCGTCGAATTGCAGCTTTTCAGCGAGGTAGGAGGTGGTGCCGCCGCCCAGCAATTCGCTGAGAAGAAAGAGCGCCGCCGCCTCTTCCTGCGCACCGCTGTCACGCTCTTGAGCGAGGTAAGAGCGGCGCACATAGGGCTGGGCCACGCGGGCGTCTTTGTAGATCAACCGGCGTTCGGCAATCTGCGGTGGCTCCTCGGTGCGCAGGCGCTCGGGCAGGTCAGGGTTGGCGGGGATCTGGCCATAGGTGGCTTCGGCCAATTCGCGCACGTCCTCTGGCGTCACATCGCCGGAGACAACGAGGATGGCGTTGTTGGGCGAATAGTAGAGCTCATAGAACGACAGCGCATCTTCAAGGTCCAACTCCTCCATCTCATGTTTCCACCCGATGATCGGCACGCCGTAGCGGTGGTTGAGAAATTGCGCGGCGTTGAGCTGTTCGCTGAAAAGCGCGGCGGGGTTGTTCTCGGTCCGTTGGTTGCGCTCTTCCAAGATCACATCGCGTTCGGTTTCGATGTTTTCGGGGGTCAGGCGGATGTTCTTCATCCGGTCGGCCTCCATCTCCATCATCAGGCCGAGGCGGTCGGCAGCGACGCGCTGGAAATAGGCGGTGTAATCGTAGCTGGTGAAGGCATTGTCGCGCCCGCCGTTGGCCGCGACGGTGGCCGAAAACTCGCCCGACTCCAGCTTATCGGTGGCTTTGAACAGCAGGTGTTCAAGAAAATGCGCCACGCCGGACGACCCTTTGGGTTCATCGGCTGAGCCTGCGCGGTACCAGACCATTTGCTGCACGACCGGGGCGCGGTGGTCTTCGACGACAACAACCTCCATGCCGTTATCGAGGGTGAAATGGGTTACCGCCTCATTCTCGTTATCGCGCGCCTGCGCGGAGGGGGCTGTGAAGAGCGTCGCCACCAGGGCCGCCATCATCGGCAGTCGGATCATTGCTTACCTCGAAATATATCGCCTCCCGCATTACCTACGCGGTCTGGCGCTACTTTCAAGAAGCCTAGCGAAAACGTGTGTCTTGCGGAGGGTAAGACGGCGTGCGCCCGCCCGCATTGCGCCAGCGTTCCGCCTCAGTATGGGCGTCAAGGGTTTGGCGCTTATAGGCTTGGCTGTAGCGGTCCACCGGCACGATGCGGAACTGGGTGAAGCGCCCTTTGCCCTTGCGGAACTCCGCATCAGACTGGGCCAAGTCGGCCCGAATACCGGGCTGTACACCCATCCGGCCTGCGTGCTGCACCAGTGCGGCGTCCCCTGCGGGGATGGCGGTAGAAGTGTCCAAACGCCCGCCAAATGCCGCCACTCCTTCGGCCACCGCCGACCGGTCGGTCAGGTTCGCCTGTCCCGGCACGGGGGTCGGCAGGGCGTTCAGATTGTCGGGGCGTTCCAGCGGCTTGACCGGCTGGATCAGGAATTCATCCGGCCCATCAGAAGTCGGCTGCAAATCGCGAAGGCCCTGATTGCTGCAGGCGGCGAGGGCCAGCGGGATCAAGCTGATGAGGGCAATGCGACGCATGGTGTCTCCTTTCGGGGTCTGCTTGTTCAATATCGCAGGCAAGCGGGCAATGTCACTGACCTTTTTTGCCCCGGCGCTTGGGCGCGCTTTTTGGCTCTCCGGTAAAGAGGATCAGCCCCAAGGCCCCGGCAAAGATAAAGACATCCGCCAAGTTGTAGACGAAAGGGTTGTTAATGCCACAGCAAGAGTTGTTCAGGAAATCCAGCACATAGCCATAGATCAGCCGGTCCGCCACATTCGCCAGCGCCCCGCCGACCAACAGGCCGCCGCTCAGCTGTGCCCACCGCCCATGCGGGCTGCGCCAGAACCAGAGAGTGACGCCCGCGCAGATCGCTAGCGCCACCGCTATCAGCACCCATTGGCTCATATCCCCACCGAGGCCAAAGTTGATGCCCCGGTTTTCGCCATAGCGGAAATTCAGCACCGGAGGCAGCACTTCGATGGAGCGGATACGTGCCAGTTCCATCATGTGAATGACCACATATTTGCTGATCTGGTCGATGAGAAAGGCCACGAAGGCCGCGATGCCGAATGTCCGCATAGTGCTGCCCTTCGCTTAGTGCCGGAAGTGGCGCATGTTGGTGAAGACCATGGCAAGGCCCGCTTCATCCGCTGCGGCGATCACCTCGTCGTCGCGCATGGAGCCGCCGGGCTGGATCAGTGCCGTGGCACCAGCTTCTGCCGCTGTGATCAGACCGTCCGCGAAGGGGAAGAACGCATCGGATGCCACGACCGAGCCCTGGGTCAGGGGTGCGTCGATGTCCATCACCTCGGCCATGTCTTGGGCCTTGCGCGCGGCGATGCGGGTGCTGTCCACCCGGCTCATCTGGCCTGCGCCAACGCCGACTGTGGCACCGTCTTTGACATAGATGATGGCGTTGGATTTGACGTGTTTTGCCACGGTCCAAGCAAACAGCATGTCGTCGAGTTCTTGATCCGACGGCTTGCGCTTGGTCACGACCTTGAGGTCATCGCGGCTCACGCGGCCCACGTCTTTGTCCTGCACAAGGAACCCGCCCGAGACCTGACGCACGGCCAAAGCGGCGGCGGCAGGGTCGGCCAGACCTTCGGTGGTCAGCAGACGCAGGTTCTTCTTGGCGGCAAAGATGCGTTTGGCATCCTCATCCGCGCCGGGGGCGATGACGACCTCGGTAAAGATCGCAGCAATCGCTTCGGCGGTGGGGCCGTCGAGTGGCTGGTTCAGCGCGATGATGCCGCCAAAAGCCGAGGTGCGGTCGCAGTCAAAAGCACGTTTGTAGGCCTCCAGCATCGTCTCGCCACGTGCCACGCCGCAGGGGTTGGCGTGTTTGATGATCGCGCAGGCGGGGCCGACTTTAGGGTCAAATTCGCTGACCAGCGCAAAGGCGGCGTCGGTGTCGTTGATGTTGTTGTAGGACAGTTCCTTGCCCTGATGCTGCACGGCGTTCGCCAGACCGGGGGCGGTGGAGCCATCGGTGTAGAAAGCCGCCTGCTGGTGCGGGTTCTCACCATAGCGCAGGGTTTGCGCCAGCGTGCCGCCAAAGGTCCGGCGGCGCGGGGTGCCTGCGACCTGCTCGGCCATCCAAGTGCTGACGGCAGTGTCATAGGCCGCGGTGCGGGCATAGGCGGTTTGGGCCAAGCGCTGGCGCAGGGCATAGGTGGTCTGGCCGTCGTTGGCCTCCATCTCAGCGATCACCTCGGCGTAATCCTCGACATCGACCACGACGTTGACGAAGCCGTGGTTCTTGGCCGCCGAACGGATCATCGCCGGGCCGCCGATGTCGATGTTCTCGATCACCTCGCCGTATTCCGCGCCCTTGGCGACGGTTTCCTCAAACGGATAAAGGTTCACCACCACCAGATCGATCGCGCCGATGTTATGTTCGGTCATCGCGCCGACGTGCTCATCGTTGTCGCGCAGGGCCAGCAGACCGCCGTGGACCACCGGGTGCAGCGTTTTCACGCGCCCGTCCATC
This sequence comes from Sulfitobacter profundi, assembly GCF_042661425.1. NCBI lineage: Bacteria > Pseudomonadati > Pseudomonadota > Alphaproteobacteria > Rhodobacterales > Roseobacteraceae > Sulfitobacter > Sulfitobacter profundi. The sequence continues at coordinate 1,836,790 of NZ_JBHSWA010000001.1, read as the reverse complement.
ATCTCGGGAAAGCCCGTCACATCGGCCACATCCAGCACCTCAAGCCCCGCCTCGCGCAGCGCTTTAGCGGTGCCGCCGGTGCTGAGCAACTCAACGCCCCGCGCCGCCAAAGCTTTGCCAAGGTCCAAAAGACCGGTCTTGTCGGATACGGAAAGAAGCGCGCGTTTGATGGGATAGAGGTCGGGCATGGGGCTGGTTCCTTGGTCAGTCTTCATCAGCATAGGGATCGTCGATCGACAAATCTCGCACGCCAATCGCAGTTTCCTGCGCTTTTGACAACGACCAGCGCACCCGCGTGGCATAGTTCATGGCATATCCGGTCAGCACGATCTGCTGCGCAGCACGTGGCTTCAGCCGCGTCGTCTCAAGGTAAACCCCCGGTTCCAAAGACAGATTATGCGTACCGTCATGGCGAAACACCCAAATTTCACCGCTTTTCAGCGCCATGGATATTGCAGCCCCGCCAAGGTCGACCGTGGCATCGACATCCGGATGCAGGTGAAAACGGATGTCGAAAGGCACGCCCTTCAGTTGTGTGGCGCTCAACACCTTATCAAAGCGCCGCTTCTCTGCCCCCTCTATCGCCAGCAGCATATCCTCCCCCGTCAGCCCGCGCCCGTCCGAGGTGAGTTCGAGCCGCCGCGCATGGGTCAGCCCGTGGCTGCGCAGATAGGCGTCATGGCCGCCCTCAAAACGCAGCCCATCCGCCGCCTCTCCGATCTCCACTGGCACTTGGCGCGGACCCGCGATGAGCGCCTCTGTCCCGCTGTGGGGGTCGGGCTCCGCCAGGCGGGCGCTGGAATGGCCGACAAGCGACAGGGCCGAATGCGACGGCGTGGCCCGCCCCGCCCGCCGCCATTCCAGCCCGAAAGACGCGCCTGAGCCGCAGTTCACCACCAAGGGCCGCCGCCCCGAGGTCAGCTCGAACGCCAGTGTCGAGGCATGGGCATTGCCCGACGCCGCGCCGCCCGGCGGAGCCGCCGCATCGACGATCACGCTGGTGCGCCCTGCCGACAGCCTTGCATAGCCCATGGCCAGCCCATCAGGCTGCCGCGTCTTGACCTTGGCCGCCGCCAGCGCGTGGTCCAGCCAGCCCTCCATACCGCGCCCGCCGCCATGAAACCGCGCCAAGGCGCCATCGGCATGACGCAGGCTGCGCAGGGTCGGCGCGATACGCTCAATCGCGGTAAGGTGCTCTTTGGGCGTGCTGCGGCCTGCATCGCTGAGCGCCGCTGCGGCCCATGTAAGCAGGGTAAAAACGGCGAGCAGTTCTTCGGGGTTTCGGGTCGGCAGACCGCCCTCGGCGTCGATCTGGCTGGCACATTCGCGTGCTAATGCCTTGATGGCGGGATCGGCCAGTTCCTCTAGCCCCTCCAGCGACAGGCCCGCGTAAATCAACCCGGTCAGCGCTTCGAAACGCGGCAGGCCCGGCGCAGAGGCGCGCCAGCGTTTTGACAGGAAACGGGTCTGCTGTTCGAGGGACCGGTAGAAGGCATCGCTCTGCGCGGTGTCCGTCCCGCGCAGCATGAAAAGTGCGTGGTTGATCCAGCGGATCAGCCGCCGACCGGTCAGCGCCGGGGTCCAGCCCGGCCCCTGCCCGCGCCCGAAACGGTCGATCCAGCCCCAAAGCCAATCCTGCGCTGACGCCCGCGCCCGTGCATCCCCCACGGCGGCAAGATCATCCAGCCATGCAAAACCGTGCAGTTCCGCCGCAAAGGCAGGGCCAGGCGGGGTCAGATCCCACATCGCGGTCTGCGGCGCGGTCAGCAGGCTGCCGGCAAAAAGGTAATTGCCCGCCATCAACTGCCGCCCCCGCGCGAAAGAGCCGATGGTGCGCGGCTCGGGCGACGCGGTGAAACCCGCCACCCGCCCCCGGCCCCGGGTCGCACGCCAAGCGTGCCAGCGGTTCAAAAACCGCACCCTTCGGGCCATGACGCTGGAAAGATTAATCATATCAAGCTGCCCCTGACGCTCTGATGGCGTTTGGCGGCAGCATAACCGCGGCCCTGCAATGAGTCACCGGATTTTCCCCGCGCGCCGGGGGATCGGCGGGGAACGGACGGTTGCCAGCCCGCAGGGGTGCCGCCTAAACAAGGGCACCGCAACCGGAGCGCACCGATGATCGCCAGCCTGATGATGTACCTACGGCCAGAAACCGCCGCGGCCACGGCCCGCTACTGGGCGTTGATCCGCGACGGGCTGCGCGCGCGAGGCGTTGTGGCCCCGGAAGAGTTGGACAATGCGCGAGAGGAATTCGCGGTCTGGAAAGCCCGCGACCTGACCCTTTCGCAAACCTGCGGGATGCCCTACCGCCTGTGGCTGCACGACCAAGTTGCGCTGATCGGGACACCAGACTTTGCCGTCGAGGGCTGCCCGCCGGGCTATTACAACAGCGTCTTCGTGGTCCGCGCCAATGATCCCCGTGAAACAATTTCCGACTTTCGCGCAGCGCGGTTCACCTACAACCAGACGTTTTCGCAGTCAGGCTACGCCGCCGCCTACGCGCATTGCAGCGCAGAGGGTTTCTGGTTTGCAGATCGCAGTCAAAGCCACGGGCACCGGAACTCCGCCAAAACCGTGGCCGAGGGGCGGGCGGATATTGCGGCGCTGGACGGGGTGTCGTGGCGGCTGATCCAGCGGTATGACGCTTTCGCGGGTGGCTTGCGGGTGCTGGAAACCACGACGCCGACGCCCGGCCTGCCCTATATCGCGGCGGCAGATACCGATCGCGAAGCCACATTTGCAGCGGTCCGCGATGCCATCGCCGGGCTTACGCCCGAGGATGCCGCGACGCTGGGCCTGCGCGGCCTGGTCGAGATACCGAAATCCGCATACCTCGCTGTGCCCTCCCCACCCGACGGGGCGTGAGGGTCAGCCCTTCCGCAGACACGCGATATAGAAACCGTCCATCCCGCCTTTGTCAGCCCAAAAGTCAGGACGCAGACGCAACCCGCCCTCTTCGGTGACCCACTCAGCCGCGACCCCCGGCAACTCCAGCGCAGCGCGGTCGACCGTCATGTCGCCGTGCCGTTCCAACGCCTCATCGACCTGCACTTCGCCCTCGTCGGGCAGCAGGCTACAGGTACAGAACACCAGCCGCCCGCCGGGTTTCAGCAGGGTCCATGCGTGGTCGATCAACTCGGATTGCAGTTCAATCAGGTCCCCGAATTCCGAGCCATCCTTGGCATGGGGCAGATCGGGGTGGCGACGGATGGTGCCGGTGGCGGAACAGGGCGCGTCAAGCAGGATCGCGTCGAACGCGCCCTCTACGGCACGGGCGTCCTTGGTGAGCGTCTTGGCCTTAAGCCCCACGCGGGCAAGGTTTTCCTTCACCCGCTGCATCCGTGGATGCGATTGGTCGACGGCAGTGACAACGGCCCCCGCAGCGGCAAGCTGCATGGTCTTGCCCCCGGCGCGGCGCAGAGGTCGAGCACGGCTTCACCTTCCGTCGGGGCCAGCACCCGCACCGGGATCGCGGCGGCGGCATCCTGCACCCACCAGTCACCTTCGGCAAATCCCGGCATGGTGGAGACCTGCCCTGCGTTCATTACGCGCACCGATCCTGTCGGCAAGAGCGTGCCGCCCACGGCCTCGGCCAAGGCGGCCGGATCACCCTTGGCGGTCAGATCCAGCGGTGCGCCCGCGAAATGCGCCTCTTCCATCTTGGCGATGGCGTCGGTGCCCCAAGCCTCGGCCAGTGGACCGCGCAGCCATTTGGGCAAGCGCGGTGCGCGCAGGGCGCCCCAAGCCTCAGGCCCCTGTGCGGCGATCTTGCGCAGCACGGCGTTGGTCAGCCCCTTGAGATGGCTCAGCGTGCGATGCTGCGACACGAGATTGACCATCGTGTTCACGACCCCATGCGCCGCGCCGCCCTGACACAGCTCAATCGTGCCGACGCGCAGCACGTTGCGCACGGTCAACGGCGGGGCCTTTTGCAGATGTTTTTGCAACAGCCGGTCGGCACGCTCCAACCCGCGTAGCGTGTCCTGTGCCAGACGTTGTGCCCGCGCCCGGTCATCGGGGGGCAGCTTGTCCAGCGCACCCGAGGCCAGAAGCTCGGACATCAGTCGCGGCTCTTCGCCCAAAATCTGATCCAGCAGATATACCGCGCTTCTGCGGGCCTGAACGCCTGTGTCTGCCATGGTCATGTCCTATCTGGGTCTCGCTTGAGGGGTTGCCGGGTTGTCTGGGCCAGCGCGCGACGTATATCAAGGGAGAACTTGGCTCAAGAGGACCATGATGCCCGATCAACGCCCCATTCCCGACAGCAAACCCGGCCCTGACCCAACCCCTAGCCCCGCGCCGGACCTGCCACCGCAGCCCAAACCGGGGCCAAAGCCCATCCCCGACACGCCGCATGACCCGACGCCGCAGCCCGGCCCCGATCTGCCTGCCGCCGCACAGCGCGCGCTGGCCGAGGCCGCCGCGCGCCGCAAGGCCGCAGCCGCGCTGGACCTGCCCGCTGAACTGGGCGGGCGCGATGGGCCAGAGCCGGTGCGCTATGGCGATTGGGAGAAAAAAGGCATCGCCGTCGATTTCTAAGCGGCCTTAGCGCAGGGTCAGCACCGCCGACTCGCCCGCACCCTTGTCAGAGGTGAAGCGGAGTTTCGCGCCATCGCGCATCACGACTTGGCAATTATAGCCCAAATCCTTGCCGCCCCAAACCAGCGTGCGGCAGAAATAGCCGTCTTTCCACGACCAACTGCCGGTGATCTGCCAAGCGGCCCCCTTGCCAGCGATGGCCCCGCCGGGGGTCACCTGCAGATTGACGAGCGGACGGGTCAGCCTTTTGCCATTCACTGCCGCGACAAAATCTGACTTGCTCTGAATACGGGCATACTCCGCCGCCGCGGGCAGGCCACTTAGCGCCAGCACCGCAGTCGCGGCGAGTGCAAAGGTAATCCTCATCGAAACCTCCCTTGGTGAATTGCCTTTGGCATTCACGTAAGCAAAAGAGGTAAAGTTTCAGATAATCTGCATCTGGTTCAGCGTTTCAGGCCCAGCACATCAAGCATGTCATATTCGCCCGGCGTCTGCCCCTGCCCCCAAAGCGCGGCCTTCAGCGCGCCGCGCGCGAAAAGGGCGCGGTCAGACGCGATGTGGCGCAGGATGATCCGCTCCCCGGCGGCGGCGAACATCACGTCATGCTCCCCCACGATGTCACCGCCCCGGATCGCGGTGAAACCGATATCGCCCTGCTGCCGCGCGCCGGTGATCCCATCGCGGCCCCGGTCTGACACATCAGCCAGCTTTACGCCGCGCCCTTCGGCGGCGGCTTCGCCCAGCATCAGAGCCGTGCCAGAGGGGGCATCGACTTTCTGGTTGTGGTGCGATTCGATGATCTCAATGTCGTAATCCACGTCCAGTGCAGCGGCGACCTGACGGGTGAGCTGTGTCAGCAGGTTCACGCCAAGGCTCATATTGCCTGCACGGATGATGATGGCCCCCTGTTCGGCGGCTGGGGCAAGCTGCGCGATTTCCTCATCGGTCATCCCGGTGGTGCCGATGACATGCACGATCCCGGCCTTCGCAGCCGCAGCGGCAAAGGCGATCGTGGCTTGGGGCGCGGTGAAGTCGATCACGGCCTGCACCTTGGCAAACGCCTCAGCGGCATCATCGGTCACGGTGACGCCCAGCGCCGCACCACCCATCGCCTCGCCCACATCGCGCCCCACCCAATCATGACCCGTCCGCTCTACCGCTGCGGCCAGATGCATCTTCTCGCTGGCGGTGATCTCACGGATCAACATTTGGCCCATGCGGCCAGAGGCGCCTGTAACGGCGATGCCGGGGGTCTGTGTCATGAGGTAACTCCTGCGGTTCGGGGGCATGAATGGCTCGGCTGGTTTAGCCCGTCGGCGAGCGCTTGGCAAAGTGCAACCGAAGCCTTAGATGGGGTTCATGGCAAAGAACAAGTTTCATGAGGGCGCAGGCCCGTCGCAACGACAACTCCGCGTGGGCGAAACCGTCCGCCGCGCCTTGTCTGATGTTCTCGCACGTGGGGACGTGCATGACACCGATCTCAACCGGCTGTCGATCACCGTGGGCGAGGTGCGCATCTCTCCTGATCTCAAGATCGCAACGGCCTATGTGCTGCCGCTGGGCGGTGAAGGTCAGGATGAGGTGCTCAAACTGCTGGCGCGCAATAAGAACGAATTGCGCCGGCAAGTGGCTAAGAAACTCACGCTCAAGTTCTCTCCTGATCTGCGGTTCCAATTGGATCGGACATTCGACCGGATGGACGACACGCGCCGGATGCTGAACCAAGATGTGGTGCGCCGCGATGCGGACGCGCCAGACGATGACGCTGCAGACAGCGCGCCGGATCAGTGATCCGCGCCGGTCTGATCGCAATGGCGCTGATCGCGCTGAAAGGCACGCCTTCGGACGCTGCTGAATGCCGCAACATCACGTTCGACGGCAGCTCCTACACCGTTTGCGAGGTCGATCTGGAGCGTGACGATCTGCGGCTCTTTCTCAACGATGACGCAGGCGCGCCCTATGGGTTCTTCGGCTCGCTTGATGAGGCCTTGAAGGCGCAGGGCTTGCGGCTCGGCTTTGCGATGAACGCGGGCATGTACCACGAGGATCGCTCTCCGGTCGGACATTACATCGAAGAGGGTGTCGAGGCGCGCGGCGTGATCGACAGCGCAGGGCCCGGCAACTTTGGCCTGCTGCCCAATGGCGTCTTCTGCCTGCGCGATGGCCGCGCCGATGTGATCGAGACCAAGCGCTATCTTAGGAACAGGCCCGCCTGCCGCTTTGCCACGCAATCCGGCCCGATGTTGGTAATCGATGGCGCTTTGCATCCGCGGTTTTTGCCCGACAGCACCTCGCGCTATATCCGCAATGGGGTTGGTACCAGCACCGATGGCAAACGCGCGGTCTTTGCGATTTCCAATGACGTGGTCACCTTTCATGAGTTTGCCCGGCTCTACCGGGATGAGCTGGACCTGCCTAACGCGCTGTATTTCGACGGCAATATCTCGCGTCTGCGGGCGCCGGGATTGCGCCGCACCGGGGCGGGGTTCACCACGCTGGGGCCGATCGTCGGCATCGTCACGCCTGCAAAGTGACCTTTTCCCTGCTTGGGGGCTGGGCAGCGCGGCATGGCTCCGTTAGAGGGCAGCACCACAAAGGCGAAGGGGCAAGACATGGCACGCAAACGCAAGGGTCGCGATATTTCAGGCTGGCTGGTGGTGGACAAACCCGCCGGGCCGACATCGACCGCCGTGGTCAACAAGGTCCGCTGGGCGCTGGAGGCCAAAAAGGCGGGCCACGCGGGCACGCTGGACCCCGAAGCGACCGGCGTTCTGGCCATCGCCTTGGGCGAAGCGACCAAAACCGTGCCCTATATCACCGACGCGCTGAAAGCCTATGAGTTCACCGTGCGTCTGGGCATTGCCACCAACACCGACGATGCCGAAGGCGAAGTGATCGGCACCTCTGATCTGCGCCCCGACGATGCGGCCATCAAGGACGCGCTGAGCGATTTCATCGGGGACATCCAGCAGGTGCCGCCGCAGTTCTCTGCCGTGAAGATCGACGGCCAGCGCGCCTATAAACGCGCCCGCGATGGCGAAGAGATGGAGATCGCCGCCCGTCCGCTTTGGGTGGAAAGCCTCCTGCTGCTCGACCGGCCCGACGCCGATCACGTCACGCTTGAAATGGTCTGCGGCAAGGGCGGCTATGTCCGCTCCATCGCGCGAGATTTGGGGCAGAAGCTTGGCTGCCTTGGCCACGTCCGCGAATTGCGCCGCACGTGGTCCGGCCCGTTTGAGGCGGCAAATGCCCTAACACTGGCACAGATCGACGAGATCGCCCGCACCCCGGAACTCGACACGCATCTGCTGCCGCTCGCCGAAGGGCTGGCGGAGTTGCCCGAGGTCAAAGCCACCCCCGAAGGCGCGACGCGTCTGCGCAACGGCAACCCCGGCATGGTAATCGCCCATGACGTGGAATACGGCGATGAATGCTGGGCCTCGCTCGATGGCCAGCCCGTCGCCGTGGGCCGCTTCAAAGCAGGCGAATTGCACCCCAGCCGGGTGTTCAACCTATCTTCGGACACGAACGAGGGCTGAATGGCCCTCATCACCCGCAGCCATACCAAGGGCGATGCGCCCTCGACCGCTGTCTACTCCCCCTGTGAGCAGTATCGCTACAGCCTCACACGGATCTGGGACAACGCTGCGCCGCGGGTGATGTTTGTCATGCTGAACCCCTCCACCGCGACCGAGGTGCAGAACGATCCCACCGTCGAGCGTTGCGAGCGCCGGGCGCGGGTGCTGGGCTTTGGCGGTTTCCGGGTGACCAATATCTTTGCCTTCCGCGCCACCGATCCGCGCGACATGCGCGCGGCGGTTGATCCCATCGGCCCCGAGAATGACGCCACGCTTATCGAGGGGGCCGGTTGGGCTGACCGGATCATCGCCGCTTGGGGCGTGCATGGCGCACATCTGGACCGGGGTTTGGCCGTCGCCGCTCGGTTGGCGCGGGGGATAAACCGCTTTACCACCTTGGTCTCTCCAAAGCTGGCCACCCGCGCCATCCGCTTTACCTGCCCTATACCCAGGAGCCGGTTTTGTGGCAGCCCTAGCGCACTGCGCTAGCAACCACGCGTTAACCATTCTCCGTCTATTCCTTTGATTTTAAAGCCGCGCCATGGCCTTTTAAGGGTGGGATGATGTGTAGGGCATTAGGCAATGAACGGTGGAACTGCGGATGCTGTGGCTGGCTGGAATGATGGGATTAATGGCGGTTGGCGCTGTCACATTTGTGGAAATCGAAACACCGTCAGAGGATGATACGCCTGAAGCCGACACCCGCGCGGCGGCAGCGCTACTTTGGGGGACATCCTTACCGGCAGCGATGCCGGTGAGGCGGTGCAGGGCGGTAGCGGCGAGGACCAACTTGGCGGCTACGGCGGGAATGATCTGCTGAATGGTGCTGCTGGCAATGATGATCTGCACGGCCATGACGGCAATGACACGCTGCACGGCGACGAAGGTAACGACAGCCTGCACGGCAATGACGGTGATGATGACCTTTTCGGCGGCGCGGGCAACGACAGCCTTTTTGGCCACAATGGCGATGACTTTCTCTATGGCGGCGCGGGTGATGACGCGCTGCAAGGCTCTGCGGGTGATGACCTGCTGAATGGCGACGCAGGAAACGACGCACTCCAAGGCGGGCTTGGCGATGATGCGCTGCGGGGTGGCAACGACGAAGATACGCTTTTTGGCGGCTGGGGGATGACACGCTCACCGGGGCGGATGACGAGCAGAGCCGCGACTACCTTAATGGCGGCGGCGGGGATGACCTGATTGTCGCAGGCGCGCAGGACGTTGTGACGTCAGGCGAAGGTACGGATCAAATTGTTTTGGGGGATTGGATTACCGAGCAGGGCGCGGCACAGATCATGGACTATCACGCACAGAATGATTCGCTTTTGTTTGTCTGGGATGACAGCACCGCCACCGGGTCAGAGCCGCCCCTTTCCATCCTTCCCGATCCCGACCAACCGAACCAGACGCTCGTCCTGCTGGATGACATCATCGTCGCGCGGGTCGCCGGAGATAGTGTCGCGCTGGAAGATATTGCTCTGATCCCGCTCAGCGCGGCCCTTGCACTTGTTCCTGCCGCGTGACGCATGCAACCGCCGCCGCACAAATCACCCTTTGCCAAAGGCGCAAATTCGCCCTATACGCCCCCATCGCCTGCTGATTCCGTCAGCGGGTGATATCTCCATGGGCCTGAGCTGGACGACATCCCGGCCTGCGCCATCCATTTAAACTCTTTTCGAAAGGAGACCCCGATGTCGATTACTGCTGAAGAAAAAGCAAAAGTCATGAAAGATTTCGGCACCAAAGAAGGCGACACAGGTTCGCCCGAAGTACAGGTTGCCATTCTGACCTCGCGCATCGTCACGCTGACCGAGCACTTCAAGACCCACAAAAAAGACAACCACGGCCGCCGTGGTCTTTTGAAAATGGTCGCGACGCGCCGCAAGCTGCTGGATTACGTTAAGGCCAAAGATGACGCCCGTTATCAGGACCTCATCAAGCGTCTGGGCCTGCGCCGCTAAGCGCACGCCCACCGGGTTTCCCGGTGACAGGACTACTAAAACCTCCCGGCCCGCGCCGGGAGGTTTTTTATTGCGCACAAACCATCGCCCGGCGCGGTGGAAAGAAGCCGCCGCTTAAACCCCCGCCCTGACAGAACGCTTCCCATTTGCCTTGAAAACCTGTATGTCCGCGCAATCTGAAATCCGGCGCGCGGACTCCTGCGCCTGAAAAAGAAGATACCGGAGTCAGGGGCAATACGGCCCCTATGCAATGGCCAATGGGCCAAAAAGGAAACGTAGATGTTTAATGTAACGAAAAAATCGATCCAGTGGGGCGAAGAGACGCTGACACTGGAAACCGGTAAGGTTGCCCGTCAGGCGGACGGGTCGGTGATTGCCACGCTGGGGGAAACCAGCGTTATGGCCAACGTGACGTACGCACGTCAGCAAAAGCCGGGCCAGGACTTCTTCCCCTGACCGTGCACTACCAAGAGAAATATTATGCCGCCGGTAAAGTACCGGGTGGCTTCTTCAAGCGTGAGGCCCGCCCCACCGAGAAAGAGACCCTGACCGCGCGTCTGATCGACCGTCCGATCCGCCCGCTCTTTGTCCCCGGCTTCAAAAACGAAGTTCTGGTGATGTGCACCGTGCTGAGCCACGATCTGGTCAACGACCCCGATATGGTCGCCATGATCGCCGCTTCCGCCGCGCTGACGATCTCCGGCGCGCCGTTCCGTGGCCCGATTGCTGGCTGCCGCGTGGGCTATGAGGATGGCGACTACATCCTGAACCCAACAATCGACGACATGCAGGACCTGCGCCTGAACCCCGAGCAGCGCCTCGATCTGGTTGTCGCCGGCACCAAAGACGCCGTGATGATGGTCGAATCCGAAGCCTATGAGCTGTCGGAAGAGGAAATGCTGGGTGCGGTGAAATTTGCCCACGAGCAAATCCAGCCGGTTATCGACCTGATCATTGATCTGGCCGAAGACGCCGCGAAAGAGCCGTTTGACTTCCAGCCCGACGACTACTCTGATCTGTCCGCCGCTGTAAAAGCCGCCGGTGAAGACGAAATGCGCGCTGCATTCGCCATTGCCGACAAGCAAGAGCGCACCGCCGCTGTTGCCGCCGCTCGCGAGACAATCAAAGGCAAGCTCACCGAAGAGCAGCTTGAGGACAAAAACCTCGGCTCCGCGATGAAGGGCCTTGAGGCCAGCATCCTGCGTGGCGACGTGGTGAAAACCGGCAAGCGTATCGACGGTCGTCGCACCGACGAAATCCGCGACATCGTGGCCGAAACCGGCATCCTGCCGCGGACCCACGGTTCGGCGCTCTTCACCCGTGGTGAGACGCAAGGTTTGGTTGTGACCACGCTCGGCACCGGCGATGACGAACAGTTCATCGACGCGCTGCACGGCAACTTCAAATCGAACTTCCTGCTGCACTATAACTTCCCTCCCTATTCGGTTGGTGAAGTTGGTCGCGTGGGCCCTCCCGGCCGTCGCGAAGTCGGCCACGGTAAGCTTGCTTGGCGTGCCCTGCAGGCGGTTCTGCCCGCAGCGACAGACTTCCCCTACACCATCCGTCTCGTGTCCGAGATCACCGAATCCAACGGCTCGTCTTCCATGGCATCCGTCTGCGGTGGTTCGCTTTCGATGATGGACGCGGGCGTGCCGCTGAAATCGGCTGTGGCCGGTGTGGCGATGGGTCTGATCCTCGAAGATGACGGCTCCTACGCGATCCTGTCGGACATCCTGGGTGACGAAGACCACCTCGGCGACATGGACTTCAAAGTGGCCGGGACCGAAGCGGGCATCACGTCGCTGCAGATGGACATCAAGGTTGCAGGCATCACGCCCGAGATCATGGAAAAAGCTCTGGCTCAGGCCAAAGAAGGCCGTATCCACATCCTTGGCGAGATGAACAAAGCGATCTCCGGCGCAGCGGACTTCTCCGTGCACGCACCGCGCATCGAGACCATGCAGATCCCCACCGACAAGATCCGTGAAGTGATCGGGTCCGGCGGCAAGGTGATCCGCGAGATCGTCGAAGTCTCTGGCGCCAAGGTCGACATCAACGACGAAGGCATCATCAAGATCGCCAGCGCCAATGGCGACGCCATCAAAAAGGCCTACGACATGATCTATTCGATCGTGGCAGAGCCCGAAGAGGGCGCGGTCTACACCGGCACCGTCGTGAAGATCGTCGATTTCGGCGCCTTCGTGAACTTCTTTGGCAAGCGCGACGGTCTGGTACACGTGTCTCAGATCGAAAACCGCCGCCTGAACCACCCTTCGGACGTTCTGAAGGAAGGTCAGGAAGTGAAAGTGAAGCTTCTGGGCTTTGACGATCGCGGCAAGGTGCGCCTGTCGATGAAAGTTGTCGATCAGGAAACTGGTGAAGAAGTCGCTGCCGAGAAGAAAGAACCGGCAGAAGGTTGATTAAAACCTGCTGCGGACCCTCACCGGGGTCCGCAGTTTTTCCCGCAGGGCAGTACAAGACATGAGCGCAGAGAATCTGGTCACGATTTGCATCACCATGGGGCTGCGCCCTGATGTCCTGCAACAAACGCTCGAAAGCCTCGGCCCGGAACTGCGTAAGCTCCCCATCATTGGCATCAACGACTTTGGCGATGCCGAAACAAGCGCGGTCTTCGACCGTCTCTGCCCCCACGGCCAACGCATTGATCTGGGCAAACAGGTCGGACACCACCCCGCCGTTGACGCCATGTATGCCAAGGTGCGCACGCCTTATGTCTTTCACATGGAAGACGACTGGGAATTCACCCGCCACGATTTTTTAGATGACGCCCTGCGCCTGCTAGAGGCACATCCCGATGTTTCCTCGGTCTGTTTCCGCGACACCGATAACTTCTTCATCGAAGACGCGGCCCGCGCCCAGATCGTCAAGGAGGACTGTGCAGGCGTCTCCTACGCGCGCATGGATGCTCTCAGCCCTAAATGGTATGGCTATACGTTCAACCCGCATCTTGCCCCCTCTCCCTCTGGAAAGAGGTTGGCGGCTTCAGCGGTTTCAAACGTGAAAGCCATATTTCGCGTCACCTGCGCAAACAGGGTAAATTCACGGCCTTTCTGAAACCCGGCGCTTGCCAGCACATCGGGTTTGTCAGCGTCGCCCACAAACCGCCTTCCGCCTTCAAACGATTCAAAAACTGGCTGCGCGGTCGACCCACCCCCAAAGTTTAACCCGTAAGAACCTGTTGCCGTCCCCCGGGCCGACAGGGATGAGGTCAAATCCATGCCGCAGCGCCCCAAGGGATTCGTCATCAATCTCGCCGCCTCCCCCAACGGCTGGACAGCGCGAAGGCCGAACTGGACGGGGCGCAAGTCGACCCGATCCGCGTAGACGCATTTGACGGGCGTGAAATCGACCTCGCGCAGTTCGCGCCCTATGATGATAGCAAAGCCCGACGGTTCATGGGCCGCTCGATGACCCAAGGTGAGGTCGGATGCTACGTCTCCCACCAGCGCGCCGCCACGGCCTTTCTAGAAAGCGGCGATGAGATCGGCTTCGTTTTCGAAGATGATATCGCCCTGCAGCCTGATTTCAAAACTGCCGTACCGCAACTGATAAAATGGCTCCGCGCCCGCGACGATTGGCACTGCGTCAACTTAGGCGCAACGCGCTTGAAGATCACCAGTCCCATGGCCAAGGTCGCAGGCATTGAGGTGCTCCGCGCCCACTATTTCCCCATGCTCGCCCATGCGCTGATCTGGAACCGCGCCGGAGCCAATGCTTTCCTTGCCGCCTCCGAGCCTATTTTCTGCCCCGCAGACAATATGTTAAGACAAGTCCTCACACGTTCCGACATGGGGCTGGCAACCGCCCAAAGCCTCGTGACCGCTGGCCGGTTCGACAGTGACATTTCCGCCCGTTCAGGCGGAAATCGGGGACAATTCCGCCGGTCGCCGCTCTATGGCCTGCGCAAACAGCGCCGCTTGCTGCATGAAAAAGCGATGGCCTTCGCGCATAAGCTCGGCCATCGCTAACAGCGCATCAACCCGGCAGCTTGGCCTTACGCAGATAGGGCAACACAGTCTCAAACGCCCCGAACTTCGCCTTGGCGTCCTCGTCTGACACGGTCGCGGGAATGATCACATCCTCGCCCACCTGCCAATCCGCCGGCGTTGCGACGCCATTCTTGCCGGCAGTCTGCAACCCATCCAGCGCCCGCAGGACCTCGGCAAAGTTGCGGCCCACGTTCATCGGGTAGGTCATGCTCAGCTTCAACTGCTTATCCGGCGAAATGATAAAGACCGAGCGTACAGTGGCACTGTCATTGGGCGTGCGGCCATCAGGCATATAGGCTTCGGCGGGCAGCATATCAAAAGCCTTCGATACCTCGAGCCCTGCGTCAGCGATAATCGGGAAACCGGCCTTCGTCCCCGCAACCTTCTCAATATCGCCCTTCCACTTTTTATGCTCTTCCACCCCGTCAACACTCACGCCGATCACCTTGGTGCCGCGCTTTTCCCACTCATCGGAGAGCCGCGCCACGGCGCCGAATTCGGTCGTGCAAACGGGGGTGAAATCCTTCGGATGCGAGAACAGGATCGCCCAGCTGTCACCGACGAACTCATGCAGCGAAAAACTGCCCTGATCGGTTTCGACGGTAAGGTCGGGAATAGTGTCGTTGATACGCAAGCCCATGATATCCTCCGGGTCAATCTGTGAACAGATAGGCTAGAGGTAATCGCAAACCCCGCCATTTTCACCCCCGATTGCCACAAAGCAAAACTTCACCGCAGCGCCACGGCCCCCTTCTCCTTCATCCTTTCTTAAATACCGATCCCGCCCCCGCCTCACATCGAAAGGCTGGGCACGGAGCGCCCTTCAGAACGGCGCCTTCGCCCGGACCTTGGTCGATGCCCCGCCCTGCGGATGGTTAAACCGCAACTCTTCACTGTGCAGCATCAACCGAGGAAAATCCCGCGCAGGCCCGGTGGCATAGAACGGATCGCCCAGAATAGGATGCCCAAGCGCCAGCATATGCACGCGCAGCTGGTGGCTGCGTCCTGTTTTGGGGAACAGGCGCATGCGCGCGGTCTCGCCATCGGACTTGATCTTTTTCCAGTCGGTCTGCGCGGGCTTGCCGGTCTCATGACACACCATCTGCAGCGGACGATTGGGCCAATCAACGATCAGCGGCAGATCGACCGTGCCGGACTTCTCTTCCGGCACACCCCAGACCCGAGCAACATAGGTTTTTCGCGTCATGCGTTTTTCAAACTGCAGCCCAAGATGGCGCTGTGCATGGGGTGTCATCGCAAAGATCATCACGCCCGAGGTGTCCCGATCCAACCGATGCACCAGCAACGCCTCGGGAAAGACCGCCTGCACCCGCGCGATCAGGCAATCGGCCAGATGCTCGCCTTTGCCGGGCACGCTCAGCAAACCGGAGGGCTTATCGACCAGCAAAACTTCGGCGTCTTCATGCAGAATGACCAGCGGGTCCTGCGGCGGGTTATATTCGCTATCCATGGTTCCCCCTCGCAGATGCCGCCCCGCGGATCAAGCGGCGCGTGGCGGTCAGGCGACCGCAGCGAAACTGTCTTTGAGGATCGCGGCCAATGCATCGGCATCCGCTTGGGTGAATGCATTGGGCTGGTCGCTGTCGATATCAAAGACCCCCAGCAAGTCCCCCGCGCAGTTCCAGACCGGCAGCACCAATTCCGACCGCGTCGACGAGGCGCAGGCGATATGGCCCGGGAAGGCATCGACATCTTCCACCAATTGCACCTCGCCCGTGCGGGCCGCAGCCCCGCAGACCCCGCGCGAAAACGGGATCACCAAACAGCCGTGTCCGCCTTGATAGGGCCCGATCTTAAGCAGCTCAGGCGCGGTGACACGGTAGAACCCGGTCCAGTCGAACCGGTCATCTGCGTGATGTACCTCGCAGGCGATGGTGGCCATCAGCGCCACGGCATCGTCTTCGCCCTCCGTCAGAGCGGCAATGGTTTTCGATAGGGTTTGGTAGTCGACTGTCATGGAAAAACTCATATTGCAGATAGAGAAAGGGAGGCAGCCCGCCCCCTTTGGATACGTCAAAAAGCCGTGGGATCAGGGGCGTTCAATCGCGATGGCCGTGCCTTCGCCGCCGCCGATGCAGATCGCCGCGATACCGCGCTTCAACCCGCGCTTCTCCAGTGCGTTCAACAGGGTCACCATGATCCGCGCGCCTGAGGCACCGATGGGATGGCCAAGCGCACAGGCGCCGCCGTTGACGTTCACGATGTCATGCGACAGGTCCATCTCATGCATGAAGGCCAGCGGCACCACGGCGAAGGCTTCATTGACCTCCCACAGGTCCACGTCTTCTTTTTCCAGCCGATCCGCTCCAGCAGTTTCTGCGCTGCGGGCACGGGTGCGGTGGTGAAAAGCCCCGGCGCTTGGGCGTGGCTGGCATGGCCGACGATCCGAGCGCGGATGGTCTGGCTGCGGGTCTTGGCGGTCTCCTCATCCGCCAGCACCAACGCCGCCGCCCCATCCGAGATCGACGAGGAATTCGCCGCCGTCACCGTACCCCCTCACGGAAGGCTGGTTTTAACTGAGGGATCTTCTCAGGCCGGGCGCTGGCAGGCTGCTCATCCGCGCCGACCGTGGTGCTGCCCTTGCGCGATGTCACCTCAACCGGGGCGATTTCATCGGCAAAGGCACCGCCCTCTTGGGCCTCAATCGCCCGCGACAGCGACGCGAGTGCATAGTTGTCTTGGGTCTCACGGGTAAACTGAAACCGCTCGGCGCAATCTTCGGCAAAGGTGCCCATCAGACGGCCTTTGTCATAGGCGTCTTCCAAGCCATCAAGGAACATATGGTCGATCACCTGCCCATGGCCCAACCGCGCCCCGCCGCGCATTTTCGGCAGCACATAGGGCGCGTTGGTCATGCTCTCCATGCCGCCCGCGACCATCACATCGGTATGGCCAAGCGCGATTTGGTCAAAGGCCATCATCGCCGCTTTCATGCCAGAGCCGCACATTTTATTGAGCGTGGTGGCGGGCACACCTTCCCCCAGCCCCGCCTTGAACCCGGCCTGACGCGCGGGCGCTTGGCCCTGCCCTGCGGGCAAAACACAGCCCATCAGCAGCTCCTGCACTTCGGCGGGGTCCGTCGTCCCCAACGCCGCCTTGATCGCACTGCCGCCCAATTCCGCGGCTGTCAGCCCTTGGAAAGCCCCTTGAAAACCGCCCATCGGGGTTCTGGCTGCACCGGTTATCACGACATTGCGCATCACGTTCTCCTAGAGTTGCACCGCACACCAGTTGGTAAGGTTTTACGGTTAATCACGTCTCGAACTTCAAAGTCTCGAGGCATGTTTATGGAAGTTTCCGCCAAAACAGAAGACCGCTTTTGCGTGGTCAGCGTGCTGCACGAACGGATCGACGCCGCCGCCGCGCTGGAGTTCAAGGACGCGGTGCGCCGCGCCACCACCCAAGCGCCATCGGTGGTGATCCTTGACCTGCACCGGGTCAACTTCATCGATTCCAGCGGGCTGGGCGCGATTGTGGCGGCGATGAAACATTTGGCACCGCAGCGGGCCTTGGTGCTGGCCGGGCTAACTCCGGCGGTGGAAAAGGTCTTTACCCTTACCCGGATGGACACGGTCTTTGGCATTTTTCACACGCTGGACGCCGCCCTCATCGCGCACCGGGGATAGCGCCATGCGGCAACCCGCCGCGCGCTCTGCGCTTTGCCCGTTTGAGATCACCGTTCACAGCGGCCCCCACGCCGCGCGGGAGGCTCTGACGCTTCTGCTGGACGGTCTCACTTGCCTCGCGCTTGAGGCCGAAGAGGTCTGCGTGGTGCGATTGGTCGTCGCCGAAATGCTCAACAATATCGTCGAACATGCCTATTCGGATGCCGACCTTCCCGGCCCCATCCACATTGCCTGCCATCATGCGCCCGATGGCCTGCACCTTGCCGTGTCGGACGAGGGACTGCCGATGCCCGATTTGCAAGCGCCCTTGGGCCTGCCGCAAGAGATCGACCGCCCGGTCTGCGATCTTCCCGAAGGGGGTTTTGGCTGGTTTCTGATCCGCGATCTAGCAAAAGACCTGAGCTATCGCCGTCTGGCCCAAGAAAACCGGATCGACCTGCGGCTCCCGGTCGGGTTGCCGCCGCGTTAACCCCTGCGGCAGTGCGGCAGGCAGATTTCGCAAAACGGCCCCGCTGGGATCACAATTGCGCCTTGGTTGTAGGGCAAAAGAGTGCCTGTAGCTGCAAATAGCTTCCCTCGGCACCGTGTTTAATAGCCCCCACCCAGTACGCGGTGCCGAGGATCTTTCCCCGCATTGGCAGAACCGAAATGACCGTCTAGGGTCACGCTGATATATCAGCGAGGGACAGCACATGCGCGATTTTCACTTTCCCGGCCGGTCACCGGTCTTGGCCACCAATGGCATCTGCGCCACGTCGCACCCGCTCGCCGCGCGGGCGGCGATCGATATCCTTGCGCGCGGGGGCAACGCCATGGACGCGGCCATTGCCGGGGCGGTCCTGCTGGGCATTTGCGAGCCGCAGATGACCGGGATCGGCGGCGATTGCTTCGTGCTCTACTCTCCGGCGGGGAGCGAAGAAGTCCATGCGCTAAACGGCTCAGGCCGCGCACCCGCAGCGCTGGACGCCGCCAAGCTGCGCGACAAGGGCGAGAAGACGGTGCCGCTGCGCTCAGCCGATGCGGTGACCATTCCCACCGCCATAGATGCCTTTTGCCACCTGTCCGACAGCCTCGGCAAGCTGGGGCTGGACGCGTTGCTGGCCCCCGCGATCCACTATGCCGACGCCGGGGTGCCCGTCGCCCCGCGCGTGGCTTTTGATTGGGCCACGGACGGCGGCACCCTTCAGGGGCGCGCGCGGGACCACTTCCTCATCAACGGCAAAACGCCCCGCGTCGGTGACCTTTTCCGCGCACCGGGACAGGCTGAAGTGCTGCGCCGCGTGGCCGCGAAAGGGCGCGATGCCTTCTACACCGGAGAGATCGCCGAGGACATGATCGCCACCCTGCAAGCCGCAGGTGGCAGCCATAGCGCCGAGGATTTCGCCAGCGCCCGCGCCGAGGTCTCGACGCCCGTGTCGGGCCACTACAAAGACCTCGAAGTGGTCGAACATCCGCCCAACGGCCAAGGGGCGACCGCCCTGCTGCTGATGAATATCCTAGATCACTTCGACATCGCCGGAATGGACCCACTGGGAGCCGAGCGGCTGCATATTGAGGCCGAGGCCACCAAACTGGCCTATGACGCGCGCAACCGGTTTCTGGCGGACCCGGATCACACCACGCGGTTGGAGCATATGTTGGCGCCAGAAACCGCCCGCGCCCTTGCAGCGCTGATCGATCCCAAACGCGCCATGGCCGCCGCCGCGCCGATCAGCGAGGCGGTGCACAAAGACACGATCTATA
Source organism: Sulfitobacter profundi (assembly GCF_042661425.1). NCBI lineage: Bacteria > Pseudomonadati > Pseudomonadota > Alphaproteobacteria > Rhodobacterales > Roseobacteraceae > Sulfitobacter > Sulfitobacter profundi. The sequence goes on along the minus strand of NZ_JBHSWA010000001.1, from coordinate 1,817,306 downwards.
TCACCGTAGTGGATGGTGACGGGATGTCGGTCTCGCTGATCTATTCGATCTTCCATGGCTTCGGCTCTGGCATCGCGTCGGATAAGTTCGGCATCCTGCTGCAAAACCGTGGCGCGGGCTTCACGCTGGAACAAGGCCACCCGAATGAGCTGAAAGGCGGCAAACGCCCGATGCATACGATCATCCCCGGCATGATCCGCGAAAACGGTCGCGTGATCATGCCCTTTGGCGTGATGGGCGGGGCGTATCAACCCTGCGGCCATGCGCGCTTTGCGTCGAACCTCACAGATTTCGGCATGGATGTACAAAGCGCCATCGACGCGCCGCGGGCCTTTGCAGATGGGCAGGTGATGAAGGTCGAGCGTGGTTTTGGCGACGATGTCCGCCAGACGCTTAGCGATATGGGGCATAAGGTCGAGATACCTGCCACTGCTATCGGCGGCGCGCAGGCGATCCGCGTGCGCGAAGACGGTGTGCTCGAAGGGGCCAGTGATCCGCGCAAGGATGGCTGTGCTTTGGGCTACTGATAGAGCAATGTTCTGGCGGGCAATGGGCCGCCGGGCTTAGTTCAGCTGGAAATGCAACGGATAAGCACCGTCGGTGAAGGGGCCAAACAGATCGGGGATGTCGGGGTGGTCCACCGGCTCGCCCGAATAGTCCGCCACGAGGTTCTGCTCAGACACATAGGCCACATAGTAGCTTTGGTCGTTCTCAGCCAAGAGATGATAGAACGGCTGATCTTTTACCGGACGGTTCTCTTCGGGGATCGCCTCATACCATTCTTCGGTATTTGCGAATTCCGGGTCGACGTCAAAAATCACACCCCGAAAGGGATGCTTCTTGTGACGGACGATTTGCCCGAGGTGATATTTTGCGCGCGTACGTATCATAACATGCTGCCCCTACCCCTCGACGGTAGCCCTTTCAAGGGGCTTTTGTCCAATCAAGGCGGCCCCGCGCGGGGAAACAGACTGTGAACGCAGCACCGACAGTGGGTTTCCGGCAGCACTCCGGGCGGGCGATCAACAGGTTTGTCGGGATTTCGCGGAATACCGCCTGCGCAGGGCTGCGCGGTCAGCGCAATATCGCGCAACGCGGCGCGTAATTTCCCAATTTAGTGATGTGATGAAGGGGGTGAATCGGTTAAAGTCCTTTGAAAAAACGTCCCCTAACAAAAAACGAGAGGCGAGAGGCAGATGAGCAAGCATTTTTGCGCAATGATGATCGTACTGCTGGTGGCATCCTGCGGCGGCGGGCCTCAAACGGCCCCGCGTGATCTGGATAACGCCTGCACGATCCTGAAAGAGCACCCCGACTATCTGAGGGCATTCCGCGCGACCGAGCGCAAATGGGGTGTACCGATCCACGTGCAGATGGCCACCATCCATCAAGAAAGCAAATTCGTGGCTGACGCGCGGACGCCGTTCAAATACGTGCTGGGCGTGATCCCGATGGGCCGCCAGTCCAGCGCCTTTGGCTATTCACAGGCCTTGGACGCGACATGGGATGAATATCTGGAATCCGAAGGCCGCTGGCGTGCGAAACGCGATGAGATCCGCGACGCGAGCGATTTCATGGGTTGGTACATGAACCTGACGCGCGACCGGAACGGCGTGTCTCTGCATGACGCCCGCAACCAATACCTCGCCTATCACGAGGGGCACACGGGTTTTTCCCGGCAGAGCTACAACAGCAAGGCTTGGCTGGTCGGGGTCGCGGGCAAGGTCGATTCCCGCGCCAAACTGTATGAAAGACAGATCGCCGGCTGCCGTTTGGGCCGCTGGTAAAAACGATCTAATCCAATGCAAAACGCCCCGGCTGGATCAGCCGGGGCTTTTTTGTTCAGCAGGGCCGCTTAGCGTTTGCTGCCTGCCCGTGCGCCTGCGGTGTCAAACAGGCTGTTGGAGATATTGCCCCCCACCTGCATGTCACCCAGCACAACGGTCGTGGCACTGCCATTGCCGTCGTTGATGATCCACTGACGCAGCTGCACCGGGTTGCCGGTGAACTTCATCTGGATGTTGCCATATTGCGGGTTGGCGGGGTCTTGGGCCGTGACCGTGGTGGCGGTGCCGTCATAGCTGTGACCGGTCACCATTTTGGCGCGGCCCAGATTGACGTTTTCCGCCAAGATGATCGACAGCGGGGTGCGCGCCAACGGGTAAGTCTCTGCCGGTTGGTTGGATTTCTTGTCATAGATCACAACCGTATTGGCACCCGCGACGACCAGACCGGAATCAGGGGCGTTATATTCGAAACGTACCTTACCGGGGCGTTTGATATAGATCGTGCCCGTGCTGATCGACCCATCATCGTTGATCTGGGTGAAGTCGCCCTTGGCGGTGCGAAGCTGGTTCAGATAGCCCGAGATCTCGTTCAGCGACAGTTGCTGTGCCGCCGCCGCGAGGGGGCCGATACGGCCAGACCAACCGCCAGAATAGCAGAAGTAAGTTTACGCATGTTGTTCGTCCTGTGTTGCCTCACGTTCTGACATAGGGCGGGTGGGCGTGATATTCGATATCAGGGGGCGGTTTTTCGCTATCGCGGCCTCTGCCCCATAAAAAAACACCGCCGGGAGGGAGGCCCGGCGGTGTTTTCTTTATGACCGCCCCCGAGAGGGGAGGGGGCGCGTAGCCTATGCCTGTTCCGGCACCAGAATCTCGCGCTTGCCAACATGGTTGGCCGGAGACACGAGCCCCTCTTCCTCCATCTGCTCCACCAAACGCGCGGCCTTGTTATAGCCGATCGCCAGTTTGCGCTGGATGTAAGAAGTCGAGCATTTGCGGTCTTTGATGACCACCTGAACGGCGGTGTCATAAAGCGCGTCTTCACCATCGGTATTGCCGCCAAGGCCCAGCACCGCGTCGATGTTGCTTTCTTTATCCTCGGACGGCCCTTCAACCACGCCACCGACATAGTCGGGCTCACCGAATTGCTTGAGGTGGTTGACGATCTCTTCGACCTCTTCGTCGCTGACGAAGGGGCCGTGGCAACGGGTGATCTTGGCCCCGCCGGCCATATAGAGCATGTCGCCCATGCCCAGCAGCTGCTCGGCACCCATTTCACCCAAGATCGTGCGACTGTCGATTTTCGAGGTCACTTGGAAGGAAATCCGCGTGGGGAAGTTTGCCTTGATCGTGCCGGTGATAACATCGACCGAGGGGCGCTGCGTCGCCATGATCAGGTGGATACCCGATGCCCGCGCCATCTGCGCCAGACGCTGAATGCAGGCTTCGATTTCCTTGCCCGCGACCATCATCAGGTCGGCCATCTCGTCTACGATAACGACGATATAGGGCAGCGCCTCGGGGGTATTTTCCTCGGTCTCAAAGATCGGCTCGCCGGTATCTTCGTCAAAGCCGGTTTGCACAGTGCGAGAGAACATCTCGCCCTTGGCCAGCGCTTCGCGGACGCGACCGTTGTAGCCTTCGATGTTCCGCACGCCCATTTTGGACATCTTGCGATAGCGCTCTTCCATCTCTCCGACGGTCCATTTCAGCGCGACAACGGCCTTTTTCGGGTCGGTCACAACGGGGGACAGCAGGTGAGGGATGCCGTCATAGACCGACAGTTCCAGCATCTTGGGGTCGATCATGATCATCCGGCATTCCTGCGGCGTCAGCTTGTACAGCAGCGACAGGATCATCGTGTTGATCGCCACCGATTTACCCGAACCGGTGGTCCCCGCGATCAACAGGTGCGGCATTTTCGCAAGGTTGGCGACAACCGGATCACCGCCAATGTCCTTACCAAGCGCCAGCGGCAGGCGCTGGTTGCCGTCGCCGAAATCACGACTCGACAGGATTTCGCGCAGGATCACCTTCTCGCGGTGTTCATTCGGCAGTTCGATCCCGATCACGCTGCGGCCCGGTACGGTCGAGACACGCGCCGACAGCGCGGCCATGGAGCGCGCGATGTCATCCGCAAGACCGATGACGCGGCTGGCCTTGAGACCCGGCGCAGGCTCAAGCTCATACATGGTGACGACGGGGCCGGGGCGCACGGCGACGATCTCGCCCTTGACGCCATAATCATCCAGAACGGTTTCCAGCATGCGCGCGTTTTCTTCCAGCGCCTCATCGCTCAGGTGCAAACGCTGCACGCCTTCGGGGCTTTCCAAAAGGCTGAGCGGCGGCAATTCGAAACCGGGGTGCGTGTCGTCAAAGGTCAGGGTGGGCTGCGCCTCGACCTGCGCCTGTTTCGAGGGTTGGACGGCCTTGCGGGTCGGCTGCTGCACCACTTTGCGCGGCTCGGCCACGGGGATTTTCATCGTTTCGGGTGCAGGCGCTTGCTGCAAAGGTAGGGTTTCAGAGGCCACTGTATCCTCGTAGCCCTGAACCATCGACTCTTGCATCACCCGCTCTTCGTGCATCGGTGCCGGTGTGGGCTCAGGCTGAACCTGCGGCCTACGCAGCAGCGGCTCGGGGCGCAAGGTCGCGGCGCCGGCGGTCAAAGGCGGCTCGGCGCGCAGGGTGGCGGGCTGGCTGGTGTTCAGCAACAGCGGGTCCGGTCCACGGCCCCGGCCTTTGGTCAGCGGGGCGGTTGTGGGCGTGTGGATCGCATTGGCATTGCGGACGCGGTTCTTGATGACATCGGCGATCTTGCTCTTGATGCGCTCCTCGCCCGGTGTCTCATCCACGATGGCGTCGCTGTAGGTCTCGATCAGTTCCGGCTCGGGCATATCGTCCGCTTCGGGGCGTTTGATAAGACCGGGCATGCGGCCAAACAGGCTGCGCGGCTCTGCTTCCGGCTCGGCCATGGGGGCTTGCTGCGCGTAGTAATCCTGACTTGCGTCCTGTGCGGCCCAAGTCTCGGCTTCCTCAGCCTCCTGACGGCGACGCTCGCGGCGTTCGGCCTGACGGGCCGACAGGTTCTGCGCGGCCACAACGGCACCGCTGGCGCCACGGCCCAGAAGGGTCATCAACCCGGCATAGGCCATGATCAGACCGACCAGCAGGAACCGCGCGATGCGCAACAACTCAGCCTTGGTGAAACCCAGTACAAAGGCACCAAGAGCCACGATTGCCACGCCCATCAAAAGCGACATCAGCTTGACCGTCAGGGTCGAGCCGATGGGCAGGATCGTCAGCAGCGCGCCCATGACGGTATCGCCAAAAAGCCCGCCCAGACCGAAGCTATGGGTCAGCAGCCATTCCTGACCGGGGGCCAGCGTCGCGGCATAGATGGCCCCAAGCGCCACGGCGATAGGGGCAAAGATCAGACGCCCGAGGGCGCGGTCATCGCCCTGATGCAGCGCGAAACGCCCGCCCCAGAACAGCAGGACAATGGCAATGCCCCAAGCGCCCCAGCCAACGATCATGAACAACGGTGCAGCGATGGAGGCACCGATCCGGCCCATCCAGTTCTGCACCGGCGCATCCGTCGAGACCATCCAGTTGGGATCGTCGGGCGTATAGCTGCCGATCATCATGGCGGCCATAATGCCCAGCATGATCAGCGCCAGCCCCAGCAGTTCACGACCGCGCTTTTCGATTGCCTCGGCCATGTTGCTGTCTAGCAATGGATCGCGTCCCCGTGTCTGATATGCCATGTCGTCCCTCGCTTATGTCGAATACAGACAGTCGCGGATCGCTTCCAACCCGCGCGTCGTTTCGTCTTTTGGGGCCACCAAGGCGACCCGAATGTAATTCTGACCGGGATTAACCCCGTCTACGTTCTGCGCCAGATAGCTGCCGGGCAGCACCCGCACGCCTGTCTCGCGCCACAGTTTCAGCGCTGCGGCCTCGTCATCCTCGACCGGGAGCCACAAGAAGAACCCCGCCTCGGGGCTCGCATAGCCCGGCACATTGCCAAAGATCCGGTCGGCGATGGCGTATTTCTCTTGGTAGAGCGCGCGGTTCTCTTCCACATGCGCCTCATCCGCCCAAACAGCGGCAGCGGCCTGTTGCAAGGGCAGCGGCAATGGCGCGCCCGCGTAGTTGCGCAGCTGCTTGATCTCGCGCATCGTCTCTGCCCCGCTGGCGGCAAAGCCCGAACGCAGCCCCGGCAGGTTGGAGCGTTTCGACAGCGAGTGAAAGATCACCACCCGGTTGCGGTCGGTGCCGAGTTCCTTAACCACCTCCAGCGCGCCGGTGGGGGGCGTGTCGCGGTAGATCTCGGAATAGCATTCATCGGCGAAGATCAGGAAATCATATTTCTCGGCCAGCGCGATCAGTTCGGCCCAATAATCGCGCGAGGCGACAACGCCCTGCGGGTTGGCGGGCGAGCAAAGATAGGCCGCCGTGGTGCGGCGCAGCACCTCTTCGGGCAGGCTGGCGAAATCGGGCAGATGGCCCGTCTCCGCCGTGGCGGGCACCATGATGGGCTCTGCTTCTCCGGAAATCGCGCCGATCATATAAACTTGGTAGAACGGGTTCGGCATCAGGATGGCCGATTTCTCCCCATTCTTCGTCGCGGGGCAAAGCGCTATGACGGCATTGTATAGCCCCTCGCGCGTGCCGTTCAGCGCCATCACTTCATTGTCGGGGTCCATCTCAACACCATAGCGCCGCGCGATCCATGCGGCGATGGCCGCGCGCAATTCGGGCGAGCCGTCGTTTGGCGGGTATCTGTTGAAACCTTCGGCGTGTTTCGTGATCTCATCCGTGACCCAAGCCGGGAAAGCATGTTTCGGCTCGCCAATGGTCATATGGATAGGCGTACCGCCGCCCTCATGCCCATCAAGCAAGGCACGCAGGCGCGGCCACACGTGGGCCGGAAGGTTCGAAAACCGCTCGGAATACATCATCAAAACTGCCTCGGATCGGGATCATTTGCGCCCCGTTTGCCCCAAGGTACCCAAGGCCGCCTCTCCCGTCCAGAAAAACCGGGAGATTTGCGGCCCTTGTGGCTTTTCGGTCGTGCGCTGTTATGCCTCGCGCAGGGCCGCTTCAGCCGCTGCACCAAGGCGCAAAAGCTGCTCTTCTGCGTTGGGGGCGGACATCAAAGAGATGCCGCAGGACGGCGCTCCGGTTGGCAACGTAAGCGCGCAGAGCCCCATGAGATCGCGACTCGCGTGTTGCGCAGCGAAAGGAGATTCTGCGCGAGGTAATAGTCGTGATCGCTGTTCAGCCGCTCGATGTTCGGCGGCAGCATCGGCGCGGTCGGCACCAGCACCGCGTCATAGCCCGCCACGGCCCGGTCATAGCCCGCCCGCGCCAGATCAAGCTTGGCCCAAGCGGCGACGTAATCAGGGCCAGAGAACCCCTTACCCAACCGAAAACGCTCAAAAATTTCAGTGAACATGGCCTCGGGATCGGCCTCGATCACATCGCGCCACAACCCGTAGGCTTCGGTGGTGTAGAGACAAGAACTCAGCGGCATCGCCTCTTCGACCTCGGGCACGGCGATTTCATCGACAGTAGCACCTGCGTCTCGCAACCGCTCCACTGCCGCGTTGAAAGCCGCCTTTGGCTCTTCGGAAAGCTCTTCCATCACAACGTTGGTCAACACCGCAAAACGACAACCTTCGAGATCGCTTTCGTGCAAATCGGGAGATTTGGCACCTTCTAAAACGCTCAGCAGCAGCGCTGCATCTTCGACAGATCGGCAAAGCGGGCCGACCGTATCGAACTTCGCCGCCAGCGGCACCGTCCCGGCCAGAGAGACACGGCCCGCTGTGGTTTTCAGCCCCACCAGATCGTTCCACGCCGCCGGGATACGCACTGACCCGCCCGTATCGGAGCCAATCGCCGCCGCCGCCAGGCCAAAGGCAACCGAAGCCGCCGCCCCGGAGGACGACCCGCCCGACACACTGTCAGGCTCGTTGACACAAGGCGGTGTCGCAGTGCTGGGGTTATGACCAAGGCCCGAAAAAGCCAATTCGCTCATATGGGTCTTACCCAAACAGACCAGCCCCATGGCCGTGGCATTGGCGAGGACTTCGGCGTCGCTTTCCGGCACGCGGCCTTCGAGCAGCTTGGTCCCCGCCTCCGTCGCCGTGCCCGCGGTGTCAAAAAGGTCTTTCCAAGAGATCGGCACACCATCGAGGGGCGACAGGCGCTGGCCGTCGCGGCCGCGCTCTGCCGCCGCCGCCGCTTCGGCGCGGGCGCGCTCGGGGGTGACGCGGGCATAGATACGGTCGCGCATCGGATGTGCGTCGATGGCATCAAGAAAGGTATCGCAAAGCGCCACGGGGTCGATATCGCCCGCCGCGATTCCGCGCCCCAGATCCGCTGCCGTCATTTCCAACCATTCCCGCATGTCGTACCCCTTGCCGATGTTCGTGGCGAACCTAGCGACCGTTCGGCGCATGGACAATCCCTGCGCGCAGGTCATATCTAGGGCCATGGATTTTGACCACGATATCGCGATCATCGGCGGCGGGCTGAACGGCCCTGCCCTTGCTCTGGCCCTCAGCCGCGCGGGTTTGCGCGTGGCGGTGATTGACGCCCTGCCCGCGCAGACATTTGAGAATGCCGACTTCGATGGCCGCGCCTATGCGCTGGCGCTGACCTCGGTCAGGTTGATGGAAGGCATCGGCATCTGGCCCGAGATCGCCGGCGACGCCCAGCCGATGCTTGAGATCAAGGTCACCGATGGGCGCGCCGGAACCGGCCCCTCGCCCATGTTCATGCATTTCGACCATGCCGAGATCGAAGACGGCCCGATGGGCCATATGGTCGAAGACCGCCACCTGCGCCGCGCCTTGCTAAAGGCCGTTGCGGCCGATCCGGCGATCACCATGTTGAACGACACCCGCGTCACCGATCAAACGGTAGAGCCGACAGGCATCACCCTGACGCTGGAGGGTGGCAAGACCCTGCGCGCGCGACTGGCAGTCGGGGCCGATGGGCGCGGCAGCGGCACCGCCGAACGCGCCGGGATCAAGCGCATCGCATGGTCCTATGCACAAACCGCATTGGTCTGTGTGGTCAACCACGAGAAACCCCACCACGGCATCGCGCATCAGTTCTTCATGCCGCCCGGCCCGCTGGCAATCCTGCCGTTGACGGGTAACCGCTCGCTCATCGTCTGGAGCGAAGCCAAAGCCAATGCCGCCGCGATCAACGCCCTGCCAAACGCGCAATATCTCGACGTCCTTCGCCCGCGTTTTGGCAGCTTTCTGGGTGAGATTTCTCTGACCGGCCCGCGCTACAGCTATCCACTTGGCCTATCACTTGCGCATTCCATGACCGCCCCGCGTGTGGCGCTTTTGGGGATGCTGCGCATGGGGTCCACCCCATTGCAGGTCAGGGATTGAACGCAGGTCTGCGCGATGTGGCGGCCTTGGCCGAGGTGATTGCCGATGCGGTGCGACGGGGCGAAGACCCCGGAAACGACGCGGTACTGGCGCGCTATCAGGAATGGCGACGGTTCGACAATGCCAGCCTTGCGCTGGCGACCGACAGCTTCAACCGGCTGTTTTCGAACGACAATGCACTTTTGCGCTTGGCCCGCGACATGGGCATGGCCGCGATCAACGCCCTGCCCGGCCTGCGCCGGACCTTCATCCGCGAAGCGGCGGGGCTGACGGGCGACTTGCCCCGATTGATGCGTGGAAAGCCCCTTTAGCGGGGTCCAGTTACAGCGTCCGCGCTTCGTCCGGCAGCATCACCGGAATGCCATTGCGGATCGGATAGGACAGCCCGGCAGCTTTCGACACCAGCTCTTGCTTTTCCGCGTCATAGGTCAGCGTGGTTTGGGTGCGCGGGCAGATCAATGCCTCCAGCATCCGGCGGTCGAATTGAACGGTGGCATCCGTCATTGCATCAAGCCCTCTTCCTGACCGCCGCGCATCGCGAATTCGATCAATGTCACCAATGTCTCGCGCCGGGTTTCCAGCGAAGGCGCCTCTAGCAACGCCTGTTTGTCCTCGGCTTCAAACTCCAACATCATCGACAGGGAGTTTATCAGCAGCTCATCCTCGGCATCTTTCAACGTGTCCCAATCAGCCGAGAGGCCGCGGGTGTCGAAATACCGCCCCAAGAGATCAAGAAACCGCACCCGGTCGAAACTGTCGTCGACCTCATCCTCGCCCAAGTCACGGTCAAAGCCCGCCCAGTTCACATCGCAGCGGCGATAGGGGGAAAAGCCTTCAATCTCTTCCACCACGCGAAAGCGCGAGACGCCGCCAAGAGTCACCATATAACGGCCATCCTCGGTCTCGGAAAACTGGGTGATGCGGCCCGCGCAGCCGATCTGGTGCAGCCCGTTGCCGTCGCGGCCGGGCATCTCGTTGGGCTGGACCATGCCAATCAACCGCGTGTCAGTCTTGAGCGCGTCTTCGATCATCTGAAGGTAACGCGGCTCGAAGATATGCAGCGGCAGGCGCGAGCGGGGCAGCAGCAGCGCCCCTGCCAACGGAAAGATCGCAATAGTCTTGGGCAGTTCTGCGGGCTTGATCATGACAAGGGACTTAGCGCGCCCGTCTCCTCAGGCAAATATCATTGACGACAGTTTACGACGCCCGCTCAGCACCACCGGATCATTGGGTTTCAGCGCTTCGAAGATAGTGAAAAGCTGCGTCTTGGCGGCGCCCTCGTTCCACTCTCTGTCGCGGCGGAAAAGCTCCAGCAGATGATCGACAGCGGCCTCGGCATCGTCATGCGCGTAAAGCGCTTGGGCCAGATCGAACCGCGCCTGATGATCGTCGGGGTTCGCCTCTACCTTCTCGGTCAACTCGGCCACGGGGCCGGCATCGGCGGCCTGATGCGCCAGTTGCAATTGGGCATGGGCGGCTTCAAGCTCGGGGGCCTTGGAGATCTCAATCGGCGCGCCGTTCAACAGGGCTTCGGCCTGCTCCAACTCGCCCATCGCGATATGGGACCGGACCATCCCGCCATAGGCAGGCGCGTTCACCGGGTCTTCTTCCAGAATTGCGGCAAAGGTCTGCGCCGCATCGGCAGCAGCCCCCTCGGCCAGCATCTCTTCGGCGGCGGCGACGGCATCGGCCAGCGTATCACCGGGGCTTCGCCGCCCCCGCCTTTACCACGCGGTCGACGAAAGCCTTGATCTCGGACTGCGGCAGCGCGCCTTGGAAACCGTCGACCGGCTGGCCTTTGAAAAAGGCATAGACCGTGGGGATCGATTGGATCTGCAATTGGCCCGCAATGTTCTGGGCCTCATCGACATTGACCTTCACCATCTTCACCGCGCCCTTGGCCGCGCGCACGGCGTCCTCCAACATCGGGCCAAGCGTCTTGCAGGGGCCGCACCACGGCGCCCAGAAATCAACGATGACCGGCACCGTTTGCGAGGCATCGACCACGTCAGCCATGAAGGTCGCCTCGGTCGTGTCCTTGATCAGGTCGGCATCCGCAGGGGCGGCGGTGGAAAGGTTCAGGTCGGTCATGCTGTTATCCTCGCTAATCGCGTTTGGCCTTATATGGACGTGCGGGGACGCGATTCAAAGGTCAAAACTGGCAAAAACCGGCGCGTGGTCGCTGGGTTTCTCCCAACCGCGCGCATCGCGGACGATATGGCTGGAGTGCCCGGCCTGCGCGATATCCGATGTGGCCCAGATATGATCGAGCCTGCGACCCTTGTCGGCGGCATCCCAATCGGCAGCGCGGTAGGACCACCAGCTATAGAGATTGCCCGCGGGCACATCTTGGCGGGTGATATCGACCCAATTGCCCGCATCCTGCACCGCGCCAAGCGCTTCGACCTCGACGGGCGTGTGGCTGACGATCTTCAACAGCTTTTTGTGGTCCCAGACATCATCCTCACGCGGGGCGATGTTCAAGTCGCCCACAAGGATCGACTTCTCGGGTTTGTCGCCGTGGAACCAGTCGCGCATTTCCGAGAGGTAATCGAGTTTCTGGCCAAACTTCTCATTGATCTCGCGGTTGGGTTTGTCGCCGCCTGCGGGGACGTAGAAATTGTGAATCGTGGTGCCGTTTTCCAGCTTGGCCGCCACATGGCGGGCGTGGCCCAACATGGCGAAATCCTGATCGCCCGCATCCACCAAGGGCAGCTTCGACAGGATCGCCACACCGTTGTAGCCCTTCTGCCCACGCGCAACCATATGGGTGTATCCCGCCGCCTTGAACGCCTCGACCGGGATCTTGTCGACCGGGCTTTTGCATTCTTGAAGGCAGAGCACATCCGGCCCGTGTTCGGCCAGCAGCTTCAGCACCAAAGGCTCGCGCAGACGGACAGAGTTGATGTTCCAAGTGGCGAGAGAAAAGGACATGGGGGCAGGCTCCGGTCTGGGGGTAGGTCGGCACAATAACGCGGGTGGCGCGGCGGTGCCATGCGGAAATGGGGTTCCTTGCGGTAAGGGCCATCGCCTGCCCGCGAGTCGGCGACCCAAGGCCGCTTGTTGCCACTTTATGGTGCGGCCTTGATGTGGGTTCTGAAGGTCGCGCCCAGCCTCTCTAAATCGCCTATCCGGTCGCACCGGAGGTGCGCTCAGAATGATACGGCACGCCTTTGGCGTGACGGGCGGGCAGGCGATGGCCCGGCGCCTGCGGCGTGTCTCCGGGCCGGAGTGACGATCTCAACCCCGCCCCGGACAAAAAAAGGCCGGGCACTATGGCCCGGCCAGTCCAACAGGGAGGTATGTACCTTTACCCGGGTACAAAAGTCGGGCTTCAAACCGAGTGGCGGGTCATGAAAACCCCGCCTCTCAGGGTTTCCAACCAAACGAGGTTGGAAATGGTTCCCGGTTTTTATGCCATCAGGCGATAACCACCGGATTCAGTCACCAGCAAGCGGGCATTCGAAGGGTCAGGCTCGATCTTCTGCCGCAGGCGGTAAATATGGGTTTCAAGCGTGTGGGTCGTGACGCCCGCATTGTAGCCCCAGACCTCATGCAGCAACACATCGCGCGGCACCACACCATCGTTGGAGCGGTAGAGGAACTTGAGGATATTGGTCTCTTTCTCGGTCAGACGCACCTTGCGGTCGTCCTCCGTGGTCAGAACCTTCATCGCGGGTTTGAACGTATAGGGTCCAAGCTGGAACACCGCATCTTCGGACTGCTCGTGCTGGCGGAGCTGCGCACGGATACGGGCCAGAAGGACGGGGAATTTGAACGGTTTGGTGACATAGTCATTCGCCCCCGCATCAAGGCCGAGGATGGTATCGGCATCGGTGTCATGACCGGTCAGCATCAGGATCGGGCTTTTCACCCCCTGTTTGCGCATCAGACGGCAAAGCTCACGGCCATCGGTATCGGGCAGACCCACGTCGAGGATGATAAGATCATAGAGCGCCTCTTTCGCCTTGGTCATCGCCTCGGTGCCGTTGGCGGCCTCGAACACATCGAAATCCTCGGTCATGATAAGCTGTTCGCTCAGCGCTTCGCGCAGGTCATCGTCATCGTCAACGAGCAGGATTTTCTTAAGCTGGGCCATCTATCTCTCCGTCTGTTGCCTTATACATGCGCTTCGGCACGGGCTCCGACAAGGTATGTGACCTCTGTCTCACAGCCTCGTGTCAACAAAGCGTGAAATGTTTCAATTCCTTGGGAAATAACTTAGATAAACGCTGAAGCCTTTGCGGAGTTGCAACAAACCATGAGTTTCGCCCCGGACATCACCGAACAACTGGCGCGTGCGCGGGCCGATTTACGCATGGGCGTGCCCGTGGTTTTGGCCGGTGGGGCGCAGGCCGCGCTTGTGCTGGCGGCGGAAACGCTGACCGCGCAGCGCCTTGCGGATGTGCTGGCCTTGGGCGGTGCGCCGGTGTTGGCAATCACGGCGCGGCGGGCGGAAACGCTTAAGGCGCGCGCCTATGATGGCAATCTCGCGCGCGTGCTGCTGCCCCCCGGTGCAACGCCCGCTTGGGTGCAAAGCATCGCCGACCCGGCGGATGACCTGCGCGCCCCGATGAAAGGGCCCCTGCAGACCGCGCGGGGCGGGGATACGGCCGCCCACAGCGCCGCGCTTGATCTGGTAAAGGCCGCGCGGATGCTCCCCGCCGCATTGGTGCTGGACCTGCCGCAGGGCGCTGACTTCGCGCGACTGCATGGGTTGACCCTGATCGATCTCACCGCCGCCGCCCCCATCCTCGCCCGTCGCAGCGCCCTGCACCCGGTGGTCAACGCCCGCCTGCCGATGGAGGTGTCCGAGGCCGGGCGTCTGCATATCTTCCGCCCTGAGGACGGTGGCGAAGAGCATTACGCCATCGAGATTGGCCGCCCTGCCCGCAACACGCCCGTCCTCTGCCGGCTGCATTCGGCCTGTTTTACTGGCGATCTGATGGGCAGCCTAAAATGCGACTGCGGCCCGCAGCTTCGGGCTGCATTGGCGCAGATGGGCGGTGAGGGCAATGGCGTGCTGCTTTACCTCAACCAAGAGGGGCGCGGCATCGGCCTTGCCAATAAGATGCGCGCCTATTCCTTGCAGGATCAGGGTTTCGACACGGTTGAGGCCAATCACCGGCTGGGGTTTGAGGATGATGAGCGCGACTTCCGCCTCGGGGCCGACATTCTGCGCTCCATGGGCTTCTCCGCCGTGCGGCTGCTAACCAACAACCCCCGCAAGGTCGGGATGATGAAGCAAAGCGGCATTGCGGTGACCGAGCGCGTCCCGCTGGCCGTGGGCGAGAACCGCCATAACAGCGCCTATCTGGCCACCAAAGCCGCGAAGTCTGGGCATCTGCTGTGACCCCGAACGATATGGTTTTGACCCCGACGGGGCTGCGGTTTCAGGGGCGGCGCTATGCCTGCAGCATCGGCAAGGGCGGTCTGACCCATGACAAGCGCGAAGGCGATGGTGCCACGCCGCGCGGGGTCCATCGCTTGGTCGGCATGCTCTACCGGCCTGACCGCATCCCGGCCCCAAGCGCTTGGGCGCAGCCGATCGGGACCGGTGATCTGTGGTCGGACGCCAGCGGCCAGCCTGACTACAACCACCGCGTCCATGTCCCCTACCCCCATAGCCACGAGGCGCTGCGCCGCGCCGATCCGCTCTATGATCTGGTGATCCTGACCGATTGGAACTGGCCAGAGGCCGAGGCCGGGCGCGGCTCCGCGATCTTTATTCACCAGTGGCGGCGGCCCGGCTACCCGACCGAGGGCTGCATCGCCTTTGCGCGGGACGATCTTCATGAGATCGCGGCCCGTGTCGGCCCGGCGACGCGGCTGATTATTCGCTAACCCGCTCGCCAAAGATGGCAGAGCCGACGCGCACATGGGTAGCACCAAGCGCGATGGCCTGCTCAAAGTCACCGCTCATGCCCATCGACAGGCCGCTTAGATCGTTGCGCGCGGCAATCTTGGCCAGCAGGGCGAAATGCAGCGATGGGGCCTCATCCACCGGGGGGATGCACATCAGCCCCTTGACCGGCAGGTCCAGCGCACGGCATTCGGCAATGAAATCATCCGCCTCACGGGGCATCACCCCGGCCTTCTGATCTTCTTCGCCGGTGTTGACCTGAATGAACAGATCGGGACAGCGGCCCATTTCCTGCGCCAGACGCGCGATGGTCTTGGCCAGTTTGGGCCGGTCGACCGTGTGGATCGCCTCTGCCAGTTCCATCGCCTGACGGACTTTGTTGCTTTGCAAGGGGCCGATGATGTGCAGGTCGATGCCGTCGAATTCTTCGCGGAAGCCGGGCCATTTGCCCGCCGCCTCTTGCACGCGGTTCTCGCCGAAAGAGCGGTGCCCCTCTTCCAAGACCGCACGCACACGCGCATCGGGCTGAACCTTGCTGACGGCGATCAAGGTGACCGACCCCGCCGCGCGGCCTGCATCGGCTTCGGCTTTCGTGATGCGGTTTTGGATGTCGCTCAGACTCATTTTCGGCCCTCCATTTCAGGCGCGCAGAAAACAACAGCCTTGAGTAAAGAAAAGGGGCAGACCGAAAGGCCTGCCCCAATATTCAGAGTATGTCGTTCAACTTAGAAGTTGAAGCGAACACCCATGTCGGCGCGGTCGTCGCCGTTGAAGCGGTGAGCAACACCACCACGCAGGGAGACACCGCCGCCCAGGTCGTGGTTGAAGTCAACACCGTAGCCGGTGTCGTTGCCTGCGCCGTCTTGGTCAGCAACATAGACTTCTACGTCTGTCGCTGCGCCAACGTCGAAACGACCGGCCAGAACAACGCGGTCACCGTTGGTGCCGTTGTCAGCAAACGCCAGTGTCACGTCGGCGATGCCGAAGGAACCGCCAGCTGTTGCTGTGAACTCGGTGTCGCCTGCGTCGTCGGAGTCTTGACCACCAACTGCGAAGGTCCAGCCGCTCCATGTGTAAGCAACGTAACCAGCAACGCGGTCGTTGGTGTCGGAAGCCGACACGTGAACCGACAGATCGCCAGCGGAGTACATGACTTCAACGCCGTTGGAGCCAGCTGCGCCGTTACCACCGGAGGAGTATGCGTCGCCGTTGCCGCCGAACGCGGTGTAGTCATAGCCCAGGCCGGTCAGGCCGAGGTCGATCGGGTACTGACCCGGCATGGATTCCAGAGCACCGAAGATGTTGCCAACGCCGACTTCAAAACCACCGGTACGAGCGAAGAAACGCACACCGTTGATGCCTGTACCGGCTGGGCCAGCATTTTCTGCGAAGTCATCAGCTGTACCGAGAACGTTGTCGGGACCTTCGTTGATCGACTGCTGCTCATCCGAGTTGTTCTGCTGGATGCGTGCACGGGCACCGAAGACAACGCCAGCGTCGGACTCAGCTGTCGCGTCGATCTGCAGACGGAAACGGCTGGTGACGTCTGTGGAGTCGCCTGCTGCTGTGTCGTTGTACAGGATACCAAAACGGCCGTAGCCGCCGAATGTTACGTCTGCTGCTGCTACACCGGCGGTCGCAACCAGGGCTGTTGTAGCGAAGAGAACTTTTTCATGAGTTTTCCCTCGGTTTGAATTCATATGCCCAGACCGGGGAATCCGGTAAGGGTATGAAGGGTGTTTGCCCCCAATGCCCCGCACTTGGCAAGGTTCGCGCGCCCCCGCCCTCAATGTCGCTGACGCTGGTGCAGCTATGCCACAGTTTCGCCGCCCGGGCCTGCCCCGCCTGCCCGTCACTGCCTTTGGCGCAGGGGCAGAGCGCCCGAACAGGCACCTATGACATAGACCTTGCCGATAAGGGCCTGCTTGGATAGACCGGAGCGCAAACAGGCAAAGGAAAGCTGCAATGGCCCTTCGTACCGCTTGCAAGATGGCGATCTCCGTTCTGGCGCTCAGCGCGCTTGCCGCCTGTGGTGGGGGCTTTGGCAGCCCAGCCACGGAACGGCCGGATCAATACACCAACCCGAACAATCCCAATAACATTGAGACCAATCCAGACAATACGATCTGGTCGATCTTCAATCGCAAGAACACGGATTCCAGCGTTTCAGTGAACAAGTACCTCTGGTCGGCCTCGCTGGAAGTGTTGAACTTCCTGCCGGTGCAATCGGTCGATCCTTTCACCGGGGTTATCGTCACGGGCTACGGCACCCTCCGGGCGGTGGCCGTGCCTATCGCGCGACCGTGCTGATCGACGACCCGGCACTGGATGCCCGCTCGCTCAACGTGGCGCTGCAAACCTCTGGCGGTCAGCCCGTGGCACGGGCCACGACCCGCGCGGTAGAGGATGCGATCCTCAGCCGGGCGCGGGAAATGCGCGTGTCCGACAGCAAATTCTGAGCCCGCTTAACTCAACACCTTTCCAACGCCGGGCCTTGTGAAAGCAGCAGCCCGGCGTTTTTCATGTCACGAAGGTCCCCTCATGCCCCGCTATACCCCCGCCGAGATCGAAGCCCGCTGGCAGCAAGCCTGGGAAAAGGATGGCGTCTTTCAGGCCACCCGCAACGCTGACAAGCCGAAGTACTATGTGCTTGAGATGTTCCCCTACCCCTCGGGCCGCATCCACATGGGGCATGTGCGCAACTACACGATGGGCGATGTGATCGCGCGCTACAAGATTGCCACCGGGCATAACGTGCTGCACCCGATGGGCTGGGACGCCTTTGGCATGCCCGCCGAGAATGCTGCTATGGCGATCGGCGGCCACCCGGCGGATTGGACCTATTCCAATATCGCCGAGATGAAGAAGCAAATGAAACCTCTGGGCCTGTCGATCGACTGGTCGCGTGAGATCGCCACCTGCCACCCCGGCTACTACGGCCAGCAGCAGGCGTTGTTTCTCGACTTCCTCAAAGAGGGTCTGGTCTACCGCAAAAACGCCGTGGTGAACTGGGACCCGGTCGATATGACCGTGCTGGCCAACGAGCAGGTCGAGAACGGCTGCGGCTGGCGCTCTGGCGCGCCGGTAGAGCGGCGCGAGCTGACGCAGTGGTTCTTTAAGATTTCGGATCACTCCGAAGAGCTGCTCTCGGCGCTCGACAGCCTCGACAACTGGCCCGCCAAGGTAAAGCTGATGCAGGCGAACTGGATCGGCAAATCGCGCGGGCTGCAGTTTGCCTTCTCGACCATCGAAGCGCCTGAAGGTTTCGACCGCATCGAAGTCTACACCACCCGCCCCGACACGCTGCTGGGCGCGTCTTTTGTCGGCATTTCCCCCGATCACCCGCTGGCCAAGACGCTGGAACGCGACGATGAAGCCGTCGCCGCCTTCTGCGCCGAATGCCGCAAGGGCGGCACCACCGAAGAGGCGATCGAGACCGCCGAGAAGCTGGGCTATGACACCGGCATCCGCGTGCGCCATCCCTTTGACACGGCGCATGAACTGCCCGTCTATATCGCCAACTTCATCTTGATGGACTACGGCACCGGCGCAATCTTTGGCTGCCCAGGCCACGACCAGCGCGATTTCGACTTTGCCAGCAAATACGATCTGCCGATCATCTCGACCTTTCTGCCGTCCGAGGATGTCTCGCCCAAGCTGTCCGAGGCCTATGTGCCGCAGAAGTCCGAAAAGGTCTTCTACAACCGTGGCTTCGCAGGCGACCAGTGGCAGACCGGCGAAGTGGCCGTCGATGCCGCCATCGCCTTCTGCGAGGAAAACGGCATCGGCCAAGGCGTCACCAAATACCGCCTGCGGGACTGGGGCCTTTCGCGCCAGCGCTACTGGGGCTGCCCGATCCCGGTTGTCCATTGCGACGACTGCGGCGTGGTGCCCGAAAAGAAAGAGAACCTGCCGATCGAGCTGCCCTATGATGTCACCTTTGAGACCCCCGGCAACCCGCTTGACCGCCACCCGACATGGCGCAACTGCGCCTGCCCCGCCTGCGGCAAGGACGCGCTGCGCGAGACCGACACGATGGACACCTTCGTCGACAGCTCGTGGTACTACGCCCGCTTCACCGCGCCGCGCGCCGATACCCCGACCGATCTGGACGATGCTGCCTACTGGATGAACGTCGATCAATATATCGGCGGCATTGAGCATGCGATTCTGCACCTGCTCTACGCCCGGTTCTTTGCCCGCGCCATGCAGATCACCGGCCACCTGCCCGAAGGGGCGGCCGAGCCTTTCGACGCGCTCTTTACCCAAGGTATGGTGACGCATGAGATCTACCAGACGCGCGACGCCAATGGCCGCCCGGTCTATCACCTGCCCGAAGAGGTGACCGAGGGCAAACTCAGCGACGGCTCCGAGGTGGAGATCATCCCCTCCGCTAAAATGTCCAAATCCAAGAAGAACGTCGTCGACCCGCTGCACATCATCTCGAACTACGGCGCCGACACCGCGCGTTGGTTCGTGCTGAGCGATTCGCCCCCGAGCGGGACGTCGAATGGACTGCCAGCGGTGCCGAGGCGTCTTATAAACACCTCTCCCGCGTCTGGAACATCTGCGACCGCGTGGGCGAAATGGACCGCGATGCGGCAGGCACCGGCGACGACGAGTTGCTGCGCGCCATGCACAAGACGATCCATGACGTGACGATGGGCGTCGAATCCTTCGGCTTCAACGCGGCGATTGCCAAGCTTTATGCCTTCACCGCCACCTTGCAGAAATCCAAGGCAGGCTATGCCGCGCAGCGCGAAGCGATCATGACGCTGGCGCAGCTCATGTCCCCGATGACCCCGCACCTGGCCGAAGACATCTGGGCGCATCAAGGCGGCGAAGGGCTGATCACCAAGGCCCCATGGCCCAAGGCCGACGAGAAGATGCTGGTCGATGACACCGTGACCCTGCCGATCCAGATCAACGGCAAACGCCGGGCGGAAATTCAGGTGCCCGCCGACATGCCGAAGGAAGAGGTTGAAAAAATCGCGCTGGCGCATGAAGCTGTCATTCGAACGCTGGACGGGGCCACACCGAAAAAGGTCATCGTCGTGCCCGGACGGATTGTGAATGTCGTTGCCTAAGCCCACCCATATGCGCCGCCGCTTCCTGTTGGCTCTGCCCCTGCTGGCGCTCGCCGCCTGCGGGTTCGAGCCGGTCTATGGCCCCGGCGGCGCAGGCACGGCCCTGCAAAACCGCGTGCTGGTCGATGCGCCCGAAGACCGCTTTGGCTATTTTCTGGTGCGCGAGGTGGAAACCCGCTTGGGCCGTGCCGCCACCCCCGCTGGGGGCTGGCGCTGACCACCACCACAACCGAAGACGGGCTGGCCATCGACAGCGAAGGCAACACCCGGCGCTATAACCTGCTTGGCACCACCTCTTACGCGCTGCGCGATCTCGACAGCGGACAAATCGTGACCTCGGGCAAGGTCGAAAGTTTTACCGGCTATTCCGCCACCGGCACCACCGTCGCCACCCGTGCCGCCGAGTTGGACGCGCAGGAGCGCCTAATGGTGATTCTGGCTGATCTCGTCGTGAGCCGTCTTTACGCAGCTGACCTGCCGCAATGAAGCTCACCCCGCGCGACGCAAAGCCCTATTTCGCGCGGCCTGATCCCGCGCGGACGGGGCTTTTGATCTACGGCAGCGATGCCATGCGCGTGGCGTTGAAACGGCAGGAATTCCTGAAAAACCTGCTTGGCGCCAATGCCGAAGAGGAAATGCGCCTCAGCCGGATGCCAGCAGGTGAATTGCGCCGCGATCCGGCGATGCTGATGGACGCGATCAAGGCCGTCGGGTTCTTCCCCGGCCCCCGAGCGGCGCTGGTGGAAGAGGCAAATGACAATATCGCCAAAATCCTGCTCGACGCGCTGAAAGACTGGCAGCCGGGCGACGCGCAGATCATCGTCACGGCGGGCGATCTAAAAAACCTCCAAGGTGCTCAAAGCCTTTGAGAGCCACCCCAACGCCTATGCCACCGCGATCTATGATAACCCGCCCGACCGGGCCGAGATCGAACAGATGCTAAAGGATGCGGGCCTCACCCCCGAGGCCGACGCCATGGCCGCGCTCAGCGATCTGGCCCGCACCCTTGATCCGGGTGATTTCCGCCAAACGCTAGAGAAGATCACGCTCTATAAACTGGGCGACAGCACCCCCATCGGGCTGGAAGACATTGCCGCCTGCGCCCCCACCTCAACCGAGGCTGAGGTCGACGACATCCTGCATGTCGTCGCCGAGACCCGCGCCGCCGAAATCGGCCCGGTGATGAGCAAGCTTCAAGGCCAAGGTGTGAACCCGGTGACCCTCATCATCATGGCGACCCGGCATTTCCGCACCCTCTACCGCATCGCCGCTAACCCCGGCGCGCCGATCTATGGCGTGCGCGACCGCGACCGCGCCATGCGGCAGGCGCGCAACTGGGGCGCGGTGAAGCTGGAAACCGCGCTTGCGGTGCTGACCGAAACCGACCTCAAGCTGCGCTCTGCTGGGCAGCACGCCCCGGCGCTGGCTTTGGTCGAGCGGGCCTTTATCCGTCTGGCGATGCTGGGCGCACAACGTTGATTTTGGGAGAGGAAATTCAATGTATACTGTCATCGGCGGCACCAAATCCCGCGCTTTTCGCGTCATGTGGATGCTCGAAGAATTGGGCCAACCCTACGCGCTGAACCCCGCCGCGCCGCGCTCGGAAGAGGCGCGCAAATACAACCCTTCGGGCAAGATCCCCGCGCTTGTGGACGGCGATGAGGTACTGACCGATTCCCTCGCGATCATGACCTATCTGGCCGACAAGCACGGCGCGCTGACCGCCCCTGCAGGCACGCCCGAACGCGCGCGGCAGGACGCATTGACCTTTTGGCTGATCGACGAGTTCGACGCGATCCTCTGGGCGGCGGCAAAACACAGTTTCATTTTCCCCGAGGAAGCGCGCGTGCCCGCGATCAAAGACAGCCTCAAGGCCGAGTTCGAACGTGCGGCCAAAAACCTGTCTGACCGCCTGGAGGGGCCGTTTCTGATGGGCGATCAGATCACCGTCCCCGACCTGCTGGCGGTGCATTGCATCAACTGGTCCATCGGCGCGAAATTCCCGCGCGTGGATGATAAACTGAACCTCTGGGCGAAATCCCTGCGCGAACGCCCTGCCTTCGTCGCCGCGATGGCCAAGGAAAACGGTTAACGCCGCGCCCATTCCACAGCATGGCGGCCCGCCCAATGGCCGGTCGCCAGACAACCGTTGATCAGATAGCCGCCCGTGGGCGCTTCCCAATCCAGCATTTCCCCGGCGGCAAAGACGCCCGGCACCTCGCGCAGCATCAGCCCCGCATCCAGCGCGTCGAGCGCTATCCCCCCGCCGTCGAAATCGCCTCATCCATCGGACGCAGCCCGGCGTGGGCGATGGGCAGGTCTTTCAGCAAGGCGGCCAGCGCCTCGGCCTCCTGCGGCAGCGGGCGCGCCATCTCTTGCAGCAGCGCGATCTGGGCGGGGGTCAGTTTCAGCCGCTTGCGCAGATGGTTGGCCTGACTGTCCTTGTCGCGCGGCTTCGCCAAACGTGCCGCGACATCGCGGACCTGCAAGTCCGGCAGCAGATCAAGCGACAGCCCCTGCCCTTCGCGCAGCCCGCGCGAGACGCTGTAAATGCCCCCGCCCTCCAGCCCACGGGCCGAGATCACCGCCTCCCCACGTGAGGTGTAGGGGCCAGCGCGCCATGCCACACCCTTGAGCGCCGCGCCGAAATGTCGGGTCATATGCGGCGACCAATCGACCAGCAGCCCGACGTTGGCCGGGGCGAAATCGCGCAGGGCCACGCCGCGCTCGGCCAGCAGGGGCGCCCATGACCCCGTCGCGCCAAGCCGCCGCCAACTTGCACCGCCAAGGGCCAATACCGTCACATCGGCCTCGACCACTTCCCGCCCGCCGGGCGTATCGAAAACAAAGGCATCCCCGTCCCAGCCCTGCCACTGCCAGCGGGTGTTGATCGTCACCCCGCATTCCGCCAGCCGCGCAAGCCAAGCCCGCAGCAGCGGAGAGGCTTTCATCGCACGGGGGAAAACCCGCCCCGTCGAGCCGGTAAAGACCTCTTGCCCCAATCCTTCGGCCCAGTCCTGCACCGCTTGGGTATCGAAGGCTTCCAGCATCGGGCGCAAGGCGGTCTGCGCCTCTTCATAGGCGGCGAGAAAGGGCGCGAACGGTTCGGACTTGGTCAGGTTCAACCCGGATTTGCCCGCCATCAAGAACTTGCGCCCGACCGAGGGCTTCGTCTCACAAAGCGTGACCGACAGCCCCGCCTTTGCCATGGCCTCGGCCGCCATCAGCCCTGCGGGGCCGCCCCCGATGACCAAGGCGCGGGTCACGCGGCGCGCCCTTCGGTCTGATTTTCTGACGGGGAAGCCATCGGCCTGTCCTTGCCTTGGGGAGGATTTGACACATCCTCTTGCCTGCCGTGGCCCTGCAATGCAAGCGAAAGGGAGGACCGTGACCGAAGGCGAGGACTTACCAGATTGCCCGCTCTGCCACCGGCCCATTCCTCGGGATGTGCCACAGAGCCTGCATCATCTCATCCCCAAGCTGCGCGGCGGCAAGGGGGGCCGACGGTGCTGATGCACCACATTTGCCACCGCGAGGTGCACGCCGCTCTGACCGAGACTGAGTTGGCGCGGCACTACAACACGCCTGAAGCGCTGCGTGGCCATCCGAGGCTGGCCAAATTCGCCGCATGGGTGGCGAAACGCCCGCCCGGTTTTCGTTCCAAAGTGCCGGGTGGCACGCGCAAGCGTTAGGCGGGGCTGCACATCCGTTTGATTTCCTGCGCGATTTCGGGCCGCGCAGCCAGCGTATCGGCGGCCAGCGCCAGCGCGTGATCCTGCAGTTCTTCCGCCTCGACAAGGCGGTCGATCAGGCCAAAGGTCAGCGCCTCCTCCGCCGTGATCTTCTGCCCGCCCATCAGCAAAAGCTTGGTCCGCGCAGGGCCGATCAGCGCCGCCATCCGCGCCGGGTCCGAGGGCTGCGGCAAAAACCCGAGCTTCATCACCGGATAGAAGAATTTCGCCCCCGGCACCGCGATGCGCAGATCGCAGGCCAGCGCCATGCCCATCGCACCGCCCGCCAGCGTGCCATTGAGCGCGGCAATGCTCAGCCCCGGCAGGGCAGCCACTGCGCCCGACAGACGCTCCCAAACATCCGATTTCGCCAGTCCCGCGCGGGCTTCGTCAAGATCGGCCCCCGCGCTGAACACCTTGCCGCGACCGGTCAGGATCACCGCGCGGGCGGCCTGTGCCTCCTCCATGATATCGGCGAGTTCGACCAGCATGGCATGGGTCAGGGAATTGGCCTTGTCGGGGCGGTTGATCGTGACGGTCCAGATGTCGCCCGCGCGGTCAAGCTCGATCATATGAGGCCCACCGCCTTGCGGATGCCCTCATCCCGCAGGGAAATCTCATCGCCGAGGAAACGATCCGCCTCGGGGCCGCACATCCACAGCAGCGTGCGCGCGGGCCAATCGGCGGGGATATGCACGTCCCAGTCAAGCTGGCTGACCGGGTTCACGCCGCTGTCTTTGATGTCGCGCTGCATGTCGGTGGCCACGGTGCCCGGCGACAGACCGATGGCGCGGATGCCGTTGCCGCTCTCCTCGTGGTGCAAACACTGGGTCAGCATATTCGCCGCCGCCTTGGAGGCGCAGTAGTGGCTCCATGCCTCCACCGGGTTGTGCGCGGCCCCCGAAGAGATCGTCAGCACCGTGCCGCCGCCGTTTTCCTTCATCAGTGGCAGAGCCGCGCGCATGCCGTGAAAGACGCCAGTCACGTTGATGTTGATCGCCTTGGCCCAATCCGACGGATCGGCCTCTGCCATGAGCGAGATCGGATCGATCACGCCTGCATTGTTGATCAGCACATCCAGCCCGCCAAACGCCCGGCGCGTTGTCTCAACCGCAGAGGTCATCTCGTTATAGCGGGTCACATCGCAGGGGATGGCGATGGCGCGATTGCCCAACTCTCCGGCCAATTCGGCGATGGCATCCTGACTGCGCGCCAACAGGGCGACATTGGCGCCTGCCTCGGCGAAAACCCGCGCGGCGGCGGCGCCGATGCCCCGGCTGGCACCGGTAATCATGATCGTCTTGCCTGTCATGTCCATGGGGTGATCCTTCCGCTAATTTTGTACATTACTTGGAGGCTGTGGTAATCTGCCGATCAACCCGGGTCCAGCCTCGCGTCGCTTGACCCTGCGCGGGGATTGGCAGACCCTATGCACAACTCATTGCCGAAAAGGATTTTCCGATGTCTCGCATCCCCACAGCGTCGCTGCTTCTCGCCCTGCCGGTCACGCTGGCCTCGACGCCCCTCTGGGCCGACCTGACCCCTGCCGAAGTCTGGGGCGATTGGCGCCAGTATATGCAGAGCATGGGCTATCAGGTTGAGGCGAGCGAAGCCTTTAACGGTGCGGACCTAACCGTCAGCGATGTGACCCTGAAGATGGACATGGCTGAAGAGGGTGGCGATTTTTCCCTGTCGCTCGGCACGCTGCGTTTCGAGCCGGAAGGTGACGGCGCGGTCAATATCCGCATGCCCAATGTCATGCCGATGACGATCAACGTCGCGCCCGAAACGCCCGAGGATGAACCGGTGTCGATGGTGTTGAACTACGCCCAGACCGCCCCGGTGATGCGCGCCAGCGGCAGCGCTGAGGCGCTGCAGTATGACTATGCCGCCGACAGCATCTCGCTCACGCTTGCGGGGCTCAAGGTCGGCGAAGAAAGCTATACCGAAGAAGAAGCCAAGTTCACCCTGACCGGCAGCGGCGTCAGCAGCCGGACCGAAATGACCGGGACCGATACGCGCCGCTACGACCAGTCGGGCCGCATCGACAGCCTGCAATATGACGTGGTGATGAAAACCCCCGAGGACCCTGCCCGTGTCGCCGTGAAGGGCGGCGTGGATCAGGTGGTCTTTGATGGCAGCGGCGCGCTGCCGATGATCGACGCAGGCGCCGACGTGGCCGCGATGATGCGCGAAGGTCTGACCTTTGGCGGCAGCTTTACCGCTGGCGCAGGCCGCACCGACATGCAAGTCTCTGACCCCGAAAATGGAGAGTTTCAGCTGGCCTCAAGCTCAACCGGGGCGAAGCTGGGCGTGGCGATGGGGCCCGAAGGGCTCTCCTATGACGGTGGCCAGCAGAACATCGAAGTCAGCGTCACCGCCGCCGACATGCCCTTCCCGATCCAGTTCAGCATGGCGGAAAGTGCGTTTAATCTGAAAATGCCGGTGATGAAGTCCGAAGAGCCGCAGGACTTTGCCTTTGGCGTCAAGCTCGACAGCTTCAAGATGTCGGACATGATCTGGGGCATCTTTGACCCCACCGGCCAATTGCCTCGCGACCCGGCAACTTTGGTCGTGGACCTGTCGGGCAAGGCCAAGCTGCTGTTTGAACTGATGGACCCCGAAGTCACCGCCACCATGGGCGATGAGGCACCGGGCGAAATTCACGAATTGAACGTAAACGAAGTCACGCTTGACGTAGCAGGGGCCGAGTTCGATGCCACGGGGGCGATCACCTTTGACAACGAAGACATGCAAACCGTGCCCGGCATGCCAAAGCCCGTCGGCGCGCTGGACCTGTCGTTGATCGGCGGCGTGGCCTTGCTCGACAAATTGGTGACCATGGGGCTGATCCCACAGGAGCAGGCACTGGGCGCGCGGATGATGATGGGGCTCTTTACCGTCCCGGGCGAAGGCGAAGATTCCTGACCTCCAGAATCGAGTTCACCGAAGAGGGCGGCATCCTCGCCAACGGTCAGCAGATCAAATAACAACCGGCGCGGCCTTGGTCCGCGCCCTTTCCGCGTGGGAAAATACAGCGCGGCCCTTGCCCCTCTCGGGGCGGGGGATTACCCCTTTTCCAACCCCAAAAGGAGCCAGACCATGCCAGACGCCCTTGATGCATTGACCAAGTCCCTCCTTCAGGCGGCCACCAAGGCCGGTGCGGATGCGGCCGATGCCATGGCGATCACGGCAAGCTCCGTCTCAATCGAAGTGCGCGGCGGGGCGCTGGAACAGGCCGAACGCTCTGAAGGAACGGACATCGGGCTGCGGGTCTTTGTCGGGCAACGCTCGGCCAATGTCTCGGCCTCCGATACCTCCGCGCGCACGATTGAAGAGATGGCCGAACGCGCCGTCGCCATGGCCCGCGAAGCACCCGAAGACCCCTATGCGGGGCTGGCCGATCCCGCTCAACTCTCTGCCCGCCGCGATGCGGAAGGGCTAGAGCTTTGCGACCCCGCGCCAGAGCCTTCCCCCGAAGCCCTGCAAGATGACGCTGCCCGCGCCGAAGCCGCCGCGCTGGCCGTCGAAGGGGTGAGCCAAGTGCAATCCGCAGGCGCTGGCTATGGCGCACAGAAAATCCATCTCGCGGCGACCAACGGGTTTGAGGGCGGCTATGCCCGCAGTGAACGCGGGCTGTCCTGCGTTGCCATTGCGGGCAGCGGCACGGGGATGGAGCGGGACTACGACGGCGACAGCCGCATCTTTCAGGCCGACCTGCGCGACGCGCAAGAGATCGGCACCCGCGCGGGCGAACGCGCGCTGGCGCGGCTGGATGCGCGCAAGCCGCCCACCGGCAGCTATCCGGTGCTGTTTGACGAACGCATCGCCGCGTCGCTGATCGGGCATCTGCTGGGCGCGATCAACGGTCAGGCGATTTCGCGCGGGGCGTCATTCCTGCGCGATGCGATGGGTGAACAGGTGCTGCCCGAAGGTCTGTCCCTGATCGAAGACCCGTCCCGCATCCGTGCCACCGGCTCACGTCCTTTCGATGCCGAAGGGTTGCCGACCCAGCAACGCGCCATCGTTGAAAAAGGCATCCTGCAAGGCTGGACGCTCGACCTTGCCACGGCCCGCAAGCTGGAGCTTACCCCCACCGGCAACGCCGCGCGGGGCCCCGGCTCTGGCCCGCAGCCCTCGAACTGGAACATCGCGCTGACCCAAGGTGAGGCCAGCCGCGACGATCTGATCGCTGAGATGGGCACCGGGCTTTTGGTGACCTCGATGATCGGCAGCACGATCAACCCCAATACGGGCGACTATTCGCGCGGAGCTTCGGGCCTTTGGGTCGAGAATGGTGAGATCACCCATGCAATCAACGAATGCACCATCGCGGGCAATCTGCGCGACATGCTGCGGGCGATGATCCCCGCCAATGATGCCCGCAGACATCTCAGCCGTGTTGTTCCCTCTCTGCTGGTACCGGGAATGACCCTTGCCGGTGCCTGAGGACGACCTCTCCCTTTTGATCGACGCCGCCCTTAAGGCAGGTGCGGTCGCGCGCGGCTTTGTCGGGGCCACGGCAAAACGCTGGGACAAGCCCGACAACGCAGGCCCGGTGACCGAGGCCGATCTGGCGGTGAATGACCTGCTGCTGGCGGAACTGCGCGGCGCACGGCCCGGCTATGGCTGGCTCTCTGAGGAGACTGAGGACAATACCGACCGACTGGGGCATGAACGGGTCTTCATCATCGATCCGATCGACGGCACCCGCAGCTTTGTCGAAGGCTCTGACACATGGGCGCATTCACTGGCGGTGGCCGAGGCGGGCGAGGTTACGGCGGCGGTGGTCTACCTGCCAATGCGCGACATGCTCTACGCTGCCAGCCGGGGCGGTGGGGCCACGCTGAACGGCACGCCGATCCGCACCTCAGAGATCGGCGATCTGGCCGAGGCGACCGTCCTCGCCGCGCGGCCCGCGCTGGTGGCAGAACGTTGGCACGGCGGCGCACCGCCTGTGTTCAAACGCAGCTACCGTCCCTCGCTCGCATACCGCATGGCACTGGTGGCGGATGCATCGTTTGACGCGATGATCACCCTGCGCCGCACGTGGGAATGGGACATCGCCGCTGGCACCTTGATCGTGGCCGAGGCGGGCGGCACCTGCGCCACCGCCACGGGCGCGCCGCTCAGGTTCAACAATCCCGACCCGCGCGTGGATGGTATCGTCGCGGGCGGCCCAATGGTGCAGCGCGCGCTGATCGACGCCCTTGCGTGACCGGCCCCATCTGCTAGGCACTATGCGCAGCACCGCAGCTTTGACAGATCAAAGGACAGCTCCATGACCCAACGCCTGCACCTTGTTTTCGGTGGCGAACTTGTCGATCCGACCAAGAACGCTTTCAAGAACGTCGACGACATCCATATCGTCGGGATCTTCCCCAACTACGCCAGCGCCTATGACGCATGGAAATCCGAAGCGCACCGAACCGTGGATAACGCCCATATGCGCTATTTCATCGCGCATCTGCACCGCCTGCGCGACGAGGAAACCTCGGCCTCGCCCACCGAAGAGCTGGAATAAACCACCATGGCGGCGCGGTCGCTTGGGCTTGCAGCCTATCGCGCCCTTGTGCGCCGGGGCGGGGCCGAAGACGCAGCGCCCTATGCCGCGCGCCCCGAGGGTGAGCTGGTTTGGATGCATGCCGCCGAGGCGGGCAATGTCTTGGCCGTGCTCGACCTTGCCAAACGTCTGATGGCGATGCGCGACCGCGTCGCGGTGCTGGTGACCCTTTCGGAGAGCGCGGCCACCCAAGACCTCCCGCCGACCGACACCCGCGATCTTTTCATCCTTCCCGCCCCCAGTGAACATCCCGAGAATGTGGCGCGGTTCCTTGACCATTGGCGCCCCGGCTTTTGCCTGTGGACATGGGGTGGGCTGAGGCCCAATCTGGTGTTGGAAACCGCGGCGCGCGGCTGCCCGATGATGATGATCGACGCCGACAGCGCTGGTTTCGATGGTCGCCGGGACCGCTGGATGCCCGATGTGACCCGACAGTTGTTGTCCGCCTTCGATCAGGTGCTCACCCGCTCTCCGGCCGTGCTGCGCCGTCTGGTGCAACTGGGCCTGCCGCGCAGCAAGGGAGAGGTGACTTCGCCACTGCTGACGGGCGGCCAAGCGCTGCGCTGCGCGGAAACGGATCTGGCGGATATGTCGGCATGCCTTGTCGGTCGCCCGGTCTGGTATGCGACACAAATCCTGCCCGAAGAGATACCCGTCGTGCTGACCGCTCACCGCCAAGCGCTGCGTCTGTCGCACCGGTTGCTGCTGATCCTGCACACCCATGACTACCCTACCGCCGATATCGCCTATGAACGCGCCCGCGCGCGGGGATTCACCGCGATGCGGTGGGGGATGATCCCTACCCCGATGAAACCACTCAAGTCATGGTGGCCGATGACCCCGGCGACCGGGGGCTGTTTTTCCGCGTCGCACCCGTGTCGTTCCTTGGCTCTTCGCTGGTGTCGGGCCATGGCGGCTGCGATCCCTTCGAGGCGTCAGCGCTTGGATCTGCGGTGCTCTATGGCCCCAAGGTGCGGAACTTTCTGCCGTCCTACGGGCGGCTTGCCACAGCAGGGGCGGCGCGGATCGTCAACGATGCGGGTGCGCTTGGCAATGCGGTCTCGCGGTTGATCGCACCGGATCAGGCGGCGACCATGGCCCACGCGGGCTGGGACGTGATCAGCGAGGGGGCCGAACTGGCCGATAGGGTGATCGAATTGATCCAAGACAGCCTCGACGACCATGCGGGGGCCTCAAATGCACGCGCCTGATTTCTGGCATCAGCCCCGACCCGATTGGCGTGCACGGTTGCTGCAGCCACTGGGCGCGCTTTATGCCGCTGCCACCGCGCGGCGGCTGGCCACAGGTACGCCGCTGCGCTTGGATATCCCGGTGATCTGCGTCGGCAATATCAACGCGGGCGGCACCGGCAAGACGCCCACGGTGATGGCGGTGCTGCAATATCTGCTAGAGCGCGGCCATCGCCCGCATGTCGTCTCACGCGGCTATGGCGGCACGCTGGAGGGGCCGGTGCGGGTCGACCCCGTACAGCACAGCGCCGAGGAGGTGGGGGACGAGCCGCTGCTACTGGCCGCATTCTCGGATGTCTGGGTCGCCCGCGATCGTGCCGCGGGTGCGCAGGCGGCAGAGGCTTCGGGCGCCACTGTCGTGGTGCTGGATGACGGCTTTCAGAACCCCGCCTTGGCGCAGGATCTGAGCATCGTCGTGGTGGACGCGGTCAAAGGTTTCGGCAACGGCCTGTGCCTGCCCGCCGGGCCGCTGCGCGAGCCTGTCGCGGCGGGGCTGGCGCGGGCTGACCTGCTGCTTTCCATCGGGGATGAAGCGGCGCAGACCCGTTTCGCGGCAGGGCTACCGAACACCGATCTGCCCCATGCACGCGCCGAACTCGCGCCCCTGCAGACCGGGATGGATTGGTCGGATTCCCAAGTGCTCGCCTTTGCAGGCATCGGCCACCCTGAGAAGTTTTTCGCCACGCTGCGCGGGCTGGGGGCTACGATCCTCCATGCCGAAGCGCTGGAGGATCACCAGCCGCTGACGCCACGGCTGATGCTCCGGCTAGAGACCGAAGCCGCGATGCGCGGCGCCCAGCTTGTCACCACCGAGAAAGACGCCGTGCGCCTGCCGATGGAGTTCCGCGCCAAGGTGCTGACCCTGCCGGTGCGCCTGTCCCTGCCCGAAGGCAATGCGCTGCACGCCGCGCTGGACAGGCTGCCACCGCCCTAGGCCTTGTTGTCTTCGCCCAATTTCGGTGCAGGGCGGTGCAACGAAAGCTCGGCCCCGAAAAGGTGAAGGGCGAGCGCAGCCCCGGCACGCCATCAAGCTCGATCTGCATGCCCCGCGCCACGACCTGCGGATCGGCCATGACATCGGCCATGTCGTTGATCGGCCCGGCAGGCACGCCATGCGCCTCGCAAGCGGCCAGCAGATCATCCCGGCTACGCAGACGGGTTGCCCCGGTCAGGCGGCGGATCATCTCGGGCCGGTTGGCTACACGGTCGGCGTTCTTGAGGTATTCCGGCGCGGTGGCCATATCCTCAAGCCCCAGCAACTGACACAGCCTCTGGTACTGCCCGTCATTGCCCGTGGCGATGATGAGATGCCCATCGGAACATTCAAACACCTCGTAGGGCGTCAGGTTCGGATGCGCATTGCCCATCCGTGTCGGCGCCTTGCCGGTGGTCAGATAGTTCATCGCCTGATTGCCAGTGATTGCCACCGCACAGTCCAGCAGCGCCATGTCGATATGTTGCCCCACGCCGGTTTGGTGACGCTGGTGCACAGCGGCCAAAATCGCGGTGCTGGCATAGACCCCCGTGAAAATATCGGTGATCGCCATGCCGGATTTCTGCGGGAGGCCGTCCGGCTCGCCGGTGATCGACATCAGTCCGGACATGCCTTGGATGATGAAATCATAGCCCGCGCGGTGGGCGTAAGGACCGGTTTGGCCGAAACCCGTAATCGAGCAATAGATCAGCTTGGGGAACTGCGCAGACAGGCTGGCATAGTCCAACCCGTATTTCGCCAATCCGCCAGTCTTGAAATTCTCAATCAGGATATCCGCGTCGGCCAAAAGTTCCTTGACCTGCGCCTGACCTTCCTCGGTCCGGAAATCCACGGTGACAGAGGCTTTGCCCCGGTTCGTCGAATGGAAATAGGAAGCGGTCACATCCTCGTCACGGGTGACGAAGGGCGGGCCCCATTGGCGGGTGTCATCCCCCGCCGGGCTTTCCACTTTGATCACCTCGCACCCGAGGTCCGACAGTGTCTGACCGGCCCAAGGGCCGGCCAGAACACGCGCCAATTCGACGACTTTCAGTCCTGCAAGCGGGGCGGTCATTAGCCCGCCAGCGCGTCGTCGAGGAGTTCTTTCATGTCGGCATAGGACATGTTCGAGTGTTTCTTGCCGTCGATGACGAAGCTCGGCGTGCTAGAGATATCATCCTCTTTGGAGTTCTCGGTGTACCATGCCACCAGCGCCTCGGCTTTGGCGCCGTCTTTCAGGCATTCGTCCAACGTCTCGTTATCAAGGCCAGCCAGACGGCCAATCTTGCGCAGCTCGTCGACGATGGCCGCAGGCTCGCCCGCGCGGGTCCACTCACTTTGCGATTTGTAGATCAGGTCAGCGATGCCAAAGAATTTCTCTTGCCCGCCGCAGCGCGCCACCATGGAGGCCCAGAGGCCGTAGCGGTCGAAATAGACTTCGCGGTAGATGAATTTCACTTTGCCGCTGTCGATGTAATCAGCCTTCAGCTTTTTGAAGGTGTCGTTGTGGAAGGTCGCACAATGCGGGCAGGTGAAGGAGGCGTATTCGATCATCGTGACCGGCGCGTTTTCATCGCCCATGACCATCTCGGTGATGCCTGAGGTATCCACATCGCCTTCAGTCGTCTGGGCATTCGCGGCACCAACGAAAGGTGTCAGCGCGGTGCTGCCGAGGGGGAGGAGCCGAAGCTGCTTGCGGCAAACCAGCCACCGACGCCGAGTGTGGCGAGACCGCCAAGGATTACGTTTCTGCGATTCATGAGGTGTTCCTTTGTCTGTTACGTCAGCTTTAGGTGGTCAGCTTTGGTTCTTGTTCAATATGTTCTCGCCCAGACGTGCAAGGGCTTCGCGCAGCCCTTCGTCGGCCACGGGCTGAGCGGCTTCGGCTGCTTTGCGTTGCAATGCAGGGCTCGGAGCGGCCTTTTCGGCCTTGGGCTTATGGTCAAACGCCACCTGCCCTTCGGCAAAGCCGGTCGCCGCCGTCTGGGTGATGCGCACCCGCGCGATCGCGTTATAGCCATAGACCGCGTTGACCCGCGCGCGCAGTTGCTCTTTCTGCATCTCCAGCATGGGCGCATTGGCCCCGGTGGTCAGCAGGGTCAGCGTGGCGCCGATGCCTTCCTTGCGGCCATAGCTGACCTCAACCGGGCGCGAGATGGCGGCAGTTGCTTCGCCTGCGATCTCGGTCCAATGGGTCAACAAGCGCGATTGCGCAAAGCCACGGGTCTCGCTCGCCTTGCGAATCTGCTGCGAGAGCAGGCTGTCGGTGCGTTTAAACCCTTTTGTAGTCGTACGACGTGGCGGCATGGCTTTGTTTCCCGAATATGCTGACATACATAACCATTTGCCCCAGCGTCACCAGCCCCTGCCCTGTGGAAAGGCCTAAACATTGCGTGAGAATACATCCGTCAGCAAGCTGCCGCCGATCCTGCTGGAATGGTACGACACCCATGCCCGCGCCCTGCCGTGGCGGGTGCCGCCGCACGACCGGATGGCAGGTGTCACGCCCGATCCCTACCGCATCTGGCTGAGCGAGGTCATGTTGCAGCAGACCACCGTGGCCACGGTAAAGGATTATTTCGCGCGGTTCACCGCCCGCTGGCCGGATGTGGCGGCCCTTGCTGCGGCTGAAGATGCCGATGTGATGGCCGAATGGGCGGGGCTTGGCTATTACGCCCGCGCCCGCAACCTGTTGAAATGCGCGCGTGTGGTGGTGGCAGACCATGGCGGCAGCTTCCCTGCGGATCATGATGCGTTGCTGAAACTGCCAGGAATCGGGCCCTATACGGCAGCGGCGATCTCTTCCATCGCATTCGATCTGCCCCACGCGGTGCTCGACGGCAATGTCGAGCGGGTGATGGCGCGGGTCTATGACATCCACACGCCGCTGCCCGCTGCGAAGCCCGAGTTGATGGCGCGGGCCGTCGCGCTGACCCCGCAGGACCGGCCCGGAGACTATGCCCAGGCCGTGATGGATCTGGGCGCTACAATCTGCACGCCAAAGTCCCCCGCCTGCGGCATCTGCCCGTGGCGCGAGCCCTGCGTCGCGCGGGCAGAAGGCACAGCGGCGCTGCTGCCAAAGAAAGCCCCGAAAAAGCCGAAACCCGTGCGGCACGGCACGGTCTACCTCGCCCAGCGCGAGGACGGCGCATGGCTGCTGGAAACGCGCCCTGACAAGGGACTGCTTGGCGGGATGCTAGGTTGGCCCGGTTCTGACTGGGTCGACACGTCTGAGCCGCGCCCCGAAGGGACCCCGCCGCTAACAGCCGATTGGCAGCCTCTGCCAGCGAGGTGCGCCATACATTCACCCATTTTCACCTGATGTTGACCGTGCAGCACGCGCGTGTCAGCCATGATACCGCGCCGCAAAACGGTGAATTCATCGGCCAAAACCAGTTCAGCCCCAGCGATCTGCCCACCGTGATGCGCAAGGCTTTTGATCTGACCCGCTAGCGCCGCGTCAGGCTTTGTACCCCCGGCGATCTGCGGTATATCTGGCGCACAACAATGAGGTGCCCCATGCCGAACCGCATCATCGCCCCACAAGACCTTGCCCGCCTCAGTCGCGCCCTGCCGTTTTGGCTGTCGCTGCTGCTGATCCCGCTGGCGTGGTTTTGTGCCCTGCAAGGCGGCTGGACCATCGCGCTGCTGCCGCTGGTGACGTGGTATCTCTTTTCCCTGCTCGACGCGGTGCTGGGGCTGAACCTCGACAACGCTGATCTGGAGGCGACGGAGGATGATCTCTATTGGTATCGCCTCGTCACGCTGATCTGGACACCGCTGCAATTCCTGACCGTCTTTGGTCTGATCTATTACGCCACGCGGGCCGCGCATCTGGATGCGGCAGAGCGTATTCTCCTGTTCTTCGGCGTGGGCGTCATCACCGGCACCATCGGGATTAACTACAGCCATGAATTGATGCACCAGCGGAACAAGACCGAACGGCGGCTAGCGGATATTTTGCTGGCCATGGTGCTCTATTCTCACTTCCGGTCGGAACATCTGCTGGTGCACCACCGCCATGTCGGCACCCCGCGTGACACGGTGACGGCGCGCTATAACGAAGGGTTTCAACGCTTCTACCCGCGCGTGCTGCGCGAGTCGCTGACCTCGGCCTTTCATGCGGAAAAGAACATGCTGGCGCGCAAGGGGCTGCCGTGGACCGATCCGGGCAATCCGTTTTTCAAATACTGGGCGCTGCAAGCCGCCTTTCTGTTGCTAGCACTGGTGCTGGGCGGATGGAGCGGCTTGGGCCTGTTCCTCGTGCAGGCCGGGGTCGCGATCTGGCAATTGGAACTGGTCAATTACATCGAACACTATGGGCTGACGCGCAAACATCTGGGCGGCGGTAAATATGAGCACGTTCAGCCACGCCACTCTTGGAACGCGGCCCATAAAGCGTCGAACTGGCTGTTGATCAACCTGCAACGCCATTCCGATCACCACTACAAACCCGATCGGCGTTTCCCGGTCTTGCAAACCTATGGTACGGGCGACGCGCCGCAGCTGCCCTATGGCTATCCGGTGATGACGATGGCCGCGATGGTCCCCCCGCTGTGGCGGCGCATCATGAACCCGCGCGTGCGCAAATGGCGCGAGATGTACTACCCTGAGATCACCGACTGGAAAGCCTACAACAAAGCCAGCAATCCCCTGCCCCGTCTCTGAGCGCGGCAACGCAAAGTTAAACTTTGCCTGTCACATAGGCTGCGATTGTTACCAGTGGAGTGGTATTGATGCAGCAACAGCAAGCGCCCTCGGGGGCGGCGTATGATGGCACCTGTCTGATCGTCGAGGACAGTGAGTTTGACAGAGAGAGGCTGCGCCGCGTTCTGGCCCGCGCCTATGGCGGGATGCGGGTGGAGTTCGCCCCCAGCATCGACGCCGCGCGCAAGGCGCTAAGCGCGGGGGACAAGGCGCTGATCCTGCTCGACAACAACCTGCCCGACGGGTTGGGCGCGAATTTCGCGCTGGAACTGGCCTGCGACGACCGCCATGCACAGACGCCGGTGATTATGGTCAGCGATTGGCCCTCCCCCGGCATGTGGGAAAAAGCCGCCTCTGCCGGGGTGCTCTACGTGGTGAATAAATCCGATTTCGATGCCCGCTATATTGACGCCGTGCTGCGTGAGTTTCAGGCCCGCAAGCGGTGGGTGAATTAGGCCGATCCAACAAAAAAACCCCGCCGTGGGGCGGGGTCAAGGTAGGCACCCGTGTGGCTGCCCCTCACGCAGAGGGGCCACGGGTGCCGGCGGTGTTCGATTGTTCGGAGTAGATCAGTTGGCCATCTCGGCCCTGATCTGCTGACGCAGAATGTCGATGGGGACATTCTTGCCGTCTTTCTTGTAGCACCAATAGGTCCAGCCGTTGCAGCTTGGCGCTTTCTCATAGGCCGCGCCCACCTGATGGATCGACCCTTTGACATCGCTGCCAATGAGGGTGCCATCGGCACGGACCTTGGCCTTGTGGCGGCCATTCATGGAATAGAGGTTCTCACCCGGGCGCAGCATGCCGCGCTCGACCAACTGGCCGAAGGGCACGCGCGGCTCGGCACGTTTGGAGGTGGTGGTTTGCAGCGCTTCGTTGTCGAACTTGCGCACCATCGAGATGCGTTTCTCGGCCACCTTGCGGTAAGCTTCCTCGCGCTCGATGCCGATAAAATCACGGCCCAGCATCTTGGCGACAGCGCCGGTGGTGCCGGTGCCAAAGAACGGATCAAGAATCACATCGCCGGGGTTGGTCGAACCAACGAGGATGCGGTGCAGCAGGCTTTCGGGCTTTTGCGTCGGATGCGCCTTGTCGCCTGCTTCGTCCTTCAGACGCTCATGGCCGGTGCAGATCGGCAGCACCCAATCGCTACGCATCTGAATGCCTTCGTTCAGCGCCTTCAGCGCTTCGTAATTAAAGGTGTATTTGCTGTTCTCGCTCTTGCCGGCCCAGATCATCGTCTCATGGGCATTGGTGAAACGCTTGCCGCGGAAGTTCGGCATCGGGTTGGACTTGCGCCAAACCACGTCATTAAGGATCCAGAAACCTTGATCCTGCAGCGCTGCGCCGACACGGAAGATGTTGTGGTAGCTGCCGATCACCCAGATCGCGCCATCGGGTTTCAGCAAACGCCGTGCGGCTTTGAGCCAAGCGCGGGTAAAATCGTCATAGGCCTTAAAGCTGGCGAATTGGTCCCATTCGTCATCAACTGCATCGACCTTGGAGTTGTCCGGGCGATGCAAATCACCTCGCAACTGCAAGTTGTAGGGCGGATCCGCGAAGATCAGATCTACCGACTCTGCTGGGAGGGCGTTCATTGCCTCAATGCAATCGCCCGCAACAATAGTGTTCAAGGGAAGCGCCGCAGCGCCCTTTGTCATCGTTTTCATATCTCTGCCTCATTACCCGGCGCTTAAGCGCTCATTGGTTGTGGATAAAATGGGCCATCAGAGATTCGTGGTCAATTTCTTTTTTGAATCAATCGGTTAACAAATTGGCTTGATACAAGATATTGTGTACCGGCTTGAACAAACGTCTATGGTGTGGGGTCACACCAAGATCCTGCAGCGCGGCCATGTGGCTTTTCGATCCGTAGCCCATATTGGTTTCCCAACCGTAACCCGGATGCTGTTGCGCCAAATCCACCATGAGGTTATCGCGCACGGTCTTGGCCACGATGGAAGCCGCCGAAATGGACAGGCAGCGCGCGTCCCCCTTCACCACAGGTTGCGCAGGCAGCGCCAGATCGCGCGGGAGCATATTGCCGTCAATCAATGCGTAGTCCGCCGCACAGGCCAATCCGGCCAGCGCGCGGGTCATCGCCAGATGGCTGGCACGCAAGATGTTGTGTTCTTCGATCTCTTCGACGGTGGCATGGGCCACGCAAACCACGGCCACCGACATGATCTCATCATAGAGCCGTTCACGGGCGCGGGCGGTCAGCTTTTTGGAATCGTTCAGCCCCTCGGGGATCTGCCCTTCGGTAAAGACCACGGCGGCGGCGGTGACCGGCCCGGCAAGCGGGCCCCGGCCCACTTCGTCCACCCCGGCAATGGTGCGAAAGCCGCGGGCAGCCGCGCCGCGTTCAAATTCAAAGTCAGGTATCATAGGGCGAGGTGAAACCGCATGCGCCGAAAAGGTGCAACCAAAAAAGAGAAAGGGGAGGCGCCCGAACACCCCCCTTTCAACACCCGAGCGACAGGGACGTGCCGCTCGGTCAAGGCACGCCGGATTTACCGACGGGCCAAGCTGTAACCCGAGTCGCGCAGGCAGCGGGCATCATAGCCGTAGCGTGCGCCGTCCGCCGTCTTCACGCGCTTGGCGCAGTAGTTGGGCAGTCGGTCGACTTGGGAATAATTCTTTTCAAGGCAGGGCTCGCCAAACATCATCACCTTGCCGTCTTCGCCGTCATAGCTGCGGAAGCACTGCTGCGGCAGCAGCTTGCGGTCCACCCGCTCTGGCAGGGGGCGCACTTCGCGCTCGGGGTAGGTGGCGCGGTCGCGCTCTGGGTAGGTCCGGGCGCTGCGGTGCGGCTCGGGGCGCGGATCGATATAGGGGCGCGGGTGTGGCCTCTTGGAAACCGTGGGGTAATAGCGCGGCGCCTCATAGACGGGGGCGGCACGGCGGCGGGTGACCGTCTCACGCTCGTTGCGCTCTTTGTTGTTGTCGTAGATCATCTTGCCCACGATCGCGACGCCCGCAATCGCGGCGAGGGTGCGCAACACTTCCTTTTCATCGGCGGCGGCAGGGCGGGCACCAAAAGCGGTGATGGCAACCGCTGCGGCGGCGATGGTAGCAATGAACTTGCGGTACATGGGTCTGGTCCCTTCTCGTTTATCGGCGCGTTGCTGCGCCCTTGATCCTCTGCGGTCATAACTCGGGGACCGCGTATCGGTTCGTGTGTCTGTTGGTGCCACCAAATTGGGGTGAGGGCCTAAGACAGGCAATAACAGGGGGCGTTATCCAATAACAAGGCGCCCAAAACGCCTTGGTTATTGAATAACAGCGGGCGAAAGCGCATTAAAAACATATGAAAAACCCATGTCTCTCAAACCCATGTCTCTCCTTGCTGACCGCGCTGGCGGTCATACTGGCCCTGCCCGCTGCGGCAACGGCTGGATGCTTTGCCGATTACAAGGCCAAGCAAGACAATCCGCTGCGCCTCCATTACGGGGTGGCGCAGATTTCCGGGGCCTGTGAGCCAGCCTCCGCCGAAACCGAACTCACGCCGCGTCTTGCAGCGGAGGGCTGGACATTGTTGAATGTGCTGTCTGTCTTCGGTGACGAAGGCTTGGATCAAAGGAAAGACAGTGCAGGAACATTCTACCTCCGCTTCTGACATGCGCAGATTTGGCGGGCGTTTCGTGATCGGTGGCATCGCCGCCGTGGTCGCCGTGCTTTTGGTCGGGGCGCTTGTCCTGCTTTGGGCGCTGCCGGATGCGAACGTCTTTAATGCTCGGGTTGAGCGGATCTTTATCGAGAATGACGATCTGACCACCCAAGCCGAGATCAAGCTTCTCGAAATCCTCGCCCAGTCCGGCACCGCCTTTTCTGAGACTTTGGCCAGTTACCGCATCGTGATCGTCGTGCTGCTGGTCTTTGCCAGCGCCATGCTGGTCGCGGCGATGGTGTTTTTGTTCATGCTGGTCGGCTTTAACCGCCGCATGGCGCAGATTGAGCGGACCGGCATTCAGGTGAATTCCCTGCTGATCAGCCGCGAAGAGAATACCGTTTACCTTAACAACCTCGGTTTCAAACTGACCGCAGCGGCGATGGAGACGATGTCTGTCTTGGCCGAAGCGCGGATGGACGATGACGTGCTGTCAGGGTCCGAGATCGAAGGCATGATATCGGGCCGCAACGCCGCCGACTGTGATGAGGCCGCCGGGGCCACGCGGATCAAGCGTTTGCGCGACACCTTGGGCAATCAATTGGTGTCGGAACTGCTGGTCAAAAACATCGCCCGGCGTGGCTATATGCTGGCGATCAACAAGGACGTCATCAAGGTTCTTTAACCCCGGCAGAGCGGCGCTCTGCACGGTCTGCGCGCGGCTGGCCCTAGCCAATGCCCCGCAGGCACGTTAAATGGCGTCAAATTTAATTGGACAGACTGGAGTAATCAGATGGGTTATCGCGTCGCCGTCGTCGGTGCCACAGGCAATGTGGGCCGTGAAATGTTGAACATCCTTGCGGAGCGTCAGTTCCCCGTGGACGAGATCGTGGCTCTGGCCAGCCGCCGCTCGCTGGGGTCCGAGATCAGCTTTGGGGACAAGACCCTCAAGACCAAAGACCTCGACACTTTCGACTTCACTGGCTGGGACATGGCGCTTTTTGCCGTGGGCTCGGAAGCGACTAAGAAATACGCCCCTGCCGCTGCCAAGGCGGGCTGCGTGGTGATCGATAACTCCTCGCTTTACCGCTATGATCAAGACGTGCCGCTGATCGTGCCCGAGGTGAACCCGCAGGACGTGCACGGCTATTCCAAGAAAAACATCATCGCCAACCCCAACTGCTCGACCGCGCAGATGGTCGTGGCGCTGAAGCCGCTGCACGATCGCGCCAAGATCAAGCGCGTCGTCGTCTCGACTTACCAGTCGGTTTCCGGCGCGGGCAAGGAAGGCATTGATGAGCTTTGGGATCAGACCAAAAGCATCTACAACCCGACCGATGACAAGCCCGCCAGCAAGTTCACCAAGCAGATTGCCTTCAACGTGATTCCGCATATCGACGTCTTCCTCGAAGACGGATCGACCAAGGAAGAATGGAAGATGGTCGCCGAGACCAAAAAGATCGTCGACCCGTCGATCAAAGTCACCGCGACCTGCGTGCGCGTGCCGGTCTTCGTGGGCCATGCGGAATCGATCAACATCGAATTCGAAGACCACCTCGACGAAGCCGAAGCCCGCGACATCCTGCGCGAAGCGCCGGGTCTCATGGTGATCGACAAGCGCGAAGACGGCGGCTACGTCACGCCGGTGGAATGTGTGGGTGACTTCGCCACCTTCATCAGCCGCATCCGCCAGGACAGCACCATCGACAACGGCATCAACCTGTGGTGCGTCAGCGACAACCTGCGCAAGGGTGCCGCCCTGAACGCCGTTCAAATCGCCGAACTGCTGGGCCGCGAAGTGCTGAAAAAGGGCTGAGGTTCAGCCCCAGTCTAAGAATAAGAAAGGGGGCCAAACGGCCCCCTTTTTCGTCTCTGTCTCATGCGTCTGCGATGGGCTCAAACCGGCTCGAAGGTCTGCGCCTTGGCGTCGTAATATTCCAAGCTTCCCTCGCCGATGTCGGTCCACAGGCCGTGCAAGCTCAGCGTGCCATCTTCGACCTTTTCTTTGATCCACGGGAAGGTCATCAGGTTCTCAAGCGAGGTCATCACCGCCTGACGCTCCAGCAAAAGCTGCTGCTCTGCCGGGTCTTCGACCTTTTCAACCGTCTCGTATTTCGGGCGCAGCAGGTCCATCCAGCGGCCCACGAAACTGTCTTGGTTCTCAAGCTCGGGCGCGTTGCCTTTGCACATCTGGATGCAGCCCGCGACGCCGCCGCAGCTGGAATGGCCCAGCACGATCAGATGCGCGACCTTCAACGCGTTGACGGCATATTCCACCGCCGCCGAAGTACCGTGCTGTTTGCCATCCGGCTCATAGGGCGGGACGAGGTTGGCGATATTGCGGTGGATGAAGAACTCGCCCTGATCGGCCCCGAAGATCGAGGTCACATGCACGCGGCTGTCGCAGCAAGAGATCACCATCGCGCGCGGGCGTTGCCCCTCGGCGGCCAATCGGCGGTACCAGGTTTGGTTCTCGGCATAGCCGGTCGCCTTCCACCCTTGATAGCGTTGCAACAGATACGACGGCAGAGCCTTGGCCTTGTCCATGTGTAAACGTCCCTTAATGCGTGATGTGGTTTTAGCGCAGATAGCGCAAATGCCATACGAATTCGAGAGAAAAGGCACAGCCATCGCAACCCTTTGCACACCTTCCCGCGCCATATTGTCTCAAGGCCGTGGGGGCTGATT
This sequence comes from Sulfitobacter profundi, assembly GCF_042661425.1. NCBI lineage: Bacteria > Pseudomonadati > Pseudomonadota > Alphaproteobacteria > Rhodobacterales > Roseobacteraceae > Sulfitobacter > Sulfitobacter profundi. Next base: position 1,774,632 of record NZ_JBHSWA010000001.1, on the reverse strand, counting down.
GAAGGATGATACCAATGCAACTTATGCAAATACGCCCGACTGAGCAGGTCTATGTCGATCAAGAGCGGCTTGGCCTGCTCTACACGCAACTCGGGGAGGTGGGCGCCGAAGATGTCGTCTGCCGCGCGATGGAGGAATTGGCCCTGCGCCTGTCGCATTGCAAAAAGCTGCACAAGGACCAAGACCGCGCCGGGCTGCGCAAAAGCGTGCACCGCCTGATCGCCATTGCAGAGCAGGTCGGCATGGCGCTGGTCGCACGGGTGGCGGCGGATGTGGTGATCTGTATCGACGCGGGGGATGACACCGCGACCGCCGCCACCCTGTCGCGGTTGATCCGCAGCGGGGAACGGTCGCTCACCGCGATATGGGACTTGCCCGACATCACGATCTGACTGCTTGCGGGTGGCGATGGAAAAGGTAGGCTGCACGCAAATCCAGATTTGCAAAGGTTTGTCATGTCCGCCGAATTCGCCGCCCCCTCCGCCGCCGCCCTGCCGCTTCATGTCTTGAGCGAGGCCGCGCTTGAAGGCTGGCTTGCCGATCAGCCCGGCCCGGTGCAGGCATGGGTCAAGGCCAGCGGTTTTGCGGGTGCTCTTGGTCAGGCGCTTGTGGTGCGGGGGAGGAAGGCACCCCCGCGCTGGCATTGGCGGGCTACGGCACCGAAGCCGCGCGCCGCAGGGGCCGCTTTCACCTTGCCGCCGCAGCCGCCCGCCTGCCTGCGGGGGACTACCGGATCGAAAGCGGCCTGCCAGAGGACCAAGCCGCGAACGAGGCGCTTGGCTGGCTGCTGGCGGGCTACCGTTTCGACCGTTACCGCGACCAAACCACGCTGGCCGCCCGTCTTGTCGCGCCCAAAAGCATCGACGCCGATCAGATCGCGGCGCTGGCCACGGGTGAAATGCTGACCCGCGACCTGATCAACACCCCCGCCTCTGACATGGGGCCGCCCGACCTGGAAGCCGCCGCGCGCAAATTGGCCGAGCAGCATGGCGCGAAGATCGAAGTCACAACCGGTGATGCGCTGCTAGAGAACAACCTGCCGATGATCCACACCGTTGGCCGCGCCGCCGACCGCGCGCCGCGTTTGATCGACATGGCATGGGGCGACACGGGGCCAAAGCTGACGCTGGTGGGCAAAGGCGTCTGTTTCGACACCGGCGGGCTGAACCTGAAACCCGGTGCGTCCATGGCGCTGATGAAAAAGGACATGGGCGGCGCCGCCGCCGTGCTGGGTCTGGCGCATATGATCATGGCCACCGGCATGGCCGTGCAGCTGCGCGTGCTGATCCCGGCGGTAGAGAATTCGGTCTCCGGCAACGCCTTCCGCCCCGGTGACATCCTGACCTCGCGCAAGGGGCTGACGGTTGAGATCAACAACACCGACGCTGAAGGGCGTCTGGTATTGGCCGATGCGCTGGCGCTGGCGGATGAGGACAAACCGGATCAGATCATCTCGATGGCGACGCTCACCGGGGCCGCGCGGGTCGCCGTGGGGCCTGACCTCGCGCCCTATTACAGCGACGATGCCGCTTTCGTCTCGGCCTTGGAAGACGCCGCTGCGGGGTCTGCCGATCCGGTCTGGCGGATGCCTTTCCATGACGCTTACGAGGCGCTGATCGAGCCCGGTATTGCCGATCTCGACAACGCGCCCAAGGGCGGCTTTGCCGGGTCGATCACCGCAGCGCTTTTCCTGCGCCGCTTTGTGACCGAGAGCAAATATGCCCATTTTGACATCTACGGCTGGCAGCCCGCCGACGCCCCCGCCCGCCCCAAAGGCGGCGCGGGCCAAGGCACCCGCGCGCTCTATGCTGCGCTGCCAGCCCTGCTAAAGCCATGAGCGATCCACGTCTCACCCCGGACCCGGCGCTGGCGAGCCAAAGCCGCGCCGCGCAGGTGGCGGTGCCGGTGGCAGACCTCTTCCGCCGTCCCGACGGCCCACGCGATCGGCAGGTGTTGTTTGGTGAGCCGTTGACCGTGCTGCATGAAGCTTCGGGCTGGGCCTATGTGCAGGCCGAGAAGGATGGCTATTGCGGCTACGTCCTGCAACGCGCGCTGAGCATACCGCGCAAGGCTACGCATCGCGTGTGCGTGCCTGCCACCCATGCCTATACCAGCGCCGATCTGAAATCGCCCGACCTGCTGAGCCTCAGTTTCGGCTCACCCGTCACGGTCATTGCTGAGACCAAGGATTTTGCCGAGACCCCGCAGGGCCATATCCCGCGCGGCCACCTTGCCCCCATCGATCGCCAGGAGGCCGACCCCGCGCAGATCGCGGCGCTGTTCCTCGGCACACCCTACCTTTGGGGCGGCAACAGCCGCTGGGGGATTGATTGTTCCGGTCTCGTGCAGGCGGCGCTGCTGGCCTGCGGCATCCCCTGCCCCGGTGACAGCCACCAGCAGGAGCGCACCGTGGGCGCGCCGGTCGACGGTGACTACCAACCCAACGACCTGCTGTTCTGGAAAGGCCATGTCGCGTTGGTGGTCGATGCCGAAACGATGATCCACGCCAATGCCCACGCGATGGCCGTGAGCTATGAAAACATCACCGATGCCATCGCCCGGATCGAAGCCGCTGGCGACGGGCCGGTGACTGCACATCGCCGCCCCGGCGTTTAATCCACCGACCGGATCAGCTTGCGTTCCAACACCCGCAGCACGGCCTTAAGGTCGTGGCCCCGGCGCAGCACCTGCCCGCCGGTGCCCACCACAGCATACATGCCTTGGCGGTTGCGCAGCTTTGGCCGCTTTTCAATCCGGTAAAGCGGTATCTCCGCCGTGCGCCGAAAGACTGAAAAGACCGCCACTTCTTTAAGGTGGGAAATCCCATAATCGCGCCACTCTCCGGCGGCGACCATCCGGCCATAAAGCGATAGGATCAGCGACAGTTCCGTGCGGTGGAATGCGACCTGTTCCGCGGGGCGCTCGAAGGCCGTGATCGGCGATGGGGGCTCTATGCTCATGGCTTTACAGTTGACCCTGATGGGGGCCAAATCAAGCCCTGACATGGTCGAATGCGCCGCTCAAAATTTCTTGAAAGCGTTACAAAATTGTGCAACCAATCGAAAAAATGAAACACAAAGGCCCGATGGAATGACCCCAGAAGCCCGCGCCCGCAAATGTGCCGAGGTGATGTTCGCCCAAGATTCGGCCTCTGCCGGATTGGGCATGACCATCGACGATGTGACCCCCGGCGGCGCGGTTTTGTCGATGTCGGTGCGCCCGGACATGCTGAACGGTCACGGGATTTGCCACGGCGGATTTATCTTCACACTGGCCGACAGCGCCTTTGCCTTTGCCTGCAACAGCTACAACCAGACCACTGTCGCCCAGCAAAACCAGATCACATATCTCAGCCCCGGCCAGCCGGAGGAGCGGCTGACCGCCACCGCACGCGAAGTGTCGCGCAGCGGTAGGTCGGGCATCTATGATGTGACCGTCACGGGTGAGGATGACCGTGTCGTGGCCCTGTTTCGCGGGCTCTCCCGCAGCATCAAGGGCCAGCTATTTACCGAGGAGGAGCCGACCTGATGAAAGACCTGACCCCCGCGAAGGACACGCTCGACCCGATTGAGATCGCCAGCCGGGACGAGATCAGCGCCCTGCAATTGGACCGTCTGAAATGGTCCCTGCGCCACGCCTATGACAACGTGCCTTTCTACAAGCAAAGCTTTGACGATGCAGGCGTGCACCCCGACGATCTGAAACAGCTTTCCGATCTCTCGCGCTTTCCCTTCACCGTCAAAACCGATCTGCGCGACAATTACCCCTTTGGCATGTTCGCCGTGCCGCGCAATCAGGTGGCGCGCATTCACGCATCATCTGGCACCACCGGGCAGCCGACGGTGGTGGGCTACACCAAGGATGATCTGGCGAACTGGGGCCAAGTCGTCGCCCGTTCCCTGCGCGCGGCGGGGATGCGTCCCGGCGACATGCTGCACAACGCCTATGGCTATGGGCTGTTTACTGGCGGCTTGGGCATTCACCTTGGGGCCGATGCGCTTGGCCTGTCGACCGTGCCAATCTCGGGCGGGATGACCCCGCGCCAAGTGCGGCTGATCGAAGATTTCCAGCCCAAAGGCATCACGGTGACGCCCTCCTACGCCCTGTCGATTTTGGATGAATTCGCCAACCAAGGTATTGATCCGCGCCAATCCTCGCTAGAGGTGGGCATCTTTGGGGCTGAGCCTTGGACCAATGCCATGCGGCTTGAGATCGAGCAGGCCTTCGACATGCATGCGGTCGATATCTACGGCCTCAGCGAAGTCATGGGGCCGGGCGTTTCGATGGAATGTGTGGAGACCAAGGACGGGCTGCACATCTGGGAGGATCACTTCTACCCCGAGATTATTAACCCCGAAACCGGCGCGCCGGTTGAGGACGGCGAGATGGGCGAGCTGGTGTTCACCTCCCTCACCAAACAGGCCTTTCCGATCATCCGCTACCGCACCCGCGATCTGACACGGCTGCTGGCGGGCACCGCGCGCTCCATGCGGCGGATGGAGAAGGTGACGGGCCGCAGCGACGACATGATCATCCTGCGCGGCGTCAACGTCTTCCCCACCCAGATCGAAGAAGCGCTGATGGCCACGCCGGGGCTTGCCCCGCATTTCCAGATCGAACTGTCGCGGCCCGACCGAATGGATCAGATGCGCGTGTTCTGCGAATGCGCCGATGCCAGCGTGACCCCCGACGCCCGCGCCACCGCGATCAAAGCGCTTTCGGCGCAAATCAAGCAAACCGTCGGCATCTCGGTCAAGGTCGAGGTCATGGACGTAGGCGGCGTTGCCCGGTCAGAGGGCAAAGCCGTGCGCATTCTCGACAAGCGTCCGAAGGGCTAGACCGAAAACCTAGCCTAGCCGCAGGTGACCTTGGCGATCTTCCCTTCCGCGTCCAACACGATGTTGGTGCGGTTGGGGTTGGCATCCATCGTCACCGGGTCGCCCTCGGTATAGACGCGCTTGGGCTCGGACACGATGTTTGCCGCCGCGCGGGGACGGCCAATCAGACCCCACCAACTGCCTTCTTTGCAGGATTCCGCCAGTGGCTTGGCAGGCGTGGGCGCTGTAGGCGTGCTGGAACTGCTAGAGTTACTAGACGGCTCATTCACCGCGTCGATCACCGAATTGGGCAGGGGCTTGGGCTTGGTCGTGGAGGCGCGCGCTTCTGTCCGTGCGGGGCGTGGCGCGGTCTGTGTGGGCGGTGTTGTTGTGGCCGCCGGTGGCGTAATCTGCCCCCTCGGCGCAACCGGGGCCGGAATGGGGTTTTGCACCGGCGCTGTCGCCACTTCGGCGCAGCCCGCCACCAATAGGGGTGCCAAGAAAACTAATCTCATGTTCCAAACCTCGTTATTCGCGTGGCGTCGGAGCAAGGGCCGACCATCCCGCAACAGGTAGGTCCATCACGCGCGCCGCCAAGGGCAAGGCGCTTTGCATTTGCTGGAACCCGCCGATGGCCCTACTGTGAGGGCCAGACCACGGAGCCTTCTCGATGCGATTTTCCCTCAACCGCAAACGTTTCAAAGACCTGAGCGAACAAGAGGTGCTGGCGCTGGCCATCTCCTCTGAAGAGGATGACGCGCGCATCTATCGCGACTATGCCGAAAGGCTGCGCGAGGCATACCCCGACAGCGCCGCCGTCTTTGACGGGATGGCCGAGGAGGAGAACGAACACCGCCGCCGCTTGATCGACCTGCACCGCGCCCGTTTTGGGGATGTCATCCCGCTAATCCGGCGCGAACATGTCTCGGGCTACTACGCGCGCCGCCCGGTCTGGCTGATCGAGAACCTGTCGCTAGAGCGTATCCGACAAGAGGCCGCCGCGATGGAACAGGACGCCGAGCGGTTCTACCATGCCGCCGCCGCGCGCACGTCAGACGCGGCGACACGGCAACTGCTGGGCGATCTGGCCGCTGCCGAGGCAGGCCACCACGGCAGCGCGCAGGATTTGACCGAGAAACACCTTAACACCGACAGCCGCAGCGACGAAGACAGCCGCGCGCATCGGCAGTTTTTGCTGACATGGGTCCAGCCGGGGCTGGCGGGTCTGATGGACGGGTCTGTCTCTACCCTCGCCCCCATCTTCGCCACCGCATTTGCCACCCATAACACTTGGACGACCTTCCTCGTCGGCCTTGCGGCGAGCGTCGGGGCGGGCATCTCAATGGGCTTCACCGAGGCGGCATCGGACGATGGGGAACTGTCGGGCCGCGGCTCTCCGATCAAACGCGGGGTAGCCTCGGGCGTGATGACCACGGTGGGCGGGCTGGGCCACGCGCTGCCCTACCTGATCACCGACTTCTGGACCGCAACTGTCGTGGCGATCATCGTCGTCTTTGTAGAGCTTTGGGCCATTGCGTGGATCCAGAATAAGTTCATGGAAACACCCTTCTTTCGCGCCGCGTTCCAAGTGGTGCTGGGCGGCGCATTGGTCTTTGCCGCCGGGGTGCTGATCGGCTCAGGGTAAGGCAAAGAGCCATGCCCCATTGCACCCCAAGGGCGGGCTGGCTAATGCTTGACCCATGGTCGCGATCTTCCTGAAAACCCTGCCGTTCTTTGCGCTGATCGGCCTTGGCTACTGGGCCGGGCGCACGCGGTTTTTCTCAGCCGAAGCGACGGCCTATCTCACCAAATTCGTTTTCTATTTCGCCCTCTCGGCGATGCTGTTCCGCTTTTCCGCCAATCTCTCACTGGCCGAGGTTTGGGACAGCCGCCTTGTCGCCGCCTATCTTTGGGGCACGGCGTTCGTCTATGCCATTGCCAGCCTCGTCGGCTTCCTGCGCGGGCTGGATGTGGCGACCAACGGGATCGAGGCGCAATGCGCCGTGATCGGCAACACAGGGTTTCTGGGCGTGCCGATGCTGACGCTGCTTCTGGGGCCAGAGGCGATCGGCCCCGTGCTGCTGGCGCTGACCGTCGACATGATCATCTTTTCCAGCCTCATCGTGATCCTGATCACCGGCTCCCGCGAGGGGCAGTTGCGGCTGGCGACGCTCAAGATCGTGGGACTGGGGCTGCTGAAAAACCCGATGATCGTCGCCATCACCTTGGGGTTCCTCTGGTCGGGCTTCGGCATCCCGATCCCTGTGCCGCTGAACGAATTCCTCGCCATCCTCGGCGGGGCTGCCACCCCCGGGGCGCTCTTTGCCATCGGCGCTTCGCTGGCTTCCAAATCCGCCGAGCGGATTGAGATCGCAGGCTGGCTGACCTTTTGCAAACTCGTGCTGCACCCGCTTTTCGTGGCCTTTGGTGCGCTGTTTCTTTTCGGCGTCGATCCCTACAAAGCCGGGGTCATCATCGCCGCCGCAGCACTGCCGGTGGCGGGCAATGTCTATATGCTCGCCCAACATTATGGCGTCGCCCCTCAGCGGGTCTCTGCCGCCATTCTCGTCTCAACCACTGTCAGTATCGTGACCGTCAGCCTTGTCGTAGGCTGGGTTTCGGCCCTGTGACACATTCAAGTTCGAAAGGAACGCTGCCATGAAAACCATCTCGGAAAACGCCTGTTTCGGTGGCACGCAGGGGGTTTACTCCCACAACTCCGACGCCTGCGGCTGCGACATGACCTTTGGCCTCTTCCTGCCCGCCGAAGCACAAGACGGCCCGGTGCCGGTGCTGTGGTATCTCTCGGGCCTGACCTGCACCCATGAGAACGCGATGACCAAGGCGGGCGCGCAGCTTTGGGCGGCGGAACATGGCATCGCTGTCGTCTTCCCCGATACCTCCCCGCGGGGCGAGGATGTGGCGGATGATGACGCTTACGACCTCGGCAAAGGCGCGGGGTTCTATGTGAACGCCACGCAGGAGCCTTGGGCCAAACACTACCAGATGTGGGACTATCTGGCCGAGGAACTGCCCGGCCTGATCGGTGAAAACTTCGCCCTCGATATGGAGCGCCAAGGCATCACCGGGCATTCGATGGGCGGCCACGGCGCGCTGACGCTGGCAATGAACCTGCCGGGGCGGTTCCTCTCGGTATCGGCCTTTGCGCCGATCACCCACCCTACGTCGAGCGATTGGGGCAAGAAGCAACTCAGCGCCTATCTGGGGTCGGATGAAAGCACTTGGACGAAACACGACAGCACCCTGCTGATGCGCGAAAAGGGTTTCGACGGGCCGATCCTGATCGACCAAGGCGGCAGCGACCAGTTCCTCGACCTGCTGAAACCCGAAGCATTGGCCGAGGCCATGGCCGCCAAACGCCAGCAAGGCAGCTTCCGTATGCAGCCGGGTTATGACCACAGCTATTTCTTCGTGGCGAGTTTTATGGAAGATCACGTCGCCTTCCACGCCGACGCGCTCTATGCGGGTTAAGCCATGACCGCGCTCTACATCGACGCCGACGCCTGCCCCGTCAAAGCCGAGGCCGAGCGGGTGGCGACCCGCCATAAGGTCAAGATGTTCCTCGTCTCGAACGGGGGCCTGCGCATGTCGCAGAACCCACTGGTCGAGGTGGTGATCGTGCCTGACGGGCCCGACATCGCCGACATGTGGATCGCTGACCGCTGCGGCAAAGGCGATGTGGTGGTCACGGGGGATATCCCGCTGGCCGCGAAATGCGTCGAAGCCGGGGCAAGGGTGCTGAAACATAACGGCGAGGCCCTCACGCAGGCCAACATCGGCAACGTTCTGGCAACCCGCGATCTGATGACCGACCTGCGCGCCGCCGACCCCTTTCGCCAAGGCGGCGGCAAGGGGTTTACAAAGGCCGACCGCTCCCGCTTCCTAGAGGCATTGGAGCGGGAATTGCGCGCGGCAGCGCGGGGTTAGCCCCGCGTTAAGGAATTGATAGGGCAAGTGATATGACACCTCAGGCGGTCGTTTTCGACATCGGCAACGTATTGATCGAATGGCAACCCGAACGCTTTTACGACAGCGTCATCGGCGCAGATCGCCGCCGCGCCATGTTCGATGCCGTCGATCTGCACGGCATGAACGACCGCGTCGACAGCGGCGAAAACTTCCGCGACACGATCTATGCCATGGCCGAGGCGACGCCCGAGTGGGGCGACGAAATCCGCCTCTGGCATGACCGCTGGATCGACATGGCCGCGCCGGTGATCGACCACTCCCTGCGGCTGATGAAGGCGCTTCAGGCGCGCGGCGTGCCGGTCTTCTCGCTCACCAACTTTGGCATCCAAAGCTATGATCTTGCCGCCACGCACTACCCTTTCCTGCGCGAGTTCGACCGCGATTTCATCTCGGGCCACCTGGGCATGATCAAACCGGTGCCATCGATTTATGAGGCCGTGGAGCAGGGCAGCGGCCTGCCGCCCGAAGCGCTGCTCTTTACCGACGACCGCGCCGACAACATCGCCGCCGCCGCCGCGCGCGGCTGGCAGACGCATCATTTCACCGGGCCGCAGGGCTGGGCCGACCGTCTTGTCGCCGCTGGGCTGCTGAGCCGGGAGGAGGCCGCATGACCGACATCCCCAACATCTCCTTCGACGAAGGCGAAGCGCTGCTGGATTGGATCGCCCTGACCGACGCGCTGGCCACGGGCCATGACCTGCCCAAGGCCGAGATTGGCGACACTTTCCTCTATCGCGGCAAGGACACGCTGCTCAGCCGCGCGGCGTGGATCAACGGGCTGGGCATCGCGGTGAAATCCGCCACGATCTTCCCCGGCAATCCCGACCGCGAGGTACCGATGGTCAACGGCGGCGTGTCCCTCTTTGATGACGAAACCGGCACGCTCGCCGCGATCGTGGATTTCCACCTCGTCACCAAATGGAAAACCGCTGGTGACAGCCTGCTGGCCGCGCGGCGGCTGGCGCGACCCGACAGCGAGAACATCCTGATCGTCGGCGCGGGCACCCAAGGCCGCGCCCTGCACGCCGCCTATTCCGCCGCCTTCCCGCAGGCGCGTTTCACGGTCTGGAACCGTACCGCGAAGAACGCCGAGGCGATGGCCGCGGAGCTTAAGATCAACGTGGCGACCGATTTGGAGCAGGCGGTGCGCGCCGCCGATATCGTCACCTCCGCCACCATGTCGACCGACCCGCTGATCAAGGGCGATTGGCTGCAACCCGGCCAGCATATCGACCTCATCGGTGCCTACCGCCCCGACATGCGTGAGGTGGACGACACGGCGCTGTTGCGGTCGCGGGTCTTTGTCGACAGCTTCGACACCACGATCGGCCATATCGGCGAAATCAACATTCCGCTTGAGGCAGGCACCCTCACCCGCGACCATCTGATCGCGGATTACTACGACCTTGAGGTCTTCACCCGCCAAAGCGACGATGAAATTACCCTGTTCAAGAACGGCGGCGGCGCGCATTTGGACCTGATGACCGCGCGCCATATCCTTGAGCGTTGGCGGGCGCGTTAAGCGGTCACCAGCCCCTCCAACCGTTTCTCGCGGATCGGCAGATGGACCACGGCGCTGAACGCCCCCACGGCCACGCCGACCCACCAAACGCCGGTATAGCTGCCATAGATGTCATACATCCGCCCACCCAGCCAAACGCCAAGGAAGCTGCCCAACTGGTGGCTGAAAAAAACGATCCCATAAAGCGTGCCCATATAGCGCAGCCCGTAGATATGCGCGACAAGGCCCGAGGTCAGCGGCACCGTCGCCAGCCACAGCGCGCCCATACCGACGGAGAATAGGATCACCGTCACCGGGGTGATCGGGAACATGATAAAGGCCGCTGCGATCACCGTGCGCCCAACGTAAATCCCCGCCAGCAGGTACTTTTTGGAATAACGCTTGCCCGCCCAGCCCGCCAGCAAGGTGCCCGCGATATTGGCGAGCCCGATGAGCGAGATCGCCACTGCGCCAAGCGCCGAGGTGGTGGTAATGCCGATGTTATGCAGCACACCTCCGGCCAAAATCGGGCCGCACATCTCGGTCACAAAGGCCGGGAAATGCGCGGTGATAAAGGCGAGTTGATACCCGCAGGAGAAGAAGCCCAGAAAGATCAGCGTATAGGACGGATCGCGGAAGGCTTTGCCAAGGATCTGACCCATCGACTCCTCAAGCTCGGCCCGGCTGGCCATCGCAGGCGCGCGCATCATCGGCAGGGTCAGCAACATCGCAAGGATCACGCCCGCGAAGCAGACAAAGGTCATCTGCCACGACATGAAGCTTAGCATCCACTCTGCCACCGGCGCGCCAAAGACCTGCCCCGCACTGCCCGCCGCCGTGGCGATGGCCAGCGACATGGAGCGGTTCTCGTCCGACGCGGCGCGGCCCACCACGGCCAAGATCACGCCAAAGCCCGTGCCCGCGATGCCAAACCCCACCAGCCAAGCATAGGTCTGATGCTCTATCGGAGTGGCGGAATTGGCCGACAAAAGCAGCCCCACCGCATAGACCACCGCGCCGATGATGATCGCCTTTCGGTCGCCGATCTTTTCGGCCAACGCGCCAAAGATCGGCTGCCCGATGCCCCAGGCGAGGTTCTGGATCGCGATGGCGAGGGAAAACTCGCTGCGCGCCCATGCGAATTCTTCGGCAATCGGAATCTGGAAGACACCGAAAGAGGCCCGCACGGCGAAGCTGACCATGATGATGATACAACCGACCATCAGGACCGGTGTGAACAGGGGCGCGCGGCTTTGCATGGAGGAAATCCTTTCCGCGGCAGATTATGGGTTTCCCCGCCGCCGTCAATTGCGCATCCCCAAAGACTGGCCAGCCTGCCCGCGCTGCCGTAAACCCTATTCAACAAAGCAAACGGGATCCCCCATGGACGAGATCGACAACAAGATCATCGCAGAACTGCGGCGCGACGCACGCATGTCCTATTCCGCGCTGGCCGCCTCCACGGGCCTGTCGCGTGTGACGGTCCGCGCGCGGGTCGAACGTCTGGTCAGTTCCGGCGCGATCTTGGGCTTTACGCTGATCCTGAAAGAAGACATGCGCCACAGCCCGATCCGGGGCCATACGCTCTTGGCCATCGAAGGGGCGGGCACCGACCGGATCAAGCGTATCCTCGCGGGCATGCCCGCCGTGCAGGCGATCCATGCGACCAATGGCAAATGGGATTTGATTGTCGAGACGGGGACCGAAACCGTCGAAGAGTTGGACAGCGTGCTGGGCCAAATCCGCCGCATTCAGGGGTGAGTTCCAGCGAGACGAACCTGCTGCTGGCCACCCAGATGACGGTCACGAAATAGCCTACTCGGCAGAGAGCACCACCACCTCAACCCGGCGGTTCTGCTCGCGGCCCGCTTCGGTTAGGTTGCTGGCCCGCGGCGCGAGATAGCCGGCACCCTGCGCCTCGACCCGGCCGGGGGCTACGTCATAGCTCTGCACCAATCGGTCCCGCACCGCCTCGGCCCGTCTGCGCGACAGGGCGGTGTTGGCATCCAGACTGCCCACCGCGTCGGTATGTCCCACCAGCGCCACGCGCAGATCCGGCTCGGCCTTGAGCAACTCGGCAAGCCGCTCAAGTGTGGCAAAGGGGCCGGGGCCAAGCGCGGAGGTGCCGGTCTCGAACTCCAGCCGGTTGAGGACCAGATGGCCGTCGACCTTCAGGGTTTCTGCGAAATCGCCCGTCGCAGTGGCAAGCGGCACCTCGGCAGTCGCCTCTGGCGTGATGGGGGTGCTTTCCCCTTCGGGCGCGTCGCCGCTGCGGGCTTGGATGATCTGCACATAGGCCGAGGTCGCCGCCGTGCTGGCAAGGATGCTGATCGCCTCGGTCGGCGTTCCGTCCTCGCCCCGGCGCAGGGCGGTGATGAAGTGGAAAGCCCGCAGGTTCACATACATGTTCGGCCCCGGCAGCACCTCCACCGCAAAGCGAAAATCAAAGCCGCCGCATTCCCGCGCAGCACAGTCGAGCACGACGTCAAAGCCCGCCTCGCCCAGCTGCCGCCGCAGCGGGCGCATCACCTGCAAGGCGGTCAGCCCCGGCGTGTCCATCCGCCACGCAGCGCGGCGCACGCTGCCATCCACATTGACCCGCGCCACCTGCCCTTCGGCATAGACACCCACGGGCGCGGCATAGCGGTCCGGCGCGGTGTTACGCTCTGCCGTCAGGCGCGCGGTGCTGGGCAGCGCCAATTCAAGCGCCGCCGCGGGAGCCGCCAGCAGCACCCCGAGCAGAGCCGCAGCAACCCGCGCCCGGCTCATCGCGCCTGCGCGTGGTAATCGTCGTTCGGGCGCATGTCGGTGGCACTGGCCACCCGGTTGGTCATGTTGAAGAACCCGGCCACACTGGCGATGTCAAAGATATCCCGGTCAGTGAAACCCGCATCGCGCAGCGCCTGACGGTCGGCCTCCTCGACCTTGGCGCTGGCCTCGGTCAGCTTTACCGCGAAATCCAGCATGGCCCGTTGTTTGGCCGTAATCTTGGCCACGCGGTAGTTCATCACCAGCGCCTCGCCCAATTGCGGATCGCCCGACATTTCGCGTACTGCAGCCCCATGGGCCACAAGGCAGTAGTAGCATTTGTTGACCGAGGACACCGCCACCGCGATCATCTCACGCTCAAGCTTGCTGAGCGCGCTATCGCCCAGCATCAGATCGTTATACATGCCCGCAAAAGCGTTCAGCTTGTCGATGTCAAAGGCATAGGCCCGCAGAACATTCGGCACCATCCCGAGCTTTTCCTGACAGATGTCGAAATACTTCTGCGTCGCTTCGGGCAGCGGATCGACCATCGGCAGATCAAGGGCGGTGGGCATGTCGTTGGCCATGGTCTTATCCTTCACTCGGTGTTTTGACGGTAATGATAGTGCCCGACCGGGGCAAAGCCCAGTTTGGCGTAAAGCGCCTGCGCGCGGGCATTCGTATCCACGCAGAGCACCGAAAGCCGCTTAGCCCCTTGGGCCTGCCCCCAATGGGCGGCGGCGCGCATGATCCAAGTGGCCACACCTTGGCGCTGTTGATGCGGCAGCACTTCGACGGCGTGCACCATGCAGATGTCCTCGTGCACCCCGGCAAAGGCCACGCCCGCCGGTTTCTCGTTCCAGCGCGCAAGGATGCCTGTTTTGGTCGCCGCGCGGTCCATCACGGCAAGACGCGCAGGGCCGACCCCTCCGGCGGCCCAGACCTCGGCCATGATCGCCAGCGGCTCCCAGATGCAAAAGGCGGTGACCGGGGGCATCGGCACATCTGTCAGCCGGGTAATCGGCGCGCTCAGCACCGTGACCGGATCGACCACGCCGTAGCCCCGCGCGGCCAGCAGCGCGTCGAGATCATCTTCGCCCGCACGCAACATGAAAAGCGGGCGCTGCTCCATCTTGCGCATCGCCGCTTCGGCGGTCGGAATGTCGGCGTCGGTTATCGCCCCACGCGCTGTCGCCGCCGAGACCCGTTTCCCGCCGCCCTGCCCTTCGCGCAGGGTCCATGGCCCGTGATCAAACCGCCGCGCGGCGGGCCATGTCGCGTCACCCGCGTCGAAAAACGCCTGCGCCTCGCTCATGCGAAGGCGGCCTTGAGCTTGACCATCGCCGCTTCGACCATCCCCGGATCGCTGCCGCGGATCACCACATGCGCCCCAAAGATGCCGTCTTTCTGAAACGGGTAGCTGCCCATCGACAAATGCGGATATTCCTCAGCCAGCGCGCCCAGTGGTCCGGCGATATCGCCCTCGCCCCGGTCGATGCGCAGCGTCTCACTGATCAGGGGTTGGCCGCCTGTGAGCCCCGGCAGGACGCTGGCAACCATCGCCTGAAAGACCGTCGGCACCCCGGCCATGACATGCACGTTCTCAACCACAAAGCCCGGTGCGGCAGAGACCGGGTTTTCGATCAGCGCGGCGCCCTCGGGAATGCGCGCCATGCGCAGGCGGGCGTCGTTCATCTGGGTGCCCGCGCGGGCGTAGTGTTCGGCCAAAATCTCGCGCGCATCGTCGCGCACGTCGATATCACGGTTAAAGGCGGCGGCGATGCAATCGGCGGTAATGTCATCATGCGTGGGCCCGATGCCGCCCGAGGTAAACACATGGGCATAGGCACCTGAGAGCGCCTGCACGGCGGCGATGATCGCGCCATGATCGTCCGACACCACGCGCACCTCCTTGAGGTCGATCCCCACTTTCGTCAACTCCCCCGCAAGGTGATGCATATTGCTGTCGCGGGTCCGGCCCGAAAGGATTTCGTCGCCGATGACGATCATCGCGGCGGTGGGGTTTGACATGGGGGCGGCTCCTTGAGGATGGCGTCCCTTCGGTATAGGCCGCGCCTCATGCGCTTTCAAACCCAACTTGTCCCCGCCCGGCTGATCCGCCGCTACAAACGCTTTCTGGCCGATTGCACGCTTGAGGAAACGGGCGAGGAAGTGATCGCCCATTGCGCCAACCCCGGCTCGATGATGGGGCTGGCGGAACCGGGCAGCCGGATTTGGCTCGAGCCGAACGACGATCCGAAGAAAAAGCTGAACTACGGCTGGCGGCTAGTTGATCATGAAAATGGCCATTTCACCGGGGTCGACACCGCCCTGCCCAACCGCGCGATGAAAGCGGCGCTGGTCGCGGGTGAGGTGATGCCACTGGCCGCCTATGCCGAGGTACGACCGGAGGTGAAATACGGCGAAAACTCCCGCATCGACTTTCTGCTGCGCGGTGATGGCCTGCCCGATGCCTATGTCGAGGTGAAATCGGTCACCCTCTCACGCGAAACGGGTCTGGCCGAATTCCCCGACAGCGTCACCACACGCGGGGCGAAACATCTGGGCGAACTGGCGCGGATGGCGCAGGCCGGGCACCGCGCCGTGCTGCTGTATCTGGTGCAGCGCACCGATTGCACGCAGATGACCCTCGCCGCCGATATCGACCCGACCTATGCCGCCGCGTCCCAAGCCGCGCGGGCGGCGGGGCTGGAAATCTACGCCATCGGCACTCATATCACGCCCCAAGCCGTCACACTGGCGCAACCGATCCCCTTTACGGGCTGAGCTGCACTGGCCCTTGCCGGAAAGCCACGCTAAATAGGAGCGAACAAAAGGATGGAGAGAGCGGTGAACAACGCACACCGAGGCCGCCAGACACGCGACGGCATTCGCATTTACGAGCCTTCGGATCACGCCGGGATGCAAGCGGCGGGCCGTCTGGCCGCCACGATCCTCGACGAGATCGCAGAGCATGTCTTCCCCGGTCAGACCACCGGAGAGCTTGACCGCCTGATCGAAGAGAAGGTCAACGCCGCCGGCGCGAAATCCGCGACGATCGGCTACAAAGGCTATCAGCACGCCAGCTGCATCTCGGTGAACCATGTGGTCTGCCACGGGATCCCCAGCGACAAGAAGCTGAAAGACGGCGACATCCTGAACATCGACGTGACCGTGATCGTCGATGGCTGGTTCGGCGACACCAGCCGCATGTATGTGGCGGGCAAGCTTTCGCGCAAGGCCGAGCGGTTGATCAACGTGACCCACGACAGCCTGATGCACGGGATCGAGGCGGTGAAGCCGGGCAATACCTTTGGCGACATCGGCCATGCCATCCAGACATTTGTCGAAGGCCACCGCATGTCCGTCGTGACGGATTTCTGCGGTCACGGTCTGGGGCAGGTCTTTCACGCGCCGCCCAACGTGCTGCACTATGGCCGTCCGGGCACCGGTGCTGTGCTAGAGCCGGGCATGTTCTTTACCATTGAGCCGATGGTGAACCTTGGCCGGGCCGAGACCAAGACACTCGCCGACGATTGGACCGCGGTGACCCGCGACAAATCCCTGTCGGCGCAGTTTGAGCATTCGGTCGGCGTGACCGAAGACGGGGTTGAGATCTTTACCCTCTCGCCCGGCGGGCTGTTCCACCCGACGTATAAGACCGACTAAAACCCGGTGGGGGCAGTGCCCCCGCCCGCCTATCCGTCGATGGCAACCAGATGGTTGTCCCACGCCCGCGCGGCGGTAGTGAGCCGCGACAGCGCCGCCTCTTGCAGCGACAGGATACCGCCCAGCCCATCCGTGGCGACGAAACCGCCCCGCCCCGGCGCCAGTCCGCAGACATCGGCACGGCGGTGGCTGGCAAGGAAATCACCTTTGCTGTCAAACAGATGCAGCCGCCCGCCCCGGGGGAGGTGATACCGACCGCCCCGCCATCTGCCGCGAATGCCACGCTGCCCGCGTAGCCCTGCATCGCGATTTGCTCGGCCAGATCGGCCTCGGCCAATACCGGGTTTTGCCCGCGCCGGTGGAGGCCCAACAACGGCACGGCGTCGTTCGGCTCCCCTGCCATTGCATCGCAAAAGCCACCTGCCCGTCCGGCGCCAAGGCCAGATGGCGGATCGAGTTCTTGTGCAGGTCATCCGGCAGTTCGACCTGCTCCAGCATCTCGCCCGAGAGGCTGACATAGGACAGATTGGGCCGCATATCGTCGATGTTCAGCTTCTCCCGGCCGCTGTCGGGATGGGTGCGGATGCCGCCATTGGCCACCACCAGCACATCCTCGGCCAAGCGGCGGATTTCATGCGGGCCGACCCCGCCTGAGGCGATCTCTCCGATCCGGGCATAGCCCTCGGCACGGGACCACAGGCCGATGCGCCCTTCGCCCGTGTCGATCTCATTCTCGCTGGTGGCGAGGATGGCCCCGCCCTGCAAAAACGCCCCATGTCCGTAGAAATGCCGCCCCTCCGGCGCGTCGAGGCGATGGGCGACACGGCCCTTCACGCAGTCGATCACCAGTGCAAACCGCCCCGGGCGGCGGGCAAAGGCCACGGCCTCGGGCGCCGTGGGATGCGCGGCGGCGGCATGGCCCCGGTCGGGCAACGGAATCCGGAAAATGTCGTGGCCCGTCCCGTCCAGCCCGAAAAGCGCATAGGCCCCCGAAGGGTCACGCGCGGCGGCAAGGTAGGCAGGGCTGCCAGCGGCGGCCCAACCCATCGCCGGCAAGCTCGACGCGGCGGCGAGACCCGCAAGGAAGTGGCGGCGCGAGGGCATCAATCGCCGTCCGCCGAGTTGAACCCGACGGAAACGCCAAGCGCCGGGGCGATCTCAGCGCTCACGGCCTCGGCAATGGCCCGCACATCATTTTGCAGCGCCTCGACCCGGATACGGCTTATCGGGTCGGCCACCCCGGCAAAGACGGGGTCCTCCAACGCGCGCGCGGCGCTCAAGGCGCGGTCGAATGCGGCGTCGGTTTTGGGGGTAGCGGCGTCCGACAGCGTGTCGGCTAGACCCTGCAATGCTTCGAGTGACAACACCACATTGCGCAGGCTGCGGCCCGAACGGCGCGCCTCGGCCACCTGCGGCTTCGGCGCATCAAAACTGCCCATCGGGCGGCCTAGACGTTGGTCCGCGACAAATTCGAGCCCGGTTGCCAAAGCCGTGTAAAGCGCCTGCGATGCCTCGCGCGGGCTGAGGAAACGGTCATTGCCCGCCTCCCCGGCGCTGCGGAGCGCGGCGGCGAAACCCTCACGCCATGCGGTGTCGACCTCGCGGCCCAAATTGGCCAGGTCGGCCGCCATCGCGCGGGCCAATGCGCAGCTATAGCTCTCGGCCCCGTAGCCTGCGAAGTCATCGTCATAAAGCAGCCGTTCCAGCGCAAAGAGCCCCCGCGCGGCGATGGAGACTTCGGCGTAATCCCCGCTTGTCGCGATCGGGTCTTCTTCGGCCACCAGTCGCGCCACGCTGCGCCCCACCATGCCGCGCGTGTCGGGCCAAAAGGCGATGGCCAGCCCGCGCCCGTCTTCCTCTAGCGGGCCAAGGGTCAGATGCGCGATGCCGAGCCATGCGTCGAAAGCCTCTTGATAGGCCGGGCGCAGGGCCGTGTCGGTGCAATTGGCCTGCGCTGCAGCGTCGAGCGCCGCAGTGGCAGAGGCGAAACGGGCGGTGCCGGGCAGCGCGTGGTCTTGGATCACCTCCTCCACCCCGGCGAGGGCGGGGGCGGCGGTCAGAAGGAATGTGGCGGTAAGCAGGCTGCGCATCAGAGGCTCTCCAGATAGCGGATCAGGGCGTCACGGTCGGCTTTGGGCATCTCCACCACGGCATCACGGGCGGGCTGGGCTTCGCCGCCGTGCCAGAGCACCGCTTCGAGCAGCGACCGCGCGCGCCCGTCGTGCAGGAATTGGGTATGGCCGTTGACCTGCTCGGTCAAGCCGATGCCCCAGAGCGGCGCGGTGCGCCATTCGCGCCCATTCGCGCGGCCCTCGGGACGGTTGTCGGCCAGCCCTTCGCCCATGTCATGGAGCAAAAGATCGGTCATCGGCCAGATCAGCTGAAAGCTTTGCTCGGGCTGATCCTCCAGTCGTTCGGTCACGAATTTCGGCTGGTGACAGGAGGTGCAGCCGACCTCATGGAACACCGCCTTGCCGCGCAGCACCTCAGGTGCGCCGACATCGCGGCGGGCCGGCACGGCAAGGTTGCGGCTGTAGAAGGTCACCAGATCCAGCCCTTCGGCGTCGATCTCTGCCCCGCGCGCGTCACCGTTCCCATGCGGGGCATCGCGGCAGGCGGTTTGCTCGGTCGTGCAATCGCCCCATGCCGCATCGAAGATGGGGAGGAAATGCCGATGTCCCCCGCAAAGGCGCTGGCGGATTGTTCGCGGATCGTCGGTGCGCCGGATTTCCAGCCGAAACGGCCCAACATCGGGCGCGCGTGCTCAAAGGACCAGACGATCTGCGCCCGACCAGAGATGCCATCGCCGTCGGCGTCTTCGGGGTCCGCGAGGGCCAAGATATCTGCGGCTGGGATCGCTTCGAGCAGGCCCAAACCGATCATCGGCGGGGCTACACGGGGGCTGAGCATCGCGCCCTCGGCCAAGGGGCCATACCCGAGGTCTTCGGCACTGTAGGTCGGGCGGCGCAGGCTGGCGGTCTCTCCTCGGAGAGCGCGACCTCCACCTCTTCATAGCGCAGGCCCAGCCGGTATTCCGCCGGATGCCCCGCCACCCCGAAATCCTGCAATTGCCCGCCATAGACCGGATCGGGCCGCGTGCGGGGGTGGTATCGCCCACCGAAAGCAGGAACGCCTCGATCTCGCTCATTGCCTCTTCGGGGGCGGTGGGGACCGAGATGCGCAGAAACATCGACACCGCGTCATCCTCCGGCCCCTCGGGGGATGGCCGCGCCCGTCTTTCAGGTGGCACCGCTGGCAAGAGCGCGCGTTGAAAAGCGGCCCCAGCCCGTCAGAGGCCAGCGTCGAGGACGGCGAAGACACCCAGAGCTTTTTGAACAGCCCATTGCCGACCTTGAAATCCAACTCACGCTCAAAAGGAATGTTACCCGAAGGCAGCGAAAACGCATCGGCATTGCCGCGCGGGCTGACCGTTGCGGCCCCTGCCGGGTTCGTCTCAAAGGGTTCGGGCCTGTCGAATTCGGTCGCGGGGGCGGTGACCTTGGCGATCCGGGCGGTCTCTTCTGCGGTGCGGGGGATCACCTTGAGATGCGGTTCCTCCAGTGCTTGCGGGGCGGCGGCGGCCATGCTCGCGGCGGCCGCCGTGAGCATCGGAATGAGGAATCGCATGGGGAATGCCTTGGATAGCGGCAGGCCCAAAACCGGGCCTGCCAGTCGAAGTTACTTGCTGTCGTCTGTCGGCTTGGCTTGAAGCTGGCCATAGACGGCCTCGCCCAGTTCGGCCTGAAGCGACAATTGAGTTTCGAGGAAGTCGATATGCCCTTCCTCGTCGGCAATCAATTCCTCGAACAGGTTCTTTGAGACGTAATCGCCCACCTGATCGCAGTGATTGCGCGCCTCAATGTACAGGGTGCGGGCCTCATGTTCGGCGGCCAGATCGGACTCAAGACATTCCTTGACCGTTTCACCGATGCGCAGCGCGTCCAGCTTTTGCAGGTTGGGGTGCCCTTCAAGGAAGATGATCCGTTCGATCAGCTTGTCGGCGTGGTTCATCTCTTCGATGCTTTCCTCGCGCGATTTATCGGCAAGCCGACCATAGCCCCAGTCTTCTTGCAGCCGGTAATGCAGCCAGTACTGGCTCACGGCTGTCAATTCGCTGCGCAATGCCGCGTTGAGATATTCGATGACCTTGTCGTCGCCCTTCATGAACCTGTCTCCTTGTTTGGTTTTGCCTGACTTAGAGTGGTTGTCAGCACAGGCACGGAAAAGTTGCCATTTCCGCGCATGGTAGACAAGAACAGAGGCATGCAACCGCCACAATCGGCTGCTTTGCCCAAGGCACGGTAGATTTTGCCCGCAGTAATGACCGTGCGCGCATCAGAGGCGCGCATCCAGTCGATGGCATTGTTGATGTCGCGATCGGTGATGTTCTGACAGTGACAAACAATCATGGTTTTGCGTATTCCTTGGCTGGCCCCGGGCCGCCGCAGCGGCCCAGAGGAAGGGTTAGGATTACTGGAAGACCGCCTCCGGCGCGTCGAGGCTGTCGGACCCTTCAAAGGCGATTTCGTCACCGCCCAGAACCGTCACGGCACGCTCGATGGCGCGGGTCTGGTTCACCAGCGCATCGACCGCGCCCATGATCAGCGCTTCGCCTTCGGCATTGCCGCGCTCAAGCATCATGTCATAGCTGAAACCCGCTTCGGCGGCGGTTTTGATCTGGCCCAGTTCCACCATGGAGGCGTTCAGCTTGGCGCGCAGGTCTTCGTTGACGGTGGCATCGGCGCTGGCCACGAGGTCAGCCAGCGATGCGCCGGAAACCACGCGGCCATCGACGCGCAGGTATTCGCCCAGATAGACGTTCCGCACGCCCAAACCGTCGTAATAGTGGCTGTTGTGTGTGTTGTCGGAGAAGCAGTCGTGCTCTTCTTCGGGGTCGTTGAGCATGACGCCCAGCTTCATCCGCTCACCCGCCTGCTCACCGTAGGAGAGCGAGCCCATGCCAGTCAGGATCGCGTCGATCCCGGCGTCTTCGTCTGCCAGCACGGCGGCGCGTGCCTCACCGCCTTCGGCCCATTGAGCGGCCATCCATTCCAAATCTCTGACCAGCAGATCGGTCGCGGCTTTCAGGTATTGCCCACGGCGGTCGCAGTTGTCGCCGGTGCAGTCTTCCCCGGTTGCGTAGTCGGTCCAAGGGCGGTTGCCCGCGCCATGCTCAGTCCCGTTCAGGTCTTGGCCCCAGAGTAGGAATTCGATGGCGTGATAGCCGGTGGCGACATTGGCCTCGACCGCGCCCGCCTCATGCAACTGCCCTTCGAGGAGCGCAGGCGTGATCTCGGTGGCGTCCACCTTTTCCCCGCCCAGCGTGAAGGTCGGGTTGGCGATGACGTTCAGAACCGCCAATTGGTTTTCATCCGTCTCGCCGCCATAGGAGGCGTCGACATAGTCGATCAGACCTTCGTCCAGCGGCCAAGCGTTTACCTTGCCTTCCCAGTCATCGACGATGGCGTTGCCAAAGCGGAAAACCTCGGTCTGCTGGTAGGGCACGCGGGCGGCCAGCCATGCGGTTTTCGCAGCCTGAAGCGCATCGGCCGAGGGGGTGGCGATCAGCGTCTCGACGGCGGCTTGCAGCGTCTGCGCGGTAGTCAGGCTGTCTTCGTAGCCCGCCTGCGCGATGTCGGCATAGGTGCCCAGCACCTCGGCCTTGTCTTGTGCAAATGCCGGAGCGGCGGCGCATGTGATCAGCGCAATGGCCGTGGTCGCTTTGAGGCGCATCGAATGTCCTTCCTTGAAAATCACCTTGGTCCCGACGCAGGGCGCGCCGGGCCTTCGGGCAATAGGTGACTTATTCTGTCGGAAAAGACAAGGATCAACCTGAGAGGGGATAGCGCTCGGCAAAAAGCCGTTAGCTTGCAGACCGTTGCAGCAGCGTCACATGGGTATCGCCGTATTTGCGCGTGTCGATCCGGGCGATCCCTCGGGCGCGTGCATGGGTGCGCTTTCCTCCCAAACGATCATCGCGCCGGGTGCAAACCAGCCGCCTTCGGCTGCCGCAACAAGCGCCTTTTGTCCCAAGGATTTGCCATAGGGCGGGTCAAGGAAGACCAGATCGAAAGGGTCCTGTGCGCATGGCCCCAGCCGCGTCGCGTCATTGCGCAGCAGCCGCGTTTCCGCCTCTGCCTCTAGTTTGCGCATGTTCTCCCCGATCAACTGCTGACCTGTCCGGCCATTCTCAACAAAGCAGACCGACACAGCACCGCGCGACAGGGCCTCGAACCCAAGCGCGCCGGTGCCTGCGAACAGGTCCAACACCCGCGCGCCCTCGATCACATCGTGATGGGTCAACATCGAAAAAAGGCTCTCGCGCACCCGGTCGGAGGTCGGTCGCAGATGCGCCCCGGCGTCGCCCTTGCCAAGCGCGGCAAGCGGTCGGCCACGGTATTTCCCAGCGATAATCCTCATGGTTTCAGCAATGCCTTTAGGTCTGTCTGAGAGTCCGCGACCAAAGCCGGGTCTGGCGATTTTCCCGCTTCGATCAGCCGTTTGCCCACCATATAGCCGCGCGGATCGTTCGCGGCATCGACGGCCAGCAACGTTTCGCCAAGGTAGTACCAGAACGACGCGCTGCCTTCGCCAAGGCGGGTGATCACGCGGTCATAGCCTGCGTTCAGCCCGGCGATTTGCAGTTTCACGTCATATTGGTCCGACCAGAACCACGGTTTGGCGATGTATTCCTTACCCGCGCCGAGGATATTTTCAGCGACCACCTCGGCCTGATCGATGGCATTGGGCACGCTTTCCAACCGGATACGCCCGCCGCGATAGGGGAAAGAGGTGCAATCCCCCGCCGCCCAGATGCCCGGCACAGTCGTGCGGCCCTGCGCGTCGACCTTGATGCCGTTGTCGATCTCGATCCCTGCTGCTTTGGCCAACGCGATGTCGGGCTCGATGCCCACGCCGGTGATGACGAAATCGGCGGCAATCTCTGTCCCATCGCTCAGCCGTGCGCCGGTGACGTGGCCTTCGCCCAAGAGCCGCTCCAGCCCCACGCCTTCGCGCAGGGTCACGCCGTGGCCTTCATGCAGGGCGCGGAAATAATCACTGGTCTCGGGCGCTGCGACGCGCTGCAGGATGCGGTCGGCCATTTCCACCAGCGTGACCTCTAGCCCCAGCTTGGCCGCGACAGCCGCGGCTTCCAGCCCGATGTAGCCACCGCCGACGATCAGAACCTTCGCGCCCTTCACGAAACGCGGCGCCATGGCATCCACATCCGCCAGATCACGCACGGTAAAGACGCCATCCAGATCGCCGCCAATCGCCGCTGGCAGCCGACGCGGGAGGGAGCCGGTAGCGAGCACCAGTTCGTCATACGCGACCTCGCCCTCGGTCGTGCTCAGAACACGCGCCTCGGGGTCAAGCGCGGTAACGCAGCAATCGGTCTTGAGCGCGATCCCTTGGTCGGCATAGAACGCCTCGGGCCGCAGAAACAGCCGCTCCAGTGTCATATCGCCCAGCAGATACCCTTTGGACAGCGGTGGCCGTTGGTAGGGCGGGCAAGGCTCGGCCCCGATCAGGGTGATCTTGCCCTCGAACCCGCCATTGCGCAGTTTGGCCACGCAAGAGGCCCCCGCCTGCCCGGCTCCGATCACCACCACATGCTGCATTTGCCTACCCCCAATTGATCTGGTCTCAGTCGCGGTCAAAGCCTATATCTGGCCCCAAGACAACCGCAATGACAGGAGAGGCTATCCCATGACGATTTCTCAAGGTTCGACGCTGCCGGACGCGAAACTGGTTCAGATGGGCGCGGATGGGCCCGAGCCGGTACAGATGGCCGACAAGCTCAAGGGCCGCAAAGTGGTGATCTTTGCCGTGCCGGGTGCGTTCACGCCCACCTGCCACTCTGCCCATGTGCCGAGCTTCGTGCGCACCAAAGATCAGTTCGACGCCAAAGGCGTGGATGAGGTGATCTGCGTCTCCTGCAACGACCCTTTCGTGATGAAAGCGTGGGGCGAAGCGACCGGCGCGAGTGAGGCCGGGATCACCATGTTGGCCGACGCCAGCAGCGCATTCACCCGCGCCATCGGCATGGAGTTCGACGCCGAAGGTGCCGGGCTGGTCAGCCGGTCCAAACGCTATGCGATGCTCGTCGAAGACGGCAAGGTAACACTGTGGCAGCCCGAGGAAAGCCCCGGCACCTGCGAGATTTCCGGCGGCGAAGCACTGCTGGACAATATGTAAAATGCGAACGCCCGGCCAGATTGGCCGGGCGTTTTACTGATGGGGGTGCCCCGCGAAGGGCCACAGACGCGAAGGCCTATTCCGCAGCCTGCACGATGGTGCGTGTGGGGAACGGAATATCCACCCCGCCTTCATCCAACGCCTCTTTGACCTTGCGGGTCATATCGGCCTTGAAGGCAAAATAATCCCCCGCGCTGCACCAGACCCGCACAAGGAAATCGACCGAACTGTCGTTGAGATTGTTCACCTGAATGAAGGGCTCAGGATCGGCATGGGCGCGTTCATCCGCCATGATCGTGCTGCGAATGATCTCTTCGGCGGTCTTGAGGTTCGCGCCATAGCCCACGCCAAAGGTCCATTCCGCACGGCGGGTCGGGTTGACGGAATAGTTGGTGATGACATTGCCCCAAACCTCAGAGTTCGGCACGATGACCTGCACATTGCTGAGGTCGGCCAGCACGGTGTAGTTCAGGTTGATCTGTTTGACCGTGCCCATCTCGCCCGCGATCACCACGAAATCGCCGATCTTGATCGGACGAAAGAGGATAAGCATGACCCCGGCGGCCACGTTCGACAGGGTGCCCTGCAGGGCCAGACCAATCGCCAGACCCGCCGCACCGATAACCGCCACGACCGAGGTCGTCTTGACCCCGAAAGTGTTGAGCACGAACAAAACGGTAAAGCCCAGCACCACATAGCGCACGATGGAAGCCAGAAATTCGAACAGCATCTCGTCGAGGTGCTTGTTCCGCTTGCCAAGGTTTTCGACACGGTGTTGCAGCCAACTTGAGATGACCCACCCCAGCAACAGGATCACAATCGCGCCGATCACCGAGCCTGCCGCGCTGGCAAGAAACTCCAGTGTCAGCAGATCGGCAATCGTCTTGCCCTGCCACAGTTCCGTTTCAAACAAATCTTGCATCCGGTCTCTCCGTCAGTCTTTCCCGGCCCCAAAGAGACCATCCATCTTGCGCGCCAATTTCGCGTCGAGCGAGCTTAGCCCATCCACGTCATGGGTGATCAACGTCACCTCCACGCGGTGGTAAACATTGCTCCATTCGGGATGGTGATTCCACTTTTCCGCCCAAATAGCCACCCTTGTCATCCAGCCAAAGGCGTCGGCGAAATCCTTGAACTTGAACGTCTTGTGGATCGCATCCCGGCTTTCGACCATCTCCCAGCCGGTATTGAACAGCGGTTGCAGCAGCGTCTTACGGGTCTCGATGCTTAATCTCTCGGTCATTCTTGTTCCTCGATCGTCGTCTTTTTGAAGGGGCCGTAGTCGGTCAGCACGCTGATTTCCTCATCCACGGCGTCGCGTTCGGCCTGCAGATACTCCCCCACGGCAGAGGCAAAGCCCGGATCGCGCATCCAATGCAGCGACCATGTGGGTGACGGCAGATAGCCACGTGCGAGCTTGTGTTCGCCCTGCGCACCCGCCTCGACACGGGAAAGCCCATGGGCGATGGCGAAATCCATGGCGCGATAATAGCACAGTTCGAAATGCAGAAAGGGGTGGTGTTCGGTACAGCCCCAGTAGCGGCCAAAGAGCGTTTCTGCCCCGATGAAGTTCAGCGCCCCGGCAACCCAACGCCCCTCTCGTTCGGCCAGCACCAGCGCGATATCGTCGCGCAGGTTTTCTTGCGCGTGGTCAAAGAATTCCCGCGTGAGGTAAGGCGAGCCCCATTTCCGCGCGCCGGTGTCTTGGTAGAACTGCCAAAAGGCATCCCAATGCTCGGGCGCGATCTGGTCGCCGGTGAAGGTGTGGATCGTGCCGCCAAAATCCTGCGCCTGTGCGCGTTCTTTGCGGATGTTCTTGCGCTTGCGCGAAGACAGGCTGGCGAGGAAACCGTCGAAATCCGCATAGTCGCGGTTGTGCCAGTGAAACTGCTGGCTTTTGCGGCTCATCAGGCCCAGTGCTTCGGCCCGGGCGACCTCCTGCTCGGTGCAAAAGGTCACATGGAGCGACGACAGCGCGTTATTATCGGTCAGCTGCACCGCGCCTTGAACCAGCGCGGCGGTGCCCGCCTCTTCAAACTCGGGCCGCACCAAAAAGCGGCGCCCGGTGGCGGGGGTGTGGGGCACGGCGATCTGCAGTTTGGGGTAATACCGCCCGCCCGCGCGCTCATAGGCATGGGCCCAGTTGTGGTCGAAGATATATTCGCCTTGGCTGTGCGATTTGGCATACATCGGCGCCACGGCGATCACTTGGCCCGCAATCCGCGCCACCAGATACTGCGGCTGCCAGCCCGTGCCGGGGCCGACCGATCCGCTCTGCTCTAGCGCCGACAGGAAACGATAGGTCGTGAACGGGTCACGCGGACGGCCCCCGCCCGCGGCCTCGGGACAGGCGCAGGCGTCCCAGTCCTTTTGGCCGATCTGTGCCAGTTCTGGCACCACGGTAATCTCGATTTCCTGCGCGTTCATCTGAGCCTTGCCTGTCTTGCGTCCTATGTGTGGCCTCGGCCTCGCAGATCAAGAGCGCGGACGCGGCAGATACCCCTCAAAGGTCACGTTCTGCGCCACCTGACGCGCGATGTCTTCCTCAGCTTGGCTGCGGATCGTCCAACAGAGCACCGCCGCCCCTTCGGCCTTTAGCTCAGCCACACGGGGGCGGTTCAGGTCATCGGCCTCATGGCTGATGAAACAGGAGCCGGTGTCGGCATAGTCGGGTATGCCCCGCAGCCGATCGCAGGTGGCTGCGGGCAGCGGCCATTCATCGGGGCGGTAGGCGCTGGTGGTCAGACCGCGTGGCACGTCGGGCAAAAGATGGGCAAGTGCGCGGACCGAATGCGGATTGAACGACATGACCGCCAAATCGCCCCGGTAGCGGCCAAGCAGTTCGGCGGCGGCGGTCTCAAGCGGGCCCCCGTTCGGCCCCATGGCGCCGTCTTGATCCTTGAACTCCACCAAAAGCGGCACGCGCCCAGCGATGAGGTCGAGGATTTCCTCAAGCGTTGGAATCCCCTCGTCGCCGCCCTTTAGCGGGATGGCGGCAAGGGCGCTGGCCTCACGCAGCCGGACCGCGCCGCGCTCTGGTGTCAGCCGCTCCAAAGCATAGTCATGGAACACCATCGCCTTGTTATCGGCGCTGAGTTGTACATCAATCTCGATGCCGACACCTGCATCGACAGCCGCCCGCACGGCGGCGCGGCTGTTCTCGGGCCGCCCGGCAGAGAGATCATGCAGCGCGCGATGCGCCAGCGGAATGTCCAGAAAGGCGGCGGGAAGGGTCATTCGATCTCAAAAATGCCTTCGATTTCGACGGCGACACCCAGTGGCAGTGATGCGGCAGAGACCGCCGAGCGGGCGTGGCGGCCCGCGTCGCCCAAAGCCTCGACCATGAAGTCGGAGGCCCCGTTGATGACCTTGGGCTGGTCAGTGAAATCGGCGGTTGAGTTCACGAAGCCCGTCAGTTTCACAACCCGTATGAGACGGTCCAGATCGCCTCCGCAAGCAGCGCGGACCTGCGCCAAAAGGCTCAGCGCACAGCTGCGCGCGGCGGCGGCCCCGGCGTCGACATCCATACCGTCGCCCAAACGCCCGGTGATCAACCCATCCGGCCCGTTGGAGATTTGGCCCGAAACATAGACGGTATTGCCGGTGACCACAAAGGGCACATAGTTCGCGGCCGGTGCGGGCGCGTCGGGCAGGGTGATGCCGAGATCGGCAAGGCGGGCGGTCAGGGACATGACGGGCTTCCTTTGGTTGCGGGTTCAAGCGGACGCTAACCGCCCTCCGCCCCGAGGAAAAGCCCCTTTGCCGCCCGCCCGGCGCCGCGCATCAGCTTTCGCGGAACGCGCGCGCAAAATAGTCGGCCATCGGTTTCAACAGATAGGCCATCGGAGAGCGTTCGCCGGTGCGGATAAACGCCTCAACCGGCATGCCGGGCAGCAAGATCGTGCCCTCTTCCAGCTTGTCGATCTCGCCGGGGTTAAGCGCAATCTCGGCCCGGTAATAGGTTTGCCCGGTCGCGTCGTCGTCAATGGAATCGGCAGAGACCTGCAAGACCTTGCCCACCAGTTCCGGCGTGGTGCGCTGGTTCAACGCCGAAAGACGCAGATTGACCTCTTGGCCCACGGCGACCTGATCGATGTGGATGGTCTGGACCCGCGCGGCGATGACCAGCGGGCGATCTTGGGGGACGAGGTACATCAACGGCTCCGCCGCGCGCACGACCGACCGCGGGGTTTGGATCTGCATCCCATAGATCACCCCCGACACCGGCGCGCGAATATCAAGCCGGTCAATCTCGGCCCTGAGCGCGCGGCGCTGTTCGGCCATCTCCAACTCGCGGTAGCGCAGGTCGCGCAACTGGGTGATCGCCTCTTCCCGCCCGGCGGAGCGCAGTTTCAGCCGCTCGATGTCAATCTCTGTCACCCGCTCTTGGGATTGCGCCTTTTGCGCCGACAACTCGCCGATCTGGCCGCGCAGACGGGCCTGCTCGCGCATCAGCGTCAAGACGGCAGAGGCCTGCGTCAGGCCACGGTCCAGCAGCGACTGCTGATTACCCAACTCCTCTTCGATCAGCTCCAACTGGCGCGATAGCGCGGCCTCTTGCGCATCGACCCCGCGAATTTGCGCGTTGATCTGCGCCCGGCGTTTGCCCAATTGCTCAAGCTCTTGGGCCACGCTGACGCGGCGCGCGTCAAACAGGTTGCGCTGGCCGTCCACCAGTTCCTGCACGTCGGGATTTTCGGAGGCGGCGGTTCGCAACTCTTCGTCAAAGGTGACCGCCTCCACCTCATCGCGCTGCGCTTCCAGACGGCTGCGGCGGGCCATAAGCTCATAAAGCTGGCCCTCGACGATGGCCAATTGCGAGGTCAGCTGCTCTGCATCCAGACGCAGCAAAGCGTCACCGGCGGCGACACTGTCGCCCTCATCCACAAGGATTTCGGCCACCACACCACCGGTTTCATGCTGGACGATCTGCCGGTTGCGGTCGACTTCGATCCGGCCCGAAGCCACCACCGCCCCGGCGATTTGGCTGGTCACGGCCCAAGTCCCAAAACCGCCGAAAAGCAAGATCAGCCCGAAGAACCCAAGGATCAGGGGCCGGGTTGCCGACCAGCGTTTGTCGCCGTGATCGGTCATACCACGCCCCCGACCGCGGGGGGCCTGCTGAATCTCGCGGTGGTTTTGCACCATCCCGGCAAGCACCTCATCCTTGGGACCAAAGGCTTTGCGGATGCCGTTATCGAGAACCAGCAGCGTGTCACATTCCTGAATGGCCGCTGGGCGATGTGCCATGATCAGCACCGACCGCCCGCTCGCCTTCATCTGCCGGATTGCGTGGTTCAACGCCTGAGAACCGGTATTGTCGAGGTTCGAATTCGGCTCATCCAGCACCACGATCACCGGGTCATCATAAAGCGCCCGTGCCAGCCCGATGCGCTGCATCTGTCCGCCAGAAAGCCGCACCTGCCCCGCGCGAATGGGCGTGTCATAGCCTTGGGGAATTCGAGGATCATCTCATGCGCCGCCGCCAATTTGGCGGCCTTGATCACTTTGGCATCGTCGGGGTCGGGGGACAGCCGGGCGATATTCTCGGCGATGGTGCCATCGAACAATTGGACGCGCTGCGGCAGGTATCCGATATGCCGCCCCAAGGTTTCGCTCCCGTAATGCTCAAGGGCGGCCCCATCCAGCCGGATCGACCCGCCCGCAGGCGGCCAGACCCCGGTGAGCGTGCGCGCCAATGTCGACTTCCCCGCCCCCGACGGGCCGATCACGCCCACCGCCTGCCCCGGCTCGACGGTAAAATTGATCGACTTGAGCGCTGCCTGTTTCTCGCCCGGTGCCACGACGGTCAGCGCCTTGGCGACCAGCCGCGCTTTGGGCTGCGGCAGCGCGGTGCGCGGGGGTTCTTCGCTCACGGCGCCGAGAAGCTGCGCCAGATTGGCCCAACCGGACCGCCCCCGCTGCACCACCGGCCATTGGTTCAATGCCAGTTCGACCGGCGCCAGCGCCCGGCCCAGCAGGATCGAGCCTGCGATCATCGCGCCCGGAGTCATTTGGTTTTTCAAAACCAACCACGCGCCGAGCCCCAGCATGGCGGATTGCAGAAACAACCGCAGCGTCTTGGTCATCGCGGTGAACGTGCCGCCCACGTCGGTCGATTTGACCTGCTGTTCCAACGCCTGACCCCGGACCTGTTGCCAGCGCGAGAATGCCGCGTCACGCATCCCCATGGCCTGCACCATCTCAGCCTCGACCCTGATCTGGTCCGACATTGCGTTCGCTGCCTGCCCCGAGAGGTTTGCACGCGCTTGGCTTTCGCGCGACAGCAACTGGTTGGCAATGGTGATCACCACCAGCACCGCCGCGCCGCTCACCGCCAGCCACCCCAGCATCGGGTGGAACAGAAAGATCGCCGCGAAAAAGATCGGCGTCCAAGGTGCATCGAAGGCGGCCATCAGAACCGGCGATGTCATCAGCCGTTGCACGGCTTCAAGATCGGCAAGGCCCGCGTTGGTCTTCACATCCGGGGCCACGGCGGATTTGCGCACCACGGCGTCGAACACACGCCGGTCGAGATCGGATTGAAACCGCGCGCCCACCCGCGCCATGATCCGGCCGCGCGTGTAATCCAAGAGCCCCATCACCGCATAAAGAAAGACCACAAGAACCGAGAGGGCGATCAGCGTCTCTTCGGAGCCGGAGCCGAGCACCCGGTCATAGACCTGCAACATATACAGCGGGCCGGTAAGCATGAGCATATTGGCGAATAGGCTGAACAAGGCCACAGCCCAATAAAGCCCACGGCTGCGCCCGCGCACGCGACGCAGTTCGGACAGCCCCCTGTTCACCACATCGCTTTGCATCAATCCCTTTCGAAGCTGCCCACACAGAACCCGACACGCTTCCCGCTTATGGGGAATTGATAATGATTTTGATAACCCAGTGCCATTTTTTCTCGGGCCGCCGCCCCGACCGCCTTAGCGGTCGAGGAAACTGGGTGCAGGCGCGCTGGCGCCACTGCCGCTGCTGCCGCCGCCAAAGATGTCACGCAGAACGCGGTCGATCACATTGTCCGCGCCGCCACTCCCCTGATTGCCCCCGCCCTGCGGTTGCTGCGGCTGTGGCTGCGGTTCGGGCTGCGCTTCGCTCAGGTTGCTGGGCGGGGCGGGCGCCTGCATCGGCAACTCCTTGAGGGGCAGCCCATCATGCACGCGGCTCATGGTTTCGCGCCAAATCTCTGCGGGCAGGCCACCGCCTGTGACCCCGGTGAGCGGCGTGTTGTCATCATAGCCCATCCAGACCCCGGCCACATAATCCGCCGAAAAGCCGACGAACCAAGCGTCTTTGTTGGCCGAGGTGGTGCCGGTCTTGCCTGCCAGTTGACGGTCGCCAAACTGGGCGCGCTGGCCGGTTCCCTCCGAGATCACCTTCTCCATCATATAGACCAACTGGCGCGCGGCATCTTCTTGGATGACCCGTTCGTTGATACCGCCGCCGGTGCCCATCAGCGGCTCCGTCTCGCCCAAGAGGCGCAGATCGACCAGCCCGTAGGGGGTCACCGAAGAGCCGCCGTTCAGGATGCCCGCGTAGGCGCCCGTCATCTCGAGCAGGGTGCTTTCCGATGCGCCAAGTGCCAGCGCCGGGCCTGCGGCCAGATCGCTCTTGATGCCGAACTGCGTGGCGACCGCACTCACCGTCTCGCGGCCTACGCTTTCCGAGACTTTGACCGCCGGGATATTCAACGAGTCTTTCAGCGCGTCTGTCAGGGAGACCGGGCCTTTGAAGTTCTTGGTGTAGTTCTTGGGGCACCACTCACCCGAACCGGGGATGTTCAGGCAGTAGGGTTCGTCCACGATGATGTCTTCGGGCGAATAGCCCAGATCAAGCGCCGCGG
This sequence comes from Sulfitobacter profundi, assembly GCF_042661425.1. Taxonomy (NCBI): domain Bacteria; kingdom Pseudomonadati; phylum Pseudomonadota; class Alphaproteobacteria; order Rhodobacterales; family Roseobacteraceae; genus Sulfitobacter; species Sulfitobacter profundi. The sequence continues at coordinate 1,741,853 of NZ_JBHSWA010000001.1, read as the reverse complement.
CATAGATGAAGGGTTTGAACGCCGACCCGGTCTGGCGCATCGCCTGCGTGGCACGGTTGAACGCGCCCGCGACCTTGGTCTTGCGCCCGCCGACCAGCGCCCGCACCGCCCCATCAGAAGACATCACCACGATGGCCGCCTGCGCTTTGGAGGTGTCGCGCACCTTGTTTTCAAAGACCCATTTCAGCCCCTCCTCTGCCGCGCGCTGGATGCGCTGGTCGAGGGTGGTTTTGATGATGACATCTTCGGTGGTGTTGCGGGTAAAGAACTCCGGCCCCGAGGACATGACCCAATCGGCGAAATAGCCGCCCGCCTCGGCCTCTGCCGCCTCGGACAGTTGCGCGGGATTGGCGATGGCTTCGTCAGCCTCGGCTGCGGTCAGATAGCCCTGATCTTCCATCAGGCGGATCACCGTGGCGGCACGGCTTTGCGAGCGATCCAGATTGTTGGTGGGCGATAGGGTTGTGGGCGCGGTCAAAAGACCGGCCAGCATCGCGCCCTCAGACGGCGAAAGCGCCGCGGCGGGCTTGCCGAAGAATCGCTGCGCCGCGGCCTCTGCGCCAAAGGCACCGCCGCCCATGTAGGCACGGTTCAGATAGATCGAAAGGATGTCGCTCTTGGAGTATTTAATCTCCATTGCGACGGCAAAAAGCGCTTCTTTGGCTTTGCGGCCCAAGGAAGAGCGACGGCATTCCGCCTCATATTCCTTTTCCGTCATGCCGCTGCTGGGGTCATAGGGCTCGCCCAGGCAAAGCAGTTTGGCCGTCTGCTGGGTGATGGTCGACCCGCCATGGCCGGAAAGAGGGCCGCGGCCCTCGCTTAGGTTGATCCGCACCGCCGAGGCGATGCCCCGGGGGCTGACCCCGAGATGGTTGTAGAATCGCTTGTCTTCGGTGGCGATGACCGCGTTTCGCAGATGTTTGGACACCGAGTCTGCCGAGACCACGCCGCCAAACTGGTCGCCGCGCCAGGCAAAGACCTCTCCCTCCCGGTCGAGCATGGTGACAGAGCCGCGCGCGCGGCCATCCAACAGCGCTTCGAGCGGCGGAATGGTGGTATAGATATAGCCGACAGCCAAGGCGAGAACGAGGAAGGCCACAAGGCTCACGCGCCATGTGATCGTCCAGATCAAACGCCAAATCCAACGGGCCAAGCCAGCAAAGAAACCAATGATTCCCCCGCGCCGAGGGCGTTTGGTGCGCGCGGCCTTGCGGCGGGCCGGTGCTGCCTTGCGCGTGGCCGGTTTGGCCCGCGCAGAGGTCTTGGGCTTGGGTTTGGCCTTGCCCGGATACCGCCTGTCGGCGACCAGAGGGCGTTTGCGCTTGTTCTTGTCAGTCATAAAATCGCCTGCTCGGCCCTATTTTTCGCCACTTTAGCCTGACTGCAGCGGTTTGTTTAGCGCTGCAAGGTCCAATCGGCGTCAAATGTCTGATTAATTTATAGGCAGATTCCAGCCGGCGCCCGCTTTTTAGGCAGCACTGCCAAGCAATGGCGCAAATATGGCAAGCAAACCTGTCCAAGAGCGCCCGATATCCGGTTTTCTCATGCTGCACGGGCAGCCGCCCGCTTCGGTAAGCACGCATTCGGACCCGCAGACAGGAAACGACCATATGAAACCCACCTTAATACTTCCCCTCGCAGCGGCGGTCATCGCCCTGCCCGGGCTGGCGCTGGCACAGGACGCGGAATACGCGACGCTGGCGGATACGACCTTCATCTTCAACACCCTGCTTTTCCTGATCGGCGGTTTCCTCGTCTTTTGGATGGCGGCGGGTTTCGCCATGCTGGAAGCCGGACTTGTCCGCTCCAAGAACGTCACAACGCAGTTGACCAAGAACATGGGCCTCTTTGCCATTGCGGCGGTCATGTATTGGCTGGTGGGCTACAACATCATGTACCCCGGTGACGGCAATTGGATCATGGAAGGCGTCTTTGGCACCTTCGCCACCAAAGACATCAAGACCGAGATTGACGCAGGCGGCTATTCCAACGCTTCCGACTTCTTCTTTCAGTTGATGTTCTGCGCCACCACCGCCTCCATCGTGTCCGGCGCGCTGGCCGAGCGGATCAAACTCTGGCCCTTCCTGATCTTCGTGGTCGTGCTGACCGGCTTCATCTACCCGATCGAAGCATCTTGGCAGTGGGGCGGCGGTTTCCTTTCCGCAATGGGCTTTAGCGACTTTGCCGGGTCGACCCTTGTGCACGCCGCTGGTGGCTTTGCCGCCCTCGCTGGTGCCATCGTACTGGGGCCACGTTTGGGCAAATACGGCAAAGATGGCCGCGTTGTGCCGATGCCGGGTTCCAACCTTGCGCTCGCCACTTTGGGCACGTTCATCCTGTGGATGGGCTGGTTCGGCTTTAACGGTGCGTCGCAGCTTGCCATGGGCACAATCGAAGATGTCGACGCCGTGGCGCAGATCTTTGCCAACACCAATATGGCCGCTGCCGCCGGTGCTGTTGCTGCGCTGATCCTGACACAGGTGATGTACAAAAAGGTCGACCTGACCATGGTGCTGAACGGCGCGCTGGCGGGCCTCGTCTCGATCACTGCCGGGCCGCTTGACCCGACATTGTTCGGCGCGCTTTGGATCGGTGCCGTGGGTGGTGTCATCGTGGTCTTCACCGTGCCCATGCTCGACAAGTTCAAGATCGATGACGTGGTCGGCGCGATCCCGGTTCACCTGATCGCTGGCTTCTGGGGCACGCTGGTTGTGCCAGTCTATACCGAGGGCACATCTTTCGTCACACAGATCATCGGCTTTGCCGCGGTTGGCCTCTTTGTCTTCGTCGTCAGCTTCGTTGTCTGGCTGATCCTGAAAGCTGCCGGTGGCATCCGCGTCAGCGAAGAAGCCGAGATCACCGGTTTGGACATGTCCGAACTGGGGATGGAAGCCTATCCTGAGTTCGCCAAGGGCTAAGCCCTAGCCACATCGCCAAGCAATTGACCGCCCGGCCAGCAATGGCCGGGCGGTTTGCGTTAGGCCACCAAGGGTAAAGAAATCGTAAAGGTCGTGCCGACACCCGGCGCGCTGACATAGCGGATACTGCCGCCGTGCCGGTCCAGAATTTGCCGCGTGATATGCATCCCCAGACCGCTGCCATAGGCAGTTTTCGTGTCGGAGCCGTCAAGCTGCGAGAAACGGGCAAAGACCTGCTCTTCCGCCCCCGGAGGAATGCCGCAGCCGCTATCGCTTACCTGCACCAGCGCCATGCCTTCGGCTTGCTCAAGGCTGACTTCTACCAAACCGCCGGGCAAAGAGAACTTCACCGCGTTCGAGAGCACATTGCCAAAAACCTGACCCAACCGCTCTGCATCCGCCTGCACGGTCAGGGGGCATCAGACAACGCGCAGGTGAAACGGATATCCTTGTCGGGTTGCAGGCTTTCCGCGCGCGCCACAGCGCCCTGCACCAGCGGGCCAAGTGCCACAGATTGAAGGTCAATGCTGAACGCCGCACTGCTCAGGCTTTGCGTGTCGATCAGATCGTTAACCAGCGTCGTCAGCGTCTCGGAACCGTCTGTGGCCTTTCCAAGCAAACGGGCCTTTTGCGCATCGCTCAGCTTTGCGCCGCCCTGTGACAGCAGGCCAAGCGCGCCGTTGATCACCGTCAGTGGGGTCCGCAACTCATGGCTCACCGTGGCAAGGAACTGCATCTGCATCTGCTCGGCGGCGATCGCTTTCTGAGCGGCGATCTTTTGCACCGTCACATCCAAGAGCGCCACCGCCCAACCGACCTGTTTTTGCCCGACACCCAAGGAAATCGCATGAGCGCGTACGGCGAAATGGCGGTGGCCCAACTGGATATCGGTCACGTCCGGCAGGCTACCGTGGGCCGCGAGATGGCGAATGACTGGCCCCAGCTCTCCGAACTCGCTCAGCGGTGCTTCGGGCTCTGCGCCGCGGCGCAACAGGTCGGCCGCAGCCGGGTTCGTCTCAATCGCAACCCCTGATGGGTCGACCACGAAAACCGGGTCGGTGCTGTTGTAGAACAACAGCTCCCGCGCGATCGCGTTGACATCGATCCAGCGGTTGTCAGCCACCAGCCAAACCACCAGCGTCAGCGAAAGCGCAAAGGAAAAGGGCGTCGGATCGGTGTGAAACAGCGTGATCCCGCCCAGAATATAGCCCAGATTGGCCACCATGGGGATCAGCGTCGCGGCGAAGAGCTTTAGGAAAAAGCTGCGCACCGCGGGGTTGGCCGTCCGTACGGCACGGCCCGCCACCACCGCCGCAGCCACGATGACCATGTAAAGATAGGCAATCGCGATGAAAAAGAGCGGGCCATGGTCAGATTGGACGTAGGCCCCCTCTTCGCTCAAAATCCACTTGGTTTCCGGCCCGTAGAATTTCTCATGCCAGCCGCTTGTCACTGCCGCGAGGGTGATCAGCGCCGGCGCAACCCCGGCGCAGATCGGCACCAGATACCGCGGCACCTTGGCCCCGAGCGCATATTCGTAGAGGAAAAAGGCCCAGAAGGTCGGCAGCAGCACAAAGCCGATCCATGCCCAACGGCTCACTCCAAAGGCACAGGCCGCCGTGGTGGCCGAAAGCTCGACCCCGACTGAAAGAAGCCACATGTCCATGGCCAAGATCGCCAGCAAGAACCAATGTTTGCCGGGCAGACTGCTGTGGCCACGCACCCAATAGCCCAAGACGGTGACAACCGATGCCGTCACAATCACGAGCTGTACGGCTGGCATGCCAACATCCAACCGAATGCATTGAAAAATTGATTCTAAAATTTGCCTGACCTTAAGTTTTCGCTCAAGGTACTCAATCCGGGCAATCCGACCAAGTTCTGTTTTAATGTAGACATTACGGGGGCATAGTGCCCAGTTATGTTATCAACGCTTGGGTCGGCAGGATGTTCGGGCCGCGGCAGGCGCGGCCCGAAATAGCGTTAGATGCCTACGTCGATGATCGCGCGGGCCAGAATTGGCACGCTGTTTTGGTTCAACCCTGCGATGTTCATACGGCTGTCACCAACCATGTAGATGCCATGCTTTTCGCGCAGCGCTTCGACCTTGTCCGGGGTGGTGCCAAGACGCGAGAACATGCCCCGGTGCTGGGCGAGGAAGCCAAAGCGGTCCGACCCGGACAGGCGCTGCAATTCACCGGCGAGCTGCTCACGCAGGGCAAGCATGGCGTTGCGCACGTCTTCCAACTCGGCCTGCCAGTCGGCCTTGAGCGCGTCATCGGTCAGGATGGTCGAAACGATCCGCGCGCCGTGGTCGGGCGGGAAGCTGTAGTTCTGGCGGTTGAGAAAGGCCAAGGTGGCTTGGTTCAGCCCTTGGGCCGCCTCAGAAGCGACCAGCATCAGGATGCCGGTCCGCTCTCGGTAGATACCGAAGTTCTTGGAACAGCTTGCCGCGATCAGGCATTCGGGCACCGAAGACGCCACTTTGCGGGTCGCGGCGGCATCGGCTTCCAGCCCGTCGCCAAAGCCCTGATAGGCGATGTCGATCATCGGCACGGCACCGGTGCTTTGCAGCACTTCGATCACCGCGTCCCACTCACTGCTGTTAAGGTTCGCGCCGGTTGGGTTGTGGCAGCAGCCATGCAGCAGCACCACATCGCCCTTTTTGGCGGTTTTGAGATCTTCGATCATCCCATCGAAGTTCACGCCGCCGGTCGCGCTATCGAAATAGCGGTAGTTGACCACTTCCATGCCCAGATAGGACAGGATCGACAGGTGGTTCGGCCATGTCGGGTCAGAGACGAAAACGCGCGCTTCGGGGTTGGCCATGCGCACCAGTTCAAACGCCTGACGCACCGCGCCGGTCCCGCCGGGGGTGGCGGCGGCGGCAATCGCACCGCGCGGCACGGCATCGCCCAGCACAAGCGCGGCCATCGCGTTGGTATAGGCCGGATCACCAGCCAAACCGGTGTAGACCTTGGTGTCTTGGTTTTCCCAGATGCGCTGCTCGGCGGCTTTGACGGCGCGCATCACCGGGGTGTTGCCGCTGGCGTCTTTGTAAACGCCGACGCCGAGGTCGATCTTCGTGTCACGCGGGTCTTCGCGGTAGGCCTGTACAAGGGCGAGGATCTTGTCAGCGGGTTGCGCCTTGAGCGTCTCGAACATGGGGTTCTCCGGTTGGAAGGTAACTAAAAAGGGTTAAGCTGCGCCAGTGGCGACGGGCACGGTGGGGAACATGCCCCACTCAGCCCATGAGCCATCATAGAGCGACCATTTGCGGTGACCCACCCGCTCCAGCGCCAGCGCCAGCACGGCGGCGGTGATGCCCGACCCGCAAGAGGTGATGACGGGTTTGGCAAGGTCCACGCCCGCCGCCTCGAAAATGGCGCGGGTCTGTTCGGGGGTCTTCATCGTTTTGTCGTCGTTGAGCAATTCGGTGAAGGGCACATTGCGTGCGCCGGGAATATGGCCTGCGCGCAGCCCTTCGCGTGGCTCTGGCGCATCGCCGCGGAAGCGGGCGGCTGCGCGGGCGTCCACGATCTGCGGATCGCCGAGTTTCGAGGCATGGGCGACCTGCGTCACATCGCGCACCAACTGGTTCTGAAAGCGCACGGTCATGTGGCGGTCGCGCGGCACGGGCGGCATATCTTCGGTTTCGCGCCCCTCGGCCTGCCATTTGGGCAGACCACCATCAAGCACGGCGACATTCTCCTGCCCCATCAGGCGGAACAGCCACCAGACACGCGCCGCCGACATCAGCCCGGCGCCGTCATAGACCACCACCTGATGCCCATCACCCACGCCCATCGCGCGCAGGCGCGACATGAATTTTTCGATCGGCGGCGCCATATGCGGCAGGTCCGACCGCGCGTCAGAGATATCATCAATGTCAAAGAACCGCGCGCCGGGGATATGAGCGGCGTCATATTCGGCCTTTGGGTCGCGTCCGGCGTCGGGCAGATACCACGAGGCATCAAGGATGCGCAGGTCCGGGTCTTTCAGGTGCTGAGCCAACCAGTCGGTTGAAACCAATGTCTTGGGATCGTCGGCCATCGGGGCCTCCTTCGTCGCGGGCGTTGCCCTTGACTATAACCGGTAGGGGATGCTGGCAAGTGGAAGGGGGTTTGAGAGGTGTAAGGAGGGCCATCGCCTGCCCGTGGGGTGGCGATGCTACGGGCTGTTGGCAACATTTTATGGTTCAGCTTTGATGTGTGCCGTCAAGGAGGCGCCCGCCTCACCAAATCGCCAGCCCGCCGGTACGGGCAGGCGATGGCCCGGCGCCTGCGGCTTGATTCCGGGCCTGCCGTGCGTATCAGCCATGATCCTTCAACAACCGCTGCTTCTGCCGCGACCAATCACGTTTCGCCGCCGTCTCGCGCTTGTCATGCAGCTTCTTACCCTTGGCCACACCGATCTTGATCTTCGCCATGCCGCGATGGTTAAAATACATCACCAGCGGCACCAGCGTCATGCCCTTGCGCTGCGTCGCGTTCCACAGGTCCGCCAATTGCTTGCGGCTGACCAGCAGCTTGCGGCGGCGGCGTTCCTCATGCTGAAAGGTCTTGGCCTGCTTATAGGGCGCCACGTAAGAGTTCACCAACCACAGCTCGCCATCCTCCACGGCGGCGTAACTCTCGGCGATATTCGCCCCGCCTTCGCGCAGAGATTTCACCTCGGACCCTTCAAGGATGATGCCGCATTCGATGTCTTCTTCGATAGCGTAATCAAACCGCGCACGGCGGTTTTCGGCGATCACCTTGTAGTTCGGATCGGATTTGGAGCTGGATTTGACCTGTGACATGCCAAAGCATGTAGAGCGCCCCCGCCCCGGTGCAAGATGCAGCCGCTCAGTCACCCAGTTTGGCGTGCACCTCATCAAGATCAATCTCACCCACGGGCAGCTTGTTCCCCGGATTGTCGAAGTCATATTTGAACAGATCGAAGTCGCGCTTATAGATCTCGCGCATCAGATGCATCGACAGATCGTCAAAGTAATCCTCAACCGGATGCGCCCGCTTGGGCCCGTGGCCCTCGCTTTCGTTGAACCGGGGGATCGCCGCCAGATCAACCTTATGCGGCGTGTCCACGGCATCGAGCACCTGCTGCATGCCGTCGTTAAACTGCTCGGTCCAAAAGATATTATCGTAGGTGCCACCGTTGATGATGAAGGTGCTGACGTGCCCCGACACCGCAGACCAGTGAATGTCCGGGTCCATCGGCCGCCGCCAACGAATGGTATCACGCGCAAACAGCAAGAAACGCCGGAAACTCGCGATCTGGTCAAACTCCTGCTTGCCGTCATCGCCGCCCACGTCGATCCCGTATTTCTGAACCAGCAGCGGCACCAAATTGCCGCGATACCGCCGCCCATTGCGCTGGATGCCGCAAATCTTGTCAAAAAAGGACGACAGGACCCGCGTGTAGGGATTGCGCACGCAGGTAAAGGCATAGGACTTGCGCGCCGTCACATTATCGGTGATCGGCCCCTGCGATGCATCCAAGGCCCATTTGTGGATGCCTGCCTTGGCATCATGGATGTCGCCGTCAAAGAATTCGCCATGATCGGAATAAAACATGATCTGCCCGATGGTCGAACAGGCGCATTTGGGCACCACCCGGTACACCATGCTCTCGCTCTCCGTCATCCATGTTCCGGGAAAACCCATGCTCACTCGCCTCCTGCTGGCGCTGACTGTTTTAAGCAACAATCTGGCCTTCGCGCAAAAAAGCAAAGAAATGCTGTTTATTCAATCGGTCTTCACGATTAACTAGGTAAGTGATCCACGACAAAAGGCCGATGCAAGCGGGCCGCGACAAGGACATTCGGTATCCTGCATGGCGAAAATTGCCTATATCCTGCTGTGCCACAAGGATCCGGAGGCTGTTATCCGGCAGGCCGAGCGGCTGACCGCCGTGGGCGACTATATGGCGATCCACTTTGACGCTTCCGCCAGTGCCGAGGATTACGCCCAGATCACCGCCGCCCTTGGCGACAACCCCAGCGTCACCTTCCCGCGCAAACGCACCCGCTGCGGCTGGGGTGAATGGTCTTTGGTGCAGGCCACGCTGGATACGCTCACCGCCGCACTGCAAAGCTTCCCCCGCGCCACGCATTTCTACCTGATGTCCGGCGATTGCATGGCGATCAAATCGGCAGAATACGCGCATCAGTTTCTTGATGAGAATGACACCGACTTCATCGAAAGCGTGGATTATTTCGACAGCGATTGGATCAAGACCGGCTGGAAAGAAGAGCGGCTGATCTATCGCCACTGGTTCAACGAGCGCACACAGCGCAAGCGGTTCTACGCGATGTTCGAGGCCCAGAAACGCCTTGGCCTCACCCGCAAAATCCCCGCCGACCTTCAGGTGCAAATCGGCAGCCAATGGTGGTGCCTGCGCCGCCGCACCATCGAGGCGCTGATGGCATTCACCCATCGCCGCCGCGACGTGATGCGCCTTTTCCGCAGCACATGGATCCCGGATGAGACCTTCTTTCAAACCCTCGTGCGCCACCTCGTCCCCGAGGCCGAAATCTCCAACCGCAGCCTGACCTTCCTGCTGTTCTCCGACTACGGCATGCCGGTCACATTCTACAACGATCACTACGATCTGCTGCTCGGTCAAAACCACCTCTTCGCGCGCAAAATCAGCCCCGAAGCGCTGGACCTCAAACGCCGCCTCGGCCTGCTCTATGCCGCCCAAGGCGTGCAATTTCAGATCAGCGACGAAGGCCGCAACCTATTCGACTTCCTCACCGCAAGGGGCCGCATCGGCCGCCGCTTCGCCCCCGCTTTTGGGAGACCGAAGCCAGCCTTGGCCGCGAGCGTGAATTGCTGATCATCCTCGCCAAGAAATGGCATGTCGCCAAACGGCTCGTCGGTCGGATACGTCAGGAAACCGGCCTCCCGGCGGTGGATTTCCTCTTCAACGAAGAAGACACCCCCTGCCCGATCTCGGCGGCATTCAAACCTCGCTGGAAAAACGCACCCGCCACCGGCGCGCCTTGATGCGGATGCTTTATGACTACTACGACAGCAGGCGGCTAATCGTCTGCATTGATACATCCAACCTCGACCTGCTGCGCGATTTCGCCTCAGATCGCGCACAGGTGCGCATGCTCGAAGTCGAATGCAAGCTGACAGATGCCTATCTCACCGGCCACGCCCTGCGCATCGGCCTGACCGGGGAACAGACCTCGCAGGAAAACCTCTCGCGCCTGCTGCCTACAATCCGGGGGAACATGCTGCATGAGGTCGACCAGATCCGTGACGCGCAGTTTGAAAATTATACGCGCCTCTCTGAATACGCCGACACCGAAACGAACGCCGCAGCCCTCGCGCGCTTTCTCAACGTGAGCGAGGACAAGGCCCGCGCAATCGCCCAGAGCGACAACCTCTTCGCGGATTAACGCGGGCCTCCCTGCCCCATGGAACACCCCGCTTTGCCAAGCGTTGAACCGCGAACGCCGTCGCCCAATAGGGGGCCGGCAAACCGCAACACATTTCATGAGGTTTCCCATGCCACATAAGTTCACCGCCCTTGCCGCATCTCTCCTGATCGCCCCCGCTGCGCTCTTCGCCCAAGAGACCGCCCCAGAGGCCGAGCGCGTCAGCATGTCCCAGGCCATCAAAGCCGCACAAAGCAGCATCGACGGCGGCGTACTGGAAGCCGAGATCGAAACCGAAGGCGACGCGCTGGTCTATGAAATTGACCTTGTCCGCGGCGAGGCTGTCTACGAAATCACCGTCAACGCCGCAACCGGCGAGGTGATCTCGCAATCCGAAGAACAGCTCACCAGCTTCCTCAGCGGCCTCTTCCAAGAAGATGAACTGCGCGCCGCTGGCACCTCCCGCGATGTGCTGATGAAAGCGCTGGCCGAACTCGAAGGCCAAGACGGCACGAGGATCGAGGAACTCTCGCTCGACGATGAAGATGACCGCATGGTCTATGAGGTCGAACTGACCGATGCGACAGGCGAACGCGAGGTGCTGATTGACGCCTCCACCGGCGAAATCACCCAAGACGACTAACCTCACCCCCAAGGTGCGGCCGCCCCTACCGGCCGCACCCCCTATCTTCATCCTTTTTCAAATACCGGTGCGCAACACCGGCCCCAAACACCCCGTCCGCGATTGCCAAGCAGCCTATCCAGCCCCGCCCCCGAAATCAAATCCACCGGATCGATGCCGCGCTTTTCTGCGCTGGCCCGCACCGCGTCGCGCAGTGCCGCACTCCGTTCCAGCAGGCGGCGAAAGCGGTCTTCGTCCAGCACCAAAAGCGTTGTCGGTGCGATGGCGCGGACGTCCACCCGGCGCACACGGTTCGTCAGGATCGCCATCTGGCCAAACATCTCCCCCGACCCAATCGCCAAGTCTGACCTGCACTTTCCAACTCGACCGCGCCCGAGGCGATGAAAAACACGCTGCGTGCAGGGCTTTCCTTGTGCAAAACCACATCGCCGATATCTACATAGCGGGTTTTGAGCACCCGACCGAGCCGTTTGAGCGCGCCCTCACCCAGATCCGTAAACAGCGGAAACTGTTCGATAAAAGCGCCGCGCCGCACGGCAAGGTCAAGGCCCGGACGCCCCTCTGCCGCCGTGCGCCGCGTGGCCAATTCCTGAATCAGCGCGGTATAGACCTCAGCCCCGAACAGCCCGTCTTCGCGCATCAACGTGTATTCGCGTTCTTCCAGCCGCAGCGCTGTACGGCGGATGAAACGCCGCTCAAGTTCCTCGGCATAGCCCGGATACTGCAACCGCAGCCCCTCTAGCGCGGTTTCGATCCCTTCGATGCGGCGCGCCAGCAGATCGTGCAGCAATTCCGCCACCCGCCGCCCGTGAATCCGGCGAATACGCCCATCGATAAAGGTGCCCAGATCGCGCAGGATCAGCCGCTGCGACAGCAGCATTTCAAAGCGGTCCGCCGTCATCCGCGCCAAGGGCCCCGAAACGCCGTAGCGCCCGTGCAGCACCGCCGCCGCGCGAAAGGTGCGCCCATAGGCCACGCTGCGCCGCGCCGCGCGCTGGTACCCGCTGCGGCCTTGGGTCCGCGCCCCTTCGATCAGCCGGTCCGCATCCGAGAGCACCAGATCAGCCATCCGGGCCGAGATCGTCCGCTCCCGCACCCGCGCGAGGATCGTGTCGCGCTCGTGCCCTGCCAGCGCGATGAGACCAAGCGCGATCCGGTCCCGGTCAAGGATATCGGTCGCCTCCTCCGCGGTCTTGACCGCCGTCTCAAGCCGTTCGCCAAAGCGTTTGGCTTCGGAGCGCACGATATCCCGGTTCAGATCATAATTCTCGGTCGTTTGGGCCACGTCTTCGCGCACGGTCTGCAGGGCCACGGCGATCACCTGCCGCGACAGCGCGTGGTCGATGGGCGACAGTTGATCCAGCCCCAGCCGCCCGATGATCCAACGCAGCGTCGTACCTTGGGCCAGCAGGGTGAACAGCGTAAAACCGGTGGCCAAGATACCCACGATCCGCTGGATATCATCCGGCACCCGCACGCTTTCCGTCACCGCCAGCGCCAGCGCCAGCGTGACCGCCCCGCGCAGCCCACCCCAAAGGATCGCCGCGCGGTACGGCCGCTCAACTGGCGGAGAAAGCTTTGCCGCGGTCAGCAAAGGTAGCAGACCAAAAAGGATCACCGCGCGTGCGAAGATGGCAGCCATCACAACCACGGCAATGAGGAAAAAGTCCTCTAGCCGGACTTCCTCCAGCAGACGCGGGATCAGCAGGGCAGCGAGGATAAAGATGAGCGCCCCCGCCCAATGGGCCAACACATCCCAAAGCTCACGCAGGTTGGTCAGCGCCTGCGGCGGCAGCCGTCCCGGCGCGGTCAGGTTCAGCGTCAGCCCTGCCGCGACCACGGCGATCACCCCAGACGCACCAACGCTTTGCTCCGCCACGATATAAGCCAGATAGGGCAACGCGACCGAGATCGACTGCTGCGCCAATTCATGCCGTGCGAACAGCGCCATGACCCAAACCGCGACCCGCGCGCCCAGCCAGCCCACCAGTGCCCCGCCCGCGATCAACATCGGAAATTGCGCAAGTGCGCTGCCCAGTTCCGGGTCGGGAATGCCCAGCATGACATAGCCCATGAACAGACCGAAAAGGGCGATGGCGGCGGCGTCGTTCAGCAGGCTCTCACCCTCAATGATCCGCGCCAACCGCCGCGGGGCCGAGATCGAGCGAAAGATCGAGACCACCGCCGAAGGGTCCGTGGTCGAAACGATCGCCCCGATCAGGAGGCAGGCCGCCAGCGGAATGGCACTGACCCAAAACAGCGCGTAGCCAATGCTAACGGTCGCCACCACCACGGCCACCACGGCCAGCACGAGAATGGGCACCCAGTCATCCACCATGCGCCGCAGGTTCATCCCCAGGGTCGCCTGAAACAAAAGCGTCGGCAGGAAGACATACAGGAAGACGTTAGACCGGATCGGCAGCCCCAGAATGGCCGCCGCCATCGGATTCAGCGCATCCGTCAGATCGGTGCGCAGGAAAAAGATCGCCGAGGCCCCGATGAGGATCCCCACGACCGCAAGGATCACGCTGAATGGCAGTTGCAACCGCGCGGCAAAGGGTTCCGCCAAGCCGATAACGACAAAGAGCGACGCAATGATTGTGGTGACGAGGATGATGTCCATATAGGATGGAATACCAGAATTTAGCTGAATGCGGGACGCTACCTGCCCCGCTCAGCGTTTACAGTTCTTGGTGAGGTTACTTCCGCGCGCGTCGTTCGGCACGCCACCGGGCAAAGCGCCCTCGGCGCGCGGCGAAGTCATCCTCGATCGCCTCGATCCTTGGGTCCAACCGCGCGCGACGGAACCGCCGCCAGCGCACCCAGATGGCATAGAACAGGGCCGCCACGAGGGTCAGCACGATGATGGTCACAAAGGGGATACCCTTGCTCGCCTCCGGCCCCTCGACCGCGCGGAGCGAGATGGCATTGGGGTAGATCGACAAAAGCTCACTGCGCCAACCGTAATGTTTCAGCGCATAATACTGCGGCGCGCCGGTGGTGCTGCGGGCATCCGCCGCCTCGGCCTGAAGGTTGGCGGTGTCGAATTTGAAATAGGGCGGCCAGCCCCAGCCGGTGTCTTCGTTGCGGTAAACCATGACATCGCCCTTGGCGCGGCGGGTCTGGATGAAAAAGACATCGCGGTTGACCGCTAGCCCGGCACTATCCGTCGCAGAGCCGGCCCAGAAGATCGAACTGTTGCCGAAGTCGATCCGCTTTTCATAGGTGTCCGTGACGCGGACGATATCGGTCTGCGGCAGGGTATAATGGAAGAACGCCGCCACCAGCACCCAGACGGTCACCCAGAACACCCATTTAACGATTCTCATCTTCGGCCCTTTCAATTGCGTCGCGTGGCCGAACAGGGGCCTTTGCCCCTCTGACATAGTGTTTCTGCGGCACTGCGGCAAATGCCTTACGTGCATTAACGCAGGGCATCTGCCGTAAAATTTGGGGCTTAGCTGCCCAATAGCGCTTTGGTCAGGTCGCTGTCCGGCTCGGCCAGCGGGTCGATCACGTCAAAATGGTGCTTGCCCTCGGCCACGACCTGTTTCGCGCCCCAACTGCGGGCGAAATTCTCGGCCTGTTCAAGGAAGGCGGGCCGCTCCTGAGCGCCCACCCAGACGGTGACATCAACGCCGTGCGGCGGGGTCATGTTCATCGGGCTTTCGGCCTCGGCCTCGGCCTCGTCCAGCCGCAGGGTGTCGTTCATCTGGGTCTGTAGCAGCGGGGCAAGGTCAGCCACGGGCGAGATCGGCACGATCCGCGTGATCCGGTCGCGCACCTCGGCCCCGAGCAGCAGGGGGTCGGTCATGCGCGCCACCAAATGCCCGCCCGCCGAATGGCCCGACAGAACGATGGTGCCCTGCGTGCGGTTCGCCACTTCGGTCAGCGCAGCGGCGATCTGCGTGGAGATCTCAGAGATACGCACATCGGGGCAAAGGTCATAAGACGGCATCGCCACGGCATAGCCCCGCGCCAGCGGACCGGCGGCCAGATGCGACCAATAGCTCTTGTCGAAGGCCTTCCAATAGCCGCCATGCACGAAAACCACCGTGCCGCGCGAGACGCCCTCGGGCTGGAAGAAATCGAACTTCTGACGGTCCGAGGGGCCGTAGCGCACATTCAACTGCGCCCGCGCCCCCAATGATGCGCGGAATGCCTCCGCCTCCTTTTCCCAGCGGGGCGGAAAGCCGTCGGCCCCGTCGATATAGGCAGCATTCGCATAGGCGTCATCTAGCATCATTTGGGTCTCCCACCCCGGATTTGATCAAACTGAACTGGACAATCATACTCGTTGTTGCTTTGGAGGCTATAGAGAATAGCGGAGAGATGACATGACTGATGCTAAGACGGATCTGAAATCACTGCTGAAAGACCCCAGCCTGCTTGAAACCCGCGCCTATATCGGTGGCCAATGGGTCGACGGTGAAGACGGCACCTTTGACGTGACCAATCCCGCGCGGGGCGATGTCATCGCACAGGTCGCCGACCTCAGCCGTGCACAGGTCGCGGGTGCGATTGCCCAAGCCGAAAAGGCGCAAAAAGACTGGGCCAGCTGGACCGGCAAGGAACGCGCGGCAGTGATGCGCAAATGGTTCGACCTGATGATGGAGAACCAAGACGATCTGGGCACCATCCTCACCGCCGAACAGGGCAAACCGCTGGCCGAAGCCAAGGGCGAGATCGCCTATGGCGCCTCCTTCATCGAGTTCTTCGGTGAAGAAGCCAAGCGCGTCTACGGCGAGATGATCCCCGGCCACCAGCGCGACAAGCGCATCATGGTGATGAAGCAGCCCATCGGCGTTGCCGCTTCGATCACGCCGTGGAACTTCCCCAATGCGATGATCACCCGCAAGGCGGCCCCGCGCTGGCGGCGGGCTGTTCCTTCGTGGCACGTCCGGCGGCTGAGACACCGCTCTCGGCCATCGTCATGGGTGTGCTGGCCGAACGTGCGGGCATTCCGGCGGGCGTGTTCAACGTGCTGCCGTCCTCCTCGTCTTCGGCTGTGGGCAAGGAGTTCTGCGAGAACCCCGCCGTGCGCAAACTGACCTTCACCGGCTCCACCGAAGTTGGGCGCATCCTGCTGAAGCAGGCTGCCGATCAGGTGATGAAATGCTCCATGGAACTGGGCGGCAACGCGCCGTTCATCGTCTTTGACGACGCCGATCTTGATGCCGCCGTCGAAGGCGCGATCATGTGCAAGTTCCGCAACAATGGCCAGACCTGCGTCTGCGCCAACCGGATCTATGTGCAGGCGGGCGTCTATGACGACTTCGCGGCCAAGCTGAAGGACCGGGTGAGCAAGATGAAGGTCGGCGACGGCCTCGAAGAGGGCACTGACCTTGGCCCGCTTATCAACCCCGAAGCCTCGGACAAGGTACGCGAGCACATCAAGGATGCGGTCGACAACGGGGCCGAGATCATTTTAGGTAGCGCCAAGGACGACATGGGCGGCAACTTCTTCGGCCCGACCATCGTGACCGGCGTGACGCAAGACATGAAGGTCGCCAAGGAAGAGACATTCGGCCCCCTCGCGCCGCTGTTCAAGTTCGACGATGTGGACGACGTGATCGCCATGGCGAACGACACGATCTTTGGCCTTGCCTCCTACTTCTATGCCAAAGACCTCAGCCGTGTGTACAAGGTCGCCGAGGCGCTGGAATATGGCATCGTTGGCGTGAACACCGGCATCATCTCGACCGAGCTTGCGCCCTTTGGCGGGGTCAAGCAATCCGGCCTTGGCCGCGAAGGCAGCCACCACGGGATCGAAGACTACCTTGAGATGAAATACGTCTGCCTGTCGGTCTAAGCACCTGAGACGATCGATAGAACGGGGCGTGCCTAGGGCGCGCCCCGTTTGTTTTTGCTCAGTTCTGCAACCGGTCCTGCGCCAGCATCCGGTGCTCTGCGCGGCTTAGGTGGAGGGCGGCCCCCACCGCATCGCCTTCGCAACGCTGCAAGTCCCGACACCACAGCCGATGGGCTGACTGCGGCGACCATGGCAGCGCCACCTGCGCCAGCCATGCCCTAAGCGGGGGCGGCAATCGGTCATAGGCCGCCATCGGATCCCCCTGACGCCGCCGCTGTTTCAGCCCGCTTCGCAGGTTTCGCTTTCTGCCAGACATGCTGGATGGCCGCCCTTAATGCGCTTGCATATCCGCCGCGATCTCAGACGCGCTCATCTCGGCGGGGAAATAGGTCGGCCAATTTGTCAATTCCTCTAGAACCTTGGCGCGATCGTCACCCCAGTAGAGGTGGTAGTGATCGGCCTTTTGCGGTGCGATGATGTGGTCGCTGAACTGGATAAAGCCCGGCGCTTCGGCATCGCCACCCTCTTTGGCAAAGACATAGCGCACGCCGCGGTTGCCCTTTTCGTAGGTCAGCACTTCGTAGCCATCACTGGCATAGCGCCCCTGCACCGGATCACCGTCCCGAAAGAAGGTCACGGCGTTGCCCTCGATGGTGATGCGGTTCACATCCGTGGCATAGCCTACATCGTAATAGGCTTTGTACTCCGCCGCCGTCTTGTCGCTGTCTTCGGCCTTGTGCTGCATCACCTCGTCCAGCGCGCCCTGCTGCAAGAGCGGGTAGACCGATCGCCATTCACCCGCCCAATCTGACAGGGGCCGGTCCTTGATCTGTGCGTCATCGAAATAGCCTTTGTAGATGTCGTCTTGGTCGTGGGCGTGGTCACATGCGCATGGGAATGATCGTGGTCATGCGACGCCTCTTTCGTATCGGCTAAGGCGGGGGCCGAAAGGGCAATGCCCGCGCTGAGTGTCAGAAAGAAAAGCGGGGATGCGGATGTGTGGGGCATGTCGTTCTCCGTGATGTAACGTGGGTCATGATTCGATATGTTATACCATAACTATTGCGAGGTACCCGCCCCCCAAGACATTTGCAAGCCGACAAACCCCCGACCCCCGAACGCAAAAAGGCCGACAGCACTTTCGTGCTGCCGGCCTCCGGGCGGGGAGAGAAACGCCCTGGGAGTGACCCGTCTTAGTTGGTCCGGGTCTGCGCCGCGCTGCCCGCATTCACTTGCTGGGTCAGGGCTGCGGCGAATTCTTCGCCTGTCATGCCGATGACAAGTTGGCCTTCGGCGTCAACATCTTGGTCGATCTGCACGACTGCGCGGTCGCTATCGGCGGCGAAATCATTGGCCAGATCGATGGAATAGCGCACAGAGCCATCGGCCTGTGGTTCCGCATTGGAAATCGTGCCGATGACAGTGTTGTCCGACGCGACGGCCACGGTGCTGCCATCCAGCGCGATATCGACATCCGTGTCGCTCTCGCTCGGCATTGTCTCAGCGACCCGGTCTTCGACGTTCAGATCGGTGTCGGCCGAGATGGCGCTATCGGCAGCACCGGTCGCAGTGTCGGCCATATCGGCGCCTACACCGGCGTTTGCTTCGGCATTCACATCAGCGCCAACGCCGACATCGGCGGTCTGAGCCTGTGCAGCAATCGGGGCGGCCATAAGCGCCGTGACAGCCGTGGTCAGGGTCAGCTTGCGTAGGGAATTTGCATAGTTAGTCATGGTTCTTCCTTTCATTGCGCGTGCGGTACTCTGCACGCTGTTGCCCGAGCACGCCTGCCCGGTCCCCCACTCAACCCGACAGCTTTCGCATGGTTTCCCCCGCCCTGCTGCGCAGCAGAAAGCCGCCGTTTTCGCGCCCCACCTTCGGCAGATATTCTCCCACGAAGGGGCCCCCTCAAGCGCCGTTGCCAACAAAAAAGGCCCGCTGGATAGCGGGCCTTCATAAAGCTCGGCATGGAACCGGGCTTAGTTCACGGATTTGGCGTCAACCACGTCCTTGTCGATCGACTTCACCTCGGAAGAGATGGCGATCTGGCGTGGTTTCAGGGCCTCAGGCACCTGACGCTCAAGCTCGATATGCAGCATGCCGTTGGCATGGGCCGCGCCGATCACCTGAACGTGGTCCGCCAAATGGAAGCGGCGTTCAAAGGCGCGGGTGGCGATGCCACGGTGCAGGTAGGACTTGGCCTCATCCTCATCAGCCTTGCGGGCCGAAACGATCAGCGCCTTCTCACGGACTTCGACGCTCAGGTCGCTGTCGGAGAAACCAGCCACGGCGATCGAGATGCGGTAGGCATCGTTGTCGAGCTTTTCGATGTTGTAGGGGGGATAGCTGGGGGTGGCCCCATCATTTGTCAGAACCCGGTCCATCATGTTGGCGATCTGGTCAAAACCAACGCTGGAGCGGTAAAGGGGTGCGAAATCAAAACTACGCATGTGTTCATCCTCATCAGTGAGCGATTGACATATCGGGCCTTCCACCATTGGACAGACCCGGTTTTTCAAGTGCCGAAGCCCTATTGAGGCACCTCGGCAAAGCTCATGTGGGATGGGTTCTGCGCGCTTTCAAGTCTTGGGCCACAGATTTACGGGCGGATGAATTTCGCCCCGGTGCCACGCTCTTCTCCGACCCGGATGCGTTTGCCTGCCGGGTTGGAATCCAGAAACACACCTTTGCCCGCCACCAGTTCCGCTTGCAGCAACGCCAAGGGCGCGCCCAGAGCGGTGCCAAGGGATACCTGCGTGCCCTCGACCTCGGCCTTGGCCGAAACGACTGAGACGATATGCGCCTCACCTGCGACAATGCTAAAGATCGGCGCGCCGCTGGAGCCGAAATCGACCGCGCAGGAGGTCACCAGTACCCCCTCCTGCTGGGCCAGCACCTTGCAGACCTCTTGCAAGGACGGCGCCTCGGCCCGGTCGCGGGCATAGCTGACCACGCCCACGCTGTCGCCGGGACGCGGACGTGCGGCGGTGCCAAAGGGCCGGATCGTCGTGTTGCGGATGGGGCGGGAGAGTTCCAAGAGCGCCAGATCGTTGCGCACCCGGCCCGAGGAGACCTCACCATCATAGACGTAGTCGGGGTGCACCACGGCGCGGCGGATATCGCGGTAGGCCCCGGCGCGGCCATTGCGCCAACCGGCAAGGAATTGCACCTCGCCATGGTCGATCCGGGCCTTGGTTTCGCGGTCAAACAGGCAATGCGCGGCGGTCAGCACCAGACGCGGAGCGATCAACGTGCCGGTGCAAAACCCGGTGCCGCCGATGTCGAGACGGCCCACGGCCTCCCAAGCGGCGGCGTCCACACCGTTGTCAAGCGCCTTGAGCGCACTGTCTTGGGCCAGCGCCGCCGTGGCGAAGGTAAATACGCCGAGAATAGCCGCCAACAATTGTCGCAAAATGCACCTCAAAACCATGTCCACTTTGGCGGATATAGGGGAGTTGCGGCGAAAATACGGCGTAGGCTTAACGCAAACGCGGCACCTGCGCGGGCGCATCGGGATCACGGCTGAGCGCGGGTGGTTTTGGCCCACCGCAGGCCCAATCCAGCAGTTCGACGCTATGCACCACAGGCACCCCGGTGCCCGATCCGATCTGCATCATGCAGCCGATGTTGCCCGCCGCGATGACGTCTGGGGATTTCGCCTCTAGCGTCTTGATCTTGCGTTCTTTCAGCTTTGCCGAAATCTCGGGCTGCATCAGGTTATAGGTGCCCGCCGAGCCGCAGCAGAGGTGACTGTCCGCCGGTTCTACCACCGTAAATCCCGCCTGTTTTAGCAGCGTCTTCGGCGTGGCCTTGATCTGTTGCCCATGTTGCAGCGAACAGGCCGCGTGATAGGCGACGACCATGCCCTGCTCAGCCGGTTCGACAAAGGGCAGGTCCAACTCCGCGAGCAACTCCGTCACATCCTTTGCCAAGGCCGAAACCCGCGCGGCATCCTCTGCCAGTGGGTCATTGCGGAACATATGGCCGTAATCCTTGACCGTGGTGCCGCAGCCCGAGGTGTTGATCACGATGGCATCCAGCCCCTTGCCGTCCATCTCAGCACACCACGCGCGGATGTTGCGGGCGGCATGGGCGTGGCTTTCATCGGTCCTGCCCATGTGATGGGTCAGCGCGCCGCAACAGCCCGCGCCTTCGGCTACCACCACTTCGCAGCCCGCGCGGGTCAGCAACCGGATCGTGGCGTCATTAATATCGGTGTTCAGGGCCTTTTGCGCGCAGCCGGTCATCAGGGCCACACGCCGCAGCGGTTTGCCCTGAGCCGGGAAGCTTTGCGGATCGTCATTGCGGCTGACCGGAGGGATCGTTTTTGGCGCCATCTCAAGCATTGCGCGCAGCCGGGCGTCGGGCATCAGCCGCGCGAAAGGCCGCCCGATCTTGGCCCCCAATAGCGCCAGTCGAAAGCGTGTCGGATAGGGCAGGATCCGCGCCAGCATCCAGCGCAGCGCGCGTTCGCCTAGGGGCCGTTTATACCGTTCCTCGATATAGCTGCGGGCGTGATCGACCAGATGCATGTAATGCACGCCCGAGGGGCAGGTCGTCATACAGGCAAGGCAGGACAGGCAGCGGTCGATGTGCTGGACCGTCTTTGGGTCAGGATCACGGTCATTCTCAAGCATGTCCTTGATCAGGTAAATACGCCCGCGCGGGCTGTCCAACTCATCGCCCAAGACCTGATAGGTCGGGCAGGTCGCCGTGCAGAAACCGCAGTGCACACAGGCGCGCAGAATGTCGTTGCTGCGCTGCGTGTCAGGATCCTGCAATTGCTCGGGGGTAAAGGTGGTTTGCATGGATGCTCCGTTACTATGTGCTGCGCATCAGATTGGCGAGGACAAGGCCGAACCAAGGAACCGTCGTGCCTACGGCCCCCAAAACCCCGCTCCACCGGCGCATGGCGGGGCGCGGATCGGCGCGGCGCAGTGCTTGGACCACCAGCGCGATCACCCCGATCCAAGCGGCCCAGAGGGTGAGGGCGATGACCCCCAGCAACCACGGGCTGTCGCTCCAATAGCGCAGCAGTCCATAGCGCAGGCCGGTGGCGAATAAAAAGGCGGCCAAGACCATCGCCCCCAAGGTGCGGACGGCCCGCAGGGAAGGCGGCACGGCGATCAACGCCTTAAACAGAAACGGGCCGATCAGAAAAACGATGAGAAAGACCAGCATCAATGTCATGGGGTCAGCGCCAAGGCTTCGGCGTTGAAGATGCCGCGCGGGTCGAACTTGGCCCTCAGCCCCGCCGTCAACCGCGCCACGCCCGGCGCTTCGGGTTCCTGCCGGGGCAGCAGAGTCTGCGCCGCGCTTTCGGCCCGCAATAGGGTCGCGTGACCGTCATACCGCCCCAACCGCGCGCGCAGGTCGGTGCCGGGCGCCATGCGCAGCCAGATCAGCCCCCGGCCCAGTCATAAAGATGTGCCTCGGCCCCGGCTTTTGCCGCCAGCGCGGGGGCCTCGGTCGGGCGGCAGTGCACCCGCCAGACATCCCCCGCCGCCCCATGAAAGGTCGCAACATCGCGCAAATCGCGCCAGAGGGTCGCGGAGGGCTCTGCGTCCAGCACCTCAAGCTCGGCCCCCGTTGCGGCCAGCAAATCCTTCAGCCGCCCCGTCCGGTAGGAGACCGAGGTCTCAAACCCCTCCAACCGCAGAAACGACCGCCCCTGCGCCGGATCATGTGCCGCGCCGGTAACCTCAAAGGGGCTGCGCATGGCCAGCGCCATGGCGGCGATGGCAGCGGCGTCGTCCAGCCCCGAAAGCACGAGCGTTGCGCTGGTTTCCGGGGTGGGCAGCACCTTTAGCGACACCTCGGTCACGGCCCCCAAGGAACCGCGCGACCCGGCCATCAGCTTGACCAGATCATAGCCCGTGACGTTCTTCATCACCCGGCCCCCGTTCTTAATAACGTTCCCCTGCCCATCGACAAAACGCACGCCCAACAGGAAATCCCGCGCGGCCCCCACAGCAAGCCGCCGCGGGCCGCTAACGTTGGCCGCAAAGACCCCGCCGATGGTCGGCGTGCCACTGCAGCCCATAAGCGCGCGGTGGTCCATCGGTTCAAAGGCCAGCCGCTGCCCTTCGGCGGCCAATGTCGTCTCAATCTCGGAGACCGGCGTGCCTGCCTGCGCCACCAGCGTCAGCGCGCCCGGCTCATAGAGGCTGATGCCCCGCAATCCGGCAAGCGACAGGTCCGCCCCCGGCCCGGCCATGCCGCGCGTATTGCCGCCCCGCAGGGACAAGGGCGCCTGCGCACTGCGGATCGCCTCGACCAATTCTGCCTCAGAGGTTACCGTCACGCAGCCACCGATGCGCCGCTGCCACGCCGCCCTTCCGTGACATCCAACGGAAAGACCTTGGCCGGGTTCAAAAGCCACGCCGGGTCAAACACATCTTTCACCGCCAACTGCGCCTCAAGATCCGCCGGGGCATATTGCACATGCATCAGATCGCGCTTTTCGATGCCCACGCCATGCTCCCCGGTCAGACAGCCGCCCGCCTCGACACAAAGCCGCAGGATATCCGCGCCGAAGGCTTCGCATTTTTCCAAATCGCCTGGTTTGTTGGCGTCAAACAGGATCAGCGGGTGCATATTGCCGTCGCCTGCGTGAAAGACGTTGCCGACTTTAAGGCCATAGCTGTCCGACATCTCGCCAATGCGTCGCAGCACCATCGGCAGTTCGTTCACCGGGATCGTGCCATCCAGACACATGTAGTCGTTGATCTGCCCCATCGCGCCAAAAGCCGATTTGCGCCCCAGCCAGATCGCCGCGCTTTCTTCGGCGCTGGTGCTTTCGCGCAGTTCCACCGGGTTGTGGCGGCGGGCGATCTCGGTGATCAGGGCAAGCTGGTGATCAATCTCGGCGTCGGAGCCTTCAACCTCGACGATCAGCAGCGCCTCGCACATCGGGTAGCCTGCATGGGCGAAAGCCTCCGTCGCCTCGATACAGGGGCGGTCCATGAATTCGATCGCAACCGGCAGCACACCCGCCTTGATGATGTCGCTGACACAGGCCCCCGCCACGGCGTTATCGTCAAAGCCCATCAGCACGGGCCGCGCGCCTTCGGGTTTGGGCAGGATGCGCAGGGTGGCTTCGGTCACCACGCCCAGCTGTCCTTCGGAGCCGCAGACCAGCCCCAGAAGGTCCAGCCCGCCTGCATCCATATAGCCGCCGCCGATTTCAACCACGTCGCCATCCATCATCACCATCGTGACGCCCAGCAGGTTGTTCGTGGTGACCCCGTATTTCAGACAATGCGCCCCGCCTGAATTCATCGCGATATTGCCCGCGATGGCGCAGGCCAACTGGCTGGAAGGGTCTGGCGCGTAGAAGAACCCATCCTCCTCTACCGCGCCGGTCACGCTGAGATTGGTGCGCCCGGTCTGCACCCGCATGAGCCGGTTGTCATAGTCTACCTCAAGCACCTCGGCCATGCGGGCCACCCCCAGCACAACACTATCGGCTGTGGGCAGCGCCCCACCGGCGAGCGAGGTGCCCGATCCGCGCGGCACGACAGGCACGCCCTCCTCATGACATATCCGCAGCACGGTGGAGACTTCTTGGGTGCTGGCCGGAAGGGTCACGGCCAAAGGGGGCATTTATAGGCTGTGAGCGCGTCGCATTCATAGGCGCGGGTCTCATGCGGGTCGTCAATCACGGCATTGCGGGGCAGCGCCGCACGCAGCCGCGCCACGACTCGCGCCTTGCGCGCAATGATCCCGGCATCCGGTGTTGGCATCTGCATCGCGGTCCCTCCTCTTACCCGCAGCATAAAGACTATGCCACAGGTTTGACCAGACTGCCGCGCGCTTGGTGCAATTGCACCACTAATTTGCAGCCTCACGGTGAATTGCGCGGAGCCGCGCTGTGCTTACCTTGGAACCCATCCGAAATGCGCTATATTCAGTTTGTTGTTTTATTGGTGCCACATGTTCAAACGCAGCCTCATTCTCATCCTATTGGCTCTTGCCATGCCGGCCTTGGCCGATCCGCCAGACATTTTGAATGTCACGGTCGATCGACAGGGGGATCTGTGGAAATTTGACGTTACCATCCGCCACAACGACAGCGGTTGGGATCACTATGCCGATGCTTGGCGCATTCTGGACCCCGAGGGGGAGCCTTTGGGCACGCGCAATCTGGCGCATCCGCACACCAAAGAGCAGCCTTTCACCCGTTCGCTGTCGGGCGTGCGCATCCCGGATGGGATGACTGAGGTGAGCATTCAGGCGCGCGACAGTGTGAGTGGCTGGTCGCCGGAATTGGTGACGATCCCGCTGCCCTGACCCCGCCCCTTGATCCCTAAGCCTCAGACCCGGTGATAAGGCCCGCCCGATAGTATCGCGGCGGCGCGGTATAGCTGTTCGGCCAGCATGACCCGCACCAGCATATGCGGCCAGACCATCTTGCCAAAGGACAGCGCGTGATCCGCCTCGGCGCGGAGACTGGGATCAATGCCATCCGCCCCGCCGATGACAAAGGCCAAATCGCCCCGCCCGGCATCACGCCATGTGCCAAGACGTTCGGCGAAAGCGGGGGAGGTTTCGACCTTGCCGCGCTCATCCAACACGCAGATCACCGCCCCTTGGGGGATGGCGCGCCGCAGCAGAACGGCCTCGGCAGCCATGCCGCCGTTTTTCTTATCTTCCATCTCGACCACACGCGCAGGACCAAGGCCCAGACCGCGCCCGGTCCGGTCGAACCGGGTGAGATAATCATCGACAAGAGTTTTTCGGGACCGGCGCGAAGCCGGCCCATGGCGCAGAGATGTACCCGCATGGCTTAGTCCCGCAAAAGCAGGATCAGTGCGGCATGACCGCAGCCGCGTCTTCGCCGCCCAGCCACATCTTTTCGAGCTGGTAGAACTCACGCACTTCGGGGCGGAAGACATGCACAACAACGTCGCCTGTGTCGATCAAGACCCAGTCGCCGGTTTCGCGGCCTTCCATCTTGGACGTACGTCCGGTGGCGTCTTTGACGGCCTGCGCCAGCTTTTCCGAGATCGCCGAAACCTGCCGCGTGGAGCGGCCCGAGCAGATCACCATATAGTCGCCGATGGCCGTTTTGCCGCGCAGATCGATCTGCACGATGTCTTCGGCCTTGTCGTCATTCAGCGAGGAAAGGATAAGCGCCAGCAGGTCGTCGCTGGTTGCGATTTGCGAGGCGGCAGTCATTGCGGCCCCATGGTCAGCAGCCTGCGCTGCGTCAACGTTAAGAGACAGGACATTGTCCTCCTTCGTAATGCACCGCCAATGCTGAACGCTTGCCCCGGTGCCGAGCCCCCTAATTTAGCGATATAGGCCAGATTTTTCAATGGACCCTATGCGCTCCGCGTGAACCGGGGCGCAAATCCCCGCCTAGTCAGGCAAATTCTCCGCCGCCGCCACCCTTGAGAGCGCCAATTGACTGTCTTCGATGACTTTCACCTCGCGCTGCGGGAAGGGGATGGAAATGTCGTTTTCCTTGAACGCATCCCAAAGCGCCAGATAGACATTGCCGCGAATGTTGGTCAGCCCGCCGGTCGGATCCTTGATCCAGAAGCGCAGGATGTAATCCACCGACGAATCGCCAAACCCGACGATATGGCAAACGGGCGCCTTGTAGCTTAACACCCGGTCGACGCCCTTGGCCGCATCGACCGCCAGTTTGCGCACCACATGCGGATCATCCGAATAGGCTGTGCCGAAATAGATATCGAGGCGCACAAAGTCATTGGAATGAGACCAGTTCACCACCTGCCCGGTGATCAGGTCTTCGTTCGGGATCAGGTATTCTTTGCCGTCCCGCGTGACCACAGAGGCATAGCGCGCGCCCAGTGTCTGGATCCAGCCAAAGGTCTCCCCCAGACTGATCACGTCGCCCGGTTTGATCGACTTATCGAGCAGAATGATCACGCCCGAGACGAGGTTCGACACGACCTTTTGCAGACCAAAACCAAGGCCCACACCGATCGCACCCGAGAGCACCGCCAGCCCCGTCAGATCAATCCCCACGGCCCGCACACCGATAAAGAACGCCAAACCATAGAGCAGGATCTGCACGCCCTTTACCGCCAGCACTTGCATCGACGGGCTGATGTCTTCGTTTTTACGGATCGTCGCGGCGGTTGTCGTGCTGGCAAGCCGCGCCATGGTCAGCAACGCGCCGACCACCA
This sequence comes from Sulfitobacter profundi, assembly GCF_042661425.1. Taxonomy (NCBI): domain Bacteria; kingdom Pseudomonadati; phylum Pseudomonadota; class Alphaproteobacteria; order Rhodobacterales; family Roseobacteraceae; genus Sulfitobacter; species Sulfitobacter profundi. The sequence continues at coordinate 1,714,930 of NZ_JBHSWA010000001.1, read as the reverse complement.
CCAAAGCCGTCAGGACGGTCAATACCGACAGCCGGAACTCCCCAATCGTCAGCGCCACGTCATCCAGAAACACCGCCACATCGTCCGCGACATTCAGCATGTAGAGCGTGGCATAGATCCACAGCCCCCATGTCACCATGCGCCGTAGGGGGCGGTTGCGCACCAGACGCGCGGCAAAGGCGATGCCGACATAGATCGCCGCCAATGTCGCCGCCAAGCCGATAAGATAAGACCGGGATGGCCAAGTGACGTTCTGCATCACCTGATACAACAGCCCCGCCAGCAGCGCGAACCACATCAGCCCCAGCCGCCGCTTGACCTGCACCACCACCCGCAACTGCCACTTGGACCACCCTTCGCGCGAGCGGACCCAGTTTTGCAGCATCACGCCGGTGACCCGATGCAGGATCCACGCCAGCGCAACCAAGGCCAGCAAGATCAAAATCTGGTTCTGCCGCCAACCGGGGCTTAGGACGCTCTCACCAAAGCCGAGCACCCCATCGAACAAAGCCTGAAGCGATAGAAGGAAGTTCGAGAAAGGGTGGGACTCAGGGATCATGTACGGCCTTTGCAACTCAGGAAGATCACGGTTGCACAGGCTCCTCGCCAGAGCAAGAACCGCCGCGCGACCGGCCCCGCACACCGCCCCACGATGCCACCTTGCGAGACTCGCTCAGGGTCTATATCCAAGGCCCCATGATACTGGTGTTTGATCTTTGCGACCGTGCGCGTCTGCGCGAACGCTTTTTCGGCGCGACGCATAGCGTTCTGGCCCGACTATAAGCCAGCCCTCTCAGCCACACCCATAGCCATTCCAAACCACGGGAGAGGACCATCATGTCCCCCAAGACGCTTTACGATAAAATCTGGGACGCCCATGTCGTCCACGAAGCCGATGACGGTACCTGCTTGCTTTATATCGACCGTCACTTCGTCCACGAAGTGACCAGCCCGCAGGCCTTTGAAGGGCTGCGCATGTCGGGCCGTACCGTGCGCGCGCCGGACAAAACCATCGCCGTGCCGGATCACAACGTGCCAACCACCGAAGGCCGCGAAGACCCCGAGGCGATGACCGAGGACAGCCGCATTCAGGTTTCCGCGCTCGACAAAAACGCGCGCGAGTTCGGCGTGCATTATTACCCCGTCTCGGATGTGCGCCAAGGCATCGTGCATATCGTCGGCCCCGAGCAGGGCTGGACCCTGCCCGGCATGACCGTCGTCTGCGGCGACAGCCACACCGCGACCCACGGCGCTTTCGGCGCTTTGGCCCATGGCATCGGTACATCGGAGGTTGAGCACGTTCTCGCCACCCAGACGCTGATCCAGCGCAAGGGCAAGAACATGAAGGTCGAGATCACCGGCAAGCTGCGCCCCGGCGTCACGGCCAAGGACATCACCCTTTCCGTCATCGGCGCCACCGGCACCGCGGGCGGCACCGGCTATGTCATCGAATATTGCGGCGAAGCGATCCGCGACCTGTCGATGGAAGGCCGCATGACCGTCTGCAACATGGCGATCGAGGGCGGCGCGCGCGCGGGGCTGATCGCGCCAGACGAAAAGACCTTTGAGTATTGCAAAGGCCGCCCCCACGCCCCGAAAGGCGCACAATGGGAAGCGGCGATGGACTGGTGGAAAACGCTCTTCTCTGACGAAGACGCCCATTGGGACAAGGTCGTGACGCTGAAAGGCGAAGACATCGCGCCGGTCGTCACGTGGGGCACCTCGCCCGAGGACGTGCTGCCGATCACTTCGGTCGTTCCTGCGCCCGAGGATTTTAAAGGCGGCAAGGTCGACGCGGTGAAACGCGCGCTGGAGTATATGGACCTGACACCGGGCCAGAAACTGACCGACATCCAGATCGACACCGTCTTCATCGGCTCCTGCACCAATGGCCGCATCGAAGACCTGCGCGCCGCTGCCGCCGTGCTGAAAGGCAAGAAGATCAAAGACGGTTTGCGGGCCATGGTCGTACCCGGCTCAGGCCTCGTGCGTGCGCAGGCCGAAGAAGAAGGTCTGGCGGACATCTTCCGCGAGGCCGGTTTCGAATGGCGTCTTGCGGGCTGTTCGATGTGTCTGGCGATGAACCCCGACCAGCTTGCCCCCGGCGAACGCTGCGCGGCCACATCGAACCGCAACTTCGAGGGGCGTCAGGGCTATAAAGGGCGCACGCATCTCGTATCGCCCGGCATGGCCGCGGCGGCTGCTCTCACCGGTCATTTGACCGACGTGCGCGAATTGGCGTGACCGACCGGGGCGTGGATACCGGGCGCGTTGCGCAGGGCTCAGTCGGCCTTGCGCAACTCGCTGCCAGACTTCAGCACTTCGCTGCCGTCGTCCTGTTCGATCTTATAGGCCGGTTCGTCATCGCTCGCTTTGCGGGTCACCTCGCTGCCCTGCAGCTTCAGCGTGATCTTCTGCGTGTATTTCTTGACGATCTTGCCGGTCCCGGTGCCATTGCCCCAGTCCCATTCCACTTTCGTGCCAGTTTGGTACGACATGCCATGCCCTCCTGATACCCCATTTGCCTAGAACGCGCCGGTCAGCGGCGCGGTTCCCGCAATCTCCGAAGGATAACCCGATGGAAAAGTTTACAGAAATCACCGGCACCGCGGCTCCCATGCCGCTGGTGAACATCGACACCGACATGATCATCCCCAAGGTCTTTCTCAAAACGATCAAACGCTCGGGCCTTGGCGTGAACCTGTTCGACGAAATGCGCTATGACCGCGAAGGCAACGAAATCCCCGATTTCGTGCTGAACCAACCACAATACCGCGACGCGCAAATCCTTGTCGCAGGCGACAACTTCGGCTGCGGCTCCTCGCGCGAGCATGCGCCCTGGGCGATCAAGGATTTCGGCATCCGCTGCGTCATCGCGCCCAGCTTTGCGGACATCTTTCACAACAACTGCTTCAAGAACGGCATCCTGCCGATCGTTCTCCCGCAAGAGCAAGTCGACGTGCTGATGAAGGACGCCGAGAAGGGCTCCAACGCGCGGATGACCATTGATTTGGAAGGCCAGACTGTCACCACTTCGGACGGTGAGAAGTTCCCCTTCGAAGTCGATGCCTTCAAAAAGCACTGCCTGCTCAACGGTCTGGACGACATCGGCCTGACGCTTGAAAAGGGCACGGCGATCGACACCTATGAGGATTCGCTCAACCAGAGCCGTCCTTGGGTCTAAGGGCCATTTCTAAACTCAACTTGTGGGCGTAAATCCAGCGCCCACAAGATGTTGCGGCCTGCCATCAACCTGCCACGAAATTGATGCAAGAACGCACCACCCTTTCCCTCAAAATACCCCATAACCCTGCTCTTCTCCACGCGGAGCCTTGAGGCGCGCGCGGAAAGAAGGCAAAAATTGGACAATAATGAGGCGAGCCCCAGCAACCGGGGCCATCAAGTTGGAACAAGCACGCGGCAATGTATCGCGTCTGGCCAGTTTGGAAGGGCAGAGCAGTGATCGGACGAATGACAGGCGCGGCGACGCGTGGCCTATTGGTGGCGCTATTGATAGCCACACCTGCGCTCCTTTTGCCGGGCGCCGATGCGGAATCGAGCCAGATCACCCTGCTCCTCGCCTGTATCGCGTCGATTTTGACCTTCATGGAATACAACTCGCGCCAACCGAGCATCGTCGAATTTCGCGATGCGCCACCCTTCAATCGGCTGCGCTTCATCAGCCTGCTGTTCACCATCGTCGTTCTGTCACTGATCGCACGGGGCCAAGCGGCCCCCACCCTGCTGACAGGCGCACTGACCTCGCTCGGCGTGATCTTGGGCAACGCGCTCGATTTCCCTTATTCTCCGGTGCGGCTGGTCGTGCTGATGATGCCCGCCGATGCCCCCTATGAGGCGGTCAATTTGATCCGCACGGCAGCGGGGCTGGCCTACCTCGTTTCGCTCATCGCATTGGCGACCTTCGTGGTGCTGGTGCGGGTCATGGGCTGGCCCGCCCGCCAAGGCGCCTTTAACGTCTGGGTGAATCTGCCGCTCTTTGATCCGACCGCCGGGGGCGACGTGCTTTACCGTCTGCAACGCGATGCACGGATCAACATCGCGCTTGGGTTCTTGTTGCCCTTCATCATCCCCGCAGTGGTCAAAGCCACTGCCGATCTGCTAGATCCGATCTCACTCAGCAATCCGCAAACCATGATCTGGACAATAAGCGCATGGGCATTCCTTCCGGCCAGTATGATTATGCGGGGCATCGCCATGGGGCGCGTGGCCGAGATGATCCACGACAAACGCCGCCGCGCCTACGCCGAAGCGCATATGCAGGCCGCCTGATCAGACTGCTGCTGGCGTTTTTCCTGCTGACTGGTTTCGCACAGGCCGAGCCGCTGCGCATCGCCACCTTCAACACCGAATTGTCACGCAAAGGGCCGGGCATTCTGCTGCGCGACATCCTGCGCGGCGATGACCCAAGCATCGCTTCGGTGGTGCAGACCATCGCCGCCGCCGATCCCGATATCATCGCCCTCCAAGGCATTGACTACGATCTCGAACGCAGCGCCCTTAATGCCCTCGCCGATGCCCTCACCGCCGCAGGCGCGCCCTACCCCCACCGCTTTGCCGCACCCCCCAACGCAGGCCGCCAAAGCGATGTAGATCTGAACGGTGACGGCAAGCTCGGTGGCCCGCGCGACGCCCAAGGCTATGGCCGTTTCTTTGGCCAAGGCGCCATGGCGCTCCTCTCACGCCACCCGATCCTGACAGAAGACCTACAGGACTTCAGCACCCTCATTTGGCGCGACCTCCCCGGCTCGCTCTACCCGATGATCGACGGCAAGCCCTTCGCCGGAGCCGAGGCCCACGCCACGCAACGTCTGTCGTCCAACAGCCACTGGGCCCTGCCCGTCCAGCTGCCCGACGGCCCAGTCACCCTGCTGACCTACCACGCCACCCCACCCGTTTTCGACGGCCCCGAAGACCGCAACGGCCGCCGCAACCACGATGAAACAGCCTTCTGGTCTCACCACCTTGCCGGAGTGATCGGCACCCCGCCCCAAGATGCTTTCATCCTCCTCGGCGATGCCAACCTTGATCCTACGCGCGGTGAAGGACGCGGTGACGCCATCGCCAGGCTGCTCGCTCACCCCACCTTGCAAGATCCGCTGCCCGACCAATCTACAGTCGACTGGTCGCAAACCGGCCCGATGCGCGTCGACTACATCCTGCCCTCCCGCGACTGGCAGGTGCTCGACGCTGGCCTCATTTGGCCCGAGGGGAAGACGCCAGCCGCCATGCACTGGTCTGGGTCGACCTCACCCGCTGACGCGCCGCTATCTTGACCCTCCGGAACCCGCAGGCTACCCAATCTCCAACCGTATTTTCAGGAGTTTCCCATGGCCAACCCATCCTTGCTCATCCTCCCCGGCGACGGCATCGGTCCCGAGGTTATGGCGCAGGTCACGCGCATCATCGATTGGTTCGGCGAAAAGCGCGATCTGGCCTTCGACGTAGAGCATGATCTGGTCGGCGGTGCGGCCTATGACAAACACGGCACGCCCCTGCACGACGACACGATGGCCCGCGCCCTCGAAGTCGACGCGGTGCTTCTGGGCGCCGTCGGCGGCCCGAAATACGACGACCTCGACTTCTCGGTCAAACCCGAACGCGGCCTTTTGCGCCTGCGCAAGGAAATGGACCTCTTCTCCAACCTGCGCCCGGCACAATGCTTTGACGCGCTGGCCGATTTCTCCTCGCTCAAGAAAGACATCGTCGCGGGCCTCGACATCATGATCGTGCGCGAACTGACCTCCGGCGTCTACTTCGGCGAACCGCGCGGCATCTTCGAGGAAGGCAACGAGCGCGTCGGCATCAATACGCAGCGCTACACCGAAAGCGAGATTGAGCGCGTCGCCCGCTCCGCCTTTGAACTCGCCCGCCGCCGGGGCAACAAAGTCTGCTCCATGGAAAAAGCCAATGTCATGGAAAGCGGCATCCTGTGGCGTGAAGTCACCCAACGGGTTCGTGACGCCGAATATCCCGATGTCGAACTTAGCCACATGTATGCCGACAACGGCGCCATGCAACTGGTCCGGGCCCCCAAACAATTCGACGTCATCGTCACCGATAACCTCTTCGGCGACATCCTCAGCGACTGCGCCGCCATGCTCACGGGCAGCCTCGGCATGCTGCCCTCCGCCAGCCTCGGCGCGCCCAATGCCGATGGCCGGCCCAAAGCCCTCTACGAGCCCGTCCACGGCTCCGCGCCCGACATCGCGGGCCAAGGCAAAGCCAACCCGATCGCCTGCATCCTCAGCTTCGCCATGGCGCTGCGCTATTCCTTCGACCAAGGCGAAGAAGCCGCGCGCCTGGAAAAAGCCGTCGAACAGGCACTGGCCGACGGCGCCCGCACCCCCGATCTGATGGGCCCCGAAGGCGGCACTCCCATCACGACCGAAGAAATGGGTAACGCGATCCTCAAAGCGCTCGACGCGAGCCTCTAAAGAACCGCGGCGGGGTTCACGCCCCGCCGCTTCCCCTTCATTCTTTCTCAAATACCCGCGGGGGAGCAGCCAAAGGCTGCGGGGGCAGCGCCCCCAACTGCGCCCGATCTCCCCATCCGCACCGCAAAATCCCTACAACTGACCAATTGCCAATTACGCCACGCTGCGCTATGCGCTGCACATCGGTCGGGCTGTAGCGCAGCCTGGTAGCGCACCTGCTTCGGGAGCAGGGGGTCGGAGGTTCGAATCCTCTCAGCCCGACCAGATATCCCCCTGATACCAGCCTACGCCCAAACCTCGGCGCGCCCCGTTCCGCTTAGCCGTAGACCTTGATTAACATCCAAATCCCCATGCCCAGCATCATAACGTTCTCGGTGAGCGAGACGAACCCAAGCGGCACATTGCTTGAGCCACCCACACAGGCGCATTTCAGCTCGCGCTTGTCGACATAGACCGCCTTGATCACCGACACCGCGCCGATCGCGCCGATGACAATCGCGACGGGGGCCGACAGCCATGTCAGCGCGCCGGCTGTCATCAGGATACCGGCCAGCGCCTCGCCAAAGGGGTAGACCTTGCCATAGGGCACCCAACGCTGCGCCAGCAGGTCGTAGTTCAGGAACATCGTGGAAAAGCTCTCGATGTCCTGCAATTTTTGTACGGCGAGGAAACACATCGAGATCGAGATGAACCATTCAAATGCCCGCAGGGTGAAGATGCTGTCGAAGGCGTACCAAGAAAGGCCCAGTGCCATCAGGAAGGCCACGCCGAAAATGGCGATGACGGGCTGATAGCTGGTGTCCGACTGTTCTTCCTTGGGCTTGTCCAGACCGAAATGCACACGCAGATCGTCGTAGCCGCCTATCCGCTCACCATCGATAAAGGTCTGCGGCGTGGTTTCCACACCCTCTTTTGCCATGAAGGCGTCGGTCTCTTCGCGCGTGGTAAGGTGGTGATCTTCGACGTGATAGCCCTGCCGCTCCAGCAGGTCTTTAGACTTCAACCCAAAGGGACAGAGGTGCTGCTCCATCACCATGCGGTAAAGCTTTGCGGTCTTGTCCTGTCCTTCGGCCATCCTAGCCTCCTATTGCTTTTCCAAACGACGTGTCTGGGGAAGGAACAAGTTTCCAGCGCAGGAGAGTTCCGCAAAAGCGCCATTTTGCGCCACCGGGAACGGCCCTTGCGGGCATACATCCCCCGAGGAGCAAGGTTTCGTGACCTTCAGGTCACCTTGACAAGATGCGCGGCGGGGATCGTCACGGTCCAAGTCAGCGCGTCTTCACTGGTCACCGTATCCGCCGAGCCATTGACCATGGCGGGGGCCAATACGGAAAGCACCTTGCTGCCAAAGCCAGACGCTTTTTTGGCGGAAGAATCAAATGTGATGCCGGTCTCGACCCACTGGAAACGCAGACCGCCCTTTTCGGTGTGCGACCAATGGCACCGGATATCGCCGCGCCCGCCGCTCATCACACCGTATTTGGTGGAATTCGTCGCCAGTTCATGCAGCGCCATGCCGATCAATTGCAAAGCCTGCGGCCCCAATGCGACGGTGGGGCCTGCCACATCCACCCCCTTGCCTTGCAAATGCAAGAAGGGGTCCAATTGCGCCCGGACCAGTTGTGCAAGGTCCACAGAGGACCATCCACCATCAACCAGCAAATCGGTTGAACGGGCCAGCGCCTGAATACGGTCCCCGAAGGATTTGTTGAACTCCGCCAGCGAGGCGGCCGAACTCGCCGTTTGACGCTGCATCGCAGTCACCAAAGACAGCATGTTCTTGGCGCGGTGGATGACCTCGCGCGAGACGAGATCGCGCACCTCTTCGGCTTTGCGCGTCGCGGTCACATCGTGGTGGATATTCGAGATTGAAACGATATCCCCCGACAGCGTCCGGATGGGCGTGCAGGCGATTGTGACATGCCGCTCGGTGCCGTCCTTGGCGACCCGCACCGCATCGAACTGGCGCAACTTACCCGCCATAATCTGATCGCGATATTCAAGCACCCGTGTCGGCCAATCCAGCGGATACAAAAGCTCGACCGACCGGCCCAATGCCTCCTCTTCGGTATAACCATAAAGCCGCTCGGCGGCGGGGTTCCAGCTGATGATACGGCCATCCATATCATAGGTCAGGATCGCTTCACCCGTGGTGGCGACGAGGGCGGCAAAGGTTTCAGCACGCACATGGGCACGCTCGATATCGTCATGGGCCATGCGGCGCGTGGTGACATTGCGGTGCTGCAAAAGCAGACAGGGCGCGCCTTGGATTGTCATGCGGTTGGCGTTCAGCTGAAACCAGCGCCGCACGCCCGGCCCATCACAGGGGTATTCCCCCTCAAAGGCGGCACCGGTTCTCAATGCCTGTCGCAGCCCGTCCAGAACGGTTTCCGCCTGCACCACGGAATCCATCACCGCCGCTTTGCAGATGTCAAAGTAATTGGCCCCGACATAATGCGACCCGGCGTCCCCGCCGTTCTCTTCGCAAAAGATCTTCCACGCCATATTTACCGCGACAATCTCGCCGGTGGCGTCAAGGATGACCACTTCGTCGGTCATCGCCTCGATCAATTCATAATGGCTGGCGTCAAGCGTGACGCTTTGGCTGCTTTTCAACATATCCTCACCTTAGCGCGGATTCGGACCTGGCTAAAGTTAACTTAGGTTTAATCGTTAAGGCCAAATCCCTTATTTTAACGGGCTCCGACAGCGACCCTCCTGCCCTTATGCCTGCGACCCGGCGCCGCTGCCCGGAAGCCTTGCAATCTCTGAAAATTCTGAAATAAGCCCCGCCATCCGGTCGCAGCCTACCCGGACATCAAAACAAGGGCCCCAGAATGAAAACACTTGTCATCTGCTCAGGCGGACTCGATTCCGTGTCGCTTGCGCATATCACCGCCGCTGAGCATCACCTCACCCGGCTTGTCTCTTTCGACTATGGTCAACGCCACCGCAAGGAGGTCGACTTCGCCGAAGCCGCCGCCAAACGGCTTGGCGTGCCGTTCCACCTGATCGACATGCGCGGCATCGGTGCTGCGCTGTCAGGCTCCGCCCTGACCGATGATATCGACGTGCCCGATGGGCATTACGCCGAAGACACGATGAAGATCACCGTCGTGCCAAACCGCAATGCGATCATGCTGTCGATCGGCTTTGGCATCGCGGCAGCGCAAGGCGATGAGGCCGTGGCGACCGCCGTGCATGGTGGCGACCACTTCATTTATCCTGACTGCCGCCCCGGCTTCACCCGCGCCTTCGACGCGATGCAGCAGGCCGCACTCGACGGCTATGCCAATGTGCGCCTGCGCACGCCCTTCGTCGAGCAAAGCAAGGCCGAGATCGTCCGCCAAGGCGCGCGCCATACCACGCCTTTCGCCGAGACGTGGTCTTGCTACAAAGGCGGCGCGGTCCATTGCGGGCGCTGCGGCACCTGTGTCGAGCGGCGCGAAGCCTTTCATTTGGCCGAGGTCACCGACCCGACGGTTTATGCCGACCCGGACTATTGGACCACGGCACTCGCCACACGAGGGGAAGGCTGATGTTCCGTATTCGCAAGGAATTCCACTTCTCCGCCAGCCACCAGTTGACCCACCTGCCCGACGACCACCAATGCGCGCGGCTGCATGGGCACAACTATATCGTCGTGGTCGAACTGGCCGCCGAGGCGCTGAATGCCGATGGCTTCGTGCGCGATTATCACGACCTGAAGGCGCTCAAGATCTATATCGACGATCACTTTGATCACCGGCATCTGAACGATGTCATGAATGGCCCCTCCACCGCTGAGAACATGGCAAAACACTTCTATGATTGGTGCGCTGCACGCTGGCCTGAGACCAGTGCCGTGCTGGTCAGCGAGACCCCCAAGACATGGGCGGAATACCGGCCATGAGCCTGCGCATAGCCGAGATTTTCGGCCCCACCATTCAGGGCGAAGGCGCGCTGATCGGGGAACCGACGGTATTCGTTCGCGCGGGCGGCTGTGACTATCGGTGTAGCTGGTGCGACAGCCTGCACGCCGTCGACAGCCAATACCGCCATAGCTGGGCCCCCATGTCCACCGAGGATATCTGGCGCCGGATCCGCAAACTCTCCAAGGATCAACCGCTGACCGTTTCCCTTTCCGGAGGCAACCCGGCAATTCAGGATTTCGGCCCGCTGATCCGGATGGGGCAGGCCACGGGCTACCGTTTCGCCTGCGAGACCCAAGGCTCCATCGCGCGCCCATGGTTTGCCGATCTTGATACGCTGGTGCTCTCTCCCAAACCGCCCTCAAGCGGTGAGACTGTCGATTGGGATGCCTTCGACGCCTGCCGGGCCTTCGGCGCTCAGGCGCGCCAACAGGTGATGAAGATCGTGATCTTCGATGAGATCGACTACCACTGGGCCCGCGAAGTGCATGCGCATCACCCCGATATCCCGCTCTACCTCCAGCCCGGCAATCCCGAGGTCGACCCCGCCACGCCGGTTGACCCGCAGGCGCTGGCCGACCGTCTTGGTTGGCTGACCGACCTTGCCATGACCGATCACTGGTTCGCCCCCGCATCCTGCCGCAGCTTCATGTCCTGATCTGGGGCAACAAGCGCGGCGTCTGACCGATGGAGACACCTATGTCCGAAGACATCTACAGCAATCTCAAACAACTCGGCGGTGAGACCCGCATTCCCGCCAGCCCCGAAGAGGCCGAGTTGGAGCGGGTGCCGAACCCGCAGGCCGATGTGGCCTATAACGTGCGTTTCACCGCGCCCGAGTTCACCTCGCTCTGTCCGATGACCGGCCAGCCGGACTTTGCGCATCTGGTGATCGACTATGTGCCCGGCCCGTGGCTGGTGGAATCCAAATCGCTCAAACTCTTCCTGACCTCGTTCCGCAATCACGGCGCTTTCCATGAGGATTGCACGGTCTCCATCGCGCGCCGCTTGGCCGATTTCCTTGATCCGCAATGGCTGCGGATCGGCGGCTATTGGTACCCGCGCGGCGGCATCCCCATCGATGTGTTCTGGCAGACCGGCCCCCTGCCCGAGGGCGTCTGGATCCCCGATCAGGGCGTGCCGCCCTACCGGGGCCGTGGCTGAGCGGGCACCGCCAACCCCACCCTCACCCCCAGTGCCTTCGGGGCGCGCGGCCCCCTGCGCGCCCCTGTTTTCGTGAAAACCGTGTGTTTTAGATCACATTCTCTTTAGCAACGGCCTTCTTCCTTGAACCTCCGGCGGGGAAAGGCCGTTAGTCTTTCATACACGCATACGACCCTGCCCTGCGCAGAGAGGTCAACCACGGAGCGACCACATGCTGACAAGACGTCATTTCATCCAGACCACCACAGCGCTTTTTTCCGGCGCGATTGCCACTCCTTTGATGGCACGCACCCGCCCCAGCGAAGCGGAGAAAGCCGCATGGGACGCGCGGATCACCCCGACAGGGTTTGATCCGGCGACCAGCAACCCTTGGGGCGTCCACCCGCGTTTCCTGCCTCAGCGGGTTGTGGCGAACGACAATCTGCGCGTCGGTGACGTTCACGTCGATGCCGTTGCACGCTATGTCTACCATATCGAAGAAGGCGGCACCGCGATGCGCTACGGCGTGGCGATTGCGCGCGGCAACCTTTATGAGCCGGGCACCTATACGATCAAGCGCAAGGTGGAATGGCCGCATTGGACGCCCACCCAGAACATGATCAAGCGCGATCCCGAGCTTTACGCGGGCCTCGAAGACGGCGTGCCCCCGGCCCTGAGAACCCCCTCGGTTCACGGGCGCTTTATCTATTCGAAGGCAACCGTGACACCTATCTGCGTATCCACGGCACACCCGAGCCGCGCAGCATTGGTGGGCGGGCCAGCTCTGGCTGTGTGCGGATGATTATGGCGCATATTAACCAACTCTACCCGAATGTGCGGACCGGCTCGACGGCCTATCTCTATTCGGCAGAAGAAAGCGTCGTCGCGCGCAGCTAAGCCGCGACGCAGGACGGGGACCGCGAACAGGCGGTCCCCGTTCTCATTAGGCTTGACGTTTGGTGCAGATCGGATTGCCGCCCACCGCCCGCAGCGGCACCATCGTCGTCTCAACCGGACCGCTGTGCTGATACCAATAGCAGCCATCTTCGGGCAGCAAACGCGCCGTGGATAGGTCTTGGTTCGGCGCGGCAAGGCGCACCACCGACTCTGGCAGATTGCCCACCCGTGCCGACCCGCCCTGTGGCGCGGTCGCGGGCACCGTACATCCGGCAACAGCCAGCAAGGCCGCCCCGATCACAAAAGTTCCTGTTTTCATCAAAGCCTCTGCCATTCCTGATTATATCCCGCGCAATCTGACAGACCGGTTGGGGATTTCAAGCAACAACGGGGTGAATGGGGCAGATGTTGGCATCGCGCAAGGCGCATGGTGACCCCGGCAGGATTCGAACCTGCAACCTGCCCCTTAGGAGGGGGCTGCTCTATCCAGTTGAGCCACGGGGCCGACAGGGGCGGTTTAGCGCAAGCAGGGGGCGATGTCATCGGCAGAATGGCCACCGATTGGTGCGGCGCCCCGGCCCGACTGCACGACCTGACTGCACGGCCAGACTGCGGCAGTGCTTGATCGCGCGTCCCGCTTCGCGCTACCTATGGGTGAGGCAAACAGGAAAACCAAATTGACCACACCCCCAAACGCCCGTTGACCCTACGCGATGTGTCCGATGCTTGTGGCGTTTCCGAGATGACGGTCAGCCGTGTCCTGCGCAAACGCGGCGACGTGTCAGAGGCCACCCGCAACCGTGTTCTCGCCGCCGCCAAGGCGCTCGGCTATGTGCCCAACCAGATCGCCGGATCGCTGGCCAGCCAGCGCGTGAACCTTGTGGCGGTGGTGATCCCGTCGCTGGGCAATATGGTGTTTCCCGAAGTCCTGAACGGCATCAATCAGGTGCTCGAAGACACCCCGCTGCAGCCGGTCGTGGGGGTGACGGACTACCTCCCCGAGAAGGAAGAGCGGGTGCTCTATGAGATGCTCTCGTGGCGGCCTTCGGGGGTGATCATCGCGGGGCTGGAACATTCCGACGCCACCCGCGCCATGCTGCGCAATGCAGGCATTCCGGTGGTCGAGATCATGGACACCGACGGCAAACCCGTCGATGCGATGGTGGGTATCTCACACCGTCGCGCGGGGCGCGAGATGGCGCAGGCGATCCTGCGCGAAGGCTATGAGCGGATCGGTTTCATGGGCACGAAAATGCCGCTGGATCACCGCGCCCGCAAACGGTTCGAAGGTTTCACCGAAGGGCTCGCCAAGGCAGGGGTGGAGATCGAAGACCGCGCCTTTTACTCCGGCGGCTCCGCGCTGGCCAAGGGTCGTGAGATGACGCAAGAAATGTTGGAACGCTCACCCGACCTCGATTTCCTGTATTACTCCAATGACATGATTGGCGCAGGCGGGCTGTTGCATCTGATCGATCAAGGCATCGATATCCCCGGTCAGATCGGTTTGGCGGGGTTCAACAACGTCGAACTGTTGCAAGGTTTGCCGCGTCAATTGGCGACGATGGATGCCTGCCGGAACGAGATCGGTCAGGCAGCGGCGCGGATCATCCTCAACCAGACCCAGCCCGAGCCGGACCCGGAAATGCAGACCCAGATCACCCTGACCCCGACGCTGTCGCTGGGCGACACCCTGCGCCGCCGCCGTCAGGGGTGAGCCGCCCAAGGCTCGCCAATGCCGCCGCGCGGCGGTTGTTTTTGGCGCGTCACCTGCTGTCCGACCCGCCGCAGGGCCCGGCCAAGGGCGCGGCACTGCTCAAGTTGATCCATGACTTGGGGTTTGTGCAGCTCGACAGCATCAATACCGTGGCGCGGGCGCATGATCTGATCCTCTTTGCACGGCGTCCTCGGTATCGCCCCGCCGCCCTGAAACGGCTCTATGAAAAAGACCGCGCGCTGTTTGAGCATTGGACCCATGACGCCGCCGTCATCCCGATGGAATTCTACCCCCAGTGGCACCTGCGCCGCACCCGCGATGCGGCAAAGCTGCTGGGCCGTTGGAAGGACTGGCAGCGCCATGATTTCGAAGCGCAGATGCAAAGCGTGCTGGCGCAGGTCCGCGCGGAGGGCAGCGTCACCTCATCAGATGTGGGCCGGGACGAGCCGCGCAGCAGCGGGGGCTGGTGGCAGTGGCATCCGTCGAAAACCGCGCTGGAATATCTGTGGCGCAGCGGCGCGCTGGCGGTGACCGGGCGCGAGGGCTTTCGCAAACGCTATGATCTGACCGAACGTGCGGTGCCCGCCGTGCTGCACGATCCGGCCAATGCCCCCGACACAGGGCAGACAATCGACTGGTGCTGCGATCAGGCGCTGGCGCGTTTAGGCTTTGCCACGGCGGGGGAGCTCGCGGCCTTCTGGGCCCATATCTCTCCCGCCGAGGCGCGCGGATGGTGCGCGGCCGAACAGGCCGCCGGGCGGTTGGAGGAGATTGATATCGAGGCCGCCGATGGCAGCCTGCGCCCTGCCTTTGTTCGCCCCGGTTGGGCCGAAGACCCCGCCCTTACCCGCGAACCGCCCAAACGGCTTCGGGTGCTCAGCCCTTTCGACCCCGCCCTGCGCGACCGCAAACGCGCGGCACGGCTCTTCGGTTTTGACTATCGGATCGAAGTCTTCGTGCCCGAGGCGCAGCGTACATACGGCTACTATGTTTTCCCCTTGCTACAGGGCGACCGGCTGGTGGGCCGCGTTGATATGAAAGCGCATCGAGACGCGGATGAGCTGCGCATCACTGCGCTGTGGCCCGAGCGTGGCATCCGCTGGGGCAAGGGACGGCAGGTGGCGTTTGAGGCGGAAGTGCACCGTCTCCTGCCGCTCGCCGGGGTGAGCCAAGTCTGTTTTGCCGACAACTGGCTGCGCGATCCGGTCTAGGCGAAGCGGGGAGGCTGCAACCCTGCGTGAAACCAGTTGAGATAACTATGGATCGAATGCACGGGCCGCCCGGTCGCCGCCGCGATATCGGGGGCGTAGGGCACCATATTCGTGCATTCCAACAGGATCGCGCCGACATCCGCATGGGCCTCCACCAACCGCTGCGCCGCCTGCACCATCTCGGCACGCGCCTGCGGCACTTCAAGGTCGGGCAAATTGCCAAGGATCGTCCGGGCGAAACTGCTGCCTTCCAACCCCATCACCGGGCTGCCTTCGGGCACGCCCGCCGCGCGCAGATGGGCGGGCGAAAGGGTGCTGGCCGAGATCGTTAAAATCCCCACCCTGCGCCCGGGCGGCAGGCAGGCCGCGATCTGTTCGGCCTGCTCTAACGCCGAGGCGGCAACGGGCACGTCCAACGTCTCGGCCAGACGGGGCCGGATCAGGGCCAAGAACCCGCAGGTGGTGGCGATGCCAGTGCAGCCTTCCGCGACCAAGTCCCGCCCCACCGCAATGAATGCCTGCACAAAGGGTTCGATATCATCGCAAACGATGGCTTCGGGCGTGGCCCCCGGCACCACGGCATAGCGCACCGGAAAGGGCCAGCTCCCCGCATTGCCGACATCGCCCAGAATGCGGGGGAACCGCGTGTCGAGCATCAGTATCCCCAGCCGCGCGCCTGTCTCGTTTGCCATATGCCCTCCGTTTGGGCGCAGGGTGCATTTGCGGGCAGCGCGAGACAAGCGAAACCCTAACGATGACATTTTATCAGCATTTTGTTGACGTGGTGATTTTTTGTGTAAAGATGCCCCAAAGGAACCCAGCCATGACCCAACGCGAAAACGAAAGCCGCCACCCATGAGCCAGCATGTCGTCGTCATCGGCGCCGGAATTGTCGGCGTCTCTGCCGCGATCTGGCTGCGCCGCGCCGGGGCGGAAGTGACGCTGCTGGACCGGTCTGAGCCGGGGCGGGGCACCTCGCATGGCAACGGCGGCGTGCTGGCGGCGGCGGGCGTCGCGCCGGTGACCGGGCCGGGCCTGATGCGGAAATCGCCGGGGATGCTGCGCGACCCCGAGTTTCCGCTGTTCCTGCGTTGGCCCTATCTCCCACGTCTGCTGCCATGGCTACGCCGCTACATGAGCCACGCCAACGATGCCGACACCCGCCGCATCTCTGCCGGGCTGGTGCCCATCGTGAGCGACAGCGTGGCGCAACACAAAGCCCTCTGCGCCGATCTGGGGCTGGCCGATTGGGTGCGCGACAGCGACTATTGCTTTGCCTATACCAGCCGCGCGGCATTTGAGGCCGAAGCCTATACATGGGCGCTCCGCCGCGAGGCGGGTTTCGAGCCGGAGATCATCGAAGGCGGCGCGGTCAGGGAATTTGACCCGGCCTATGGCCCGCAGATCACCTGCATCGCCCGGTTGGCCGACCACGGTTTCATCGCCGACCCCGGCGGCTATGTTCGGGCTTTGGCAAAAGCGTTTGAGGGGATGGGCGGCACTATTAGACGGGCCGAGGTTGAGGACATCACGGTCCTTGATGAAGAGGTCACTTCGGTCCTCACCGATCAAGGCCCCCTGCCCTGCGACGACGTGCTGCTGGCCACCGGCGTCTGGTCGAAACCGCTGATGCGCAAGCTGGGGATCAATGTGCCGCTGGAATCCGAACGCGGCTATCATATCGTGTTTAAGGATGCTGAGGGCGGCCCGTCGCGCCCCACCATGATGGCAGCGGGCAAATTCGTGGCCACGCCGATGGCCGAGGGGCTGCGCTGCGCCGGGATCGTCGAATTCGGCGGGCTGAAGGCGGGCGCATCCAAAGCGCCACTGGCGCTGCTGCGCCGTCAGGCCAAGGCCGCCTTTCCCAACCTCACCGCCGAGGAAGAGATCGAATGGCTGGGGCACCGACCCGCCCCCAGCGACTCGCTGCCCCTGATCGGGCAGATCGGGACGAGCCGGGTCTATACCGCCTTCGGGCATCACCACATCGGGTTGACGGGCGGGCCGAAAACGGGCCGACTGATCGCCGGATTGATCACGGGGCAGCCGCCAAACACGGATCTGACCCCGTATCACCCCCAGCGCTTTGACAGATAACGCCAAGCGCGCACGCAAATAAACAAGGGAGAAACCACATGACACTGACAGCAAGACTGATGGCCGGCGCGGCGATGACCGCCCTGACACTCGGCACCGCCATGCCTGCCTTCGCGGCCGAGAAATGGGACATGCCGATGGCCTATTCGGCCTCGAACTTCCATTCCGAGAACGGCGTGCAATTCGCCGAATGCGTGACCGAAGCCACCGGCGGCGAGATCGAGATCACTGTGCATCCGGGCGGCGCACTTTTCGCTGGGGCCGACATCAAACGCGCGATCCAGACCGGTCAGGTTCAGATCGGGGAGCGTCTGCTCTCTGGCCACCAGAACGAGAACGCGGTCTTCGGCTTTGACTCCATCCCCTTCCTCGCGCCTTCTTTCGAGGCGAGCGCGAAGCTCTGGGAAGCCGCCAAGCCCAAAGTCGAAGCCGTGCTGGAAGAGCAGAACCTCGTCCTGCTTTATAACGTGCCATGGCCACCTCAAGGGCTCTACTTCAAGAAAGAAGTCGGCTCGGTCGAGGATATGAAGGGCGTCAAGTTTCGCTCCTACAACAACACCACCGCGCGTTTGGCCGAACTGACCGGCATGTCGCCCGTCACCATCGAAGCCGCCGAAGTCAGCCAAGCCTTCGCCACGGGCGTTGCGGAATCGATGATCTCGTCGGGGGCCACCGGCTATGACCAGAAGGTCTGGGAAAGCCTGACGCATTTCTACGAGGTCGACGCTTGGCTGCCGCGCAACTACGTGATGGTGAACGCCGATGTCTGGGCCGAAGTCACGGACGCCAACAAAGAGGCGATCACCACCTGCGCCACCGAGGCCGAAGAACGTGGCCTGCAAGCCTCCAAGGACTACACCCAGTTCACCTATGACGGGCTGCGCGAAGGCGGCATGAACGTGGAGCCTGCCAGCGAAGAGCTGATGTCCGGCCTGCGCGAAGTGGGTGAGACCATGACGCAAGAATGGCTCGAAGCCGCGGGCGAAGACGGTCAGGCGATCGTCGACGACTATAAGGCGATGCAATAATCACGAAACCTGCGGCGGTCCGTTATTCGGGCCGCCGTTCTCATGCCGGGGCATGACTTGACTGAGGGAGAGCCAGATGAAGGCGCTGCGCAGACTATTGGACGGGCTTTACATCGGGGCGGGGGCGCTGGCGGCGCTCTGTCTGGTGGCCATCCTCACCTTGATCGTGGCCCAGATGGTCGCCCGTTGGACCGGCAATGTCTTTCCGGG
Organism: Sulfitobacter profundi; assembly: GCF_042661425.1. Classification (NCBI taxonomy): domain Bacteria; kingdom Pseudomonadati; phylum Pseudomonadota; class Alphaproteobacteria; order Rhodobacterales; family Roseobacteraceae; genus Sulfitobacter; species Sulfitobacter profundi. The sequence goes on along the minus strand of NZ_JBHSWA010000001.1, from coordinate 1,696,264 downwards.
CGCAGCCAGCTATGCGGGCTATGCCATGGCCGGGGCAAGCTTCCTCGCCTTTGCCAATGCGCTGAACCGCGGCTCGCATATCCGCGTGTCGATCCTGCTCAATGCGCTGAGCACGGGCGGGAAGCGGCTGCTTGATATCTGGTGTTTCGCCGTGGCGGCGGCGGTCGCGTGGTACTTCACCTATTACGCCTATTGGTTCGTCTACTGGTCGTGGAAGTTCAACGAGGTTAGCCAAGACCAAGATGCCACCGCGCTGTGGATGCCTCAATCGGTCATGGTGATCGGCGGCGGGATCCTCGCCATCGCGCTGACAGACAACCTATTGCATCTCATCTTTAAGGGCGACCACCGCGTCACCCGTGATCTTGTCGATCAAAGCTTCGGGGAATGACGCCATGACCGAGATTTACGCCATCGCCCTATTTCTGATGGTCCTGTTTTTCCTGCTCGGCACCGGTGTCTGGGTCGGGCTGGCCCTGATGGGCGTTGCATGGGTCGGGATGGAATTGTTCACCACGCGCCCTGTTGGCGACGCGATGATCACCACCATCTGGGCCAGCTCCTCTAGCTGGACGCTGACCGCGCTGCCGCTCTTTGTCTGGATGGGCGAAATCCTTTACCGCACGCGATTGTCACAAGACATGTTTCGCGGGCTGTCGCCGTGGCTCGCGAAACTGCCGGGCGGGTTGGTGCATACCAATATCGTGGGCTGTACCGTGTTTGCCGCCGTCTCCGGCTCTTCCGCCGCGACGCTGACGACCGTGGGCAAAATGTCGATCCCCGAACTTCGGGCGCGCAACTATCCTGAGAAGATGATCATCGGCACGCTGGCCGGGGCCGCGACACTGGGCCTGATGATCCCGCCCTCGCTGGCGCTGATCGTCTACGGGGTGACGGTGAACGAAAGCATCACCAAGCTCTTCTTTGCCGGCGTCATGCCCGGCCTGCTGCTGGCGCTGATGTTCATGGGCTATGTCGCGATCACCAGTAAGCTGTCGAAAGACTGGAACCCCGATATCGAGACCGACATGAGCTTTGCCGACAAGCTGCGCAACTCGCGTTTCCTGCTGCCGGTCTTTGCGCTGATCTCGGTCGTGATCGGCTCCATGTACCTCGGCTTTGCCACGGCGACCGAAGCCGCCGCGATCGGCGTGATCGGCTCCCTGACGCTGGCGCTGTTCCAAGGCTCGCTGAACTGGCACAGCTTCCGCGAAAGCCTGATGGGCGCGATGCGCACCTCCGCCATGATCGCGCTGATCCTTGCGGGCGCGGCGTTCCTGAAACTGTCGATGGGGTTCACCGGCCTGCCCCGTGCCTTGGCCGACGGAATCGCGGCGATGGAGCTGTCACGGTTTGAGCTGCTGATGGCGCTTTTGGTCTTCTATATCGTGCTGGGTATGTTCCTCGACGGGATTTCCTCGGTCGTGCTGACCATGGCCGTGGTGGAGCCGATGGTGCGCGGCGCAGGCATCGACCTGATCTGGTTCGGCATCTTCGTTGTGGTCGTGGTTGAGATGGCGCAGATCACCCCGCCGATTGGCTTTAACCTTTTCGTGCTGCAAGGCATGACCGATCACGAAATGGGCTATATCACCAAGGCCGCGCTGCCGATGTTTGCGATCATGGTTTTCATGGTTTTCGTGCTGATCTGGTTCCCCGAAGTGGCGACGTGGTTGCCTGAAAACCTGCGCAGCGGCCCGGCCAGCGGGTGATCCATCATGCTGCATATCCTCAGACTGGCCTCGCGCCATGCGCGGGCCTGCCTGATCGTGGGGCTGCTGGCGGGGCTGGGACTACCCAACCTTGCGGCGGCGCTGGCCGAGTGGTTGCCGCAGATGGTCGCCGCGCTGCTGACGATCACCGCGCTCAGGATCGGGCATCGCGAGGCCCTTGGGGCTGTACGGGATCTGCTTTGGGGATTGGCCTCGGTACTGGCATTGCAGACGGCACTGCCGCTGGCGCTGCTTGGGGGCTTCGTGCTGGCCGGGCTGGGGCAGACCCCTGCGGCACTGGCGGTGACGCTGGCCGCCGCGGCCCCGGCACTGACGGGCAGCGTCAACCTTGCCCTGTTGCTGCGGCTCGACGCCGGGCGGATGATGCAGCTGATGGTGCTGGGCACCGCGGCTTTTCCGCTGACGGTACTGCCGGTCTTGGCCTTGCTGCCGCAACTCGGACCAGCCTCGGACGTGGCCCAAGCCGCGCTGCGTCTGTTGGCGGTGATACTTGGGGCGACGGGCTTGGGCTTTGCCCTGCGCCATGTCCTCTTGCCGCGCCCCTCAGCGCGTCAGATCGAGGCGCTCGACGGGGCGTCGGTGCTGGCCTTCTCGGTCAACGTCATCGGGCTCATGGCGGCACTCAACCCCGCGCTGCGGAGCGATCCTTGGGCGGTGGCGGGCTGGACGGTGCTGGCCTTCGCCCTAAGCTATCTGTTGCAGGCGGGCACATTGCTTCTGACGCGCCGTGGCCCCCTGCATGCCGTGGCCGGCCCGCTGGCGATCGGCGCGGGCAACCGCAATATTGCGCTGTTCCTCGTCGCACTCCCGCCCGAGGTTCTGGCGCCCTTGATGATCTTTATCGGCTGCTGGCAACTGCCGATGTATCTGACCCCGGTGCTGCTGCCGCGCATTTACGAAAGGATGCTCTCCAATGACTGACTGGCCCCGCATCCGCAGCGTCGGTCTCTCTGGCCTGTTGATCACCTTCGCCGAGAAGATGTCCGAACCGGCCAACCGCGCCGCCCTCGCCTTTCGCGCGGCGGTCGAGGAACAGGACTGGCCCGAGGTGCGCGAGACCAGCACCTCGCTGGTATCAACCTTCGTGCAGTTTGAGGTCAGCCAAGACGCCATCACACAGATGACCGACCGCCTGCGCAACTTGCTTGAAACCCGCGATTGGTTCGCCGAAGCCCTGCCCGCCGGGCGCAGCCTGTGGCATGTGCCGACCGTCTATGGCACCGACCTCGCCCCGCAGTTGGAGGAAGCCGCCGAGGCCGCGGGCCTCGACCCCGACGCGGCCATAGCCGAGCTGTCGCAGGCTCGCGTGCGCGTCCTCACCATCGGCTTTGCCCCCGGCCAGCCCTATATGGGTGAACTGCCCTCGCATTGGGACATCCCGCGCCAGCAGGGGCTGACAAAATCCGTGCCCTCCGGCGCGCTGGTCGTGGCGATCCGGCAGTTGATCATCTTCACCAATGCCTCCCCCACCGGCTGGCGGCACATCGGCCAGACCGCCTTTCGCACCTTCCGCCCCGGCAGCGACATGCCCTTCCCCTGTCGCCGGGCGATGAGCTGATTTTCCCATCCATCACCCGGCAAGAGTTCGACCGTATCGCCGATGACCCCACCGGCGGGGCCGAGCGGGAGGCGCAGACATGAGCGGCACGCTGACCATCCTCCAAGCTGGCCCGGCGATGACGGTCCAAGACCTTGGCCGCCCCGGCTACCGTGCCCTTGGCCTGACCCATGGCGGCGCGGCGGACCCGACCGCCCTGCACGAAGGGGCCGCCCTGTTGGGGCAAGACCCAAACTGTGCCGCGCTTGAGATGGCGGGCAGCGGTGGCAGTTTCCAAGCCGATGTAGACATCCGCATCGCGCTGACCGGGGCGCAGATGCAAGTGAGCATCGACGGCGAGCCGATTGCATGGAACGCCAGCCACCTGCTGCCTGCGGGGGCCAAACTGACCATCGGCGGTGCGCGGGATGGGGCCTATGGTTACCTGCATGTGGGCGGCGGCTTTGATGTTGAGCCGGTGATGGAGTCGCGCTCCAGCCATCTGGCCGCTGGCATCGGCACCCTGCTGCAAAGCGGGGAGACCCTGCCGCTGGGGGCGGACAAGGGCGGAGAGACGAACCTGACCCTGCCCCGTGACAGCCGCTTTGGCGCGGAGCGTGTGCGCATCGTCGTCTCCATGCAGACCGACGCCTTTGACGAGGCAACCCGTGCGCGCTTTACCGATACCACCTTTCGACGTGACGCTCGCGCCAACCGCATGGGCGCACGGATGGATCACGAGGGCGAAGGTTTCGCCACCGGCGGGCAGTTGACCATCGTCTCAGAGGTCATCACCCCCGGCGATATCCAGATTACCGGCGATGGCGCGCCCTTTGTGCTGATGTGTGAATGTCAGACCACCGGCGGCTACCCCCGCATCGGCACGGTGATCCCCTGTGACCTGCCCATCGTGGCGCAGGCGCAGCCCGGCGCTGCGCTGCGGTTCGAGTTCATCGACCTCGACGAAGCGCTGGCCGCCGAGACACGCCACCGCGCCGACCTCGCCGCCCTGCCCAAACAACGTCAGCCGCTGCTGCGCGATCCCGCACGTATCCGCGACCTGCTGGCATACCAATTGATCTCCGGCGTGGTTTCGGCCACCGCCGACCCTTTCGAAGAGGACAAGACATGACCACCGTCGATCTCAACGCCGACATGGGCGAAAGCTTTGGGCCATGGAAACTGGGCGACGACGCGGCGCTGTTGCAGGTCGTAACTTCGGCCAACATCGCTTGCGGCGGCCATGCGGGCGATGCGGATGTGATGGCGGCGACCATGCGCATGGCGGATGAAAACGGCGTCGGCATCGGCGCGCATCCGGGATTCATGGATTTGGTTGGCTTCGGGCGCAACCGCCTCTCGGTGCCGCGCGGGACCTTGCAGAACCAGATCCGCTATCAGGTCGCCGCCAGCACCGGCATGGCCCGAAGCGTCGGAGCCGAGGTGAGGCATCTGAAACTGCACGGGGCGCTGGCGAATATGGCGTCCGAAGATGAGGGACTTGCCCGTGATCTTTATGAAGCGGCGCTCAGCGTGGCCCCTGACCTCATCGTCATGGTGCTGGCCGCCACGGCGCAGGAACAGGCGGTGAAATCACTGGGCTGCAAATGGGCCGGAGAAATCTTCGCCGACCGCGCCTATAACGACGACGCCACGCTGGTCGATCGCAGCAAACCGGGCGCGGTGATCCATGACGCCGATCACGCCGCCGCCAGAATGGTCGAGATGGTCAAAGCCGGCGCGATCATCACCGAAAGCGGGAAACACATCCCCACGCGGATCGACACGATCTGCCTGCATGGCGACACGGCAGAGGCCGTTCAAATCGCAACCGCCGTCCGCAAGGGTTTGCAGGACGGCGGGGTAACTTTGGCAAAGTTCGGCGGCAGCGTTTAGCTGCGCACCAGCTTTTCATAGTCCAAGGCGATTTCGCGCGTGATCGCGCCCACCTCGAATTTCCAGTCGCCGATCTGGCCCACCGGGGTCACTTCGGCGGCGGTGCCGGTCAGCCAGCACTGCTCGAAACCTTCGAGTTCCTCGGGCATGATGTGGCGCTCGTGGACTGTAATCCCCTTGTCCTTCAGCATGCCGATGACGGTCTGCCGGGTGATGCCATTAAGGAAGCAATCGGGCGTCGGCGTGTGCACTTCGCCATCCTTGACGAAGAAGATATTCGCGCCCGTCGCCTCGGCCACATAGCCGCGGTAGTCGTACATCATCGCGTCCGAACAGCCCTTCGCTTCGGCGGCGTGTTTGGACATGGTGCAGATCATATAGAGACCTGCCGCCTTGGCGTGGCTCGGGATCGTCTCTGGTGAGGGGCGCTTCCATTTGGAGATGTCGAGCTTGGCGCCCTTCATCTTGGCGTCACCGTAATAGGCACCCCATTCCCATGCCGCGATGGCCAAGCGCACCGGGTTGCGGGCCGAGGCGACACCCATGTCTTCGCCCACACCGCGCCATGCGACCGCGCGCACATAGGCGTCTTGCAGGCCAGAGGCGGCGAGGACTTCGGCCTTGGCGGCTTCGATCTCATCAATGGTGTAGGGGATCTCAAAATCGATCATTTCGGCCGACCGCTTCAGGCGCTCGGAATGCTCGCGGCTTTTGAAAATCTTGCCGTTATAGGCGCGCTCGCCCTCGAACACCGAAGACGCATAGTGCATCGCATGGGTCAGGATGTGGACATTGGCCTCGCGCCAGTCCACCATTTTGCCATCCATCCAGATGTGCCCATCTCGGTTGTCATATCCGCCTGCCATGGTATTTCCCTCCCAAATGACGCGCTATCTTTTCAAAAATTGCGCAAAAATCGGCATATGCAGACATTTAATTGCGCGAAACACGGGATTCGATAGCCTTTCACTATTGGAATGTCAACAACGCTGACGTAAACTGATCCCCAACAGGCCCGAGAGAGAATGAGAGATACTATGGCTGACGGGCGGATGATGGCCCCAAGCAGCGGCGACAGCCTGCTGTTTTTGACCGACGAACAACTGCGGCAAGGGATCGAGGCGATGTTCTTTGCCTATCGCGGCTTCACTGCCGATCCCGACAGGATTCTGGCCGATATGGCCTATGGCCGCGCACATCACCGCGCCATCCACTTTATCAACCGCGCCCCCGGCACAACGGTGAACAACCTGCTCAACATCCTCGGGGTCACGAAACAATCGCTCAACCGTGTCTTGCGCACGCTGATCGCCGATGGTCTGGTGCAAAGCAAGGTTGGCCGCAATGACAAGCGCGAGCGGCATCTGTTCCTGACCGACGATGGTCGCAAGCTGGAACAAGAGCTTTCCGATGCTCAGCGCGCGCGCATGCGGCTGGCCTTTCGCACCGCCGGGCCCGAAGCCGTGGCAGGTTTCAGAACGGTATTGGAGGCCATGATGGACCCCGAAATGCGCCAGAGCTTTGACCGGCTCCGCGAAAGCGCCCCATGAACGAGCTTGACGCGCACCTGTTGGTTGTCGACGACGATGAGCGCATCCGCAGCCTGCTAAAGAAATTCCTGATGCGGAACGGCTTTCTGGTCAGCACGGCCCGCGACGCGGCCCATGCGCGCCGGGTGCTGGCGGGGCTAGAGTTTGATCTGATCGTGCTCGACGTGATGATGCCCGGCGAAGACGGCATGGCGCTGACCCGATCCCTACGCGAAACCCTGCAAACGCCGATCTTGCTGCTGACCGCCAAGGGCGAGACCGACAACCGCATCGAAGGGTTGGAGGCCGGGGCGGATGATTACCTGCCCAAACCTTTTGAACCCAAAGAACTGCTGCTGCGCATCAACGCGATCCTGCGCCGTATGCCCGACACCTCAGCCGCCGACGCCGCGCCAAAAGTCCTGTCGCTCGGCGTGATCCGCTATGACATGGAGCGGGGTGAGATGTGGCAGGGCGACGATCTGGTACGTCTCACCGCGACCGAAGTGCAACTGATGAAGATTTTCGCCGCGCAGCCCGGTGTCGCGCTCAGCCGGTCAAAACTTGTCGAAGAATTGGGCCGCGACCGGGGCCAAGCGCAGGAACGCGCGGTTGATGTTCAGATCACCCGCCTGCGCCGCAAGATCGAAAGCGATCCGAAACAGCCGCAATACCTGCAAACCGTGCGCGGCGCGGGCTATATGCTGGCCCCGGACTGACCCGGCCCTTTTAGCGAAACACATAGGTAAAATTCATAATGCCAGCCCGCTGGCAATGCCCGGCGCGAAGCACTATTGTCGCGCGAAATTCCGACAACGAGGCGCGCAATGTCTGACACACCCGTAGAAGAGATGAACTTTGAGACCGCCATGGCCGAGCTTGAAAAAGTGCTGGGCCAACTTGAAAATGGCAATGTCGCGCTGGACGAAAGCATTGCGCTTTACGAACGCGGGGCCAAGCTTAAGGCGCGCTGCGAGACCAAGCTGAAAGAGGCCGAAGAAAAGGTCGCCGCGATCACTCTTGATGGCGATGGCAACCCCAATGGGCTGAAACCCGTCGAAGGGCTTTGACCGCCTGCATGACCTTCCAGCCCACCCCCTTCCCTTGGCAGAGGCGCTTGCCCATGCCCGTGATCTGGCGCAAGCGCAGATCGAAGCGGCCTTGGCCGAGCGCCAGGGCCCGGTGGCCGAGGCGATGCGCTATGCCTGCGGCGGCGGCAAGGGCTGCGCGGCTTTCTGGTGATCGAATCTGCGCGGCTGCATGGCATCGCCCCCGGTATGGCTGCCCCAGCCGCTGCGGCCATTGAGGCGCTGCATGCCTATTCGCTGGTGCATGACGATCTGCCCTGTATGGACGACGACGATCTGCGCCGGGGCCAGCCCACGGTGCACCGCAAGTGGGATGAGGCGACCGCCGTTCTGGCCGGTGACGCGCTGCAAACGCTGGCCTTTGAATTGCTCGGGCAAGCGCCCTGCCCTGCAGAGGCGCGTCTGACCCTGATGACCAGCCTTGCCCAAGCGGCAGGTGTGGGCGGCATGGTCGGCGGCCAAGCGCTGGACATCGCCGCCGAAACCGCCTCCGCGCCGCTCTCGCTGGCCGAGATCACGGCGCTTCAGGCCGGTAAGACCGGCGCATTGATCGAATGGTCTGCCATGGCCGGGCCACGGATGGCCCGGGCCGATGCCACCGCCCTTGGCGCTTATGCCAAACACCTCGGCCTCGCCTTTCAGATCGCCGATGACATCCTTGACGTCGAAGGCGACGCTGAAACGGTCGGAAAGGCCGTCGGCAAGGACGACGCGGCGGGCAAAGCCACGTTTGTGTCCCACCTCGGTCTGGCCGGGGCCAAAACCCGTGCCGCCGAATTGGTGGACATGGCCTGTGACGCTCTATCTGAATATGGACCAGAGGCGCAGAGCTTGCGAGCCGCTGCCGCCTTCGTTATTGCCCGCGACAGCTAGCCGGGCGGCACATGCGCCAATGCGGCACCAGAGAGGCCCCGATGAGTGACAAACCCGCCACCCCCTGCTTGATCAGGTCACCCGCCCTGCGGACCTGAAACGCCTGTCCGATGCCGAACTGACCCAAGTCGCGCGCGAGTTGCGGGCCGAGACGATCTCGGCCGTGTCGGAAACCGGCGGACACTTGGGCGCAGGGCTTGGCGTGGTGGAGCTGACCGTGGCGCTGCATGCGGTCTTTGACACCCCGCGCGACAAAATCATCTGGGACGTCAGCCACCAATGCTACCCGCATAAAATCCTCACCGAACGCCGCGACCGTATTCGCAGCCTGCGGATGAAGGACGGGCTGTCGGGCTTCACGAAACGCAGCGAATCCCCCTATGACCCCTTCGGCGCGGCGCATAGCTCGACCTCGATCTCGGCCGCGCTCGGCTTTGCCGTCGGCCGCGATCTGGGTGGCGTGATCCCCGAAGGATTGGGCGACGCGATTGCCGTGATCGGCGACGGCGCGATGAGCGCGGGCATGGCCTATGAGGCGCTTAACAACGCGGGCGACCTGAAAAAACGGTTGATCGTCATCCTCAACGACAACGAGATGTCCATCGCCCCGCCCGTCGGCGCAATGTCGAGCTACCTCAGCCGCCTCTATGCCGAAGCGCCGTTTCAGGACTTCAAAGCCGCCGCCAAAGGCGCGGTGAGCCTGCTGCCCGAACCGTTCCGCGAAGGCGCCAAACGCGCCAAGGATATGCTCAAGGGCATGGCCGTCGGCGGCACCCTGTTCGAGAACCTCGGCTTTTCCTACCTCGGCCCGATCAACGGGCACGACATGGACCAGTTGCTGCCCGTGCTGCGCACCGTTCATCAACGCGCGACGGGGCCGATCCTGATCCATATCCAGACGCAAAAGGGCAAGGGCTATGGCCCTGCCGAAGCCGCGCGTGATCGGGGCCATGCCACGGCAAAGTTCAACGTGGTGACCGGCGAGCAAAAGAAAGCCCCTCCAACGCGCCGAGCTATACCCGCGTTTTCGCCGACAGCCTGCTGGCCGAGGCCGCCGAGGACGACAAGATCTGCGCCGTGACCGCCGCCATGCCCGATGGCACCGGGCTTGATCTTTTTGCCGAACGCTACCCCAGCCGCTGTTTCGACGTAGGTATCGCCGAACAGCATGGCGTGACCTTTTGCGCGGGGCTTGCGGCGGCGGGGATGAAGCCCTTCTGCGCCATGTATTCAACATTCTTGCAGCGCGGCTACGATCAGGTCGTGCATGACGTCGCGATCCAGCGCCTGCCGGTGCGTTTCGCCATCGACCGCGCCGGGCTGGTGGGGGCTGATGGGCCGACCCACGCGGGCGCATTCGACGTGGCCTTCCTTGCCAACCTGCCGGGTTTCGTGGTGATGGCCGCCGCAGACGAGGCCGAGTTGCGCCATATGGTCGCCACCGCCGCCGCCCATGACGAAGGCCCCATCGCCTTCCGCTATCCGCGCGGTGAAGGGCGCGGGGTCGAGATGCCAGAGCGCGGCACGCCACTGGAAATCGGCAAGGGCCGGATGATCCGGGAAGGCAGCAAGGTTGCGCTCTTGTCCTTTGGCACGCGGCTCGAAGAAGTTGAGAAAGCCGCAGAGCAGCTTGCGGCCAAGGGCATCACCCCCACCATCGCCGATGCGCGTTTTGCCAAGCCGCTGGACCGCGACATGATCCTGAAACTGGCCGCAGACCACGAAGCGCTCATCACCATCGAAGAGGGTGCCGTGGGCGGCTTTGGCAGCCATGTGGCGCAACTGCTGGCGGATGAGGCTGTTTTTGATAAGGGGCTAAAATTCCGCTCCATGGTGCTGCCCGATACTTTCATTGATCAGGCCAGCCCGGCGGATATGTATGCGGTGGCCGGTATGAACGCGGAACAGATCATCGCCAAAGTGCTTGAGGTGCTCGGTATCGGCGATCTGGACGCGCAGCGCGCCTAGCTGCTGGCGGCGGTCAACACCAGCAGGGCGCCCGCGCTCAGCGTGATCGCCACGCAGAGATAGCCCAAAAGCACGAACAGCCCGTCGCGAGTGAAAAGGCCGAAAACCAGTAACGCCACGGTGCCAGCGCCGAGCGACGACATCATCGGCAAGACCTCCATAAAGGGCCAGCCGAGCGGGATGATCGTGACCACGACAAGCGTGATGAAACGCATCGGACCGGTGGTGAGGAACTGAAGACGCGGCTTGCAGCGCCCGTCGACAAAGGCGCAGGGACGACGCAAAAAGCGCACGCAGCCGCTTAACCGATGGCCCGCCACTTCGCGCCGCAGCAAAAACTGCGGCATCCAAAGCCTGCGCCGCCCGGTAACGGCCTGCACCGCCAAAAGGATGATCGTCACCGCCGCTAGGGTCGAGACGCCGGGGATTCCCGACAGGGGCGAGACCAGCAGCAAGGCGACAATCAGGATCAGCGGTGTGATGGAACGGTCGCCGATCTCATGCAGCACATCGTTGATCGACACCGTCTCCTTCTCTGCCGCGCGCTCCATACTGTCGAGCAGATAGGCCAACGTGTGTTCGTCTTGACGCATTCGGTGCCTCGGGCGGTGCCACGGGTTCAGTCATCCGCCCCCAGCAGCGCGGCCAGACCCGAGCGATAATCAGGGTAGATCGGTTGCCAGCCCAACGCCGCCTTGGCGTGATCGTTCCGGACCTTCTTGCTCTCCGCATAAAAGCTGCGGGCCATGGGGGTCATCTCGGCCTCGTCGAAGTTCACCGCCGGGGGTAACGGCAGGCCCAAAAGCGCGGCGGCATGGCCGATCACATCTTGGGGCGGAGCGGGGTCGTCGTCGCACAGGTTGTAGATCGCCCCCGGCTGCGGTTTTGCCAACGACAATTCCAGCGCTTGAGCGATATCCTCCACATGGATCCGCGAAAAGACTTGGCCCTGCTTGATGATGCGCCGCGCCGTGCCCTTGCGCACCTTGGCAAATGGCCCGCGTCCGGGGCCGTAGATGCCCGCCAGCCGAAAGATATGTAGCGGCAGATCGGGGATCGCGCCCCATGCCGCCTCGGCCTGCACCCGCGCCGCGCCGCGTCGGGTAGAGGGGGCAAGCGGCGTGGTCTCATCCACCCAATCGCCGCCGTGGTCGCCGTAGACACCAGTGGTCGACAGATAGCCCACCCACCGCAGATGCGGGGCGGCGGCGGTGATCTGATCCTGCAACTCCAGCAGGACCGGATCGCCCTCCGGCCCCGGCCCGGCAGAGACCAGCAAGTTCGGCACCTCTTGCAAAAGCGCGCTCAGATCGTCGCCGGGCCAGAGCATCGGCTCCACCCCCGTCGCGGCAATCTCTTTAAGCTTTTCGGGGCTGCGCGTGGTGCCGATGATGCGCCAGCCCTGCGGGATCAACCGGGCGGCCAATGCGCGTGCGCTATAGCCATGCCCAAGGGAAAGAAGCGTTTTATCCATCTCGCCAAATTGGCCCGCGCGGGCTGCGATCACAAGCGCCAAGCAGGGATTTTAATCTTTCAGAAGGTCGATCGCCATATAGCCGAATTGCGGCCCGGCCCATTGCCGCGAACGGCGGAGTTTGCCGGTGCCGACCTCGGCCCAATAGTCATTGCTGAAGGTCGTTGCGCCATAAACGCAGTCCTCACGAAAATGACGCACGGACAGGCGACGGTCCACGATCTGGATCGTTTCCGGCCCCAGATGGGTCACATCGCAGGCAAAGGGCACCGTCTGTGCCGTGCCATCCAGCCGCGCCAGCGTGATCAGCCTTTCGCCGCCGCCGCCCTGCCCGTCCAGCGCCGCAATCACCGTTTGCGCTTGGGCCGAGCGCATATCGCCACCAAGCCCCTTGGTGCCGACCAGCACGCCTTCGCGCAGGACGATCTGAGCCTGATCCGTGGATTGCCAGACCTCAACCATCCCCGGCGTGCCATCAGACCGCCGAGCGACACGTTTCAGAAAGTCCTGCAGCCCGGTGTTTTCCGGCACCACCTGCATGACCGCGCCGGGCGTCTGATCCAGCAGCGTGCGGGTCACTGTCACCCGCCCCTTGGCTGGCGCATCGGGCCCGGTGCGGTCTTTGAGAATGCTAAACAACGTGCTGCCCGCGCTGAGCAGCGGGCTGCGTTCCTCTTCGCGCCCTCCGCCCGCACAGGCGCTCAAGGTAAGGCTGGCGATCAACAAAAGACCGGTTGCAAAATGCTTCATTCCCAGACCCTCGACCATTGATCTTCCAGTGAATTGCGATGGCCACTGCGCACCTGTTCATAAAGCCGGCCCGGCACCTGAAGCCGCGCCCCGCCATCCCGCTGGATCGGTCGGATCGTGGTAGACAAGCTGCGTTTGTCCGGCTCGCCCAAGAACCAACCGATGGGGATCGTCAGGTTGATGCCCTTGTCAAAAGACCCCTCGCCAAACTCTTCGGCCGAGACATCCGTGATGGTGAAAAAGCCGCCGACCTTCCAGCCGTTGGTAAATTCGCGCGTCAGGGTCACGGTCGCACCGACATCACCGGCTAGATAGCGGCCCACGTCCAATTGACCATGATAGCCGCCGCCAAAGGCGTAATAGGCTGAGACATGGCCCGTCGCCACGCTGTAATCGAGAAAGCCCAGAGCACCGTCATAATCGCGCTGCTTCACGTAATTCGCCTCAACCCCAAGAGCGAGATTGCTGTTGACAGGCTTCCACAGCAATTCGGCCGAGACGCCCCCGAACATCCGTTCAAGATAGCCTGCTGTGACCCGCGCATAGAGGTCATTGCCGGGCTTCCATTGCTTGCTCACATAGGCATTGTCGATGATCGTCTCGCCTTCGCGGGCATAGCGCGGCCCCTCGGTGCGGACGGTCGGAAGCCTTGAATTGCTCGGCGTCGTCTTATCGCCCACTGAGCCAAAAAGACGGTGCTTAAGACCGCCTGCGACGGTCCAGCCCGGCGCGGGGCGATAGCTGGCCGTGACCTCCACGCCGCCATCCAGTCGGACCGGCTCTTCCGGGTCGAAATAGCTGGGCGACAGATAGGGGCCGATGGACCAGGCGAAATCCGGGTAGAGGTCGTCATTTTCCATCGCGCCGGGCAGCCGGGGAGTGGCCTCACCGATGCCCGCCACCGCCAGCAGCGCGTCGGCGGCCTGCGGGTCAAACTCCAAAGCCTCAAGGTCAGAGCGGCGCAGGGTCACGGCGGATTGCGCCAAACCCTCTTCGACCAAGACGATGCGGAAGGTCTCAACCGAGGCGGGCAGCACCCAAGCCAGCGCGCGCGCACCACGCCCCACAGCAACCGCCGGGGCCTGATACCGGTCATTGCGCAACCGCAACTCGGCCTTGGCGGAATCAAGCGTCAGCGCCACGAGGGAAAGACCGCTGGCATCTAGCACCTCTTTCACCTGATCGCGCAGGCTGCGCTGCTGGTTGGTGCTGGCGGCCCATTGCGTATCCCAAGCCGCCGGAGAGGTCGCGCGGCTGGGGCGTACCTTGAGCGGCGCGACCGGCGTAATCTTGACCGGCGTCAGCGGCTTGCGGGGGTTCAACTGGTATTGCAGGTTCACCCCGATCTCGGACCCATAGAGATAATAGGCCCCCAACCGCAGCCCGTCGGAATATTGGTATTCGGTGCCGAAGTTGAACTGCGATTTACGGGTAAAGATCTCGCGCGAGCCGTCTTCGGTCTCATAGGCGTCGGAACTGTATTCCGCCTTGAGGGTCCAACGGTCATTCACCGCCCACTCTACCCCGGCGAAGGGCGCAGCCGACCCGCGAAACCATTGATCAAACGAAGGTTTGCCCCCCGTGCTGCCTCCGACAAAGGAGCCACGGTTGCCACCAAAGGGCGCACCGATGCTGCCGTAGCTGCCCAGACGCCCCCAGCCCAGACCACCGGTCACCTTGACGCGCCCGGGCAGCAGCGTGTTGTCGAAAGTCTTGGTCGCGACGACATATTCGCCCGCGTAGATCCCAGTGCCTGCGAAATCCTGCAAACCTACGGTGATCGCAGGCCAGAAAGCGCCTTCCTTTTTCAGCATATAGCGCAGGTCAAAGCTTCGGTCGCGATAGGTATCGAAATTGCCGGGAACGACATCGGTCCAATCCCGAATTCCAACGTAGCGAAAGCTGGCCGACAGGCGCGGTGTGGCCTGAAAGGTCAAGGTGGTGCGCGTCATGCCTGCAAAGTTTGAGACCCCGATGGCAAGCTGCCCATCCGGCAGTGCATGGGCGGTTGGCATATCGACCAGCCCCGGCGAGCCGTAAAAGTTGAGCGAAGGACGCTCGAGGGTTTCAAAGATGTCGTAAGTCGGATCAGCCAGCGCAACACCGGGCAGCGCCACCCCCGCCAAGAGCATCGACACCAGCGGCCCACGGTTCAGCCTACGCATTCCTAATTTCGTCCGCTGATCCACAAAGCGCCCCTTACCTGCGATATTGTTGGCTAGATTTGGCACGGACAGCCCCTGCAAATCAATCTCTGTCCCGCCACCGTTTTGCCGCGCGCCGCGACCGCGGCAATATCGCGACATGTGACGGTCCGGTCAGGAGGATTTTCTCAGCGCCTCGGGCGGGGCGAAGCCTTCGACCCAGCGGTAGACAACCTGACGGGCCAGATCTTCGTCATTGGCAACAAGTGCTTCGCGCAAGTCCCGCAGGACCGAGGCGATTTCCAGTTCGTTCAATCCGTTTTCCCGCGCGGAATAGATCTTGGGATGCGCCGTGTTGATGAGCAAACCGCTCAGCGTTAACTCCTCTGTCATCTTCTCGCCGGGGCGCAGGCCGGTGATCTCGATCTCGATATCGCCATCGGGGTTGTCTTCGTCCCGGACGGTATAACCAGCCGTTTCAATCACTTGCCGCGCAAGTTTCAAGATGGGCACGGGCTTGCCCATGTCCAGAACAAAGACCTCGCCTCCTTGGGCCAGCGATCCAGCCTGCAAAACCAGACGCACGGCCTCTTCCACCGTCATAAAGTAGCGCGCCACGCCCCGATCCGTCACCGTCAACGGGCCGCCGCGGCTAACCTGTTCTTGAAACAGCGGCACGACAGACCCGGACGACCCCAACACATTGCCAAAACGGACCATCGAAAAGATGACACCGCCCTCGCCGCCATATTTGCGCGCCATATCCTGAATGACGAGTTCGGCAAGCCGCTTGGACCCACCCATGATATTTGTCGGGCGCACGGCCTTGTCGGTTGATACCAGAATGAAACGCTCCACGCCTGCGCGGGCGGCCTGCTCGGCCAGCGCCTGTGTGCCCAAAACATTGTTCACCAGCCCCGAAAGCGGGTTCGCCTCGACCAGCGGGACATGCTTATAGGCGGCGGCATGAAGGATCACATTGACCCCGTGCTGCGACAGCACTTTGCGCAGCTGCCGGGTATCCGTGACCGTACCCAGAACCGAGACGATTTCGATGTCGCTGCCCTCGGCCAACTGCCGGATCTCCATGTCGGCGTTGTAGAGGGCCAGTTCGCTCAGTTCGAAAAGCACCAGTTTGGTGGGCCGACAAAGCAGAACCTGACGGCAAAGCTCCGACCCGATGGAGCCGCCCGCACCTGAGACGAAAACTACCTTACCGGCATAGCTCTCTCCGCCTTCGTTGATCAAAGGGGTGATTTCATCGCGGTTCAGGAACCGACGCGGAGAAACGGGGGAAAGCTTGTCGACCAAAGCCTCTTCCCCGATCAATTGCGCGAAGGACGGAAGGGTTTGCACCTCCAGACCCAGCTTCTCCAGCCGTCGGGCGATCTGCGCCTGCTTTGGGGTGCTTAGCGAGGGCACGGCCAGCAACACGCGGTCGATCTGTTTCTCGACGACAAGTTCAGCAATGCCGCGCGAGGAATAGACCGGCAGTTTTGAGACGTTGAGCCCTTGCAGCGCAATGTTATCATCGACAAAGGCAATAGGCTCAATCGTTTCATGGCCGCGCAGCGCCGAGACCAGCTGTGTCCCCGTGGTGCCCGCGCCATAAATCAGGACACGGCAGCGCGCGTCGCCGGTACGGTAGATTTGCAGCACGATATGCAACAAGATTACCCGCGACAGCACCACCAGAGAGAAAAAGATCGCCCCGAACATGATATGCACGCCCAGCGGGAAATCCAGCCCCAGAAGGGACGCGCCCAGCAGGGATACGCCCGCCAGGGTGGTCCCCAAAATAGCGGTGCTACCGACCGCTGCGGTCTCATAGGCGTTCAATTGTGTGCTACAGACCCCCAAGCGGATCGATACGAGCACACCAACAATCAGGGTAAGAGGTAATACCGGGGCATAGTTGGCGAGTGTTTCGAGAAGATGCTCAGGCAGCCCGCGCACAGCCAAGGCGGCAATCGTGGAGACAACGATTAAAAGGAGTCGAGCGCCAACATGATCACGCGCTTTTGCCGTTTGGTCAGCGACTTGATGATGCTCAGCATGCGCCGTCTCCTGTCTACGTGTATATTAGCGACCGCGATGCGCCCGAAACGTATTAGTAGCTCTCTTTCGTCCATGGAGCTCTTTCTGAGCACCAGCAAGCGTAAAAACAGTAAATAGCGCTCAATGTGTCATCAATCGAATCTGGATTCGCTTAAATTTTCAGCAAACAATGCCACGATTTTGTAAAAAACACCAATTTTTAACTATTTGCCCCCGGTCACGCCGCGGGCCACCGCCACCTTCATCTGCGTCTAAAAAGGTTGCTGATAGTTTGAAACACCAAATCGAAGTCGTAACATGTGCTTTGATGGCGCTGATAAATCAGATCTAGTTGGGCTTTGCGCGGGACGCAGATACGACAATAGACACGGTCGGTCTCTTCCGGGGTCTCGCAGCGCGACAGCAGCCGTTCTTCATGTTTGTGAAACCGGATCGTGGCCAACCCGGTCACGCCGGGCCGGGATTTCAGAACCTCGGCATAGACCTCGGGAAAACGCTCCACATATTCGCGCAGCGGCGGACGCGGGCCGACAAAGCTTAGATCGCCGCGCAGGATATTCCAAAGCTGGGGAAACTCATCCAAGCGCCGCGCCCTGAGCCATGCGCCGGTGGGGGTGATCCGCGCGGCTTTGTTGCCGCCCGATACGCCCTGATCCTTCTCTGCCACGGTCATCGTACGCAGTTTCCAAAGGTTGAAACTCTGCTCAGGCGTTTTCATCCGCTCGGCCACATGAAAAAGCGGCCGCCCCTCTTTCAGCAGCAACCAGACCAGCAACCCCAGCAGGATCGGCCCCAAGATGATGACAAGCAGGCTGGCGAAGAACAGATCGAAGATGCGCTTGCGCCACGTCATTGAAGGGTCTTCATCGTTTGTTCATATCCTGCTGCCATTCACGTACCATACCGGCGGGCGTTTGAGTTTCTGGCGTGAAATCGACGTGGCATTCAAGCGCATTCGTATCCAGCCGCACCTCAGGAATGGCGGTGGCCGGGGCCGGTTTGGGCTGCCACGCCAGCCCCGCCGCATCGAGCAGCGCCCCCATTTGCACCGCGCCGGGGGCCGCGATATTCAAAACAGGCGGCAGGTCGTCCACATGGCAGAGCGTGCAGAGCACCCGCGCCAAGGTCACCGGCCCGATATAGCTGCGGCTTGGCGTGGCGCCATCGGGGAAGCGATCAATCTGCATTTTCGGTTGCCAGCCGCCAAGGATCGCATCCGCGCCGGCCACATTGCCGATCCGCAGCGCGGTGATGGCGGTCTTGCCTTGTGCTTCTCGCACCGCCTGCTCCATCGCCAGCTTCTGCCTGCCGTACTCCGAAAGCGGAGCGCAGGGCATATCCTCTCGCAGCGGACCGTCTTGCGCGCCATAGACCGCTGCCGAAGAGGCGACAAAAAACCGGGGGACCGCCGCCGCCTCTGCCAATTTCAGCGCGGCGAGGGCGAGGGTGACGTTGTCCTCCAACGGTGCGCCGCAGGCCCGCCCGGGCCGGGGTCACCCCGGCCAAAGCGATCACCGCCCGCGCCCCACGCGCGGTGGATATCGCCGCATCACTTGGCCCCTCTCCCGCTGCTGGCAGATCGAAATTGTAAAATCCGGGTCGAGGCTGCCGCGACTGGCTGCGCAGAGCCTGCGGTTCAGGCCAATGACGGCGCAGCATGCTGCCCAAACGCCCCGTCGCGCCCAACAAGAGAACCCCGTCAAAATCCGCCGGGCCGCTTGAAACCGCGCTGTCTTTTGTAGTCATTGACGCCATAGGTTCAGCCTCTATCCTGAGGGGCTAGAATTTCGGATGGGGGCCGGGTTTACAACATCCTTTGCAAGCCGCCAATTAACACTGCATACAGGCACAAGTACCCCGGTTTACCGGTGAAACACCAGAAAGCGACTGCGCATCTCATGAAGCACCTGAGCAAACTGTTCCTCTTGGCCCTGATGACCTTCTCGCTGGCGGCATGCAGCAACCTTCCGCGTGGTGCAGCCATCCAAAAAGAGGTCACAGAGGAAGCGGCCGCGCCGGATGCCGATATCGCCGTTTATCCCGTCACCCGTGCCTTTCTGCCCAGTGTTGCTCAGTGGCCCCGCACCGGCGAAAGACGCCATGGCTGGATCGGTGCCAGCCGAGGGTCGAGCGCCCAAGTCATCCGCCCCGGTGATCGGCTGGACATTCTGGTTTGGGACAGCAGCGATAACTCGCTGCTGACTTCACCAAGCCAACAGGTTGCCACCCTGTCCGGCATTCGCGTTTCGGAGAGCGGGACGATTTTCATGCCCTATATCGGCAAGGTTCAGGTCTCGGGCCGGACCCCGGATTCAGCGCGGCAATTGCTTCAGCGTCGGCTTGAGACGATCGTGCCCTCGGCACAGGTGCAACTGGCCATGACCGAAGGGCGCAGCAACTCCGTCGATCTGGTGAGCGGCGTGAGCAGCCCCGGCAACATCCTGATGCCCGACAATAACTTTACCGTGCTGGCGGCGATCTCGGCTGGTGGCGGGGTGCAAAGCGGCATCGAAAACCCGCAGGTCAAACTGCTGCGCGGCCCAAACATCTATACCACGTCGATCGACCGGCTTTACGAAAACCCCAGCCTTGATACCCGGCTGATCGGGGGCGACAAACTGATCATCGAGGATGACCGCCGTTACTTCCTGTCGCTGGGTGCCGCCGGAAGGGAGGCACAGTTTCCCTTCAACCGCGATGAGGTCTCTGCTCTGGATGCGCTGGCGATCATCGGTGGGGTAAACGAATCCCGCGCCGACCCCGAGGGCATTTTGATCCTGCGCGAATACCCCGCCAGCGCGGTCAGCGCCGGGGTGCGCGGCCCGCGCCGCACGCGGGTGGTGTTCACACTGGATTTGACCACATCTGACGGGCTGTTCTCGGCGCGGAATTTCCACATTCAATCCGGCGATCTGGTGCTTGCAACCGAAAGCCCACTGTCGGACACGCGCACCATTCTGGGCCTCGTCGGATCGGTCTTTGGGCTGGTGAACACCGCTGGAAACCTTGGCAACTGATCCTCGCTAGCTTATCCGTTTGCTGTCGGGCACCAATGCGTTGATCCGCGCGAGGTGTTCGGGCAGGCAGCGGGTAAGGAAATCGTAATGCTCAACCACATGCGCCCGCGCCGCCGGGCCGAGATGGGCGTGATCCTGCGGATTGGCAAGCACCTCCACCACCTGCGCCGCCAGCGCATCGGGGTCAAAGAAATCCACCAGCAGCCCGGTCTTGCCATGGCTCACCGCCTCGCGCACCGGGGCCACATCAGAGGCCACGATCGTGGCTTGCATCGACATGGCTTCGAGCAGTGACCAAGACAGCACAAAGGGCATCGTCAGATAGATGTGACAGCGGCTGATCTGCACAAGCTTCTTGAAATCGGGGTATGGCACTTTGCCGACGAAATGCACCCGCTCCCAATCGACCTTGCCCTGCAGTTCTGCCGCCATCTCTCCGCGCAACCCGCCGGGATGGTCGCTTTGCTTGCCGTAGGACACCTCATTGCCGCCGACGATCACCACCCGCGCAGAGGGCCGCTCGGCCAAGATACGCGGCAGAGCGCGCATCATCGTGTGAAAGCCCCGCGTCTTTTCCAGATTGCGCGCGACATAGGTAATGATCTCATCCTTGCGCGTCACGGGCTCTGCCAAACGCCCCAACCGCAGGCTGACATCCGGGTCGGGCAATAGTTGATCGGTGCGGATGCCATCGTGGCAGACATAAAGCTTGCGGTGAAAGCTTTCGGGGAAACGGTCGCGTTGCCAATGGGTCGGACAGTGGCCCAGATCGACGGTTTCGATATTGGCCAGCGGCACGATATTGCGCGCATGGTTAAGATAAGGCGCATGGGTCGAAATTTTCTCGGCTGGATCAAAGCCGACCATCCCACCGGTCATGTTATAATAATACTCGAAATAGCCGATGATCGGAACATCGGGCCAAAGCTCTTTGAAAAAGCTTAACTCCCCCAACCGACGTGGCCGATGATGATGTCGGGGCGAAAGCCCTCTTGCGTTTCGATCTGCCGGGCCGCGCTGACGGCCCCGAAACCATTGCCCGAGGCTTCTTCCCAAACGCGCGAGAGCCCATAGGCTTTGTCGTCGGGCCGATGATGGGGGCGGTAGACCCGGGTTTCGACGCCGGGCAGATTTGGGGCGTTCTGACGCTGGGTCAGAAAATAAATCCGATGCCCGCCCGCCTGCGCCAGCCATTGCACCAACTCCCGGTATTGGCCGGGCATGTTCTGGTGCACAAAGAGAAAATTCATCAGATGGTTCCGTAAATGCCTTGGGCCCCAGTTAGCCGCAAGCGGCGCGTTCTGGCAACATCCCGCGCCCTTTCATATCGCGGGCCCGCTTGAACCTCCCCCGGCCCTATGGCACCTTTGGACATGACAGATAAAACGTTCCCCACTTGGCCCGATGTGGCCGCACAATTGGTCGAGGTCGCCGCCGGGCGGCGCGCGGCCGATACGATCATCACCGGCGGCATTTGGGTGAATGTGCACACCCGCGAATGCCTGCCCGATCACGACATCGCCATCGCCGCCGGGCGCATCGCCTTTGTCGGGCCGGATGCAGGCCATTGCCGGGGCGACAGCACCCAGATCATCGAAGCGAATGGCCGCTATATGATCCCCGGTCTTTGCGATGGGCATATGCATATCGAAAGCACCATGCTCACCCCTGCGGAATTCGCCCGCGCGGTGATCCCGCATGGCACAACATCGGCCTTCACCGACCCGCATGAGATTGCGAATGTACTAGGGCTCACCGGCGTACGGATGATGCATGACGAAGCGCTGATGCAGCCCATTAACATCTTTACCCAAATGCCCTCCTGCGCACCTTCGGCACCGGGGCTGGAAACGACCGGATTCGAGATCACCGCCGAGGATGTGACCGAGGCGATGGCCTGGCCCGGCATCGTCGGCTTGGGCGAAATGATGAATTTCCCCGGCGTCAGCAACGCCGACCCGCAAATGCTGGCCGAGATCGCGGCGACGCAGCGGGCGGGCAAGACCGTGGGCGGACATTACGCTTCCCCCGACCTCGGCCCCGTCTTTGCCGCCTATGTGGCGGGCGGTCCGGCGGATGACCACGAAGGCACCTGCGAAGCCGACGCCGTGGCGCGGATGCGGCAGGGCATGCGCTCAATGATCCGGCTCGGCTCGGCGTGGTATGACGTGAAGACGCAGATCACCGCGATCACCGAAAAAGGGCTCGATCCGCGCAACATGATCCTGTGCACCGATGACAGCCACTCGGGCACCATCACCAACGAAGGGCATATGAACCGGGTGGTGCGTCATGCCATCGACTGCGGCTGCGATCCGTTAATTGCCTTGCAAATGGCGACGATCAACACCGCGACGCATTTCGGGTTGGAGCGGGAGATCGGCTCACTGACGCCGGGCCGCCGAGCTGATGTGATCCTGACATCGGATCTTGCGAGCTTCCCGGTAGAGACGGTGATCGCACGCGGCGACGTGGTGGCGGAAGATGGCAAATGCCTTGTCGATTGCCCGCATTTCGACTGGCCTAACAATGCTCGCCAGACCGTAAACATGGCCCGAGACCTGAGCGCCGATGACTTCGACATCGCCGCACCCGAAGGCGCGAACGCAGTCACCGCCAATGTCATCGGCGTGGTCGAAAACCAAGCGCCCACACGCGCGCTGAAGTTTGAACTGCCCGTGACCGAAGGCCGCGTGCAGGGCACTGGCGAGGTTTGCCAGATCGCACTGGTCGAACGCCACCGCGCCACCGGAACGGTAACCAACGCTTTCGTCTCGGGCTTTGGCTATGAGGGGCGCATGGCCATGGCCTCGACCGTGGCGCATGACAGCCACCACATGATCGTCGTGGGCACCGATACCGAGCAGATGGCGCTGGCCGCCAACCGACTGCGCGAAGTCGGCGGGGGCATCACGATCTTCCGCGAAGGCGAGGAACTGGCGCTTGTCGCCCTGCCCATCGCCGGGTTGATGTCTGACCGCCCCGCCGCTGAAGTCGCCGCCGATGCCGAAGCCCTTGTGCAGGCGATGATCGACTGTGGCTGCAAGCTGAACAACGCCTATATGCAGCATTCTCTTTTGGCCCTTGTGGTGATCCCTGAGTTGCGGATCTCGGACCTCGGGCTGGTCGATGTGCAGAAATTTGAAATCATCCCATTGTTAGAGCCGCAAACATGACAACGATCCTGACCCCGGACACCCCGAACCCGGAAAGCTTCCGCGATGCGACAGCTGCCGTGGACCGCCTGACCGAACTTTATCAGCAGGCCACGACCTTCCTGCATGATGCCTTTGCCAAGGCGATGGAGACTTCGGCCCCCGATGCCCGCGTGCGTGCCTTTTATCCCGAACTGCGGTTTCGCACCTCGTCTTATGCCCATGTCGATACGCGCCTGTCCTTCGGCCATGTCTCTTCTCCCGGCACCTTCGCCGCGACGATCACCCGGCCTGATCTCTTTCGGAACTATCTGATCCAGCAGATCGGCCTGCTGATTGAAAATCACGACCAGCCAGTGATCGTTGGCCCGTCGACCACACCGATTCCGGTACATTTCGCCATGTCGGGTGATAATGCGCTGAACGTGCCCCAAGAAGGGGCCGCCGATTTCACCCTGCGCGATGTCTTTGACGTGCCGGACCTGTCGACCACCAATGATGATATCGTCAACGGGACCTACGTGCCTGAGGACGACGTGCGCCCGCTCGCGCCCTTTACCGCGCAGCGCGTCGATTACTCCCTCGCCCGGCTGGCGCATTACACCGCCACGGACCCTGAGCATTTCCAGACCCATGTGCTGTTTACGAACTACCAGTTCTATGTGACCGAGTTTGAGCAATACGCCCGCGAGATGCTGCGCGACCCCGAGAGCGGCTACACCGCCTTTGTCTCGACCGGCAATGCCGAGATCACCGATCCCGATGCGCCTTTGGCAGAGACGCTGAAGACCCCGCAAATGCCGACCTATCACCTGAAACGCGCCGACGGTTCGGGCATCACACTGGTCAATATCGGCGTGGGGCCGTCCAACGCTAAAACGGCGACGGACCACATCGCCGTGCTGCGCCCCCATGCTTGGCTGATGGTCGGCCACTGTGCCGGGCTGCGCAATACGCAGGCTCTGGGCGACTTCGTATTGGCGCATGGCTACCTGCGCGAGGATCACGTTCTGGATGACGACCTGCCGGTCTGGGTGCCGATCCCGGCGTTGGCCGAGATCCAGATCGCGCTGGAGCAATCGGTGGCGCAGGTCACGCAGCTGGAGGGCTATGAGCTGAAACGCATCATGCGGACTGGCACCGTCGCCACCATCGACAACCGCAACTGGGAACTGCGCGACCAATCCGGCCCGGTGCAGCGGCTGAGCCAATCCCGCGCCGTGGCGCTGGATATGGAAAGTGCCACCATCGCCGCCAACGGCTATCGCTTTCGGGTGCCCTATGGCACGCTGCTGTGTGTGTCGGACAAACCGCTGCATGGTGAATTGAAACTGCCCGGCATGGCCTCGGACTTCTACAAGACCCAAGTCGCGCGCCATCTGATGATCGGCATTCGCGCCATGGAGCTGCTGCGCCGCATGCCGCTGGAGCGGATCCACAGCCGGAAACTTCGATCCTTCGACGAAACGGCGTTCCTATAGGGGCTAAAACAGCGGAAAATCGCATGTTTTCACGTTTAGAGCGCCACAATTCGTTGTGTTATCCCACAACATACCGTTACATTCCGGCCATGAGGCCCTAAAAAGCGGGCAGTCTAAGGAGAATAAAATGGCAAAACCGATGACCAAGACCCAGCTCGTTGCTGCTCTGGCAGAAGAGATGGACACCGACAAGAAATCCGCAGGCGCAGCGCTCGACGCCGTTTGCAACCTGATCACCCGTGAAGTGTCCGCCGGCGGTGCCGTAACCCTGCCGGGCGTTGGCAAAATCTATTGCCGTGAGCGCCCCGAGCGGATGGTCCGCAACCCCGCCACTGGCGAGCAGTTCAAGAAAGACGCCGACAAAGTGGTCAAAATGACCATCGCGAAGGCGCTGAAGGACAGCGTGAACGAGTAAGCCTTGGGCTGAATGTTTGCGAAAGGGTCGCCCTCGGGCGGCCCTTTTTCGTTTGGGGGAGGAAGGCGCGCGCCAGTACACAGATTAGCGATCTCGCGTTTTCCCGTTTGAGGTTTGCGTTTCGCAGGGCCATCGCCTGCCCGCGGGTCGGCGATCCAACAGACGCTCCATGCACTTTATGGTTCAGCCATAATGTGCGCTTTCAATGTCGTGTCCAGCCTCGCCAAATCGCCTACCCGGTCGCACCAGCGGTGCGCCCGAACTACCACGGCACGCCTCTGGCGTGGCGGGCGGGCAGGCGATGGCCCGGCGCCTGCGGCTTGATTCCGGGCAGTGTCGAATTCCTAAAGCTTGGGTATTCTTCAACTCACCAAACCCACCTTGCCCTCCCCCTTCAAACCCGCCATTGCTTAGCAAGTTCAGCACAGGGGGCATTTCATGGACATCCGCGCAATTCTCATGGGACTGGCCTTTGCCGTGATGTGGTCCTCGGCCTTCACCTCTGCCCGTATCATCGTGATGGATGCCTCGCCCCTGCTGGCTCTCTCTCTACGCTACCTGATCTCTGGCCTGATCGGCGTCGGCATCGCGCTGGCCCTGGGGCAAAGCTGGCGGCTCACCCCCGCGCAGTGGCGGGCGACGATCATCTTTGGCGTGCTACAAAACGCGGTTTACCTTGGGCTTAACTTCATCGCCATGCAGACCATCGAGGCGTCCCTCGCCGCGATCATCGCCTCCACCATGCCGCTTCTTGTGGGCTTCGCCGCATGGGCGTTTTTGGGTGAGAAGCTGCGCCCTTTGGGCATTGCGGGACTGTTTGCCGGTGTCATTGGCGTCGCCATCATCATGGGCGCGCGCCTCGGCGGGCAAGTCGACCTCTATGGTCTCATCCTTTGCGCCATCGGCGTGGTGGCCCTCACCGCAGCCACCCTGTTGGTGCGCGGCGCGACCTCGGGCGGCAACTTCCTCATGGTCGTCGGCTTGCAAATGCTTGTCGGCTGCGTGGCCCTCTCCATCGCCACCCTGCTGTTTGAGACACCCCGCATCGACCCCAGCCTGCGCCTGACGCTCGCCTTCGCCTATACCTGCCTTGTCCCCGGCCTTGCCGCCACCGTGGTATGGTTCTGGCTCGTGAACCGCATCGGCGCCACGCGGGCGGCGACCTTCCACTTTCTCAACCCGTTCTTCGGCGTGGCCATCGCGGCCCTGCTGCTGGGCGAAACGCTGGGTCCGCGCGACATCCTTGGTGTCGCCATCATCGCAGGCGGCATCCTTGCCGTGCAGGTCTCGCGGCAACGCAAGGCGTAACGCCAGTGTGAGCCGCAAACCCTTTGAATTTCACCGCCACACACCATCTAATAGGCCAAGCCCATGAATGGAGGACCCCATGCCCCAATACGAGAAAACCAACGCCGCGATTGATGCGCTGAGCCCCGAAGAATTCCACGTCACGCAGCGCAGCGGCACCGAACGCCCCGGCACCGGCAAATACCTGAACAACAAAGAGCCGGGCATCTACGTCGACATCGTTTCGGGCGAGCCTTTGTTCGCCAGCGGTGACAAATACGAAAGCGGCTGTGGCTGGCCCAGCTTTACCAAACCGATCGTGCCTGCCTATGTCGAAGAGTTGGAAGACGCCTCGCTCGGCATGGTCCGCACCGAGGTGCGCAGCAAACACGGCGACAGCCACCTTGGCCACGTCTTTCCCGACGGCCCACCGGATCGCGGCGGGCTGCGCTATTGCATCAACTCCGCCTCTTTGCGCTTCGTCCACCGTGACGACATGGAGGCCGAAGGCTATGGCGAGTATCTCAACCAAGTGGAGAATGTGACATGACAACCGAACGCGCAGTATTGGCCGGTGGCTGTTTCTGGGGGATGCAAGATCTGATCCGCCGCCGCCCCGGTGTGGTCTCGACCCGCGTCGGCTATACCGGCGGCGATGTGCCCAATGCGACCTATCGCAACCACGGCACCCATGCTGAGGGGATCGAGATCAACTTCGACCCCGAGAAGACCTCCTACCGTGAGCTGCTGGAGTTCTTCTTTCAGATCCACGACCCCACCACGATGAACCGTCAGGGCAATGACCGCGGGATGAGCTACCGTTCCGCGATCTACTATGTCGACGATGAACAAAAAGCGGTCGCCGAAGATACCATCGCCGATGTCGAAGCCTCTGGCCTGTGGCCGGGCAAAGTCGTGACCGAGATCGAACCCGTTGGCGATTTCTGGGAAGCAGAGCCAGAGCATCAGGACTATCTGGAACGTCTGCCCAATGGCTACACCTGCCATTTCCCGCGCGCCGATTGGGTGCTGCCCAAACGCGCAGCGGCTGAGTAACGATGCTGCCCCCGGCACCGCGCCGGGGGTCAGCCCGCCGCCACGCGCGGCCGCCCCGAGGCTTCGACGGTAAGCGCGGCCTCGACAAACACCTCCCGCCCCTCAATCTCGGCCATACGAATATCGCGCGTCACATGACACTCGATTTGTGCGGCCCCGGCTGACTGGGCCCGCGCGCGGGCGGTTTCGGTCAAAGCAGTCTCTGCTTCGGCCAGAGCGCGTTCGGCATTCGGGAAATCCTGTGGGCCATCGGCCAGATGAACGCGAAACACCCCTTCGTGCGGGACGGTGACAGTGCCGCTTTCACGCATGGTCACCCGCCCCACCACCGCACCGATGGCATTGGCGACATGGGCGTGGTCGGGCAGGATCATCTCGCTCCCCAGCCTCTCTCCTACCGCCGGGTAATAGGTCGCCGCTGAAGCGCCCAAGCCCACGACAGGCAAGTTCAGACCCGCATCAATCCGCAGCACGCCGCGATGCCCCGACAGGCCACGCTGCATCAAAACATGCCGTGCCAAGATCTCGGGCGGCAGGTCAAAGGCGGGGATTCTTCGGCAAACGCAGTCTCTAACAGGGCCAAAGCGGTCTGATCGGTCAGCTGGTCGATGATGATTTTGGCAAGGCTCTCGGGCTCGGGGCAGAACCGCAGGCCCGAGCCGCCGCGCTTGCGTCCGAACAACGCCAACGCCTTATGCGCAGCCGCGCTGTCCCATGCGACAAGATGCCCGGCGACATGGCTCGCATCACTGGGCGTAACCCCCGCCACCTGCACCAGTCCGCGCGCCACCAACCGGTTCAAAGCGCCCTGTTCGACCCGGTTCCGCAGCACGTCGCCCAAGGGCCAGACATCGGTGCCGATCCGCTCCAGCAGTGCCAAGTCGCGCGGGGCCAGACCTTCGACCTCCTGACCCGACACGGCCCGCACAAAACGGCCATCATGCTCTCCCACCACACTCCGCCGCAGTTGGGCGTCCAAGGCTCTATGCACCACCTCGCCCGCCTCCACCGCGAGGAGAGAGACCGGCAGCAGCCGCTTCGGCCCTAGGGTCACGCCCGCGGTCAGACCTTGGGACGTGAAATGCACTTCGCTGTCACCGCCCAAGCCATGGGTCCGCATCGCCACCGCCTCTACCATGGTTCGATAGGGGCCAACCTGCGCACCCGCCGGATCAATCGCCGGGCGACCGTCGCGCAACAGCGCTACATCGGTCGTCGTCCCGCCGATATCCGACACCAGCGCCGTCTCTGCCCCGGTCAACCAGCGCGCGCCCACGAGCGACGCAGCAGGGCCGCTGAGAATCGTCTCGATCGGGCGCTCGCGGGCCTGCGCGCTCGACATCAAGGCACCGTCGCCGCGCACCACCATCATCGGGCCGCTGATGCCCAAGCTGCGCAACTGATCCTCGGCCCGGCCAATCAGCCGATCGATCATGCCAATCAGCCGCGCGTTCAGCAAAGCCGTCAGCGCCCGCTTCGGCCCGTTCAGCTTGGCTGAAAGACTATGAGACGCCGACACCGGACGCCCCGTGACCTCTGCCACCAGTTCCGCGACCCGCTGCTCATGTGCCGGATTGCGCGTGGCGAATTGGCTGGCCACGGCAAAGCCGCTTACATCGGCCCTATGCGTCTCTAAAAAGGCGATTAGGGCTGGCTCGTCCAGCGGCGCAACCTCGGCCCCCGCATGGTCGTGCCCACCAGCCAGCAGCAGGCAAGGGTCACCCCGCAGCGCCTCTGACAGCCCATGCGCCTCAAGATCAGGAGCGCGGAATCCGACATAGATCAGCGCCACGCGCCCGCCCTGCCCTTCGACCAGCGCGTTGGTCGCCAGCGTGGTGGAGAGCGAAGCCATGGCGATCTGATCCGCCGCCACGCCGGACTGCGCCAGCACTGCGCTGACCGCATTGCCCACGCCAACAGCCAGATCGGCGCGGGTCGTCAGCGCCTTGGCCGAAGCGATCACCTCTGACTCATCGCGGATCAGCACCGCATCGGTATAGGTGCCGCCCGTGTCCACGCCCAATAAAACCGCCATGGGCGTGCCTCCTATGCCAACAGCTCTGCCGCCCAACGCGCGGCATCGGCCACGGTGGGGTCAGCATCTTCGGTCAGAGATTGCGCCACCGGGCGCAGCCGCGCCAGCCCGGAATTGCCGATGGCATAGAGCACGTTGCGCACAAAGCGATCCCGCCCGATGCGTTTGATCGGAGAGCCGGAATAGCGCGCGCGGAACGCGGTATCATCCAGCGCCGCCAACTCTGCCAAATCCGCCGGCTGCACAGCGGGGCCGTGATAGCGCATATCACTGGCCGCCACGGCGAATTTGTTCCACGGGCAAGCGGCAAGGCAATCGTCGCAGCCATAGATCCGGTTGCCCATCTTCTCACGTAGGTCCAGATCGACCGGCCCTTTGTGTTCGATCGTCAGATAGGAAATGCAGCGCCGCGCGTCGAGTTGATAGGGCGCGGGGAAGGCATCTGTCGGGCAAGCATCTAGGCAGGCGCGGCATGACCCGCAGTGATCCACCTCTCGCGCATCAGGGGCCAGATCAAGCGTGGTAAAAACAGACCCTAAAAAGGCCCAATTGCCGAACTGCCGGCTCAGCAGGTTGGTATGCTTGCCCTGCCAGCCCAACCCCGCCGCCTGCGCCAGCGCCTTTTCCGGCACCGGGGCGGTATCGACGAAAACCTTCACCTCAGGGTCAGCCGCGCGGGCCTCCTCCATCAGCCAACGCGCCAGCCGTTTCAGCCGTTTCTTGACGATATCGTGGTAGTCACGCCCCTGCGCATAGACCGAGATCGCCCCCTTGTCGGGATGCTCCAACACCGCGCGGGGGTCATGGTCGGGGGTGTAGCTTTCGGCCAGCATGATGACCGACCGCGCCTCGGGCCAGAGTGCTGCGGGATTGCCGCGCCAATGCATCCGCTCTTCCATCCAGCCCATCTGCCCGTGAAACCCCGCCTCGACAAAGCGGGCGAGCCTTTCGGGCATTTCGGGCACGTCTTCGGGGCGGCAAATACGGCAGGCGACAAAGCCTTCCTCAAGCGCCCGAGCCACCACCCGCGCCTTGAGGGCCTCCGGCCCGGGGTCGGCGCGGGGGCGGCGGGCATCAGAAGTCGAGGTTGTTGTAATGCACCGGCGGCGGAAAGCCCGGCAACTGGTCGGCGAGGATCGACCGAAAGGCGGGACGCGATTTGATCTTGGCGTACCAGTCCTTAACCACGTCAGAGCGGTTCCAATCCACGTCCGAGATATAGTCGAGCGACGACAGATGCGCGGCGGCGGCGAAATCGGCCAGCGTCATCACGTCACCCGCCAGCCAGCGGCGGTGATCCAGCAGCCAAGCCATATAGTCGAGGTGATATTTGATCGCCTTGGCCCCGGCCTTCACGTTCTTGCTGTCCGGGTAGCCCTGTTTGGTGACCTTCTTGTTGACCCGCTCGTACAGCAGTTTCGAGGTCACCTCGTCGTGGAATTTGTCGTCGAACCAGCTGACCAGACGGCGCACTTCCAAGCGCTGCACCGGGTCGCTGGGCAGCAATGACGCCTCTGGGCGGGTCTCTTCGATATACTCACAGATCGCGGCGCTTTCCGCCATCATGATCCCGTCAAGCCGCAGCACAGGCACCTTGCCCGCCGGATTGCGGCGCAGGAAATCGGGGTCTTGCTCCCAATAGCGCTCCTCGACCAGTTCCACCTCGATCTTCTTCTCCCCAAGGCTAAGCCGCACCTTGCGACAGAAGGGGGACAAGGGAACGTGAAACAAGCGAGCCGTCATATAAAGTCCGTGTGGTTAAAGGGATTGCACTCTTCCATGCCTGCTGGCGGGAGGATTTTCAACTCTCGAAACAAGCGGCACGACCGTCCGCGCGGATGGTCGCCGCCCCGTCCATGATCTGGGCCGTGCGCTTGCGGGTAAAGTCACCGGGCCGGGAGGCGGAACGCTCTTTCGGGTCGGGCAGGATCGCGGCAAGCCGGGCGGCCTGCGTCGGGCTCAGGTCTGCTGCCGCGACGCCAAAGTAATGCGGGGCCGCAGCACCAACGCCAAAGACACCTTCGTCGAACTCGGCCACATTCAAATAGACCTCGATGATCCGGCGCTTGGGCCAAAGGGTTTCGACCAGCGGGGTCATCCCGGCCTCAAGTGCTTTGCGCAGCCACGAGCGCCCATGCCAAAGATAGACGTTCTTGACCGTCTGCTGGCTGATCGTGGACGCCCCGCGGGCAGAGCCATTTTCAATCGCGGTGCGGATCGCCTGCATGTCAAAGCCCCAGTGGTTGCAGAAATTCGCATCCTCTGCCGCGACAGCCGCGCGGGCCATCACGGGGGCGATCTGCTCAAGCGGCACCCAGTCGCGCTGCACCCCACCCAGACGGCGCGATTCCGAAAGCATGTAGACCCCAGTGGGCGGGTTGACGAAGCGGAACAGCAACACCAGCAGCACAGCCAAGACAAAGGCCAGCGCCAAGGCACGCACCACCCAGCGGCCCGCGCGTTTCTTCAACGGGGGCTTGCCTTGCTCGATTTCTTGCCCTTGGGGGCGGTCTTTTTCCGTGTCGCCATGGATCAGCTATAGGCCGTCTGCGGGTTTTTGTGAACGGTTCTCGCGCGCGGTGATTTCTTGGGCGAGGTAGGCACCGATCCAGGCAGAGCCACGGGCGGAGGGATGCACGTTGTCCCCGGCGAATAGACCGCGGTCCCCCGGTCGATCACGTCTTCGGAATCAACGAAATGGATCCCCGGGCGGCCTGCGGCAAAAGTGGCGATGCGGGATTCGATTTCGACCAGATCATCGCGGCATCCGGCAAAGGAGCCTGTGCCGGAGCCTGCGTAATAGCCCATCCACATGACCTGTGCCCCGGTCTGGGCACGGAGGCGTTGCAAGAAGGCGGGGATGCTGCCGCTTTGACCGTCCGGTGCGATCAGCGCATTCACCGAGGCCCCGCAGGCCCCGCAGCCGCAATCGGCGCTCAAATCGTTGGCACCGCCATTCACCACCACCCAGTTCCAGCGCCCGCCGGGGAACTGCTGCTGGATATCAAAGCCAACGGCAGAGGCGATGGTCGAGCCATTGTCGAACTGCGCGCCGGGCACGGCACGGCTGGTGACGCTGCGGCCCGTTTGGTTGGCAATGACATCGGGGATGGAGCGGCCTCCATTCCACGCCATGATGGAATCGCCCAGCACGAGGATATCGCCCCCGCCACGCGGTGCGGTGTCGGTGCAGGCGCTGAGGCCTGTGACTATCAGCAATACCGCTAGAATTTCTCGCATGATCTGCCTCCCGTGGAGAGGCAGAGGTAGCGCAGACACTTTTGAATACCACCCCAGCCCGGAATCAAGCCGCAGGCGCCGGGCCATCGCCTGCCCGTCCCGGCGGGCTGGCGATTTGGTGAGGCTGGGCGAACCTTCGCGAACACACATCATCGCTGCGCCATAAAGTGGCCCGAAGCGGCGTTTCAATCGCCACCCCACGGGCAGGCGATGTCCCTCCCGCGCGGCCGAAGCCGCGCGGGGGATAACTTACTCCGCTGGAACTGCTGTCTCTTCCACCGACAGCGGCGCGGGCAGATGCACCAGCATCTCCTTCGGGCAGACCTGCAGGAAGTTGTGCTTCTCAGTCTCCCAATGCTGAAGAATATCGGCGGCCTTGCGGCTGTTGGTCTCGGCGACATGACGCTCCAGCAGCCCGTGCAACTGGTCCAACCAATGCTCGACGCTGACCGGGCAGGTCACGATTGTTTCGGCATTCATCAGCTTCGGCGCCAGCCCGTCGGGGTCATAGAGATAGGCCATCCCCCGGTCATCCCGGCGGCAAAGTTCGCGCCGATCTCGCCCAAGATCACCGCCACACCGCCAGTCATATATTCACAACCGTTACTGCCGCAGCCTTCGATCACCACATGCGCGCCCGAGTTGCGCACCGCAAAACGCTCGCCCGCCCGGCCCGCGGCAAAGAGATAGCCCGCCGTCGCACCATAAAGCACCGTGTTGCCGATGATCGTATTCTCCGACGCCACCACTGGGCTCGCCATCGAAGGCCGCACCACAATCGTACCGCCCGACAGACCCTTGCCGACATAGTCGTTGGCATCGCCCGAGACTTCGAGCTTCAGCCCCGGTGCCGCGAAGGCGCCGAGCGATTGTCCGGCACTCCCGGTCAGCTTCACCGTCAAGTGGTCCGGCTGCAGGGAATTGCGCATACCGAAGCGTTTCACGATATGGCTCGAAACCCGCGTGCCGACCGTCCGGTGCGTGTTCTGCACGGCGTAGGACAGCTGCATCTTCTCACCGTCCTCAAGGAAACGCGCGGCATCCCGGACGATCTGCGCATCAAGCGTATCAAGCACCACCTGACGCGGTTTGTCGCGGTCATAGACGTTCTCATGTGCGCCATCGACGGTGATCAACAGCGGGTTGAGGTCCAGATCATCCAAATGCGCCGAACCTCGGCTGACCTGCGTCAACAGGTCCGCGCGGCCGATGACTTCATCAAGGCTGCGCGCCCCGATGCTGGCCAGAATCTCGCGCACTTCGGTGGCATAGAAGGTGATGAGGTTCACCACTTTGTCCGCATTGCCGGTGAACTTGCCACGCAGAGCTTCGTCCTGTGTGCAAACACCCACGGGGCAAGTATTCGACTGGCACTGGCGGACCATGATGCAGCCCATAGCGATCAGCGCGGCGGTGCCGATGCCATATTCCTCGGCCCCCATCATCGCAGCCATGACGATGTCGCGTCCGGTGCGCAGGCCACCATCGGTGCGCAATGTCACCCGGTCGCGCAGGTTGTTCATCGACAGAACCTGATGCGCCTCGGTGAGGCCCATCTCCCACGGCAGACCCGCATATTTGATCGAGGTCGCAGGCGAGGCCCCCGTGCCACCGTTATGGCCCGAGATCAGGATGATGTCGGCCTTGGCCTTGGCCACGCCCGCAGCAATCGTGCCGACACCGCTCGACGCCACCAGCTTGACCGTCACCTTGCAGCGCGGGTTGATCTGCTTGAGGTCATAGATCAGCTGCGCAAGGTCTTCGATCGAGTAGATATCGTGGTGCGGCGGGGGCGAGATCAGCGTCACGCCCTTGGTCGAATGCCGCAGCCGCGCGATCAGATCGGTGACCTTCATGCCGGGAAGCTGCCCACCCTCACCGGGCTTGGCACCCTGTGCGACCTTGATCTCCAACTCTTCGCATTGGTTCAGATACTCCGCCGTCACGCCAAAGCGGCCCGAGGCGACCTGTTTGATCTTGGCCGACGGATTGTCGCCGTTGCTTTCTGGCACGAAATGCGCCGGATCTTCGCCGCCCTCGCCGCTGTCAGATTTCGCGCCAATACGATTCATCGCCACGTTCAGCGTCTTATGCGCCTCTGGGGAAAGCGCGCCCAGCGACATGCCCGGCGTTACGAAACGCTTGCGGATCGAGGTGATGCTCTCCACCTCCTCCAATGGCACCGGCGTGCCCTTGGGCTTGATGTCGAGCAGGTCACGCAGATGGATCGGCGGGTTGCTCTGCATCTTTTTCGAATACTGCTGCCACATCTGATAGGACGCCTTGTTGCAGGCCATTTGCAGCATATGCATGCTGCTCGCCTCCCAAGCGTGTTTTTCACCCGTCTTGCGCTGCTTGTAGAAACCCCCAATCGGCATCACGACCCCGTCGCCCTGCCAGCCTTTGGCGTGAACTTCTTCGGCTTTGCGCTGAATGCCGACGACACCGATGCCGGAGATACGGCTGGTCATGCCGGGGAAGTACTCGGCACACATGGCGCGCGAAAGGCCCACGGCCTCGAAGTTTAGGCCGCCGCGATAAGACGAGATCACGGAAATCCCCATCTTCGCCATGATCTTGAGCAAACCTTGGTCAATCGCCTCACGGTATTTCTGCACCGCCTGCGTCAGAGTCATGTCCAAGAGCCCGCGCTCGATCCGGTCGGCCAAGGAATCTTCGGCCAGATAGGCGTTCACCACGGTCGCGCCGCAGCCCACCAGCACCGCAAAGTAATGCGGATCGACACATTCCGCCGCGCGCACGTTGAGCGAGGTGAAGGTCCGCAGACCCTTGCGCACGAGGTGACTGTGCACCGCGCTGGTCGCAAGGATCATCGGCATCGCGACCCGGTCGGCCCCGCTGTGCTGATCGGTCAGCACCAGATGGCCCGCGCCAGAGCGCACGGCGTCTTCCGCCTCGGCCCGAATCCGCGCCAGCCCGGCGCTGAGATTGCCGTTGCCCGCCTCAAAGGTGCAGTCGATGGAGACGGTATGCACCTTGAACTGCGCCATCAGTTCTTCGAATTGCGCATTGCCGACGAAGGGACTGTCGAGCACGAGGATCTCGGTCTGGGAGCTGTCTTCGTCGAGCACGTTCTTGAGGTTGCCGAAGCGCGTCTTGAGGCTCATCACCCGGAATTCGCGCAAGGAATCGATCGGCGGGTTGGTAACCTGGCTAAAGTTTTGACGGAAGAAGTGGCTCAGCGGGCGGTACTGGCCGCTCAAGACCGCCGAGGGCGTGTCATCGCCCATTGAGGCCAGCGTCTCTTTCCCGTCCTCGGCCATGGGCGCGAGGATCTGTTCCAACTCTTCGATGGTATAGCCCGCAGCCACCTGACGGCGGCGCAGTTCGGCCCCGTCAAACAGCGGCTTTTCGGTGACGCGTCCGAGGACATCATCCATCTCGGTGATCTTGCCGACCCATTCGCCGAAGGGCTGGTTCGACGCGAGCTTGTTCTTGATCTCGGTATCGTTGAAGAGTTTGCCCTCTTCCATATCGACCGCGATGATCTGCCCCGGGCCAAGCGCGCCTTTGCGCACGACCCGCGCCTCGTCCAGCGGCACCATCCCGGCCTCGGACCCGGCGATCAACATGCCGTCGGAGGTTTCCACATAGCGCATCGGGCGCAGGCCGTTCCGGTCAAGCCCGGCGCAAACCCAGCGGCCATCGGTCATCGCCAATGCGGCGGGGCCGTCCCACGGCTCCATCACGGAGTTGCAGTAGGAATACATGTCGCGCCATGCTTGAGGCAGTTCCACCGCCTGTTTCGACCACGATTCTGGCACCAGCATCGTCTTGGCCATCGGCGCGGAGCGGCCCGCGCGGACCAGCACCTCGAACACGGAATCCAGTGCGGCAGAGTCGCTGGACCCCGAGGCCACGATCGGTTTGATGTCCTCGGCCATGTCACCAAAGGTGGCAGAGGCCATACGGATCTCATGGCTCTTCATCCAGTTCATGTTGCCCTTGAGGGTGTTGATCTCACCGTTATGGGCCAACATGCGGAAGGCTGCGCCAGCCACCACTGCGGGAAGGTGTTGGTGGAGTAACGCTGGTGATAGATCGCGAAGGCGCTGATGAACTTGTCGTCTTTCAGGTCGGGATAGAATTCGGCCACCTGTTCGGCCAGCATCATGCCCTTGTAGATGATGCTGCGACAGGACATCGAGGCGATGTACATCTGCGGCACCTGCGCGGCGATGGCGGCTTTCTCGATGCGGCGGCGGATGACATAAAGCTCACGCTCAAAGGTCTCTTCGTCGACACCTTTGGCGTTGGAAATCAGGATCTGCTCAATCTCGGGCCGGGTCGCATTGGCCTTTTCGCCCAACACGGAGATGTCCACCGGCACATGCCGCCAGCCGTAGATGTAATAGCCCATGCGGAGCACTTCGGTCTCCACGATGGTCCGGCAGGTTTCTTGCGCGGCAAAGTTGGTGCGCGGCAGGAAGACTTGGCCCACGGCGATCAACTCGTTCTCGCGCGGGGTGTGGCCGGTGCGGCGGACCTGCTCATAAAAGAAGGGCACAGGGATCTGCACGTGGATGCCCGCGCCATCGCCGGTCATCCCATCTGCGTCAACCGCGCCGCGGTGCCAGATCGCCTTGAGCGCGTTGATCCCGTTCAGCACGACCTCGCGGGTCTTCTCACCGTTGATGTTGACCACAAGGCCCACGCCGCAGGAAGAATGCTCTTCCTCGAAACTATACATGCCCTTATCGGCCATCATCGCGCGTTTGGCTTCTTCGCGGGCCACCCAGGCGTCATCATATTTGGTCATGGCTTGGTTCCTTCCACAAACGCCGCAAATCCTGCTTCGACTTCGGCCTTGGTTTTGATCTCGTGGTCCCCGGCAAAGGCATAGCCGTCGGGCTTCACATCTATGTAAATCTCGGTCTTGAGCGGCAGGCCGCCCGCATTCTCCACCAATCCGGCAGAGAGTGAGTAATAGTCATGCCCCGGCAGCGTGAGGTGATACCAAAGCGTGCTGCCGCAACTGTCGCACCATGCCCGCTCAGCCCAGTCCGAAGAGGCATAGGATTTCACCGGGCCGTCATAGGTCAGGCTGCCCGGTTTCGCGTCAATCTCAAGGAACGCACTGCCGGTCCAACGGCGGCACATCTCGCAGTGGCAGGCACCAAGCGCGTCTTTCAACGGCTCAAAGCTGACCGTGACCGCCCCGCAAAGGCAATGACCGCTCAAAAGGCTCATCGCTTGTCCTCCACATGCAGGGCGCGGGCCTCGTAATCGGCTTTGCTCACCCGCTCCAGTTCTCCGGCCAGGGCAAAGTTGCTTGGGGCGCGATCGGCATAGACCACACGCGCCAGCTTTGCCCCGCCAAACCCGTCGAAGAGCCCCGGAGCCAGTTCCAGCAGCTCCGCGTTCTCGCCTTCGGTATCGGCAAACCAAACCGCCGTGCCGCAGGTCTCGCACCACGCCCGCTCGGCGAAGGAGGATGAGGCATAGGTCCGGATCGGCCCCTTGTAGGAAACCCGCGCGCGTGGCACTTCGATCCCCATTTGGACAGAGCCGCTCCACCGGGTGCAGAGGTCACAATGACAGGCCGAAATCGCAGCCAACGGCCCGGTCACATCCACCGTGACCGCGCCACACAGACAGTGGCCGTGGTGTGCTTCACCCCCATGGCGTTGTCCGCTTTGATGGCTGCACCAGCACTCATCTCATTCCGCAGCGATGCGCTGCGCCCCGTTGAAATCATCAAGGATCGCCTGCGCGCAGTCGCGGCCATCCTTGATGGCCCAGACCACAAGGCTCGCCCCGCGCACGATGTCGCCCACGGCATAGACACCATCAAGCGCCGTTGCCCCGGTGACGTAATCGGCTTTGATCGTGCCCCAGCGGTTCACCGGCAACTCCGGCTCATCCCAAAGGGTCGGCAGGTCTTCGGGCTCGAACCCAAGCGCCATGATGACGAGGTCGGCGTCTTCGACGTAATCCGCGCCTTCGATCACCTCGGGGCCTGACGGCCAGTGACATCCGGCGCGCCGAGGCGCATCTTTTGCACCATGACCCCGGTCACCGGGTCACCGACAAAGCCCTTGGGTGCGCTGAGCCATTCAAAGATCACGCCTTCTTCCTCGGCGTTTTGCACTTCGCGTTGGCTGCCCGGCATATTGGCCCGGTCCCGACGGTAGAGACATTTGACGCTCTCCGCGCCTTGGCGGATCGAGGTGCGCACGCAGTCCATCGCGGTGTCGCCACCGCCGATCACAACGACTTTCTTACCCGCGGCGTTCAGGCGACCGTTTTCGAACTCATCGACCGAGTCGCCAAAGCTTTTGCGGTTGGAGGCGGTGAGGAAGTCGATCGCCCGCTCCACGCCGAAACCACCCACGCCGGGGGCTTCGATCTCGCGCGTTTTGTAAACGCCGGTGGCAATGATCACCGCGTCATGTTTGCCCCGGATCGCGCCAAAGCTAAGGTCGACGCCCACATCGCAGTTCAATTCAAAGGTCACGCCACCTTCGGCAAGCTGCGCATTGCGGCGCTCGACCACGTCTTTCTCAAGCTTGAAGCCGGGGATGCCATAGGTCAGCAAGCCGCCCGCACGGTCGTAGCGGTCATAGATGGTGACCTGCACCCCCGCGCGGCGCAGCATGTCCGCCGCTGCCAGACCGCCGGGGCCGGCGCCGATGATGCCAACGCTTTCAGCGCGCTCTTCGCGCGGGGCGGCGGGTTTGACCCAGCCCTGCTCCCATGCGGTGTCGGTGATGTATTTCTCGATCGAGCCGATGGTGACGGTGCCATGGCCCGACTGCTCGATCACGCAGTTGCCTTCGCACAGGCGGTCCTGCGGGCAGATGCGGCCACAGATCTCGGGGAAGGTATTGGTCGCCTGACTGATCTCATAGGCCTCTTGCAGACGCCCTTCTGCAGTCAGGCGAAGCCAGTCGGGGATGTTATTGTGCAAAGGGCAATGGGTCTGGCAGTAGGGCACGCCGCATTGGCTGCACCGGCTGGACTGTTCAGCCGCTTTCGCATCCGCATATTCGGCATAAATTTCGTCGAAATCCGTCCGGCGCAAATCAGGCGGGCGTTTTTCGGGCATATCCCGCGCAATGTCTGTAAATTTTAGCATGACCTGCTTCGCCATATACCCGTTCCTTCGACAAATTCCGTCAGAAGGCTCGTATACGAGAGCCACCAAGTAAATAAAAGACAGCAGCGCTGACCTATTTACCTCTTTCCGGGCAAATGGAACGCCCGGAGGTCATTTTTATGCGTCATTTAAGGTCCGATGCGGACCTAACTATCAAAACCCCGCCCAAAGCGCGATGATCACGACACCACCCACAAGGATTCGCCACCACCCAAAAAGCGCGTAGCCATAGCGGCTGATGTAATCGAGCACCCAACGCACCACGAAGACGGCAGAGATAAAGGCCATGACAAAGCCCACGGCGATCTCGCCCATGGCAGAGGCATCCAGCACGTCGCGGTTCTTGTAGATGTCATAGGCAAAGGCGCCCGCCATCGTCGGCATCGACAAAAAGAACGAGAATTCCGCCGCGGCGCGCTTGCTGGCCCCCAGCAACAGGGCGCCAACGATCGTCGCCCCCGACCGCGAGGTGCCCGGCACCATGGCAAGACATTGGATCACGCCGATCTTGAACGCCATGGAAAGGGGGAATTTGGTCGCGTCGGAATAGGTCGGCGCAGGTGCGATGCGATCCACGATCAACAGCACCACCCCGCCCAGCACCAACATGATGGCGATCAGCAAAGGTGTTTCGAACAGGACCGTCTTGATGAAATCATGGGCCAAAACCCCGATGAACACCGCAGGCAGAAAGGCCAGAAGCACCGACCAGATAAACCGCCGCGCCTGCGGATCATGCGGCGCGGCCGAGAATACCGCCCAAAGCCGTGCGGAATAAACCGTCAGGATCGCCAGCACCGCGCCCAATTGGATCACGACTTCAAAGGTCCGCCCGGCGCTCTCAAAGCCCAAGAAGTGACCGGCCAACAGAAGATGCCCGGTCGAAGATACGGGGATGAACTCTGTCAGCCCCTCCAGCAAACCCAGAAAGGCGGCGATCAGAGTGGTCGACTGTTCCATTATCCCTGCCGCAGGTTACGTGCCGATGCTTTGATGGCGTCATATTGCCCCGAGGGTCGGAACCGCCAGAGATAGTCGGGCAGCACCGCGTCCATCGCGGTGGGGGTGATGCCAAGCTCGGTAAAGCCGCGCGCCCCTTCTGC
Source organism: Sulfitobacter profundi (assembly GCF_042661425.1). Lineage (NCBI taxonomy): Bacteria > Pseudomonadati > Pseudomonadota > Alphaproteobacteria > Rhodobacterales > Roseobacteraceae > Sulfitobacter > Sulfitobacter profundi. The sequence continues at coordinate 1,655,305 of NZ_JBHSWA010000001.1, read as the reverse complement.
CACAACGTTGTCATTGCGTAGGTTTTTGACCTGATCGCGGGTCAGCATCTTGTTGGTGAAAAGACCAAAGGTCGCGGCCTGCACCATGTCGAACCCAAAGGCGACGATCTTGGCTAAGAACCACGGCATGTTGAGCACCAAACGCCGACGGTGAATCACCTTAAGCATACGCTGCATCAGGCCGCGGAAAGTATCCACATCAGGGCCACCAAGCTCATAGACACCCGCGGGGGCCTGCCCCTCCAGAGCCTTTTCGGCCGCTTTGGCAACGTCATCGACAAAGACCGGCTGGAACCGGGTAGAGGCACCGGCGACCGGTAGGATCGGGCCGGTGCGGGTCATGCCCGCAAAGCGGTTAAAGAACTCATCCTCGGGGCCAAACATGATCGAGGGGCGCAGAATCACGGCCTCAGGCATATGTTTGAGAATGGCGGCCTCGCCCTCGCCCTTGGTGCGGGCATAGTCGCTCTCGGCCTCCATATCCGCGCCGATGGCAGAGACATGCACGAAACGCGCAACTCCTTCGGTTGCGGCCATATGGGCGATACGCTCCGCCCCTTCGGATTGCACCGCGTCAAAGCTGTTCTTGCCGGTTTCGACCAGAATGCCGACGCAGTTCACGACCGCGTCCGCCCCACGCAGAGCGTCGCGCACGGAGCCATCGTTGCGAATATTGCACAAAACAGGTTCGACTTGGCCAACCACACCATAGGTCCGCACAAAGAGCGCTTCGTTGGGGTGGCGCACCGCCACCCGTACCCGCCAACCAGCTCTGGCCATGCGATACGCGATATAGCGTCCGACAAACCCCGAACCGCCATAAATCGTGACCAGCTTAGACATTCTGCCGCTCCTGTAGATAAATTCTCTGACAGGATGTACCCGTGCGCCGCCGCTGTCACAAGGCCAAACCCCCGGTTGTAGCGATCCCCGCGCAGGATTTTCTAGATTTCGCTCAAATTGCGATTGACAGTCACCCGGCTGAGCCTTAGAGCACCCCACACGATACGTGCCCAGGTGGCGGAATGGTAGACGCGCTAGCTTCAGGTGCTAGTACTGGCAACGGTGTGGAGGTTCGAGTCCTCTCCTGGGCACCAATATTCCCCGACAGATGATTGACTGTAGATCAGGTCTTAACCGACCCCGATGATACGCGCCCCGCAAGGGGCGTTATGCCGCCCAGTCTGCGTGCAGACGCACCCCTATTGCACGGCAATGCCTGCGTTTTTCAGACATATCTGCAGCCGTCTTTCAAGCTCTGGCAGACTAAAAGGCTTTTTCAAACAGTCGCTTGCCCCCGCGGCCAAAGCGCGGCGCAGCAGATCTGCGTCTTTTCGAGTTGAGATCATGACGACCGGAACGCCGTGGTAGAATGGCAGACCTCTGACATGGCTACAGAACTCAAGCCCGTCCATCGCGGGCATCATGAAATCCGTGATGATCACGTCTGTCGCGATCCGCTCCTTCGCCAGCGCATCCAAGGCTTGGGCGGGGCATCCATAATCCGCCACGCATGAAAATCCGACTTCGGCGAGGGACGCCTGAATGAACTGCCGCGCAATCTCTGAATCGTCGATAACGATAGCATTCCAGTTCATTTCACCGCACCTTACATTCTAAATAACGCCCCGAGGGCCACCGTAGCGGTGCGGCACTTAATATCGTGTGAATGCTTAAATGCGTTTGCCGACAAACAGCGCAGTGTCGGAACGGATGCAGGCGATCTCACCCTTTTGCCAGACAAGCTCCCCCTGCGCGGTCGCGTATTTGCCCATGCTGACGCAGGCGGTGATCGGGGTCATCTCTGTGACGTTTTGGGCGGCATCGAAACTGTGGCTGAACTGAATGGACATGGCTTGTGCTCCTGAGTTGACGTTAATCAACCTTCACACATGTCGCCGCTCAATGCCTGCTGGCGTCAGGATAACGGCCCTATTCTTAGGTATATGCCACGTCACTTTCAGACCACGAAAAGCGCCCCGTCAGCGACGGTTCAGCAGCTTTTGGTACTTTGGCACGAACAGATCCGCGCCTTTCACCTTTTTCGTTATCCAATCGCCTGCTGTGAACAGCATCAAAAAGCTATTGCCGCGTTCCGGCCCCAAGGGCAGCACGATCGGCGCCTCCGTGCCCCACGGGCGATAGGTTTTCATATCCGCCAGTTTGCGGCCCGTGATCAGCCCGGTGAGGGTCTTTTTCAACCAAGGCAATTGCCGGCTGACCGCGACGATGGTCATGTTGTCACCGGGGTCCGCCACGTCCCCGGCGGCAAAGACGTTGGGCAAGGACGAGGGGCGCAGATGGCCATCGGTCTTGATCCGCTCTGCGGCGGTGACCTCTGCGCCGGGCAGGTTCTTCAGCAGGTCAGAACAAGCGCGCGCCCCCAACACGGGAAAGATCAGATCGAATGCGCGCTCAGGTCCCCCTTCGAGGGTCACACTGCCCGCATGCGGCTCTGTCATAGAGGCGAGCCCTTCGACCTTTTTGCCGAGGATAAGCTCCACCCCGCTGGCCTTTAACTTCTTGCTCAGCGAAACCCCAAGGCTGTCCGGCTTGGCCGCAAAGAGCTTGTCGTCCATGGTGATCACGGTGATCTTTTTGTCGGGCATGGCCTCGGCGATCTCGCCCGCAAGCTCAACCCCCACAGCCCCGGCGCCGATGATGCCGACGGTCTTGGCCGCCTGCAGCTTTTCATGCGCGGCTTGGCTCGCGGCCCGCAGCCCGTCGATGTCTGCGCCTTTGGGCTTGAAGGGTGCGGCATAGTTTGAGCCGGTCGCGACGACGATGTAATCTGCGTCGACCCGCGCGCCGCTATCGAGGGTCACACCCTCCCCATCCACACCCGTCGCCCGCGCCGCAACGACGCGGCCGCGCTTCAGCAAGCGGTCATAGGGGATCAGCGAGTCCTCGACCAAACCGGGCTGGACCACGGCGCGGATCATCGCAGAGGCATGCACAAAATGGCTGCGCGGTTCGATCAATGTGACATCGGCGATGTCGTCCATCGCCTTGGCCAGTTCCGCCCCCAGATACCCGCCCCCTACGATTGCGATACGTTTGCCCATCGGTGCTGTCTCCTTGTGGTCATCCCAGTCTGCCGGACAATCTTGCCCTTGCGGTTGGCTATCCACATAGGCGCGGGTGCATAAATTTCCCGCCCGGGATGCCAAAACCCGCCGACTGTGCCGCCAAAATGGTCACATGATCACCCGATAAGCGCTCAAAGCGCGGGGCCGATTCTCTTAAACGATACAAGATATTGTTTAGAATCATCGCACCTGCTTAACTCCCCCAGCGACAGGGAGAGCCGCGACACAATGAAAGACACCAAAGCAGAGACTTTTCTGCGTTTTGACAACGTCAAGAAGAGCTACGATCAGGAAAACCTCGTCGTCAAAGGCTTCGACATGGATGTGCAGGAGGGGAGTTCATCACCCTTCTTGGCCCCTCCGGGTCGGGCAAAACCACCGTTCTGATGATGTTGGCGGGGTTTGAAAGCGTCACCTCGGGCGATATCGCCATCAACGGTAAATCGATCAACAAGACTGCGCCCAACAAACGCAACATCGGCATGGTGTTCCAAAACTACGCGCTGTTCCCGCATATGACGGTGGCCGAAAACCTCTCCTATCCGCTCAGCGTGCGCAAAATGTCCAAGGCGGATATCAAGGAGCGCGTGGCCGAATATCTCGCATTGGTCGAGCTTTCGGCCTTTGGCGACCGCCGCCCCGGTCAGCTTTCCGGCGGCCAACGGCAGCGTGTGGCGCTGGCCCGCGCGATGATTTTCCAGCCGACGCTCATTCTGATGGATGAACCTTTGGGCGCCCTTGATAAGAACCTGCGCGAACAGATGCAGTTTGAAATCACCCGCCTGCACAAGCAGATCGGCTTTACCGTGATCTACGTCACCCACGACCAAACCGAAGCGCTGTCGATGTCGGACCGGATCGCGGTCTTCAACGATGGCGTCGTGCAACAATGCGCCCCACCGGCGGAGTTGTATGAGCGCCCGGTCAATGCCTTCGTGGCCGAGTTCATCGGCGAGAATAACTTCGTGCAGGGCAAGGTCAGCAAGATCGATGGCGACCTTGCCAAGGTTGAGACAGACACCGGCACCATCACCACCCAGACCTCCGAAGGGCTGACCGAAGGTGCACAATGCCGCGTGTCGATCCGGCCTGAGAAGCTGTTCATTCACCCCACGACCCACGCCCATGACAACGCGCTGACGGCGACCTTTGTCACGCGCATCTATGTGGGCGATTTCATCCGCTATTATTTCCGCCTGCCCGACGGCACCGACATTATCGTCAAAGTGCTCAACGATCTGTCCGCGCCAGAATTCGAAGACGGCGCGACGGCGCAGCTGTTGTCCCTGACGAAAGATTGCATCGCCTTTGCCAATTAAAGGCGACCGAGGGCAAACCGGGGCCCCGCAAAAGACCTGGACACAACAAGGAGAGACCCGATGAAGAAACATCTGACGTATCTGGCCACGACGGCGCTGCTTGCCAGCCCTGTTCTGGCCCAGGATCTGACAGTGACATCTTTTGGCGGCGCCTATGGCGCGGCACAGATGGAGCACATGATTGAACCCTACATGAAGGAATCCGGCACCAACGTGCTGTTCGAAGACTACGGCGGCGGCGTGGCCGAGATGAAGGCGCAGGTCGAAGCTGGCAACATCCTGTGGGATGTGGTCGACATCGAAGTGATCGACCTCGAGCGCGCCTGCGCCGAAGGCTATCTGGAAGTGATCGACCAATCCGTCCTGCCCGATGGCGACGATGGCACCGCAGCGGCGGATGACTTCATCGAAGACGCGCTGGCCAATGAATGTGGCGTGGGTAACATCGTTTGGTCCGTCGTCTTTGCGGTGAACACAGAAAACGGCGAAGGCCCGAAAACCATCGAAGACTTCTTTGACACCGAAGCCTTCCCCGGCAAACGTGGTCTGCGCAAACGCCCCCAAGTGAACATGGAATGGGCGCTGCTGGCCGATGGCGTTGCCCCCGAGGAAGTCTATGAGGTGCTGGCCACCGAAGAGGGCCAAGCCCAAGCCTTTGCCAAGCTCGACACCATCAAGGATGAGATCACTTGGTACGACAGCTGGTCTCAGGCCCCCGTTCTGCTGAACGACGGCGGTGCCACCATGGTGCAATCCGCCAACGGTCGTATCTTTGCCGCGATCAAGGACGATGGCGCCCCCTTCGAGATCGTCTGGGACAGCCACATCTATGACCTCGACGTCTGGGCGATCATGAAAGGCACCGAGAAGAAAGAAGAGGCGATGGAGTTCATCAAGTTCGCCACAGGCACCGTGCCGCTCTCGGGGATGCAAGACGTGGCCTACGGCCCGACCCGCGCCTCTGCTCAGGCGCTGCTGCCCGAAGAGGTCAAGAAAGACCTGCCCACGGCGCATCTTGATGAGGGCGTGAAGGCCGATGGTATCTTCTGGGCCGACTATGGCGAAAGCCTTGGCGAGAAGTTCAACGAATGGCTGCTGCAATAAGCACCCTGCCCCGCGCCTTTCCGGGCGCGGGGACCCCACACCTTACAGATGAGTAATCGCGTGCCCAGCCTCAGTTCCGAAGACGCCGCCAACGCCCGTCGCCAATTGCGCAGACGCCGCACGCAGGCGTTTTTGTTCGTGGTGCCGCTGCTGGTCTTTATCCTCTTTGCCTTTGTGGCCCCGATCACCACGATGCTGTTTCGCAGTGTCTATAACCCGACCGTCGCCGAACTGGTGCCTGAGACGCTGACCATGCTGGAAGACTGGGAGGGTGAGACCCTGCCCGATCCGGCTGTGGTGACGCAAATGGCCATCGACATGAAGCGCATGGCGGGCAACCGCACCTCCGGCAAATTCGCCGATGAGATCAACCGCGCCCTGCCGGGCATGTCGAGCGTGATCAAATCCACCGCCCGCGGTCTGCGCCGTGCCGATGATGCGGAACTCGCCGCCAACGGGGCCGAGATGCTGCTGGCCGAGAATGACCGCTGGGCCAAGCCCGCCACATGGCGCGCAATCCGCAGCGCCGGGCAGGCCTATACCTCGAGCTATTATCTTACCGCCGTCGATCTGGAGTACGATGCCGAGGGCGAGATCGTCATGCGCGACACGCAGATCTACAAACAGCTCTATACCAAGACGCTGAAGATGGCGCTGATCATCACCGGGCTGACCATGTTGCTGGGCTATCCGCTGGCGTTCTATATGTCCCAAGCCTCTCCGGCGACGGCGAACTTCCTGATGGTCTTTGTGCTACTGCCGTTCTGGACCTCGCTTCTGGTGCGCACCACCGCTTGGATCGCGCTGTTGCAAGCGGGCGGCGTGGTGAACTCTACGCTCATCTGGGCGGGGCTGATCAATGAGCCGATTGAACTGCTCTACAATGAGTTTTCTACGATCCTTGCCATGACCCACATCCTGCTGCCCTTCATGGTGCTGCCGCTCTATGCGGTGATGCGCGGGATCGACGCGAGCTTCATGCGCGCCGCGATTTCGATGGGCTCGAACCCCATCGGCGCGTGGTACAAAATCTACCTGCCGATGAGCCTGCCGGGCTTGTCTGCCGGGGCGCTGTTGGTCTTCATCATCTCGGTCGGCTACTACATCACCCCGGCGCTGGTGGGCGGCACCGATGGTCAGATGATCTCCAACATCATCGCCTTCCACATGCAGGTCTCAAACAACTGGGAACTGGCGGCGGCGCTTGGCTCGCTCCTCTTGATCCTGATCCTTGTCCTTTACTGGCTGTTCGACCGTTTCGTCGGCACCGACAACCTCAAGCTGGGATGACGCCATGAGCCCATTGCCCGACTATTACACGATCTGGCACAAAGCGGGCCACTACGGCCTGCGCGTCATGGCGGCCTTGGTGCTCATCTTTCTGATGCTGCCGATCCTCGTGATCATGCCGCTGTCGTTCAATGCCGAGCCGTTCTTTACCTTTACCCAAGGCATGCTGTCGCTCGACCCCGACGCCTATTCGACGCGCTGGTATCAAGAGATTGTGGATGACCAGAAATGGCGCATCGCGATCCGCAACTCCTTCCTTGTCGGCATCGCTGCGGCAAGCATCGCTACGGTGCTGGGGACACTGGCCGCCGTCGGCCTCGCCTCGCCTTGGATGCCGTTCAAACGGGTCATCACCGCGCTGCTGCTGTCGCCGATGATCGTGCCATTGATCATCATCGCGGCGGGCATGTTCTTTTTCTACACGCAGTTCAATCTGGTCGGCACCTTCACCGGGCTGATCATCGCCCATGCGGCGCTCGGCGTGCCTTTTGTCATCATCACCGTCACCGCCACGCTCAGCGGCTTTGACCGCTCACTCTTCGTGGCGGGGCTGAGCCTTGGGGCCTCTCCGATCAAAGTGTTCTGGGACGTGGTGATACCACTCATTCGCCCCGGCGTGATCTCGGGCGGGCTTTTTGCCTTTGTCACATCCTTTGACGAGGTGGTGCTGGTGCTCTTCCTGGCAGGCCCCGAACAGCGCACGATTCCGCGACAGATGTTCTCGGGCCTGCGTGAGCAAATCAACCCGACGATTCTAGCGGTGGCGACGCTGCTGGTGGTGCTCTCGGCGACGATGCTTTTCGTGCTGGAAGCCCTGCGCCGACGCTCGGCGCGGCTGCGCGGTCAGGAATAGGCGAAACCGCCCGCGGGCGGCACCAAACACCTGATCCACAACCATATTCGGGGGAGGATGAGTGGTGAGCCGTGATGGGTTCGAACCATCGACCTACTGATTAAAAGTCAGTTGCTCTACCAACTGAGCTAACGGCCCACTAGGCGGGTAACTAGAAATTACGGGCGGCAGGGTCAAGCCCTTAATCGCGAAAATATTGCGAGATGCTGGATTAGTTTTCATGCCGGGGTTATATGCCCCGAATGTACAGCGATCAGACCCCCGGATTGCCCTTCATGAAAATGCATGGGCTAGGCAATGACTTCGTCGTGTTTGACGCACGCGCGGAGGCAATCGACGTGACCCCGGCGATGGCGCAGGCCATCGGGCACCGGCAATTTGGTGTGGGATTCGATCAGCTTGCGGTCATCACGCAAGGCACGGGCGACGCGCATCTGACCTTTTACAATTCCGACGGATCCCTCTCTGCTGCCTGCGGCAATGCCACCCGCTGCATCGCGCGCTACCTGATGGATGAGTCGGGGCGCGATTCGCTGCATTTGACCACCGCGCGGGGCGATCTGGCAGCGAAAGACGCCGGGGGCGGCCTGACCTCCGTCAACATGGGCCACCCGCAGTTGAATTGGGACGAGGTGCCACTGGCGCGCGAAATGGACACGCTGCACCTGCCGATAAACGGCGACCCCGTCGCCACCGGCATGGGCAACCCGCATTGCACCTTCTTCGTCGATGATGCCGAGGCGATGGACCTCTCCGATCTCGGCCCCCGCGCCGAGCATGATCCGCTTTACCCTGAGCGCACCAATGTGCAAGTCGCGCAGATCGTCGGGCCGGATCACATCCGCATGCGCGTTTGGGAGCGCGGCGTGGGGGTGACGCTGGCCTCGGGCTCGTCCTCTTGCGCCACCGCCGTGGCCGCCGCGCGCCGGGGCCTGACGGGCCGCGCCGTGCGTATCGACCTCGACGGCGGCACACTGCACATCGATTGGCGCGAGGATGGCGTCTGGATGACGGGGCCGACCGCCCATGTCTTTTCCGGCACCTTCACCCCCGACTTTCTGGAGAGCCTGACATGAGCGCCCCGATCTTCAGCACCATGGGCTGCCGTCTCAACGCCTATGAGACCGAGGCGATGAAGGAACTGGCCGAACAGGCCGGGTTGCAAGACGCCGTGGTGGTCAACACCTGCGCCGTCACCGCCGAGGCCGTGCGCAAAGCGCGCCAAGACATCCGCAAGCTGCGCAAGGCGCACCCCGATGCGCGGCTGATCGTCACCGGCTGCGCCGCACAGACCGAGCCCGAGACCTTTAACGCCATGCCCGAGGTCGACGCCGTGATCGGCAACACCGAAAAGATGCAGGGCGCGACATGGCAGGGCATGGCCGCCGATTTCATCGGTGAGACCGAGACCGTGCAGGTCGACGACATCATGTCAGTCACCGAAACGGCAGGCCATTTGATCGACGGATTCGGCACCCGCAGCCGCGCCTATGTGCAGGTGCAAAACGGCTGCGACCACCGCTGCACTTTCTGCATCATTCCTTACGGTCGCGGCAATTCCCGGTCGGTCCCCGCAGGGGTCGTGGTGGATCAGATCAAGCGGCTGGTCGACAAAGGCTTTAACGAGGTGGTGCTGACCGGGGTCGACCTGACATCATGGGGGCCGATCTGCCCGCCACGCCAAAGCTCGGCGATCTGGTGATGCGATCTTGCGTCTGGTGCCCGATCTGCCGCGGCTGCGGATTTCCTCGATCGATTCGATTGAGGTGGATGAGAACCTGATGCAGGCCATCGCGACTGAGCCACGCCTGATGCCGCATCTGCACCTGTCGTTGCAGCACGGCGACGACATGATCCTCAAGCGCATGAAACGCCGCCACCTGCGCGACGATGCGATCCGTTTCGCCCAAGAGGCCCGCGCCCTGCGTCCCGACATGACCTTCGGCGCCGACATCATCGCCGGTTTCCCGACTGAAACCGAGGCGATGTTTGAAAACTCGATGAAGCTCGTCGAGGAATGCGACCTGACGTGGCTGCATGTCTTTCCCTATTCCGCCCGCCCCGGCACCCCCGCGGCGCGGATGCCCGCGGTGAACGGTGCTGCGATTAAAACCCGCGCGGCACGGCTGCGCGCGGCGGGAGAGCGGCAAGTGCAGCGGCATCTGGAGGCGCAGGTGGGGCAAACGCATGATGTGCTGATGGAGAACCCTCACATGGGGCGCACGGCGCAGTTCACCGAGGTGAGTTTTGCCGCGCCACAGGTCGAGGGCGACATCGTGCGGGCCGAGATCACCGGAATTTCAGGCGCGCAGCTGACTGCCTAGCGCGAAGGGCATCGCCCTCCCTGGGGGCGATGGAACGAGGCTGTCGTCGGAACGGCTGCCGTACTCGAAACGACTCCGCATCATGAAACCTCGCTAAATCGCCCTCCGGGGGAGGGAGGGCGATGCCCGGTGTGCCACCGGGGGACCCTATTGAGAGGTTTTTGGCCAAATGGCCGCCGTCATTACCCATGGCCAAAAAAGGGCGCCGGTTTCCCGACGCCCTTCTCATTTCCAAAAGCCGTGGCCCGATCAGTCGTCCTTGCGGCGGTTCTTGACCGGCGCCCAGAGCTTTTTGTTGGTCAGGTACAGCAGCACCGACAACAGACCCAACAGCACAACCCCGGCAAAGCCAGCCTGCTTGCGCGCGCCCAGTTTTGGCTCGGCGGTCCACATCAAGAAGGCAGAGACATCCTCGGCCATGTGCTGCACGTCGTTGGCATGCTCATCCGCAAACTCGACGAGCTCATCCGACAGCGGGGGCGCCATGGCGATCCAGCCGCCGGGGAAGACAGTGTTCTCATAAAGAACCGTGCCTGCTTGCTCTTTCTCTTCGCCAGTATAACCGGTCAGCAGCGCGGTGATATACTCCGGCCCGCCGATCCCTTTCAGGAACTGGTTGATGCCCAGACCGTAGGGGCCGTGGAACGCGGCGCGTTTCTTGGCCATCAGCGAGAGGTCAGGTGCGTTCGGCAGGTTGGACCCGGGGAAGTGGTCAACCGGGGTGCCGGGGCGGGTATCGTCCAGCTCGGCGTCATAGACGTCATAGCCTTTAGCGTATTCGATCACCTGCTCTTCGGGCATATTCGGACCGGTTTCGTCCGACAATGTCCGCATCGCGACATACTCCAGACCGTGGCAGGCCGCGCAAACCTCGGTGTAGATCTGCAGACCGCGCTGAAGCTGGTTTACGTCATAGCCGCCGAACGGACCATCGAAAGAGAAATCGATGTTGTCGATATGCGGTGTGGCGTGGGTATCGCCGCCGTGGTCATCGTCACCGGCATGATCGTCCGAGGCGTGCTCTTCGCCGTGATCATCCGCTTCCATGACGCCAACGTTGGGGTCATCGCCATGCGCTTGGCCGTCGACGTCGTCTTCGACGATCACTTCGTTTTCAGCGTTTTTCTCGGCTGTCGATTGCGCTTCGTCCGAGGCTTCGACTTCCTCGGCAGGTGCTTCTTCTGCGTCTTCGGCGGAAACCTCTTCGGGCACTTCCTCGGTGGCAGCATCCTCAGTGGCGGTTTCTTCGGCCGGGGCCTCTTCCGCTACTGGTGCTTCCTCGGCAGGCACCGTTTCAGCCGGAGCTTCCTCGGTTGTCGCCTCTTCAGCTGGAGCTTCTTCAACCGGAGCCTCGGCAGCAGGTGCCTCTTCGGTTGCGGTGTCCTCAGCAGGAGCTGCCTCAACCGCGGGTTCCTCTGCCGGGGCCGCGTCGACCTCGGGTTCGGCTGCGGTGGTGTCAGCTTCGGCAGGTGCTTCTTCCGCCGCTGGCGCTTCAGCAGGCGCGGTTTCGGCTTCGGCCTCCGGCGTTTCCGCCGGAGTTGTTAGCAGTTCTTCTTCTGTCGCTGTGTCCTGCGCCAGCACCGCCGTTCCCGGCAGGGCAAGGCCCAGAGTTACCACGGCAGAAAGGAGGTTGGTCTTCATCATGGTCATGATCCTTATTCCGCCGGGTTCACAAGCGTCTTGGTGCCGCCTGCCTTGGGCGCGTAATGCGCGTCAAAGTCGGCTTCGATGGTTTCAGGCTGCGCCAGCGGCTTCTCGATCACGCCCAAGAGGGGCAGGATCACGAGGAAGTAGGCGAACCAATAGGCCGAAGCGATCAGTGAGAAGCTCGCATAGGGCTCTTCTGCGGGCATCGCACCCAGCCACATCAGGGCGAAGAAGTCGATCACCAGCAGAGCGAACCACCATTTGAACATCGGACGATACCGGCCCGAACGCACAGAGGATGTGTCCAGCCACGGCACCAGCGCCATCACGGCAATCGCACCGAACATCGCCAGCACGCCGAAGAACTTGGCGTCGATGATGCCACCGGTCACGAAGGACGCAATCTGCACAACCCAAACCTCAGACGTGAAGGCCCGCAGGATCGCGTAGAAGGGCAGGAAGTACCATTCCGGCACGATGTGTGCAGGCGTCGCCAGAGCGTTGGCTTCGATGTAGTTGTCCGGGTGGCCCAGATAGTTCGGCATGAAGCCAACAACCGCGAAGAACAGCGTCAGGATCACGGCCAGCGCGAACAAGTCCTTGATCACGAAGTAGGGCCAGAACGGCAGCGTGTCTTTCTTGGCGTCTTCCTTCGAGGTGCGGCGCACTTCGACCCCGGTGGGGTTGTTGTTGCCGGTCGTGTGGAAGGCCCAGATGTGGAGAACCACAAGACCCGCAATCACGAAGGGCAGCAGATAGTGCAACGAGAAGAAGCGGTTCAGCGTCGCGTTATCAACGGCAGGTCCACCCAGCAGGAATGTCTGCAGTGTTTCACCGACGAAGGGCACCGCGCCAAAGAGGCCGGTAATCACGGTCGCGCCCCAGAAGGACATCTGACCCCAAGGCAGAACGTAGCCCATAAAGCCGGTGGCCATCATCAGCAGGTAGATCAGCATGCCAATGATCCATGTGATCTCACGCGGGGCTTTATAGGAGCCATAGTAGAGACCACGGAAAATATGCGCATAGACCGCGATAAAGAACAGCGACGCGCCGTTCATATGCAGATAGCGGATCATATAGCCGCCATTCACGTTGCGCATGATGTGCTCAACCGACGAGAAGGCCAGATCGACATGCGGCGTGTAGTGCATCACCAGAACGATGCCGGTGATGATCTGCAGTGCCAGACAGAAAGTCAGCACGATGCCCCAGATCCACATCCAGTTCAGGTTCTTGGGCGTGGGGATCATCAATGTGTCGTACAAAAGGCCAACGATGGGAAGGCGGCGGTGCAGCCACTTTTCGCCGTTCGAATTCGGCTCGTAATGGTCGTGAGGAATTCCAGACATCTCTCTTCCGCTCCCTTAACCCAGTTTAATCGTGGACTCGTCCACGAATTCGGCGACAGGCACCGGCAAGTTGCGTGGGGCCGGCCCCTTACGGATGCGGCCTGCGGTATCGTAGTGCGACCCGTGGCAAGGGCAGAACCAGCCGCCAAAGTCACCCGCATCACCCAAAGGCACACAGCCAAGGTGCGTACAAACGCCCATCTGAACCAGCCATTCACCAGTTTCATCCAGCGCGCGGTTCTCATCCGTGGCAGGCACGTCGCCGCTAAGGTTCTCGTTCTGCGCGATCGGATCGGGCAGCGTCGATACATCGACGGCTTTCGCCTCTTCGATCTCGGCTTCGGTGCGGCGCCGAATGAACACCGGCTTGCCCAGCCATTTCACAGTCAGCTGCGTCCCGACTTCAACGCCGGACACATCCACACGAATGGACGACAGCGCCTTTACGTCGGCAGAGGGGTTCATCTGGTTGACCAGCGGCCAGACGGCGGCACCAACGGCGACGGCACCTGTACCGGCTGTCGCGTAATACAGGAAATCCCTCCGGGTGCCTGCGTGTTCTTCTGCTTGGGACACGGGTTTACTCCAATTCTTGGCCAAATCTGGCCGTCAGACATAGGGGTGGCGTCACCTTGCCACCTGACTTCTCGCCGCTATCTACCGGGATGGACCGCGCCCGTCCAGATGTCAAAGCCGCGCATCTGGGATCAACCGCGCCACAACGCGGCAAAAATACCGCGATTGTGGCAATATCATTACGGCCCGATTACTGCGGCGGCGCCGTATGCATCATCGCGGGACGCGAATCAAAGGCATCGAACCAGGCCGCCAGATCAGGGTTTCCAGCACGCCAATCGCGTGCGCCATGGCGGAAATCGACATAGCCCAACGCGCAGCCAATCGCGATTTGCCCCATATCCAATGGCCCCGCCAAATGCGCTGCCCATTGATTGTTCAGCGTCTTGCAGGCGCGTTCAACCTTGCCCCACTGGCCCTCGACCCATTCCGCCATGCGTTTGTTTTCGGGGCGCAGCTTGCCTTCGTAGACCATGGCGAGCGCTGCATCGAGCATCCCGTCCGCCGTGGCCTCCAGCGTCAAAGTGTCCCACCTGCTTGCGCCTTGGGGGTAAAGCCCGCTCCGGCGCGGTCATCCAGATAGGCGCAGATCACCCGGCTGTCATAAAGCGTGCATCCGTCCGGTCGCTCCAGTGCGGGCACTTTGGTCAGCGGGTTGCGCACGGCAAAGCCCTCGGCCGGGGCCAGCGGCGTGCCCGAGGTCGGCTCCAGCGCGACATCATCAAGCTGGCCAGTTTCGTGCAGCAGCACCATGACCTTGCGGACATAGGGCGAGGTTTGAGAATAAAATAGTTTCACGTGAAGTCCCCCTTGGTTGCCCGCACTATTCAACGGGGCCGCGCCTGACGCAACGGCGTTCAAGCGCCCCGCATCAATGCCGCCATCACCGCAGGCTCTGTCCCGAACCCATGCGCCGCCATCTGATCCGCCGCCGCCAGACGCACAGCCTCATCCTTGTTCTGGCCCAGCTTCCATGTGCCGTCGATTCCGGTCACGCGGATCTGGCAGGGCACGATCATACGCAGCATCTTGTCGCGCGCCTCGGGGGTCATCTTGTCCATCGTCCACGGGGTCTTGGGCGCCAGCCGCGCCTCATAGATCGCCGATTGCCGCGCCAGCAGATCGGGCAGTTCCTCTGCCGGGCGCACCTCTAGCATCCCGGTCAGATGCACGGCGACGTAGTTCCATGTCGGCACTTGGACTTCGATGCCGTACCAATCGGGCGAGACATAGCTGTCGGCCCCGGTCACCGCCAATCGCACCGGCTGCGGGGCCTTCAGCGCCCGCGCGATGGGGTTTGAGCGCACCAGATGCAGCTCCGCCAGATCCCCGGCAGCGTTCAGAATGAAGGGCACATGCGCCATCAGCGGCCCGTCGGCGGCGTTGATCGCCAGCACGCCAAAGCCCATGTCGCGGGCAAAAGCGAGGTTCCTGTCTCGGCCCTCTTTGCGGTAGATCGGGTTGGGATGCATGGCGGCTCCTCGGGCGTTTCTTTTGGTATTGCAGAGCCTTCCCCAACTTGGCAACCTAGCATCATTCTCAGGGCGGGGCGAAATTCCCCACCGGCGGTAAGCGGTTCCCGCAAGCCCGCGAGCGGCCCCACGGGGTGTCAGCAGATCTGGTGCGACTCCAGAGCCGACGGTCACAGTCCGGATGGAAGAGAATGCGAACAGATGTGGGGCCTTGGCCCTGCCTATGCTCGTGATCGCCTTGGGTGGACGTGTCTGAACCTAAAGGAGATCACCATGACACAAGATCGTTCCGCCCGTTTCGCCTTTGTGCGCGCAAGTTGGCATGCGGATATCGTCGACCGCGCCTATGACGGATTTACCGAAATTATCGACGCCGCGCAGGTCGACAGTTTTGCCGTTCCCGGTGCCTTTGAATTGCCGCTGATGGCACAGCGCTTGGCCAAAACGGGGCGCTATGACGCCGTGGTCTGTGCGGCCTTCGTTGTCGATGGCGGTATCTACCGTCATGACTTCGTGGCGCAGACCGTGGTCGATGGGCTGATGCGCGTGGGGCTGGACTGCGACCTGCCGGTGCTGTCGGTCTCGCTCACCCCGCATCACTATCAGGAAACCGACCACCACAACGCGATCTACCGCGCGCATTTTGTCACCAAAGGACGCGAGGCCGCCCAAGCCGCCCTCGGCATGACCCAAGCGCTGGAGGTGTTTTCTTCAAAAGAAAACGCCCCGGAAATTTCAAAAATTTCCGCCGCCTAGCCGAGATAGGCGCGCAGGGCCGGAGGCGGGTTGTCCAAAAGCTCCGCCGCTGGCCCCGGCGCATGGGCGCGCCCGCCTTCGACAAAGATCACCTCATCCGCGATGCGCCGCACGTCATCCGGCGCATGGGTCACCATTATCAGCCCCGCCCCGGTCTCTCGGGCGAGGTCTTGGACCAGATCAAGCATCTCAATCCGCAGCGCCGGGCCGAGCGCGGCAAAGGGTTCGTCCAACAGCACCCAAGGCCGCGCCTGCACCAGCACCCGCGCCAGCGCCACGCGGCTTTGCTGCCCACCCGACAGCGCACCGGGGCGTTTGGCGGCGTGATCGCTCAGCCCCACCCGCGCGAGGGCGGCATCGATCCGCCCTTGATCCGCCGCCTTCAGCCGCAAGTCAGGGCGCAGCCCAAGGCCGACGTTCTGCCGCACGGTGAGATGGGGAAACAGGTTATTATCCTGAAACAGCATCGTCATGCCGCGCTGGCCGGGATGCTGTTCGGTGATGTCTGCGCCATCCCGCAACAACCGCCCCGCCGCCACCGGCACAAACCCACAGATCGCCGCCAGCAACGTCGACTTGCCCGACCCAGAGGGGCCGATCACCGCATAGCTGCGCCCCGGTGCGAGGGTCATATCGGCGACAAGGCTGAATTCGCCCCGCTCTATGCGCATCTTTTCAAGCGTCAGCATGCCAGCGCCCCCATTTGTCGCAGATGAAAAACACCGCCAGCGCCAAGACCAGCAGCAACAGCGCCGCACCTGCTGCGGCCTCCATCCGGTAAGCGCCCATCAGACGGTACATTTGTAAGGGCAGCGTCGCACGGTCCTGATCGGCGAACAGCGCGATCACGCCGAGGTCACCCACCGACAGCGCCCCGGTCAGCCCGGCGGCAAAGCCCAGTTGTGGACGCAAGCGCGGCAAGACCAACAGACGCCAAAGCGCCCAACCATTCATGCCGAGGGTCTGCGTCAGCGGGCCATAATCCTGCAACGTCTCACGCAGCCGCGGCACCAGAATGCGCAGCACGAAAGGCAGCGCCATCAGCGCGTTCACGAGGGCCGTAACGGGGAGGCTCAGCCGCGCCGGTTCGAGCACCGGGTTGATCAGAATGAACCAGCCCGTGCCGATCATCAGCGGAGAGGCCGCAAGCCCCATCAGGCCAATCGCCTCCACCCCGCCGCGCCGCCGGGTGGCGATCCAGCCTGCCATCGGCAAGGCCAGTGCGGCGAGTACTATCACGCTGAGGCCCGCAACCAGACTGCTATTCAACGTGGCCTGCCAAACCGAGGGTGGCAACTGCCCTACCCCCGCCAAACCACGCAGCACCACAGCCCCCAGTGGCAGCAGCAGAAACAGCGCCGCCAACGTGATAACGACGATATCCAACGCTCGCTGCCCCCCGCCCAGCGCATCCCAGCGGCGCAGGGGGCGGTCCAGCCCACCGCCCAAGCTGATCGGCGGGATCAGCCAAAGCGCCGCAACCGCCGCAGCACCCGCGAGCACAAGCTGCACCACCGACAAAAGCGCCGCCCGCCCAAGGTCAAAATCAAACCGAAACGCCTGATAGATCGCCAGCTCGATCGTCGTCGCGCGTGGCCCGCCACCCAGTGTCAGGGCCACGGCAAAACTGGTCAGACAAATCACGAAGATCAGCGCCGCCACGCCGGGCAGAACCTGCCGCAGCATCGGCCATTCCAGCGCCAGAAACAGTGCACGGGGCGTCATCTGCAGCTGCCCGGCCAGTCGAAACCGCTCGGACGGTATGCTCTGCCAGCCTTGCAGCAAAAGCCGTGTTGCCAGCGGAAGGTTAAAGAAAACATGGGCCAGAACCACGCCGTGCAGCCCGTAGATCGACACCGGTGGCAGGCCCAGAGCCGCGCCAAACTGGTTCAGCACACCAGACCGCCCAAAAACCGTGAGCAACCCCAGCACCGCCACGATCACCGGCAGAATAAACGGCGCGCCGAGCAATGTAATCAACGCCCCACGCCCCCAAAACCGCCGCCGCGCCAAGGCCCGCGCGACCAGCACCGCCAGCAGCACAGACAGCACCGCCGACCACACCGCCTGCGTGACGGTAAAACGCACCGCCGCCCAATCCGCCGCCCCCAGCCCCGCCGCCACATCGGCTGCCATGAAAACGGCAACCAACGCAGCAAGGATCAGGCCCGCGACCAGTGCGGCGGCGAAAAGCCCCGTCTTGCCGCTTAACGCGACAGCGCGGTCAGCCATTCGTCCAAAGCCTCTTTACGGAGCGCGGGGACTTCGCCGTTCGGCACCAACAGCGCCTTGCCGGGCTGGATCATCCCGTCAAACCCTTCGGGCAGACCGCCTTCGGGCGTCACGGCGGGGTACATCCAGTTGGTCGTCGGCAGCACCGATTGCGCGGCGTCAGAGACGAGGTATTGCAGGAACTGATCGGCCAGCTCCGGCTGATCCGACCCCGCGAGCTTCCCCGCCACTTCGATCTGCATGTAGTGGCCTTCGTCAAACAGCGCCGCTGTCTTGCTGTCATCCTCCTCTGCGATCAGGTGATAGGCAGGCGAGGTGGTGTAGCTGAGCACCATATCGGCCTCGCCTTCGAGGAACAAACCGTAGGCTTCGGACCACCCTTTAGTCACGGTCACGACATTGTCGGCCAGCCCCGCCCAAACCTCGGGCGCCTCATCGCCATAGGCCGTTTTGACCCACATCAGCAGACCCAGACCGGGGGTTGAGGAGCGCGGGTCTTGGATGACGATCTTCAAATCGCTCTCGGCCAGCGCTTTGAAATCGGTGGGCGCGGAGAGGTCCGTGCCATGGACAAAAGCGAAGTAGCCCCAGTCATAGGGGACGAAGACGTCATCTTCCCAAGTGATCGGCAGATCATAGTCAGCCTGCAACCCGCTCGGCGCGAACAGCTCAGTCTCCTTCGCCGCCGCGACAAGGCTGGTGTCGAGCCCCAGTACGATATCCGCGTCAGAGCGCGCGCCCTCAAGCTTGAGCCGCGCCAGCAGTGCCGCGCCATCGCCCATGCCAACGAATTTCAGGTCGCAGCCGCATTCGGCCTCGAACCCCTCTTCGATGGCCGGGCCGGGGCCCCATTCGGTGACGAAACTGTCGTAGGTATAGACCGTCAATTCAGGCGTTTCGGCCCATGCAGCCGATGCGCCCAAGACGCCCGCAGCAAGTGTAAGATACTTCATTGCATCCTCCTTTTGCGGCGAAAGGTAAAAGGTGGATGTCTGTCCGGACCTTCCCTCCGCCGGTGTTAACCGGTTCAGGTTCAACGGGTCCGCACAACACGTACATCTCAGCCCAAAGGCCCCCGAGGTAGCGTCAGGGGTAGATGCCCCCCACACAATTGGCAAGGCAAATCCCCTTGAGGCAGGGCGCTGCCCCGGCTAAGGGTTTGACAACAGGAGGTCCGCCCATGTCGATCAACAGCTTTGGCCATCTTTACCGGGTCACCACATGGGGCGAAAGCCACGGTCCCGCCCTTGGCGCCACGATTGATGGCTGCCCCCCGGCGTGCCGATTGACGAGGGCATGATCCAGCAGTGGTTGGACAAGCGCAAACCGGGCCAGAACAAATACACCACGCAGCGGCGTGAGGCGGATGAGGTGCGGATTCTGTCGGGCACCTTTGAGGGCGTCACGACAGGCACGCCGATCCAGTTGATGATCGAAAACACCGATCAGCGCTCCAAAGACTACGGCGATATCAAGGACAAGTTCCGCCCCGGTCATGCCGACATCACCTATTTCCAGAAATACGGCATCCGCGACTATCGCGGGGGTGGGCGTTCCTCGGCGCGCGAAACGGCGGCGCGGGTGGCGGCGGGCGGTCTGGCGCGCGAGGCGATCAAGGCGCTGGCCCCGAACCTGCAGATCACCGGCTATATGGTGCAGATGGGTCCGCATAAGATCGACCGGGATGCGTTCGATTGGGACCAGATCGAGCAGAACCCGTTTTGGGTGCCCGATGCCAAGGCGGCGGACGACTGGGCCGCGTATCTCGACGGGCTGCGCAAGTCCGGCAGCAGCGTGGGTGCGATCATCGAAGTCACCGCGCGCGGCGTGCCTGCGGGGCTCGGCGCGCCGGTCTATGGCAAGCTCGACACCGATCTGGCCGCCGCGATGATGAGCATCAATGCCGTCAAAGGCGTGGAAATCGGCGAAGGCATGTCAGCCGCGATGCTGACCGGAGAGCTGAACGCGGACGAGATCACCATGGGGCCAGAGGGGCCGGAATATTCCTCCAACCATGCGGGCGGCATCTTGGGCGGGATCAGCACCGGGCAGGATGTGGTCGTGCGTTTCGCGGTGAAGCCGACCTCAAGTATCCTGACCACGCGGCGCACCATCACCAAACAAGGCGAAGAGACCGAGATCATCACCAAAGGCCGCCATGATCCCTGTGTTGGTATCCGCGCGGTGCCGGTGGGCGAGGCGATGATGGCCTGCGTGCTGCTGGATCACCTGCTGCTGCACCGCGGTCAGATCGGCACTAACCGCGGACGGATCGGCCCCGAAGCATGAGGACCAGAGCATGAAAGTCGATGATTTCTCCGCCCGCCCCGCCCTTGGCGTCGGGCTGAAGATCACGGCGATCCTGCTCTTTACCTGCATGTCTGCGATCATCAAATCGCTGGCCGACGATGTGCCCGCGGGCGAGTCGGTCTTCTTCCGCTCCTTCTTTGCCATTCCGGTGATCCTGATCTGGCTGGCGCAACGCGGCAAACTGAAAAGCGGGCTGAAGACGAAAAACCCGATGGGCCATGTCTGGCGCGGGCTTTTCGGCACCACGGCAATGGGGCTGACCTTTACCGGCCTTGGCCTGCTGCCCCTGCCCGAGGTCACCGCCATCGGCTTTGCCACACCGATTTTCACTGTGATCCTTGCCGCCGTGTTGCTGGGCGAACAGATCCGTCTGATCCGCGTGACTGCCGTGGCGATCGGGCTGGTCGGGGTGATGATCATCCTCTGGCCGCGTTTCAGCAGCATCGGTACGATGGAACAGACAGCCACGATTGGTGCGCTGTTGATCCTGATGGCGACGATGGTGCGCAGCCTTGTGCAGATCCACATCCGGCAATTGGTGCAGAACGAAGACACGGCGGCGATCGTCTTTTACTTTTCCGTCACTGCATCGGTCTTGGCGCTTTTCACCCTGCCCTTCGGCTGGGTCATGCCTGATCTGCAAACCTTTGGCTTGCTGGTGTTGGCAGGGTTAATCGGCGGAGTGGCGCAGATTCTTATCACCTCGGCTTATCGCTTTGGCTCGGCTTCGATGCTGGCGCCATACGACTATACCTCGATGCTCTTTGCCATCTTGCTGGGCTACGTCTTCTTTGCCGAACTGCCGACGATGATGATGCTGGCAGGCGCGGCGCTGGTGATCAGCGCGGGCGCGCTGGTGATCTGGCGCGAGCGGCAGTTGGGGATGGAGCGCGGCAAAGCGCGGTCTGTCACCGATCCCAAGGCGTGATTCATTGCGGGCTTTCGCCCGGCTCGCCCTCTCCCTATGGTGCCCCGAAACCGGATAGAGGAGATGACCGATGAGCGACGCGGATCCGCAAGACCACAAGGAAAAGATGCAGCAGCGTCAGGCCGAACAGCGCGCCAAGGTGGCCGAGCTGCAAGACCCTGACAAGGGTCTTGTGCTGGTCCATACCGGGCCGGGCAAGGGCAAATCCTCCTCTGCTTTCGGGGTCGTCGTACGCGCGCTTGGCTGGAAACAGCGCGTCGGTGTGGTGCAGTTCATTAAGGGCAAATGGAAGACCGGCGAACGGCTGTTCTTTGAACAACTCGATGAGGTGACATGGCACACGATGGGCGAAGGTTTCACCTGGGACACCCAAGATCGCAACCGCGACATCGCCGCCGCCGAGGCCGCATTTGGCAAGGCGCGCGAGATGATGGCGAGCGGGGACTATGACCTCGTGGTGATGGATGAGATCAACATCGCCATCCGCTATGAATACCTCAAGATCGAAGACGTCATCGCCGGGCTTGATGCCCGCGACAAGCGCACAGCGGTCGTGCTGACAGGCCGCGACGCCCGGCCCGAGCTTTGCGACTATGCCGATCTGGTGACCGAGATGTCAGAGGTCAAACACCCGTTCAAAGCAGGCATCAAAGCACAGCGCGGCGTCGACTACTGAAACGAAAAGGATCGCCCGCTTCTGGGCGATCCTCTCAATCCGACCGCTCAAACGGGTCTTTAGATCGCGGCCCCCTTGGGGTCGAGCGTCACCGAGTAGATCTCGGTGTCGGCACGGTCCATCAGGCGCACTTTCATCTGCTGGGTCTTGGCGTCGATATCGACCAAGCCAAAGAATTGCAGACCAGCAGAAGGCGGCAGGTTCACCTGACCCTCCTCCGGCGCTTTGACGTATTTCAACTCGGGGCCAAAGGTGCCGTCCAATTCGTTCGGGCCAAACGTGCCTGCGTGCAGCGGGCCCGAGACAAACTCCCAAAACGGGTCGAAATCCTGAAACTGCGCCTTGTCGGGGTTGTAGTAATGCGCGGCGGTGTAATGCACATCTGCCGTGAACCAGACGACGTTGTCGACCTGCGCGGTCTTGATGAAACGCAGCAGCCCCGCGATCTCTTGCTCGCGCCCCTTGGCGGCACCGTTGTCGCCATTGGCTACCGCTTCGGCCCCGCCGCCGACGACCAGTCCGATGGGCATGTCGCAGGCGATGACCTTCCATGTGGCCGACGAATTGGTCAGTTCCCGCTTGAGCCATGCCATCTGCTCGGCCCCGAGGATCTCTGTGGCCTGCGACATCTCGGTCTGCATGTTCTCGCTGTTCGGCCCCCGGTAGCTGCGCAGGTCAAGGAAGAAGACATCCAGCATCGGACCGTAGTTGATCTTGCGGTAAACCCGGCCCGGCTCGGCGGGGGTGATACGCAGCGGGGTCATCTCGTGAAAGGCCTGCGAGGCGCGGGCGGCGAGGACGTGGATCGACTTTTCGCTATAGCGGTCGTCTTCCATCAGGCTGCGCGAAGAGGACCAATTGTTCACGACTTCATGGTCGTCCCACTGCATGAAGGTCGGCACATGGGCGTTCATCTCGCGCACATGATCGTCCATCAGGTTGTATTTCCACTGGCCGCGATATTCGTCCAGCGTCTCGGCCACTTTGCGTTTCTCATCGATGATCGTGGTGTTTTTCCACAGCGTGCCATCCTCAAGCTGCACCTCATCCTCAAGCGGGCCATCGGCATAGATGGTGTCACCGGAATGCAGGAAGAAATCGGGGCGGTGTTTGGCCATGGTCGCATAGGTGCGCATGCCCTCATCGTCGATGCCCCAGCCCTGACCGGCGGTATCGCCCGACCAGGCAAAGCGCACGTCGCGGCGCGCGGTGGGCGCGGTGCGGAACTGGCCGATGATCGGCTCTGAAGTGGCGTTGATGTCGCTCAGGTCGGCAGCGGTGAAGCGGTAAAAGATATCCTGATCCGACGGCAGCCCTTCGACCAGACGTTTCACGGCCAGATCGTGGTTCGGCAGCGCGTTCATCGGTGCAAGCTGCCGGGCGTTGGCGAAGCTTTCGGTTGTAGAGATTTCAACCTGCACCCGTGCCGGGCGGTCGGTGCGGGTCCAGATCATGCCGGATTGCGTGTCGACATCACCCGATTGCACCCCATGGGTAAACACCGGGCGCGAGGCGGCACGGCTGAGGCTGGGCATGGCAAGGCTTGCGGCAAAGGCGGTGGAGCCCGCCAGCACAGCGCGACGGGTCGGGCGGATCAATTTGGTCATCTTTGGCTTCCTCTGAGGGTGGCGATGGCCGCACAGAACCCCCGCCGCGTGACAGAGCGCCGACAGATGCGTGACTCTTTGGCAAAGCTTTGGCGACAGCGCTGTAACGTGTTACCGAAATTAACTCCGCAATTCTATTCAGTAACATTTTGATTGAAACGAATCGCCCTGATGTGTAAATTGTGGGGCAACAACAGGAGCACCCCCATGCAGGCATTCATCTGCGACGCGCAGCGCACCCCCATTGGCCGTTACGGCGGCGCACTCTCTTCGGTTCGCGCCGACGATCTGGCCGCGACCCCGTTGAAGGCGCTGATGGAGCGGAATCCTTCGGTGGATTGGGCGCGCGTCGATGATGTCATCATGGGTTGCGCCAACCAAGCGGGCGAAGACAACCGCAACGTCGCGCGCATGGCCGCCCTGCTGGCCGGTCTGCCCGTCGACGTGCCGGGCGCCACGATCAACCGCCTCTGCGCCAGCGGCATGGACGCCGTCGGTGCCGCTGCCCGTGCGATCCGCGCGGGTGACATGGATCTGGCCATCGCAGGCGGGGTAGAGAGCATGTCACGCGCACCTTTCGTCATGCCCAAGGCCGAAACCGCCTTTTCCCGCAACAACGCCGTCTATGACACCACCATCGGCTGGCGCTTTGTGAATCCCAAAATGAAGGCGCAGTTCGGCGTCGATTCCATGCCCGAAACCGCCGACAACGTCGCCGCCGACCATGATGTGTCGCGCGAGGACCAAGACGCTTTCGCCGCCCGCAGCCAGCAACGCTGGGCCGATGCGGATGAGAAAGGCATCTTTGCCGAGGAAATCGCCCCCGTTACCATCCCGCAGCGCAAAGGCGATGATGTGATCGTCGACCGCGACGAACACCCCCGCCCCGGCTCCACGCTGGAAAAACTCGGCAAACTGCGCGGCATCAATGGCGCTGACCTGACTGTGACTGCAGGCAATGCCTCGGGCGTCAACGACGGCGCGGCGGCGATGCTGCTGGCGTCAGAGGCAGGCGTGAAGGACCACGGACTCACCCCCGTCGCCCGCGTCGTCGCCATGTCTGCCGCAGGTGTCGAGCCCCGCGTCATGGGCATCGGCCCGATCCCGGCGGTGCGCAAGGTGTTGGATCGCGCGGGCCTCACCATCGAGCAGATGGACGTGATCGAACTTAATGAGGCTTTCGCGAGCCAAGGCCTCGCCACCCTGCGCGCCTTGGGCGTGGCAGACGACGCGCCCCATGTGAACGCCAACGGTGGCGCCATCGCCATCGGCCACCCCTTGGGCATGTCCGGCGCGCGTCTGGTGATGACGGCGGCGCTGCAACTCAAGCGGACGGGCGGCAAATACGCGCTATGTACAATGTGTGTGGGCGTGGGTCAGGGCGTTGCACTGATCCTCGAAAACGCAGGCTGAGACTTCTTTCCGAGAAAGGAACAGAACGATGTATGCACAGATGATCAAATCCACCGGCAAGGGCATCAAATCCCTCGACGAGATGGACCCCGAAGAACGCGCCTTTCAGGAGCGCATCAATGCGGGCGGCAAGATCGAGCCCAAGGACTGGATGCCCGACGGCTACCGCAAGAACCTGATCCGCCAGATCGGTCAGCACGCGCATAGCGAAATCGTCGGCCAATTGCCCGAGGGCAACTGGATCACCCGCGCGCCCACGCTGGAGCGCAAGGCAATCCTCTTGGCCAAGGTACAGGACGAGGCGGGCCACGGGCTCTACCTCTATTGCGCGGCCGAGACGCTGGGCGTGACCCGCGACCAGATGACCCGCGACCTGCTGTCGGGCAAAATGAAGTACTCGTCAATCTTCAATTATCCGACCCTAACATGGGCCGATATGGGCGCGGTGGGCTGGCTGGTCGATGGCGCCGCGATCATGAACCAAGTGCCGCTGCAGCGGACCTCGTACGGTCCTTACGCCCGGGCGATGGTGCGGATCTGCAAAGAGGAATCCTTCCACCAGCGGCAGGGCTTCGACATCATGATGAAGATGGCCAACGGCACAGAAGCGCAGCGCAAAATGGCTCAGGACGCACTGAACCGCTTCTGGTTCCCGGCGCTGATGATGTTCGGCCCCTCAGACAAAGATTCGGTCCATTCCGCGCAGTCGATGGCGTGGAAGATCAAGATGAACACCAACGACGAGCTGCGCCAGAAGTTCGTCGACGAGACGGTGCCGCAGGCCGAATACCTCGGTCTCACGATCCCCGACGAAACCCTCAAGTTCAATGAGGAAACCGGCCATTACGATTTCGCCGAGCCGGATTGGGAAGAGTTCTTTCAGGTGCTCAAGGGCAATGGCCCCTGCAACACCGAACGGCTGGCGGCGCGCAACAAGGCTTGGGACGAAGGCCGTTGGGTGCGCGAGGGGCTTTTGGCCCACGCCGAGAAAAAGCGCAGCAGACAAATGGCAGCGGAGTAAGCGACATGAGCAGCCCTGAATCCAGTGAATACGACGGCACCGAAGCCGCCCCGCACGGCAAGGCGCGGACCACCGAATGGCCCCTGTGGGAGATCTTCATCCGCGGCCAGCACGGGTTGAGCCACCGCCATGTCGGCAGCCTGCATGCGGCGGACGCGGAAATGGCGATCAAGAACGCCCGCGATGTCTATACGCGCCGCAACGAAGGCGTGAGCATCTGGGCGGTCGAGGCCAGCGCCATCGCCGCTTCCTCGCCCGAGGAAAAAGGCGCGCTTTATGAGCCTGCCAACGACAAGGTCTACCGCCACCCGACCTTTTTCGACATTCCCGATGAAGTGGGGGCGATGTGAGCACCGATCCTAAGTTCGAATTCCTCTGCCGGATGGGGGACAACGCGCTGGTTCTCGGCCACCGCGTCTCCGAATGGTGTGGCGTGGCCCCGGTGCTGGAAGAAGACATCGCGCTGGCGAACGTGGCGCTCGACCTGATCGGCCAGACGCAGTTGTGGCTGGGTCTGGCGGGCGAGGTTGAGGGCGAAGGCCGCGATGCGGACAAGCTCGCCTTTCACCGCGACGTTTGGGATTTCCGCAATGTCCTGCTGGTGGAACAGCCCAACGGCGACTTCGGCCAGACCATGATGCGGCAGTTCCTCTTCGACGCATGGCATCTGGCGCAGCTGACCGCGCTGATCGATTCCAGCGACAAGGAAATCTCTGCCATCGCCGAGAAATCGGCGAAGGAAGTGACCTACCACCTCGAACGCTCCTCGGACACGGTGATCGGCCTTGGCGACGGCACCGAGGAGAGCCACCGCCGCATGCAGGCGGCGCTTGATCTGCTCTGGCCCTATGTCGGTGAGATGTTCCTTGGTGATGACGTCGACGCGGCGATGGTCGAGGCGGGCATCGCGCCCGAACCGGAAAGCCTGCGCGCGAGCTATGACCAACTCGTCGGCGACACGCTGGTAGCCGCGACCCTGACCAAACCCGAAGACGATTTCGCCCACAAAGGCGGGAAAAGCGGCGCACGGCACAGCGAACATCTCGGCCATATGCTGACCCAGATGCAATGGCTGCAGCGCGCCTACCCGGACGCCACATGGTGAAACCCAGCCCCCACAGCCGGCCGGCCCCCGCGCCGGTGCCGGGGGTGGTGCGCGATACCGCCCCGCGCGGTGCCGCGTTGGCCGGAAAGCCCACGTTAGAGACGGTTTGGGCATGGCTTTCGGCGATCCCGGACCCGGAGATCCCGGCCATTTCGCTTACCGATCTCGGCATCATCCGCGATGTGGCGTGGCAGGGCAACTCGCTGGTCGTGACCATCACGCCGACCTATTCGGGCTGCCCGGCCACCAGCATCATCAACCTCGATATCGAGATGGCGCTGCACGGCCATGGGATCGAAAAGCTGGAGTTGAAACGCCAGCTTTCCCCGCCCTGGACCACCGAGTGGATGACCGACACCGGCCGCGCCAAGCTGGAAGCCTACGGCATCGCGCCACCCCGTCCCGCCGGTGGGCCGCAACATTGTCCGCATTGCAAATCTACCGCGGTGGAGCGGATCAGCCAGTTCGGCTCGACCCCCTGCAAGGCGCAGTGGCGCTGCACCGAATGCCGTGAACCCTTCGACTATTTCAAATGTATCTGAGGCCCCGATGAGCCAGTTTCACCCCTTATTAGTGACTGATATCCACCACACCATCCGCGACGCGGTGGTGCTGACGCTAAAGCCGGAGGACCCCGGCGCCTTCGCCTTTACCCAAGGCCAATACCTGACCTTCAAGCAGGATTTCGACGGCACCGAGCTGCGCCGCAACTATTCGATCTGCGCCGGGTTGGACGATGGCGAGCTAAAGGTCGGCATTAAGCGCGTCGATGGCGGGGCATTCTCGACCTATGCCAATACCGAATTGAAGGTCGGCGATACGCTCCACGCCATGCCGCCGCAGGGCAAATTCTTCACCGCGATCGAGCCGGAGGTGGCGAAAAACTACCTCGGCTTTGCGGGCGGGTCGGGCATCACGCCGGTGCTGTCGATCCTGAAAACCGTGCTGAAACGCGAGCCGAACTCGACCTTCACGCTGGTCTATGCCAACCGCGCGGTGAACACGATCATGTTCCGCGAGGAGCTGGAGGATCTGAAAAACCGCTACATGGGCCGCCTGACGGTGATCCACATCCTCGAATCCGGTCAGGATATGGAGTTGTTTGAGGGCCGTATCGATCAAGCGAAATGCGATGCGCTGTTTAAACATTGGATTCAGATCGACAATATCGACACCGCCTTCATCTGCGGCCCCGAACCGATGATGCTGGCGATTGCCGAGGCGCTGAAGACCAATGGGCTGACCGACGAACAGATCAAATTTGAACTCTTCAGCGAAAGCCAGCAGGGCCGTCTGGCCAAACAGGAAATGGCCAAGCGCAGCGAGGGCCAAAGCGGCACCGAAATCACCGTCATCATCGACGGCGCGCGGCGCAGTTTCACCATGCAGAAGGGCCAATCGGTGCTGGAAGCCGCACTAGAGAACGGGCAGGAAGCGCCGTTTTCCTGCAAGGCCGGGGTTTGTTCGACCTGCATGGGCAAGGTGCTCGACGGTGAGGTTGAGATGCTCTCGAACCACGCGCTGGAGGATTACGAGGTCGAGCGCGGCTATGTGCTGACCTGCCAGAGCTACCCGCTGAGCGACACGCTCACCATCGACTACGACACGCACTAAAGGAGCCGACATGCGCGATATTCACAGTTACGCGGCAGGCGAATGGCTGGCCCCGGGCGCGGGCGCCCGCAACATCGCCAGCGCCATCACCGGCGAGGTCATCGCGCAGGCCGGCAACGATGCGCTCGACGCGCAGGCCATGCTCGGCTTTGCCCGCGACCACGGTGGCCCCGCCCTGCGCGCCATGACCTTCCACGACCGCGCGCGCATGCTGAAGGCGCTGGCGCTGCACCTGATGGAGCACAAGCAGGCGCTTTATGATCTGAGCTACGACACCGGCGCGACGCTGTCGGACCACAAGATCGACGTGGACGGCGGCATCGGCACCATGCTGGTTTTCGCCTCCAAAGGCCGGCGCGAGATGCCGGACGCGCATGTCTATCTCGACGGTGCGCCCGAGCAACTGGGCCGCGCCGGGCAGTTTATGGGGCGGCATATCTGCACCCCGCTGCAGGGCGTGGCGGTGCATATCAACGCCTTCAACTTCCCGGTCTGGGGTATGCTTGAGAAGCTCGCGCCCACGCTGCTGGCTGGCGTGCCCGCCATTGTCAAACCCGCCACCGCAACCTGCTACGTCACCGAACATTGCGTGCGGCTGATGCTCGACAGTGGGCTGCTGCCGAAGGGCGCGCTGCAACTGGTCAGCGGCGGCTTGGGCGACATGCTCGACCACCTCGACTGTCAGGATGCCGTGGCCTTTACCGGATCTGCCGATACCGCGCTGAAACTGCGCAGCAATCCCTTGTTGCTGCAGAACTCCGTGCGTTTCACCTCGGAGCAAGACAGTCTAAACGCCTCGGTCCTTGGCCCCGACGCCGTTCCCGGCACGCCAGAGTTCGACCTCTTCGTCAAGGAAGTGCAGCGCGAGATGACTGCGAAGGCGGGGCAGAAATGCACCGCCATCCGCCGCATCATGGTGCCGCAGGCGCAGGTCGACGCGGTGATCTCTGCTCTGTCAGAACGCCTCGCCAAGACCACCATCGGCGACCCCCGCGCCGAGGATACGCGCATGGGCGCGCTGGTCTCGGGCAGCCAAAAACGCGATGTGCTGGAAAAGGTGGGGCTGCTGAGTGCCGAGGCGGAACGGGTCTTTGGCGACCCCGACAACTTTACCGTCAACGGCGCCGACAAAGACAAAGGCGCCTTCCTGCCGCCGATGCTGTTCCACTGCGCTGATCCCGACAGCGCCGAGCGCGTGCATGACACCGAGGCTTTCGGCCCCGTTTCCACCCTCATGCCCTACCGCAATCTGGCCCATGCCTCGCAGTTGCTGAACCGCGGCCAAGGCTCTCTTGTCGCCTCGATCATCACCAATGACGGTGAGGTGGCGCGCGAGCTGACGATGGGTTCGGCAGCCTTCCACGGACGGCTCTATTTCAACAACCGCACGTCGATGGGGGAGGCCACGGGCCACGGCTCGCCGCTGCCGCATATGGTGCATGGCGGACCGGGCCGCGCAGGCGGCGGCGAGGAACTGGGCGGCATTCGCGGCGTGATGCATTACATGCAGCGCACCGCCATTCAGGGCAGCCCCGACATCCTCACCGCCATCGGCAAACAGTGGGTTCCGGGGGCGGAAGAGATCACCGACCGCGCGCACCCCTTCACCCGCCGTTTCACCGAGCTGGATCTGGGCGAGACCTTCAACTCGCCCACCCGAGAAGTCACACTGGAGGATATCGAGACCTTCGCCCATTTCACCGGCGATACTTTCTACGCTCATATGGACGACGAGGCTGCCGCCGCGAACCCCTTCTTTCCGGGCCGCGTGGCACACGGCTACCTCTTGCTCAGCTTCGCCGCGGGCCTTTTCGTGCAGCCCGACCCCGGCCCGGTGCTGGCCAATACCGGGCTCGACAGCCTGCGCTTTCTTGAGCCTGTCTCGGCAGGCGACAGCATCAAGGTGCGGCTCTCGGTTAAGCACAAGACGCCGCGCAACGAGGAATATGGCGAGGTGCGCTGGCATGTGACCCTGACCAACCAACGCGAGGAGGCGGTCGCGGAATATGAACTGCTGACGATGAATGCCCTCTGATCCCTCCCTTCCCGTCATCGCGGCCTTTGCGGGCTTGGGGGCCAGCGCGTCTGGTCGCTGATGGTCAGCCTTTTCGGCGATCTGGCGCAGGGAGAGGGTGATGCGATCGACGGGCCGGTGCTCTCGACGATCATGGGCGCGCTCGACGTGCGGCCAGAGGCGAGTCGCGTGGCGCTGCACAGGCTGCGGAATGACGGCTGGTTGCAGTCCCATAAAGTGGGCCGGATCAGCCAGCACAGCCTGACCGCCCAAGGCCGCGCGGAAAGTGCCGCCGCCAGCCCCCGCATCTACGCCACGCCGCCCGACCTGTCAGAGCCATGGCAGATGGTGGTGACCGAAGAGAACGGGCGCGAGACCGACAGCGCCCTGCGGGGCGCGGGTTTTATCGCCGCCCTGCCCCGCGCCTATGTCGGGCGGGCCGATAGCGCGGTGCCCAAAGGCTGTCTTGCCCTGCCCGGCACGCCGCCGCCCGACTGGCTGCGCCGCGCGGTGGAGCCTGCTGAGCTTGAGGCCGACTATGCCGCGCTGCTGGCTGCGCTTTCTACCTTGGACGCCAAACTGCCGGATGCAGACAGGTTGAGCGCCTTGGATGTCGCGGTTCTGCGCTGTCTGATCGTGCACAACTGGCGGCGGCTGGTGCTGAAACACCCCGCCCTGCCCGGCGGGTTGATCCGCCCCGAGTGGTCCGGCTACCGGTGCCATCTACTGGTCGACCGCTTGCTGCGCCGCTATCCCCGCCCCGCATTGCAGGATCTGGCCACCGCCTGACCCGGGGCAAAGCCTCCGCTTTCCCATGCCGGACAAGCACGATATAGACGTGCTCATGACAAATTTCCTCTATCAGAACGACCTGCCGGATGACCTCGACCTTGGGCCGATGGTCGCCATTGACTGCGAAACGATGGGGCTGCATCCGCATCGCGACCGGCTCTGTGTTGTGCAGCTTTCGGGCGGCGATGGTCACGCGCATCTGGTGCAGGTCGCCAAGGGCCAGACCGAGGCGCCGAACCTCTGCGCGCTGTTGGAAGATCCGCATGTGCTGAAACTGTTCCACTACGGCCGTTTTGACATCGCCGCGATGCGCAACACCTTTGGCGCCACCGCAGCGCCGGTCTATTGCACCAAGATCGCCAGCCGTCTGGTGCGCACATATACCGACCGGCACGGGTTGGCGAAGCTGTGCCAAGAACTGCTGAGCGTCGACATCTCGAAACAACAACAATCCAGCGATTGGGGGCTGAAAAGCTGACCCAAGCGCAGATCGACTATGCCGCGTCGGATGTGCTCTATCTGCACCGTCTGCGCGATGAACTTAACAAACGCCTGATACGCGAAGGTCGGATGGACATGGCGCAGGCCTGTTTCGATTTCCTGCCGATGCGCGCCCGGCTGGATCTGGAGGGATGGCCGGACACGGACATCTTCGCACACGCATGAACACACCTTTCCTCGACACTGCCCGCCGCGTCATCCGCTGCGAATCCGAGGCGCTGACGCTGCTGGCCGACAGCCTTGATGACCGCTTTCGCGCCGCGGTCGATCTGATGCGCGCCTGCAAGGGCCGCGTGATCGTCACCGGCATCGGCAAATCGGGCCATATCGGCAACAAGATCGCGGCGACGCTGGCCTCTACCGGCACGCCCGCGCAATTCGTGCACCCGGCAGAGGCGAGCCACGGCGATCTGGGGATGATCACTGCGGCTGATGTGGTGCTGGCGATTTCAAACTCGGGCGAGGCACCGGAACTGGCGAACCTCATCGCCTATTCGCGCCGCTATGCGATCCCGCTCATCGGCATCACCAGCCGCCCCGACAGCAGCCTTGGCCGTCACAGTGACGTGGTGCTGGAACTGCCCCGCGCGGCAGAGGCCTGCGGCACCGGCGTGGTGCCGACCACCTCAACCACCTTGACGCTGGCGATGGGCGATGCGGTGGCCGTGGCCCTGATGGAAAACCGCGCCTTCACCGCCGAGCATTTCCGCGACTTCCACCCCGGCGGCAAACTGGGCGCAAGGCTGAGCCGCGTGGCCGATCTGATGCATGTGGGCGATGCCCTGCCGCTGGTCGCAGCCGACGCGCCGATGCCCGACGCGCTGAGCGAGATGAGCCGCAAGGGCTTTGGCGTGGTCTGCGTGACCGATGGCGCTGGCGCACTGGCCGGGATCATCACCATGGGCGACCTCGCGCGGCACCTTGACGGGTTGATGACCATGACCGCGCGTGAGGTCATGACCCCGGCCCCAGTTACCATCGGCCCCGACGAACTGGCCGAGAAAGCCGTGGGCGTGATGAACAACCGCAAGATCACTTGCTTGGTCGTGACCGACCCTGTGCAGGACGACGGCAAATCGCCCGTGGGCCTGCTGCATATCCACGACTGCCTGCGCGTTGGGCTGGGGTAGCCTGCGATGAAGGGTGACCGCCACTCTCGCGTCGTCTCTTGGCTGAAAGTGCTCTTTCCGCTGATCGCGCTGGCGCTGCTGTCGACCCTGTTTTTGCTGTCGCGCGCGATTGAACCGCAGGCGGTGATCCCCTTTGCAGATAAAGAAGTGCAAGAGCGGCTGCGCGACCAGCAGATCACCGGCCCCTTCTATTCCGGCACCACGGCGGAGGGCGATCTGATCTCATTCTCGGCGGAAAAGCTGACCACCCCCGGCGGGGAAACCGGCACCAACGAGGCCGAAGAGATCGAGGCGACGCTGGACCTGCAGGGCGGTGCCAAGATCACTCTGCAATCCAACAGAGGTCGGTTTGACACCGGCGCGGAAGAAGCGGAACTGGCGGGCGATGTGCGGGTTAGCACCTCAACCGGCTACCAGATTCTGTCGGACCGGATGACTTCGAACCTCACCACACTAGATCTGCTATCACCCGGCCCGGTCAAAGCCACCAGCCCCGTGGGCGAGATCACCGCCGGGCGCATGGCCATCACCAACCGCCAGAACAGCGCCGGATCGCAATTGCTTTTCACAAAGGGTGTGAAACTGATATACACGCCGCAAGCAACGAAAGAGTAACTGCCTTGAGACATTTGATTATTTTGATGCTGCCGCTGTTTCTCGCGCTGCATGCCGCCCCTGTCTCTGCCCAATCTGCCGATGTGGCCTTTGGCGCGCTAGAGCAAGATACCAGCCTGCCCGTCGAAGTGACCGCCGACAACCTATCGGTCGACAACGCCACGGGCACCGCGGTCTTTACTGGCAATGTGTTGATTTCGCAGGGCGAAATGACCCTGTCCGCCGGCAAGGTCGAGGTGATCTATCGCGCGTCGGATCAAGGCATCGCCAAGTTGGAAGCAACCGGCGGCGTGGTCTTGGTCGCGGGTGAAGACGCCGCTGAATCGCAGCGGGCCGACTATGATATCGACGCAGGCACCTTGGTAATGAGCGGCGATGTGCTGATGACCCAAGGCCCAAGTGCGCTGAGCGCGCAGGAAATGACGGTAAACCTAAACGACGGCACGGCGCAGATGTCAGGCGGCGTGAAGACCATTTTGCAGCCCGGCAGCGGCAACTGATGCCGCCCGAGCTTAAAGTCGCCGGGGGCGAATCCGGCCTGCGCATTCAGCATTTGCGCAAGTCTTATCGCAAGAAAGCGGTAATCCGCGACTTTTCGATGGAGCTTGACCGGGGTGAGGTCGTGGCGCTGCTGGGGCCGAACGGGTCGGGCAAGACCACGACTTTCTACGCGGTGGCCGGGCTGGTCACGCCCGAAGGCGGGCGCGTCACGGTGGATGGCAAGGATGTCACCACCCTGCCGATGTACCGCCGCGCGCAGTTGGGAATCGGCTATCTGCCGCAGGAAATGAGCATCTTTCGCGGGCTGTCGGTGCAAGACAACATCAGCGCGATTCTCGATATCCGGGTCAAACACCGTCACCAGCGCCGCGAACGGCTCGAAGAGCTGCTGACCGAGTTTTCCATCGAACACCTGCGCCGCGCGCCTGCGCTGGCCCTGTCGGGTGGGGAGCGTCGCCGGGTCGAAATCGCCCGCTGTCTGGCCGCCAATCCCAACTATCTGCTGCTTGACGAACCCTTTGCCGGGGTCGATCCAATCTCAGTCGGGGACATCCGGCAATTGGTTGCCGACCTTAAAAAACGTGGCATCGGCGTGCTGATCACCGACCACAACGTCCGCGAAACCCTAGAGATCGTGGACCGCGCCTATATCCTGCATGAGGGCAAAGTTCTGATGTCCGGAACGCCCGAAGAAGTTGTGCAAAACGAGAATGTGCGCCGCGTCTACCTTGGCGATAACTTCCGTATTTCCTAAGACTTAGCGCGTTTCGCCCGGCCTTTCAGCCCTCGGCAGGGCCCTGCCTGCACTTTGCGGAAAACCGCTCTGATTGTAGCGATAAAAGAATGGCGGGTGCATCGGCGCCATTGACTTTCAAACGGAAACGCGGCCTCATTGACCTATGGTGACATCGCGTTCCTGTTTGATCCTGCATCGCCCTTCCCGCGAAGGAACGGTTAAAATCATCCTGGTCGCAGCACCATTCCTCCATATCTGAAAGTTGTCGCGCTCCACGCATGTGGACCGTTTGGCAATGTTCGGAACAAGAAAGACAAGGAGACGATATGCGGTATCAGATCAGTGGCAAACAGATCGACATTGGCGATGCGCTCCGGACACATGTCCGGACCGAACTGGACGAGGCGGTCAGCAAATATGCTGAACGCCCGACAGATGCTCTGGTGGTGTTTTCCAAAACAGGTCACGAATTTGCCTGCGAGGCCACCGTGCATCTTTCCACCGGTCTCAATGCGTCGGCCAAGGCCAAGGCGACAGAGATCTATGCCGCCTTCGATAGCTGCTGCGAAAAGATGGAAAAACAGCTGCGCCGCTACAAGCGCCGCCTGAAGGACCATCACAAAGAACGCGCCGAACCGGTTGAACTTTTGGGTGCGTCCTCCTATATCCTCGCGTCAGACAGCGATTCAGATGCGCAGGAACCTGATACCCTCCAACCCATGATCATTGCAGAGATGCAGACGAAGGTGCCAACTTTGTCTGTCGGTGAAGCGGTGATGCAGATGGAATTGTCGGGCGACCCGGTGCTGCTGTTTCGCAAGGAAGGCCAGGAAGGGATGAACGTCGTGTACCGTCGAGAAGACGGCAACATCGGCTGGATCGACCCTTCGTAACCCACGGCGGTAATATCCGCCAAAGAGCAGGGCGAGCGGAATGGATTTCGGCAAACTCCTCAAGCCAGAGGCCGTGAAGGTTTTGACTTCGGCTTCGAGCAAGAAGCGTCTGATGCAGGATATCGGCGAACTCGCCCAGCAAGCCTATGGGCTGCCGGCCGGCCAAGTGGTGGATGCGCTGATGACGCGCGAAACCCTCGGGCCGACCGGTGTCGGCCACGGCGTCGCCCTGCCCCATGCGCGGATGGACGGGATCGACAAGGTTGTCGGTGCTTTCGTGCTGCTGGACAAACCGATTGATTTCTCTTCGGTCGATCGTCAGCCAGTCGATGTGGCCTTTGCCCTCTTCGCCCCCGAAGATGCGGGGGTGGAGCACCTCAAGGCGCTGGCGCTGGTGGCCCGCACGCTTCGCGACACCAGCATCTGCACCAAGCTGCGGTCGAACCCCGACCCGGCCACGCTTTACACCATCCTGACCGAGGACAAGGCCGACAAGGCCGCCTGATCTTGGGCCGCCTGATCTTGGGCCGCCTGATCTTGGGCCGCATGACCTTGGCTTAGATCGCGACCGGTTCCGGCTCTTGCGGGGTCGGCTCGGCGCGTTTCGCTTTCTTTTCTCCCAACATCAGCATCGCCGGTGTCACCACCAGCGTCAGCACAGTGGCCACCACCAGACCGCCCGCGATGGCCGAACTCAGCTCGGTCCACCATTGGGTAGAGGGCGCGCCATAAACGATCTCACGGGTGAAAAAGTTGATGTTGAGGCCGATCACCATGGGCATCAGGCCAAG
This sequence comes from Sulfitobacter profundi, assembly GCF_042661425.1. Taxonomy (NCBI): domain Bacteria; kingdom Pseudomonadati; phylum Pseudomonadota; class Alphaproteobacteria; order Rhodobacterales; family Roseobacteraceae; genus Sulfitobacter; species Sulfitobacter profundi. Next base: position 1,618,644 of record NZ_JBHSWA010000001.1, on the reverse strand, counting down.
CGCCGTGGTGACCGAGGTCAGCACCACCGGACGCAAACGCTGCGCCCCGGTGCGCAGCGCGGCCTCCAGCGGCGACAGCCCCGCTTTTTGAGGTCATTATAGGTGTCGATCAAAACGATGTTATTGTTCACCACGATCCCCGCCAAGGCGATCACACCGATCCCCCCATGACCACCCCAAAGGGCCGCCCGGTGATCAACAGGCCGAACAGCACCCCGGCAATCGAAAACACGATGGCCGACATGACGACAAAGGCTTGGTAGAAGCTGTTGAACTGGATCACGAGGATCACGAACATCAGGAAAATCGCGGTAATAAACGCCCCCGCGAGGAAAATCATCGATTCCTGCTGGTCCTCCGCCTCCCCGGCGAAGGAGGCTTCGACACCCGGCGGCAGGTCCATCGCGTCAATCGCGCTGCGTAGGGCGACGGTTTGGTCGTTCACCAGAACGCCCGGTGCGACATTGGCCTCAATCGTCACCACCCGCTCTTGATCCACCCGCGTGATCGTACCGGTGCGGGGGCTTGGCTCAAAGGTCACGAAGTTCGAGATCGGCACCAGCCCCGCCGAGGTCGGCACCCGCAGCGATTGCAACTCTTCCAGCGTGCGCTCATCCGATGGAAAGCGCACGTTGATGTCGATGGACCCTTCGGCATCATCGGGCCGGTAATCCGCCACGGTGATGCCCCGCGTCAGCAGTTGCACAGCCTGCCCCAGTGTCGAGATATCGGCCCCAAACCGCGCCGCCTCAGAGCGGTTCACCGCGATGCGCCATTCCACCCCCGGCAGGGGGCGCGAGTCGGTCACGTCGGTAAAGCCGCCGATATCGGCCATCTTTTCGCGGATTTGGTCGACCACCTGTTGCTGCACCTCAGGATCATGGGCTTGGACCCGCAGATTGACCGGCTTGCCCGCCGATGGGCCGTTCGAGGCGGTCTGCACCTGTACGTCGATCCCCGGAATGGCCGCCATCTCGGTCCGGATTTCTTCGCCGATCATGGCAGCGGTCCGCCGTTCGTCCCATTCGGTGAACTCAACCTGAATGGTGCCGATCAGGTCGGCGCTGTCGCGGTTGCTGCTGCCGGTGCGGGCATAGACGCTGGCAATCTCGTCGTAGGCAAAGAGACGTTGCTCGACCTGCCGCACCAGCGCGTCTTGTTCGTAGATCGAGAAATTGTCCCGCGCGCGCACCTGTACCTGCGCAAAATCAGGCTCTACCTCTGGGAAAAAGGTGATGCCGTTGCCAAATTGCGCATAGGCGGTGAAGCCGCCCATCAGCATGGCAATGGCAAGGATCAGCGTCATCCATGGCCGCAGAATGGCGAATTGCAGCAGTTTGACATAGCCGCCGGTGAAGCCCTTCAGGTCACGCGGATCGCCCTGTTCGGCGGCATAGAGCGTGGCCTTATCCTTAGCGGATTGCGGGGGCCGTTTGCCGATGATCCCGCCAACCACGGGAATGAAAACCAGCGCCATGAAAAGCGATGCGGTCAGGGTCAGGATCACGGTGATGGGCAGGAACTTCATGAACTCGCCCACCGTGCCGGTCCAAAACAGCAACGGAAAGAACACGCTGAGCGTCGTGGCGGTAGAGGCGATGATCGGCCATGCCATGCGCTTGGCGGCATGGGCATAGGCAGCGCGGGGCGCATGCCCCTCTTGCAGGCGGCGGTCGGCCAGTTCGGTGGTCACGATGGCCCCGTCCACCAGCATCCCCACCACAAGGATCAGCGAGAAGAGCACCACAAGGTTCATCGTATAGCCCATGACCCAAAGCGCCGTGACCCCGGCCAAAAACGCCCCCGGAATCGCCAGCCCCACCAGCAGCGCCGAGCGGACGCCCAAGGCCCAGACGATCACGATCATCACAAGGATCACCGCCGCAATGACATTGGCCTCAAGATCGCTGAGCATGTCTTGGACCTGCTCGGATTCGTCTTGGGTGTATTTGACTGTGATGCTGTCGGGCCATTCCGCGCGCATCTCGTCGATCAACTCACGCACGGCGGCGACTGTTTCGATGATATTCGCGCCGGAGCGTTTCTTGATCTCAAGCGCCAGTGCGGGCTGGCCGTCGATACGGGCAAAACCGGTGGGGTCTTTGAAGGTTCGGCGGATCGCGGCGACATCGGCGAAGGTCACCACCGTATCGCCACGCACCTTGATCGGCAGCGACATGACATCTTCGACATTCTCGATCAGCCCCGGCACTTTGAGCACCAGCCGCCCCGCGCCGCTTTCAATCGCCCCCGCCGCAATCAGGCGGTTGTTGCGGTTGATCTGGCTGATCAGCTCTTCAAAAGAGATGTTGTAGGTCTCGAACACTGTGGGGTCGATCAGCACCTCCAGAAGTTCCGTACGCTCACCGCCGACATCGACCTCAAGCACGCCTGACAGCCCCTCAATCGCGTCCTTCAACTCCTCCGAAATGGTGTTGAGCGTCCGTTCCGGCACCGGGCCGGACAGGATCGCTGTCAGGATCGGGAAAAGCGCGGTGTTGATCTCGGTCACGACCGGATCGGTGGCGTCTTCGGGCAGGTCCGACTTGGCCCGGTCCACGCCTTCGCGCACCTTGTCGAGCGCCTCGTCGGAATCAAAACCCGGCTCGAACTCCAACTGCACCGAGGCATGACCTTCGGCGCCGTTGGAGGTGATCTGTTTCAGCCCGGTAATGGCACTGAGTTCGGTCTCAAGCGGTTCGACCAATAGCCGTTCGCTATCTTCCGGAGAGATACCTTCGAGCGAGGTCGAGACATAGAGTGTCGGGATCGGATCTCGGGCGAGCTTTCCTTGGGGATGCCGATATAGGCATAGGCACCGACGGCCAAGATCATCACCAAGCTCAGGATCACCACGCGGGCGCGGCTGAAAGCGGCGTCGATCAGCGCGTTCATTCCACCTGCTCCGGCTGGGCGGCATCGGCGCTGCCGGTGATCTGCCCGTCACCGGTTGGCTGTTCCTCCAATTCGTCAATCTCAGGCACGCCCGCCATCGGCTGCCCCTCGGGGCTTGAATCCGTGCCGGTTTCGGGCTGGGGGTTAACGGTCTCTCCGTCGTTCACGAAACCCTGCCCGATGGTGATGATTTCGGCCTCATCCGGCAGGCCCGCAATCCAGATACCATCGGTCTGGGCACGCACGATCGCGATCTTGTTGAAAACGACCTTGTCCTCGTCATTCACGGTTTTGACACCCAATGTGCCATTGGTGTCCAAGGACAGGATCGCCGGAGAAACGAAATGCGCGCGGGTCTCGCCCGTAGGAATACGCACGCGGGCCGAGATACCGGCAGGAATCGCACCATCGGCGTTTTCGACCCTAACCTCGGCGGTAAAGGTCCGGGTTTCGGCGCTGGCGCTGCTTGAGACGAATTGCACCTTCCCCTGCGCCTCTGTCCCGGTGATGAACACGACCTCGGCGCTTTGCCCTTCCTTGATGTCTTTTAGCGACTGCTGAGGCACCTGCACTTGGATCGTCAGCGGGGAGTTGTCGACCAGACGTGCGATTTCCTCACCAGTGGAGACGAACTCTCCGGCAGAGATATCCAGCATCTCTAACCGACCGGGAAAGGGGGCGCGGATTTCGGTGTTGTTCAGCGCCTCTTCGGCTGAAGTGACCGACGCCTGCGCGGCGGCCAAGGTCGCCCGCGCTTGGCTGACCCGGTCCACGGTCGAGACGCCCCGGTCCAGTAGGGCTTCGGCATTGTCGTATTCCCGCTGTGCGCGGCTTAATTCCTCGCGGGCGCGGGCCAGATCGGAATCCCGCGCCGTGGTGCTGAGACGCGCGATCAACGTACCCGCGTCGACCACATCGCCCTTGGCTACCAGCACCTCGGCGATTTCTCCGCCTGCTTCGGCGCGGACCATCGTGTCGCGGTCCGGCAGGGCCTGACCTTCGGCCACAAAGACCTGCGTCACACTTTTGGCTTGAGAGCCGCGCACGGCCACTGTCACCGCCTCGGGCGAGAGGGGGCAGGTGCGGCTTCCTCGGTTTCTTCGGCGGGAATGATATAGCCGCTGCCCATCCAAAGTCCGATCAACAGCGCGATTCCACCGGCGATGAATTTCGACCGTTTCGAGCCAGCATCGCTGTCGAATGAAAGCGTCTGGCGCTCTTGAGATGTGTCACTCATTGATCGAACTCCATCACCGCGTTCCTGTTTGCAGGTCGCGCGTCAATTCTTGGGTTTGCTCACCCGGGTTGCGACATCAGCAAGCGCGGTGCTGATCGCGTCGTAAAACTCGGCAAAGGAATCGAGCCTCGCGCGTACGCCGTCGGCCTCTTCGGGCAGTTTGCTGATCGTGTCGCTAATCTCGGCCTTGGCGTGGCGCGTGCCTGCCAGCGCGAATTTTGTCATCGCGGCATAGGCGTCATCGGCAAGTTGAAAGTAGTCCTGCCGGTCGCCGGTTTTGTTCACCCGCCGGATCAGGCCCCGCTCTTCCAGCACACGGATTGATGTGCTGATCGTGGCGCGGCTGACGGACAAACGGCGCGACAGCGCGCCAAAGGCAATCGGCTCGCCCTCGAAAACGAGCATGGCAAAGACCTGTCCCGACATGCGCGGCAGGCCCTCGCCCATGGCGATCACGCCCATGCGCGTGATGAAATCATCGCGGACTTGGTCGATTTGGTCTGTGGTATCCATCTGTTCCCCGTCAACGACACGCTGCGTTGACGGTAGATAAACAAGGCCCGGCACAAATCAAGTCTATTCAGAAAATTCCGAACAGACTGAACACGACATGCCGCAAGGTCATTTTCGGGCGAACTGCCCTACTTCAACCCGTTTTGCGCGATGTAGCGGGCCAGATCGAGCACAAGCTGGCCGCGCGCTGTGGCGATGGCATTGGCCCCGCCTTCGGGGTTGAACGGCACGCTGAGGTCAAACAGGCCCGAACGCTCCCGACGGTCATCGGGGACGGCCACGAAATACTGACCAGAGGCGCGGAATTCTCCGGCTTCGGTGGCCACCATTTCGGCAAAGCGCACTTCGAGACGGGCATCGGGGAAAGCCTCAAAAGGCCAAGGCTCAGACGCGATGCGCCGCCCGGTCATCCGCGCGAGGTTTTGGCTCAGCTCCAGCGCCACGGCCCGTTCGGGGGCATCGGCCCACAGCACATCGGTCGAACTGACCAGACTGCCGTCGGCCATCTGCAGCGAAATCTCTTCGGCGGCGGCATAGGTTGGCAGGGACACGTCGCGCACCTCAACCGAGCTAAAAGCGATCGAAGTCTTTTCTGTGACCGCCGGGGCGCGCACGGTGAAACGCTCAGCAGCGCCGCCACAGGCCGCCAAGGCTGCCAGCAGGCCGAGGGTGATCAGAGGTCTTGCAACATTCATGCTTTACCGTCCCAGCAATAGAGAATTGGGGTTACGTTCGATGGTCCGCGCCAAAGATGCAAGCGCATCGGCGGCTTTCTGGATGTCGCGCAGGGTGCGCTCGGCGCTGCGGCTTAGCTGTTCGCCTTGGTTATAGCCTTCTATGGTGCGGCTGGCCTGCGCGAAAAGCGCGGTCAAACGTTCGACCACCTGCGGCAGATCGCGGGCCGAGACGGCGATGCTATCCGCCGCATTGCGGGCCGAGGCCAAGGTGCGGTTCACATTCTCAACCGCGCCGCCTTCGCGCAATTCTACCAACGTGGCGTTCACCTCATCCAATGCTCGCTTGAGCGCGCCCGGCAGGGCCACCGCGTCTTCAGTGCCGATCACCGCATCGGCGGATTCGGTGAGGTCCGTCAGCGCGACGACCAACTCTTCGACTTCCAGTGTTTCGGCCTTGGCCGCCACGGCCTGAATGCGCTCTACCAACTCTGGCACGCCCTCAACCGAAGACGATACCGCGTTCGCCGCCTCCGATGCCCCTTCAAGCGCGGTGGACAGGCGCTCGGCGATCCGCTCTTCCTCAAGCTGGGCCACCAGTTCTTCGATCCGCACCAGCGTGCCGTTCAAGGCGACCGGCACGTTCTTGACCTCTTCGGAGGAGACCAGCCCCGTCAGTTCACCCAAAAGGGTCCGCACATCCTGCGGCGTTTCGCGCAGGTCTTCGTCTGAGACGAAAGCCTCTGCCGAATTAAGGAAAGTAATCGCACTGTTGAGCAACTCTTCGATCGGCAGGCTGTTGATGCGGGTAAAGACCCCTTCGACCGTGGCCGCCGCATCGGAAACATCGCTTTCAGTGGTCGGCATCAGTGCAAGACCGTTATCAGCCGCTTCCAACGATGCCTCAGGCACGTCTTCCACCGTCACGAACTCAACCTTCAAGCCGCCGGTCAACAAGCTGGCCGAGGCCAGCCGCGCACGCAGGCCGTTTTCCACACGCTCTTGTAAGAAGGCCAGCGCGGCTTCGGCGGTTACGTCGTCTTGCAACCCCAGATGCGCCGGTTGGATCGACAAGATCGCGTTGAGCCGAACCCGGCTATCGCCAAAGCGTTCGAAATCCACGAGGCCCGACAGGGTCTCGACCTCACCGATCTCAAGCCCGCTCATTTCAACCGGGGCGCCGACGATCAGCCCTGAGATATTGTCGTCGAACACAACGCTCAACTTGAGCGGATCCACTTCGGAAGCGTTAAAGACAGAGTTCCGCGCGGTTTCCTTGTCGGGGTAGATCTCAAACACCGTCCCGTCAGACACCTGCGCCCCGCCCGAGACGAAGGTGTCAAAGGTGATGCCGCCGCCCACGAGGGTAGCGAGCGAGGAAAAGTCAATCTCGGCCCCCGCCGGGCCGATGTTGACGCTAAAGCCGGAGGCGTCCCAGAAACGGGTGGATTCATTGATCAGTTGGCGGTGCTCTTCAAAGATCAGCGCCTCAACAATGGCAAAGTTGCCCCGCGGGGCAATCTTGGCATAGCCTACGCGGCCCACTTCGATGCCCTTGTAAAGGATCGGCGCATTGTCGGTCAGCTGGCCATTGGCGGTGGACCGAAAGGCAATCTCAAGCCCGCCCTGACCGCCACGGATCAAAGGCTCGGTCGATGACCCCTGAAAACGCTGCGCCGCCGGGCCGACCTGCTGGTCCCATGACCCTTCGATATAGACACCGCTCAGCACCGTGCTGAGGCCGGTAATGCCCTGCGCGGTGACTTCGGGCTGTACGACCCAAAAGACCGCACCGTTGTCGATATAGGGGGCCACATCTTTGTCGAGCCGGATATGCGCCGTCACCCGGTCCAGATCCGAGGTGAAGCCGACCTTTTCGACCACACCGACCGTCACATCGCGAAAGCGCAATTCGGTCTCTCCAGCAGAGATGCCCGCGCCCTCTTCGAACTCCACAATGATCACCGGGCCGCGTTCGCTATAAGAGCGATACGCCACGAAGAGCGCCACGATCAGGGCAAGGATCGGGATGATCCAGATCACCGACGCCCCGCTGAGGAACATCTTGCGTGTCGGAGAAATCGGTACGTCGGGAGGCGTCTTAGTCATCGGTTTTCAGGCCCTCGTCCTTGGTCTGAGCGTCCCAGATCATGCGGGTATCAAACGCTTGCGCCGCCAGCATGGTAAAGATCACGGAGAGGGCGAAAAAGATGCTCGCGGTACCGGGATTGATGGCGGCCAGTGTCTTGAGTTGCACCAGAGCGGATAAAATCGCAACCACAAAGATATCGATCATCGACCAGCGGCCAATGTACTCAACCACTTCGTAAAGGTAGTGCCGCTGCCGCTGCGAGGTGACAGAGCGCCGTTTGACGCTGATCGCAAGAAAGGCCACGGCCATGAACTTGGCCAGCGGAATGGCAACAGAGGCAAAGAGGATGATAAAGGCGATCCCCCAATTGCCGTATTGCGCCAGTTCCACCGCGCCGCCGATGATGGTGCTTTCCTCGACCTGAAACAGCGTCCGGGTCTTGAGCATCGGGTAGGTGTTGGCGGGGATGTAGCACATCAGCCCAACGGTCCAGAACGCCCAGACACGCTGAAGGCTCAACCGATCGCGTGAGACCAGCTTGCTGCCGCAGCGGCTGCAGGTCTGCGTGCCCATCGGCGCGGGCTTGCTACAACGGGTGCAGGCCACGACGCCCAATTCCCGCGCGCTCAGGATGTCTTGGGATGTTCCAGAGAGTTCCATACAGACCATTTGCATAAGAATCTGTCCTGCGCGATGACGAGGATCACCAGCGCGCCGAACATGTAAAACGCCGGGCCAAAGCCGACATCGGCCAGATCGGCCACTTTAACCAGCGCCACCGCACAGCCGATGGCAAAGACCTCGGCCATCGACCAAGGGCGCAGTTCCTCTGACAGGCGAAAGGCGGCGACGGCATGCCGCGCGGCCGGGCGATCCAGCACCACGGGGATCAACACATAGAGCGTCAGCAATACCCGCAAAAGCGGAATGAAAAAGATCAGCGCCGCCGTGGCCAGCGACAGAAAGATCATCGCCCCCCTGAAAAGGCAAGCGCCGCATCCAGCACCGACACCGCGTTGCGGGCCCCCGCCGCGTCAATCGTAAGGAAGGGAAAGACCGCCGCCCCGATGATCAACACCATGACTGCAACCGCCACGGCGATGATTTGCAAACCTGCATTCCTGCGCGGCGTGATCAGGGCCGTGTGGCACCGCTCACAAGCCGCGCGTTCCCCATGGGCGGGGCGGCGTAGCCGGTAGACGGCGTCGCATTGCGGACAGACGATCAATTCGTCCATGGGCAGTTCGGCGAGGGGGTGTCGGGGTGATCCATTCTGAACGCATATATGATGCCGCTCTTGGCTGTATCAACAAATATTCGCGGCCCTGTGGCGCATCTGCACCGGCGGATCACTGCCCTCGCGCGAATGTGAGCGGAACAGGGGACCATGCACATCGTTGGTCCAGCAGAAATCACAAAGGAGAAAGCAATGACCGATATCACCAATGCAAAGATCCTGATCCTCGCCACCAACGGTTTTGAGCAGTCCGAACTGGAAAAACCCCTGAACGATCTCCGCGACCGCGGCGCCACTGTCCATGTGGCCACCCCCGACGGGAATGAGATCAAGGGCTGGGACGAAGACGACTGGGGCAACACCGTGCCCGCAGACCTCGCCCTTCGGGACGTAAATGTTGATGACTACCAAGGCATCGTGCTGCCCGGCGGCCAGATCAACCCTGACCTGCTGCGCGCCAACGATGACGCTGTGGCCCTGATCCGCAAGTTCCACGACAGCGGCAAGACCGTCGCCGCGATTTGCCATGCCCCATGGCTGCTGATCGAAGCGGGCATTATCAAGGGCCGCAAGGCAACCTGCTTTAGCTCCATCGCGACCGACGTGAAGAACGCTGGCGCGCAGTATGAAGACAGCGAAGTGGTGGCCGACCAAGGCATCGTGACCAGCCGCTCGCCCGAGGATCTCGACGCATTCGTCGCCAAGATCGTCGAGGAGATCGAAGAAGGCAAACACGACCGCAAAGCGGCCTAAGCCTGAGCTTTCGTTCCAAGATTGACCCCCGGCCCTCGCGCCGGGGTTTTTCATGCGCGGTCCAAACGTAGGCCAAGCTCCGCCAGCACCGCATCGGTGTCCGCCCCGATGGCACGCGGGGGCTGGGCATCTGGGGCGCAGTTGCGCCAAAACGCGGCGCACGGCCCGATTGCAGCACGGCGTCTACCCGCACCACATTGCCGCGTGCCGCCATCTGCGGGTGGTCCGGCGCTTCGGAAAAGCTGAGCACGGGGGCCACGCAGGCATCCGAACCGTCGAAATGCGCGGCCCAGTCATCACGGGCGCGGGTTGCGAATATCGCGGCGAATTCGGCGGTCCGCGCCTCCCAAGTCGCCCGGTCGTTCTGGCTGGCGGCTAGGTCCGCAGGCAGACCCAGCTTCTCCAACAGGATCGCGTAGAACTGCGGCTCCAACGCGCCCACAGAGATGAATTTTCCATCGGCGCAGGTGTAGCAGCGGTAGAAGGGCGCGGCCCCGTCAAGCCAATTGGTAGCGCGTTCCTCGGTCCATGTGCCTTGGGCCAACATGCCGTGGATCAACCCCATCATCGCAGGCACCCCGTCGACCATCGCAGCATCGACAACTTGACCTTTGCCGGTCACCCCCGCTCGATCACTGCCGAGAGGATGCCAAACAGCAAGAACATCGTGCCGCCGCCGTAATCCGCCACCATGTTCAAAGGCGGCACCGGGGGCGCACCCGCGCTGCCCATGGCGTGCAAGGCCCCTGTTAGAGCCAGATAATTGATGTCATGCCCCGCCGTCTGCGCCCATGGGCCGGTCTGACCCCAGCCGGTCATGCGGCCATAGATCAGCTTGTCAGAGCAATCTGTTGGGCCGAGGCCCAAACGCTCCATCACGCCGGGGCGAAACCCTTCGATCAGCACATCGGCAGAGGCAATCAGCGCCCGCGCTGCCGCGATCCCTTCGGGGGTTTTCAAGTTCACCACCACCGACCGCTTGCCACGGCGGTTGATATCGGACGGGTCCGCCGGGGCGGCTTTGCGGTCGACCGTGATGACATCCGCGCCCAGATCAGCCAGCAGTTGCCCCGCCAATGGGGCGGGGCCGAGGCCGGAGAACTCCACCACCCGCAGCGACGACAGCGGCCCTTTGCGCGCCGCCCTGCTCATGCCGCCCCCGGTACCAAGACCTGCCGCGCGCCTTCGGTGAAATCCGACAGCGACAGCGCCCAGGTCGTGCCGGGCCAGCGCAATTCCATCTCGCGTTTTCGTGGACGGTAAACAGCGGTGTAAAGCGTGCCGAACCCGGCGTTGAATGCCGTGGAATAAAGCGGAGGTTTCAGAAAGGCGCCGATGAATTTCTCTTCCGGATCGCGGTGCAGACGCAGACGTTGCAAAAGATAGCGCTCCCGCTCGACCGTGGCGGTAAAACGGGCGTGGCTGATCCATTCCACATTTTCCTGGTGATTGGTCGCCACCGCGGCGCGGGTGGTGACAGCCGGGCGGTCAGGGGCCATCATCGCGGTCAGGTAGCTCCGCTTCCGATCGAGCACGGTGACGTTATAGCTCATATGCGTCGGCACCCGTGCCAGCACCTCTCCCGCCTCTTGCGCGGTTTCGCAGGTCTGCAGCACATAGCGTAGGATCAGCGGCACGCCGAACCCTTCGCCTACCACACGACGCCCGCCAAAGGTTAGCGAGATCGACAGCCCCGCATCATTCACCCCATCGACCAGCCCCCATAGCCCATCCGATGTGCCCATGACCTGCCGCCCCTGCCAGCCCGAGCGCAGCACCATCGCGTCGAATGCATTGGGATTGTAGTCATAGTTGCGCACCATGACCGGTTCTTTCCCGGCCCAGATCGCCTGTGAACAGGCCGAGAGATAGGGCGGCGGGCAATAGAAGCTCAGAAACCGCGCCGCGTGATCGCCGCCGCCCGCGAGGGTGCAAAGCTCATCATAAAGCGGCAGCATCTCGGGCATATGTTTGCCCAAGGCGCGACGGCATTGGGCATAGGTCGGGCGCGCGGCCTCCCCTTCCTTCAGCCACCATGCATGGTAGTCAGGCCAATAGGCTGCGAAGAGACCGGCCCACTTGGGGCCGGGCTGATCTTCGGACATTGCGCGCCAGTACATCGCGGCCTTTCATCTTGCTACAGGATCTTGAACGCCGGATCAGAAAGCTCCGGACCAGCAGACGCGGTGGGCAGGGGTTTGCCGTCCACACTGCGTTTGATCCCATGGATCCACTTTTTCGCGCGCTCATTCAACTGGAAAGACTTGGTCATCGACCGCCCCCGCGTCACAAGGATGCCGATATCCGCGCCTTCGTAGCGGTAATCACCCGGTTGCAGGATGCGCAGGAAGAAGGCTTCGTTCTCGCTCTCCACCGCGCGGCGGTGATAGTCGAAGCGGTCAAAGACCACGCTGCCGTCTTCCTTCATCTTGTAGATGCCGGTCTCGGGCGCTTCGGTGCAGATGTCGACACTGTCATCGGTGTGTTTGATGACCATCTGGCTCCAACCGTCGATGTTGTCCGGATCGGCCCAGCGGGCGTTCAACTCATCCACGTCGAGGTTGAACTTCTTGCGGCTGAACTCCAACAGGTGGAACAGGAAGAGCGGCGCATCGGCATGGGCGAAGGCCGCGTGGTTGGTCATCGAAGACGCGCCTGTGATGCGCGGGTTCAACTCACCCAGCCACAGATCGCCGGTCTTTTTGTCGATCAGGAAATCGAGCTCGAAATAGCCGCGATAACCCTCCTTGCGCAGCTGCTCCCCGAACTTGAAGGTCAGATCGCGGGCCTTCTCCCGCACCTTCGGCGGGAAGGCGGTGGCGAGGATTTCATTCCCGCACCAGCCGCCGCGATAGGGGGTCAGTTCTTTGAAACCCACAAGTTCGGTCATCAGCGGGCCGACGATGGTGCCCTCCTTGGTCGCACAGGCCTCGATCGCCGCGCCACGGCAATCGATCCGCTTCATGATCTTGATCTCGCCCTCGCCGATGATCTCGCTCTCGTGGCGGCGGAAGTCGGCTTCGGACTTGATGAAGAAGGTCGTGTGCCCGCTGTCGCCATAGGCCGACTGCAACACCAGATCATGGCCGATCCCGGCCTTCTCGCAGGTCTTTTTCAGGTCGTCGTAAGATTTCACCTCGGCCAGAACGTTCGGCACCGAGGGCACGCCCGCCTTGTTGCCGATGCGCACGGTTTCGATCTTGTTGTCCATCGACTGGCGCAGCTTGGCTTTCGGGAACCAGACCTCGGCGCCCAACTCCTTGCTGAGACGCTCGGTCTCTTCGTCGAACATCAAAAAGACGAACTTGGGCTTGCCGCCGCGGCGCTTGATAAAGTCGATGACCTCTTTGTGCTGCAGCAAGTAGTTGTTGATGTCCTCGATGCTCTGGAACTCTGCATGGGGCTGTTCCGAGGGGCAAAAGACGTTGGGGTGCTTACCGCCGTAGCAGTCGATATAGCAGATGTATTTGAAATTCTTCACCCATTCATCAAGGCCCAACAGATTGAAGTTGGTGGCCGAGATGAAATAGACCGGGTCCTCGTTTCGGTGAAAGAACCGGCGGATTTCGGAGATATTCTTGAGAATTTTTACCATGTCGTGGGTCCTTTTGGTCAAACGGGTGAAGAAGAAAGGTCTTTGCGGCGCACGCGTTTCAGCGCCTCCGCGGTAAAGACGCGCAGGCCCAGATCGGGCCGGTATCCGTGGATCTCGCTCACGTCCAAGGCACGCATAAAGTCGAGAATTTCCTGACTGACGACCTGTCCGGGGACAAGGATCGGAAAGCCGGGCGGATAGGGGATGATGAAACTGGCCGAGACAACGGTATCGCCCGCGTCCATCACCTCTTGGAGTGAGCCGTTCAGGTCGAGGTAGTCACAGTTTTTCTCATCATAGGCGAGGAAGAAGGGCGTGCGAATGTCCCCCTCTGGCGTATCCGCGGCGCGGAAGGCTTCGTGGAAGCAACTGAAATCCGGCAGCGGGGGGTAGTTTTCCATCAGGTTGGTGACACGCCGATCGAACGATAGCCGTTCCATCCGGCTGGCATCGTCCAAAAGATCGTCGAGCGATTTGGCGATCTCGACCAGCACTTCGATCAGATAGGCGACCGAAGAGCGCGTGGTGCCTATGTTGGTCATGAACAACACGGTATTGCGCGAGGTCTTGTTGATCTGGATGCCGTATTTATCCATCAAGATCTGCGTCTTGAAGGTATCGCCATCCCAGCCGGTGCCGCCCACGGCAAGCGTCACGCGGGTGGCGTCGAGGACAAACTCGTCCTGTTCCCAGCAATCCCACATGTCGGTCCAGCCCTGTTCGGTGTCGTAATAGCTGGTCACCCCGCTTTCGCGGTGGGTTTCGGGGATCATGTCGCCTGCGGTCAGCACCTTGAAATATTTGCGCAGCAAGGGGTGTTCACTGATCGCGCGGCGCATCGACATCGCCGCTTCGACCTGCCGCTGCACGAACTCAAAGCCCTCAAGTTCGACCTGCCGCCGCCCCACATCCAGCGAGGCGATGATCTGGTAGTTTGGCGAGGTTGACGTGTGCGTCATATAGGCTTCGTGGAAGCTTTGTTCGACCTCGCCTTTGAAGTCCTGATCGTTGACATGGATCATCGACCCCTGCCGCAGGGAGGTCAGGGTTTTATGGGTCGATTGCGTGGCATAGGCCCGCACCCGCGCCTGCGGTGGCGGGATCAGCCGGGTGTTGAGCAGGGTCTCATCATCCGCGTCTTTCAGCGTCTTTTGCTGCGCTTCATAGGCGTCGGCATGGGCGTCAGACTTGAATTTCTCGCGCAGGGTGTTGGCCGCGTTCATCGCCGTGCGCTGGCGATATGTGGGACTAAACCGGGCGAAAGCGAACCACGCCTCATCCCAGAGGAAGATCAGATCGGGCTTGATCGCCAGACATTCCTCCATCACCCGCTCGACGTTATAGACCAGCCCGTCGAAGGTGCAGTTGGTCAGCAGAAGCATCCGCACCCGATCAAGCTTGCCCGCCGCTTTCAGCTCCAGCAGCCGGTGCTTGATTTCGCGCAGGGGCACCGCGCCATACATCGAGTATTCATTTAGCGGATAGCTGTCGAGATAGCTGACCTGCGCGCCGGCCAGCACCATGCCGTAGTGATGCGACTTGTGGCAGTCGCGGTCGACCAGCACGATGTCACCGGGCCGCACCAGCGCCTGCACGACGATCTTGTTGCAGGTTGAGGTGCCGTTGGTGGCGAAAAACGTCTGCTTAGAGCCGAAAGCCCGGCTGGCGAGTTCCTGTGCCTCTTTGATCGGGCCATGCGGTTCCAACAGACTGTCGAGACCGCCGGACGTGGCGGAAGTTTCCGCTAAGAAGATATTAGGCCCGTAAAACGCCCCCATGTCCTGAATCCAATGGCTGCGGGTGATCGACTTGCCGCGGCTGATGGGCATGGCGTGGAAAACGCCTGTGGGCTGCTTGGAATATTCCACCAGCGCGGTGAAGAAGGGCGACTTGTTGCGCGCCTGCACCCCGCGCAGGATATTGAGGTGCAACTCCATGAAGTCTTCTTGGTTGTAGAAAACCCGCCGACAAATTCCCAGATCCAGCCCGGCGATATCCTCGACCGAACGTTCGGTGACCAGATAGGCGTCCAACTCGGGCCGGACCTTGGCGATCATCCGGCAAAGTTCGGGGCCATAGCTTTCAGGTTCAAGCGCGTCGATCTCATCCTGCCCCCGCGCGGGCGAGGTAGCGTGTCAGGATCTGCTGATCGACCTTTGATTTCAATGTCAGGCCGGGGCGGACGACGATGGCTTGGATGTTGTGGTTGAACATCACCGCAATCAGCGCGTCTTCGAGGCTCGGCACCACGACGGCTTCGTAGATAAACGGGTCTTCGCTGCGGCGCATGCGGGTGACATTGCTGCGCAGCCAGCGCTCTTGCTGTTCGTTCACATTGTCAACGATAAGCACTTCGAAATAGGGCTTGGCCAGAGCGCGCGCCTCGGGTGGGAGCATCGCCTCGTCGTCATGTTCGTCTTGATCCAGACTGTCGCGTTCCAGCGGGATCGTGCGCCGCCGGTAAGCGCCGGTGGTCAGCGCACGGGTCACCCGGTTCACGGCAAAGGCCAGATCCTCGAAATTGCCATGGGCAAATTGACGGCGCATGTGGTCAAAGGCGGACATGCCCGGAAAGGCCCAATAGGGCTCGATCAGGGCCAGCGAGTCGAACAGCGCCTCGATTTCCTTGCGGCCCTGCGCCGCGCCTTTGCCCTTAGGGTCACGCGACATGGCGGCGGCGGCGGCGCGCAGGGCGCTCCACCGATCCGACCGCAGTTGAATGGCCGAGGAATAGTCGTTCATAGAATGCATCAGTCGTCCTCTGCTGGAGGGCCGACCGATGCCTAGGTACCGCTGTGTGCGAACCTAACCTCGGCCTAGCCGCTGGTATTGTCGTTCTGCCCGGGTGTTTCGGGCGTTGTTTGTGGGTCTGGCATGGCCGCAGCAGGTGCCGCGGGCGCCGGTGTCTGTGCCACTTCCGGCGCGGTGCCGGCGGTGGCGCTGGCAAGCGGTTCCGGCGGGAAACCGTTCTTGCCCTTATAGGCGGGGATCTCGGCAGGCACCTGCTGGGCGGGCACATCGACATGCAGCCCCGCGCGGCTGCCCTGCTGCGGAACTTCGAGCGGGCCGAGGGTGTGCAGGAAAGCATCCGCGCCGCTGTCGCGGTCATAGACCGGGAAATCGGTCGGGCGATCACGGAAGGATTTGAGCAACTGGCCCAAGCCCTTCATCCCCGTCTCACGCTGGCGGCGCACCATGTTGAGATCGATCTCAATCGGGAACATGTCTTCTTGGCCTGCCGACTGGTGCAGCACCATCGAGGTCGGATCAACGACACAGGACTTGCCCACACCGCCAGCGCCAAGGCCGTTCACGTCAAAGATATAGCACTGGAACTGCGCCGCCGTGGCCCGCGCGATGGCAAGCTCTGCGTCGCGGTCCGTGGTGCCAGTCAAAACCGGGTGCAACAGCACTTCGACACCCTGAGAGGTCAGCTGGCGCGTCGTCTCGGGGAACCACATATCATAGCAGATCGACAGGCCAAAGCGGCCCACATCTGGCACGTCGAAGATGCAGAATTCATTGCCCGCCGCGATCCCGGCCTCATAGGGCCGGAATGGGAACATCTTGGCATAGCGGCGCACCACTTCGCCTTCGGGGTTGATGACGACGGAAGTGTTATAGACCCGGCCATCTTCGGGATGCTTTAGGAACATCGAACCGGGGATCAGCCAGACGCGGTGCCGCCGCGCGGCGGCCTGAAACTGTTCAATCGTCTCGTTCTCGGGCGGCAGGGCAAACCGGTCGAGCGGGCCGAAAGGCGCCAGTTCAGAGAACAGCACCATCTGCGTCCAAGGGAAGCGTGCCATCAGAATGTCGAGCCGCTGGATCATGCCATCGACATTGGGCTGCAAGGCATTGACGTACATCTGCACGCCGGCAATCGCGAAAGGGGTCATGCGTGAATACTCCGAACAACGCGGCGCAATGGACCATTTCCCTGCTTATCTCCGCGACGCACGTGTCTTACGCCCTCACGACCAAAACGGAAACAGGCGAACGACGCACAATGCGGTCGGCATTGGAGCCAACGAGGAATTCACGCAGGCTGTCGGGGTGTTCTGATCCCATGACCACCAGATCGGCGTTTGATTTCTTTATCGTTTTCAGCGCCTCGCGGTGGATTTTGCCGAACTTGAGGTGCTGCTTCACCTTTACGTCATCAGGCACTTCACGCTCGACTAGCTTTTCAAGCGCCTTGGCCGCACGGCCTGTGGCCTGTTTTTCGTAATCTGCGGGAAAGAACCCTTCGACCAGCGGCGTGCCCATGTCAGGCACGACCGACAGGATATGCAGGGTGCCCTTGGACAGGCGGATCATATCCACCGCCTGCGGCAGCGCTTTCTCCCATGATTTTGGGTCACTCAGGTCAACAGTCAGCAAGATATTGTCAAACATGGTGCGCCCTCCTCAGGCTGTCGCGGGCTTGCGGGTGTCACGCGCGGCACGGCCCCGTTGCAGGAAGACGACCAGTGCCAGCAGCAACAGCGCGGGGATGAACATCCAATATTTGCTGGGTTGCGGCATCGGTTTCAGCACGCGCAGCACCTCTTGGTCCCAATCAAGGCCCGCGCCCTGCGCAGGGCTATCGTAGAGGACATCGTCGATGATCATCTTGTCGCCATCCTCGCGGAACATGAGACCTGCGGCTTCCAGCTTCTCGGCCCCCGTCTCGCCCGCGCCAATCGGCAGCAGCGCGACGAATTCCAGCGGATCGCCCAGATCGTTCACTCCCGCAACGCGCAGGCGCAGCCGCTCACCGGCGGGCGTTTCCTCAGCCGCCTGCACGATCTCGGTCGGCGCTTCTTCGCTATAGGGCGGATAGACCATGTCCATCCAGAACCCCGGGCGGAACAGGGTAAAGGCAATCAGCAGCAACGCGATGGTTTCATAGAAACGGTTACGCGCCAAAAACCAGCCTTGGGTCGCGGCGGCAAAAAGCAACATCGCCACAGTTGCCACGACAAAGATGAACAGCCCCTGCCCCCATGTGACCCCGATCAACAGCAGTTCCGTGTTGAAGATAAACAGGAACGGCAGCGCCGCAGTGCGCAGGGAGTAGAAGAAGGCCACGAGACCCGTGCGGATCGGATCACCGCCCGAAACGGCGGCGGCGGCAAAGCTTGCCAGACCCACCGGCGGGGTCACGTCGGCCATGATGCCGAAATAGAAGACAAAGAGGTGCACAGCGATCAGCGGCACGATCAGCCCGTTCTGCTGACCCAATGTCACGATCACTGGCGCCAACAGCGCCGAAACCACGATGTAGTTCGCAGTGGTGGGCAAGCCCATGCCAAGGATCAGCGACAGGACCGCGGTCAGGAAGAGGATCGCAAGGATATTGCCGCCCGAGAGCACCTCAACCACATCCGCCAGCGCCGAGCCGACGCCGGTCTGGCTCACCGCGCCCACGATGATACCGGCCGTTGCCGTGGCGATGCCGATACCGATCATGTTGCGTGCGCCGGTGACCAACCCGTCGATCAGGTCAAGAACACCCGCCTTCACGTCGTTCACAAACTGGCTTTCGCCGCGGAACATCGCCATCAGCGGGCGCTGTGTCAGCAGGATAAAGATCATGTAAGCCGCCGCCCAAAAGGCCGAGAGGCCGGGCGACAGACGGTCGACCATCAGCGCCCAGACCAGCACGACCACGGGCAGGATGAAATGCAGCCCCGACCGCGCGGTCGGTCCGGGCATCGGCAGCGATGTCACCTCAGCATTGGGATCGTCCAGCTTCAGCGGCTCTTCTTTGCTGGCGACATAGAGCAGACCAACATAGACCGCCGTGAGGAAGACAAAGATGATGTAGCCCGCCGTCTCAGGGAAGGCCGGGCGGATCCAGCCCATTAGGTAGTAAACCGCGAAAGACAGGGCGCAGATGGCGATGATCGCAAAGGCGATGCCGATCAACTGCTGCACCAGCGGCTTGGGCGTATAGGCGCGGGGCAGACCCTGCATCCCGGCTTTCATCGCTTCAAGGTGCACGATGTAGACCAGCGCGATGTAAGAGATAACCGCAGGCAAGAAGGCGTGTTTGACCACGTCGAAATAGGGGATGCCGACATACTCGACCATCAGGAACGCCGCAGCGCCCATCACAGGCGGCATGATCTGACCGTTGACCGAAGAGGCCACCTCGACCGCGCCTGCTTTCTCGGAGTTGAAGCCCACTTTCTTCATCAGCGGAATGGTGAATGTGCCGGTGGTCACAACGTTCGCGATGGAGGAGCCCGAAATCAGGCCGGTCATGGCCGATGCCACAACCGCCGCTTTCGCCGGACCGCCGCGCATGTGGCCCATGAGGCTGAACGCGACCTGAATGAAGTAGTTGCCCGCGCCCGCACGGTCCAACAGCGAGCCGAACAGCACGAAGAGGAACACGAAAGAGGTCGACACACCAAGCGCGATGCCAAAGACGCCCTCGGTGGTGATCCACTGGTGGTTCACGATCTCCGACAGGCTATTGCCCTTATGGGCGATGATGCTGGGCATAGAAGGGCCAAGCACGGTGTAGAAAAGAAAAATGCTCGCCACGATCATCAACGCAGGCCCAAGCGCGCGGCGGGTGGCTTCGAGCAGGATTAACAGTCCGGTAACCCCTGCGATATAGTCTGGCAGGATCGGCGCGCCGACGCGGTTGGCGATTTCGCGGTAGAAGATAAAGAGGTAAAGCGCACAAAAGGTGCCAACGATCGCCAATGCCCATTCCCAGATTGGAACGCGGTTCTTGGGCGAGCCGAGCAGCACTGTCGCAATCACGAAAAGTGCGGGGATCGGGATCCACCAAATCGCGGTCGAATCTTTGGTGCTGACCATAAAGAGCGCGGCAAGAACGGCCGGAACGATGACACCAAGTGCCACCTGAAAACTCGTGCGCGTGGCCGGGAACACCATGATGCCAAGGAATACAGCAAAGCCCAAGTGAATGGAGCGGGCCAGCGTATCATTGAACAGACCAATGGGTGACGCGATGTAGAGTTGAAACAGCGACCAAGCCAGTGCCACCAACAGCAGCAAGGTGCCCATCAGCCCGCTTACAGCACGGCCGCCCGTATCAGAAGAAGCGACAAGTTCGTCCAGTTCCGCCTGGCTCAGTCCGCCTCGGTCACCGGTTGCGGCGGTTTCGACAGCCGCCGCCTTTTGCTGGTCCTTCTCAGACATATCGTCCCCTGTCGGCTCCACCTTGGGGTGGATGCGCATATTGTTTTTTTCGGGTCTCTGACGGCAGCGTACCGCCGCCAGAGCTATCATGTCACGCGAAGATTACTCGATCCAACCTTGCTCTTTGTAATACTTCTCTGCACCGGGGTGCAGCGGCGCAGACAGACCGCCCGAGATCATCTCTTCTTGGGTCAGGTTCTCGAACGCCGGATGCAGACGCTTGAAACGGTCGAAGTTGTCAAAGACAGCTTTCACGACCTGATAGACCACATCGTCATCCACATCAGCGGATGTCACAAAGGTCGCTTTCACGCCGAAGGTTTTGATGTCGCTGTCGGTGCCCTTGTACATGCCGCCCGGCACGGTGGCCTCGGCATAATAGGGGTTGTCGTCGATCAGACCTTGGATCGCATCACCATCCACGGGGATCAGCTTGGCGTCGATGGTCGACACGGCTTCTTGGATGGAACCATTCGGGTGGCCAACGGTGTAGATGATCGCATCCACTTTGTTGTCGCCCAGAGCGGCGGCCTGCTCGGCTGGTTTCAGTTCGGAAGCCAGTGCGAAATCGTCCAGCGTCCAGCCCTTGGCGTCCATCACGACTTCCATGGTGGCGCGCTGACCGGAACCGGGGTTGCCGATGTTGACGCGCTTGCCTTTGAGATCATCAAAGGACTCGATGCCGCTGTCGGCACGGGCGATGACGTTGAACGGCTCACCGTGCACGGAGAAGACCGCGCGCAGGTTGTCGAACTTGTCGCCTTCGAACTGCGAGGAGCCGTTATAGGCATGGAACTGCCAGTCGGACTGGGCAACGCCCATATCCATGTCGCCCGCTTTGATCGCGTTGATGTTGGCGATGGACCCGCCGGTCGACGGCGCGGTGCATTTCAGGTTGTGGTCCGCTGTGCCGCGGTTCACCAGACGACAGATCGACTGACCGACGACGAAGTAAACGCCCGTCTGGCCACCGGTGCCGATGGTGATGAACTTTTCCTGCGCCATGGCCGCAGTGCCGGCCACCATGGCACCGGTCATTGCGAGCATTTTGAACATTTTCATAAGATGTCTCCCATTGTTATATTGGCGGACCACCCTTTAGGCGGACACCATTGCATGCACAAGTAGAGCGCCGCAGCCTTTAGGCAATTGACTGGGCAGGGAAATTTCTAACGCGCCGTTCAGGCCCAAGCAGACATGCCCTTGTGGCGGGAATCCCCGAATTCAGGTTAGGTCGGATTGCCATCGCGATCAATGCAACTCCCTTTCATGGCGTAACCCGACCCCAAAAGCCTACCCTACAGGCTGGGGCAAATCCGGCAGAACCGGCGCGGCGGCGATGAGTGATTTGGTATATTCATGCTGCGGCGCATCGAAGACCAGCGCGGTCTCTCCGGCCTCTACGATCTTGCCGGACTGCATCACCAGCACCCGGTCCGTCACCGTGCGCACCACCGACAGGTCGTGCGAAATAAAGAGATAGGTCAGATCATAATGGCTGCAAAGCTCGGCCAGCAGATCAAGGATCTGCGCGCGGACTGAGACATCCAGCGCGCTGACCGCCTCGTCGAAAAGGATCAGCTCTGGCCGGATGATCAGCGCGCGGGCAATGGCGATCCGCTGCCGCTGCCCGCCCGAGAATTCGTGAATGTATTTGCGCGCATCTGCGGGGCGCAGCCCCACGGCGGTCAGCGCTTCGTCAATCGCGCGGGTCCGCTCCGCCCCCTGCGGCGCGCTGTCGAGCAGGTGGAAAGGCTCGGTCACCAACCGATCAACGCGGTGGCGCGGATTGAAGCTGCCGAAAGGGTCTTGGAACACCACCTGCATCTTGCGGCGCACGGCAAGGTTCGGCTTGGTCCCGGTGAAGACGGGCTGACCATCGACGGTGATGCTGCCCTCTTGCACCTGTTCCAGACCCAAAATCGCCCGAGTCAGGGTCGATTTCCCGCAACCGGATTCCCCGACCAGCCCCAAACGCTCCCCCGGTTCAGGGTAAAGCTGAGGTTGTTCACCGCGCGGAATGTGCCGGGCGCACCAAACAGCGTTTTGCGCGGCAGATGGTAATCGCGGCAGACGCCCTTGACCTCCAACAGCGGCTGGGGCGCGGGCGGCTCGGGCAGGTTCACCTCATGGCGGGAGGCGTCGAAAAGCATTTTGGTATAGGGGTGGCGCATGTCATGCAGCAGGGTTTGGGTTTCCCCCTGCTCGACGATCTGACCCTTGCGCATGACGATGATGCGGTCGGCCATATCGGCCACGACGGCAAGGTCATGGGTGATCATCAACAGCCCCATACCGTCTTCGCGCGCCAGACGGGTCAGCAGGGTAAGGATTTGTGCCTGCGTGGTGACATCCAACGCCGTGGTCGGCTCATCGGCGATCAGCAGACGGGGGCGCAGGGCGATGGCGATGGCGATCACCACCCGCTGACGTTGCCCGCCGCTCAGCTCATGCGGATAGCGCGACAGGGGGAAACGATCTTGCGGCAAGCCGACGCGGGTCAGCGTATCGGCGGCGCGGGTCTCAGCCTCGGCGCGCGACACGCCGGGTTCATGCACGCGGATGGTTTCGGCCACTTGGCGGCCAATGGTCTGCACCGGGTTCAGCGCGGTCATCGGCTCTTGAAACACCATGCCGATGTCATTGCCGCGCACGCCGCACAGGGCCGCTTCGCTCATCTGGCTCAGGTCATCATCGCCCAGCATTATATGGCCGGTGGTCGTGGCCCCCTTTGGCAGCAGTTGCATTGCCGCCAGCGCGGTCATCGACTTGCCCGAGCCGCTTTCCCCGGTCACGGCCACGATCTCTCCCGGTGCGACAGAGAAGGTCACCCCGTCGAGGATGCGCAGCCCGTGGATCGACAGCGAGAGATTGGAGACAGTCAAAAGCGTCATGTGCGTGCCACCCTCAGGCGGGGATCAAGCATGTCCCGCAGCCCGTCGCCCATCAAGTTCAACCCCAGCACCGTCAGAATGATTGCGAAACCGGGCATCAAGGCCATATGCGGCGCGATGCTGACCATCGTCTGCGCATCGGCCAACATCCGGCCCCATGACGGCACCGGCGGCTGCGCGCCAAGGCCGACGTAGCTCAGCCCCGCTTCGGCAAGGATACCCAGAGAGAATTGGATGGTCCCCTGCACGATCAGCAGATTGGCGACATTGGGCAGGATATGCTCAGCCGAGATCCGCGCGGCGGATTTGCCCGCGACCCGCGCGGCGAGGATGAATTCACGTTGCCACAAAGACAGCGCCGCCCCGCGTGTGATCCGGGCGAAAACGGGGATGTTAAAGATGCCGATGGCAATGATCGCATTGATCGCCCCGGCGCCAAAGACCGCCGTGATCAGAATGGCGATGACAATGGCCGGAAAGGCAAAGACCAGATCATTGCCGCGCATGATGACCTCATCCACGAGGCTCCCGCGCCGCGCTGCGGCCCAAAGCCCCAGCGGCACGCCCGCGCCCATGCCGATGCCCACCGCCACCAACGCTACGGCGATAGAGGTCCGCGCGCCGACCATGATCATGCTGAGGATATCGCGGCCAAAGTGATCGGTGCCCATGGGATGCGCCAGCGAAGGGCTGTGCAGCTTGTTCGCGATGTCGAGCCCGGCATAGTCATAGGGCGTCCAGACAAAGGAAATCAGCGCAGCCAATAGAAAGACCGAAGTCAGCGCAGCACCAAGGATCAAATTGCGGTTCATGTGCGCGCCCTCAGCCGGGGATCGACGGCGGCATAGGCCAGATCGACAAGGAAATTCACCAAGATCACCGAAAAGACCAAGAGCATCACCACCGACTCGACCACGATCAAATCCCGCGCCGAGATCGACTGAAACACCAGCCGCCCAAGGCCGGGTAGATAGAAAACCTGCTCAATGATGATCGACCCGGCCAACAGGAAAGAGAACTGCAGGCCGATGATCGTCAGCACCGGGATCAGCGCATTGCGCAGCCCGTGCCGCCAAAGCGCCTGTCGCGCGGTCAGCCCCTTGGCCCGCGCGGTCCGCATGAAATCTTCGCCCAGAACATCCAGAAGGGCCGAGCGCATGACCCGCGCGAGGATCGCCGCCTGCGGCAAGGCCAGCGCGATGGCAGGCAGGGTCAGCGCATGCAGCCCGGCGAAAAGCCCCTTGTCCCAGCCGACGAAACCGCCTGCCGAAAACCAGCGCAGGTTGATCGAAAAGATCAGCACGAGGATCATGGCGAACCAAAAGTTCGGCACCGCCACGCCCAATTGCGTTGCCCCCATGACGCCAACGTCGCCCGCCCGCCCCCGGCGGGAGGCGGCGTAGATGCCCGCCGGAAAGGCCACGATGACAGAGAGGAAAAGCGCATAAAGCGCCAAGGGCACAGAGACCCAAAGCCGGTCACCGATCATCTCGGTCACCGGGGTGCGATAGGTGTAGGATGTGCCGAAATCGCCGCGCAGCATGCCACCGACCCACTCAAGGTAACGCTCCGGTCGGGACTGATCGAGCCCCAGTTCACTGCGCAGCGCGGCCAATGTTTCTGGCTGTGCATTCAGGCCCAGCATGAAGGAGGCCGGATCGCCGGGGGCGACCTCGATCACCATAAAGATCACCAGCGACGCGACCGCGAGACTGATGAGCAGGGAGAGAAATCTTTTCAACGCATAGCGCAACATAGCGCGGAGGTTAGGCGGCACGCTCGGGAGGGTCCAGAGCCCGCGTGCAGTTTCCCAGAGGAGAAAGAGAGAAATGCTGAATTTTTAAGGCCCAGGCAGCGCGGGGCCGGGGTGCACATCGAAAGAATCCAGCATTGTGAGCATGTTATGCACTGAAACTGCCGTTTTCCCGTTCCTAATCGCTATGCGCTGGAACCATATCCGTTATGCGGTGTTGTCTTCGGGAGAACAGATAAAACTGGAGAATAAAAATGAAAACGACTTTGAAAACACTTGCGATCGCCGGCCTTCTGGGCACCGTTTCCGCACCCGCCTTCGCCGCTGCTCACATGGACATGGCCACCATGACCTGCGCCCAGTACCAAGAATTGAGCGATGAAGACAAAATGAAAGTCGCTTCCATGGCAATTGCCGAGCTGGAAGATGGCGACCACGGTGGCTCCATGATCACCGAAACCAAAAACGACGGTTCCGAGCCGAGCGACATCTCTGCTGCTGAAGCGACAGACGCTGAAGAAACCGAAGATTCCCTGATCGACGATACAAAAGCCGTCGAAGATTCCGAAGAAGCTGACGAGATGGCCGACACGGAAATGGAGCAGGAAATGGAAGACTTCATGGTCGTCTGTAACCAGAACCCCGACGCGCTGGTTAGCGAAGCCGCAGCAAACCTGCGTGGCAAAGACTAATAGGTCTTCGCATTTAATTAAGAAGGGCGCGCCTCACGGCGCGCCCTTCTTTAATGCTTAAACGCGATCCTATGGATCACTCCGCCCAGCTTACACCGGTCAGGTCGGTGGCCTGCGTGGGCGCGTTTACCCAAAGCCCCTCGACACCCGCCTTGGCAATCGTCGGGAAAGCGAGCTGGAACAGATAGCCGTTCACATAGTCTTCGGCGATCATGCGCTGCGCCTTGGCCAGCATCTCGGTCCGCGCTGCGGGTTCTGCCGTCTTGTTGAACTCGGTTATCAGCGACTGGAACTCAGCATTGTCATATTGGAAGTAATAGTCCGGGTTGGCGTAGATGTTGATGTCCATCGGCTCTGTATGGCTGACGATCGACAGACCGAAATCCTTGCCTTTGAACACCGTTTCCAACCACTGTGCCCATTCGACATTGGTGATCTGCGCCTTGATGCCAACTTCGGCCAGCTGGGCTGCGATGATCTCTCCGCCGCGGCGGGCGTAGGATGGGGGCGGCAGGTGCAACGTCGTCTCGAACCCATCGGGGAAACCGGCCTCGGCCAGCAGCGCCTTGGATTTTTCAGGGTCGTAGCTGCTCATCTCAGTCAGATCGACGTAGTCCGGGTTATGCGGCGCGAAATGGGTGCCGATGGGCGTGCCATAACCAAACATTGCCCCATCGATGATTGCCTGACGGTCGATGGCATGGGCCACGGCCTCGCGGACTTTAACGTTATCGAAAGGTTCGCGCTTGTTATTGATCGATAGGATCGTTTCCCCCTCGGTCGAGCCGATCAGCACTTGGAAACGCGGGTCCGCTTCGAACTGGGGGATATTTTCCGGCGCGGGGAAGCCGGTGAAAACATCGACATCCTCGGCCATGACCGAAGCGAAAGCCGCTGTCGGGTCCGAGATGAACTTGAAGGTCGCGCTGGCCAGCGCGGGCGCCTCGCCCCAATAGTCGTCATTCCGGGTCAGAGTGATCTTGTCGCCCTGATTCCAGTTCTCAAACTTGAACGCGCCTGTGCCAATCGGGGTTTGCTTGATCGCCTCGACCGTTTCAGGTGCGACGATCACCGCGTCGCCCCAAGCGAGGTTGAACAGCATGTTGCCATTCGGTTCGCTCAGTTTGACCTCAACGGTCTGCGGGTCAATGACGTTCACTTCGGAAATTGCGGCATAGAGCGTCTTTTGCGCGTTGGCGCTGTCTTCGGCGTTGATCCGGTCGAGGGTGAATTTCACGTCCTCGGCGTCCATCGTGGTGCCATCGTGAAAGGTGACCCCCTCGCGCAGCTTGAACGTATAGGTCAGCCCGTCTTCGGAAATCTCCCAGGACTCAGCCAAGCCCGGCACGACAGAGCCATCGCCCATGAAACGGGTCAGCCCTTCGAAGACATTGGTATAAAGCACCGAGTCGATGGCCCCGGCCGCGGCAGAGGTCGGATCAAGGTGCGGCGGCTCAAGCTGCATGGCGACGGTGATGTCGTCCTTGGCGAAGGCGCTGGTGGCGGCGACAACCAATGCAGCACTGGCCACACCGGTCATCAAACGGTTCAAACGGTTCATGAAGTTCTCCCATATTGGCGTATTTTTTTGCGAGGCTAGCCAAAAGCCGCGCGACGCGCCAGCCTTCGTTGCCAAGCCCGCGCGAGAAGGGTATCGCGGGTGCTTTGCACGGGCGCGCTGCGCATCGGACCGCCCGTGAGAAGGCATTAGGAGAACGTCATGGCCAGGCTGGGGATTGATTTTGGAACGTCCAACACCGCGGCGGGCATCGCCGTCAACGGCACCCCGCAACTGATCGCACTAGAGGCCGAGGCGCAGACCCTGCCGACGGCGGTATTTTTGATTTCGAAGCGCGTGAAATGCGGATCGGCGCCGCCGCCTCTGACGCGCTGCTGGCCGGGGCCGAGGGCCGTTATATGCGCGGGCTGAAAAGCCTGCTTGGCACCCGGCTGATGCGCGAGCGGCGGGTGCTTTTAGGTGAACGGCTGGACTTTATCGACATCGTGGCGCGGTTTCTGGCGCGGGTGAAAACGCAAGCCGAAGCCGCCACGGGGATGCAGTTCGACACAGCACTCTCTGGCCGTCCGGTGCGCTTTCATTCAGCCGATGACGCGCGCGATGCGCAAGCGCTGACAGACCTGCGCGAGGCCTATGGCCGGGCCGGTTTCGACCATGTGGATTTCATGAACGAACCCGAAGCCGCCGCGCTTGCCAACCGCGCCGCGCTGCGACCGGGGGATCTGGGGCTGGTGATCGATATCGGCGGCGGCACCTCTGATTTCACGCTTTTCCGCCAGCGCGGGAATGATGAGATCGACATTTTGGAAAGCCACGGCATCCGCCTTGGCGGGACCGATTTTGACCGGTCCTTGTCCATCGGGCGGGTGATGCCGCAGCTTGGGATGGGCAGCGAAATTCGCCATGCTTTCGGAGGCGACACCCACATCGCGCCCAATGCGATCTTCAACGATCTGGCCACTTGGGCGAAAATTCCGTTTCTCTACGGCGCTGACACCCGCAAGGCGGCGGCGGAATTGCATAAGTTTGCCGAACACCCCAAGCGTCTGGCACGATTGGTTAAAGTGCTTGATGAAGAGCTTGGTCATGATCTTGCTTTTGCCGTCGAAGCGGGCAAAATCCGCGCCAATGGCGCAGGGGCCGAGGGGATGCAGAGCCGGTAATCGACGTGTCGATGCTCAAACCCCGCGCAACTTTGCCCCTGCCCCGTGACTGGATGCGCAAGCGGCTTTCGAAACTGGCCGCACAGATGGGGGATGCAGCGGAGACGACAGCGCGGAACGCAGGCATCGCGCCCGGCGCCGTGGACCGGCTGATCTTTGTCGGCGGGTCGAGCCTGATGGAGGTGGTCGAGGCCGAAATGCGCACACGCTTTCCGCACGCGGAAGGGCATCGGGGGGCGGCGCTGACGGCTATTGTCGAGGGGTTGGCGTTGAGTGCCGGTGGGGGAGAACGCGGCTGATCCGTCTGATTGAGGGTGCGGGATCGGTATTTAAGAAAGGATGAAGTTGAAGGGGGGACACTCCCCCCGGTGGGGGCGAGATTGGCGGGGCGTTGTTGTTTGGGGCGCGCGGATTAAGCAGCCTGGGGCTTTTTACTGTGCAGGGGGCTTCGGCGGGCTATGTTCATCATGTCCATGAATTTCAGGAAGAACGCGAATGGCCCCACTGATCCAGAAAAAGCCCCCTACCTCTGCCGTGCAGGAAGAGGCGGAAGAACGCTCTGTCAGTGAGGCGGCGGCGCTGTCGCCCAAGCTGATCTATGAGGTGATCCGGCGCGAGGGGCGCGATGAGTTGAACCGCACCAACCGGTCGTTGATCTGGTCGGGGATATCCGCGGGGATGCTGATCAGTCTTTCGGTCTTGGGGGAGGCGATTTTCCGAACCTATTTGCCAGATGCAGGCTGGCGTTTTCTGCTGGAGAACCTCGGCTATTCATTGGGGTTCATCGCGGTCATCATGGGCCGGATGCAATTGTTTACCGAAAACACCATCACCACGGTCTTGCCCCTGATGCAGGAACGTAGCCTGAATATTCTGTGCAGGCTCATGCGGCTTTGGGCCGTTGTGCTGGGGGCCAATGTGATCGGGGCCTTCGCGGCGGCCGCGCTGTTTATCTATACGCCCGCCATCCCGGCGGAGGTTTTGCCCGCCATCATCAGCCTTTCGGAACACGCGACGGGCATGCCGGCGGCGGAGGGGTTTTGGCGGGCCATTCCGGCGGGGGTCATCGTGGCATTGATCGTCTGGATGCTGCCCGAAGCGGATGAGGCGGCGTTTTTCCTGATCCTGACCTTTACCTGGCTTATTGCTGCGGGGGATTTCACCCATATCGTCGCCGGGTCAGTCGAGATGGCAGCGCTCATTCTGCATGGCGGGCTGGGGCTTGGTCAGGCGATCTTTGGCTTCTTCCTGCCGGTGCTTGTCGGCAACATCATCGGCGGCACGTTGATCTTCACCCTTGTTGCTTGGGGGCAGGTCCGCGACGATGTGGAGGACAGCTAACGCGAAGCGGTCCCGGTTTTGGCCGGGGCCGAATTGAAAGGATTGGCATTGGTGCTGCGCAGACCTCCGACCCGACCGGCGATCTATTGGGATGCTTTCAAGGCGAGCCTAAAGCAAGCGGCCGACGATAACCTTGCGCTGATCTCGGCCGGGGTGGCGTTTTTCGCGATGCTGTCGTTGTTTCCCGCGCTGGCGGCGCTGATTGCGCTTTTGGGGCTGATCTCGGACCCTGTTGTGGTCATTGCCCAGTTGGAGGATGTGCGCGGGCTGCTGCCGGATGATGTCTATGACATTATCAATACGCAGGTGACCGGGCTGGTTACCGCGCGGGCCGATACCTTGGGTTGGGCCGGTATTGTATCGCTGCTGGTGGCGCTGTGGTCTGCGCGGGCCGGTGTGGGTGCCATGGTGATCGGTCTGAACGCTGTCTATAACGAGCGCAACCGCAATGCTGCGAAACATTACCTGCATGCCTTGATGTTGACGGTGAGCCTTGTGGGGGTCGGAATTGTGGCGCTGCTGGCGGTGGTGGTCGCACCCATCATTCTGGCGTTCATCCCGCTTGGACCCTTTGGCAACGCCGTGGCCGACCTGCTGCGCTGGACCGTTGCGACGGCGGTTTTGTTTGCCGGTGTGGGTGTGCTTTACCGTTTCGGGCCGAACCGGCGCGCGGCGCGATTGCCTTGGCTTAGCAGCGGGGCGATTTTGGCGGTGATGTCTTGGGCGGTGCTTTCGATCGGGTTTTCCTATTACGTCGCCAATTTCGGCAACTACAATCAGGTCTATGGCTCGATCGGGGCTGTGATTGCGATGTTGGTCTGGCTTTGGATCAGCAGTTTTCTGATCCTATTCGGCGCGGCCCTGAACGCGCAGGTCGAACGCCGGACGCGCCCGGACAGCACCATCGGCCCGGCCAAACCGCGCGGGCAACGTGGGGCCGAGGCCGCAGATACCTTTATCGATATCACGCAAGAGTAGCTGTTAAAGCAGGGGGCGCTTTTGGCGACCCTCAAGTTCGGTCACCCCCGCTTTCGCCAAGGCGGCGAGGTCGTTGATCTGAAGCACCCTGTCGGACCACGAAAGCAACTGGCGTTCTTTCAGGGCACCGAGGGTTTTGTTGGTGTGCACTACCGACAGGCCAAGCGCATCGGCCAGATCGCGTTGTGAATAGGGCAGCAGCATCTGGTTGTGGGTGACCATCCCCAGCGACTGGCCACGTTCGAAAATCTTGACCATCGCCCAAGCGATGGCCTGCATCGCGGTGCGTTGGCCAATGGTGGCAAGGACTTCGCCCATGAAATGCTCTTCGATCGCGGCCAACCAAGTGATGTCAAAGGCGCGTTCGGGGTGGTTTTTGAAGAAATTCCAGAACTCGCTGCGGTTGAAAACGCAAAGCCGCATATGGGTCCGGGCTTCGACGGAATGGCCCATTTCACCCATGATGCCTGCCTGCAGGCCGATGAAATCGCCGGGGAAGACAAAGCTGATGACCTGCCGGTTGCCGTTTTCCAAGGTCTTGTCGCGGATGCCCATCCCGGTCAGGGCCGTGTAAAGCTGGGGTGAGTTTGACCCCTCAAGCAGGATCGGCGTGCCCGGCTCAACCGTCAGCTCACCGGACTTGAACTTCTCCATGAAGTTCACTTCATCTTTCGACATCGGCAGGAAGGCATCTTTGCGACGGAGAGGGCAATAGCGGCATTGTGTCGTCATCAGATAAAATTTGCCTTCTTATGTCTTAGTTTAATGCGCCCTCGTGGCGCGCCCCTAAATCGACAACTTTGCTAACCCGGGGGAAGACCATGTCGATTTTGATCTACGAACCGGACCCGTTGGTCTGTTCAGACATAAATGAAACGCTTTCTGCTGCGTTTCCGCAATCGCAAATTCGCCTTTTAGAGACGTTTGATCTCAGCAAGCTGGTGGAAAACATCGACAACATCGAATTCGCGGTCCTGTCGCTGCGGCGCGATCAGTTGCACCAGCATCTGTCGGATTTGTCGAACCTGCGGGAGTGGTTTCCAATCGTCTGTATCATGAACGATACGCCCCGATTGGCGGAGGCCGAAAGGAGGCTGAGGTTCATCACCCGCCCCTTTTCCAGTGGCAATCTGCTCAGCGCTGTTAACGGCGCGCTTTCTGACCCGCGGTTATGCCAGCCAGAAATGCCATGACCAAGTTCTTGAGACCGTCATGTTCGGTCGCGGAGGGGTCTTCCTGACGGGGGCCTGAGCGGCGGGCGCGCGATCGGATCCGGCCATGGCAAGCAAGAGAAAACCAACACCAAAATAGACCGCGCCGAGGATCAGCGCGGCGGTGAGCGCTGTGGTGACGGTGATGAGATAAAGCCATGCCGCAAGCGTGAGAAACAGCAGCCCGATCAGCAGAAAGAGCGCGGCCCCGGCGCTGAGCATCGCGGTGCGCAGCGCACGCCGCAGGGAGCCGCGCAGATGGTTCATCACCGAGGAAAGCATCTTAGCGGCGGGCCGTCACAAGACCGACAAGGAAACCGATGCCTGCGGCGATGCCGAGGGCGGTACCGGGCTGGGCTTGCAGGAATTCCTCGGCTTGCTTTTGGGCCTCCATCGCCTTCAGGCGCCCTGTGTCGGCAAAATCATTCGCCGCGTTGCGGGCGTTGTCGCGCATCTCTTCCGACTTGGCCTTGCCGTATTCGCCCAGGGTTTCGGTCAGCGATGCGATGTCTTTTTTAAGAAGCGCGATCTGATCCGACAGATCGTCGATGGTCAGATCTTTTGCGGCAGCGGTCGGGGTCTTGGCCATGTGGGCCTCCTGAATGTTTGACTGACGATAGGCAGCGCGGGCGCTGAATGCAAAGGGTTCCCTGCGCAAAGCAAAGCGCGGGGAACCCTGTTTTTCTGGCCCGGCTTAGGCGTTGAGCGTTTCCGTGGAGGAAAAGAACATCGCTTGCGAGACAGCCGAGACGACCTGATCCACCGAATAGGGTTTGGAGATCAGGAATGCAGGCTCTGGCTTGTCACCGGTCAGCAGACGCTCGGGGAAGGCTGTGATAAAGATCACCGGACGCATGCCAAGCTCGTTCAGCAGATCGTTCACTGCATCGATACCCGAAGAGTTATCGGCCAATTGGATGTCCGCGAGGATCAGGTCCGGCACATCGGCTTTGCCCAGTTTCACCGCTTCATCACGGGTGCGCGCGATACCAGTCACCCGGTGGCCCATCTCGGCAACGATAGACTCGATGTCCATCGCGATGATGGCTTCGTCTTCGATGATCATCACCGAACCGGAGGTGCTGTCGGCCATTTCGCGGTGTGCGATCTGGATCAGCTCATCGGCCTCGGCCTCATCCACGCCAATGATCTTGGCGATTTCACCATGCGAAAAGCCTTCGATCGTGTGCAGCAGCAGCGCTTCGCGGCTGTTGTTGGTCAGGCTCGACAGATGCCGCTGCGCCTTGGCGCGGGGGCCGCTTTCGCCTTCTTCCACCGGGGCACCTGCGCTGGCCCAGATACCGTACAAAACCTTGAAAAGACCCGTCTTTGTGTCTACTCCATCGAGCACCGAGCGATCAACCAGGATGGCTTCCAGCGCCGCCGCGGCGAAGGTGTCACCACTGGTCTGGCTGCCAGTCATCGCCCGCGCGAACCGGCGAAGGTAGGGGATATTGGCACCCAGTTCATCGCTGATGCTGGTCTTTTGTGTCGCATCGTTCATCTAGTCGATCCTTTTTTACTTTTCTTGGAACCAAACACGTCCACATTGTGTTTGGTTCCAGTATGCGTACATAATTATTCAAACGAGACGACGATGCCAGAGGTGATGTTAGTGAATTCAGGAAACAAGGACGAGCGCGAGCGCGTCATCGACGACAACCTCAAGCGTGTCTTCGATGAGACGCTCGATGAAGGCATCCCTGATCGTTTCAAGGATCTGCTTCAGAAGTTGAAGGAACAGGATTCAGAAAAAGGAACGTCATAATGACCCGTCCCGATCCGCGCGACGAGCTGGTAGAACATCTGCCGGCCATGCGGGCCTTTGCCATCAGCCTGACACGCAATGGTGCCACGGCAGACGACATGGTGCAGGACACCTTGGTCAAGGCGTGGACCAACATCGAAAAGTTCCAAGAGGGCACGAACATGCGTGCTTGGCTCTTCACGATCCTGCGGAACACTTACTATTCCTCGCGCCGCAAGGCGAAACGTGAAGTCTCAGACGTTGATGGCGTGTTGACCGATGGGTTGGCCGAAAAGCCTGCACATGATGGCCACATGCAGATGACGGATTTCCGCAAGGCGCTTGCCCTGCTTAAGGATGAGCAACGCGAAGCGCTGCTTCTTGTGGGGGCCTCTGGCTTCTCCTACGAGGAAGCTGCAGACATGTGTGGCGTTGCCGTAGGCACCATCAAAAGCCGCACCAACCGGGCTCGTGCCCGCCTTGCTGAACTGCTGGGTCACCATGACGACGAGTCGCTTGAAATGACCGATGACGCGACAATGTCAGTCCTATCCGCTTCTAAAGTTTCTTCTTTCTAAATATGACGTCTGGCTTCTTCAGCGGTGATCTGATGCGTGGGCTGACGATCCGTATTCTGCTGTTTCTGTCTCTCGCGCTTTTGCCCATCGGGCTGATCGCGGTTGTGCAGACACGGCAGATTGCGGATCAAAGCCGCCAAAGCGCAGAGCTATCGCTGATCGCCGTCACAGAACAGGCCTCTGCCGCGGAACGCCGGGTGATCCAAGAGGCTTTCGGCGCCGCCGAAGCGCTTACCTCTATCGTGCGTCTCAGGCGGGACGACCCAGAGGAATGCACCGCCTTCCTTAAGGAATACAAACAAGCGTCAGACATCTATTCGCTTGTGGGTTTCATCGGGCTAGACGGGAAAATGACCTGCTCCTACACGGGGCAGGATCATGACTTTTCCGAGGATGAGAACTTTCAAACACTGGTGGAAACACCGGTCCGTCGTGCGATGCCGGTGTTGCAAGGGGCGGTCAGCAATCAGATGGTCACGCTGATCAACGCGCCGGTCTACGAAGAGCGCGAATTGATCGGCTTCATGGCGCTCAGCATTCCCGAAGACGCTATCAACGCGATACGCGAACCCAAGAGCAAACACAGCAGCGTCGCGATGATGACCCTCAACAAGATGGGCCACATCCTGACCACGGAAAACGGGCTGGCCGTTGCCAAAAAGGAATACCCCAGCGATGTCGCCTTGTCGCTGTTGACCACCAAAGAACCCAACGTCTTCCTTTCAGAGAATTTCGATGGCCAAGACCGCGCCTATGTGATCGTCCCAATCGTGCCAGACACGGTCTTTGCGCTGAGCGTGTGGCCCAAAAACACCCCGTTTCTGGACACGGGCGTTTCCACCCGCCTGAGCGCGCTTTTGCCCATCGTCATGTGGCTGGCCAGCTTGATCGTGGCCTTCTGGGCGTTGAACCGGCTGGCGATCAACCACATTCGCAAGCTTGGCCGGCAGATGCGTCGCTTTGCGCTGAACCGCACCCTGCCGCGCGGGACGCTTGGCCCCTCGGTGCCCACCGAATTGGTCGAGATGGAATCCGCTTTTGTCGGCATGGCGGAATCGATCCTGCGAGATGAGGCGACGCTCGAAGACAGTCTTCGGCAAAAGAACATCCTGCTGAAAGAGGTCCACCACCGGGTCAAAAACAACCTTCAGCTTATCTCGTCGATCATGAACATGCAGATCCGGCAGGCCAAAAGCGAAGACGCGCGTTTTGTTCTGCGGCGCTTGCAGGATCGTATCCTCAGCCTCGCCACCGTGCACAAGAACCTCTACCAGAATGACGATCTGGTGCGGGTCAACGCCAGCGAACTGCTGAACGAGATTGTAGGCCAGATGCTATCGGTCGGGCTGGCCTCTGGTTCGGGCGTGCAGGTTGAGCAATCCTTTGAGCCGATCAAGATTGACGCCGACGATGCGGCCCCCTCACCCTGCTGGTGTCAGAGGCGCTGACCAACGCGCTGAAATACGTCTCGACGGTCGAACATGGCAAAGGGTTCATTTCGCTCAAGCTGATCCAGACCGGGCCGGAACAGGCGATGATTGAAGTCCGCAACACCATCGGCAACCCCGAAGAGGTGAAATCCGGCACCGGGCTCGGCTCTCGTTTGATCCTTGCCTTTACCCGCCAGTTGAACGGTCAGGTCGAGGTTGAAACCACGGATGGCGTATACCAAATCCGGGTTAATTTCCACGTCCCGACCGACAGCAAGATGATCTACGACTACTGACGCGCTATCGGTCAGCGGAATCTGGCCGGAAACGTGGCCCGCAGGTCACAGACTCGTTACAGGCGAAAAATTTGTCGGAACCCTTTGGCTTGCGCGCGGTTGAGCACCTGAAACGCAGTGCAAAAAGGAACACGGAGATGACCACAGAGCTCTTTCTCGGCGGTCTGACCATCCTGACCTTAGCCGCGGTCATCATCTTGGCCCTCACGACGGGCCGACGGGAACTTCATCCAGATGAGGACCGTGCCGGGCGCGACAAACAGCAACCGGAGACCCAAAGGTCGAACTACCGGTCAGACTACTAAGACCTGACACCCCTATCGACCGCCCCGAGCAGAACGCTCGGGGCGGTCGATATTTATAGGGTGCCTTTTAGAAGCTGGGCGGCGTGCAGGCGCTGACAATCTCACAAGGGTCGGTGCCAATATTGCGGAACCGATGTGGCAGGCGGCTGTCGAACAGGTAGCCATCCCCGGCGTTCAACAGGCTGACTGCGCCGTCGACCGTCACCTCTATGCTGCCGCGCACCACCACGCCCGCTTCTTCGCCCTCATGGCTCAGAAACTCCGGCCCGGTATCCGCGCCGGGCTCATAGGTTTCATGCAGCACCTGAAGCGCGTGATGCGCGGCATTGCCCAATTGGCGCAGCGATACGCCGCCCTGATGGCTTGGCGAAATCTCGGTCAGTTCCTGCGCGCGGTAGAAAACCTTGGCGCTGTCGTCCTCCTCAAGGATCGAGAAGAACTCCGCCATGCTGATGGGAATCGCGTCCAGCAGACTTTTCAGCGATGCGACTGATGGGCTCGTCCGGTTCTTTTCGATCAGCGAGATCGTGCCATTGGTCAGCCCGGCCTTGGCCGCAAGCTCACGTTGGGACAACCCATGTTTCTTGCGGATCGCTCTAAGTTTATCGCCGACGTTCAATGACTTGTCCTTTGTGGGCATCGGCGTTGCGACCGGGCATCGTGGCGGAGGGGCAACCGATGATTTTGGGAATTGTTAGATAGGCTCTGCCTTCGCGATTGACAATTATATTAAACGGAATATGGATTTTTTAAACGACACGTCACTGCCCCTCTCTCTTTCGCAATAAGGTATCTGTTCCATGTCCAGCACCGTCAAGAAATCGCACCGCAAATCCTCTGCCAAGGCCAAAGCCGCGCCGCAGATGACAGTGGTCGAAGCAAATCCCGCCACCAAACCCGACGGTCAGACGAATGCCGACCTCGTCGCGCGCCGCGACGCCGCCGTGCCGCGCGGTGTGGCCTCTGCCGCGCCGATCTATGCGAAATACGCCGAGAATGCCGAACTGTGGGATGTCGAAGGCAACCGCTACATCGATTTCGTCGGGGGCATCGGCGTGCTGAACACCGGCCATCGCCACCCCAAAGTGGTCGAAGCCGCCAAGGCGCAAGAAGATCACTATACCCACACCAGCTTTCAGGTCGTGCCCTACGGCCCCTACATCGAACTGGCTGAGAAACTGAACGCGCTGGCCCCGGGTGAGGCACCCAAAAAGACGCTGCTTGTCACCACCGGCGCCGAAGCCGTTGAGAACGCAGTGAAAATCGCCCGCGCTGCCACCGGTCGTCCGGGCATCATCGCCTTCACCGGCGGCTACCATGGCCGCACCCTGCTGACGCTGGGCATGACCGGCAAGGTCACGCCCTACAAAAAAGACGTGGGCCCTTTCCCGGCAGATGTCTTCCGTGCGCCTTTCCCTTCGGTGCGCGACGGGATCACCGTGCAGGACGCGCTGACCGGGTTGAAGAACCTCTTCCTCACCGATGCCCAACCCGAGCGCGTTGCCGCGATCATCATCGAGCCAGTGCTCGGCGAAGGCGGCTATACCCCTGTGCCTTTCGACATGCTGCAAGAACTGCGCGCAATCTGTGACCAGCACGGCATCCTGCTGATCGCCGACGAAGTGCAGGCCGGGTTTGGCCGCACCGGCACATGGTTCGCGATTGAGCATTCCGGCGTCGCGCCGGACCTGATTACCGTGGCGAAATCCATGGCCGGTGGGTACCCGCTGGCCGGTGTGATTGGCCGCGCCGATGTGATGGACGCGATGGCCCCCGGCGGTCTGGGCGGCACCTATGGCGGCAACCCGGTGGCTTGTGCTGCAGCGCTGGCGGCGATTGAGGCGATCGAAGACGAAGGTCTGCTGGCCCGCTCCACCGCGATGGGCGAAACGCTCAAAGCCCGCTTTGCCGAAATCGGCGCGCGGTCGGCGCCCTACCGCTTCTGGGATATCCGCGGCCTTGGTGCCATGGTCGCCGTCGAATTCGTAACCGACTTTGACAGCGCCAAACCCGATGCCGATTTCACCAAGCGCGTCATCGCCCACGCCCTCAAGCGCGGCCTGCTGCTGCTGAGTTGTGGCATGCATGGCAACGCCGTGCGCGTGATGGTTCCGCTGACCGCATCTGACGCCATCGTCGAAGAGGGCCTCGCGATCTTTGAAGAAGCCGTCGCCGCCGCTGTCGCCGAAGAGCAAAAATAAACCAACCGGCCATGCCGGAGGGATCGGGCGCGCGGGGCAACCTGCGCGCCCATTTTTATGGCGCGCAACTGGTGGGGCAGATCTCTGGCAGCACAGGCCTTGGCATCCGCTGGGGAAGCGCGCAAACTCCGCCTGAAATCAATGCCGGAGTGACGATGCCACTGTTAGACCCCTCGCCCATTTGCACCATTACGGGGATGTTTCACGTGAATAGCGCGGCAGCCCGCGGATGCGCCCAATGACCGCGCCGATGCGCCCCGGCCCGCGCAACCTGATCACCGATGTGGCAGGGCTGAAGGTCGGCAACGCGCAGGACGCGCGGCTGAAATCCGGCAGCACCGTGCTGATCGGCGACACGCCCTTCACCGCCTCCGTCCACGTCATGGGCGGTGCCCCCGGCACGCGCGAGACCGACCTGCTGGCCCCTGACAAGACCGTGGCGGCGGTCGATGCGCTAGTGCTCTCGGGCGGCTCTGCCTATGGCCTGGATGCCTGTTCGGGGGTGGTGGATGCCCTGCGCGCACAGGGCCGCGGCTTTCGCGTGGGAGACGCGCTGATCCCGCTGGTGCCCGGCGCGATCCTGTTTGATTTGCTCAACGGCGGAGACAAGGATTGGGCGCAGAACCCCTATGCCGATCTGGGCCGCAAGGCCATGGAAGCGGCCGGCGAAGAGTTTGAAATAGGCTCTGTCGGCGCGGGCACCGGCGCGCTCAGCGCGATGGTCAAAGGCGGGCTCGGCTCGGCCAGTTTGCAACTGCCCGATGGCAGCATGGTCGGTGCGCTGGTGGGGGCCAATCCGGTGGGCGCCGTCACCACCCCCGGCGACCGCCATTTCCACGCCGCCCCCTTTGAGATCGAAGGAGAGTTTGGCGGGCTGGGGCCCGACCCCTCCGCCGGGCTGGGCCTCTTCTTTGAAAGCCGCAAGATGGCGGCCATGTCGGCCCGCGCCAATACCACCATCGCCATCGTTGCCACCGATGCCACGTTGACCAAAGCCGAATGCCAGCGCGTTGCCGTGGCCGCCCATGACGGAATCGCCCGCGCGGTGGTGCCCGCGCATATGCCAAATGACGGCGATCTGGTCTTCTCCCTTTCGACCGCGGCGCGACCTGCGGGGGATGTGGCGATGATCGGCCATGCCGCCGCGCTTTGCCTGTCGCGCGCCATTGCCCGCGCGATCTATGCCGCCTCCCCCGCCCAAGGGGATCTTCTGCCTTGTTGGAGCACGCTGAATGCCTGATCTACCCCTCTCCGATATCTCCCTTCATTACGAGGTCGACGGCAGCGGCCCGCCACTGCTGATGCTGGCAGGCATGCTCAGCGACAGTGCAAGCTGGGGCGCTTTGGCACCGCTGCTTTCGGATCATTTCACGCTGATCCGGCCTGACAACCGCAGCACCGGGCGCACAACGCCTTGGGACGCAGAAACCTCCGTCGGGCAGATGGCCCGTGATGCGCTGGCGTTGATGGATGAACTGGGGCACGCAAAGTTTCACGTTGTCGGCCATTCCATGGGCGGCCTGATGGCGATGGAGCTTTTTAGCCTTGCGCCCGAGCGCATCCAAGCGATGAGCATCCTCGCCTCTGCACCGGTCCGTGCGCCGCGCACCATGGCGGTGTTCGACGCGCTGCTGGCCGTGCGCCGCGCACCGGAAGGGGCGCAGCTTTGGCTGCGCGCGCTCTACCCTTGGGTCTTTACCCCCGGCTTCTTTTCCGATCCGACAAATACTGAGACCGCCCTTGCCGCCGCCTTGGCCTATCCCCATGCGCAAAGCGCGGATGCCATGGCCCATCAGCTCGAAGCGCTGCGCGGCTTTCGCCCCACGGTGCGCCCTGCCGATCTTCGGTGCCCAACCCAAGTGTTGCACGGCGCCGAAGACCTGCTGATCCCCGCGCCGCCGCCGAGGACGCCTTTGCGCAGATCCCGAACGTGACGCAGACCACCCTGCCAAACGCAGGCCACTCGATCCATTGGGACGCTGCCGAAGCTGTCGCCCAACACCTGCGCCAATTCCACGCCACCGCCGGAGACCCGAGATGACACAAGACCTTTACGGATTGGAAACCTCTGCCAGCCGCCCGGAACCCCTGCAGGCGATCAACGATTTCATCCACGGCTTTCTGTCCTACCAGCCCAAAGCCGCAGGCATCATCGCCGCAGCCGATGCCGACCCGGAGGGGCCGCTGGTCAATGCCTATGCCGCCCTTTTGTGGATGTTCCTTGAGCACCCCATCGCTCCGGAAAAAGCCCGCCCCTATCTGGAACGCGCCACAGCCGCGACCGGGGCCAACGCCCGGGAGCAAGAGATCATCCGCGCTGTAAGCCACTGGATCCACGGCGATGTGCCCGCCCTCGTCGCTGCCTGTGACGCCATCACCGACAAATGGCCGCGCGATCTGGCGATGCTCAAACTGGCGCAATACCACCTGTTCAACTCAGGCGATGCCGCCGGAATGTTGCGCATGGCGCTAAAATCCCTGCCCGAGGCCGAAGACATCGCCTATACCCACGGCATGATCGCCTTTGGCTACGAGCAGTGCCACCTGCTTGACCGGGCCGAGGCCGCCGCCCGCCGCGCGATGGAGTTGCGCCACGATGAGCCCTGGGCGCATCACGCGCTGGCCCATGTGATGCTAACGCAAGGCCGCGTGGCGGAAGGCGCGCGTTTTATGGAAAGCGTGGCCGAGACATGGACTGATCTGAACTCGTTCATGCGCAGCCACAATTGGTGGCATCTGGCGCTGTTTTATCTGTCGCAAGGCCGCCATGACGACGTGCGCGCCGCCTATGACCAGCATATCTGGGGGCTTGAGAAAGACTATTCCCAAGACCAAGTCGGCGCGGTGTCCCTGCTGGCGCGGATGGAGTTCGCGGGCGTCGATGTGGGCGACCGTTGGGGCGATGTGGCCGACCATGTGGCGGCACGGGGGCGGATACGGTCAGCCCCTTCCTGACGCTGCAATATCTCTATGCCCTTTGCCGCACAGGGCGGCCCGAGGCGGCAGAGATGGTTGCTGCGATCAAGGCCCGCGCGAGTGAGACTGCCGCCCATGACCATGCCGCATGGGCCGAGGTCGCGCTGCCCGCCGCCCGCGGCATCGCCGCCCATGCCAAGGGGGATTGGGCCACAGCGATCCGTGAGCTTGGCATGGCCCTGCCCCGCATGGCCGAATGCGGTGGCAGCCATGCGCAGCGCGATCTTTTCGAGCAGATCCACCTTGATGCGCTGGTGCGCGATGGCCGGGCCTCCGCCGCGCAGCAGGTGTTGGAGATGCGCCGGACCTATGACCCCGATGGCGTACCGCTCAACCTGATGCTGGGCGACGTATATGAAAAGACTGGCCTGCCCGATCTGGCCGCCCAAGCCCGCGCGCGTGCAGAACGCACGCTGGCCGGGGCCTAGACCGGGCCGCGCCTTAGCCGCGCTGGCCGACGGTGACCTCGAATTCGGCGATGCCATCGACACCTCCGGTGATCACGTCGCCGGGCTTCACCGCCGCGACACCGGCGGGCGTGCCGGTCATGATGATGTCACCCGGTGCCAGTGTCACGGCCTGCGACAGGGTCGCGGTATGTTCGCGCACCGACCAGATCATCTGTGACAGATCGGCCTCCTGTTTCATCTCGCCGTTCACGGCCAGCCATAGGCGGCCCTTCTCCACCGAGGCGACATCGGCGATGGGCAGGATCGGCGCGATGGGCGCGGAATTGTCAAAGGCTTTGGACCAGTCCCACGGGCGGCCCATCTTCTTGGCCTGTGCCTGAAGGTCGCGGCGGGTGAAATCGATGCCCACAGATGCGCCCCAGATGTGATCCATTACATCCGCTTCTGCGATGTTTGCGCCGCCCTTGCCGATGGCGATGACAAGCTCTGCCTCGAAGTGGAAATCCTCCGTCAGCGGCGGATAGGGCACGGTGCAGGGCGTATCCAGCGTGGCATCGGCGGGTTTGGTGAAAAAGAACGGCGGGTCGCGCATGTCATTGCCCATCTCAAGCACATGCGCCTCATAGTTACGGCCCACGCAAAAGACGCGGCGCACCGGGAAACGGTCGCTGGTGCCTTGAACGGCAAGGCTGCTTTGCTTTGGGGGTTCAATCACATACATCACTGGGTTCCTCTTGGCATGATGGGGCCAAGGAACACCCGCGCTTTGTAACAGTCAATGACCCCCGTGCGCTTATAAACCCTTGAGCGATAACTCTTTCACAGGTCCGTGCCCTTGCGGATCGCCTCTTGCACCTCGCGGATGTCTTCGGCGCTCAGCCCATAGTCCGCCGCAGCCACCTCGGCGCTTATATAGCCGCGCAAAAGGTCGCGTTTCACCAAGTCCTTGGGGCGCTCGATGGCGGGGCCGTAGCCCGCGCCCCCGGAAAGGCCATCATCACCTTTGCCCCATGCGGCACGAACTGTTTGCCCTTGCCGCGCATCGGCGTGCCATCGTCGCGGGCGATGGTGGTCGGGGCACCGGGGGCGCCGCCCTGCCGCCCACGGGCGGGGTGATCGACGCGGTCAAACATGGCCTGCATGTCGAACTCATGCCCCGCGCGGGCGCTGACTTCCATGTACTGCCCCAGCCCCCGCGCTGGCGACCCGCGCCGCCGCTGTCGGGGCGCAGTTCTTTGCGCCAGATCACCACAGGACCGGCATGTTCCGTGGCCTCCACCGGCATGGTCATCACGCCCGAGGGGAAGGCTGTGGCGTTCAGCCCATCATGCTGCGGCCGCGCGCCCGAACCACCGGAGTTGAAGGTCAGCACCTCGGCCCGGCGCGCACCTTTAGGCGCCTGCGCATCGGTGCGGGGGCGCAGGCTGACTTGGAAGTTGCACAGGCAGCCCGCCCCCTCGGCAGGGACAAGATTGGGCAGAATCTGATCCAGCGCCGCGTAGACCGTATCGGGCACGAAGTGACCCACGATGTGCCGCAGGGCCACGGGTGCCGGGTGCACGGCGTTTACGATGGTATCTTCGGGCGCGGTGATCCGAAACGGCTCTAGCGAGGCGGCGTTGTTGGGAATCTCCGGCGCGATGGCGCATTTCAACGCGTAGCAGGCATAGGCCTTGGTATAGACCAGCGGGCAGTTGATGCCCTTCTTGTCGATCCCGCTGGTGCCCGCGAAATCCGACAGGATGTGATCCTCTTTGATGCTCACCGTGACCTTCAGCGTGATCGGCGTGTCGAAGCCGTCGATCGTCATCTCGCCGGTCGCCTGCTGGCGTGGCAGCGCCGCGATCCGCTCCAGCGTGGCGCGGCGGGAATTGTCGAGGATGAAACCCGCGATGCCGGTGAGATCGTCGAGGGCAAACTCCTCCATCATGTCGATCAACCGGCGGTGGCCGATCTCGTTGCAGGTGGTCAGCGCGTAGATGTCGCCGACCAATTGATCCGGCTCGCGCACGTTGCCACGGATGATCCGCACCAGTGTCGCGTCGACCTTGCCCGCATCGGCGAATTTCATGATCGGCAGGTAAAGCCCTTCTTCGTAGACGCTCGCCGCATCCGCACCAAAGCCACGCCCGCCGATGTCGACGATATGCGCGGTGCAGGCAAAGAAGCCGACCAGCTTGCCACGGTGAAAAGACGGCGTGACCATGGTGATGTCATGCAGATGGCCCGTCCCCTCCCAAGGGTCGTTGGTGATATAAACGTCGCCCTCAAGGATGTTCTGCCGCCCGATGCGGCGGATAAAATGCGCCACCGCGTCGGCCATGGCGTTGACGTGGCCGGGCGTGCCGGTGACCGCCTGCGCCAGCATCTGACCGTCGGTATCATAGACCCCGGCCGAGAGATCGCCCGCCTCGCGCACCGAGGTCGAAAAGGCGGTGCGCACCAGCGCCTGCGCCTGTTCCTCAACGACCGAGATCAGCCGGTTCCACATGACCTGATAGGCGACGTTGGAATGTGTCTGTGCCATGGGCTTACCCTTTCACGGTGATGTCGATGCAGCCGTCCGGCTGGCAAATGGCGCGGCGTGACGCGGGCAGGATGATC
Organism: Sulfitobacter profundi; assembly: GCF_042661425.1. NCBI lineage: Bacteria > Pseudomonadati > Pseudomonadota > Alphaproteobacteria > Rhodobacterales > Roseobacteraceae > Sulfitobacter > Sulfitobacter profundi. Next base: position 1,574,386 of record NZ_JBHSWA010000001.1, on the reverse strand, counting down.
GTCGTCTCATCCTCGGTGATCGCGGCGGGGCCTTGGGCGGTCTGGCCGGGGGCCATCTGGGCGCGCAGGACCACGTCGGCATCGCAGTATTCGGCGAGCGCCGGGTCGAACATACGCCGTATTAGAGCCACATCTGCCGCCGTACCCGGGGACTGCTCTGCGGTGCGGGCGACCGCCTCGGGCGGGGTGGTGGCATTGACCGACCAGACCGTGATCTCGATATCCAACCCCTCGACGGTACGACCGAAAAGCTTGGCGTAATCCGCCTCAAAAAGCGCCTCGAACCGGACGGCATCGGGGTTTAGGGCGTCTGCCTCATCCAGCACGATGGGGATCTCCCAGCCCTGCCCGCTGTAACGCATGTAGACTTTGTATTCCGACAGAATCTCCGCCCCGGCGTCGCAGTTGCGGACAAAGCCGGTGGCCTCGTCGCGTAGCTCGGCCAGCAGCGTCTTGATGCGATCCGCATCGAAATCCGACAGCTTCATATAGACCGAGCGGTTGGCCTCGAAGCTGAAGGGCGCGCGCAGGAACCCGATCGCCGAGCCGACCCCGGCACCGGGCGGCACCAGCAGGCGTTCCACGCCCAGCTTCTCGCAAAGCCGCCCCGCGTGCAGCGGAGCCGCACCGCCGAAGGCGATCATCGTGTAGTCGCTGAGATCCTCGCCGTTTTCCACCGCATGGACCCGCGCGGCATTGGCCATGTTCTCGTCCACCACCTCGGCCAAACCGAAGGCGGCGGTGGCGGCGTCCATGTCGAGTTCCTGCCCAATGACCTGATGCAACGCCGTCTCGGAACCTGCGGTATCCAGCCGGATTGAGCCGCCCGCGAAGTTGTCGGGGTCAAGCTTGCCCAGCACCAGATCAGCATCGGTCACCGCGGGTTTCGCGCCACCCCGGCCATAACAGGCGGGGCCGGGCTCGGAGCCCGCGCTTTCCGGCCCCACACGGATCTGCCGCATGGCGTCCACATGGGCAAGGCTGCCGCCCCCTGCACCAATCTCGACCATGTCGATCACCGGGATCGAAATCGGCATGCCCGACCCTTTCTTGAAGCGATAAGTCCGCGCCACTTCGAACACTCTGCTGGTCTTGGGTGTCTGGTTCTTGATCAGGCAAATCTTGGCCGTCGTGCCGCCCATGTCAAAGCTCAGCACCTTGTCGAGCCCGTAGCCGGCGGCGATGTTGGCGGCAAAGACCGCGCCCCCGCCGGGCCGGATTCCACCAGCCGCACGGGGAATTCGGCGGCGCTTTCGATCGAGATGATGCCGCCGCCCGAATGCATCAGGAAGATGTTGCAAGAGACACCTTCCTTCTGAAGCCGCCCTTCAAGCCGCCCGAGGTAGCTCTTCATCAGAGGCTTGATATAGGCATTGGCGACCACGGTGTTGAACCGCTCATACTCGCGCATCTGCGGTGAGACCTCGGAAGAGATCGAGACCATGACCCCCGGCAGGCGCTCTTCCAACACCTCGCGGATCATCCGCTCATGCGTGTCGTTCAGATAGGAATGGATCAGTCCCACGGCGACACTGTCATAGCCGGCGTCCGCGATATGGTCGGCCAGCGCCTCAACCTCGGCCCGGTCCAGCGGGACCAGCACGGCCCCGGTGGCATCGACACGTTCGCTGACCGTGTAGCGCATCTGCCGTGGCAGCAGCGGTTCGGGGAGATTGAGGTTCAGGTCATATTGCTCGAACCGGCTTTCGGTGCGCATCTCGATCACGTCGCGGAAACCTTGGGTCGTGATCAGCGCCGTCTTGGCCCCGCGCCGCTCGATCAGCGCGTTGGTGGCCAGCGTTGTGCCGTGGATGATCTGGGTCAGGTCGGCAGGGGTGACCCCGGCCTTGGTGCAGACCTGATGCATCCCGTCGATGATCGCGTTCTCGGGCGCGGCATAGGTGGTCAGCACCTTGGTCGAGAAGCTCTCTCCGCCCTTTTCCAGCACCACGTCGGTAAAGGTGCCGCCGATGTCTACGCCCAGTCGGATGGTTGATGCCGCCATGTCATTCTCCTGTTTGGGCGCAGGATAGGGGCGGGCGCAGCATCGGTGCAAATTATTATATTCTATGGGTGTGAAAGGTTTTTTCGATCCTCTGCATCGAAAGCCCGGGCGCAGTCACGGGCCAGTTCGGCGGCGCGGGTGACATAGGCGGGCGTGCGATCCGCGTGATAGCGCGCGGCGACCTGCAAGGGGCGCGGATGCCATGCGGCGGGCAGGGTTTGCAACGCCCCATCGGCCAGAGCGCCTGCCACCATGACACGCGGCATTACCGCCACGCCCATGCCGTCGAGCACCATGTTCATCGCCGCCGACAGGCTGCTCGAAGGCACCAAACGGGCCTTGGGCGCGGTGGTGCCATCGAAACGGCGGATCAAATCGGAATGGGCCTGCGTGTGCCGCGCATGGCCCAGCACCGGATGGCGCAGCATCGCGGCAAAGTCGGGGGCGGGGCCGATCTGCGCGGCCAATTCAGGGGCAGCGACCCAGATGTAGTCATAGGTCGCCAAGTCCACCTGCCCGCTTGCGGGGGTCGAGAAGGGCGCGGTTTGCAACGTCAGGTCAAGCGCATGGGCGGCAAGCTCCTGATCCAGATCGCGTGACAGATCGACGGTAAGTTCGACGGTGAGATTGGGATAGACCTCGGCCAATGCGCGCAGGAAGGGGCGCAGCCATGTGCTGGCGACCACTTCGGTCACCCCAAGGCGCAGACTGTCGTCGATCAGGTCAGGCCGCGCGGCGGTCTCGACCAGTGCCTCGGCTTCGCGCAGCACGCGGCGGGCTTGGGCCAGCAGGGCGGTGCCCTTTTCGGTCAGCCGGATCGACCCGGCGTCGCGTTGCATCAGGGTAACGCCCAGCGTCGCCTCCAGCCCGGAGATCCGGGCCGAGATATTGGGCTGTGTCGTGTTCAGATGTGCAGCGGCGCGGCGAAAGCTGCCAAGGTCCGCGACCCAGATCAGCGCTTCAAGCTGTTTCAGCGTGAAGAGATTGCCGATCATTCGCGCCAGTCAAAGAAACCCGGTCCGGCCTCGGCCAGAAGCTTGCGGGCCATCGCCTCGCCCGCCGCGGCGCCGTCGGAAATGGCGCAGGTCACGTCGTCGCCGATGGCGTCTGACCCGTCCGGGCGCAGCACCTGGCCGCGCAGGCGCATCTCGGTGCCGTTGAGTTCGGCCAGCCCAGCGATGGGCGTCTCGCAAGAGCCGTCAAGCGTCGCCAGAAACGCGCGTTCGGCGGACAGTTGTTCGCCCGTGGCGCGGTCATGGATCGCCGCCAACATGTCGGCGGCGCGGCTGTCGTCGATGCGGCGCTCAACCCCAATCGCCCCTTGGGCGATGGCCGGCAGCATGTCATCGGGATGCACGGCGGCCTGCGGCACATCGTCCATTTTCAGCCGGTTCAGCCCGGCCATGGCAAGGAATGTCGCTTCGGCCACGCCGTCATCCAGCTTTTTCAAACGGGTCTGCAGATTGCCGCGAAACTCGACCACTTCCAGATCAGGCCGACGCAGTTTGACCTGCGCACGACGGCGCAGGCTGGAGGTGCCAACGACCGCGCCCTGCGGCAGGTCGGCGATGGATTTCAAATGCGGCGAGATAAACGCATCGCGGCAATCCTCGCGCGGGAGATAGGTGTCGATCAACAGCCCACCGGGTTGCAGCGTCGGCATATCCTTCATCGAATGCACCGCGATGTCGATGGAGCCGTCGAGCAGCGCGGCCTCAATCTCGCGGGTGAACAGCCCCTTGCCGCCGATCTCTTTCAACGGGCGGTCGATGATCTTGTCGCCGGTGGTCTTGATCACCACGATCGTAAACGCTTCAAACGGCAGGTCAAAGGCGGCGGCGAGCCGGTCGCGCACCTCATTCGCTTGCGCGAGCGCCAGAAGCGATCCGCGTGTGCCGATGTTGAGGGGCCGGGCCGGGGTGGGGAGCTGATACGTCATGACGCATCCCTACCCCCGTCGACATGAACTGACAACTGCTGTACCTGCGCTACCTACGGGTTTGCCACAATTAGGAACGCCATAATGACTGCGAATAAGACCATCCTGCGCGCCCTTGCGGGCGAAACCCTGCCGACCCCACCGATCTGGATGATGCGGCAAGCTGGGCGCTACCTGCCGGAGTACCGCGCGACGCGGACCAAAGCGGGGATTTCCTGTCGCTGTGCTACAATCCTGAACTTGCCGCCGAGGTGACGTTGCAGCCGATCCGCCGCTATGGGTTTGATGGCTCGATCCTTTTTGCCGACATCCTGCTGGTGCCGCAGGCGCTTGGCGCGGACCTGTGGTTTGTCACCGGCGAAGGGCCGCGTCTGTCGACGATCACCACCAAGGCCGAGATGGAAGCGCTGAAACCGGCGGATGCCATTCACGACCACCTCGCCCCGATTTACGAGACCGTGCGCATCCTGTCGCGCGAACTGCCCGAGGAAACCACGCTGATCGGTTTCGCCGGCGCACCTTGGACCGTGGCGACCTATATGATCGCGGGCAAAGGCACGCCGGATCAGGGGCCAGCCCATGCCTTGAAAGATGAGAACCCCGAGGTGTTCGATGCGCTGATGGAGCGGATTACGCTGGCGACGATAGAATACCTCGATATGCAGATCCAAGCCGGGGCCGAGGTGGTGAAGCTCTTCGACAGCTGGGCCGGATCGCTGCAAGGCACCGATTTCGACCGTTATTCGACCGAGCCGCTGCGCCAGATTATCAGTGCGCTGAAGGCCCGCCATCCGGGCGTACCGATCATCGCCTTCCCGCGCGGTGCCGGGGCGCGGTTTGCCAATCTGCATGCCGCGACTGGGGCGGACTGCATTGCCGTGGATGATGCGGTGAGCGCAGAATGGGTCGCCGAGAACGTGCAGCCGCATGGCTGTGTGCAGGGCAATCTGAAATCCTCGCATATGGTGACGGGCGGGGATGCGTTGGTCGAGGAGACGCGGGCGATTGTCGATGCGTTGTCGAAGGGGCCGCATATCTTTAATCTTGGCCACGGGATTACGCCGGATGCGGACCCGGAGAATGTACAATTGATGATTGATACCGTGCGCGGGACGCGCGGCTGAACACTCGCGCTAAGAGATGAGGGCCATCGCCTGCCCGCGGGTGGGCGATGTCACGTTGGTTCATGCCACTATATGCCTCAGCCTTGGTGCGAACTCACGAGGTTACGCCCAGCCTCACCAAATCGCCTACCCGGTCGTACCGAAGGTGCGCATAAAACACGGCACGCCTCCGGCGTGACGGGCGGGCAGGCGATGGCCCGGCGCCTGCGGCTTGATTCCGGGCTGAACGCTACCTCAAACCCACTTCGCCATAGGCGGCAGGCTCATCAGCACCGCATCGGGGTCATGCCCCGTCTCCAACCCGAACTTCGTCCCCCGGTCATAGACGAGGTTATACTCCGCATAGAGCCCACGGTGGCGCAGTTGCACGTCCTTATCGTCCATGTCCCACTCGATCTCGCGCCGTTTGTCGACCAGTGGCACATAGGCGGGCAGAAATGCCCGGCCCACATCCTGCGTCAGGGCGAAATCCGCCGCCCAATCACCGCTGTTGCGGTCGTCATAGAAAATCCCGCCCACACCCCGCGCGCGTTTGCGGTGCGGGATGTAGAAATACTCATCCGCCCAAGTCTTCAACTCGTCATAGAGCGTGGCACTATGGGGGTCACAGGCCGCCTTCATCTCGGCATGAAAATGCGCGGTGTCCTCGTCATATTCGATGCAAGGGTTCAAATCCGCCCCGCCGCCGAACCACCATGCATGAGGGGTCCAGAACATGCGGGTGTTCATGTGCACGGCAGGCACATGCGGGTTTTGCATATGCGCAACCAGACTGATCCCCGACGCCCAGAAGCGCGGATCATCGGCCATGCCCGGCAGCCCTTTGCGCGCGGCCATCGCTGCCTGCGCCCGTTCGCCCAAGGTGCCGTAGACGGTGGAGATATTCACGCCCACCTTCTCAAACACGCGCCCGCCGCGCATGACGGACATCTCACCGCCGCCAGCGTCTGATCCGTCAGGCGCGGTGCGGGTGGTGTTGCTGACCACGAACCGCCCGGCCTCCTCCTCGCCCACATGACGTGCTTCGATGTCATGAAACGCCTGAACGATGTCATCGCGCAGCTTGCGGAACCAATCTGCCGCGCGTGTCTTTTGGTCTTGCATGTCTTCGGTCATCTCTGGCCCGCCTTTGCTGTTATTTAATCGCCCCGCCGCCGAGGATCAGACCTTCGTGTTCGGCCATGTAGATCCGCAACCAAGGCGTATATTCTTCGGGGTTCTGCGCGAGATTGGTGTGCAGATCGCTCAGGCTGATCCAGCGCGTCGCCATTACCTCTTCGGGGTTTTCCGTGATCGACAGTGCCCGGTCTGCATGGGCGAGAAAGACCTCAACAACCTCATGCTCAATCAGCCCACCACCAACATCGGCGCGGTATTCGACTTGGCCGCGATGCTGAAGGTCCAGTCCGGTGATCCCCAGTTCTTCGTCCAACCGCCGCGTGGCGCAGACGTTGGGCGGCTCGTCCCATTGCGGGTGCGTGCAGCAGGTGTTCGCCCAAAGGCCCGGCGTGTGATATTTGCCAAGCGCGCGTTGCTGCAGCAGCATCTTGCCCTCGGCGATGACAAAGACCGAAACCGCCATATGCCGCAAACCGCGTTCATGCGCGGCGAGTTTTTCAACCGGTTGCAGGGTGCCGTCGACCCAAGCGGGGACCATGATCTCCATCAGAGGCGGCTCGCCGTTGTGTTCATCTCACCCTCGAAGCAGAAGAAATTCACCGGCAGTTATCGGAGGAATTCCTCTTGGTCTCAACCGCTAACCGGCCCGCAGCCCGCCCGTGCTACCTTTTGGCGCAGCCGATATGCTTTACCCCCTCGCCCCAAACGCTAGTTTCAAATCAGCCAGACAAAGGAACTCACAATGAACATGCGTATCGCGTCGATCTTCGCCATTTGCCTCGGGGCCACACCCCTTTGGGCGGAAAGCCATGCCTCCGGTGATGCCGAAGCCGGGGAAAAGGTCTTTCGTAAATGCAAAAGCTGCCACATGATCCAAGATGATGAGGGCAATGACATCCAAAAAGGCGGCCGCACCGGGCCGAACCTTTATGGAATCTACAACCGCGTGGCGGGGTCGGTCGAAGACTACCGCTATGGCGATTCCATCGTTGAAGCCGGCGAAGCCGGGCTGGCGTGGAACGAAGAAGACTTCACCGGATATGTTGCCGATCCCAAGAAGTTTCTGGCCAGCTATCTCGACACGAACCGCGCCAAATCCAAGATGTCTTACCGTCTGAAAGATGAAGAAGACGCCAAGGATGTTTGGGCGTATCTGGTCTCGGTCGGGCCCGAGGTTACTGAAGCGGATATGGAAGAAGCCAAAACGACCGAATAATCCGACGTTTCACTGATTTATATCAACGGGGGCCGATGATCCGGCCCCCGTTTTGCGTTTTAAAGGCAGTCGCGCAGCAGCTGCGTGACATTCTCTTTGGTCAGTTCAATCGGGTTGCCGCCACAGCTTGGGTCTTGCAGGGCCGAGGCCACCAGCGCGTCGATATCCGGGTCCGTCACACCAAGGGCGGTCAGCGAGCTTGGGATGTTCAACTCTTCGTTCAGCTTGCCGACGAAATCGTAAAACCCGTCAAAGCCGCCGACGATATCAAGATAGGCTGCCGCTTTGGCCAGACGGCCCTCAATCGCGGGGCGGTTCATGCGCAGGACGGGCTGCATGACAACCGCGTTGGTGGTGCCGTGGTGCGTGTGATGCACCGCGCCAATCGGGTGGCTGATGGCATGGATCGCGCCCAGACCCTTTTGGAACGCCGTGGCGCCCATGGCCGCGGCAGACATCATATGCCCGCGCGCCTCAAGATCAGTACCATCGGCATAGGCGCGCGGCAGATATTCCTTGACCAGACGCATGCCTTCCAGCGCCATGCCTTGGCTCATCGGGTGGTAATGCGGCGAGCAGAAGGCTTCGAGGCAATGGGCGAAAGCATCCATCCCGGTGCCTGCGGTGATCATCGGTGGCATGCCGACGGTCAGCTCCGGGTCGCAGATCACGACGGCGGGCAGCATTTTAGGGTGGAAGATGATCTTTTTCTCATGGCTTTGGGAATTGGTGATCACGCTGGCGCGGCCCACTTCCGACCCGGTGCCAGCCGTCGTCGGCACGGCCACGATCGGCGCGATGCCATCGGGGTCGGCGCGCGTCCACCAGTCGCCGATATCTTCGAAATCCCACAGGGGGCGCGTTTGGCCTGCCATGAAGGCGATGACCTTGCCCAGATCAAGCCCCGAGCCGCCGCCAAAGGCGATCACGCCGTCATGGCCGCCGTCGCGGTAGACCTTGATGCCCGCTTCGGCGTTCATCTCGGTCGGGTTCGGGTCAACGTCCGAGAACATCGCGCGGCCAAGGCCAGCCGCCTCCATCAGGTCGAGCGTGGACTGGGTGATCGGCAGATAGGCCAGCCCTTTGTCGGTGACCAACAGCGGGTTTTTGATACCTGCGGCGGCGCAGGCTTCGGCGATCTCTTTAATTCGGCCTGCGCCGAAGCGGATGGCGGTGGGGTAAGACCAATTGGCAGTCAGGGACATGTCTCAGGCTTTCTTGAGGTGGTAGGATTTAGGGCGTGTCAGCGCGTGATAGCCCAGTTCAGACAGGCCCGCGCCGCGCCCGGTCTGCTTGCAGCCGGTCCAGCACAGCGCCGGGTCGAGGTAATCGGCGCGGTTCATGAAGACGGTGCCGGTTTCCAACCGCTGGCCAATGGCTTCGGCGGCATCAGCGTCAGCGGTAAAGATCGCAGCGGTCAGACCAAATTGGCTGTCGTTCATCAGCGCGATGGCTTCTTCGTCGTCCTTGACTGGCATGATGCCGACCACGGGGCCAAAGCTTTCGTCGCGCATGACGCGCATCTCATGGGTGACATCCGTCAGCACCTGCGGCGTCAGATAGGCACCGCCATCGTCGGCGGGCATCTTTCCGATATGCGCCTTGGCACCTGCCGCAACGGCCTCATCAATCTGCGCGCGGACCTCATTGGCAAAGCGAACATTGGCCATCGGGCCAAGCGTCGTGGCTTCTTCCAATGGGTTACCGAGGTTTAGGTTGTTCACCCATGCCACGGCCTTTTCGACGAAAGCGTCATAGAGGCTTTCGTGCACATAAATCCGCTCGATCCCGCAGCAGCATTGGCCCGCGTTGAACATCGCGCCGTCCATCACACCATCGACTGCCGCGTCGAGATTGGCATCGGCCCGGACATAGGCGGGGTCTTTGCCGCCCAACTCTGTCGCGACGCCCGTGAAGGTGCCCGCCGCCGCGCGCTCCATCGCCTGCCCGCCACCGACGGAGCCGGTGAAGTTCACGAAATCGAACGCATTGTCCGCGATCAGCGCCGATGTGGTGTCATGGCTCAGCACAACGTTCTGAAACACATCCTCGGGCACGCCCGCCGCGCGGTAGGCATCGGCCAGATGTTCACCGACCAAAATGGTCTGCGAGGCATGCTTTAGGATCACCGAATTCCCGGCAATGAGCGCAGGCGCGATGGTGTTGTTCGCGGTCATATAGGGGTAGTTCCAGGGTGCCACGACAAAGACTACGCCATGCGGCTCGCGCATGATCTTGCGCGAGAAGGCCGCGCTGTCTTCGATCACCGTTGGCGAAAGCGCATCGGCTGCGATCTTTGCCATGTGACTGGTGCGCTCCTGCAAGCCACCGAATTCGCCGCCGTAGCGCACCGGGCGGCCCATCTGATGGGCCAGCTCCTCGGTCATCCGGTCGGTCGAATTCTCGATCTCTTTCAACGCGCCCATCACCAAATCAACGCGCTCCTGCAAAGGCCGCGCCGCCCATGCCTTTTGCGCTTTGCGGGCGCGGGCTACAGCCTCAAGCGCCGCGTCATTGCTCAGGGTTTCGCGTTCCGCATAGACCGAACCGTCAATCGGAGAGATACATTTTACCGTCGTCATTCTCAGGCCCTTTCAAAGCCGCGGGCGATTTCCCAATCGGTCACCACCCGGTCATATTCTTCCTGCTCCCATTCCGCCGCGCGGGTGTAATGGGTCACTACATCGTCGCCCAAGACCTCGCGCAGGAACGTCGAGCCGCGCAGGGTCTCGGTTGCTGCCCGCAGGGTCTGGGGGATATCGACAGCATCGGATTCGCCGTAAGCATCGCCGCGTGTGGGCGGGGCCAGTTCCATCTTGTCTTCGATCCCTTTGATCCCGGCGGCCAGCATGACCGTCTGTGCCAGATAGGGGTTCAAGTCCGATCCGCCAATACGGCATTCGACACGCACGCCTTTGGTCCCCGCCCCACATAGGCGGAACCCAGCGGTGCGGTTGTCGACGGACCAGACGGTTTTGGTCGGGGCAAAGGTGCCTTTGGCGAAACGCTTGTAGCTGTTGATATAGGGCGCGAGGAAATAGGTGTATTCCGGCGCATAGGCGATCAGGCCGGCCATGTAGTGGCGCATCAGGTCGGACATGCCCAGTTCATCGTCTCCATCAACGAACATCGGCTTGCCGTCTTTCCACAGCGACTGGTGCACATGGCTGGAGGAGCCCACCCGGTCCTTGTCCCACTTGGGCAAAAAGCTGGCCGCCTGCCCCTGCTGCCATGCGATTTCCTTGACCGCGTGTTTCGCGATTGTGTGGTAGTCGGCACAATCAAGGGCCGGGGAATAGCGGATGTTAAGCTCTTCCTGCCCCGCTTCGGCCTCGCCTTTGGAATTCTCAATCGGCAGACCGGCGGCAAAGAGGTGGTTGCGCACGGGGCGCATCACGTTCTCTTCTTTGGTGGTCTGGAAGATGTTGTAATCCTCGTTGTAGCCGCTGAACGGCACGAGGTTGCGGTAGCCATCTTTGCGCAACGCGTCAAAGCTCTGCTCGAAAAGGAAGAACTCCAATTCGGTGGCCATCATCGCGTCAAAGCCCAGTTCTTTCAGCCGCGCGATCTGCTTTTTCAGCATGGCGCGGGGGAATGGGGCACCGGCGCATGGGTATCGTGATCCAGCACATCGCAAAGCACCATCACGGTCCCTTCCAGCCACGGCACTGGGCGGATCGTCTCAAGGTCAGGCTGCATGACATAGTCGCCATAGCCTGCTTCCCATGAGGTAGAGGCAAAGCCTTCGGGCGTGGACATCACAAGGTCCGTCGCCAGCAGGTAATTGCAGCAATGGGTCTCTTTGTAGGAGGTCTCAACAAAGTTCACGGCGTGGAAACGCTTGCCCATCAGCCGGCCCTGCATGTCCACAAGGCAGGCAAGGACGGTATCCACCGAGCCGTCTTTGACCATTTTCTTCAGCGCATCGAATGTCAGGGTGCCGGGCATGTTCAGTCCACTTCAAGAGGTAAGGCGGGGGCGCGTATAGCACGCCCCCGGTTGTCGGTTCAGCCGTTTGTGTAGGGCGGACCGGCTTTGTTGATAACGTCGTTATAGTCGCGGAAGATCTGCACGATCTTGGCGTGCACTTCGCCTTCTTCGGCGATCTCTGTCCAGAAGTCCTTGGCCGCGTTTTCGACCTCGGCCCATTCGTCGGCAGGCACGGTGCTGAGCTTGAGCTTGTCACCCTGTGCGCGCAGACGCGCCTCGCCGCCCCAGTACCATTGGTTGCGGTAGGTGTGGCCCGCTTCGATCCCCGCCATGACCAACTGCTTGAGGTGATCCGGCAGATCGGCCCATTGCTGCTGGTTGACGAAGAAGGAGCCAATCCAAGCACCTGAGATGTTGTTGGTCAGGAAGTAGTCGGTCACATCGGCCCAGCCGACGGTGTAGTCTTCGGTGATGCCCGACCACGCCATGCCGTCTAGCTCGCCGGTTTGCACCGCGACCTCGGCGTCCTCGTAGGGGATGTTCACCGGCACCACGCCGAACTTCGACAGGAAACGGCCCGCGGTGGGGAAGGTATAGAGCTTCAGACCGTCCAGATCGGCGACCGATTTGATCTCTTTGGTGGTGTTGAAGTTACAGGGGTCCTGCCCCGCAGCCGACAGCCATTCGACGCCGACCTTGGCGTATTCTTCTTTCCAGATGTCGGCCAACCCATATTGGTTGAACAGCACCGGTACGTCGAGAATGTGCTTGGTGGCAAAGGGGAAATAGCCGCCGAACTGCTGCAAGGGCGTGGGCGATGCCATGGAGTCGTCATCGGAATGCACCATGTCGATGGTGCCGCGCTGCATGGCTTGGAACAGCTCGCCGGTGGGCACGATCTGGTCGGCGTAAAACAGTTCGATCTCCATCTCGCCATTGGCGGCGGCGTTGATGTAATCGACGGCGGGTTTGGTCACCTGCTCGCCCAAGGCAGCACCGGCATAGGTCTGCATGCGCCATTTGATCGGCGCTTGGGCATGGACAATGGACGGCGCGGCAAGGGCCGCTGGGGCGGCGACGGCGGCCCCGGATAAGAACTTTCTGCGAGTGGTCATACGTCTCTCCTTTGTTGCAATATCAGGCCGTCTTTGCGCGGCTCTCGTTGTTATTTGTCGTAGATGTAATCCGGCAGCCAAGTCGCGATCTGCGGGAAGACCATGACGAGTATCAGCGCCAAGACCATCACCAGCACGAAGGGCGTGATCGAAGCATAGATGTCGCGCAGGGTAATCTCCGGCGGCGCCATGGCGCGCATCAGGAACAGGTTATAGCCAAACGGCGGCGTCATATAGGCGATCTGCGTGGTGATCGTGTACAGGATACCATACCAGATCAGATCAAAGCCCAGCGCACCGACGAGCGGCACATAAAGCGGGGCCACGATCACCAGCATCGCAGTGTCATCAAGGAAGGTGCCCATGATGATAAAGCTGAGCTGCATCATGATCAGGATCATCCAGGGGCTGAGGTTCATCTTCTCGGTAAAGAGGCTCTCAATCGCCTTGACCGCGCCCAGCCCGTCAAAGACCGCGCCAAAGGCCAAGGCGGCGAGGATGATCCACATGAACATGCAGGTGATGCCCAACGTGTTGCGCACCGAGTTCTCGAAAACCTCGCGGGTCATTCGGCCCTTCAGAACGGCGGCAAGAAAAGCCGCGCCTGCCCCAATGGCAGAGCTTTCCACAAGGCTGGTCCAGCCGCGCACAAACGGCACCATCATCACCGCAAAGATCACCAGCGGCAGGATGCCAGCCCGCAGCAGGCGCAGCTTTTCGGCGCGGGGGATGTCGCGATCTTCGGCTGAGAGGATGGGACCAAGCTCAGGGTTCATGCGGCACCGGATCACGATATAGGCAATGAACATCGCGGCCATCATCAGCCCCGGGATCACCCCCGCGAGCCACAGTTGCCCCACCGGCTGCCGCGCGATCATCGCGTAAAGCACCAGCACCACCGAGGGCGGCACGAGGATGCCAAGGCTCGACCCCGCTTGGATCACCCCCGTCACCATGCGCTTGTCATAGCCGCGTTTGAGAAGTTCCGGCAGCGCGATTGTCGAGCCAATCGCCATGCCTGCCACGCTCAGCCCGTTCATCGCCGAGATCAACACCATCAAGCCAATCGTCCCAATCGCCAGCCCGCCGCGCACGCCGCCCATCCAGACGTGGAACATCTTGTAAAGGTCATCGGCAATGCGGCTCTCGCTCAGCACATAGCCCATGAAAATGAACATCGGCAGGGTCAGCAGCGGATACCACTTCATCAGCTTCATCGCGGCGGCAAAGCCGATGTCATATCCGCCCTTGTCACCCCAAAGCAGCAGCGCCGAGACCACGGCGATAAAGCCGATGGCGCCAAACACCCGCTGGCCGGTCAGCAGCATCAGCATCATCGATGAGAACATCAATGTCGCAATCATTTCATAGGACATCAGATGGCCTCACCCTTGAGCCGCAGCACGTCTTTCAACAGCTCGGACAGACATTGCAGCAGCATCAGAAAGATACCGACGATCATCACGACCTTGATGGGCCAGAGGTAGGGCCGCCAAGCGGAACTGGATTTCTCCATATGGCCGATCTCTTCGGTCCCCGTGACCAACCCACCGAAAAAGCTAAACGGCTCGGTCCCCCAATAGCCCAGCGAATAGGCGGTGGAACTGACCGCCCCATAGAGCAGCACGCAGAGATAGAAGATCAGGAAGAAAACAGTGAACAGGTCAAACCACGCTTTGCGGCGGAGCGACCAATCGCCATAGAGCAGGTCCATCCGCACGTTCGAGCCCAGTTGGATCGAATAGGGCCCGCCCAAGATATAATAGCCCACCATCACAAACTGCGCCATTTCCAGCGTCCAAAGCGAGGGAACGAAAAACGCTTTGCTGACCGTCGACCACAAAAGCACCCCCATCAGGACAAAGATGCCATACATCATGATCCGCCCGATCCGTCGGTTCATCGCGTCGATGCCCCGGATATAGCCACGCATGAATTTCATGGTTTGGCGTCCTTCATCGCGTCATTCATTTCGGGCCGCATCAGCGCGGCACGCAACCAATTGCTGATCATCGCGGCCATCTGCTGTTGCTCGGCCTCGGTTGTGATCAGGTCATTACGGATCTCAAGCATGACATGCGGATGGCCATGCGCCAAACCGTGTTCCTTGAGCGTATGGGTTACCCCGTCTTGGGGGCCATAGGGCGCGTTGCGCTCGACCGTTAGGTCCGTGAACTCTGGCGCCACCGCCAGCATCGCATCCGCCAGCCGTGTGTCACTGTCATGCAGGATGCCAATTTCCACGCGGCGCGGTTTGCCGTGGTAGATGGGCGTGAAACTGTGCACCGTCACGATCGCGGGCGCATCGACCCGCTTGATCGTCGCGGCAAGGGTCGCGCGGAAGGGCTCGTAATAGCGCGTCACCCGCTCGGCCCGGCCCGCGTCATCAAGCGTGGCATTGCCGGGGATCGCGAAAATCTCGCTCTGGGCAGGCATCGCGCCGGGGGCTTCGGGCGGGCGGTTGCAGTCGTAAACAAGCCGCGAAACGCGCCCGGCAACCAGCACGGCGTCTAAATCCTGCGCCATCGTCTGCGCCACGGCCAGAGCGCCGGGATCCCACGCCACATGGCTTTCGCGGGCCGCAGCATCCAGACCAAGACCGTCAAAGCAGGCCGGTATCTCACGCGCCGCATGTTCGCAGACCAACACCAGCGGCGCCTTGGCTCCGGCGTTGATTACCTCGACGGCTTCATTCGAAAGATCTGTCTGCTCTGACACCTTGTCCCCCTCAGTTGATCAAACCTCATTCGGGCGGGGGCTTCTGTCAACAGAATAATGTCAAATTTATTACAACGCCGTTCAGTTTGTGTTATTACTCGTCAAAAGAGGGGCATCCATGGCTGAACCGACGCTGACCATTTCCGACCGTATCCAGCAAGAACTGGACCGGCTGACCCGTGCGGAACGCCAACTTGCCCATTCGATTCTTGAGAATTACCCCGCCTCTGGCCTCGGCCCGCTGACGGCGCTGGCCAAGGATGCCAATGTCTCTACCCCCACCGTGGCGCGAATGGTGCAAAAGCTGGGGTTCAAGGGCTACCCTGAGTTTCAGAACGAGTTGCGCGAAGAGCTAAAGGCCAAGGCCAAGAACCCCATCGCCAAACACGACACATGGACCGAAGGCGCGCCCTCGGGCCATGTGCTGAACCGTTTCACCGACGCGGTGATCGACAATATCCGTCATACCCTCGGCCAGATTGAACCGGCCACCTTTGATCGTGCCTGCGCCATGATCGCCGATACCGCGCACCCGCTTTATATTGTGGGCGGGCGCATCACGCATACGATGGCGGAATATCTGTTTCTGCACGCGCAGATCATCCGCCCGAAAGTGACCCATATCCAGTCCACCTCCAACGCATGGCCGCATTACCTCCTGGACGTGGGCGAAGGCGATGTTTTCGTCATCTTTGACGTGCGCCGCTATGAGAACAACACCCTGAAACTGGCTGAGATGGCCCATGCGCGGGGGCCAAGATCATCCTCTTTACCGACCAGTGGCGCTCTCCGGTGCATAGCCTTGCCGATATCTGTTTCTCCAGCCGGATCGTCGCGCCCTCGGCTTGGGACAGTGCGGCGGCGACGCTTTTGCTGGTGGAAAGCGTGATCTCGGCCATGCAGGACATCAACTGGGCCGACACCAAAGACCGGGCCGAGCGGCTGGAAGAGATGTTCGATCAGACCCGATTGTTCCGCAAATTCACCTGATCCACAAAGGCCGAGCGCCCTGTCATAAAGGGTATTGGCTTGCCCAAACCCCGCCAGTCGTCTATGGCCAGCACGCCGGGTGTGGTGTCCAGCGCGGTGCCGTGACACGCGCCAAGGCCGGAGGGGGACCGACCATGCGTGATGAAATCTTTTCGCCCAGCGAGCTTGAGAGCCATTATGACCTCGCGCCATCGCCAGCGCTGGCGGCTGAAATGGCCGATATCTACGCCAAGATGGACCGTGTCGTTTCGCCCCCCGATTGGGCCATTCACGCGCCCTATGTCGCCGCGATAAACAAGCTGAAAAAAGAGCGTAACGCGGTCATCCTCGCGCATAACTACATGACGCCTGACATCTACCACGGCATCGCCGATTTCGTGGGCGACAGTCTGCAACTGGCGATCAAAGCGACCGAGGTTGAGGCCGATGTGATCGTGCAATGCGGTGTGCATTTCATGGCCGAGACCTCGAAAATCCTGAACCCGTCGAAAACCGTGCTGATCCCCGACATGGAAGCCGGCTGTTCGCTGGCCGAAAGCATCACCGCCGAGGGTGTCGAACAGATGCGCGCGCAATACCCCGGCGCGCCGGTGGTGACTTACGTGAATACCACGGCCGAGGTAAAAGCCGCGTCGGACATCTGCTGCACCTCCTCCAACGCCGCGCAGATCGTCGCCGCGATGGAGAGCGACACGGTGATCATGACGCCCGACAAATACCTCGCTCAGAACATCGCCAAACAGGTGCCCGAGAAACGCATCGTCTGGTGGGACGGGGCCTGCATCGTGCACGAACGCTATACCGCCAAGGATATCGCCGATTACCGCGAGTGGAACCCCGACACCCGCATCATCGCGCACCCCGAATGCCCACCAGATGTGGTGGCCGAGGCTGATTTTTCGGGCTCGACCAGCGGCATTCTGGACTATGTGCACCGCGAGAAACCGGCGAAAGCGATGCTGGTCACCGAATGCTCCATGGCGTCGAACATCGCGGATGAGCTGCCCGAAGTCGATTTCGTCGGCCCCTGCAACATGTGCCCCTACATGAAGAAGATCACGCTCGAAAAGGTGCTATGGTCGCTGCACACCATGTCTGGCGCGGTCGAGGTCGAGGCGGAAGTCTCTGAAAAAGCGCGCGTCGCGGTGCAGCGGATGATCGACCTCTCCCGCGAACTCGGCCTCTGAGGGCCGCGCCGGTGCAAGAGATCACAACCGGCAGGATCATCATCGTTGGTGCGGGCCTCGGCGCGCTTTATGCCGCGCTTTGTCTTGCGCCGCGCCCCGTTTTGCTGATCTCGCCTGATCCCTTGGGATCAGGGGCCAGTTCCGCTTGGGCGCAGGGCGGGGTGGCCGCCGCGATGGCGCAGGCCGACAGCCCCGAGGCGCATGCGCTGGACACCATCGCCGCCGGTGCTGGCACGGTAGAAGCGCGCGTCGCGGCGACCGTGACGGAAGAGGCCAGCGCCCATATCATTGCCCTGACAGACTTTGGCACCGCTTTCGACCGCAGCGCCGATGGCGGCTATGTCATGTCCCGCGAGGCGGCGCATAGTTTCGCGCGTGTGGTGCGGGTGCAGGGCGATCAGGCCGGGGCCGAGATCATGCGCGCCTTGATCGAGCGGGTGCGCAATACCCCGTCGATCCAAGTGCTTGAAGGCGTGTTGGCGCGCGGATTGGACAGCGACGGCAGCAAAGTCACCGGCGTTGAGATTGAATTGGCCCGAGCCGAAGGCTCCGCCCCCGTCCTGCTGCGCGGCGCGGGGGTCTTGCTGGCGGGTGGCGGTTCGGGCGGGCTCTATGCGCTGACGACCAATCCGGCTCGCATTCGCGGGCAGGTGATCGGGATGGCGGCACGGGCAGGCGCGCTCATCGCCGATGCAGAATTCGTGCAGTTCCACCCCACCGCCATCGACTGCGGCGAAGACCCCGCCCCTTGGCAACCGAAGCCCTGCGCGGCGCCGGCGCGCATCTGATCAACAGCGAGGGGGCGCGGTTCATGACCGAGGTCCACCCGCTGGCCGAACTCGCCCCGCGTGACATCGTGGCCCGCGCGATCTTTGCCCAGACCCAAGCGGGCCAGCGCCCCATGCTCGACACCCGTGCGGCCTTGGGCCCTGCGGTGCTGGCCGAGTATCCCGCCGTCGCAGCCGCCTGTGCCCGCAACGGCATTGACCCGGTGATCCAACCGATCCCCGTGGCCGCCGCCGCGCATTACCATATGGGCGGCGTGGCCACGGATGCGCATGGGCGTTCCAGCCTCGCCGGGCTTTGGGTCTGTGGAGAGGCGTCTTCGACCGGGCTGCACGGCGCGAACCGGCTTGCATCGAACGGGCTGCTCGAAGCGCTGGTCTTTGCCCGCCGCGCGGCGCAGGACATGCTTGAGGAATGCAGCACCGGCGACAGCGGAACGGTGGCCCTGCCAGACCTGCCCGCTGGCGAAACACCCGCTGAGACCCTCGTCGCCCAGTTACGCCAAACCATGACCGCCCATGTCGGCGTTCTGCGCGATGCGGAAGGGCTCCAACGTGCCCTTGCCACGATTGCACAGATCGAAGCCGCACAACCCGACTGCGCCCAGCTGCAAAACATGACCGCCACCGCGACACTGATCACCGCCGCCGCCCTCGCGCGCCGCGAAAGCCGGGGCGCGCATTGCCGCACTGATTATCCTGACACGCTCCCCGAAGCCGCGCGCAGTTTTCTGACACTGGCCGAGGCGACCGCATTCCGCTCCAACCATGAGGAACTTCCCGCATGACCACCGCCCTGCCCGACCTGATCCTTGAGCCGCTGGTCCGCGCCGCGCTGATGGAAGACCTCGGCACCTATGGCGATGTCACCACGCGCAGCGTGATCCCCGAGGGCACGACTTATGCGGCGCAGCTGCGCGCCCGCGCAGAGGGCGTCGTCTCTGGCATGCAGATCGCACGGCTGGCCTTTCATCTCGTCGACCCATCGCTTGATGTTCGCACGCTGAAAGAAGACGGAAGCACGATCGCCAAAGGCGACACGCTGATGGAGATCGAAGGCTCTGCCGCCGCGATCCTGTCGGCAGAACGTGTGGCGTTGAACTTTGCCGGGCGGCTGTCGGGCATCGCCACGCTGACGGCAGCCTGCGTGGCCGAAACCGAGGGCACCGAGGCCCGCATCACCTGCACCCGCAAGACCACGCCGGGGCTGCGGATGGTCGAAAAACAGGCGGTGCTGCATGGCGGCGGGTTCAACCATCGCTTTTCCCTCTCGGATGCGATCCTGATCAAAGACAATCACATTGCGGCAGCCGGTGGCATTCGGCCTGTCTTGCAAGCAGTGAAAAGTAACGCCTCGCATATGATCCGCGTCGAGATCGAAGTCGACACGCTGGCGCAGCTTGAAGAGGTCTTGGACGAAGGCGGCGCGGATGTTGTGCTGTTGGACAATATGGACACAAAGACGCTGCTTCAGGCTGTGGAAATTGCCAATGGGCGCATCGTGCTTGAGGCTTCGGGTAACATGACCCTGCCCCGCCTGGCCGAGGTCGCGGCGACGGGGGTGCACTATATCTCCATGGGCGCGCTCACACATTCTGCGACAACGCTGGACCTTGGGCTGGATTTCTGAACCAACTGGCGCAAAGATCGCGCAGCCAGCGAAGGGAGCCCCGCCATGTCCGACCTTACCATCCGAACCGTGAAAGACCATGACCGCGCCGATTGGGAGCGGCTCTATCAAGGCTATGCCGAATTTTACAAAGTCGAGCAGACGCCAGAGATGCGCGCGCGGGTCTGGTCTTGGCTGCATGATCCGCTGACCGAAGTCGAAGGGCTGGTCTGCGAAGACGCCGAAGGACGGGTGATCGGCCTGACCCATTTCCGCCATTTCGCGCGCCCCTTGGCGGCGGCGACGGGCTGCTTCCTCGACGATCTATTCGTGGCTCCCGAAGCACGCGGCAGCGGGGCTGCCGACGCGCTGATCGGTGAGGTGAAAAAGATCGCCCAGAAACGCGGCTGGAGCCTCGTGCGCTGGATCACGGCCGAGGATAATTACCGCGGCCGTGGGGTGTATGACAAGCTGGCCACCCGGACCAACTGGGTCACCTACGACATCAAGCTGTAGGGTCAGGCGCCTTTTTCGGGGCCTCGGGATTGGTCGGCTCGTCTGGGTCAGTCACCAACTCTGCCTCTTCGATGTCGTCGGTCCGGGTTGTCAGCGCGCCTTCTGGCGGTGTCGTTTCCGGGGCACCGACGATCAGCGGCAGCATCTGCACACCGCTTGGCATGGCGACTTCCGAGAGCGGCGGGGTCTTCCATTCCAATGTGTCAAAGCTCTTGCAGTTTTCGCAGATCGGCTTCCATTCGGCGTGGATGTGGTGGCAATTCTCGCAAATCCACTGCGGCCCGCGCGAGACATTGAGCGCGCGTGTCAGCCAACCTTTGACCACCGTATCAGACGCGCCCTCACCCCGCTCGATCGCGGCCATCAGCGTGACGGAACGCGCGGAGGGATCGGTCTCAACCAGATTGCCAAGCGCACGGCGCGCTTCGGGGAAATCTTCGTTGGCGATGTGCAATTCGGCCAGCAGCATCTTGGTTTCGGGATGGTCGGGCTGTGATTTCGTCAGCGCGCGGAACCGTTTGATGCGCTGCTGCGGGGTCTCATCGGGCTGAACCTCGGCAAAGGCGGCGGCAAGGTCGGGGTGCGGGTGCACGCTCCACGCTTTTTGCAGCACTTTCGAGGCATAGCGCGGTTTGTCCTGCGCGATATAGCTGCGCGCGGCCATTACGGCGGCAGGCACCAGATCAGGCGACAGGCGGTTGGCTTCGATCGCGGCTTCGCGTGCTTCAATGCTGTTGCCCTCAGCGATGACTTCGCGGGCTTCCGACAGCGCCAGCACCGCATCGCGGCGTTTGTGAACATCACGTGGCAGGTGGCCGTTTTTGTACTTGGCCTGCAAGGTGCCGCGCGCGCCGGTCCAGTCATGCTTTTCGGCCTGCAACTTCAGCAGCGTATCGCCGGTTTCTTCGTGTTTGGGCTTCAGCGCGAAGGCCTTCTCGGCCAGTTTCAACGCGGTCTCGGTATCCCCATCGGCCAGCTTTTGTTTCATGATGCCACGCACGCCGACGAAACGGGTCTTTTCGTCTTCGACCAGCTTGCGATAGGTCCGCTCTGCCTTGCGGCGGTCGCCTGCAAGCTCTGCGGCCTGCGCAGTCAGCAGATTGGTCAGCGCCGGGCGTTTGAGATAGCGGTCCGCCTTGGCGGCCTTGGCCATCGCAACCTGCCCCTCACCGCTGGCCAGCGCCATCAGCCCGTCCGACAGCGCCTCATAGCCCTTCCGTTCGCGGTTGCGGTCAAAGTAGCGCGACAGGGCGGTCTCATCCCCGTTCAGGAAATGCCAGACCGCCGACAGCAGCGCCACGATCTTGAGCAGCACCCAGACCGCGAACATCAAAAGCAAAACGGCGATGACCGATTGCAGCGGCCCGAGGGTATATTCGGTGCCCGCCACGGTCAGTTGAATGCCGCCCTCGCTTTCCAGCAAGAAGCCCGCACCCCATGCCAAAGCGGCGACGAGCACGACGAAAAGAACGATTTTAATAAGAGACCAGAGCATTTTTCGTTCCTCAGTTGGCCGTCAGGCGTTGGGAGAGTTCATTGGCGGCGGTTTCAGCCGCCTGACGCGCGCGGGCATCGGCAAGCCATTCCGCCATCGCGTCCTGCGCAGGGGCCGGCAGCGTTTCGATCTCGGCCAGCGCATCGGTCAAACGGCCATCGCGCACCGCCGCTTCAGCGCGGGAGAGGACAGCATCGGGGTCCGTCCCTTCGCGGGGCGCGACCGAGCGGGCACCAAGCTGCCGTTTCAGGAAGCTGCCAAAGCCGCCTTCGCCTTCTTCCGGCACGGCGGCACGGGCGGTGGCCAAGGCCTGCCGCGCGGCGTCGGGATAACGCGCCTGCAGATTGGCGAGGGTGACCACACCGCCCGCAGCGGTCTCAGTCAGCGCTTGAGGAATGTTCTCAACCCCGGCTTCCTGCAACTCGGCCAGCGCGGCCTCAAAGGGGCGTCCGGCGCTGATCGCGGCGTTCATCTGGGTGATGCCGGTCTGGGCGCGGGCCGCTTCTGCAGCGGCGGCGGTCGCCTCTTCGGCGGTTTGGGCGTTATCCAGCAGGCTTTCGATTTCGCGGCGCTGCTCAGCGACAGAGACGCGCAGGGCTTCCATTTCACGCTCAAAGGCCGCGACTGCAATCTCGTTTTCGCCACCGCTTACGGGCTGTTTCTCAACCGTGGTGAGGCGGCTGTCGATCTCGGCCAATTGGCTTTGAAGCGCCGAGAATTCTTCGCGTGCGGCGGTCAACTCTGCGCTGAGCGCGTCGACCTGCGGCAGGCTTTCCGGTAGGGCCGCAGGCTCATCAGCGCGGGCTTCCAAGTCTGCGATGCGGGCCTGCTGCGCTTCGATCGCGTTTTGCAATTCCGCAGCCCCCTGCGCGCGGGTGCCAAGAACGTCGTATTCCGATGCGGCAAACCCCAGTCCGGCGGCAATGGCCCCACCGAGCAGCATGGGGAAAAACACGCTCCGCCTGCGCTCCTTCGGCGCGGGCGCGGGGGTCGGTGTCGGGGTTGGCTTGGGGGTCGTAGCGCTTGGCTTTTCGGTCTTGGTCGGCGCGGGCTTCGACGTGCTGTCACCCGGCTTAGACGCGGCTGCCGACGCCCGCGAAGGCGCAGGATCGGTCGCTGGTTTGTCGTGGGAAACCGGTTTGTCCTTGGGCGCAACGACGCTGGACGTTGGTTTAGGGTCATCCTTGGGCAAGGGCGTCTTTGGTGTCGTATCTTTGGCGGTAGAGGCGCTCTCCGCCTTAGCCGGTGCCTTGTCATCACGCTTGACCGCGTCGCTTGCAGCGGTCGGCTTCGCCGTGGCTTTCTCCGCTGCGGGCGCAGTGTCCCGCACGGGCAGAGTGCTGGTTGTTTTGCCCGGCTCGGTTTTGCCCAAGTCGGTTTGCCCGGGCTCGGCTTTCGCTGCGTCCGGTTTGACATCTTCGGTCTTCAGCGCGTCGGGTTTCACCGTGTCCGTACCCTTGGCATCGGTCTCGGATGGTTTCGGCGCGTCAGCTTTCTCTGCCGCTACTGCCTTATCCGCCTGCGGGGGCGTCTGTTCGGCCGTGGTCTTGTCCGCTTCGCTTTTGCTGACCGTCTTTTTGGGTTTTGCCACGCCGTACGCCTTTCGATTCTGAACCTATCATCCGCTCGCAGTGGCGAGCTTACCCGGCATACCTATGCCCCTCAAGGCAAGGTGGTGCAGCGGAAAAGTTTTTCAACGGCCTCCGCCATGGCTTCGCCAGTGGGTTCCGCAGCGACATCATGCGCATAGAGCGGCAGAGCTTCAAGCGCCTGCGCGGCGGCGGGGCTGATCGACAGGGCGATGACCCGCTCTGTGCAACTGGCCTCGCGGGCGAAATGCTGCGCGCTGCGGGGGAAAAGAGCGGCACGATGACAGGACTTGGCCCATTTAAAAGGGTTTGCGCCGCGGCGGAGAGCGGCAAAAGGTTCTGTTCATAGATCGTCGCGACATCAACGGTCAGACCCGAAGCGCCTAAAATTGCAGCAACATCCGCCCGCCGATGGCGTCCGGCAAGGTGCAAGAGCGGGCCAATCTGCGGCTGCCCCGAGAGGGTCGCGATCAGCGTTTGGGCATCCAGCCCGGCCATCTGCGCCTGCCAGCCCGCTTTCGCTGCCGCCGCCGTGGTCTGCGGGCCGACACAAAAGGCGGGCCGCCCGTCCCCCTTTGGCGCATGGGCCACACCATTGGCCGAGGTAAAGATCACCCCGGCGAAGGGCGCGAGATCGACCTCTACACCGGTCGGGGCAATCTCGATCAAGGGGAAATCACCGCCCCGTCCCGCAGCGCGGGCGAGAGCCGATCCAGAAACTGCGCGGCACCGGGATGTGGACGTGTCAGAAGCAATCTTGGCTGTGGCATCGCAAGGCTCCGGCATTGTTTGCGCGTGATAGCGGTGTTACCTGCGGTACAGGTGCCTTGCAACGGAAAGCCCCCATGCCCTCTACCCAACCTCAGACCCGCTTGATCCTTGGTTTGGAAAGCAGTTGCGACGATACCGCTGCCGCCGTGGTGCGTATGGGTGAGGATGGGCGCGGCACGGTGCTGGCCTCGGTCGTCGCAGGGCAGACCGAGCTGCACGCTGACTTCGGCGGTGTCGTTCCCGAAATTGCGGCTCGCGCCCATGCGGAAAAACTGGATCACTGTGTCGAAGAGGCCTTGGCCGAGGCCGGGATCAGCCTGCCGCAGATCGATGCCATCGCCGTCACTGCGGGGCCGGGGCTGATCGGCGGGGTTGTCTCAGGCGTGATGTGTGCCAAGGGACTTTCGGCAGCGACGGGCAAACCGCTTTATGGGGTGAACCATCTGGCGGGCCACGCCCTGACGCCGCGGCTGACCGATGATGTGCCCTATCCCTATCTGATGTTGCTGGTGTCGGGCGGACATTGCCAGTTTCTGCTGGTGCGCGGGCCGGAGAGTTTTGACCGTCTTGGCGGCACCATTGATGACGCGCCGGGCGAAGCCTTTGACAAGGTTGCGCGGCTGTTGGGTCTGCCGCAGCCCGGGGGCCTTCGATTGAAAAATGCGCGCAGGA
This sequence comes from Sulfitobacter profundi, assembly GCF_042661425.1. Taxonomy (NCBI): domain Bacteria; kingdom Pseudomonadati; phylum Pseudomonadota; class Alphaproteobacteria; order Rhodobacterales; family Roseobacteraceae; genus Sulfitobacter; species Sulfitobacter profundi. Next base: position 1,549,606 of record NZ_JBHSWA010000001.1, on the reverse strand, counting down.
GGGCGAGCCCAATCGCTTCGCCCTGCCGCGCCCGTTGTTGGATCGTGACGGCTGCGACATGTCCTTTTCGGGCCTGAAAACCGCCGTGCTGCGCGCTCGCGATAAATCCGTGGCAGAGCGTGGCGGGCTGACCCGACAAGATCAGGCGGATCTGGCGGCAGGGTTTCAGGCTGCCGTGGTGGATGTGCTTGCCCATAAGACGCGCCGCGCCTTTGCGGAGTATCCGGCAGAGGGTGCGCGGGGCCTTTGTGTGGCAGGCGGGGTGGCGGCAAACAAGTCCATCCGTGCCGCGTTAGAGACTGTTGCAGCGGAACAGCAGGCGCTTTTCGTCGCTCCGCCGCTGGCGCTTTGCACCGATAACGCCGCGATGATCGCCTTCGCTGCTGGAGAGCAAGCCGCCCTGCGCGGGGCCGATGATCTGACACTCTCGGCACGTCCACGCTGGCCGCTGGATACCGCACGGCCTTCGATGCTGGGCAGTGGCAAGAAGGGGGCCAAGGCATGAGCGTTTCCGTCCTTGGCGCAGGGGCATTCGGCACGGCGCTGGCAATCTCGCTGGCGGGCAAAGGGCCGGTGACGCTTTGGGCGCGCGATGCGGGGGATATGGCCAAGCGCCGTGAGAATACCAAACGCCTGCCGGGGTGCCCTTTCCCTGATACGCTCACGGTAACCGATAGCCTTGACCAAGCGAGCGCGGCCAAGATCCTGTTGCTGGCCGTGCCGATGCAACGGCTGCGCAGTGTCTTGGAAGACCACAAAGGCGCGCTTCACGGGAAACATCTGGTGGCCTGCTGCAAGGGGATCGAACTCAGCAGCGGTGTCGGACCGGTGAGCGTGATCACCCAAACCATCCCCGATGCCACGGCCGCGATCCTGACGGGGCCAAGCTTTGCCGCTGATATCGCCCGCGGCTTGCCCACCGCGCTGACCTTGGCCTGTGGCGATGCGGCGGCGGGCAAATACCTGCAAGCGGAACTGACCACGGCGAACCTGCGGCTCTACCGCACCACGGATACCATTGGCGCGGAACTGGGCGGGGCGCTGAAGAACGTCGTCGCCATCGCGAGCGGGGCCGCGATTGGGGCGGGGCTGGGGGAAAGCGCGCGGGCCGCGCTGATGACGCGCGGCTATGCCGAAATGCAGCGCCTCGCCGCGCATCTGAAGGCGGAGCCGACAACGCTGGCCGGGCTTTCGGGCTTTGGCGATCTGACGCTGACCTGCACCTCAGAGCAATCGCGCAACTACCGGCTGGGCCAATCGCTGGGCCAAGGCACGCCGTTTGACCCGTCGACCACGGTCGAAGGAGCCGCCACCGCGCGCGCTGTGGATGCACTTGCCTGCGAGGCTGCGCTCGATATGCCGATTACACGTGCGGTTGCCGGGCTGCTCGACAACCAGTTAGATGTGGCTGGCGCCATGAAATTACTACTGACCCGCCCCCTAAAGGAAGAATGATATGTTTGTTGCCCTGACCGCCCATGACAAAGCCGATGGCCTGCCGATCCGTCAGGAAAACCGGCCCGACCATTTGGCCTATCTCAAATCCAGCGATGCCGTAGCCCAAGCTGGCCCGCTGCTGAATGCCGAAGGCGGCATGATCGGCTCGCTCATCATTCTGGATGTGCCAGATATGGCCGGAGCCGAGGATTGGGCCGCGCATGACCCCTATGCCAAGGCCGGTCTGTTCCAAAGCGTGACCCTGACCCATTGGAACCGGGTGATCGGCTAATGGCCTATTGGTTGTTCAAATCCGAACCCGCAACATGGAGCTGGGCCGACCAAAAGGCCAAAGGTGACGCGGGCGAGGAATGGGACGGCGTGCGCAACTATCAAGCGCGCAACTTCATGCGCGAGATGAAGGTTGGCGATCTGGGGTTCTTCTACCACTCTCAGAAAGACCGCGAGGTTGTCGGCATCGTCGAAGTCTGCGCAGAAGCGCATCCCGACAGCAGCACCGATGACCCGCGTTGGGAATGTGTGGATATCAAAGCGGTGCGGTCGTTCAGCCTGCCTGTGACACTGGATACGATCAAGGCCGACCCACGGCTGGAGGATATGGTGCTGGTGAAAAACTCCCGCCTCTCGGTGCAACCTGTGACCGAAGCGGAATGGGACCTTATCTGCGGTTTGGGTAAGACTGCGCCCTAGGGTCGGGCCCTGAGACCGGCCAAAATTAACGGTTGGGAAACGAAAAAGGGTTCCGGCACCCCGCCAGAACCCTTCTCACCCCATGTGCTCCCAAAACCACCACACATGTTCTTTAAACTCTTATCAGCGCATCAAGCCGATATAAGACTGATAGCAGAAGTCATTGAATTTCTCAACTTTCTACTGTGTCAAAGCCCCATCAAAAACGAAACGCGCGCTTAACCAAGCGCGCGTCCGAGGTAAAGTTTTGGTAAGTCTTTCCGGCGATTAGCCGTAGACCGACTCTTTGCCGAAATGTTTGACCAGCATGTAATAGACCACGGCGCGGTACTTGTTCCGCTCTGACCGGCCATAGGTTTCAATCACTTTCTGGATGCCGCCCATGAGGTGCTCATCATCCGGCAGGCCGAGTTTCTTGATAAGGAAGTTGTCCTTTACGGTGTTCAATTCAGCCGTATCACCGGCAGACACCGTTTGCGCGTCGGCGTTGTAGATCGACGGACCGCAACCAATGGTCACCTTGGTCAAAAGGTCCATATCCGGGTCCATGCCGCATTTATTCTTCAGGTCCTCGGCGTATTTCGCGATCCATTCGTCACGCTTGCCCATAAATCTCTCCAACAGTAACTTCGGCTTCAGGGGTTCCTGAAACCGGAGCCTAAGGCCATAACCCTGTTTTGCAAAAGATTTATTTCGCGACCCCGGCTGACTGCCCCCGTCGACCACGCCCGGCAGCCACGCCCCCATACGCAAAGAGGCGCCCGATGGGGCGCCTCTGAGTTCGATATCGCGGGTCGCTTAGGATGCGTCGTCAAGACGGACGTCGTCTTCGAGACCTTCGATTGTATCTTCATCAACTTCCGGCTGGGCTTCCAGCTCGGCTTTGGTCCAAGAGCTCAGCTTCAGGTCGTTTTCGGCGGCCATGGAGATTTCCTCAAGCGGCACGGCGACGGTGTGTTCGCCAAGGCCAAGGAAGCCACCCACACCAACGACAGCGGCATAGCCAGCGTCAGTTTTGATCACATAGTCGATGTCACCGATGGTGTCGCCATCCGCTTCGACGACGGTCAGGCCGACAAGATCACCCACAACCATACCGGAGAAGGCATTGCTCATGCCGGTGTCGGTGCGTGTGACGTCTGTTTCCATGTTCGCTTCGGTGTCCGAAGCGACATTCTCTTCCAGATCGGTCTCAGCTTCGCCTTCGATCTCGGCAGTCATTTCGCTGTCGATATCGGCGTCTTCATCGGCTGCCAGATCGGTGTCTGTCTCTGTTGTGACAGTGCCGCTGGTGTCGGTGCTCAGGGTCGAGTTCGACTCTGAATCCGAGTTCCCGGCCAGATCGGCTTCGGCATCCGTCGACGGGGTCACGCCATCGGTTTCGGCGGTCAGCTCCGCTTCGTTGTCGACTTCGGTATCACCTTCGATTTCCGCGCTCTCCGTCGGGGCGGTCAGAATCTCGTCGGTTTTGTTGGGGTCGTTGGTTCCCTCGTAATCGTCAGAATTCTCACGCGACATCTCAGCGGTTTGCTCGGCCTGTTTCTCAACAGTGGCGGTCAAATCGTTGGCGGTGTCGCTTACGCTCTCACCCGAGATTGTGGCCTCGGCCTCTGCTGCTGCACCGGCTTCGGTGTCGGCAGTCTGAGCGAATGCGGTGCCCGCAGTCAGTGCAAGGGCGGCGACGGTGGATTTCAGGAATGTACGTTTCATTTTCGATACTCCTTTTCAGTGGTCTGGGGAAGAAACACCGCCCGGGTGACTATGTTCCGCCCGCCATTTGCTACCGGCAGATATGTGCTTGAATCCGCCGATGGGCCGCATTTCCTGAGGAGTTTCAGAACTTTAATACAAAAACGCCGCCCCGACGGTCTGCGGGGCGGCGTTGAAACCTTACCAAAGAGGGAACTCTTTGCGATTTAGTAGCGGTAATGCTCGGGCTTGAACGGGCCTTCAGGCGTCACACCGATATAGGCGGCCTGTTCCGGGTTCAGTTTCGAAAGCTTCACGCCGATCCGGTCCAGATGCAGACGGGCGACTTTTTCATCCAGATGTTTGGGCAGGATATAAACGTCGTTGCCGTATTTGTCGGTGTTCTCCCACAGTTCGATCTGCGCCAACACTTGGTTGGTAAAGGAGGCGGACATCACGAAGGACGGGTGCCCGGTGGCATTGCCAAGGTTCAGCAGACGCCCTTCGGAGAGCAGGATCAGACGATTGCCGTTCGGCATCTCGATCATATCCACCTGTTCTTTGATGTTGGTCCACTTGTGGTTCTTCAGCGCGGCAACTTGGATTTCATTGTCGAAGTGGCCGATGTTGCCAACAATCGCCATGTCCTTCATCTCGCGCATATGCTCGATGCGGATCACGTCTTTGTTGCCGGTGGTGGTGATGAAGATATCGGCAGTTGCCACGACATCTTCCAGCAGCACGACTTCAAAACCGTCCATCGCTGCTTGCAACGCGCAGATGGGATCGACTTCGGTGACCTTGACGCGCGCGCCAGCACCGCTCAGCGACGCGGCAGAGCCTTTGCCCACATCGCCATAGCCCATGACGACAGCAACCTTACCGGCCATCATCGTGTCGGTGGCGCGGCGGATACCGTCCACGAGGCTCTCTTTACAGCCGTATTTGTTATCGAACTTCGACTTGGTGACAGAGTCGTTCACATTGATCGCGGGGAAGGGCAGTTGACCTTGCTTCACCAGATCATAAAGACGGTGCACGCCGGTGGTGGTTTCTTCGGATACGCCTTTGATCTGCTCGCGCATCTTGGTGAACCAGCCGGGGCTTTCCGCCATACGCTTTTTGATCTGAGCAAAGATCGCTTCTTCTTCCTCAGATTTGGGAATGGCGATCAGATCGTCTTCGCCGTTTTCAACCCGTGCGCCCAAAAGGATATAGAGCGTCGCATCGCCGCCATCGTCGAGGATCAGGTTCGGGCCTTCGGGGAACATGAAGGATTTGTCGAGGTAATCCCAATGCTCAACCAGTGACTGGCCTTTGATCGCGAAGACCGGAACGCCTGATTCAGCAATCGCCGCAGCAGCGTGGTCTTGGGTCGAGAAGATGTTACAAGACGCCCAACGCACATCGGCACCAAGCGCGACCAGTGTTTCAATCAAAACGGCTGTCTGGATGGTCATGTGCAACGATCCGACAATCCGCGAGCCTTTCAGCGGTTTGCTCTCACCGTATTCATCGCGCAGCGCCATCAGGCCCGGCATCTCGGTCTCGGCGATGTCCAGCTCTTTGCGCCCGTAGGCCGCCAGATTGATATCCTTAACAATATAGTCGTGGGCCATGCGGCGCTCCTGTTTGAAGTGTTGCAGGGCGGTTAGCACCTTCGCCGCGAATTCTCAATGTGAATGGGGAATGACCCCCGCAGGGTCAACGCTGAAGAGCGGCCAGTTGCTTATCGCCCGAGAGTCCCGCCATCCAGTCATCGCCTTGGGCCAGCACACAGGCATTGCCGTCGGCCAATGTCTTGACCAAGGTCCATGTGCCCGATTGATCCGACGCCCAGAGTTGGCTGTTGTCGTCCCGCTGACCCGGCACAGGCTCTTCGCCGTACCAATCGATCAGAGCCGACTTCATTTCCTTGGCGGGCATGCAGACTTCTTCCGCCTGCGCGGCACCTGCGAGGGTGGCCAAGGTAACTGCAAGTATCGTACCGGAAAAAACGGGTTTCATGATTATCTCCTTCGTGGGATGAACAGGTTTGACAGGGATTTGTTCCCAAGGATCACGAGGTAAGGACTCCGGCGGATGGCGCAGAAACCACGTGCATGGCAAAGGATGCTGTCAGGTCGACGGCTAGATCTGCTCGACCCCACCCCGGTCGATGTCGAGATCGAAGACATCGCCCATGGCTTGGCCTTTGTCGCGCGGTGGAACGGGCAGACGCGGGGCGACTATGCCTATTCGGTGGCCGAACATTCGCTATTGGTCGAAACGATATTTGCCCGGATCGCCCCCCGTGCGCCTGCGAAATGGCGCTTGGCCGCGCTGCTTCATGACGCACCGGAATATGTGATCGGGGACATGATCTCGCCCGTGAAGGCTGCTGTGGGGCCGGACTATCGCGCCTTGGATGACCGGCTGACCACTGCCGTGCATGTCCGGTTTGGCCTGCCTGCCAACTTGCCGGCGCGCGTCAAACAACAGATCAAAAAGGCGGATCGCGTCAGTGCTTGGATGGAGGCCAGCCAGATCGCAGGCTTTTCCGAAACCGAGGCGACGCGCTTTTTGGCCGCCCCGACGCGGCGCTGATGGAGGGGCTGGGCATCCTGCTGCGCCCACCGGTCGAGGTACGGGCCGAGTTTACCCAACGCCATGAGGCGCTGCTGCGCGAGATGGCGTGATCCATGTCCGCCGTGCCGGGGCGCTTGATACCCGCGCCTTGGCCGACTTGCTGAACGCGATCATCGCCAAGGGGGCACCACCGCCATGGTCACCCCCGTCACCCCGCGCGAGTTGCAAGGTTGGATGACCGCCTCGGACAGTGCATGGCACTTGGCCGAGGATGAGCGCGGCGCGCTGAAAGGCTTTCAGTACATTGAACCACACCCCGACCTGCCCAAGGGCGGCGTGGATGTCGCAACCTTTGTGCGGGTAGGAGAGACGGGTTTCGGCATCGGCTCAGCACTGTTTGAACAGACCAAGCAAGCTGCCCGTGACCTGGGCTATGCCCATATTCACGCGATCATCCGTGCCGATAACCTAGGCGGACTTGCCTATTACCAAAGCCGCGGTTTCGAAGATTTCCGCCGCCTGCCCAGTTGTACGCTGGCCGATGGCACCCGCGTCGATAAAATCTGGAAACGGTTCGAGCTTTAGCGCGGCGAGCGTTTTGCCAAGATGCGCTGCAAGGTACGCCGGTGCATGTTGAGCCGCCGCGCGGTTTCAGAAACATTGCGATCACAAAGCTCATAGACTCGCTGGATATGCTCCCACCGAACGCGGTCCGCGCTCATCGGGTTTTCCGGCGGCTCGGGCAGGTTGCCCCCGGTGGCTAGCAATGCGTTAACGATATCATTGGCATCTGCGGGCTTTGAAAGGTAATCTGTCGCGCCGCTTTTGACCGCAGCAACCGCCGTCGCAATCGCGCCATAGCCAGTCAGCACAACGACCCTTGCATCAGCACGTTTGTCGCGCAGCACTTCGACCACATCAAGACCGTTGCCATCCTGCAGGCGTAGATCGACCACGGCAAAGGCCGGGGGACGCGCGGTGGCGATGGCCTTGCCCGCCGCGACAGAGCCTGCAGTTTCCACCTCAAAGCCGCGTTTCTCCATCGCCTTGGCCAAGCGGCGCAGAAACGGCTCATCGTCATCGACCAAAAGCAAGCTGCGGTCTGGGCCTAAGTCGGAAATATCCTGCATCAATGTCCCCTCTTCTAGGCTAGTATGCGGCGGCTATGGCCGGGGGTCAATTTTACGTTTGGTCTATAAAGCAGCCGATGCTGTCGGCCATCTGCTCGGACCGCACTTCGCGGCGGAAAAAGTCGACGACGCCTTCTTCGGGCATGACCAGATAGCTGAAGGTCGAGTGATCGACGAGGTATTCGCCATTCTCATCTGCCGGGTGGGCCTTGTAGTAGGTGCGGTAAGCTTGGCTGGCTGCTTTGACTTGCTCAGGCGAGCCGGTCAGCCCCACCATACGCGGGTGCATCACCTCGGCAAAGTCGCCGACCACTTCGGGCGTGTCACGTGCCGGGTCGACGGTGATGAAAACAGGCGTGATGCTTTGGCCGCGCTCCTCCAGAATTTCGGTGGCGGCGGCGTTGCGGTCCACGTCCAGCGGGCAGACATCGGGGCAAGAGGTATAGCCGAAATAGAGCAAGGCAGGCTCGGTGATGACATCGGCATCGGTCACGGTTGCGCCCGCGCCGTTGACCAATTCGAACGGACCGCCAATATCGCCCCCCGCCACTTGGCTTGACCGGCAAGAGGCATAGGGATCATCTTCGCCGCGCAGCACCATAAAGGCCGTCCCGGCCAGAAATACCGCTGCAACCCCAACCGCACCAAATGCAATCATCTGTTTCATGTCAGTCCTTTGCGCCGATGGCCGCTCTTGATCGTGTTTCGCCGCAGACCTACGCTAGATCGCAGGTGATGCAAGACGCAATAAAGTGATGGGGCTAAGATGACGCAGGCAAACATTCGGCCCCTCGACGGGCGCACCCGCGCCAGTTGGATCCGCCTGCGCACGATGATCCTGCTGCGCTGGTTCGCCATCGCCGGACAGTTGACCGCCGTCACCGTGGCGCAATGGGCGCTAGGGCTGCAACTGGCCTTTGGCCTATGTTATCTGACCATCGGTGCCTCGGTGGTGGGCAACCTCGTCGCGGCCTTTGTCTTTCCCCAGAACAAACGCCTGTCCGAGCGCGAGAACCTTGCCATGGTCCTGTTTGACCTGCTGCAACTAACCGCCCTGCTGGGGCTGACCGGGGGCTGCACAATCCCTTTGCGCTGCTTCTGCTGGCCCCGGTAACGATCTCGGCCACCGCACTCAGCCTGCGTTCGACACTGGTTTTGGGCGCTACCGCGATTGTCGCGGCTTCGGTGCTGGCGCTGTGGCATCTGCCGCTTGTCACCCAGTCGGGCGATGTGCTGCGCCAGCCCGGCATTTTTGTCTTTGGCCATTGGGCGGCGCTGCTGATCGCCATCGTTTTCACCAGCGCCTATTCGCGGCGCGTCACGACTGAGGTCCACTCCATGGCCGATGCGCTCTCAGCCACGCAGATGGTGCTGGCACGGGAGCAGAAATTGTCGGACCTGAGCGGTGTTGTGGCCGCTGCAGCCCATGAATTGGGTACGCCCCTAGCCACCATCAAACTAGCCAGCACCGAACTGCTGGGTGACCTCGAAGACCGGCCCGACCTGGCAGAAGATGCCGCGCTGATCCGCGATCAAGCCGACCGTTGCCGCGATATCCTGCGCGATATGGGACGCATTGGGAAAGACGATCTGCACATGCAACGCGCGCAACTCACCGCCGTGGTGAAAGAGGCCGCCGAACCACATCTGGAGCGGGGCAAGACGGTGATGTTCTCTGACAACCCGATGGCCCGAGATCACGCGCGCCCCCGACGATCCCGCGCAAACCCGAGATCATTCACGGGCTGCGCAATCTGGTGCAGAACGCGGTGGATTTCGCCGAAACCACGGTTTGGATCGAAACCGAATGGTCTGCCGAGGATATCTCGGTGCGGATCATCGACAACGGGCCGGGCTTTCCGCCGCAGCATCTGGGGCGGATCGGCGACCCCTTCCTGCGCCGCCGTAGCGGCACGGCAAACGAGACGGCGCGCCCTGAATATGAGGGCATGGGGCTGGGGCTTTTCATCGCCAAAACCTTCCTTGAACGCTCCGGCGCGCGGCTGCGGTTTGCCAATGGGTCAGACAGCGGTTGGCTGCGCGGGTTGCCGCCCGCAGGCAGCGGCGCGGTTGTCGAAGTTGTCTGGCCGCGCCGCCTGCTGGACCTTGGCCCCGATGATGCCGTGATGGGCGAGAACCAGCGCCTGACGGCTTGAAAGGGGGAACTGCGCTTTTGTTAACCCGCCGTTAACCTTTGGCTCTCAAGATAGGGCGTCGCATTTGCCGAAAGGGTTATCCGTCATGGCATTGCCAGACGTTATCATCGTGCTTGCTGCCGCTTTCGCCACCGCTCTGGCCGCCCTTTGGTGGCTTAGCACAGCAGCGGGCCGCCCCGCTGCGGCACCGCCCGGCATCGACGATATGAGCCTGCTTTTCGAAGACGGCGAGTTGATCCACGGCTCCGACAGCGCACTAACCCGCTTTGCCCTCGCCCCCGGCCACCACCAGTGGGAGGACATCCGCGAAGCGCTGCTGTCGCGGTTTCCTGAATTCCCCCGCACGGCCCGGCACGGGGCCACCGGCAAACTGACCCTCACGGCAGAAGATGGCGACAGCCCCTCGGAACTTCGCATCACATGGCGGGACGCGCTATGCTGGCTGCACCTGCCCCAGACCCGCGCAGCCGAAGAGATCACGCAAGAGACGTTCCAAAAACTCGCCGCGCTGCGCCGGGCCAGCGAAACCAGCCCCAACCCCGCATGGCAGACCAATGCCGCAGGCCGCATCATCTGGCACAACCGGGCCTACGGGGCCCTGAAACGCAAGGCACCGGCCGATCCTGAATGCGGCGGCGCCGCTTTGTTCAGCACGCCTTCGCCCGAACATCCCAACCGCGTATGCCTGCGCTGCGGCGACGGGGACAAACCCGATTGGTACGCCCTGACCACCACGACAGAGGACAATGTGCAGGTCTACCACGCCACCTGCATCAATGCCGTGGTCGCCGCCGAAGAGGCGCAGCGCAACTTCGTTCAAACCCTCGCCAAGACCTTTGCGCATCTGTCCATCGGGCTGGCGATCTTTGACCGCAACGGGCAGTTGGCCCTGTTCAACCCTGCCCTGGTTGACCTGACCGCCCTGCCCGCCCCCTTTCTTAGCGCCCGACCGACGATGGTGTCCTTTTTCGATCAGCTGCGCGAAAGCCGCCGCATGCCGGAACCAAAAAACTACAAGAATTGGCGTCAGGAGATTGCCGAGGTGATCGCCGCCGCAACCGATGGGCGCTATCAAGAGACATGGTCGCTTGAGAACGGTCAAACCTACAGTATCCGTGGCCGGCCCCACCCCGACGGGGCCACGGCATTCTTGATCGAAGACATCACCGCCGAAGTCACCCTGACCCGCAATTTCCGCGCTGAGCTTGAGCAAAGCCAAAGCCTGCTGGACAAGCTCGAAGATGGCTTCGCCGTCTTCTCCGCCTCCGGCGTGCTGACCTTTTGCAACGCCGCCTATCGCGACCAATGGAAACAAGACCCCGACAAAAGCTTTGCCGAGATTACAATCAATGACGCGATCCGCGTCTGGCAAAAGATGTCGGCAGCCAATCCGCTTTGGCCCGACGTGGCCGAATTTGTCATGGGCAGAGGGGACCGCGCGGGCTGGAACATGCCTGTCGCTCCGCTCCACGGCGCGGCCCTCACTTGTGAGATTTCGGCCATCGCTTCCGGCGCGACGCTTTTGCGCTTTCGCCCGACCCCGGTTGGAACGGCCCGCCCGGACCGCAGCGCCATGCCTTCGGCATGCGACCGGCGACAACCCTCCAACTAGGGCATTCCCCGCCGCTTTAATCTTGCGGCTGCGTGTCGGCACGCTAAGCATGGGGCATGTTCGACGATACCCTTTCCCTCCTGCTCAGCGGCCCCGATGACACCGCCCGGCGCGCCCAGCAATTGGCCCGCCGCCTGTCACCCGGCGATGTCATATTGCTCAGCGGCGATGTCGGTGCGGGCAAGACCCATTTCGCCCGCGCCCTGATCACCGAACTGCTCGACTACCCCGAGGACATCCCCTCGCCCACCTTCACATTGGTACAAACATATGAGGGGGCAAGCGGCGCGATCTGGCATGCCGATCTCTACCGTCTGACCTCCACCCATGAGATTGAGGAGCTGGGGCTGATCGACGCTTTTCATGACGCGATCTGTCTGGTGGAATGGCCGGATCGTCTGGGCCCGCTCGCCCCCGCCGGGGCGCTACGGGTCAGCCTTTCCCCCGGCGCCCACGAAGACAGCCGCGCGCTGACAGCCGAATGGTCCGGCAGCGGTTGGGCCGCCAAGTTGACAGTTTGGCGCACATGACCGAACGCGCCGCATTGATCGAAGGTTTTTTGCAAACGTCCGGCTGGGCCGGGGCACCCGAAAGCTACTGGCGGGCGACGCCTCCAACCGGCGGTATGACCGGCTGCGCAAAGCGAATGGGGATAGGGCCATCTTGATGGATGCCCCACCCGAACGCGGCGAAGACGTGCGCCCCTTCCTTGATGTCGCGGCGCATCTGACGGCCTGCGGCCTCAGCGCGCCACAGATTTACCACAAGGACAGCGACCACGGGCTGCTGCTGATCGAAGACCTTGGCGATGATCTTTTCGCCCGGCTGATGGCGGCTGATCCCGCTCGGGAACTTCCGCTGTACCGCGCCGCCGCAGACGTATTGGTCAAACTTCACAGCGCCCCTTTGCCGGAACTGCCGCTTTGCGATGCCGATTGGCTGACCGATATGGCAGCCCCCGCATTCGACTTTTACGCACCCGAGGGTGGGCAAGTGGCAAGCGCCGCTTTCGCGCAGGCTTTCCGCCCCCTCGCCGCTGCGCTGGATGACGCGCCCAAGGCCGTGATCCTGCGCGACTATCACGCCGAAAATCTGCTCTGGCTGCCGGAGCGCGAAGGTGCCGCGCGCGTCGGCTTGCTGGATTTTCAGGACGCGCTGCTGGGCCACCCGGCCTATGATCTGGTCTCAATCCTGCAAGACGCCCGCCGCGATGTCCCCCGCGCGGTGGAGGGACAGATCATCGACTATTACATTGCCCAGACCGGACAAGAAGCCGCCCCCTTCCGCCGCGCCTATGCGCTGCTTGGTGCCCAGCGCAACCTGCGCATTCTGGGCATCTTTGCGCGCCTTTGCCTGCGCGATGGCAAACCGCATTACGTCGATCTGATCCCCCGTGTGTGGCAGCATCTGCAACATAACCTGCGTCATCCCGCGCTTGCCGCGGTGGCGGATTCTATCGCGGGCGTGCTGCCCCTTCCGACCCCCGATTTCTTGGAGCATCTGAAAAGCCAATGCGCGACTATCCCGACGCCATCATGATGTTCGCGGCCGGGTTCGGCACGCGTATGAAACATCTCACCCAGACCCAGCCCAAACCCATGGTGCCGGTCGCAGGTCGCCCCTTGATCGACCATGCGCTGGACCTCGCCCGCGGGATATCCCCCGCCCGGATCGTGGCGAACCTGCACTATCTGCCCGACCAGCTTGATGCCCATCTGCGGGCGCAGGATGTTAAGACCGTGATCGAGACGCCTGAGATCCTCGACACCGGCGGCGGGCTGCGCAATGCCCTGCCGTTGCTGGGCGCGGGGCCGGTTTTCACCATGAACAGTGACGCACTTTGGGCCGGGCCGAACCCGCTCGCGATGCTGCAAGCAGCGTGGGATCCGGCGCGGATGGAAGCGCTATTGATGACCGTGCCGCTGGAAAACACCCTTGGCCATGGCGGCACGGGCGACTTTACCCGCGCCCCGGATGGCCGCCTGCAACGCGGGCCGGGGCAGGTCTATGGCGGGATACAGATCATCAAAACCGACCTGCTGGCCGATATCGAAGCCGAGAAATTCTCGCTCAACCTGTTGTGGGATATGATGCTTCAGCGCGAGACGTTGTTTGGCCTGCCCTATACTGGGCGTTGGTGCGATGTGGGCCATCCCGGCGGCATTCCCCTTGCCGAAAGCCTTTTGGCGGGCGCCGATGTTTGAACCGCAAGACAGCCCCCGAGTCTTTGGCCTCGCCCCCGGTGTCGACTTTCCACGCGGGTTGGTGCGCGGGCTTTGTGACCGGTTGGAGAATGGCCCGCCCGAGGCGATGGCCCGCGTTGAACTGCTGGTCAACACCAACCGAATGGCACGCCGGTTGCGCCATGATTTCGACGCAGGACCGGCGGGGTTTCTGCCCCGCATTCGGCTGATTACGGACCTTGATGCCTTGGGCCCCGGCATTGCGCTGCCTGCCCCAACGCCACCGCTGCAACGGCGGCTGGAACTCATTCAACTGGTGTCGCGCCTGCTGGATGCCGCGCCGGATCTCGCGCCGCGCGCGTCGCTTTATGCGCTGTCGGACAGTCTTGCGGGCCTGATCGACGAAATGCAGGGCGAAGGGGTCTCGCCCGAGACGGTGGCGGGGCTGGACGTTGGCCATCTCTCGGCCCATTGGGAGCGCGCGCAGCGGTTCCTAGCCATCGCCCATGACTATCTAGGTCAGACCACCACCCGCCCGGATGCCGAAGCGCGGCGGCGTCAACTCGTCGCCCGGATCATCGCCCGCTGGCAGGACAATCCACCGCAGCACCCGGTGATCCTTGCCGGCTCTACCGGGTCGCGCGGGACCACCGCGCTGCTGATGGAGGCCGTGGCCCGCCTGCCGCAAGGGGCGATCATCCTGCCGGGTTTCGATTTCGAGATGCCGACCGCCGTTTGGAATGAATTGGATCAGGCGCTTTTGGCCGAGGATCATCCGCAATACCGGTTTCGCAAGCTGATGAACATGCTCGGCGTTGTGCGCGGCGCGGTCGCGCCCTGGTGCGAGATGCCCCCGGTTTCGATGGCCCGCAACAAGCTGCTGTCGCTCTCGCTCCGGCCCGCGCCGGTCACCCATGCTTGGCTGAACGAAGGGCCAAAACTGGAAGACCTGCAAGGTGCCACCGCCAACATCACTCTGATCGAAGCGCCCACGCCGCGGGTCGAGGCATTGGCCATCGCGCTGCGTCTGCGCCAAGCTGCCGAAGACGGGGTGAAAGCCGCGTTGATCACGCCCGACCGGATGCTTACCCGGCAGGTCACGGCTGCGCTTGATCGCTGGAACATCCTGCCCGACGACAGCGCCGGGATGCCGCTGCAACTCTCTCCGCCGGGGCGGTTCTTGCGCCATGTGGCGGCGCTGTTCGTCCGGAAACTGGATGCCGAGGCACTGCTGACCCTGCTGAAACACCCGCTGACACACAGCGGCGCGGGGCGGAACTTTCACCAGCTCTATACCCAGCGGTTGGAGGCCGAGATCCGCCGTCACGGGTTGCCCTATCCCGATGCAGAGAACTTGACCGAGATTGCAGAGCGGGCCGCGAAGCGGATGGAAGACCCCAGCGGTTTCCGGGATTGGGTCGCTTGGCTGGGCGAGGTTTTCCCCGGCCACGACACCCCCGGAGAGCGGCCCCTGCCCGATTGCGTCGCCGCGCATTTGGCGCTGGCCGAAAGGATCGCCGCCGGGCAACCCGCCGACCCCGATCACCTGCTCTGGCAGCAGGGTGCGGGCATCGCGGCTGCGGCGGTGATGGCCAACCTGACGGAGCACGCCGCCCATGGCGGCGCGATGAATGCCGCCGATTATGCCGACCTGCTTGGCGCACTTTTGTCCCAAGAAGAAGTGCGCGAGGCCGATACCCCGCATCCCGACATCATGATCTGGGGCACGATGGAGGCGCGGGTGCAGGGGGCCGAGTTGGTCATCCTCGGCGGTCTGAACGAAGGCACTTGGCCCGAAGCGCCGCCGCCCGATCCTTGGCTCAACCGTCAGATGCGCGAAAAGGCCGGGCTGCTGTTGCCCGAACGGCGCATCGGCCTGTCGGCGCATGACTACCAACAGGCCATCGCCAGCCCCGAGGTTTGGATCACCCGCGCGATCCGGTCGGATGAGGCAGAGATGGTGCCCTCGCGCTGGCTGAACCGGTTGGGCAACCTGCTGGGCGGCTTGGGCGATACCGGCGGGCCGGAGGCGTGGAAGGCGATGCAACAACGCGGCGGCTATTGGCTGGATCAGGTGCGCGGCCTTGAGGCGGTGGAGCGTACGGCCCCCGCGCCGCGCCCCTCGCCGCGCCCGCCCCGTGCCGCGCGGCCGCGCAAACTGTCGGTGACCGAGATCAAGACGCTGATCCGTGATCCCTATGCCGTCTACGCCAAGCACAGCCTGAAATTGCGTCCGATCAACCCGCTGGTGCAATCTCCCGACGCGCCGGTGCGGGGCATCGTTTTGCACCGCATCATGGAGGATTTCGTGAAGCTGGTGGCCCGCGACCCCGCGCGGCTGACCCGTGACACGCTGATGCAAGTGGCCGCCGAAGTGCTGGAGGAGGAAGCCCCATGGCCCGCCGCTCGCGCTATGTGGCTGGCGCGGATCGACCGGATCGCGGATTGGTTCATCGCCCGTGAAAGCCAACGCGCTGGATTTTCCAGCCCCGTCGCTTTTGAGCAGGGCGCGCGCGGCAGCTACACCTTCGCCGACCTCGGCTTTACCCTCAGCGGCTTTGCGGACCGGATCGACCAGACCGATGATGGTGATGTGCTGATCTACGACTACAAGACCGGGACGCCGCCGGGCAAAAAGGAACAGCGGCTGTTCGACAAACAACTGCTGATCGAAGCGGCGATGGTCGAGCGTGGCGGTTTCCCCGAGGTGGGCGTGGCCCATGTGGCCCATGCCGCCTTTATCGGGCTCGGGTCGAAACCCGTCGAAGTCCCTGCCCCGCTGGAAGAAGAGAACCCTCAAGAGGTGCTCGCCGGGCTGCACGCGCTGCTCTCACGCTACCTTGATGAGGGGCAGGGTTTCACCGCGCGCCGCATGGTGCAAAGCGATGCCTTTGCGGGAAATTATGACCAACTGGCCCGTTTCGGCGAATGGGACGGCACCAGCTCTGCCCGTCCAGAGGATTTGGAATGATGCGCGATTTTGACGATGCCACCCGCGCCCAGATCGAAGCGGCGCGGCCCGATGCCTCCACTTGGCTCACCGCCAACGCAGGCTCTGGCAAGACCCGCGTGCTGACCGACCGCGTGGCGCGGTTGTTGCTGGACGATGTGGAGCCGCAGCACATCCTTTGCCTGACCTATACCAAGGCCGCCGCGTCAGAGATGCAAAACCGTCTGTTCAAACGTTTGGGCGAATGGGCGATGCTGAAAGATGAGACGCTGCGCAGCGCTTTGGCCGATCTCGGCGTGCAGGGAGAGTTGACGCCCGAGCAACTGCGCAACGCCCGCACCCTTTTCGCCCGCGCGATTGAGACACCGGGCGGGCTGAAGATCCAAACCATCCACTCTTTCTGCGCGGCCCTTCTGCGCCGCTTCCCGTTGGAGGCGCAGGTCAGCCCGCAATTCACCGAGATCGAAGACCGCGCCGCCGATCTGCTGCGGGCCGAGATCGTCGATGAGATGGCCGAGAGCGAAGACGCCCCGCTGGTGGCCGACATTGCGCGGCATTACACCGGCGAAGATTTCGCCAGCCTTACCCGTAGCATCGTGGGCCAGCGCGATGCTTTCACCGACCCCCGGTCATGGGCCGAGATCTTAACGCTTTTCGCCCAGCCCGAAGACCTGACCGAAGAGAAAATCGCGGCATCGGTCTTTCTTGGCAGCGAAGCGGCGATGATGGCCGAGATCATCCCGCATCTGCTGGCCAAGGGCGGCAATGACGGCAAGGCTGGCGCGGCGCTGCAAGAGATTGACCGCTACGATCTTTCTGCCCTGCCCCAGCTTGAAAATACCCTTTTGACCGGCAGCGGCGCCAAGGCGCCATTTACCGCGAAGATCGGCAGTTTTCCGACCAAGCCGACACAAAAGGTCATCGCCGAACAGATGCCGCAGCTTGAGCAGTTGATGCAGCGCGTCGAAGACGCCCGCGAAGCGCGGCTGGCCTTAAAGGCGGCGCGCAAGTCCTATGTGCTGCACCGGTTCGCGGCCCGTTTCCTTGAGCGTTATGCCGATGAGAAACAAAAACGCGGCTGGCTCGACTTTGACGATCTGATCCTCAAAGCCCGCGCTTTGTTGACCGACAAGGCGGTGGCGGCTTGGGTGCTGTTTCGCATCGACGGTGGCATTGACCATATCCTTGTTGACGAAGCGCAGGACACCTCGCCGCGCCAATGGGATGTGATCGAACGGCTGACAGATGAATTTTACTCAGGCGCTGGCGCACGTAACGAGGTGGATCGGACGCTTTTCGTCGTGGGTGACAAGAAGCAGTCGATCTACTCTTTCCAAGGGGCCGACCCCGAAGAACTGGACCGCAAAGGCACGACATTCGAGCAGAAAATCGGCGAAGCGGGGCAGTTCTTTCAGCGCCGCAGCCTCGCCTATTCCTTCCGCTCCTCTTCGGCGATTTTGCAGGCAGTCGATGGGGTTTTCGATCCGGACATCCAAACCGGGTTCACAAATGACGGGCATATGGCCTTTAAGGACCGCCTGCCCGGCCGTGTCGATCTTTGGCCCTTTATTGAGAAAGCAGGCCCCGATGAAGAAGGCGACTGGACCGACCCCGTTGACCGCCGTAGCGCGCGGCATCACACCGTGCAACTGGCCGAACGCATCGCGCGGCGGATCAAAGAGCTAACCACCGAGGCGCATTACCTGCCCGACGACAGCAAGGGCGACTTGGCACGGCGGCGCATCCAACCGGGGGATTTCCTAATCCTCGTGCAGCGCCGCTCGGCCCTGTTTTCGGAGATCATCCGCGCTTGCAAAGCGGCGGAACTGCCCATCGCCGGGGCGGACCGGCTCAAGGTCGGGGCCGAACTGGCGGTGCGCGATCTGGCGGCGATCCTGTCGTTCTTGGCGACACCTGACGATGATCTCTCGCTCGCCACCGCGTTGAAATCACCACTTTTCGGCTGGTCTGAACAAGACCTTTTCACCCTCGCCCATTACCGCAAAGAGGATCACCTCTGGCAAGCCCTGCGCGGCCAGACCGAGACCCACGCCGCCACCCTCGCTGTGCTGCGCGACCTGCGCGGGCAGGTCGATTACCTGCGCCCCTACGACCTGATCGAACGCATCCTCACCCGCCACGATGGCCGCCGCAAACTGCTGGCGCGGTTGGGGCCAGAGGCCGAGGATGGGATCAATGCGATGCTGAGCCAAGCGCTCTCTTACGAGCGCGGCACGGTGCCCAGCCTGACCGGATTTCTGCAATGGATGCAGACCGATGATCTGGAGATTAAACGCCAGATCGACAGTGCTTCGAACCAGATCCGCGTGATGACGGTGCATGGGGCAAAGGGTCTGGAAGCGCCGATCGTGATCCTGCCCGACACCGGGCGGCGCGATGTGACGATCAAGGATGAGATCATCACCGTCGACGGCACGCCCGTCTGGAAAGCCCCGGCAGATGACATGCCCCAGCCCATGCGCGCGCGGTTGGACGAGATGAAAGAGGCCGCATTGCAAGAGCGGCTTCGGCTTTTCTATGTGGCCATGACGCGGGCCGAAAAATGGCTGATCGTGGCGGCGGCAGGGGAATTGTCGAAAGATGAATCCTCTTGGTATCAGATCACCGCTGCCGCTTTGGCCCGGTTGCGGGCCGAGCCCTTGGGCGATGATGGCACGCTGCGCTATCAACAGGGCGATTGGGATGCGCTCGACGTCGTAGAGACGCCAGAGAAAATTGTCACAACGCCCGTGTTAGACCCTATTTTCACCCGTTCCGCCCCGTCCCCCCGGGGGGGGACAAGACCCTCTCGCCCTCCGATCTTGGCGGTGCCAAGGCGCTGGCGGGTGAGGCCGGCTTTGATATGGATACCGCGCTGAGCTACGGCACTTTGGTCCATGAATTGCTGGAGAATCTGCCCCTCATGGGGCCGGACGCACGGCAGGTATTTCTGGACCGCTTGGCCCGAAGGCATCCACCTGAAATGATTGCCCGCGCCGAAAGTGAGGCCGACGCGGTTCTGCGCACCCCTGCCCTCGCCCCGCTATTCACCGAGACGACCCTTGCCGAAGTCCCCGTGACCGGCAGCTTGGGCCATCAGCGTCTACACGGCACGGTCGACCGCTTGGTGATCGCCGAGGACCATATCCTTGCCGTCGATTTCAAGACCAACCGCGTGGTCCCCGGGACCGCCGACGCCTGCCCCGACGGGCTGTTGCGCCAGATGGGCGCCTATGCCCATATGCTGCGCCAGATCTACCCCGATCGGCGGATCGAGACCGCCATTCTGTGGACCGCCCGCCCCGCTCTTATGGTGTTACCCAACGATATCGTGACAAATGCGCTGCGTGCCCTGCCATATCTTGACGCCACCGCCCCGCGTTCATAGGTTCAGGCCTCAACCCATTCCTGTCAGGAGAGCATCATGGCAACCGTCGCAGTCACCGACGACACTTTCGACGCCGAAGTCAAAAATTCGGACATTCCGGTTCTGGTCGATTTCTGGGCCGAATGGTGCGGCCCGTGCAAACAGATCGGCCCTTCGCTGGAAGAGCTGTCGGATGAGATGAACGGTCGCGTGAAGATCGTCAAAGTCAACGTCGACGAAAACCCGAACTCGCCCGCTCAGGTCGGCGTGCGTGGTATTCCGGCGCTGTTCATCTTTAAAGACGGGCAGGTCGTGTCCAACCTTGCTGGCGCACGCCCCAAGGCGGCCCTGCAAAGCTGGATCGAAGAATCCATCTAAGGTCAATACCTTACCAGATTTGACTTACGAAAACGGGCGTCCTTCGGGGCGCCCTTTTCATTTGCGGTCACGGGAGCCAGTCAAAGGGGCCAGCCAAAGCGTTTGAACCGGGCAACGATCTTTTCTTCGGCCTCGGCGCGGCCTGCGTTGATGCAATGCTCTTGCCAGAACCACCAGATATAGGCGGCGAAATCCGGGGCTGTCTGCCCCACGGCGGCAAAGCTGTGGCTGAGATCCGCAAGATCCGCCCGCACGCCGATATGGTGGAAATCGATCTGGCCAAAGAACAACGCCGGTTTGCGAAAGAAGTAGCCAGAGAACGCGGCTGCTGAATTCTGCGTCACGACGAATGCACAGCTTTGCAAATGCCGCACCATCTCACCCATCGTTAGGGTCAATCTTGGATGGCGCGCAGCGAGGGCTTCGAGCGCGGTTAGCTCCTCGGGGCTATAGACCTCTTTCGGGTGCAGGGCCGCGACGACGGGGCCGGTGTTATGGGCAAGCGTGAGGGTCAGCATTTCAAGTGGGCTGCAAGATTGAAAAGACCGCCGCTGCAACAAGCGGCCCTGTAGCGGCACGTAGATCGGCCCATCACGGTTGGACTGTCGCGGCGCATCTCCGAACAGGCGCTTTTGCCAGAAACTGTAGAAGCGTTGCGCCTGCTTTGGATCGACACCGCTTGGATCAAACTCGGCCACGACGACATCCCAAAGCCACCGTTCAGGGCGCGCTTCGATCTGCCAAAAGGGGTAGTAGTAGCAGCGCCGAAAGACCAAACCGCGGGACGTTGGGGCAGGGGCCATATGGCTTAATGAAAGCGCATCAGCCGCGCGGGCGGGCGCGCCGATATCTCGATATGTGACCCTAAATTGAGCATTTTCGAGGACACGCGCGAGTTTTCCGATGAAGTTATGCGTCCCGGCTTCGGCGCTCTGCCGTAGCGGGGGTTCAAGGTAGATATCAACTTGGACTTGATCCTGCATCGCTAAAGGCTAGCCCGTCGCCCGACCGCTCACAAGCGGCGCTGCCCTTGTCCTGCCCTGCCACGGGGGCCATATAGAGCGCCAAGCGACAGGAGGCCCCATGGCACAGAACGACGATTTCCCCGGTTGGCACGGGACCACGATCATTGGCGTCAAAAAAGGCGGCGAAGTGGTGATTGCCGGTGACGGACAGGTCAGCCTTGGCCAGACCGTGATCAAAGGCACCGCGCGCAAAGTGCGCAAGCTCAGCCCCGGCGGCTATGACGTTGTGGCGGGGTTTGCGGGGTCCACGGCAGATGCCTTTACCCTGCTGGAACGGTTGGAGGCCAAGCTCGAAGCGACACCGGGGCAATTGGCCCGCGCGAGTGTCGAATTGGCCAAGGACTGGCGCACCGACAAATACCTGCAAAAACTCGAAGCGATGCTGATCGTGACCGACGGGAAAGACCTGCTGGTCATCACCGGCGCAGGCGATGTGCTGGAGCCCGAACATGAGGTCGCGGCCATCGGGTCGGGCGGGAACTATGCCCTCGCCGCTGCGCGCGGCATGATGGACAGCGACCGCGACGCCGAAACCATTGCCCGTGATGCCATGGCGATCGCCGCCGACATCTGCGTCTACACCAACGGCAAACTCACCGTGGAGAAAATCACCGCATGACCGACCTGACCCCCGCGAGATCGTATCCGAACTGGACCGTTATATCATCGGCCAGAATGACGCCAAACGCGCCGTTGCCGTGGCCCTTCGCAACCGGTGGCGCCGCAAGCAGCTAAGCGATGACCTGCGCGACGAAGTCTATCCCAAGAACATCCTGATGATCGGCCCCACCGGCGTCGGCAAGACCGAGATCAGCCGCCGTCTGGCAAAGCTGGCCCGCGCGCCGTTCATCAAGATCGAAGCGACGAAATTCACCGAAGTGGGCTATGTCGGCCGCGACGTGGAGCAGATCATCCGAGATCTTGTGGACAGCGCCATCGCCATGACCCGCGATTTCATGCGTGAAGACGTGAAAACCAAGGCCGAGCAGGCCGCCGAAGAGCGCGTGATCGACGCCATCGCTGGCACCGACGCCCGCGACGGCACCCGCGAGATGTTCCGCAAGAAGCTCCGCAGTGGTGAGTTGGACGACACGATGATCGAGCTTGAGGTCTCCGATACCTCCAGCCCCTTCCCAATGATGGACATTCCCGGCCAACAGGGCATGGGGATGATGAACCTTGGCGATATGTTTGGCAAAGCCATGGGGGCCGCACCACCAAAAAACGCATGGCCGTGGCCGATAGCTATGAGGTGCTGGTCGGCGAAGAAGCCGACAAATTGCTGGACGATGAAGCCGTGAACCGCGCCGCCATCGAAGCGGTCGAGCAGAACGGCATTGTCTTTTTGGATGAGATCGACAAGGTCTGCGCCCGTTCCGATGCGCGGGGCGGTGATGTTTCACGTGAAGGGGTGCAGCGCGATCTGCTGCCGCTGATCGAAGGCACCGTGGTGTCGACGAAATACGGCACGGTGAAGACCGATCATATCCTCTTTATCGCTTCTGGTGCCTTCCACATCGCCAAACCGTCGGACCTGTTGCCCGAGCTTCAGGGCCGTCTGCCGATCCGCGTCGAACTGCGGGCGCTGACCGAGGGTGATTTCGTTCGCATCCTGACCGAGACCGACAATGCGCTGACGCGGCAATACACCGCCCTGATGGGAACCGAAGATCTGACCGTCACCTTCACCGAAGAGGGCATCGCAGCACTGGCCAAGATCGCGGCGGATGTGAACACCTCGGTCGAGAACATCGGCGCGCGGCGGCTTTATACGGTGATGGAACGGGTGTTCGAGGAGGTCTCCTTTGATGCGCCCGACCGGTCGGGGCAAGAGATCACGGTTGATGCCGACTTTGTCGAAAAGAACTTGGGCGAACTGACCCGCTCCACCGATCTAAGCCGCTACGTTCTTTAGGGCTTTCCTTTCCTCCATGCCCCGGCGATGAAAGGGGCATGGAATACCTCTCATTTTTGCGGCGCAACTGGCTGTTTCTGCTGGCCGGTTTCCTGCTGACATTCACCTCGTCCTATGGGCAAACCTATTTCATCTCGCTCTTTGCCGGGGCGGTGAAGGGCGATTTTGGCCTGAGTGATGGGCAATGGGGCGGCATCTATACCATCGGCACGACGCTTTCGGCAGTCACCATGGTCTGGGCCGGGGTGCTGACGGATCGTTTTCGCGTGCGGGTGCTGGCTTTCGGCGTGATGGTGGCGCTTGCTGGGGCCTGTTTGGCGATGGCGGCGGTGCCGAATTGGATCGCGCTGATCTTCGTTATCTATGCCTTGCGGCTGACCGGGCAGGGCATGATGTCTCAGCTTGGGCAGGTCGCCATGGTCCGCTGGTTTGAGGCATCGCGCGGCAAAGCGCTTTCGCTATCCTCTATGGGATTTGCGGCCGGTCAGGCGTTTCTTCCGGTAATCTTTGTGGCGCTTTTCGCCAGCTTTCATTGGCGCAGCCTTTGGGTGCTGGCCGCCGGGCTGGTGCTGCTGACCATCCCGGTGATCCTGATGCTGCTGCGTCAAGAGCGCACCCCGCAGAGCATGGCGGATCAGGCGCAGCGCGCGGGCATGGAGGGGCGGCATTGGACGCGGGCAGAGATGTTCCGTTCGGGCCTGTTTTGGATGATCATCCCCCTCGCCATCGGCCCCGCCGCATGGGGCACCGCGCTGTTTTTCCAGCAGGTTCACCTGACCGAAGTGAAAGGCTGGGCCTTGGTCGAATTCGTGGCGCTCATGCCGGTCTACACGCTCTCGGCGGTAGCCTCGACCTTCCTTTCGGGTTGGGCGATTGACCGCTTTGGCGTCAGCCGCGTGGTGCCGGTGATGATGCTGCCCTTTGCCCTGTCATTCGCGGTGCTGGCCTATGCCGACACGCTGTGGATGGCGGGGATCGGTTTGGTGATTTTCGGCATGGGGCAGGGCATGCAATCCACCGCCCCGGCGGCCTTTTGGGCCGAGTATTTCGGCACCCGCCATGTGGGGTCGATTAAAGCAGTCGCCGCGGCGCTGATGGTCTTTGGCTCGGCCATCGGGCCGGGGGTGACGGGTCTTTTCATCGACTTGGGCGTCGATTTCCCGCAGCAAATGTTGCCGATCGCGGTTTACTATCTGCTGGCGGCTGGGTTGGCCGCATGGGCGATAAGACGCTACAGGCCGCTGCTGCGCGGCTAACGGTTGCGCCGGAGATAGACGTAATAGGCCCCGCCGCCGCCGTGGCTGACATGGGCCTGCGCAATCTGAAGCACAAGGCCGTTGAGCGGCGGCATCGACAGCCATTGCGGCACCTGATGGCGCAAAACACCATCGCGCACAGGGATCGGGCCACCATCGTCGCGGCGCTTGCCCTTGCCGGTGATGACCAGCACCAACCGCTTGCCCCGCGCATGGGCATCCATGATGAAGCCGTTCAGCGCCGGATGCGCGCGGTCAAGCGTCATGCCATGAAGATCAATCCGGCCTTCGGGGCGCAGTTTGCCGCGTTTCAGCTTGCCGAAGGCTTTGTGATCCATCTGAACCGGGGCGGCTTTCATCTGTTCTGACAATGTCGGGCGCAAGTCATTGCTGCGTTTCTTCATGGTCGGCTGAGGCTTGTTGCCTTGGAGCGCGATTTTGGCCCGACGGACCTGCGGCGGGGCAGGGGCGGGCGCGTCGATCTCTTGCGTGAAAAGCTTGTTCAGCTCCAGCTTCTCTGTCCGCTCCGTGACCCTGCGCCAAAGCGCAAGATCGTCTTCGTTCAGGCGGCGGCGTTTCATATCGCGCTCTCCGGCAGGAAAGCATAGGCGCGTTGGATCGGCATCAAAACCATCATCCGCCCCGCGTCGCGCAGGCGGCCTGCCTCGCGGCCCGCTTTGTCGCCGGTGCCAAAGAACACATCCGCACGCTGCGTGCCCTTGATGGCCGAGCCTGTATCCTGCGCGACCATCAAGCGCCGCATGGGTTTCTTGCCGTCTTTTTCGATCCAAACCGGCGCGCCAAGCGGCACATGCGACGGGTCCACCGCGATGCTGCGCAGCGTGGTGATGGAACGGTTCATCGCCCCAAGCGGCCCCTTGTCGGCAGGCACCCGGCTGACCTCTCGAAAGAAAACATAGGATGGATTGTGGTAGAGCAATTCGCGGCCATCTTCGGGGTTCCGGCGTACCCAATTCTTGATGACATCGGCGCTGACCTGATGCGCCTCATAGACCCCGCGCCGCACCAGTTCGACCCCGACAGAGCGGTAATCATGGCCATTCGCCCCGCGGTAGCCCACGCGCAGGTAGCTGCCATCGGGCAGGCGGATACGTCCAGAGCCTTGAATTTGCAAAAGAAAAGCTCAACCGGGTCATCGACCCAAGCGATTTCCAATCCGCGGTCCCGCATCACGTCGCCATCTAGGATCTCACGTCTGGTAAGCCAGGGGCGGTTCTCTTCGGCCTCGGGGGGCATGGCGTAGATGGGGTACTGAAACCGCGCAGAGGGGTAGAGATCACCGTCCAACTCAGGCTCGAAATACCCTGTGAACAGCCCATCTTTTCCGTCTTCCATCAACACGGGCCGGAAAAACAATTCGAAAAACTGCCGGGGGTCGGGGCCATCTTTGGCCAGCTTGCACAGCGCGCGCCAATCGACATCTTTCATGTCGCCGCAAGTGCTGGTGAACACCTCAAAGGCGGCGGCGTGGTCATCTTCGGCCCAGCCGTCAAGCTGGTCGAAATCCATCACCGTATAATGCACCTCTGCTGCGGACGGCGTGTTCATCGACACACCGCCCAACAGCGCAAGTGCGCCAAGCGCACGCGCTACCCGTCTGTGGAAACCAACAGCCAATTCGGATCATCCGAGCCCATGACACGGGCGAAGACCCATGTATCTTTTTGGCGTTTGATTTCGTTGCTGCTGCCCTCGACAACCTCGCCTTCGCGGTTGCGTACTTCAGAGGTCAGCTCTCCCACGAAGCGAATGGTGAGTTCGGCTTCTTTGGTGGTCTCGTCCATCGTGGCGTCGACCAATTCCATCTCACGCACGCCGATAAAGTTGGCGTCGATCGTCAGACCTTGATCCTCGCGCGCCGCGACACCGTCAACAAAGCTTTCATAGACATCATCGGCCAGAAACGGCTGGATTTCTGCCAGATCGCCACGCTCGTAGCCCATGACGATCATCTCATAGGCACCGCGCGCGCCTTGCAGAAAATCGCTGACGCCGAACGAGGGCTCAACCCGTTTCATCTCGGCCAGTGCCTTGCCCGAGGGGCTGTCTTCGGGAACGTGGTCGGTGATATCGAGATCGGGACCGCCTTCGATCACCTCAAACGCGGGGCCGCTGCGGGCGCTTGGCGTTTGATCGGTTACCGGGGGCTTTTCAAAACCCTCGCGGGTGCCAAGCACGTTTTTCAGCCGCAGGATCAGGAATACGGCGATACCGGCAAGCACCAGAAGCTGTATCAGGGGAGAATTCATCGAAACCTCATTCAGGGGTGGCATGGAAACATGCGAGTTAAGCTCTTATGTAGGTGTTCGACCGGGGCAAGTCCACTCTGCCCCCAGCGAAAGGACCCCGCCACATGTGGCTATTGATCGCATTTATCGCCGTGCCTCTGATCGAGATCACGCTTTTCATCCAAGTCGGTGGCGCCATCGGCCTTGGCTGGACGCTGACCGTGGTGGTGCTGACCGCCGTTCTGGGCACATGGTTGGTGCGCTCTCAAGGGGCGCTGGCGCTTGGTCAATTGCGCAGTTCCTTCAATGACCTGCGCGACCCGACAGAGCCTTTGGTGCATGGCGCGATGATCCTGTTTTCCGGCGCGCTGCTGCTGACGCCGGGTTTTTTCACCGATGCTGTCGGCTTTGCTTTCCTGATCCCGCGCTTCCGGCAAGCGGCCTACAGCGCGATCCGCGACCGGGTGAAGGTCCAGAGCTTTGGCACCCCGGGCGGCATGGGCCCGCGCCCCGGCCCGCAGGGCAGACGCAACCCGCGCGGTCGCGGTGACGTGATCGATGGCGATTTCCATGAGATCTCCGAACAGCCGCGCCAGACCAAGGGCCCCTCGGGCTGGACTAAGGATTGAGCGGCCCGTGCCGACCTGCTAAGTCCGGATAGATTTAAGAAATTCACCACAACAGGACACAGAAAATGGCAGAAAACGAAACAGCGCAACCGAAACAGCCGCAGATGCGCGTGCTGGGCCAGTTCATCCGCGACATGTCGTTTGAGAACATCATGGCGCAAAAGGGCGCCCCTGCAGATGTGCAGCCCGATGTGCAGGTTCAGGTCAACCTCGACGCGAAAAAGCGTGGTGGGGAAAACCAGTATGAGACCGCGATCAAGCTGAACATCACCTCGAAAGCGAAAGACGGCGACGCGACGCTTTTCGTGCTGGAAATCGACTATGTCGGTATTTTCCAAGTCGAAAGCGTGCCTGAAGAGCAGATGCACCCCTATCTGCTGATCGAATGCCCGCGGATGATCTTCCCCTTCCTGCGCCGCATCGTCAGCGACGTGACCCGCGATGGTGGCTTCCCGCCGCTGAACCTCGAGAACATCGACTTCCTGTCGCTCTACCGCAACGAAGTTGCCCGCCGTCAGGCCGAGACCCCGCCAAAAGCCGACGCCTAAGCGTCAGCCAAGCTGTTTCCACAGCGCGTCGTCGCCCAGCTTGCCGACAAATTCGGCATGGGCGGCGGCTTCGGCCTCTGTCAGACGCGAGGGCAGGGGATTGGGCCGCGGTTTCGGGGTCCAGCGCGTGTCAGGCTCACCGGATTTCCGTTCGGGCGCCGATGACAGCGCAAAGTCGGGCTGCCGCCCCCGATCAATTCCAGATAGACTTCGGCCAGAATCTCACTGTCGAGCAGGGCGCCGTGCAGTGTCCGAGAGGTATTGTCGATCCCGAAGCGACGGCACAGCGCATCAAGCGACGCGGGCGAGCCGGGGAAGCGTTTGCGGGCGATCTCCAGCGTATCAAGTGCCTGCTCCCATGGGATTTGCGGCAGACCCATCCAGCGCAGTTCGGCATTCAGGAATTTGATGTCGAAGGCGGCGTTGTGAATGATCAGCTTGGACGTGCCAATAAAGTCGAGGAATGACTTGCCGATCTGCGCAAACTTGGGCTTGTCGCGCAGGAAATCATCACCCAATCCGTGCACCTGAAACGCCTCTTCGGGCATGGAGCGTTCGGGGTTGATATATTGGTGGTAGGTCTCGCCCGTGGCCATATGGTTCATCAGCTCGACCGCACCGATTTCGACGATACGGTCGCCGCTTTCGGGGTCAAAGCCGGTGGTTTCGGTATCGAGCACGATTTCACGCATGACGTAGCTTTTCCCTAATGTCGCGGATCACATCCCGCACCTGCGCGCGGGCATGGTCGGGCGTGTCGGTCACTATCACATAGTCTGAACGGGCGCACTTCTCTTTGGCGGGCATCTGCTTGGCGCGGATGGCATCGAATTGCGCTTCGGTCATGGTGCCACGGGCAAGCACGCGGTCGCGTTGGACGGCGTCGGGGATAGTGACGCAGACCACCGCGTCCATCGCAGCGTCGCCGCCGGTTTCAAACAGCAACGGAATGTCGAGCACGGCAATGTCGCTATAGGCTTCGGCCAGAAATGTCGCCCGGTCTTGGGCCACCAATGGATGTACGATTGACTCGATCCGGGGCAGGGCGGTGGGATCAGCGGCGATGATCTCTTTCAATGCGGCGCGAGAAACCGCGCCAGCCTCTATCGCCGTCGGAAACGCCGCCTGCATGGGCGCGACCGCCGCGCCCCCTTTGCATAAAGCCGGTGCACCGCTGCATCGGCATCCCAAACGGCGCAGCCCTCCTCGGCAAACATCTTTGCCGTGGTCGATTTGCCCATGCCAATCGACCCGGTCAGCCCGAGGTGAAACATCAGCGCAGCACCGCCGTGCGCGTGGCGCGGTCAACCTCTGGCCGCTGGCCGAACCAACGCTCAAACGCGGGCACCGCCTGATGCAATAACATGCCAAGGCCGTCGACCGTGACACAGCCCATTTCCTCGGCCGTTTCCAGCAGATGTGTCCGCAGCGGCGCATAAACGAGGTCCGTCACCACGGTGCCGGGGCGCAGCCCATCAAGCGGCACACGCAAAGCACCCTTGCCAATCATACCAAGCGATGTGGTGTTCACCACCAAGGCGGCATGATCAATCATATTGCCTGCCTGCATCCAATCGACGACTTTGACCATGCTGCCAAAATCGCGCTGCAACTGCTCTGCCCGCACGCTGGTGCGGTTCGACAGGCAGATCTCAGGCACCCCAGCGTCCAAAAGCGACGAGACCACAGCGCGCGCCGCGCCGCCTGCACCCAAGATCGCCGCTGGTCCGGATTTTGGATCCCAATCGGGCGCACCGGCTTTGAGGTTTTCGATGAACCCATAGCCATCCGTATTATCCGCATGAATTTTGCCATCGGGACGAAAAATCAGCGTATTGGCAGCACCAATCAATGTGGCGCGGTCGGTGATGAGATCCGCGATCTTCATCACCGCCTCCTTATGGGGGATCGTCAGGTTTACCCCGACGAAACCCATCTTGGGCAGTGTCCGCAAAACCTGCTCCAGATCATCGGGCGCCACATCAAGCGGTACATAATGACCCGCGATGCCGTAGGTCTCTAGCCAATGGCGGTGCAGTTGCGGGGATTTGGAATGTGCGATGGGCGATCCGATCACACCGGCAAGGGGGATTTTGGACAGGCTCATGTCGTGAGGTCTCCGCGCAGCGTCAGGTAATTCAGCAGTTCAAGAAATGGCATACCGAGGACGTGAAAGTAATCCCCCTCAATCTGGCTGAACAGCCGCACACCTTCTTCTTCCAGCTTATAGCAGCCCACCGCGTAGCGGATGCTGTCCCAGTTCCGTTCGACGTAGTCCTTAATATAGGCGTCACTGGCGTCACGCATCCGCAGCCGCACTTGGCCGACATGCCGCCACAGCGGTTCACCATCTTCGTAGAGCACGGCGGCAGAGAGCAGCGAATGCCGATCCCCGCGCAACTGGTAAAGCTGCGCGATGGCCTCATCCCGATCACGCGGCTTGTGCAACATCTCTCCGCGATGCTCCAAGACCTGATCGCAGCCCAATACCAGCGCGCCGGGGTGTTTTTCGCTCACCTTGCGGGCCTTCATCTCGGCCAATGTATCGGCAATGTCGCGCGGTTTCGCCGCCTCTGCGCGCAGGGCAGCGGTGATCATCTCTTCGTCGATCCGCGCCGGGATAACCTCATGCGGGATCGCGGCCTGCGCCAAGAGTTTCGCGCGGATCTCCGAGCCGGAGGCGAGGACGATTTTCTGCGGCATGTGGATAACCCTGTGATGATCTGGCGCAAATCTTGAGGATTTGTTCTGCGAGATAAAAGTTGACAGCACAAGCCCGCAGATCTCGCCCCGAGTCGCGGTTTTTGTCGCCGATTCCCACCCCGATGGATAGGGATAAGCCGCTTGTGCGTATAACCACGGCACTTCACCGGTTATCCCCGCTTTGATACATTTTGTCCCCCGGAAAATACGCTGGCAAGTTCCTGAGAAAGTTCAATATTCGCGATCGGGGCGGGTTTATCCACAGGTGGCCGTGAAGTTTATTCACCTGTTGATAAGCGGCGGTATAAATCATTAATCCACAGGAATCCGGTTCCCTACAATCAACTACATCTTTTCTCTTTTCTTATTTATTAAGAAAGAAGCACGCACACCGGAGCCGTCCCCATGTTCGATCTTCTCAGCCTCGCTTATCCGTGGATCAAAGCGCTCCATATCGTGTCCGTCATCAGTTGGATGGCCGCGCTGTTCTATCTGCCGCGGCTCTTCGTGCATCATGTCGAACAGGCAGGCTCGGCAGGTCGGATGCATGAGACCTTCTCGATGATGGAATTTAAGCTCGCTCAGTTCATCATGCGCCCCGCGATGATGGCGACATGGGGTTTCGGCCTCGCCCTCGTTCTGACGCCCGGAATCGTGGATTGGACGATGATCTGGCCTTGGACCAAGGGTGCTAGCGTCGTCGCCATGACGATTTTCCACGTTTGGCTAAAAAAACAGGTCAAATCCGTCGAAAGCGGCGACAGCACGGTGACAGGCCGTCAGTTCCGCCTTTTGAACGAGGTGCCGACGCTTTTGATGATCGTGATCGTCTTCTCGGTCGTTGTGAAATTCTGAAGCAATTGACTCAAGCAGCCCCGTTGCCTATATCTGCGCCACTGTCCCGTCCGGGGCGGTTTCTGCTTGCCACATTCAAATGATCGACCAGCCCGCATTCTGCTGCGGCTGAACAGGATGCTCCATGACAACCGAAACGCTGAACCTCGCTGATCTCAAGGCGCAGACGCCGAAAAACCTGCTCGCCATGGCCGAAGAGCTGGAGATCGAAAACGCCTCGACCATGCGTAAAGGCGAGATGATGTTCCAAATTCTCCGCGAACGCGCGGATGAGGGCTGGGAGATCTCAGGCGACGGCGTGCTGGAAGTGTTGCAAGACGGATTCGGTTTCCTGCGCTCGCCCGAAGCGAACTACCTGCCGGGCCCCGATGACATCTATGTCTCGCCCGACATGATCCGCAAATGGTCGCTGCGCACAGGGGACACCATTGAAGGGCTGATCAAAGCGCCTGACGACACCGAACGCTATTTCGCGCTGACCGAAGTGACCAAGATCAACTTCGAGGCGCCTGAGAAGGCCCGCCACAAGGTTGCTTTTGAGAACCTGACGCCACTCTACCCCGACGAGCGTCTGACGATGGAGGTCGATGACCCCACCATCAAGGACCGCTCCGCACGGATCATCGATCTGGTTTCGCCCATCGGCAAGGGCCAGCGTTCGCTGATCGTCGCCCCGCCGCGCACCGGTAAGACCGTGCTGCTGCAGAACATCGCCAATAGCATCGAAAAAACCACCCAGAGTGCTATCTGATCGTCTTGCTGATCGACGAACGGCCCGAAGAAGTCACCGACATGCAGCGTTCGGTAAAGGGGGAGGTCGTTTCCTCCACTTTCGACGAGCCCGCAACGCGCCACGTGGCCGTATCCGAGATGGTGATTGAGAAAGCCAAGCGTCTTGTCGAACATAAGCGCGACGTGGTGATCTTGCTCGATTCGATCACCCGTCTGGGCCGCGCCTTCAACACCGTGGTGCCGTCTTCGGGTAAGGTTCTGACCGGTGGTGTAGATGCAAACGCCCTGCAACGCCCCAAACGTTTCTTCGGCGCTGCGCGGAACATCGAAGAGGGCGGATCGCTCACCATCATCGCCACAGCGCTGATCGACACCGGCAGCCGCATGGATGAGGTGATCTTTGAAGAGTTCAAAGGCACCGGCAACTCTGAAATCGTGCTGGACCGCAAGATCGCCGACAAGCGCGTCTTCCCGGCGATTGACATCCTCAAGTCCGGCACCCGGAAAGAGGATTTGCTGGTCGATAAAGTGGACCTGCAAAAGACCTTTGTCCTGCGCCGCATTCTCAACCCGATGGGCACCACTGACGCCATCGAGTTCCTGCTCGGCAAGCTCAAGCAGACCAAGTCGAATTCTGACTTCTTCGACTCCATGAACACCTGAGTTATTGATTAATAACAATAGGTTAGTGAAATATGGACACGATATTCGCCCAAGCGTCAGCGCCGGGCCGTGCCGGAGTTGCGGTGATTCGCATTTCCGGCCCGCAGGCCTTTGCGATCGCAGAGAAGATCACCGGCCAACGCCCTGAGGGGCGCGAAAGCGTGCTGCGCAATCTTCGGGGCGCCGAGGGGGAGGTCATCGACCAAGCCTTACTCCTCAGCTTTCCCGGGCCGAATTCCTTCACCGGCGAAGATGTTGTCGAGCTGCAAGTTCACGGTTCGATCGCTGTCGTGCGCGCTATGCTCTCACTGCTCTCGACATTCCCGGAAACACGAATGGCTGAGGCAGGTGAATTCACCCGTCGCGCCCTAGAGAATGAAAAGCTGGACCTCGCACAGGTCGAAGGTCTGGCAGATCTCATCGAAGCAGAAACCGAGGCTCAAAGAAAACAAGCTCTCCGCGTTCTCTCCGGGCACCTTGGTGCGCGGGTCGAAGACTGGCGGAAAGACCTGATCCGAGCCGCCGCCCTGCTAGAAGCGACGATCGACTTCGCAGACGAAGAGGTGCCCGTTGATGTTACCCCAGAGGTCGACGCGCTGCTAACCAAAGTCGGGAAAGAGTTGCAGGCCGAAGCGCGGGGCACCTATGTTGCAGAGCGCGTCCGCAATGGCTTTGAAGTTGCCATCATCGGCGCACCTAACGCCGGTAAATCGACCCTGCTAAATGCTCTCGCAGGCCGTGACGCTGCGATTACATCCGAAATCGCTGGCACGACCCGCGACGTTATCGAGGTAAGGATGGACCTCGGCGGTCTTCCAGTGACGCTGTTGGATACGGCGGGTCTGCGCGATAGCGATGATAAGATTGAGGCCATCGGAATCGAGCGGGCTATCGAACGTGCGAAAGCCGCCGACTTGCGGGTCTTCCTTGCCGCCCCGGATGAGACTTTGATGATCGCTCCGGAGCCTGATGATATTGTGGTCCGACCAAAGGCGGATCTCACAGGTATCGGGGAAAGCGGGATATCTGGAAAAACCGGGCAGGGCATCTCCGAGCTTATTGCCCGGGTTCAAACGACCCTTTCGACGAAGAGCGCCAGCATCGGACTTGCGACACATGAGCGACATCGCGTCGCTCTGGAGCAAGCCGTCTCGTGTTTGGCTGAGGTAGATGTTATCCTGCAGCGAGGACCCGACTTTTATGATTTAGCCGCGGCGGAATTGCGATTCGCTATACGCGCGCTCGAAGCCTTAGTTGGCCGAATAGATGTCGAAAACCTGCTGGATGAAATCTTCACCAGCTTTTGCGTAGGTAAATGATGGAGTGTTTCACGTGAAACATTTTGATGTGATCGTGATCGGCGGCGGCCATGCGGGCGCGGAAGCGGCCCACGCTTCGGCGCGCCTCGGAGCTCATACCGCTCTTGTGACGATGGACCGGAGCGGCATCGGTGTGATGTCTTGCAATCCTGCGATTGGGGGCTGGGCAAAGGTCACCTCGTCCGCGAGATTGATGCGATGGACGGCGTTATGGGGCGGGTGGCGGATAAGGCTGGCATTCAGTTTCGTCTGCTGAACCGTCGCAAAGGCCCCGCGGTTCAAGGGCCGCGTGCCCAGGCAGATCGCAGGATCTACCGTACCGAGATGCTCAAAGAGATCGAAGGCCAAGAAAACCTCGATATTGTCGAAGGCGAAGTCGTGGATTTCGCGATGGATGGCGACACGGTGGCCGGGGTGGTACTGGCCGACCGCGCTACTATCCGAGCGACCTCTGTGGTGCTGACCACTGGAACCTTTTTGCGAGGCGTCATTCATATCGGCGACGTATCGCACCAGGGTGGACGAATGGGCGACAAAGCCTCCGTTCGGCTCGCTGAACGGATCGATTCCTTTGGCCTTCCTATGGGACGGTTGAAGACAGGGACGCCGCCGCGCTTGGATGGCCGGACCATTAACTGGGATATTTTGGAAAAACAGCCAGGCGACGAGGAGCCTGTCGTATTTTCATTCCTCTCCACAGAAGTATCTGCACCGCAGGTTGCCTGCGGGATAACGCACACCAACCAGAAAACTCATCAGATCATTCGCGAGAACCTAGATAGGTCCGCCATGTACGGAGGGCATATCGATGGTGTGGGCCCGCGGTACTGCCCATCTATTGAAGACAAGGTGGTTCGATTTGCGGATAAAGACTCGCATCAGGTTTTCTTGGAGCCTGAGGGCGTAGACGACCACACTGTATACCCGAACGGAATTTCAACGTCCCTGCCGGAAGACGTGCAAGAGGCCTACGTACGGAGTATGGTCGGGCTCGAAAATGCAATAATCCTCCAGCCCGGCTATGCCATTGAGTATGATTACATAGACCCGCGTGCTCTGTCTTCGACCCTCGCCGTGCGGACCGTGCCGGGCCTCTATTTGGCGGGTCAGATCAATGGCACCACAGGTTACGAGGAAGCCGCTGCTCAGGGCCTCGTCGCAGGACTAAATGCTGCTTTGATGTCGCAGGGTAGGGACGCTGTGGTATTTGGACGTGCTGAGAGCTATATCGGCGTCATGATTGATGACCTGACGACCCGAGGTGTGAGTGAGCCATATCGCATGTTTACGTCCCGGGCGGAGTTCCGGTTGTCCCTACGCGCAGACAACGCTGACCAGCGCCTGACGCCCCTGGCAATCGAGCTCGGCTGCGTATCGGAAGCTCGCGGTAAGCTCTTTCAGCGTAAGCTGGCTTCTTTGGAGGCCTTTAAGGAGCAATTGCAGGCAAAAGATTGGACCCCGAAGGAACTCCTGGCAGGTGGTATTGCCGTCAATCAAGACGGTTCTAAACGGAATGGTTTTCAGGTCCTCGCGTTTCCGGACGTTAAGTTCGAGGATCTTCTGTCGCTCGATAGTAGCTTAGAGATAGCCCCAAAAGAGGTACGACGCCAGATCGAGCGCGATGCGCTTTACGCGACTTATATCTTCCGTCAGCAGAAAGAGATCGATCTTCTCAAAAAGGACGAGGGCCTTCGGATCCCGCCTGATTTCATGTTCGACGAGCTTGCTGGGCTCTCCAATGAATTGAAGTCGAAGATCGCGTTGGCCCGGCCGGAGACGATGGCACAGGCGGCCCGTATCGACGGGATGACGCCAGCTGCCCTAACCTTAATACTCGCGCGGGTGAAAAGAGGAACGGGTAAGAGGTCTGCATGACGATAGAGAACGCCCTGAATGTTTCACGTGAAACATTTGACAAGCTGGCAGCTTTCGCTGAGCTAGTACGAAAATGGAATCCGAAGATCAATTTGGTTTCCAAAAACAGCTTGGATGATCTCTGGCAACGTCATATCCTCGATTCCGTACAGGTTTTCGAACTTGCTGAGGGCGAGGGCCATTGGGTTGATCTTGGCAGCGGCGGAGGGTTTCCGGGAATCGTGGTTGCGATTCTCAATCAAGAAGCGCAGAATTTTCAAGTGACCATGGTCGAGAGTGATCAACGAAAATGCGCGTTTCTCCGTACCGCAATACGGGAACTCGGCCTGACCGCTTTAGTCAAAACCGAGAGAATCGAACAGTTGGATGGCCTTGGAGCCGATATATTGTCGGCACGGGCTCTTGCTGATTTGACGCAACTTCTGGACTTCACTGAACTTCATCTGAATTCTGACGGTACCGCGCTCTTTCCCAAGGGACAGAATTGGCGAAGTGAAGACAGTGATGCTAAGCAAGTCTGGGCCTACGCGCTCGAAGCCGTAGAGAGCAAAACAAATCCGACTGCCGCTATTTTGAAGATTAAGGATATCACTCGTGTCTGACCTATCTCGTCCGGCTGGACCGAAAATTGTTGCTATTGCGAACCAAAAGGGCGGCGTTGGTAAGACCACAACCACGATCAACCTCGCGGCAGCGCTTGCAGAGGCGGGCAAGCGATCCTCGTTGTCGATCTTGACCCGCAGGGGAACGCCTCTACCGGGCTTGGGATCGAAGTAGAGGATCGAGAGTTCACGACCTATGATCTTTTGCTTGACGACAGCTTGCCGCAGGATGTCATCCAGCGCACTGAAACGGACGGATTACTTATCGTTCCCGCGACGGTGGACCTCAGTTCTGCGGATATTGAGCTTTTCTCGAATGAGAAAAGGAGCTTCCTACTTCACGATGCGCTGCGGCAACCGGCAATGGATCAGTTTGAGTTCGACTATATTCTGATCGACTGCCCGCCATCTCTCAACCTACTGACAGTAAACGCAATGATCGCGGCGCATTCTGTTCTCGTGCCGCTTCAGAGCGAGTTTTTTGCGCTGGAGGGTCTTTCCCAGCTTATGCTTACGATCCGCGAAGTGCGGCAGAGCGGGAATAAAGATCTGAGGATCGAGGGCGTGCTTCTTACGATGTATGATAGGCGGAATAACCTGTCGCAGCAGGTTGAAAGTGATGCGCGTTCAAACCTTGGAGATCTCGTGTTCCAGACCGTCATCCCGCGGAATGTTCTGGTAAGCGAAGCGCCAAGTTTTGCGATGCCCGTTTTGAGTTACGATCCTACTTCGAAAGGGGCCCAAGCCTACCGCGATTTGGCGGCAGAGCTAACGAGAAACAATGGTTAATAAGGTGGCAGTATGGCAGATAAACAAGAGCGTAAACGGGGCCTTGGCCGGGGGCTTTCGGCACTGATGGCGGACGTAGCTGAGACAGAGAGCGTGGCCGCCAAGGGGGCCGCGGCGGCGGAGCAGTTCGTTCCGATTGAGCGGATCAAGCCGAACCCAGATCAGCCGCGTAAACGGTTTGAGCAAGAGCATCTGGACGATCTCGCCGCATCTATCAAGGAAAAGGGGGTCATTCAGCCCCTAATCGTGCGTGCGCTGGACAATGGCAACTTCGAGATCGTCGCTGGTGAGCGGCGCTGGCGGGCTTCGCAAATCGCGAAGATACATAGCCTTCCGGTTATTGTGCGCGAGTTCACCGATGTTGAAGTGCTCGAAGTTGCGATCATCGAAAACATCCAGCGGGCCGACCTGAACTCGGTCGAGGAAGCGGCGGGTTATCGTCAGCTGATGGATAAATTCGGGCACACGCAGGAGAAGATGGCAGAGGCGCTTGGCAAGAGCCGGAGCCATATTGCGAACCTTTTGCGTCTGTTGAACCTGCCAGATCCGGTGCAGGAAATGGTGCGTCAGAATGAATTGAGCGCGGGGCACGCGCGGGCGCTGATCCCGGCAAAGGACCCGATGAAATTGGCCCAGCAGGTCATCAAGGGTGGCCTTTCCGTGCGCGCAACCGAAGCGTTGGTCAAGAGAGATCAGGCTGGCGAGCGCGGTAATATGGTAAATAAAGAGCGCCTCTCGCAGCGCTCAGAGAAAGACGCCGATACTCAGGCGCTTGAAGGCGACCTGTCAGCTAACCTTGGTATGAAGGTTAGTTTGGACCATAAACCGGGCCAAGAAGCGGGTAAGGTGACGTTGCACTATACCACGCTTGACCAGTTGGACGAGATCTGCCGCCTGCTGGGCGGGTCTTAGGGCAAAAGCGTTTCGATCACGGCGTTTAGAACTATAACGCCTTGATCGGACACGGTTAATCTGCCTCCTTCGCGCTTTGCCATGCCAATATCTTGCAGGTGATCGACCGCCTTTTCGTCGATTTCATGCCCGGCGATATTGGCGTAGCGAGCCAGTTCGACGCCTTCTTTCAGGCGTAGACCCATAAGGAGAAACTCGGTCGCCTGTTCGCTTCGGCTGATGGCGGCGCGGGGTTTCTCCGCTTCGCCTTTTGCGACCCCATCAAGCCACCGTTGCGGATTGCTGTAGGCGACGGTTGCTAGTTTTTGTCCGCCAAGCGTCAGCCGTCCGTGCGCGCCGGGGCCGATACCGATGTAATCGCCATAGCGCCAGTAGATCAGGTTGTGACGCGATTGGGCGCCATCGCGTGCGTGATTTGAGACCTCATAGGCGGGCATGCCCATATCGTTGCAGATGTCTTGTGTCAGAGTGAACATATCCGCGCCCAAGTCTTCGTCGGGCAGGCCGCGCAGCTTGCCACGGGCGTAGCGGTCACCGAAAGCGGTGCCTTGTTCGATGGTCAGTTGGTAGAGCGAAATATGGTCTATCGCAAGCGATAGAGCCTGCTTTAGCTCGGCTTCCCATTGGGCCGCGGTCTGATCCTGACGGCCATAGATAAGATCGAAACTGACCCGTTCGAACGTATTGCGGGCGATGTCGAAAGCCGTCAACGCCTCTTCAGTAGAGTGCAGGCGGCCCAAACGCTTGAGATCCCGATCGTTGAGCGCCTGAATTCCCATAGAGACACGTGAAACGCCGGCTTGTCGGTAAGCGGTGAAACGGCCCGCTTCGACAGAACCGGGGTTGGCTTCGAGCGTGATCTCCAGATCATTTGCGGTGGGCCAGTGCCGCCGGATCGCGGCAATGATATCGGCCACGACATCCGGGTCCATCAGGCTGGGTGTGCCGCCCCCGAAAAAGACTGCGTTGAGGACGCGGCCCGGTGTCTCATCCGCCGCTCTCTGAAGCTCTGCCAGATAGGCATCACGCCAGGCGGCTTGGTCAATCCGGCGGCTGACATGGCTGTTGAAGTCGCAATAGGGACATTTCGCCTCGCAAAATGGCCAGTGGATATAAAGGCCGAAGCCGCCCTGTTGCCAATCTTCAGCCAAAACAGCCCGCAATCAATTTCGCAAAAGCATCGGCGCGGTGGCTGATGCTGTTTTTCTGTTCCGCGTCCATCTCGGCGAATGTGATGTCATGCCCATCGGGTTGGAACATCGGGTCATAGCCATGCCCTTGTTCACCCCGCATGGGCCAAACCAGCGTGCCATTTACCTTACCCGCAAAGACTTCGTCGTGGCCATCGGGCCAAGCCAGCACCAGCGTCGCGCAAAACCGGGCGCGGCGCGGGTAGGGGGCGTTTTTTCCTCCAGCAGGTCCCGCGTTTTGGTCATGGCCATGATGAAATCGCGGCCATTCTCGGTCTCTGCCCAGTCGGCGGTATAGACACCGGGGGCGTTGGCCAGCGCTTCGACCTCAATGCCGGAATCGTCGGCCAAGGCGGCCATGCCGGTGGCCTTGGCCGCCGCATGTGCCTTGATCCGGGCGTTGCCGACGAATGTGGTCTCGGTCTCTTCTGGCTCGGGCAGGTCCATCTCTGCCGCGCCGACGACCTCCACCCCATGGGGCGCGAAAAGCTGCCGCATTTCGTCCAGTTTGCCCGCGTTATGGGTGGCGATCAGGATCCGGCTTTCGGTGAACTTGCGTGTCATGCGGTGACCGATTTCTGAATCGCGGCCAGTTCGCCGACGCCTTTTTCGGCCAGATCCATCAGCTGGTTCATCTGGTCGCGCGTATAGGTAGAGCCTTCGGCGCTCATCTGGACTTCGATCAGCTTGCCGGACCCGGTCATGATGAAGTTACCGTCAACGCCGGCCTCAGAGTCTTCGGGATAGTCGAGGTCAAGCACCGGCTGTCCTGCATAGATGCCACAGCTTACCGCGGCGACCGGATCAACCAGCGGATCAGAGACGACATCGCCCGCTTTCATCAGTTTGTTCACGGCCAACCGCAGGGCAATCCAACCGCCGGTGATCGACGCGCAGCGGGTGCCGCCATCGGCCTGAAGCACGTCACAATCGACGGTGATCTGACGCTCTCCCAGAGCGGAGCGGTCGACACCGGCGCGCAGGGCACGACCGATCAGGCGCTGGATCTCGACCGTGCGGCCCCCTTGCTTGCCCGACGCGGCCTCACGGCGCATTCGTGTATTGGTAGCGCGGGGCAGCATGCCGTATTCGGCGGTGACCCAACCCAGACCGGAGCCTTTGATAAACGGCGGCACGCGGTCTTCGATCGTGGCGGTGCACAGCACATGGGTGTCGCCCATCTTGATCAGGGCCGACCCTTCGGCGTGTTTGGTGAAACCTGTCTCGATCGAGACGGCGCGCATTTCATCGAGTTTCCGGCCAGAGGGACGCATGACATATCCTTTTTGATGTTGCCCGGGGATACCGCCCCACAAGGCTTTGATGCAACCCCGATTGACGTTTGCCCGGCTTGTACCTTTATTGGGGAAGAGAGCGAGCACCGATGAAAAACACGCCTGAATTGCTGAAAGACATGAACGACCGATCCCGCGAGGTGTTTCGCCGGGTGGTCGAAGGCTATCTGGAAAGTGGCGATCCCGTCGGGTCGCGCACGCTGACGCGCGACTTCAGCGAAAAGGTTTCGGCAGCGACGATCCGCAATGTGATGCAGGATCTCGAATACATGGGGCTGCTCGACAGCCCGCATGTCTCGGCCGGGCGGATTCCAACCCAATTGGGGCTGCGGATGTTCGTCGATGGCATGATTGAGATCGGCGACCCGACAGAGTTGGACCGCGAAAAGATCGACGCGACGCTGGGCAATAACTCGTCCGATGTGGGCGGGCTTTTGGACCGGATTGGCTCTGCCTTGTCGGGGGTAACGCATGGCGCCTCCCTTGTGCTGACGCCGAAGCACGAAGCGCCGATAAAGCATATCGAATTCGTCTCTCTGTCGCCTGATAGGGCCTTGGTTGTGCTTGTCTTTTCAGATGGCCATGTGGAAAACCGGCTTTTCACGCCTCCGCCGGGGCAAACGCCCAGTTCGATGCGCGAGGCGGCGAATTTTCTGAATGCTTTCGTTGAGGGAAAGACCCTCAGCGAATTGCAACGCAGCATCAAACAAGAGATCGCCAAACGCCGTCAGGAGATTGACGTCTTGGCCCAGCAACTGGTCGAGAGCGGTGCCGTGCTGTGGGACGCAGAAGGGGAGCATTCCGAACGCTTGATTGTCCGGGGCCGGTCGAATCTGCTGAGCGGGGAGGGGAAGCCGAAGACCTCGATCGTATCCGCAGCCTCTTTGATGACCTTGAGCGCAAGCGAGACATCGCCGAATTCCTCGAACTGGCCGAAGATGGGGACGGTGTGCGCATTTTTATCGGCTCCGAAAACAAACTTTTCTCACTTTCGGGTTCCTCTCTGGTCGTTTCCCCTTATATGAACGCTGATCGTAAGGTGATCGGCGCCGTGGGTGTCATTGGCCCGACACGCTTAAATTATGGACGTATCGTGCCGATTGTGAACTACACGGCACAACTGGTGGGAAAGCTGATTTCCGACCGGAACTAGAGGTGGAACATGGCAGAGCCGAAAGAAAACGACTTTTTGGACGAGATCGACAGCGCCGAAGCTGAAGAATACGCCGAAGACATGGCCGAGATCGACGAAGAAGCCCTTGCGGTGGAAGAGTTGCGCGCCGAGCGTGACCAATACCGCGACCGTTTCATGCGCGCGCTGGCCGATGCCGAGAACGCGCGCAAACGCTCCGACAAGGATCGGCGCGAGGCCGAGAACTACGGCGGCTCCAAGCTCGCCCGTGACATGCTGCCGGTCTACGACAACATGAAGCGTGCGCTGGAAACCACCACCGAAGAGCAGAAAGAGGCTTTTGGCCCGCTGCTGGAAGGTGTGGAATTGACGATGCGCGAGTTGCTGAACGTCTTTAAAAAGCACGGCATCGAAGTGATCGCACCCGAAGTGGGCGACAAGTTCGACCCCAAGCATCACGAAGCGATGTTCGAAGCCCCGGTGCCCGGCACCGTCGCGGGCGAGATCATTCAGGTCGCCGCCGAAGGCTTCATGCTGCACGACCGTCTGCTGCGCCCCGCGCAGG
This sequence comes from Sulfitobacter profundi, assembly GCF_042661425.1. NCBI lineage: Bacteria > Pseudomonadati > Pseudomonadota > Alphaproteobacteria > Rhodobacterales > Roseobacteraceae > Sulfitobacter > Sulfitobacter profundi. The sequence continues at coordinate 1,507,171 of NZ_JBHSWA010000001.1, read as the reverse complement.
TTGGGGTGTCTTCGACCCCGGCGAGCTAAGCCCAGTCAGATATCTTTGAAAGAGGCGGTCAGGACTTGGCCGCCTCTTTCAGTTTGTAGATCAGCTCAAGCGCTTCACGGGGGAGAGTTCATCGGGGATGATCTCTTTCAGCCTTTCCTCGACAGCCGATGTCGTCGCGGGCTTCGGCTGTGGAGTCGGGCTGACGGCGAACAGCGGCAGATCGTCGATCAGGGTCTTTTGCGTCGCGCCGCCTTCGCGCTCGCCTTTTTCCAGCGCCTCCAGCACCACGCGGGCGCGTGCGATCACCGGCGCAGGCAGGCCCGCCAGTTGCGCGACCTGCACCCCGTAAGACCGGTCTGCCGCGCCTTTGCGCACCTCATGGAGAAAGACGACCTCGCCCTCCCATTCCTTGACCGCTACCGTGGCATTGTCGACACCCGGCAGCTTGCCCGCCAGCGCCGTCATTTCATGATAGTGCGTGGCAAACAGCGCCCGTGTCCGGTTCACGTCGTGCAGATGTTCCAGCGTCGCCCAAGCGATAGAGAGGCCATCATAAGTGGCCGTGCCGCGGCCAATTTCATCAAGGATGACCAAGGCGCGGTCATCCGCTTGGTTCAGGATCGCGGCGGTTTCGACCATCTCCACCATGAAGGTCGAGCGCCCGCGCGCCAGATCGTCCGACGCGCCGACGCGGCTGAAAAGCTGGCTGATAACGCCGATATGGGCCGAGCTTGCGGGCACGAAACTGCCCATCTGTGCCATCAACGCAATCAGGGCGTTCTGCCGCAGGAAGGTCGATTTACCGGCCATGTTCGGGCCGGTCAGCAGCCAGATGTTCGCGGCTTCGCCCTCGGCACTAAGGTCGCAGTCATTGGCGATGAAAGGCTCGCCTGATTGTTGGGTCAAAGCGCGCTCAACCACCGGATGCCGCCCGCCCTTGATGTCAAACGCCCGAGACATATCAACGCGCGGGCGGGTCCAATTCTCGCTCCGCGCAAGGTCGGCCAGACCTGTCGCAAGGTCGACTTCGGCTAGCCCGGCAGAGGTTTGGCCAATCTCTGCTGCATGTTCCAAAATGGCACTCCGAAGGCTTTCGTAGAGCCGTTTTTCGATCTCCTGCGCATGGTTGCCGGCGTTGAGGATTTTCGTCTCCAACTCAGACAGTTCGACGGTGGTGAACCGCACTTGGTTCGCCGTTGTCTGACGGTGGATAAAGGTCTCTGACAGCGGCGGAGAGAGCATTTTTTCCGCATGGGTCGCGGTACATTCGACGAAATAGCCCAAGACATTGTTGTGCTTGATCTTGAGCGAGGAAATCCCCGTGTCAGAAACAAATTGCTGCTGCATGCCCGCGATTACGCCGCGCCCTTCGTCGCGCAACTCGCGCGCGGCGTCGAGGTCTCCATCGTGACCGGGCGCGATGAAGCCGCCATCCCGCACCATCAGCGGCGGTTCGGCGACTAAGGCTTGATCCAGCAGGTCGATGAGGTCGCCATGACCCTGCAAACCTTCGGCGGCCTCGCGCAGCAGATCTGGCAGTTCCTGTTGTGTTAGGCTCTGGTGCAAAGCCTCGGCTTCGATCAACCCGTTGCGGATCGCGGCAAGGTCACGCGGGCCGCCCCGGTCAAGCGAAAGTCGCGACAATGCGCGGTCGAGGTCCGGAACATTGCGCAGCCGACGGCGCATGTCTTCGGCAAGACGGGCATTCTCATGGGCAAAGCTGACCGCATCGGCGCGGGCGGACACCACGTCAACGACCCGCGAGGGGCTTGAGATCCGCCGTTCCAGCAGGCGCGCGCCCCCGGCAGTGACGGTATTGTCCATGATCGACAGCAAAGACCCGCCGCGTCCGCCATTCAGAGAATGCGTCAGTTCCAGATTGCGCCGGGTTGCCGCGTCGATCTGTACGGTACGCGCTTCGGCCTCTTTCTGTGGAGGGCGGAGCAGGGGCAGCTTGCCGCGTTGCGTGATTGTGAGGTATTCTATTACCGCGCCCATGGCCGAGACTTCGGCGCGGGTGAAGCTGCCGAATGCCTCAAGCGTCGCGATATCAAACAGGTCGCAGACCCGCTTTTCCGCGCTGGTGCTGTCAAAGGCCGAGCGGGCCAAGCCCGTCAACGCAATCCCGAAATCAGAGACGACTTCGTGCAATTCACTCTCTTTCGCCTCAGAGACGATCAATTCAGACGGCGAGAGGCGGGCCAGTTCCGGCCCCAGACGAACCTGCGCCAGCGGCATGACGTGAAACGCACCGGTAGAGATATCGACCCATGCCATCGCGCAGGCGTCACGGACCTCGGCAAAGGCCGCGAGGTAGTTGTGACGGCGGGCTTCCAGCAGGCTCTCTTCGGTCAGGGTGCCGGGTGTCACCAGCCGCACCACATCGCGTTTCACGACTGACTTATAGCCGCGTTTCTTGGCCTCGGCGGGGCTTTCCATCTGCTCGCAGACCGCCACGCGAAAGCCCTTGCGGATCAGCGTCAGCAGATAGCCTTCGGCGGCATGGACCGGCACGCCACACATGGCGATGTCCTTGCCCTGATGCTTGCCGCGTTTGGTCAGCGCGATGTCCAGCGCTTCGGCAGCGGCCACGGCATCGTCGAAAAACATCTCGTAAAAATCGCCCATGCGGTAGAACAGCAGCGCATCCGCGTGGTCCGCTTTAAGCTCAAGATATTGCGCCATCATTGGCGTTACTTTTTCTGTCTGCACGGCGGCCCCCTATTGCAGCGCGGACCCTACAAAACCCCCGAAGCAGGGAAAGGGGGTGCAGGCGTGATGGGCGGCCTTTATCGGGCAATTTTGCTCTGACGCGGCGCTTGCGTTGTGCAGGCGTCCGATCGTGGCTAAGAAGATTCCAAAGCAAGGGAAGGGCCATATCGTGACCAGAAAGAACCGTATCACCTCTGAAGAGGCGCTTGCCTTTCACCTTGAGCCGACGCCCGGCAAATTCGAGATCTCGGCCACGGTGCCGATGACCACCCAGCGGGACCTCAGCCTCGCCTATTCCCCCGGCGTGGCGGTGCCCTGCGAGGCGATCGCGGAAAACCCCGAGACGGCCTATGACTACACCAACAAGGGCAATCTGGTGGCGGTGATCTCAAACGGGACGGCGGTGCTGGGCTTGGGGAACCTCGGCGCGCTGGCGTCCAAGCCAGTGATGGAGGGCAAGGCGGTTCTGTTCAAACGCTTTGCCGATGTGAACTCGATCGATATCGAGCTTGATACAGAGGATACCGAGGCTTTCATCAACGCCTGCAAGCTGATGGGCCCGACCTTTGGCGGCATCAACCTCGAAGACATCAAAGCGCCTGAGTGTTTCATCATCGAACAACGTCTGAAGGAGGAGATGGACATCCCCGTCTTCCATGACGACCAGCACGGCACGGCGGTGATCTGTGCCGCGGGCCTGATCAACGCGCTGCATCTGTCGGGCAAAAAGATCGAAGACGTGCGCATCGTGCTGAATGGTGCGGGGGCGGCGGGCATCGCCTGTCTGGAACTGCTCAAATCGATGGGCGCGCGGCATGACAATTGCATCATGTGCGACACCAAGGGTGTGATCTATCAGGGTCGTACCGAGGGCATGAACCAGTGGAAATCGGCCCATGCCGCCAATACCGAGCTGCGCACGCTTGAAGAGGCGATGAAGGGGGCGGATGTGTTCCTTGGGGTTTCGGTCAAGGGCGCGGTGACGCCTACAATGGTCGCCTCCATGGCCGATAACCCGGTGATCTTCGCCATGGCGAACCCGGATCCAGAGATCACCCCCGAAGAGGCGCATGAGGTCCGTATGGACGCCATCGTCGCCACCGGGCGGTCGGATTATCCGAACCAAGTTAACAACGTGCTGGGCTTTCCCTATCTCTTTCGCGGTGCGCTGGATATTCACGCACGCGCCATCAACGATGAGATGAAGATCGCCTGCGCCCATGCTTTGGCGCAACTGGCGCGTGAGGATGTGCCCGATGAGGTGGCGCTGGCCTATGGCCGCACGCTGAGCTTTGGTCGCGACTATATCATCCCCACGCCCTTTGATCCGCGTTTGATCCACCGCATTCCGCCTGCCGTGGCCAAAGCGGGGATGGACACAGGGGCCGCCCGGCGGCCGATCATCGATATGGATGCCTATGAACTGGGGCTGAAATCGCGGATGGACCCGACGGCGAGCATCCTGCGCGGCATCAACGCCCGCGCTCGGGCCAATCAGGCGCGGATGATCTTTGCTGAGGGTGATGATCCCAAGGTGCTGCGCGCGGCAGTGATGTACCAGCGTGCGGGTCTCGGCAAGTCGCTGGTCGTGGGCCGCGAGGATGACGTGCGTGCCAAGCTCGAAGAAGCGGGCATGGCCGACGCGGTGCGCGAGTTGGAGGTGGTGAACGCCGCCAATACACAGCATTTGGAAACATACAAAGATTTCCTTTATGGCCGTCTGCAGCGCAAAGGGTTTGACCGCAAAGACATCCACCGCCTTGCTTCGCGCGATCGTCACGTCTTCGCGGCGCTGATGCTGGCGCATGGACATGGCGATGGTCTGGTCACCGGGGCCACGCGCAAATCGGCGCATGTGTTGGAACGGTTGAACCACGTCTTTGACGCAAATGCCGAAGCGGGAGCCGCAGGCATCACGGCGTTGCTGCACAAGGGTCGCATCGTCTTTATCGCAGATACGCTGGTCCATGAATGGCCCGATGAGAACGATCTGGCCAATATCGCCGAAAGCGGCGCGCGTGTGGCGCGGCATCTGGGGCTGGAGCCGCGGGTTGCCTTCGTCAGCTTCTCGACCTTTGGCTACCCCGTCTCGGAACGCGCCGAAAAGATGCACCTCGCGCCCGAAGTGCTCGACCGGCGCGGCGTCGATTTCGAATACGAAGGCGAGATGACCGTCGACGTGGCTCTGAACGCGGCCAGTCAGGCGAACTACCCGTTCTCGCGGCTGACGGGGCCTGCCAATATCCTCGTGGTGCCAGCGCGGCACTCGGCCAGCATCTCGGTCAAGCTGATGCAAGAGATGGCGGGGGCCACGGTGATCGGGCCGATCCTCACCGGCTTGGACAAATCGATCCAGATCTGCTCCTCCACCTCCACGGCGAATGACATTCTTAACATGGCCATTCTCGCGGCCTGCAAGGTGGGCTGATGATCTGGAACCTCGGCTCTATCAACGCGGATAACTTCTATCTGTTGCCCCATCTGCCGGGGCCGGGGGAGACGATTTCGGCCCGCAATTTTCGGCAAGGGCTGGGCGGTAAGGGGGCCAATATGTCGGTCGCCGCCGCCCGCGCCGGGACGCGGGTGATGCATGTCGGCGCGCTTGGGGCCGATGGCGGTTGGGCGCTGGAACGGCTGTTGGAATACGGGGTCGAGACGGCGCATATCACCTTGATGGAGGGGGTCACCGGCCACGCCAATATCGCCGTTGATCTTGAGGGCGAGAACAACATCGTCATTTTCCCCGGCACCAACCACGAAATCACCGATGAGATGATCGGCGCGGCGCTGAGTGAGGCCTCCTCTGGCGATTGGCTGTTGATGCAGAATGAGACCAACGGCCAGCGGTTCGCGGCCCGGACCGCAAAAACATTGGGCCTGCGGCTGGCCTATGCCGCCGCGCCTTTCGATGCAGCCGCGGTGACGGCGATCCTAGACCAGATCGATCTGTTGGTATTGAACGAGGTCGAAGCGGCGCAGCTTCGGGCCGCGACGGGGGTGAGCTGCGGCAACTGCCTGTCGATGACATCGTGGTGACGCTGGGCGCCGGGGGTTGCGAATGGGTCTCTAACAAGGCGCATCTGGTGGAAAGTTACCCCGCCTATCGGGTCGAGGCGGTGGATACGACCGGGGCGGGGGATACCTTTACCGGCTATCTGGTCGCCGGGTTGGATCGGGGGATGACCATGCCGCAGGCGATTGATCTGGCGATGCGCGCCGGGGCGCTGATGGTCATGCGCCATGGCACCGCGGATGTGATCCCCGACCTGAAAGAGATCCGGGATCACGATTTTCGTACCTAAGCGATCGGTGTCGCGGTTACTTTACGAAGGGTGCCGCGCTGCCCCAAAGCTGTTTCACACGGGCATCCCGGCCACAGCCGTTGCGGTAGCGTTTGTAGGCGACTGATTTTTTGACCGCCACGCCGACACTGCTGAAGGCCAGCCGCTCGCTGCTTTTGTAGTAGTCTTGGTGGTAATCCTCAGCCGGATAAAACGGCGCATCGCCAAGGATTGGGGTCACGACTTTGGCGCCGAGGGCGGTCTGCGCCTCGGCCTTTGCCGCCTCTGCAGCGCTTTTCTGGGCGGGGCTGCCCGCAAAGATCGCGGTGCGGTAGCTTTCCCCTCGGTCACAGAATTGGCCGCCCGCATCCGTCGGGTCGATTGAGCGGAAAAAGAGATCCAGCAGCGTTTTGCGGCTGACCACGTCTGGGTCGAACTGGATTTGCACGGCCTCATAGTGGCCAGTGTTGCCGCCGGTGACCTGTTTGTAGGTGGGGTTCTGGGTGCGCCCCCGGCAAAGCCCGAGACGGCTTCTTTCACGCCTTTGACGGATTCGAAATCCGCCTCGACGCACCAGAAACAGCCGCCCGCGACGGTCAGCACCTCGGTTTGCGCCGCTGCGGCAGGACGGTTCTGCGTCGCGAGGCCCAAAGTGATGGCGAGGGTCAGAATGGCGGGTTTGAACATTGATTTTCGGAACATGATGGTCCTCCTCTGGCGTAGGGTTGCCGCTGGGGCTGAGATAGCGCAAGGCCGGGGCAGGGGAAGTCACGCGCTGGTGAAGGCAATTTACCACTTGGCGAGATGGCGCGTTCTTTCTAGCGTTCCGGGTTTAACGGCAATGGGGGAAACCTTTCATGCGAATTGCGATGTGGTCAGGGCCACGCAATCTAAGCACCGCGATGATGTATAGTTTCGGGGCGCGGCAGGACTTTACCGCGATGGATGAGCCTTTCTACGCGGCCTATCTGAAGGCGACCGGGTTGGAACATCCGATGCGCGACGCGGTTCTGGCAGCACAGGACCAAGACCCTGCGCGGGTGTCCTTAGGGTTTGTGCAGGAAGGTGCGCGGCACCTTTATATGAAACATATGGCGCAGCATATGATTGACGGGTTTCCGCTGGACTGGGCGGAGGATTGTGTGAACATCCATCTGATCCGCCATCCCGCACGGGTGATCGCGAGCTACGCCGCGAAACGTGAAGCGCCCCGTTTGGCGGACATTGGATTTGACCGGCAGCTTATGCTGTTTGAGCGTTTGGGCGGGCTGGTCATCGACAGTGGCGATATCCGTGCGGACCCGGAGGGGATGCTGCGCAAACTCTGCGCCGCGATCGATCTGCCTTTCGACCCAGCGATGCTGCACTGGTCTGCAGGGCCACGCCCCGAGGATGGGGTTTGGGCCCCGCATTGGTATGGGGCGATCCATCAAAGTACCGGGTTTGCCGGACCCGAGGGGGATTTGCCCCTGCTGAACGGGGCGAATGCTGAGGTTCTGGCCGCCGCCTTACCCTATTATGAGCAGCTATTTGCGGAACGTCTTAAAAATTTCTGAAATCTGCGAAACTTATTTTGGGTCGCTGTCGTGACTACGGCGTTATTTCAAACGGAGGGAAAACCAGATGAAAAAATTTGCAAGCACCGTAGTCGCCCTGTCCATGATCGCCGGTGGCGCATGGGCTGATGCTCATGCCATGGCAATGGTCGACGCGTCGGGCCAAGATGTTTCGAATGGCGTCGTTAGCGCCGATAAAGTGATGGCAGGAGAGAATGGCTGGCTGGTCGTGCACCGCACCGATGCCGACATGAAGCCCGGCCCTGTTGTGGGCTATGCGCCGCTGCGTGCGGGTGAGAACACCGACGTGGCCGCGATCCTGCAAGAGGACGTGGCTTCGGGTGATATGCTGATGCTGATGGTGCATTCCGAAGATGGCGGCATGAAGACCGGTGTGTTCGAATACACGCTGGGCGCCAAGGAAGATGGGCCGATCAAGCCAAACGGCGAATTGGTGATGAAAGTCGTCACTGCCGATTGATTTGGCATTGATAGATGTAGAAAGGCCCGGGCGGAAGCGTCCGGGCCTTTTGCGTTTTTGTTTGGGGCCAGCCGCCGGGGGCGCTGCCCCCGGACCCCCGCGGGTATTTAAGAAAGAATGAAGGGGGTCTAGGTCCCCCGTGTTTCAGCCTTTGGTGCGTTTGTCGCGGGCGGCGAGGAGTTTGAGCCGCAGGGCGTTGAGTTGGATAAAGCCTGCGGCGTCTTTTTGATCGTAGGCGCCGGCGTCGTCTTCGAAGGTCACATGGGCTTCGGAGTAGAGGCTGTGATCGGACCAGCGACCCACGGTGCGGACGTGGCCTTTGTAGAGTTTCAGACGCACGGTGCCGGTGACATGGGCTTGGCTTGCGTCGATGGCGGCTTGCAGCATGGTGCGCTCGGGGCTGTACCAGAAGCCGTTGTAGATCAGTTCGGCGTATTTCGGCATCAGCTCGTCTTTGAGGTGCATGGCGCCGCGGTCGAGGGTGATGGATTCGATGCCGCGGTGGGCTTCGAGCAGCAGGGTGCCACCGGGGGTCTCATAGATGCCGCGGGATTTCATGCCGACGAAGCGGCCTTCGACCAGATCGAGACGGCCGCAGCCGTGTTTGCCGCCAAGCTCATTGAGTTTGGTGAGGATCGTGGCGGGGGACATAGCTTCGCCGTTGATGCTGACGGCATCGCCGCGCTCAAAGCCGATTTCGACGTATTCGGGCGTGTCCGGCGCGTCTTCGGGGTTTACCGTGCGCTGGTAGACATAGTCGGGCGCGTCGATGGCCGGGTCTTCGAGGACTTTGCCTTCGGAAGAGGTGTGCAGCAGATTGGCATCGACGGAGAAGGGGCTTCGCCGCGTTTGTCTTTTGCGACGGGGATTTGGTGCGCTTCGGCGAATTCCAAGAGTTTGGTGCGGCTCGACAGATCCCATTCGCGCCAAGGGGCGATGACTTTGATGTCGGGGTTGAGCGCGTAGGCGGCCAGTTCAAAGCGGACCTGATCGTTGCCTTTGCCGGTTGCACCGTGGGCCACGGCATCGGCACCGGTTTCTTCGGCGATTTCCACGAGGCGTTTGGAGATCAGCGGACGGGCGATGGAGGTGCCTAAGAGATACAGACCTTCATAGACCGCGTTGGCGCGGAACATCGGGAAGACGAAGTCGCGGACGAATTCCTCGCGCACGTCTTCGATGTAGATGTTCTCTGGCGCGATGCCCATCATCTCGGCCTTTTTGCGGGCCGGTTCAAGCTCTTCACCTTGGCCGAGGTCGGCGGTGAAGGTCACCACCTCGCAGCCATATTCGGTTTGCAGCCATTTCAGGATGATCGAGGTATCGAGGCCGCCGGAATAGGCAAGCACGACTTTCTTGGGCGCGGACATGACGGGGTTCCTTTCAAGTTCGCCCTGCGAGGTAGCGGTTTTCGCGGGCGCGGGCAAGATTGAAGCCTGCGTTGACCTATGCAGGCTGCGCGCCTATCGACGAATGGCAGCAAGGAGAGCACAGATGGCGGATGAATTTGCACAGCAAGCACAGGCGGCGGCAGAGGCGCTGCGGGCATTGTTCCCGGCGACACCGCTGCTCCGCAATGAGCATCTGTCGGACCGCTTTGGCGCGGAAATCTGGCTGAAGCGCGAGGATTTAAGCCCGGTGCGCTCTTACAAGCTGCGCGGAGCGTTCAATGCGATGCGCAAAGTGATCCCGGGGCAGGGGCTGTTTGTCTGTGCCTCGGCGGGGAACCATGCGCAGGGGGTGGCTTTTGCCTGCAGCCATTTCGGGGTGCGCGGCGTGATTTTCATGCCGGTGACCACGCCGCAGCAGAAGGTGCAAAAGACCCGGATGTTCGGGGGTGAGAATGTCGAGATCCGGCTGGTGGGGGATTATTTCGATGCCACCTTGGCGGCAGCACAGAGTTTTTGCCGGGACGAGGGCGCGCATTTCCTGTCGCCTTTTGACGATGATGACGTGATTGAGGGGCAGGCTTCTGTTGCTGTGGAGATTGCCGCGCAATTGGGCCGGGTGCCGGATCGGGTGATCTTGCCCGTAGGCGGCGGCGGGCTGTCTTCGGGGGTGGTCAGTTATTTTGGGGACGCCTGCGACTATACATTCGTCGAACCCGCAGGGGCTCCGAGCCTTGCGCGGGCGTTGGAGGCCGGGGCGCCGGTTGATGTCTCTCCGATTGATAACTTTGTGGATGGCGCTGCGGTGGCCAAGATCGGCGCGCGGACCTTTGAGCGTTTGCGCGGGGTGAACCCGGCGGATGTGGTGCATCTGCCGGAGGACCGGATTTGCGTGACGATCAACGAGATGTTGAATGTCGAAGGCATCGTTTTAGAGCCAGCAGGCGCGCTGTCGATAGATGCGCTGGGCGAGGTGGCCGATCAGATTGTCGGCAAGACGGTGGTCTGTGTGGCTTCGGGCGGCAATTTCGATTTCGAGCGTTTGCCAGAGGTCAAAGAGCGGGCGCAGCGCTATTCGAACGTGAAGAAATATTTTATTCTGCGCATGCCGCAGCGGCCGGGGGCGTTGAAGGAGTTTCTGATGCTGCTTGGTCCGGAGGATGACATCTGCCGGTTTGAGTATTTGAAGAAGTCGGCGCGAAATTTCGGCTCTGTCCTCATTGGGATCGAGACGCGGCGACCTGAGAATTTTAAGCCCTTCCTTGAACAGCTGGGGCAATCCGGCTTTACCTATACGGATATCACCAACGACGAGACCTTGGCGCAGTTCGTGCTGTAGGCGCGCCCGACGCGGCGGATTTACAGAAGAATTCACGTTTCGGTAAGCCATCGCTGTTTAGATCAGCAGGCCTGTCAGGATCGTGTCGCATGAAATTGGATATCCCCAGCCTCTCTGAAGCGGTGGCGACGCCTGCTGTGTCGCCATTGATTTTGGTGGTTGAGGGGGATGAAACCCATCGGGGTTTTCTCTCGGCGTCTCTGAGGGCATGGGGGTATGAGGTGATTTCTGCCGCGTCGGGTGCTGTGGCTCTGACCCTTTGCGAGCGCCGTTTGCCTGATATTGTGCTCTGCAGTTGGGCGATGACGGGGCTGTCGGGGCTCGACGTCTGCCGGGCTTTCCGAAGCCTGTCGGAAGAGCGTCGTGGCTATTTCATTTTGCTCACCGACAGGCCTGAAGGTGGCGTGGTGACCCGCGCCCTTGATGCGGGGGCGGATGATGTGTTGATCCGGCCAATCGGTCCGCCGGACCTGCGCGCACGGGTCATGGCAGGGGAGCGTTTTCTGGTCATGCAGCGTGAGTTGACGCAGAAAAACAAGCTGATCACCGAAACATTGGATGTTCTTCGGCAGGTGCATGCGCTGATCGACAAGGATTTGATTGAGGCCAAGAAATTCCAGCAATCGCTGCTCCGCGAACGCTATCGCGCCATGGAGGGGGCAATCTGTCGATGATGCTGCGCTCCGCCGGGCATGTTGGCGGCGATTTGGTGGGGTATTTCCCTGTGCGGCCGGGGGTCGTGGGGCTTTTCGGTTTGGATGTGTCGGGCCATGGCATCAGCTCGGCCCTGATGACGGCGCGGCTGGCCGGATATCTGTCGGCGTCGACGCCGGACCAGAACCTTGCGCTCACGCTATTGCCCGGGGGCAGCTATGCGGCGCGCCCCCGGGGGAGGTGATCGAAGAGCTTAACGATCTTGTTCTTCATGAGATGGAGACGGAGCATTATTTTACGCTGATGCTGGCGATTGCCGACCTCACCACCGGGGAGGTCACAGTTGCGCAGGCAGGGCACCCGCATCCCGCTTTGCTGCGCGGCGATGGGCAGGTCGAACAGCCGGGCACCGGGGGCTTTCCTGTTGGCTTGCTCGCCGGGGTGGGATTTGAGGAATATAAGCTTCAGATGGCGCCGGGGGACAGGCTGTTGATCCTATCGGATGGGGTGACGGAATGCCCCGATCCGGGCGGAGAGATGTTGGGCGAAGACGGTTTGGCGCGGATGCTGGGTGAATTGCGCCGGTTCAGCGGTCCGGCGCTTCTCAGCGCGCTGGTCTGGAAGCTTTCCGAATTCGCGGGCAGCCGTGATTTCCCCGATGATGTTTCAGGGATATTGCTGGAGTATCAGGGCAACGTTTAGCGCAGGTGGCGTTGCAGAAACAGGCGGTCGCCTTCGTTTGCGAGGGTCGCCAATGCTTCGCTGGCCGATAGCACCAAGGTGGCGTGATGCGGCTCTGTCGGCGCGGCGATCTGGCGCACGGGATGCGCGACGTAGATATGGCAGATCTTTTGCGCCCAGAGGTCGTAATCCTTCATATAGGTAAAGCGACGGAACGCGCCCAATCGGCGCGGGCGGGCAATGCGCCAGCCGGTTTCCTCCAGCACTTCGCGGTGGAGTGCTTGGAGCGGGGATTCTCCCGCTTCGATACCGCCGCCGGGCAATTGCACCTCGGTGTCTTGGGCCATTTCCAGCGTCATCAGAAAACGGCGTTGCAGCGGGAGAATGGCATAGACCCCGGGCCGCGGTGTGTAGCTTTGGCCGGGCTGTGGTGTCTCACCTGTACGTCGGATCATCTGCTGCCCCTTTTTCCATGGGTTGCTGCGCCTATATAGACGCGGTATGCCAAGCGGCCCCCGATAAGGAAACCCGATGACCCAAGGAACTAAAATCGCGTGGGACGATACCGTTCTGCCCTTTCAGCTTGATGATGTCGACATGCGCGGCCGCGTGGCGCGGCTTGATGGCGTGTTGGAGGGCATCCTGAAGCAGCACGACTATCCGCCGCAGGTCGAAGCCTTGGTGGCCGAGATGGCGTTGTTGACCGCATTGATCGGTCAGACGATCAAACTGCGTTGGAAACTGTCGCTACAGGTGCAATCCAAAGGTGCCGTTCGGATGATCGCGACCGATTACTACGGCCCCGAAAAGGAAGGCGAGCCTGCGCGCATCCGCGCCTATGCCAGCTATGATGCGGATCGGCTGACCGATGACGCCCCGTTTGAACAGATCGGCGAAGGCTATTTCGCGATCATGATCGACCAAGGCAAAGGCATGACCCCCTATCAGGGCATCACGCCGCTGGCCGGTGGGTCTTTGGCTGCCTGTGCGGAAGCCTATTTCGCCCAGTCCGAGCAGTTGCCGACCCGCTTTTCGCTAAGCTTTGGCAAATCGTCGGGTCCGGGCGAGCCAGAGCATTGGCGTGCTGGTGGCATCATGTTGCAACATATGCCCAAAGCCTCGCCACTATCGGCGTCGGGCGAAGGGACGGGTGAGGTCCTCAAGGCCGATGATTTGGTCGAAGGCGACGAGGCCGAGAATTGGAACCGCGTGAACATCCTGCTCGGCACGGTTGAGGATCTTGAGCTGATCGGACCCAGCGTACCGCCGACCGATCTGCTGTTGCGATTGTTTCACGAGGAACAACCGCGGGTCTATGACCCTCAGCCGGTGCGTTTCGGCTGCACCTGTTCCGAAGACCGCGTGCGTCAGAGCCTGTCGATCTACTCGGCCCGCGATATCGAAAAGATGACCACGGACGAAGGGCGGGTGACCGCAGACTGCCAGTTCTGCGGCGCGCATTATGACCTTGATCCGGCCACGGTCGGTTTCGACGCCAAGGCCTAGGGTGAGCGACCGGTTCCAGTCCTTTCGCGAGGCGCTTGCCCAGACTGGGGTGGAATCCTCCGATTTCGATCTGAACCCGGAGGTCACCCTGCCCGAGGGGCGCAGTCTGCGGCCTGCGGGTGTGCTCGCCCCGGTGGTGGATACCGGAACGCGGCTGGAACTGATCCTGACCAAGCGGTCTTCGGCGCTGAAACATCACCCCGGGCAGATTGCCTTTCCGGGGGTAAACAAGACGGCGGCGATGCGGATGTCATCGCCGCCGCCCTGCGCGAAGCGCGCGAAGAGATCGGCCTGCCGAGCGACATCGTAGATGTCTTGGGTGTTCTTCCGGCCCATGAGACGGTCACCGGCTTTAGCGTCACCCCCGTGATCGGCTATGTGACGCGCGATTTCACCGTGGTGCCAGAACCCGGCGAGGTCGAAGAGGTGTTTCGCGTGCCGCTCGACCATGTGCTGAACCCCAGCAACTACCTTGTGCATTCCCGGCGTTGGCGGGGCCAGCGGCGGTATTATTACGCTGTTCCCTATGGCCCCTATTACATCTGGGGCGCGACCGCGCGTATGTTGCGGGCATGGGCGACCCGCATGAACACATGATTCCAACCACGACGCGATGGTTACATGACGCAGACGCACAGCGGGTTTGCCGCGTGGTGCAGGATGGCGGGCACCGTATCTATTTCGTCGGCGGTTGCGTGCGCGACGCGCTGTTGGGTCTGCCGGACAGCGATGTGGACCTCTCCACCGATGCGACACCTGAAGCGGTGATGGCGCTGGCCAAGGCCGCCGGGGTCAAGGCCGTGCCGACAGGGATCGACCATGGCACGGTAACGCTTGTGTCGGGCGGCAAACCGTTTGAGATCACCACCTTTCGGCGCGATGTGGAAACCGATGGCCGCCGGGCTGTCGTGGCCTTTTCCACCGATATCGCCGAAGATGCCCGCCGCCGTGATTTCACGATGAACGCGCTCTATGCTACGCCCGAGGGCCGTGTGATTGACCCGTTGGGCGGCCTGCCTGACCTGTACGCGCGACGGCTGCGTTTTATCGAGGATGCAGGTCAGCGTATTCGCGAGGATTACCTGCGCACCCTGCGCTATTTTCGCTTCATGGCGTGGTATGGCGACCCGGAGGCGGGGCCGGAGCCGGAGGCGCTGGATGCCATCGCGTCGAATTTGGATGGGTTAGAAACGCTTTCGGCAGAGCGTGTCGGGCAGGAGTTCAAAAAGCTGCTCCGCGCGCCGGATCCCGCCCCCGCCTTGGCGTTGATGCGGCAAACCGGTGCCTTGCCGGTGCTTTTGCCGGGGAGTGATGACCGCTGGCTATCCATGCTGGTTCATTTTGAACAAATGTTGGGGCTTGAGCCTGACTGGCTGGTTCGGCTGGCCGCGCTGGGCGGGGAAGCTTTGGCGGATCGTCTGCGGTTGAGCAAGGCAGAGGCCAAGCGCCTGACGTTGCTGCAAGAGCAAGGCTTTGCCGGGCCACCGCTGGCCGAACTTGCCTATCGTCATGGGGCAGGGATCGCCCATGGCGCTGCAATGCTACGCGGCGCTATGGCAGAACAGATGCCCGAAATCACCGTGTTAGAGACGATTTCGAACGCCGCCACTGCCCGTTTTCCGGTAATGGCCAAAGACCTGATGCCAGCGTTCAAAGGCCCGGCCTTAGGGCAAGAGCTTGCCCGGCTGGAGCAAATCTGGATCAACTCCGGCTTCACCCAGACCCGCGCGGAGTTGCTGCGAAAGTCCAGCTAGGTCGACATCGCGCGGAAATTCGGCTATCCAAACCGCATTACAAGGGAGATGGGCGAGATGTACCGCGGGATCTGGTTTAGCTAAGCTGGCATAACCATTGCCCCTTTGCGGCTTTGCTATTGGGCATTGCCGCGTATTTTGCACGTCTATTTCCAAGGTCTCCCCATGTTTCGCTTTTTCGAAAACCTCGTTGATCCCTATGTTGCCTATCGGGAAAAGGATCATCCGCCGCAGGGGCTTTTGCCCTTTTTGCGGGACTACGCGCAGCCGTTTAAAAAGGTCTTTGTCCTCGCCGGGGTGATGGCGATCCTTGTCGCAGCGATCGAGATCGGTTTGATCTACTATATGGGCCGTATCGTTGACCTGCTCGGCAGCGACCCCGCGCAGATGTGGGAGGACTATGGCACCGAACTGACCCTCGTGGCCCTTGCCGTCCTGTTCCTGCGGCCCTTGGTGCAGGCGGTCGACGTGATGCTTCTCAACAATGCAATCCTGCCGAACTTTGGCACCCTGATCCGCTGGCGGGCGCATCGGCATGTGTTGCGGCAATCCGTCGGCTGGTTCGAGAATGATTTCGCCGGGCGTATCGCCAACCGGATCATGCAGACACCCCCGGCAGCGGGGGAGGTGATCTTTCAGGTTTTTGACGCGATCTCTTATTCGCTGGCCTATATGATCGGCGCGGCGATCCTGCTGTCCACCTCTGATATCCGCTTGTTAGTGCCGCTTTTGGGGTGGTTTATCCTCTACGCTGGCTTGGTGGCATGGACGATCAAACGGGTCGGGCCTGCGTCCAAGGCGGCGTCGGACGCGCGGTCTCAGGTGACGGGGCGCGTGGTGGATGCCTATACGAATATCCATTCGGTCAAGATGTTCGCGCATCATGATTTAGAGGTCGACTTTGCCGGAGAGGCCATCGAAGAGGCGCGGCGTACCTTTCAGGGCGAGATGCGGATTTTCAGCATCATGGACGTGGTGCTGACCCTTCTCAACGGCATGTTGATCGTGGGTATCGTCGGCTGGGCGCTGGTGCTTTGGATGGCGGGCGAAGCGAGCGTCGGCGTCGTGGCCGCTGCCGCCGCGCTGGCGCTGCGGCTCAACTCAATGACCAGTTGGATCATGTGGGCTCTGTCGAGTTTCTTCCGCGAACTGGGTGTCGTGGCCGAGGGGATGGAGACCATCGCCCAGCCTCTCGCCCTGACCGACCGACACGATGCGCCCCCTTGAAGCTGACCGAAGGCCGGATCGAGATGGCAGGGCTAAGCCATCATTACGGGCGCGAAAGCGGCGGGATCCAAGGTATCGATATCACCGTGCAGCCGGGGGAGAAGATTGGCCTTGTTGGCCGCTCTGGCGCAGGGAAATCGACCCTCGTGAAACTGATGCTGCGGTTCTACGATGCCGAAACAGGTCAGATCCGGATCGACGGGCAGGACATTGCACAGGTGCGGCAAGACAGTCTGCGGCGGCATATCGGTGTCGTGCAGCAGGATTCATCGCTGCTGCACCGCTCGGTGCGGGAAAACATCCTTTATGGCCGCCCTGATGCAACCGAGGCTGAGATGATCGCGGTTGCGAAACAGGCGCAGGCGCATGAGTTCATCCTTGATCTGACTGACCCGGAGGGGCGGGCGGGCTATGAGGCACGTGTCGGTGAACGGGGTGTGAAGCTTTCCGGCGGGCAGCGTCAGCGCATCACGCTGGCGCGGGTCATCCTGAAGAACGCGCCGATCTTGCTGCTGGATGAGGCGACAAGCGCGCTCGACAGTGAGGTGGAGGCGGTCATTCAAGAAACGCTCTATGACATGATGGCGGGCAAGACGGTCATCGCCATCGCGCACCGCCTGTCCACGATTGCCGAGATGGACCGAATTCTGGTTTTGGATCAGGGCCGTATCGTTGAAGAAGGCACCCATGACGCGCTTTTGCAGAAAGCTGGCCTATATGCAGCCTTCTGGCACCGTCAGTCGGGCGGTTTTCTCGCATTGGATGACAAGTCGTGAGCATTTCGAACTGGATCAACCCGTTTCACCCCGCCAATGGTCCGCCGCCGCAAACGCTGGGGGCTTTCATGCGCTGGTGCCTGTCGGGCGCTTGGCCGGTGCTCTGGCTCGCGGCTTTTCTATCGGCGGCCGCTGGCGCGATGGAGGCGGGCACGGCGTGGATTTTGGGCAAGGTCATCGATGCCACGGTCAGCACGGGCCCCGAGCGGTTTTTCGAAGGCAGCAGTCTGGTGTTAGTACTGGGCGCGGTGGCGTTCTTTTTGGTGGCGCGGCCTGTGCTGTTCGGCCTGTCCTCGGCCTCGAACGCGATCATGGTGCAGCCCAATGTCAACCCGCTGGTGCTGTCGCGTTTGCACCGTTGGACGCTGGGGCAGAACGTAAATTTCTTTGACGAAGACTTCGCCGGGCGCATCGCGCAAAAGCAGATGCAGGCGGCGCGGGCGGTGACGGATGTGGCGGCTGAGGTGATCAACGTGGTGGCCTTTGCGCTCGCCTCCCTCGTGGGGTCGGTGGCGCTGCTTCTGGCGATCGATTGGCGCGTGGCGGTTGGGTTTTCGGTCTGGCTGGTCATGTATCTGGCGCTGATCAACTGGTTCTTGCCGCGCGTGCGCAAGCGGGCGGCGGGCCGTGCCGGGGCGCGGGCGTTGGTGTCGGGGCAGGTGGTGGATACGATCACCAATATCAAGACGGTGAAACTCTTTGCCCATGCCGATCACGAGGACCGCGCAGCGCTTTCCGCGATGCAAAGCTTTCGAGCCCGGGCGCTGGAGTTTGGCTATCTCGCCGCAGGGTTCCGTTTGGCGCTGATGAGCCTTGCCGGGCTTCTGCCGGTTCTGCTGTTGGGCGGCACGATCCTGCTGTGGCAGCGCGGCATGGCGAGCGAGGGGGATATCGTGGCCTCGGGTGCCATCGCGATCCGTATCGCCCAGATGACCGGCTGGGTGTCTTTCACGCTGATGGCGATCTATTCCAACATTGGTGAGGTCGAAGACGGCATGCGCACTTTGACGCCGCGCGTGCGGTTGGATGATGGGCCTGATGCGCAGGAATTGGTCGTGGAGGCCGGGCAGATCGAACTGCGCGACCTCGGCTTTGCCTATGGCCGCCAGACGGGTGGGATCGACCAAATTTCACTGACCATCAAACCGGGCGAGAAGCTGGGGATCGTTGGTGCCTCGGGGGCAGGGAAATCGACCCTCGTTGCGCTGCTTTTACGGCTCTATGAACCGGAACAGGGCAAGATCGTGATTGACGGAATGGATACATCGGAAGTCACGCAAGAGAGCTTGCGGCGCAATATCGGCATGGTCACGCAAGAAACCGCGATGTTCAACCGCTCCGCGCGGGACAACATCCTTTACGGGCGGCCCGATGCGACCGAGGCCGAGGTTATCGCGGCGGCCGAACGTGCCGAAGCGCATGAATTCATTCAGGAACTCGAGGATCACAAAGGCCGCCGCGGCTATGACGCGCATCTGGGGGAGCGTGGGGTGAAGCTTTCGGGTGGACAGCGTCAGCGCATCGCCTTGGCCCGAGCGATCCTGAAAGACGCGCCAATACTGGTGTTGGATGAGGCGACGAGCGCGCTGGATAGCGAAGTTGAGGCGGCCATCCAGCAGACCCTAGACCGCGTGATGGAAGGCAAAACCGTGCTGGCCATCGCCCACCGCCTATCGACCCTGACAGAGATGGACCGCATCATGGTGTTGGACGCAGGCCGCATCGCAGAGATCGGCAGCCATGCTGATCTGCTTGCCCAAGATGGGCTTTATGCACGCTATTGGCATCGTCAGTCAGGCGGGTTTCTGGATGTGAGGGCGGCGGAATAGGCTTTCGCTGTGGCCTTTGCCGCGCTATGGGCAGGCTATGACAGAACATCACATCTTGCGCCTTGGCCACCACGGCGACGGCATCGCCGAAGGTCCGATCTTTGCTCCGATGACCCTGCCGGGGAAACCGTCAGCGGTGAGGTCGAGGGCCAACTGCTGCGCGACGTGCGGATCGTTACGCCGTCAGAACAGCGGGTCGCGCCGCCGTGCCGCCATTTCAAATCCTGCGGGGGCTGCCAGTTGCAGCATGCCGCAGATGATTTCGTGGCTGCGTGGAAGGTTGATGTGGTGCGCAATGCGCTGTCGGCGCATGGGTTAGAGACAGAATTTCGCCCCATCCAAACCTCACCCGCGCAATCGCGCCGCCGGGCCACCTTTGCTGCGCGCCGCACGAAAAAGGGCGCCATGGCGGGGTTCCATGGCCGCGCTTCCGACGTGTTGATCGAGGTGCCGGGCTGTCAGTTGGTCGACCCCGCGCTTTTGCCGGGGTTGAAGGTTGCAGAGGAACTGGCGCTGATCGGCACCAGCCGCAAGGCCGAATTGGCCGTGACCGTGACGCTGTCGGAAGAGGGGCTGGACGTGTCGGTTGCCAATGGCAAACCGCTCGATGGGCCGCTGAGGCAACAGTTGGCGCAGACCTGTGAGGCTTTGGCGCTAGCACGGCTGACTTGGAATGGCGAGGTGATCGCGATGCGTGCGCCGCCCGCGCAGCGCTTTGGCAACGCAGCGGTCACGCCCCCGCCGGGCGCGTTTTTGCAAGCCACCCGCCATGGCGAAGCGGCCCTGCGCGCCGCCGTCGTGGATGCCGTGGGGGAGGCCGAGACCGTGGCGGACCTGTTCGCAGGCTGCGGCACCTTCGCTTTGCCACTGGCGCAAAAGGCGCGGGTTCATGCGGTTGAGGGCGATGCCGAGATGATCGCCGCGCTTGAGGGCGGCTGGCGACGGGCCAAGGGGGCCAAACCGCTCACCGTTGAGACACGCGATCTGTTCCGCCGTCCGCTCTTGCCGGATGAATTGGCCAAGATCGACGCCGTCGTACTGGACCCGCCCCGCGCCGGGGCCGAGGCGCAGGTGGCCGAGATCATCCGCGCCGGGGTGCCGCGCGTGGCCTATGTTTCTTGCAACCCGGTCAGCTTTGCCCGTGATGTGCAAAATATGGTGGCGGCAGGGTATCGGCTGGACTGGGTGCAGGTCGTGGACCAGTTTCGCTGGTCGTCGCATGTGGAGCTTTCCGCTTGCCTGACACTGCCGGAAGGTTAGGCAAAAGGGCTGCATTTGGCTCGGCTCATCACCTCTTTTTGAATGAAATTAATCCCTCATTGTGGTAGCTCAGGTAAAAAGGGCCGGAATGGCCGGGGCTTTGAGGGCACAGTGATGAAGCGCAGGACAATGATACTTGGCGGCACCGCTATGGTGGCGCTTGGGGCGTGCAGCAACAGTAAATTCAAACGATACAATGGTCCCGAAGTGACCTATGTGGTTGTGAACAAAAGCCAACGTCGCATGATGCTGTTGCATCATAACCGCGTGTTGGAGGACTATTCGATCAAGCTGGGCTTCGCTCCTGTGGGTCACAAGACTTTTGAGGGGGATGGGCGCACGCCCGAAGGGCTGTACCGAATCGACCGTCGCAATCCGAACAGCCGCTTTCATCTTTCCGTCGGGATCGATTACCCCAACGCACGGGATATCGAGACCGCCCGCGCCATGGGCAAAAGCCCCGGCGGCGATATCTTTATTCACGGGCAAAAAGACCCGCGGCAGAAAGAAAAGACCGATTGGACTTGGGGCTGTATCGCGGTCACCAACAAAGAGATCGAAGATGTCTATGCGATGGTGCGCGATGGCACGCCGATCCTGATCACACCCTGATCACCGGGTCGGTTAAAACGAAACCGGCCCCCGCAGGGGCCGGATAAACCGCTTGTTCAGCGAAAGATCAGTTGCCGACGACCAGCGTCCACCAGATCTTGCCGCCGTTTTCCTGATACCAAGAGAAACCCATCTGACGGCCATCGGGTGCCATCAAGATGCGGCGGGTGTCTGGCTGCTCCATCCAGGCGGCGAGGGTCTCAAGCTCGGTCTCATAGGTTTCCGAGATGACTTCGCCGACCAGACCGCCGGTATAGCCAACGCGCTGGATACGGTCGATCGGCGACGACCCGTCAGAGCCGAAGTGCCATGGACGGTTTTGCACCGACATATCGCGCGAGTGGGTCGCGGCGGCGGCGTTCAGTTTGGCATCCAGCGCCAAAGGCGTGACCCCAGCCGAGCTGCGCAGCGCATTCACCGAGTCGAGCATACGGAATTGGATTGTACCCGCGTCGGAACGGCTGATGCGGTAGGAACCGCCGACTTTGCCGCCACTCGTGCTGGACGGGGCACAGGCAGACAGCGCAACCGTCAGCGCCAGCAGGATGGTCAGGATACGGATCATATGAGCGCTCCACGCAATGAGATTTTTTCTGCCTTACATCGGGGCGCGTTGCAGTTCAAACGCACATAGGCGTGACTCTGCCGTGTGGGGCCGGTTTCAATTGAAACTGCGTCTTTCGAGCCATATATATGGCGTTAATTAGCATAATTTCAGTTTGGAGACGCTCCATGTCCGCTCACCGTTTTTCGATTAAGAGCCGCCGTGGCTTTCTGGCTGGCAGCGCCGCGATGCTTGCCACACCGGCGCTGGCGCAAAGCACCTCTTCTTTCAACTCCTCCGCGACGACCGAGACAGAGCGCGATCTGACTGAATCGGTCCAGCGCAATGTCTCGAGCTTCCGGATGTTGGATTGGCGCCCCTATTTCAGCAACACGCGCAACGGCGCGGTGCTGGTCGATATCGACAGCCGGGCGGTGCATTACTGGTCCGAGGACCAGAGCGTTTACAAACTCTACCCCTCATCGGTGCCGCTGACCGAAGACCTTACGCGCCGGGGTCGCACCCGTGTCATCAAAAAGGTCGAGGGGCCAAGCTGGCGTCCCACGCCTTCCATGCTCAAGCGCAATCCCGAGTGGCCGCCCTATGTCGGGCCCGGCCCGGATAACCCGCTGGGCACCCATGCGCTGTACCTCAGCTGGACGTATTACCGTATCCACGGAACCCATGACACAAGAAAAATTGGGCGTAAGTCTTCCAATGGTTGCATTGGGCTCTATAACGAACATATCGCCGAACTTTTTGCCATGACAAAGGTCGGCACGCAGGTGTTGCTTATTTGACGACATCCCCCTGATTCCTTGATGCAATAGCTGATTCCGGGTTTGCAAACTTTTGCCGATACTGTTTAGAACGAGATTACGAGGTAAGTCTTGGGTGCGTGTATGTATATGATACAGCACGCCTATTCTGGAGGTTATGTTATGAAGAAACTCGTTCTCGCCGCTGCTCTGTCCGCTGCTGCATCGACTGCTTTTGCTGGTTCGCTGGCCGAGCCGATCGTCGAAGCACCGGTCATCGTGGAAGAAACAACAGGTTCGTCCTCGGGCATCCTGGTTCCCCTGATCCTGCTGGCACTGGTTGCCGCAGCTGTTGCTTCCGACTAATCGGAACTGACGATCAAACGGAAAAGGCGGTGCAATGCACCGCCTTTTTTGTATTCTGCGTATGGCTTTGAAAAAGGGGCCGCCGCAGCGACCCCAAGGCGGGCTTAGACCCAGCCAGCCAGATTTTCACTGATGATCGTGGTCAGTGCCTCGATATGCGCGGCATCATCGTTCAGGCAGGGGATATAGGTGAAATCCTCGCCGCCGGCCTCTTCAAAGCTTTCCTTGATCTCTTCGTTGATCTCTTCGAGCGTTTCGATGCAGTCGGCCGAGAAGGCAGGCGCGCAGACGGCGATGCTTTTCTTGCCAGCCTTGGCCTGTCGGGCGACCTCTTCGACCGTATAGGGTTGCAGCCATTCCTCGGGGCCGAACTGCGACTGGAAAGTCGTCATGATCTCGCTGTCGCCCCAGCCCAGACGCTCTTTCAGCAGGCGCGTCGTTTTCTGACATTGGCAATGATAGGGGTCGCCCTCCATCAGATAGCGCTGCGGCAGACCGTGGTAGGAGCAGACCAGTAGGTCGGGCTTTTTGTCCTTCGCGGCATAGGCACGCTCAACCGATTGGGCTAGCGCTTCGATATAGTCGGGGCGGTCGAAATAGGGGGCAACGGTGCGCGACGCGGGCTGCCATTTCTCTTTGGCCAGCGCGGCAAAGAAAGCGTCATTCGCCGTTGCGGTCGTGGCCCCGGCATATTGCGGGTACAGCGGGAAAAACAGGATCTTCTGGCACCCTGCAGCGGTCATCGCTTCGACCTTGGACCGGGTCGATGGGTTGCCGTAGCGCATGGCGTAATCGACCATCACATCGTCACCGTAACGCGCCTGCATCGCCGCCTTGATCTTGGCTGTCTGCGACTTGGTGATCGTCGCCAGCGGGCTTTCGTTCTCAGCCTCGTTCCAGATGGATTTATAGGCCGCGCCGCTGGTGAAGGGGCGTTTGGAAAGGATCACCGTCTGCAACAGCGGCTGCCATTTCCACGGGCTGTAGTCGATCACCCGGCGGTCCGAGAGGAACTCGCTTAGGTAGCGGCGCATCGACCAATAGTCATAGCCGTCCGGCGTGCCGAGGTTGGCGAGCAGGACGCCAACCTTGGGACGCGGGACTTTGGGGTGGTCGTTGGGGCCGTGTTCCGGTTGGCCGGAGTCTGGTTGGGCGGATTGGGGCTGGGCTGCCTGCATGGGGTTTCCTCGCATATGATCCGCGCAGAGATAGCCGCTTTGCAGATTGGGTCAATCGGGGAGCGGCTCCTCGCGACTATTCAGCGCATCTGCAAGCCGCTGTTGGGCCGATCCGGGGCGCAGGGGTTTCTGCTGGCTTTCATCCGGTGCCCAACCGGCGAGGAAGATCATATCGAAGGTCGCGGTAACCCGGCCCGATGCGGCGGTGAAATGGGTGGCGTAAAGCTCTGCCGCGCGGGTCAGAACCGCGCGGCCCGTGGGGCGGCGCAGGCGGGCTTGCAGGGCGTTGGTCTCACCCATCTCGCGCAGGTCGCGCATCAGGGCCCAAGCGTGTTCGTACTCCACGGTCAGCGGTTGGCTATCGGCCACCGGCAGCGCCAGTCCGGCGCGTTGCAACAGCGCGCCAAGGTCGCGCAGTTCCCCCATCGGGGCGATGCGCGGCGACAGGCCGCCGGTCACTTCGGCTTCAGCTTGGCCAAGGCAGGCGCGCAGTTCATGCAGGGTTTGCCCGCCCAGTGCCACGGCTTGCAACAGCCCATCGGGCCGCAGCGCACGGCGGCATTGGATCAGCTGGCCGATCGGGTCATTCGCCCAATGCAGCCCCATGGCGTGGATCACCAGATCATGGGCCTGCGGTTCCAGCGCCAGCACTTCGGCCTCGGGGATAATCTGGGCCTCAGGGAAGGCGGCTGCCCAGACCTGCGGGAAAGCGGTCACGATGGCTGGAGCGGTAAACGCTTTCTTAACCAATCCCACCCGATCCTGAACCTCATCGGCGGCTGCCTGTTGCAAGAACATGCCCCGCACCGTCGCGCGGGCGCGGCGATGGGCGAGGGCCTTGGGGTCGGTCAGTGTGGGCTGTGCTGTCATGAGGAACACATAGAATGCCGCCACGGGGACTTCAAACAGCAGTATCACTGATCTATCCGCCGCGCTGTTTGGGCTGCGGCGGTTTGGTCGATGCAGATTTTGGGCTTTGCGGCACCTGTTGGCGCGACACGGGCTTTATCGGTGGCACGGTCTGCGACGCCTGCGGCGTGCCGCTGCCGGGCGGCGGTGATGTGGCTTCACCGCATTGTGATGCTTGTCTTGCCACGCCGCGGCCTTGGGCACAGGGCCGGACGGCGCTGCTTTATCGCGATATGGGGCGCAGGCTGGTCTTGGCGCTGAAACACGGTGACCGCCAAGAGATCGCGCGCCCGGGCGCGCGGTGGATGGCGCAGGCGGCGCAGGGCCTCTTGCCTGATACGGCTCTGATCGCGCCGGTTCCGCTGCATTGGCGGCGTTTGCTGAAACGGCGCTACAACCAATCCGCCTTGCTGGCCAAAGCCCTGTCGGCTGAAACCGGCCGCAGTTGGTGTCCCGATCTGTTGCAGCGGGTCCGGCACACGCCGTCGCTGGATGGGTTGGGTCGGGCGGAACGGTACAGCGTCCTGCAGGAAGCGATCGCAGTTCATCCGCGGCGGCGACACCGTATCATCATGCGACCGGTGATTTTGGTGGACGATGTGTTCACCTCTGGCGCTACACTGACCGCCTGCACAGAGGCATGTCTTGCCGCCGGTTCCGGCCCCGTTTTCGTGCTGGCACTGGCGCGCGTGGCCAAAGAGACCTAGATCACTGTGCAACGTTAACTGTTCAAAGGGTGATCCTATGCAACCTGTCGAAATCTATACGTCGCCGCTCTGCGGTTTTTGTCATTCCGCCAAACGCCTGCTGACCCAGAAGGGAGCGGCCTTTGATGAGGTCGATGTTCTGTCGGAGCCTGAGCGCAAGAAAGAAATGATCCAACGCGCCGGCGGTGCCCGTACCGTGCCGCAGATCTTCATTGGTGACGTGCATGTGGGCGGCTGTGATGAACTTTATGCGCTGGACCGTGCGGGCAAACTCGACGCGCTGCTGCAAGACAGATGAAAATCGCGCTGCTGCAACTCAACGTCTCGGACGATCCGGCTGCCAATCTGATCGAAACCCGCGCCTTGTTGCGCGAGGCGGTGGCGGGCGGGGCAACGTTTGTCCTGACGCCTGAGGTGACGAATTGCGTCAGCACCAGCCGGACCCATCAGCAGGCGGTGCTCGCCTATGAGGAAGACGATGCCACCCTCGCCGCCCTGCGCGAAGAGGCGGCGAAGGCGGGCATTTGGCTGCTGATCGGCTCACTCGCGCTCAAGACGCGGGGCGGCGATGGGCGTTTTGCCAATCGGTCTTTCCTGATCTCTCCGAAGGGAGAGATTGTGGCCCGTTACGACAAGATCCATATGTTCGACGTGGATATCAGCGCGACCGAGACCTACCGCGAATCCGCAGGCTATCGCCCCGGTGACAAGGCCGTGGTGGCCGAGACGGCTTTTGGAAAGATCGGCATGTCGGTTTGCTATGACATGCGCTTTCCGTCGCTTTATCAAGCGCTTGCAGAGGCGGGGGCGCGTATCCTCACGATGCCTGCGGCCTTCTCTCCGGTGACGGGGGCCGCGCATTGGCACAGCCTGCTGCGGGCGCGGGCGATTGAGAATGGCTGCTATGTGTTGGCCCCGGCGCAGACCGGCACGCACGCCAGTGCCGGACACAAAACCCGCGATACCTATGGGCATTCGCTGGTCGTGGCCCCTTGGGGGAGGTTGTGCTGGATGCCGGGACGGCCCCCGGCGTTTACTTTTGTGACATGGACATGGAAGAATGTAACAAGGCCCGCGCCAAAGTGCCCAGCCTTGCCAACCGCCGCCCCTTTGCCGCGCCCTGACCGGACCTAAGATGACCGACGATAAAAACACACTTGCGATCATGCTGTTCGGTGAATTGCTGGCCGCCGATCAACAGGTGCGCAGCCGCCTCACGCGGGTTCTGCCGCGCGGGATGGAGATCTCGCATTTTTCGGTGCTGAACTCTCTGTCGTGGCACGGCGGCGAACGCTCGCCCGCGCAATTGGCCGAGACTTTCAACGTCACCCGCGGGGCGATGACCAACACGCTGAGCAAGCTGGAATGGGCCGGTTACGTCCATATCCGCCCCGATTGGGATGACGCGCGGCGCAAGATGGTCGCGATCAGCCCTGCCGGGCGACAAGCACGGGATGCAGCGGTGAACGCGATCACGCCGATGATTTCCAACGTGGTGGATGATCTGGGCGAAGAGCAGGTCCGCGCCACGCTGCCGATCCTGCGCGCGCTCAGGCGTCAGTTGAGCCAGGGTTGAGGCTTGCGGTGACGTAGTTCACGCTCAGATCCCGATCCGACAGACGCCAAGACCATGCGACGGGGTTGAAGACGAAACCCTTGCGGTCCACAGGCTCCAATCCGGCGCGGTTCAGCAGGTCAAAAAGTTCATCCGGCGTGATGAACTTGTTCCAGTCATGCGTGCCCTTGGGCAGCCAGCGCATCACATGCTCTGCGCCCACAATCGCCATCATAAAGGACTTTGGATTGCGGTTCAGGGTCGAACAGATGTGCAGCCCGCCGGGTTTCAGCAGGCGGCGGCAGGCGATCAGGTAGTCGATGGGGGAGGCAACGTGTTCGACGACCTCCATATTCAGCACCACATCGAATTTCTCACCCGCCTCGGCCATCGCTTCGGCGGTGGTGTGGCGGTATTCAATCTCCAGTCCAGACTGCTGCGCGTGGATTTGCGCGACGGGGATGTTGCCCGCCGCCGCATCCGCGCCGACCACCTCGGCCCCCAGCCGCGCCATCGGTTCCGACAGCAATCCACCGCCGCACCCGATGTCGAGAATGCGCAGACCCTTAAACGGCGCCTCGGCAGTCAGATCGCGGTCAAACTCGCCCGCGATCTGGCTGGTGATATAATCCAACCGGCAGGGGTTCAGCATATGCAGCGGTTTGAACTTGCCGTTCAGATCCCACCATTCGGCGGCCATCGCTTCGAATTTGGCGATCTCGGCGGGGTCGATGGTTGATTGATCCGCTTGCATTCTGATCTCCCTGTGCTCTTTTGGGTTCAATGACTATATAGGGCGGCAATGGACAAGTATCCCGACCAAAAACGCGACGCAGCGCATCTTTATCCGCCGGTGGAGCCTTTCGACCAGCAGATGTTGTCTGTGGGGCAGGGGCATCAGGTCTATGTCGAACAATGCGGCAACCCCGATGGTATCCCCGTTGTCGTGTTCCATGGCGGCCCCGGCGGCGGCTGTAGCCCGGCGATGCGGCGTTATTTCGATCCCAAGGTTTACCGGGTGGTACTGTTCGACCAGCGCGGCTGTGGGCGCTCCACCCCGCATGCGTCGGTCACGGACAACACGACATGGCATTTGGTCGCGGATATCGAGCTGATTCGCAGCACACTGGGTATCGACAAATGGATGGTTTTTGGCGGCTCTTGGGGCGCGACGCTGGCGCTGATCTATGCCCAAGCGCACCCCGAAGCGGTGCGTCATCTGATCCTGCGCGGCGTGTTCTTGATGACGCAGGCCGAACTTGATTGGTTCTACGGCGGCGGGGCCGGGCGGTTCTGGCCCGAGCTTTGGGCGCGGTTCGTGAACCTGATCCCCGAAGATGAGCGTGACGATCTGATCGCGGCCTATCATCGGCGGCTGTTCTCGGGCGATCTGCGGGTCGAGCAGGACTATGGCCGCGCCTGGGCCTCTTGGGAGAATGCGCTGGCCTCGGTGCATTCCGATGGCGTTTCGCATGGCGGTCCTTCGGCCTATGCGCGGGCCTTCTCGCGGTTGGAGAACCATTACTTCACCAACAACGGATTTTTGGAGTTCGACGGTCAGATCCTCGAACATATGGGCCGCATCGCGCATATCCCGGGGGTGATCGTGCAGGGGCGTTACGACATGATCTGCCCCCTTCGGGCGCCTACGCGCTGGCCGAGCGCTGGCCCAATGCCGATCTGCGGATGATCCGCAACGCGGGTCACGCCCTGTCAGAGCCGGGGATCAGCGCAGAATTGGTACGGACCATGGATAGGATTGGCCAGTGACGCGCGGGCGCAACTCTTTGCTGGATCGCCGGGCGCTGTTCACCACCGGTGCGGCGGCGGCTTTGCTGGCCGCGACGGGCGCGGGCGCCGGAGAGCCACCCCGGCGCGGGGGCCGTCTGCGGCTGGCGCTTTCCGGTGCCACGCGAGAGGACACTTGGGTTCACGGCGACGGCCTGTTCATGCAGGTCGCGCGGCAAGGGCTGATTTTTGACACGCTGACCGAAGTTACCGGCAATGGCATCCTCAAGGGTGAATTGGCGACTGGCTGGCAAACCAGCGACGGCGCGCGGCAATGGCAATTCGATCTGCGCCCCGATGTGCGCTTTCACGATGGCAGCCCGCTGACCGCCCGCGATGTTGTGGCCAGCCTGCAATCCGTCCTGACCGAAGCTGAGGTCGCGGTGCAAGACGACCTGAAGGTGCAGGTCACATTGGCCGCGGCGAATCCTGACCTGCCGCTGCTGCTGGCGCAATCGCGCTATGTGATCCGCCCCGCCCACGCCCCCGAGGCCGGGATCGGCACTGGGCTTTACAGTCTGCGGCGCTTTTCCGCCGGGCGTCAGGTTTTGGCCGAGCGGGTGGAGAGCCATTACAAGGACGGCACTGCCGGTTGGTTCGATACGGTCGAGCTTGTCTCGATCCCCGCGCGGGAGGTCCGGGCGCAGGCATTGAGCGAAAGGCTTGTTGATGCAGCGGATTTACCCGCGCGGCCCCGCTATCGCGAGCGGGGCGATGTGACACTTCAGGCCGATAGTGCTGGCGGGGTCAGCGCCCTGTCGGACGATCTGCGCCAACCGCCGAACCCCGGACGCCAAGCGCCGATGGACAACCTGCGCGCGCCCGAGCGGTGGTGGTTCGGCTGAGAGGGGTTGCAGTTTCAGGCTTTCCGGCCTATATCCCCTTTCAACAGCGGCGCTTTCGGGTCCAAACCGAAGGCTCCACCGATCTTGAACACGGGCCGCGCGCCCGTTTTTTTATGCCTGAACGAAACTGCCTGATTTAAATTGGATGTCTCATGTCGAATGACCTGATTGCCAAAGCTGCCATTGACCGCCGTCTGGCCGAGATCATCACCCCGGTGATCGAGGACATGGGCTTTGAACTGGTGCGCGTCCGCCTGATGTCGGGCAAGTCCACCATCCTGCAAGTCATGGCCGACCGGCCTGATGGCGGGATCGAAGTGGATGAATGCGCCAAGATCTCGCAGGCCATCGGCGCGGTCCTGGATGTCGAAGACCCGATCCTTGACGAATACGCGCTTGAGGTTTCCAGCCCCGGCATCGACCGTCCGCTGACGCGGCTCAAGGATTTCGATGCCTTTGAGGGCTATGAGGCCAAGATCGAAACCACCGAGCTGATCGATGGCCGCCGCCGCTTTAAGGGTGAGCTGGCTGGCGTCGAAGGTGGCGAAGTGCTGATCAATGTCGAAGAAGGCACCATCGGCCTCCAGTTCGACTGGCTCAGCGATGCCAAGCTGGTGCTGACCGACGACCTGATCAAAGAAATGCTCCGCCAGCGCAAAGCGTCCGGCGCGATCGACGAAAACGAATTTGATGATATCGAGACTGAAGAGTCTGCTGAGGGAGACACCTAATGGCCATTACATCTGCAAACCAGCTTGAGCTGTTGCAAACCGCCGAGGCAGTTGCGCGCGAAAAGATGATCGACCCCGGTCTGGTCGTCGAAGCGATGGAAGAATCCCTCGCCCGTGCCGCCAAGTCCCGCTACGGCGCCGAGATGGACATCCGGGTCGATATCGACCGCAAGACCGGCAAAGCGACCTTCACCCGCGTTCGCACCGTGGTCGAGGACGAAGAGCTTGAGAACTATCAGGCCGAATTCACTGTCGATCAAGCCAAGCAGTATATGGCTGACCCCAAGGTCGGCGACACTTACGTCGAAGAAGTCCCCCGGTTGAGATGGGCCGCATCGCGGCGCAGTCGGCCAAACAGGTGATTTTGCAGAAGGTACGCGAAGCTGAGCGCGACCGCCAGTTCGAAGAATTCAAAGACCGCGCCGGTACCATCATCAACGGTCTGGTCAAGCGCGAAGAATACGGCAACGTCATCGTCGATGTGGGCGCTGGCGAAGCGATCCTGCGCCGCAACGAGAAGATCGGCCGCGAAAGCTATCGCCCGAACGACCGTATCCGCGTCTACATCAAAGACGTGCGTCGCGAGCAGCGTGGCCCGCAGATTTTCCTGAGCCGTACCGCGCCTGAATTCATGGCCGAGCTGTTCAAGATGGAAGTGCCGGAAATCTATGACGGCATCATCGAGATCAAAGCCGTCGCCCGTGACCCCGGTTCGCGCGCCAAGATCGCCGTGATTTCGCATGACGGCTCCATCGACCCTGTCGGTGCCTGCGTTGGTATGCGCGGTAGCCGCGTTCAGGCTGTCGTGAACGAGCTTCAGGGCGAAAAGATTGACATCATTCCATGGAATGAAGACCAGCCGACGTTCCTTGTGAACGCGCTGCAGCCTGCTGAAGTGTCGAAAGTGGTTCTGGACGAAGAAGCCGGCAAGATCGAAGTCGTCGTGCCCGAAGAGCAGCTGTCGCTTGCGATTGGCCGTCGTGGGCAGAACGTGCGTCTGGCCAGCCAGTTGACCGGCCTCGATATTGACATCATGACCGAAGAGCAGGAAAGCCAGCGCCGTCAGGCCGAGTTTGAACTGCGCACCAAGCTGTTCATGGACAACCTCGATCTGGACGAATTCTTTGCCCAGCTTCTGGTCTCCGAAGGCTTCACCAACCTCGAAGAAGTGGCCTACGTCGAAGTCGACGAGCTGCTGGTCATCGACGGTGTGGACGAAGACACCGCTGGCGAGTTGCAGGCCCGCGCCCGCGACGTGCTTGAAGCGCAGAACAAAGCGGCGCTTGATAACGCCCGTGCTCTGGGTGTCGAAGACAGCCTGGTTGAATTTGAGGGTCTGACCCCCAAATGTTAGAAGCGCTGGCCAAGGACGACGTGAAGACCTTGGAAGATTTCGCCACCTGTGCCGATTGGGAACTGGCTGGCGGCTGGACCACGGTCAACGGCGAGCGTGTTAAGGACGATGGTGCGCTTGAGCCCTTTGAGGTCAGCCTTGAAGACGCCCAAGCTATGATCATGACCGCCCGTGTCATGCTGGGCTGGGTCGATCCGACCGAGCTTGAAGCCGATGCGGACGAGGACGACGTAGAAACAGACGGCGAAACCGCCGAGGAGGCCGAGGCCTAAGCGGGCCTCGGGGGTTGCACATGGGACGCGGTGGCGCCTCGAATGACCGTTCAGACGGTGCGGAACGCAAGTGCATCGCCACGGGCGACGTGCAGCCAAAACACGGGTTGATCCGTTTTGTGATCGGCCCGGACAATCAGGTTTACCCAGATATTTTGGGTAAACTGCCGGGCCGGGGCATCTATGTCTCGGCTGACCGTGCCGCGCTGGAACTTGCGGTAAAGAAAAAGGCCTTTGCTCGGTCGGCGAAACAGCCGGTCACGCTGCCAGACGGGTTGATCGACGAAGTAGAACAACAATTGGCGCGCCGGGTGGTGGACTTGATCTCGCTCCAGCGCAAGGCAGGCAAGGCGGTCGCCGGCTACGAAAAGGTCAAAGGTTGGTTGCAAACCGAAGAGGCCGAAGTATTGATACAGGCCGTAGACGGGTCAGGGCGCGGTAAGTCCAAGCTGAGCACCCCACACTATGGCCATTACATCGGTTGGTTGACAGCCGATGAATTGGGTTTGGCATTCGGTCGCCAAACTGTGATACATGGGGCGCTCGCCTCTGGTGGACTCACGCAACGTGTTGTAGAGGAAGCCGGACGACTTAAAGGCGTGCGCGTAAACGAGGGTGGCAACGGCCATCCGAAAGGATAGACGAGCTTCATGAGCGATAGTGACGGCAAGAAAACATTGGGTCTGCGCGGTGGCGCACGTCCGGGGAATGTAAAGCAAAGCTTTAGCCACGGGCGTACCAAAAACGTTGTGGTCGAAACCAAGCGCAAGCGTGTTGTGGTGCCCAAGCCGGGTGGCCAGAAACCAACCGGGCCGGGCGCCGGGCCGATTGGCGATCCCAAGAAGCGCCCCGCAGGCATCACCGATGCCGAGATGGAGCGTCGTCTGAAGGCCGTTCAGGCCGCCAAAGCTCGTGAGGTTGAGGAAGCCGCCGCGCGCGAGGCCGAGGAAAAGGCCCGCGCCGAAGAGCGTGAGCGCCGCCGGGCCGAGATCGAAGCCAAGGAACGCGAAGAGCGTGAGCGCGAAGAAAGCCTTAAAGCCAAGGCCGAGGAAGACGCCCGCCGCAAGGCAGAGGCCGAAGCCGCTGCCGCAGCGCCTGCGCCCGAACCTGCCGCAGCACGCGAGCCGGGCAGCAAGCCCGCGCCCGCCGCCACGCCGCGCAAAACCACGGACCGTGACCGCGACGACAGCAAGAAGCGCAGCAAAGGTGGCGACAGCCGCCGCGCGGGCAAGCTGACCGTCAATCAGGCACTCGCCGGTGGCGAAGGTGGCCGTCAACGTTCCATGGCGCAGATGAAGCGCAAGCAGGAACGTGCCCGTCAAAAAGCGATGGGTGGTCAGGTTGAGCGCGAGAAGATCGTGCGCAACGTCAATCTGCCCCCGGCAATTGTTGTATCCGAGCTTGCCAACCGTATGGCCGAAAAGACCGGCGCTGTTGTAAAAGCGCTGATGCAGAACGGCATGATGGTCACGCAGAATGAAACCATCGACGCGGATACCGCTGAACTCATCATCGAAGAGTTTGGCCACAAGGTTGTGCGCGTCAGCGACTCTGATGTCGAAGATGTCATCAAAGAGATCGTAGACAAGCCCGAAGACCTGCAAGGTCGCCCCCGGTCATCACGATCATGGGCCACGTTGACCACGGTAAAACATCGCTGCTCGACGCGATCCGTAATGCGAAAGTGGTTGCTGGCGAAGCCGGCGGGATCACCCAGCACATCGGTGCCTATCAGGTCACGACCGACAATGGTGCGGTGCTGTCCTTCCTCGACACACCCGGCCACGCGGCCTTTACCTCCATGCGTTCGCGCGGGGCTCAGGTAACGGATATCGTGGTTCTGGTGGTCGCGGCGGATGACGCCGTGATGCCACAGACGATCGAGGCGATTGCCCACGCGAAAGCGGCCAAAGTGCCGATGATCGTGGCAATCAACAAGATCGACAAACCTGCCGCCAATCCCGACAAAGTCCGTACCGATCTGCTTCAGCACGAAGTCATCGTCGAGAAGATGTCCGGTGATGTGCAGGATGTCGAAGTCTCGGCCGCAACGGGCCAAGGTCTGGACGAACTGCTCGAAGCCATCGCGCTGCAGTCTGAAATCCTCGAACTCAAGGCGAACCCGAACCGGGCCGCTGTGGGCGCGGTGATCGAAGCGCAGCTGGACGTGGGCCGCGGCCCCGTGGCGACCGTGCTGGTTCAGAACGGCACGCTGCGTCAGGGCGATATCTTTGTCGTGGGTGAGCAATACGGCAAGGTCCGTGCGCTGATCAACGACCAAGGCGAGCGCGTCAAAGAAGCCGGGCCATCGGTGCCGGTTGAGGTGCTTGGCATCAACGGCACGCCAGAGGCCGGTGACGTATTGAACGTGACCGAAACCGAAGCGCAGGCCCGCGAAATCGCTGAATACCGCGCCAATGCAGCTAAGGACAAACGTGCCGCTGCTGGTGCTGCGACGACGCTGGAACAGCTTATGGCCAATGCCAAGGCGAACGAAGACGTCAGCGAGCTGCCGATCTTGGTCAAAGCCGACGTGCAGGGTTCTGCCGAAGCGATCGTTCAAGCGATGGAGAAAATCGGCAACGACGAAGTCCGCGTTCGGGTTCTGCACTCCGGTGTGGGCGCGATCACCGAGACGGATGTCGGTCTGGCCGAAGCTTCCGGCGCACCGATCATGGGTTTCAACGTGCGTGCCAATGCATCGGCGCGGAACACCGCGAACCAGAAGGGCGTCGAAATCCGCTACTACTCGGTCATCTATGACCTTGTGGATGACGTGAAAGCGGCTGCGAGCGGCCTGCTGAGTGCCGAGATCAAAGAGAACTTCATTGGCTATGCCAACATCAAAGAAGTCTTCAAGGTCACCGGTGTGGGCAAAGTCGCAGGCTGTCTGGTCACCGAGGGCGTCGCCCGCCGCAGCGCCGGTGTGCGTCTGCTGCGCGACAACGTCGTGATCCACGAAGGCACGCTGAAAACGCTCAAGCGCTTCAAAGACGAAGTGCCCGAGGTTCAGTCCGGTCAGGAATGCGGCATGGCATTCGAGAACTACGATGACATTCGTCCCGACGATGTGATCGAGATTTTCGAGCGCGAAGAAGTGACCCGCACATTGGCCTAAGCCAAGCGCTTACAAGACAAATTCCCCAGAGGCCCGGTCAAATTGCCGGGCCTCTGCTTTTGTGAAGGCCTTTTTGCCGTCGTCAAAGCTGATCCGCGCAAGGTTGACGTGTAGGGGCGAGATATCGATCAAATTGAAATCATTCGGCTCCCCCGCTGTCGCGACGACAGGCTGGTGCCCGCGTGCAACTGGATCGCTAGATGGCCGTCATGCTCCGGTGCCGGGTGGGCAAAGGTGCCTGCGTGCCAGATGTGCAGATGGCCTGACAGGATCAGGTCCGCGCCGCAGTCCAGAAGCCGTTTCAAGGCCCGCTGCGCGCCCGGAATGGGCCGCTTGTGGGTTTCATTGGGGTGATCCAGCGGGTGGTGGCATACCGCAATGCGCAACGTGTTCTTTCCGCCGCGCGAGAGGGCACGGCAGGCCCGCCCCAAACGGCGCAGGCCCAGTTTGCCGGTCTGCCATTTGAAGCGGTCGACGGTGTTGATCCCCACAGCGACGAAATCCGCGCCTTCGTGCACCGGGGTCAGATCGTGATGGATCCAGCGCCGGTAGTAACGCCAAGGGGCCAAGAACCGGGTAAAGGGGCGGTGCAGGGGGATATCGTGGTTGCCCGGCACGCTCAAGACAGGCGCATTGATCCGGTCTATAAAGGCCCGCGCCGCACGGTATTCCTTTTCCCTCGCCCGTTGGGTCAGATCACCCGAGATGATCACCAGATCGGGGTCATAACCGTTCACGGCCTCCAACAAGGGCATAAGAAGGTCGGGCCGGTCCTTGCCGAAGTGCAGGTCGGATAAGTGGATCAAGCGGCTCATCGCACGTCCTTTCCAGAGGCGCGCGGGACGAAAATATGGATGGGCGAGGTCGCACGGGTGAGCCTATAGGGGCCCTTCATTACCGCAATCTCTCCATCCCGCGCGACATATCGTTTGCGCTGTTTCATGCGAATTTCGATCTCGGACCCGCAGAGCATTTCATAATCGGTATGATGTTTCGCCATGCCCGTGGCCAACGCCACCGCATGGCGCAGCAGGCCAAAGCGGTAGGTATCGGGGGCGACCAGCAGCACCATATCGCCGCGCGCGATACAGTCTTGCCCGGCCAGACCCATTTGATCCAATTGAAAGGCGTTGTTGATGGCAAATACAAGCGGGGTGCGGAGCTCGGTCTCTTTGCCGTCGACCACAATGGTCAGCTTGAGCGACGTGCGAAAATCTATCAAGGCTTTGATCACCGACCAATAAGCGGCGATCCGACTGCGGCCCCAGCGGCGATAGATGCCCTCCCGTGTCTTGAGGATTGCCGGGTAGGCGCCGATGCTGGCATTGTTCAAAAAGGTCTCACCGTTGATCGTCGCCACATGCACCGCGCGGCTTTCGCCGCCTGCGATGACATCAACCGCCTCTTGAAGATCTTCTGGGATGCCCATCGACCGCGCGAAATAGTTGAAGGTGCCCTGCGGGATGATGCCAAGCGGGCGGTCCTGATCCTTCATGGCCGAGGACACGCCAGAGATCGTGCCATCCCCCCAGCCACGGCAATGATGCCTTCAGGCTGAGACAAAGCCTGCCGGGCTGCACTGGCCGGATCATTCCGTTTGTCGATGTGAATGAATTCTGCCGTGATCCCGTGCCGCGCAAAGGCGGATCGGATGGTGCTTTCGGCTTGGTCACCGTTTTGACGGCCCGAACCGCGGTTCAGGATGACAATAGCGCGCTTCGATGACATAAAATCCCCTGCCAAATGCTCAGGGGAAACGCGGTGGAACGCCTATTTGTTCACCTAAATAGGCGTTCCGCCCAGATTTTTCAGACTGGTCTGCCTTCGAAAATCTTACCGTCGACTTGAACAGCCATGCGACCGCCCGCCAACATTTTTACAAAAATACCCTGAACGTAAATGGAACTTCCGATTGCGATGGTTCTCAACATGTCGGCACCCTTTCATACAGATGTTACAACTCTGCCTCAGGATGGTGCGCTTTGGGTTGAAAAATCCGCAACATGCTGAGTGATTGGGGATCACTAGTGCAATTCTGCCACTCTAGGCTAGAGCCAATCACGCAATATTGATATGAGCGGCACGTCTGCTTCGGGCATCGGATAGCCGCGCATTTCATTGGGACGTACCCATTTCAGGGTCTGCCCTTCGCGCGAAACCGGGGTGCCGCCCCATTTGCGACAGGCAAAAAGCGGCATCAGCAGATGAAAATCACTGTAGCTGTGGCTGGCAAAGGTCAGCGGCGCGAGACAGGATGCCCATGTCTCGATCCCCAACTCTTCGTGCAACTCCCGGATCAACGCCGCCTCTGGCGTTTCACCGGGTTCGATCTTGCCGCCGGGAAACTCCCATAGGCCCGCCATTGGCTTGCCTTCTGGCCGCTGTGCCAAAAGCACCCGGCCATCGATGTCGATCAAGGCCGCCGCGGAAACGAGCACTGTTTTCATAGGGTCAGGACCGGTAGTCGGCGTTGATGTCGATGTAGCCGTGGGTAAGGTCACAGGTCCAGACGGTGCAGCGGCCTTCGCCGAGGCCCAGATCAACGCCGATGACGACATTCTGGCCCTTCATATGGGCGGCGGCATCCTCTTCGGAATAGTCGGGGCTGCGCCAGCCGTCGCGGGCGACTTCGATATCCCCAAAGCGGATCGACAGGCGGTCGCGGTCTGCCGGAGCGCCTGATTTCCCGATGGCCATGACGACGCGGCCCCAGTTGGGGTCTTCACCAGCAATGGCGGTTTTGATCAGCGGCGAATTGGCGATGGCCATGGCGTGGACCTTGGCCTCGTCATCGTTGGAGGCACCGGTGACGGCCACTTCGACGAATTTCTGCGCGCCTTCGCCGTCTTTGACGACCTGATGTGCAAGGTCCATCATCACGTCACGCAGCGCCGCGTCGAAGGCTTCGTTGTCAGCGACCTCGACCCCGGAGGCCCCCGTCGCGGCCATGATCAGCGCGTCAGAGGTTGAGGTGTCGCTGTCGACGGTGATGCAGTTGAATGTCGTCTCGGTATGGGTCGAAAGGCGGTGTTGCAGCGCATCTGTCGCGATTACCGCATCGGTAAAGATATAGACCAGCATGGTGGCCATATCGGGCGCGATCATGCCCGAGCCTTTGGCGATCCCCGCAATAGAGACGGTTTTGCCGTCGATCTCTACGGTCGCGCTGGCGCCTTTGGGGAAAGTATCCGTTGTCATGATGGCCCGCGCGGCGGCTTCGATGCCCGCAGGGTCGAGTTTCGCGTGGAGATCGCCCAGCACGGCGGTGATCCGTTCGTGGGGCAGGGGTTCGCCGATGACGCCGGTGGACGACGTGAAAACCCGCGATTGCGGCACGCCGCAGGCTTCGGCGGCGGCGGCGGTAATCGCCTCGACCGCGTCGGTGCCGCCCCGCCCGGTAAAGGCGTTGGCATTGCCGGAGTTCACGACGATGGCGGCGCCCTCATCCGAGGCACCGCCGATTTTTGCCTGGCAGTCCAGCACCGGGGCCGCGCGGGTGGCAGAGCGTGTGAACGCCCCCGCCACAGCACTGCCCGGTGCCAGCTTCGCCAACATCACATCGGTGCGCCCTTGATAGCGGACGCCAGCAGCGATGGTGGCGAATGTCACGCCGTCAATAACCGGAAGGTCGGGAAAACGGGCCGGGGCGAGCGGCGAGACAGCCAGTGATTTACCCATGGGTCAGTTCAGCCATTCAATGTTTTTAAGAACAGTTGGGTCGATGCCTTCGGCGGCGCTGCGGTCAACCTCGGCGGCCTCGGTCAGGCTTTCGATGGCTTCCTGCACTTTGGTCTGGCGCACTTGGGTCTCAAGCTCTTCGCGCACGTCTTCAAGCGCGGGCGCTTCGCCGGTGCGGGTCTCGTTCAGCTTGATAACATGCCAACCGAACTGGGTTTCCACCGGCTCAGACACGCCACCTGCTTCCATGCCGGCGACGGCTTCTTCAAAGGCGGGGACCATCATGCCGGGGCCAAACCAACCCAAGGAACCGCCACCGGGGCCGGAGGGGCCGGTCGATTTTTCTTTGGCAACTTCGGCAAAGTCCGCACCGCCGTCGAGTTCAACCTTGATCGCGTCGGCTTCTTCCTTGCTTTCGACAAGGATATGCGAGGCGTTGAATTCCTGCTCAGGCTCGGCGTCTTTGTACTGCGCGTCATAGGCGGCTTGCAGTTCTTCGTCGCTGACATCTTCGGCCATAACGCCTTCGATCGCCTCACCAGCGGTGAGCGAGCGTGTCTCGTTTTCGATCGACAGGGTCACGCGCGGCGGCAATTCGCCAGTAAAGCTGTCGGCAAGGGCTGTCTGCTGCACAAGCTGATCGAGGATCCCTTGGAACAGCACGTCATCAGGCAGTTGCTGATACTGCTGGGGCAGGGTGGCACGCGCCACGAGCATATGGCCAAGCGTGATTTCAGTGTCGTTGACGGTGGCAACAACCGTGTCGACACCCGGTTCGTCTTGGGCGGCTACAGGCAGCGCCACAGCGGCGGCAAGCGCCAAAGACGACAGAAAAGTGAGGGGTTTTTGCATGGTTGGGTCCAATCGCTTCGTTCGTAGCAGGGCTGCTACATTGACAGTGTATGGCACGCCCCTTACATCGCCTTATGGCGCTGAGAGGCGCGGGCTCATCCACTATCTATGGGCTGCCATGGCGCTCGGCAACCAGATCGGCGCAAGACATCATAACTTCGGCGGGAGATTACATGCTGGGTATCGGAACAATCGCCAAAAAGGTCTTTGGCACGCCAAACGACCGGATGATCAAGGCGACCCGTCCGCTTGTGGCACGGATCAATGCGCTGGAGCCTGAATTCGAAAAGCTAAGCGACGACGAGATCAAGCTGCGCACGGAAGAGTTGGCCAAACGGGCCAATGCGGGCGAGGACCTTGACGATCTGCTGCCCGAAGCCTTTGCCAACTGCCGCGAGGCTGCGCGCCGCACCCTTGGCCTGCGCGCCTTCGACACCCAGCTTCTGGGCGGGATTTTCCTGCATCAGGGCAATATCGCCGAGCAGAAGACCGGTGAGGGCAAGACCCTGACCGCGACCTTCGCGGCCTACCTCAACGGGCTCACGCATAAAGGCGTGCATGTGGTGACGGTGAACGAATACCTCGCCAAACGTGACGCCGAATGGATGGGCAAAGTCTTTGGCGCGTTGGGTCTGACCACCGGGGTCGCCTATTCCGGCATGCCCGAAGACCAAAAGCGCGCGGCCTATGCCTGCGACGTTACTTATGCGACCAACAACGAGTTGGGCTTCGACTATCTGCGCGACAACATGAAGTCGAACCTGTCGGACATGCTGCAGCGCGGGCATAACTTTGCCATCGTGGACGAGGTCGACAGTATCCTGATCGACGAAGCGCGGACGCCGCTGATTATCTCTGGCCCCTCGCAGGACCGCTCGGAGATGTATCAGATCATCGACGCGCTGATCCCCTCGCTGACCGATGAGCATTACGAGCTGGACGAGAAAACCCGCAATGTGACCTTCACCGATGAGGGCAACGAGTTCCTCGAAGAGCAACTGCGCGCCCGTGATCTGATCGAAGAGGGGATGACCCTTTATGATCCCGAAAGCACGACCATCGTGCACCACGTCAACCAAGGTCTGCGCGCGCACAAGCTGTTCCAGCGCGACAAAGATTACATCGTCCGCGATGGTGCGGTCACGCTGATCGACGAATTCACGGGCCGCATGATGCCGGGCCGCCGCTTGTCGGATGGTCTGCACCAAGCGATTGAGGCCAAAGAGGGCGTTGAAATCCAGCCCGAGAACGTGACCCTCGCAAGCGTTACCTTCCAGAACTACTTCCGTCTTTACAACAAACTGGGCGGCATGACCGGGACGGCCCTGACCGAAGCCGAGGAATTCGCCGAGATTTACGGCCTTGGCGTTGTCGAAGTGCCGACCAAC
Organism: Sulfitobacter profundi; assembly: GCF_042661425.1. Taxonomy (NCBI): domain Bacteria; kingdom Pseudomonadati; phylum Pseudomonadota; class Alphaproteobacteria; order Rhodobacterales; family Roseobacteraceae; genus Sulfitobacter; species Sulfitobacter profundi. The sequence goes on along the minus strand of NZ_JBHSWA010000001.1, from coordinate 1,466,081 downwards.
GTGCCGATTGCCCGTGTCGACGAAGACGATGCCGTTTACCGCACCGCGCGCGAAAAATACGAGGCGATGATTGAAAAGGTGAAGGAAGCCCACGCCAAGGGTCAGCCTTGTCTTGTCGGCACCACCTCGATCGAAAAGTCTGAACAGCTCAGCGCCATGCTGACCGCCGACGGGATCGAGCATAACGTGCTCAACGCCCGCCAGCACGAGCAAGAAGCGCAGATCATCGCCGAAGCGGGCAAGCTGGGCGCCGTGACCATCGCCACCAACATGGCGGGCCGCGGCACCGACATTCAGCTGGGCGGCAACGTCGAGCTGAAAGTGCTCGACGCGCTGGATGCCGATCCGGAGGCCGATCCGGCCAACATCCGCGCCCAGATCGAAGCGCAGCACGCCGAGGAAAAGCAAAAGGTCCTAGAGGCCGGTGGCCTTTACGTACTGGCGTCCGAGCGTCACGAGAGCCGCCGCATCGACAACCAGTTGCGGGGCCGTTCGGGCCGTCAGGGCGATCCGGGCCGCACCTCTTTCTTCCTGTCGCTCGAAGATGACTTGATGCGTATCTTCGGCTCGGAACGGCTGGAGAAGGTGCTGACCACGCTGGGCCTGAAAGAAGGCGAAGCCATCGTGCACCCTTGGGTGAACAAATCGCTGGAGCGCGCGCAGGCGAAGGTCGAGGGCCGCAACTTTGACATCCGCAAGCAGCTTTTGAAGTTCGACGACGTGATGAACGAGCAGCGTAAAGTGATCTTTGGCCAGCGCCGCGAGATCATGGAGGCGGACAACCTCAATGAGATCGTCACCGACATGCGCGAGCAGGTGATCGACGATCTGATCGACACCTATATGCCGCCCAAAACCTACGCCGATCAGTGGGACACCCAAGGTTTCTATGCCGCGGTGATCGAACAGTTGAACGTCGATGTGCCGATCATCGCATGGTGCGAAGAAGACGGTGTGGATGATGACGTGATCCGCGAACGTCTGATGCAGGCCACGGATGAGCTGATGGCCAAAAAGGCCGAGGCTTTCGGTGAAGAGAACATGCGCAACATCGAGAAACAGTTGTTGTTGCAGGCCATCGACACCAAATGGCGCGACCACCTGCTGACGCTGGAGCATCTGCGGTCGGTCGTGGGCTTTCGCAGCTACGCGCAGCGCGACCCGCTGAACGAGTATAAAAACGAAGCCTTCCAACTGTTCGAGACGATGCTCGACAGCCTGCGGCAGGACGTGACCCAGAAACTGGGGCAAATCCAACCGATGAGCGAAGAGCAGCGTCGCGAGATGATGCAGGAAATGGCCACCCGTCAGGCCGCCATGCAGGCCGCTGCCACCGAGGCCGCAGATGAGGCATCTGAGCAGGCCGAGGCCGCCGCACCGGGCTTTGACGAAAACGATCCGTCCACATGGGGCAACCCGGGCCGGAACGATCTCTGCCCCTGCGGTTCTGGCAAGAAGTTCAAGCACTGCCACGGCCAGATCACCTGAGCCGCGACATCTTTTCGCCCATAACTTGGCGTTTCAGGGCCATACCCCGGCCCTGATCCCCGCTCATAAAGTCTCCAACGAATCCGTTGAAGGAGACTTGTCATGTGGCGCACTAAAGAAATTCTGACGGCTGTTGGCACTCTCACCTGTGCCGTGGGCATCGGCTATGTCATGCAAAGCTCTGACACGGCGCAGCAGCGTTATGGCGCGGCTGAGGCGCAGCGTCTGGTGGCCGACAATGGCGCGCTGCTCGAAGTTGAGGGCATCACCCTGACCTCTGCCGCGCTGGACAGTCCCATCGCGTTGCCGACGCTGGATGACCGGGTGGTCAAAGCCGCAGCCCCTCAAAGCCTGCCGCCCGCACCTGAGAGCCACAGCACCGCGATCCCCGCGACCTGCGATATCATCGCCACTGCAGACGCCGTGGCCGCCGCAATGGTGAAGCTCAGCTTGGATGCGGCCTGTCTGCCGAATGAACGGCTGACCGTGCACCACAACGGCATGATCTTTACCGAAGTCACCGATGACAAAGGGCGGTTGTCCGTCTCCGTCCCGGCCCTCGCGGAAGAGGCTGTGTTCATCCTTGCCTTTGGCAATGGTGACGGCGCTGTGGCGCAGACCACCGTGCCCGAATTGTCTGATTTCAACCGTGTCGTGCTGCAATGGAAAGGCACCGCGGGGTTTGAGCTTCACGCCCGTGAGTTCGGCGCGGATTATGGTGATGCTGGCCATGTCTGGTCCGGCGCCCCGCGCGATATGACCGCTGCCGTGCTGGGCGAAGGCGGCTTCATGACCCGCAATGGCGACACCGACATCGCTGAGCCTTTGATGGCCGAAGTCTATAGCTTCCCGGTCGCCAAAGCGGCGCAGGAGGGCGATGTCGCGCTGAGTGTCGAGGCAGAGGTGAGCGAGGCCAACTGCGGGCTTGAGATCGAAGCACAGGCGCTGGAATTGCGTGGCGACGATCCGGTGAAAACCCAGAACTTGACCCTCGCTGTGCCGGAGTGTGATGCGGTTGGCAACTTTCTGGTGTTGAATAATTTGCTCCAAGACCTGAAAGTCGCGCAGAACTGACGCAACCGGGTAGGTCTTGATGAACGGGTTGAAACGTGCGGCGATCAGCGCCGCACTTTTGCTTTTTACGGCGGTTACGGGCGCGGCGCAGGATATCGCGCTGACCTCGCGCGATGGCAGCGTTGAACTCAGCGGCACCTTGCTGGGATTCGACGGCGAATTCTATCGGGTCGAAACCGACTACGGCGAGCTGACCGTCGACAGCAGTGGCGTGTCCTGCGCCGGGCCGGGTTGCCCCAACCTTGAGGATTTCGTGGCCGAGGTGCGGTTCTCGGGCTCGGCGACCATGGGGGCGGTGCTGATGCCCGCGCTGATCGAAGCCTTCGCGGCGCGGCAGGGCTATACGGTCAACCGCGAAGACGGAGAAGGCGGACGTTTCGCGCTTCTGCTTTCGCGTCAGGATGATGGCAAACTGGCTGCGCGATTTGATTTCCGGGCGACCAACACCAACGAAGGCTTTGCCGATCTTCTGGCGGATGAGGCCGATGTGGTGATGGCCCTGCGCGAAGTGCGCCGCGAGGAGCGGATAAATGCCCGCGAGTTGGGGCTGGGCGATCTGACCGGCGCCAATCGCAGCCGGGTGCTGGCGCTTGATGCGGTGGTGCCTGTGGTTGCCCCGTCCAATCCGGTGAAACAGATCTCGCCGTTGACCTTGGCCCGGGTGTTTTCCGGTGAGATTAAGAACTGGCAGCGCCTTGGCGGGCCGGACGCGCCCATTGAACTGCATCTGCCCACCGCCGACAGCGGCTTGAGCCAAGCCATTGTGGATCAGGTATTAACGCCCGCCGGGCTGGAACTGAGCGGCGATGTCACGCGCCACACCATGCCCGACGCGCTGGCTGAGGCGGTCGCGCGGGATGTCTTTGCCCTTGGGATCACCAGCTATGCCGAACAGGGCGGGACCGAGGTGCTGACCCTTGGCGGCAACTGTGGCTTTGCGCTGGATGCCGCGCGGCGCACGATCAAAACCGAAGATTACCCGCTGACCGCGCCGATGTTCCTCTATTTCCCGGCGCGCCGGCTGCCGCTGATCACACGCGAGTTTCTGGCCTTTACCCGCGGCCCCTCGGCGCAGATCGTGATCCGTAGGGCCGGGTTCGTGGATCAGACGCCCGAAGAAATCCCGGTAGAGGAACAGGGCAACCGCTTTGCCAATGCCATTATCACGGCGGGGATCGAAACCCCGCTGGAAGAATTGCAGCGCATGACGGCGACGTTGGTGCCGATGGCGCGGCTGACGACCTCTTTCCGGTTCGAGGCAGGCTCGATCCGGCTTGACGCGCAGTCGCGCTCTAACGTTCAGCAATTGGCGCGGGCGCTGGAGCAGGGGCAATATGACGCGCGGCGGTTGATGTTCGTGGGCTTCAGCGATGGAGAGGGCGTAGCGAGGGCCAACCGCGAGATCGCGCTGCGCCGGGCCGAGGCAGTGCAACGTGCCGTCAGCGCCGCCGCGGTGACCGCCAACCTGTCGCGGATCGATCTGCGGGTAGATGCCTTTGGCGAGGCGATGCCGATTGCCTGCGATGACAGCGAATGGGGCCGACAGGCCAACCGGCGGGTCGAGGTTTGGGTGCGCTGAGGAGCGCGGGCCTTACAGGTGTCCTTCGCTCCGAAAACTCAGCTCGCGCGATTTGCCGATGATCAGGTGGTCATGCAGGGTCAGTCCCAAGGCGTCACAGGCGGCGGCGACCTGCCGGGTCATGTCGATGTCTGAGCGTGACGGGCTGGGGTCGCCCGAGGGGTGATTGTGGACGAGGATGATCGCGCTGGCGTTCAGTTCAAGCGCGCGTTTTGCAACCTCGCGCGGATAGACCGGGACATGATCGACCGTGCCTTTTGCCTGTTCCTCATCCGCGATGAGGATGTTCTTGCGGTCTAGGTAGAGCACGCGAAACTGCTCCATCTCCAGATGGGCCATGGTGGTGTGGCAATAGTCCAGCAGAGCGTCCCAAGAGGACACGATATGCCGCTGTAGCACCTTCGCCCGGGCCAGCCGCTGGGCCGCAGCCTCAACGATCTTGAGCTCGACAATCACCGCTTCGCCAACACCTTTGATATCGCGCAGGCGGGTGGCTGGGGCTGTGATGACGCGGTTAAAATCACCGAACCGGTCCAGAAGTTCACGCGCCAGCGGTTTGACATCACGGCGGGGGATGGCGCGGAAAAGAACAAGCTCCAGCATCTCATAATCCGGGATGGCGGCTGCGCCCCATGGACAAAACGGCTGCGGAGGCGCTGGCGGTGGTCTGCAATATAAGAGGGTTGTTTGCCCGTATTGGACGGCGGTCTGCGCGCTTCATCCATCAGGAAGGGAAGGGGCTGATCAGCCAAGGTTCTCGGGGCACGGGTCATGACCAGAGTCTTGCGCGAAGGTGGTTAGGATTCGGTTAACAGGGTTTTGACGTCCTATTTACCTTGTGCACCTAGGGGTGCGGGTGAGGCGCGCGATACGCCTCACCCGGCCAAATTTAACCCTTCATCGAATCCCAGAAGGATTTGACGGAAGAGAAGAAATTGCTGCTTTCCGGGTTGTTGTTCTGGGCTTCGCCCTCAAACTCCCGCAGCAGTTCTTTCTGTCTGTTGGTCAGGTTCACCGGGGTTTCCACCGCCAGTTCGATGATCATGTCACCGACGCCACCGCCTCGCAGCGGGGGCATGCCCTTGCCACGCAGACGCATTTGGCGACCCGATTGGCTGCCTGCAGGGATCTGCACGCGGCCACGCCCACCGTCGATGGTGGGCACTTCGATATTGCCACCCAAGGCGGCCGTGCTCATCGACACGGGAACGCGGCAGAAAAGGTTCGGCCCGTCACGCTCAAAGAGCTCATGTTCGGCCACCTCGATAAAGATATAGAGATCACCCGACGGCCCCCGCGCATGCCCGCTTCGCCCTCACCGGCCAACCGGATGCGGGTGCCGGTTTCAACGCCTGCGGGGATGTTGACCGAGAGCGTGCGCTCTTTCTCAACACGGCCCGCACCGCGGCATTTCTTGCAGGGGTTCTTGACGATCTGACCCATGCCGGAACAGGTGGGGCAGGTGCGTTCAACAGTGAAGAAACCCTGCTGTGCGCGCACCTTGCCCATGCCCGAACAGGTGGGACAGGTCGAAGGCTCTGCGCCGCCCTCGGCACCGCTGCCATCACAGGAGTCGCACTGGACAGAGGCCGGAACGGTGATCGACTTTTGCATGCCCGAGAAAGCATCTTCGAGCGAGATGCGCAGGTTGTAGCGCAAGTCGGCACCGCGTGCGGCACGGCGTCCGCCGCCACCCCCACGTTGGCCCATGAAGTCACCGAAAAGATCGTCAAAGACGTCGGAAAAGGCCGAAGAGAAATCGCCCTGACCGCCGCCCATGCCGCCGCCGGGTCGCCCGCCGCCCATGCCACCTTCAAAGGCGGCGTGGCCGTAGCGATCATAGGCCGCTTTCTTGTCGTCGCTTTTCAGCACGTCATACGCTTCACCCACTTCTTTGAACTGGGCTTCGGCGTTTGGATTGTCTTTGTTGCGGTCGGGGTGAAGGTCTTTGACCTTGCTGCGGTAGGCCTTCTTGATCTCGTCGGCAGAGGCCCCTTTGGCAACGCCAAGCACCTCGTAGTAGTCACGTTTTGCCATGGGTTATCATGCTCCTGCGCTGGAACGTGATGGGCCGGCCCGTCTGACGGACCGGCCCTTTCACAGGTTCCGTTTCACGCTTACGCGCGCTTGTCGTCGTCCAGATCTTCGAACTCGGCGTCGAGGATGTCATCGTCGCCACCCTGCGATTGCTGAGCATCCGAAGGCTGCGCCGTATCGTCGTTGCCTTCTTCCTGAGCGTTCTTATAGATAGCTTCGCCCAGTTTCATGGCCGATTCAGTGACGTTCTGGATGCCGGATTTGATCTTGTCGGCGTTGTCGGTTTCCAGTTCGTCTTTCAACGCGGCAATGGCCAGTTCGATCGCTTCGACGGTGGTCGGGTCAACCTTGTCGGAATGCTCTTCCAGCGACTTTTCGGTCGAGTGGATCAGCGATTCCGCTTGGTTTTTCGCTTCGATCAGCTCGCGGCGGGATTTGTCCGCCTCGGCATTTTCTTCGGCGTCTTTCACCATCTTGTCGATATCCGCATCCGACAGACCACCCGAGGCTTGGATCGTGATCTTCTGCTCTTTGCCGGTGCCTTTGTCGAGCGCGCCAACCGACACGATGCCGTTGGCGTCGATGTCAAAGGTCACTTCGATCTGCGGCATGCCGCGTGGGGCAGGCGGGATGTTCTCAAGGTTGAAGGCACCGAGCATCTTGTTGTCGGCAGCCATCTCACGCTCACCTTGGAAAACCCGAATGGTCACAGCGTTCTGGTTGTCTTCGGCGGTCGAGAAGACCTGAGACTTTTTCGTCGGGATCGTGGTGTTACGGTCGATCAGGCGGGTGAAGACACCACCAAGGGTCTCAATGCCCAAGGACAGCGGTGTCACGTCCAGCAGAACCACGTCTTTCACGTCGCCTTGCAGAACACCGGCCTGAATGGCGGCACCAAGGGCCACAACTTCGTCAGGGTTCACACCCTTGTGCGGCTCTTTACCGAAGAACTTGGTCACTTCTTCTGCGACTTTCGGCATCCGGGTCATACCACCGACCAGCACGACTTCGTCGATGTCGGAAGCCGAGAGACCGGCATCCTTCAGCGCTGCGGCGCAGGGCTTCATCGACGCTTTGATCAGGTCACCCACAAGGCTTTCCAGCTTGGCGCGGGTCAGCTTCATCACCATGTGCAGCGGCGAGCCGTCTTTGCCCATCGAGATGAAGGGCTGGTTGATCTCGGTCTGGCTGGAGGAAGACAGTTCGATCTTTGCTTTCTCGGCAGCTTCTTTCAGACGCTGCAGGGCCATCTTGTCTTGCGTCAGGTCAACGCCGTTGGCCTTTTTGAACTCATCCGCAAGGTAGTTGACGATGCGCATGTCAAAGTCTTCACCACCAAGGAACGTGTCGCCGTTGGTGGATTTCACTTCGAAGAGGCCGTCATCGATCTCAAGGATGGTCACATCGAATGTACCGCCGCCAAGGTCATAGACCGCGATGGTTTGCGTGTTCTCTTTGTCGAGACCGTAGGCCAGCGCGGCAGCTGTCGGCTCGTTGATGATCCGCAGCACTTCGAGACCGGCGATCTTGCCGGCGTCTTTGGTGGCCTGACGCTGGGCGTCGTTGAAGTATGCGGGCACGGTGATAACGGCCTGCGTGACTTCCTCACCCAGATAGCTCTCTGCGGTTTCTTTCATCTTACCAAGGATGAAGGCTGAGATTTGGCTTGGGGAGTATTTCTCACCACGGGCTTCGACCCATGCGTCGCCGTTGCCGCCATCAATGACGTTGAATGGCATGTTCTTTTTGTCTTTGGCCAGATCCGCATCGTCGTTGCGGCGGCCGATCAGGCGCTTAACGCCAAAGACAGTGTTTTCTGGGTTGGTGACCGCCTGGCGTTTCGCCGGCTGGCCGACAAGGCGCTCATCGTCGGTGAAGGCGACGATCGACGGCGTTGTGCGCGCGCCTTCGGCGTTTTCGATTACGCGCGGCTGGCTGCCATCCATGATGGCGATGCAGCTGTTGGTGGTGCCAAGGTCAATACCGATTACTTTGGACATGTTTCGATCCCTCTTTGAATCTAAGGCGATGACACGAGGCGCGGACCCGTTTCGGCATCCTGCCCCGATCTGTTGACATCGAAGACCACGTGCCTTCGACGGTTCGGAGCGTATATAGGGAGGGTATTTGCACCCTGCAACCATTGGCTGGTCAGGATGGTCGCGATTCCGTGATGTTTTTGCCAAACGAGTGAGGAAGAAAGAAAAATGACTGCTTTGCGCCTGCGGGGCTTCGATATCCACAAAGAATTTCTGGGAAGAGCGGCCCAGCAGGAGGTGCTGGACGCGGTGCGCGGTGTGGTGCGCGAGGCGCCATTCTTTCGCCCCGAAGTGCCGCGCGGCGGGCGCATGTCGGTCCGGATGAGCGCCGCGGGGCGCTATGGTTGGTTCTCGGACCGGCGCGGCTATCGTTACGTCACCGAACATCCCGATGGCCAGCCATGGCCCGAGATCCCCGCACCGATTCTGACGATCTGGGACAAGTTGACGGGGTTGGAGCGTCGTCCCGAATGCTGCTTGATCAATTACTACGATGCCGATGCGCGCATGGGGCTGCATCAGGACCGGGATGAGGCGGACTTTCAGTGGCCCGTGGTCTCGGTCTCTTTGGGGGATGACGGGTTGTTTCGGATCGGCAACCTGACCCGAGGCGGCAAGACGGAATCGATCTGGCTGCAGTCAGGCGATGTGGTGGTGATGGGCGGAGAGGCACGGTTGACCTACCACGGGGTGGACCGGATCAAGCCCGGCACCTCGACCCTGCTGCCCAAGGGGGCGGATCAATTTGACGCTTCGGGTGGTGGAGTAACGTTTTCTTTTGAAGAAAACGGCGACGGACTTTTTGAAAAGTCCGTCGTTTCAGCGGCTGAGGGAACAACACCCTGTCTGATGTTGCCAGCCATCATTTCCATGCAAAAGAAGGTCGACCGCAAGCCCATAGGCGCGGTCAGACATGCCATCGCTACAGGCACGCGCCGTAAGCGCGGCAATGGCCGCGCCCTGCGGCCCCTCGGCGATCATGTGAAAACTGTCGCGCCGCCCCTGCGCCGGGCCAGACTGCGTGATGCGGTAATCGCGTGCGCCGCCCGCCATGGCATCATAGCTCAGCGTCTCGCCGGTCACCTCAAAAGACCAAAACGGCTCCGTCCCGCCGCAATGGGCCACGGGTGGCATCGCACCGGCCCATTGGCCCGGTTGCCGGGTGAGGAAACGCAGAGAGACCCAGCCGCCCCCTTCGCCCGTATTGATCAAGCCCCAGCCGTGATGGTCGTCGGGGCGGATCACTTCGATGTTCTGCGCATCAGGCTCAAAACTGCCGATGATCGGGGCGCTGGCGCTCGGGGCTTGGCGAATGTTCAACACGTCATGCGCCGCGACACCGCTGACGTCATGCAGGGCGGGCCATGCCTCCTGCGTCGCCCAAACAGGCAGCGTCCAGAGGCAGAGAAGGATCGCCAGCAGTCTCACCGCCGGGCATTCCAACTGATCGACGCATGGCGGCGGGTATAGAATTCGCCCATCAGCCCGATCATCAAAAGCACCAGACCAACCCAGAGCGGGTATTCCCAACTGCTGTAGCGCGGGTTGTAATTGATGAAGGCAAAGCCGCGCGCCTGATCAATGCTGTGAAACAGTGGGTTCCAATCAAACATCGCCAGCATATAGCCGGGCAGAGAGTTGGCGAGGAACATCTTGCCCGAGGCGATCATATTGGCACGTTGATAGACGGTCGAAAAAATCGTCACGAAGGACGGAAACCACGGCTTGATCGCCAGCATCACCAGCCCAAGCGCACAGCCGGTAAACCACGCGGTGAGCATCATCCCGAAAGCGGCAAAGGGCTGATCGATGGAGATCGGGGTCACCGCCACATGGTAAATAAACAAGATCACAAAGAGCGACAGCACCTGAATATAGAGCGACCCGACCGCCGCCGAAGCGATGGCGATGATCGTATTCATCGGGGCGTGCTGCATCATCGGGCTTGCCGGCCCCTCTGACCCGGCGACCGCGCCCAATGCCTTCACATGGGTGAGGTAGAGAAAGATGCCAGACATCAGATAGACAAGAAAATCACCGCGTACGGCTGACCCGCGCATCCCGAGGATCGAGAACATCACATAGAAGGCCAGCACGAACATCACCGTTTGCAGCATGTTCATCGCGATGGCGATGAAGGCGTTGTTGTGCTGTTTGCGCACGTTGCGCACCACGGAATGGTAAACCAACTCTGCAATGGAGAGAGCCGAGCCGAAGCCGGATTTCGGCTTTCTGGAGGATTGGAACATGCGCGTGTCCTTGACGAAGCCCTAACGTGGCACGGAATTCTTGCTGTTCCGTTAGCTGCACAGCATAAGGGAAACGGTTAATTGAAGCAACGACAGCCCGCAGGGCCGGAGGCAAAATGGATTACGAGAAATTGGTCGCAGAAATGCGGCGGCTGGCATTGGAAGCCGGGGATAAGATCATGGAGATCTATGGTCAGGATGATTTCGAGGTGAAATCGAAATCCGACGACAGCCCCGTCACCGCCGCCGACGAAGCCGCCGATGCGATCATTTCCGAAGGGCTCCGGGCTGCCTTTCCCGATGTCATGCTGGTCACTGAAGAACAGGCCGCAACCCATACCGTCAAGGGCGATACATTTCTCATCGTTGACCCGCTTGATGGCACCAAGGAATTCGTCCACCGCCGCGGGGATTTCACGGTGAACATCGCGCTGGTCGAAGGCGGCGTGCCGACGCGCGGCGTGGTCTATGCCCCTGCCAAATCCCGGATGTTCTTTACCCAAGCCGACGGTCAATCGGTCGAGGAGACGGGCGCATTTGCCAAAGGGCAGCTTGGCGAAACCAAGGCGATTTCAGTCTCTAATCCAGACAACACGGCCCTGATGGTCGTCGCCTCCAAATCACACCGCGATCAGGCGACTGACGATTACATCGGCAAATACGGCGTGCGGGACATGACCTCGGCAGGGTCGTCGCTGAAGTTCTGTCTGGTCGCGACCGGAGAGGCCGATCTCTACCCGCGTTTGGGCCGCACGATGGAATGGGACACCGCCGCAGGCCATGCGGTGCTGAACGGGGCAGGCGGCGCAGTGGTGCGTTTCGATGACCTCACCCCGCTGGCCTACGGCAAGGAAGATTTCGCCAACCCCTTCTTCATCGCCCATGCACCGGGTGTTGAGCTGAAAGCGGGCTGATGTCTGTTCTGATCGTCATCCCCGCCCGCTATGCCTCCACCCGCTATCCCGGCAAACCGCTTGTGGCCCTCACCGGAGCTACGGGGCAAAAACAGTCCCTGATCGAGCGCAGTTGGCGGGCCGCCAGCGCGGTTTCGGGCGTCGATCGTGTGGTGGTGGCCACCGACGACGACCGCATTCGCGAGGCCGCAGAAGGTTTCGGCGCCGAGGTCGTGATGACTTCGGAAGCCTGTGCCAACGGCACCGAACGCTGCGCCGAAGCTCATGCCGCGCTGGGCGGGGGCTATGACATCGTGGTCAACCTGCAAGGCGACGCACCGCTAACGCCGCATTGGTTCGTCGAAGGGCTGGTGCAGGGGTTGAAAGACAATCCCGATGCCGAGATTGCCACCCCGGTGTTGCGTTGCGACGGTGCCACGCTGAACAGTCTTCTGGGCGACCGCAAAGCAGGCCGGGTCGGCGGCACGACGGCGGTTTTCCGGGCCGATAATCAGGCGCTCTATTTCTCGAAAGAGGTCGTTCCCTATACCGGAAAGCCCTACGCAGAGACTGATATGACCCCGGTTTTCCATCATGTCGGTGTCTATGCCTACCGGCCCGACGCGCTGGCGCGCTACCCCAGCTGGCCTGTCGGCCCCTTGGAGCAGTTGGAGGGGCTGGAACAGCTTCGTTTCCTTGAGAATGGGCGCCCGGTGCTCTGCGCCGAGGTTGAGGCCAAGGGGCGCGAGTTCTGGGAATTGAACAACCCCGAGGACGTGCCGAAGCTCGAAGCCATGATGGCGAAAATGGGTCTGGAATGACCACCACCCCCGTCAGTGCCACGCTGGAAAGCGGCGTGCCTGTCAGCATCGTGATCGTCAGCCGGAACCGGCCCGAGGCATTGCGGCGTTGTCTGACGGGGGTGGAGCTACTTCAATACGCCCCTTTCGAAGTCATCGTCGTGGCCGATCCCGCAGGGATCACCGTGGCCCGCGACATGGTCTTTGCCGAGGCCCTAAAGCTGGTCACTTATGACAGGCCGAACATCTCTGCCGCGCGCAACCTTGGGATCGCCGAGGCCGCGGGGGAGGTCGTGGCCTTTATCGATGATGATGCCGTGCCAGAGCCGCTGTGGCTGCGCCACCTGCTGGAACCTGCGCAACGGCCCGGCGTCGCGGCGATGACCGGTTTCGTCCGGGGGCGAAACGGCATCTCGTTCCAATACCGCGCGCGCCAACTGAACGCTTTGGGAGAGCCGGAAAACCTTGATGTAGACCCCGAAACGCCCAGCATTCTGCCCCCCGCCCGGGGGGCGATCAAAACCGAAGGCACCAATATGGCCTTTCGGCGTGATGTCTTGGTGGAGGTGGGCGGTTTTGACCCGGCCTTTCATTACTATCTCGATGAAACCGACCTGAACATGCGACTGGCGCGGGCAGGCCATGCCACCGCAATCGTGCCCCTGGCCGAGGTCCATCACGGTTTCGCCGCCAATGCGATGCGCAGCGCCAACCGCGTGCCGCGTGATCTTTTCGATATCGGGGCAAGCTGGGCCGTGTTCCATCGCAAACATCTGGCCCCGCAGGACCGTGCCGCGCAATGGGCGTACCTTCGCGCGGCAGAGCGCCGCCGGTTGCTGCGCCATCTGATAAGCGGTGGGTTAGAGCCAAGCGATGTTCCCCGTCTGCTGCGCAGACTGGATGAAGGCCACGCCGAGGGGCTAAAGCGCCCCATCGTCAGCACCACCGTACCGCGCACAACCAACAGCCCCTTTTGCCCCTTTCCCGCCCGCCCGCGGCGCAGCGTGGCGATCTTCACCCGGCCTATAAAACTGGCACGAGACCGGGCAAAAGCTGCAAAACAGGCGCAAGCCGGAGAGATCGTTACCCTGATCAGCCTTTCGCCAACGGCGCTCTACCATCGCGTTGCCTTTGATCCGACCCACGCTATTTGGCTGCAAACAGGTGGAATATTCGGAAAATCCGCCCGGGATGACGCGGTTTTTCGCTTAAGGCGGCGGTGTGATCGGCTGAAAAGAGAAGTTAAGCGAGTTGCCAGACAGCGCGGTTTCAGCGATGATCGTAGCCGTTAAAAAGACGCAGGTGGATTTACCGTGGCGTTCTGTATTTTTCGAATAAGTTGTAAGGATTAACATGCGCAAGAAGGTAACAAAGGCGGTTTTCCCTGTCGCAGGTATGGGGACACGCTTTCTGCCCGCCACCAAATCGGTGCCCAAAGAGATTATGACCCTCGTTGACCGCCCCTTGGTTCAATACGCAATCGATGAGGCGCGGGCGGCCGGGATCAAAGAGTTCATCTTCGTGACCTCGCGCGGCAAAGGCGCGTTGGAGGATTATTTCGACCACGCCCCGCAGCTTGAGCAGGAGTTGCGTAAAAAGGGCAAGACAGAGCTTCTTGAGACGCTTCAAAGCACCAATATGGACAGCGGTGCGATTGCTTACATCCGCCAGCATAAGGCGCTTGGGCTTGGCCATGCGGTCTGGTGCGCCCGCCGTTTGATCGGCAATGAACCTTTTGCTGTCATGCTGCCTGATGACGTGATCGCGGCGGAAAAGCCCTGCCTCAAGCAGATGGTCGAAGCCTATGAGGAAACCGGCGGCAGCATGGTCGCCGCGATGGAGGTCGAGCCATCCCGTGCGTCTTCCTACGGCATTCTCGACACCAGCGAAGAGCGCGGCGATATGGTGAAGGTCAAAGCGATGGTAGAGAAACCCGCCGTCGACGAAGCGCCGTCGAACCTTGCGGTGATCGGGCGTTATATCCTCTCGCCGAACGTTTTGAAGAACCTCAACAAACTGAAATCCGGCTCGGGTGGTGAGATTCAGCTGACCGATGCAATCGCCCAAGAGATCGAGCAAGGCCGTGATGTCTATGGTTTCCGGTTCCGCGGGCAGCGGTTCGATTGCGGCTCCAAGGCGGGCTTTCTTCAAGCGACCGTGGCCTTTGGTCTCGCCCGTGAGGAATTGCGCGACGATCTTTCGGCCTATCTGCAAAGTATTTCCCAAATCGACCGGGCCGCGCAGTAAGGTCGGGAAAACGCAAAATGGAAAAGGTATTGGTAACGGGCGGAGCGGGCTATATCGGCTCGCACGCTTGTAAGGCATTGAAAGCGGCGGGCTTTATCCCCGTCACATTCGATAATCTGGTGACAGGCTGGCGCGATGCCGTGAAATTCGGCCCCTTTGAGCAAGGCGATCTGCTGGACCGCGCGCGGCTGGATGAGGTCTTTGCGAAACATCAGCCCATTGCGGTGATGCATTTCGCCGCCCTCAGCCAAGTGGGGGAGAGCATGGCGGAGCCGGGGCTTTACTGGCGCAACAACGTCAACGGGTCTCTCACGCTGATCGAGGCGGCAGTCGCCGCAGGCTGCAAAGGCTTCGTCTTTTCGTCGACCTGTGCGACCTATGGCGATCAGGATAACGTCGTGCTGGATGAGAACAGTGCGCAATATCCGATCAACGCCTACGGCGCATCGAAACGCGCGATCGAAGACATCCTGCGCGACTTTGAGGCGGCCTATGGGCTGCAGCATGTGATCTTTCGCTATTTCAACGTGGCCGGGGCGGACCCCGAAGGCGAAGTGGGCGAGTTCCATCAGCCAGAGACGCATCTGATCCCCCTGATGCTGGATGCGATTGCCGGAAAACGCGCGGCGCTGACTGTTTTCGGGGATGACTATGACACCCCCGACGGCACCTGTATTCGGGACTATGTGCATGTCTGCGATCTGGTCGATGCCCATATTTTGGGTCTGAAATGGCTTCAGGACGGGAAGGGCAGCCGCGTGTTCAACCTTGGCACCGGCAGTGGCTTTTCGGTGCGTGAAGTGCTCGACCATAGCCGCGCTGTGACCAATCAAACGGTGCCCCATGAGATCGGCGCGCGCCGTCCGGGGGATTGTACCAAACTTGTGTCAGGCTCTTCCCGCGCGGAAGAGGAGTTGGGTTGGGCGCCCAAGCGCTCGACCTTGGACAAGATGATTGCAGACGCTTGGAAGTGGCACCAGACCGGCCACTACGATGGCTGAACCCGCCGCGCGACTCTTGGACCTGACGCGCAGTTTGCGTCGGGTCGGGCGGGGCGCGACGGGGGTTGATCGGGTCGAACTGGCCTATCTCTCACATCTTCTGACAGGTGACGCACCGCTCTTTGGAGTGGCGCGCACGGCTTTGGGCTATGTCTTGCTGGACCGCGACGGGATGCGGGGCTTTCATGATCGGCTTGAAGGTCGCGTCCCTTGGGGGCGGGCAGACCTTCTGTCGCGCTTGCCACGGGGGCGTAGTGTGGCTCTAACACAGGCGGAAAGTGACCTGAGGCGCTTGGCGAGGGGGCGGTGTCTGCCTGCCGGGTTGCCGTCACTGCTCGCGCGGCATCTGCCACCGGGCTTTGCCTATCTCAATGTCGGCCACAGCAACTTGACGGACCGGGTTCTGGGCGGCGTGAAAAAGGCGCAGGGCCGGATTGCGGTTCTTATCCATGACGTGATTCCGCTAGACCATCCCGCCTACCAGCGTCTCGGCACGGTCGCGCCGTTTCGGGCCAAGATTGACCGGGTGTCTGCGCAGGCCGATCTGGTGATCTACAACTCGCAAGACACGCGCCAGCGCAGCGAGGCGCAGATGCGGGGGCGGATTCCCCTGCCGTTGTCGCGCATCTGGGTCTCGACATGCCCGCGCCCGATGGCGGTGAACTGCCTGCGGGCCTGCCGCCAGAGCTTCCCTATTTCGTCGTTGTAGGCACCATCGAGCCGCGCAAGAACCATGGTTTCTTGCTGGACCTATGGCAGCAGATGGGCCCTAACGCGCCGCTGCTACTGATCTGCGGCGCTCGGGGGTGGAACAACAGCGCGGTCTTTGACCGACTTGATCGGCTGCCTGCGGGCGGCCCTGTGCGCGAGTTCTCAAGCCTCAGCGACGCCGGATTGGCCGCATTGGTTCAGGGTGCGGCGGGGATGCTGTTCCCCAGCCACGCAGAGGGGTTCGGCCTGCCGCCCGCCGAGGCGCTGAGCCTTGGATCGCGTGTTTTATGCAACGATTTACCAGTCTTGCACGAGGTCCTAGGCGACAAAGCCGTTTACGCGGCCCTGAGCGAGCCCTATTCATGGATCAGAACAATCGAAGAATGGGCCGCATCTGTGCCAGACCCGCGCCCCGCGACGACTTTTATCGCGCCAACATGGGCCGAACACTTCAAGACCGTGTTAAAGTCGACGTGATAGCGCGGTAGAGAAGCGGTCAGATCCGATAGGTAAGGGGCGGTTTGGGCTTAATTCAGTCATATCGATTGCGACTGCAACGCAAGCGCTGGCGCATCCGCGCCTTCCGCAAACGGCGCGAGTTGACCCGCATGGCGAACCGCACCGCCCAGATCAAACGCGACGATATCCTTGTGTTCTGCACGCAGCGCAACGAACGCATCCGGCTGCCCTATTTCCTGAAATACTACCGCGAGATGGGCGTCGGACACTTCTTCTTCGTCGATAACGACAGCACGGATGGCTCGCTCGACTATCTTGCCGAGCAACCCGATGTGTCGGTCTGGAGCGCCAAGGCCAGCTACAAGCGCGCGCGCTTCGGCGTCGACTGGCTGAACTGGCTGCAGATGAAATACGCTCATGGCCATTGGGCGCTGACGGTCGATCCCGATGAATTTCTGGTCTATCCCTTTTGCGACACGCGGCCCCTGCGGGCGCTGACCGATTGGCTTGATGCGTCGTCGATCAAAAGCTTTTCCGCGATGCTGCTGGATATGTATCCCAAAGGGCGGCTTGACGAAGAACCATACCAAGCGGGCCAAAATCCGATTGAGATTGCGTCGTGGTTCGACAGCGGCAACTACACCATTTCGCGCAATCGGCGGTTTGGAAACCTTTGGATTCAGGGCGGGCCACGGGCGCGGGTGTTCTTCCCAGATGAACCCGCCAAGGCGCCGGCGTTGAACAAGGTGCCGCTGGTCAAATGGGATCGGCGCTATGCCTATGTCAGTTCGACCCATATGCTGCTGCCGCGCGGGCTTAATCAGGTCTATGACGAATGGGGCGGAGAGAAAGCCTCGGGCGTGCTGCTTCATGCCAAGTTCCTCGACACCTTCGGCGCCAAGGCGGCGGAGGAGTTGCAGCGCAGCGAGCATTACGCGGCTTCGGTGGAATACAAAGCCTATGCCGCGCAGCTAAAGGACGACCCGCAGCTATGGTGCAAATGGTCGGAGCGTTACATCAATTGGCGGCAGCTTGAGATTCTCGGCCTGATGTCCAAGGGGAACTGGGCATGAGCGTCGGGATCGTCATGCTGGTGCACAACGCCTTTGACCGGGCCGAGCAGGTCGCGCGCCATTGGGCCGCTGCGGGCTGCCCGGTGGTGATCCACATCGACAAGGCCGTGCCCCGGCGGGCGCATGATGCTTTCGTGGCGGCACTCTCTGACCTGAAGGATGTGCATTTCAGCCCCCGCAAACGCTGCGAATGGGGCACTTGGGGGATCGTTGCGGCCTCTCAGGGGGCGGCGGAATTGATGCTGTCGCGCTTTCCCAAGGTGCGCCATGTCTATCTGGCCTCGGGTTCCTGTCTGCCGCTGCGCCCGGTGCAGGAATTGATCGACTATCTTGAGGACCGCCCGCAGACCGATTTCATCGAAAGCGCCACCACGGCGGATGTGCCCTGGACGGTGGGCGGGCTGGATGAAGAGCGGTTTACCCTGCGTTTCCCCTTCTCTTGGCGGCGCAACCGCTATCTGTTTGACCGCGCGGTCGAGATGCAGCGCCTGCTGCGGCTCAAACGTCGGATGCCGCGCGGGATCGTGCCGCATATGGGCTCGCAATGGTGGTGCCTGACCCGGCGCACCCTGTCGGCGATCCTGCAAGACCCCGACAGGCCGACCTACGACAAGTTCTTTCGCCACGTCTGGATCCCGGATGAGAGCTATTTCCAGACCCTAACGCGGCTCTATTCCAGCAAGATCGAAAGCCGGTCGCTGACCCTGTCGAAGTTCGATTTTCAGGGCAAGCCGCATATTTTTTACGACGACCACCTGCAGCTATTGCGCCGTTCGGATTGCTTTGTCGCACGCAAGATTTGGCCCCATGCAGACAGGCTCTATCAAGCGTTTTTGACGGATTCGGCCGGTGCGCTGAAAAAGACCGAACCGAACCCCGGCAAGATCGACCGCATCTTTGCCAAGGCCGTGGAGCGGCGGACCCGTGGGCGCGCGGGGCTCTATATGCAAAGCCGCTTTCCCAATGAGGATTGGGAGAATGGCGTCACCGCTGCGCCCTATTCTGTGTTTCAGGGCTTTGCCGAGATTTTTGAGGATTTCGAACATTGGCTGAGCCGTGCCAGCGGGGGCGCGTGCATGGGCATCTCTTTGCGCCAGACCGGGTTCATTTCGCCGACGGGCAGACCGCGCTGAACGGTGCCTTGTCGGACAATCCGGTGCTGCGCGATCACAATGCCAGTGCGTTTTTGACCAACCTGATCTGGAACACCCGTGGCAAACGTCAGTGTTTTCAGTTCGGCCCGATGGACAACCAAGACATCAATTGGCGCGTCGCCAAAGACCCTAACGCGCATATTTCGGTCATCACCGGCGCTTGGGCGGTGCCGCTGTTCCGCTCGAACCTCGATTTCGCCGATATACGCCGTCTGGCGGCCAAGCTGCAAAAGACGGAAAGCACGCATATGGACATGCTGCACTCGCCCTATACCAAGGCGCGCGTGCGGGTCTGGACGATGGCGGATTTCATCGAAGCGCCGATGGAGCCGCTGCAAGAGATCCTTGATGAGATCGGCCGCCCCCGCCTGCGCCGCCTGTCAGAGGCGCCGCGCATGGTTGATCTGGACGGTTTCGGCCAGTTCCTGCAGAACCTCAAGAACCAAGGCATGCACCCCTATCTTGTCGGCGATTTCCCTGTCGCCCGCGGTGGCAGTGCCGATGCCAAACCCTCTCCCAAACCCTATCTGGTGAAATAACCCATGGGCGACAAATTCGACAGTTTCGTGGTCTTCGCCGAGATGCGGACCGGGTCAAATTTTCTGGAGGCGAACCTAAACGCTTTCGCGGGGATCGCCTGTCATGGAGAGGCCTTTAACCCTTTCTTCATGGGCTATCCCAAAAGCGAGCCGATCCTAGGTATCGATCAGGCCACGCGGGACGAAAACCCTAAAAAGTTGCTGGCGGCGATCCGGGGTCAACAGGATGCCTTGGGCGGCTTTCGCTATTTCCACGATCATGATCCGCGCGTATTCGAGACCATCCTCAAGGATCACCGCTGCGCGAAAATCGTGCTGACCCGCAATCCGGTCGACAGCTACGTCAGTTGGAAGATCGCGCAGGCGACCGGGCAGTGGAAGCTGACCGATATGAAGGCGCAGAAGGTGGCGCAGGCGGTCTTTGACGCCGATGAGTTCAGCACACATCTGGACGCCTTGCAGCGCTTTCAGATCACGCTGCTGAACCGCTTGCAGACTTCGGGCCAAACGGCGTTTTACGTGGCATACGAAGACCTGCAAAGCGTTGAGGTGATGAACGGTCTTGCGCGCTATCTTGGCGTGGATGAGCAGTTGGAGGCGCTGGACAAGAACCTCAAGAAGCAGAACCCCAGCCCGATCTCGGCCAAGGTCAGCAACTATGACGAGATGCTAGTGGCGCTGGCGCGGTTGGACCGTTTCGATCTGACCCGCACCCCCAATTTCGAGCCGCGGCGCGGGCCGAATGTGCCCTCCTACGTGGCGGCGGCGACCATCGGGTTGATCTATCTGCCGATCAAATCCGGGCCGCAGGATCAGGTGTTGGATTGGCTGGCCGCCCTTGATGGTGTCCCGCGCGAGGCGCTGCGCGATAAGATGTCGCAAAAAGAACTGCGTCAGTGGAAGCGCAAAACGCCGGGGCATCGTGGCTTCACCGTGCTGCGCCATCCCGCCCGACGGGCGCATGATGCTTTTTGCCGCCACATCCTGACCACGGGCGAGGGCAGCTATCGCCAATTGCGCAACACGCTGATGCGCCGCTACAAGATGCCGCTGCCGAAAGATGGCCCCGATGCTGGCTATGACCGAGATGCGCATCGCACCGCCTTTGTCGCCTTTCTGAAATTTCTCAAAGGCAATTTGGCCGGTCAGACGTCGATCCGGGTGGATGCGGCATGGTGCTCTCAGGCCCAAGCCATCGCGGGGTTCGGCGAGTTCTGCCTGCCGGATCGCATCATCCGCGAAGAGGATCTGGCCAGTGAACTGCCCGCTTTGGCCGCGGGCCAAGGCCATGTGACCACCCCCGCCGTGCCTGCGGCGGCGGAACCCGGTCCCTTCACGCTTGCCGATATCTATGACGATGAGGTCGAGGCGTTGACGGCGGATGCCTATCAAAAAGATTACATGACTTTCGGCTTCACCCGCTGGCGCTGAGTTGGCGGTGGATTGACCTTGCCGGGTTTGGCGTAAACTGGAACAAGGATGCATCCTGAATGCATCGCCAAAGGTCGCGCCGCCCGTGAGTTTCCTGTCTGTCACCTCTGTCCCGACATTGCGCTGGAGTTCGCCCAAGGCGTTCACCCTCAAGCCGCCTTTTGCCTCGATGGTGTTTCTGATCCTCGGGCTGGTCATGTTCGGCTTGGGCGAGGCGCTTTTGGTCAATGCAGGCGTCGGTGTCAGCCCTTGGACCGTCTTTGCCGAAGGGGTGACCAACATCACGGGTTGGAGCCTTGGGCTGGCCACGTTCCTTATCAGCGCCACGGTGCTGCTGCTTTGGATCCCGCTGCGCCAGACGCCGGGCATCGGCACCATTCTGAACGCGGTGATCGTAGCACTGGTGTTGGAATATGCGTTGCCGATCCTGCCGCGGTTTGACAGCTATCTGGCCAATGTAATGCTGGCGCTGACCGGCGTCTTTGTGACCGGCTTTGGCGGCGCGATCTATCTTGTGGCCAACCTCGGCCCCGGCCCGCGCGATGGGCTGATGACGGGGCTGCAGCGGGTGACGGGCAAACCCATCGCCCTTGTCCGCATGAGCATCGAATTATCGGTCGTGGCGATTGGCTGGGCCTTGGGCGGGACGCTGGGCCTTGGCACGCTGCTTTTCGCGGTCGGCATCGGTCCGGCCATGGCCATCGGGATGCAGATTCTGCAAACGCGCAGCGTGACCCGCTAAGACACAGACGCGGGATCCGGGGGATGCGCTCCATCGAAGCATGCCGAAAGGCTGAAATCCGCTAGTTCCACATATTTTCCCGAAACGACCCTACCGCATACTGCGGTATACCGTCGACCTTCGCCGCTTCTTCCGCTATCAGGGCACCAAATGCAGCAATTTGGAGCAATCATGTCCGATATCATCTACACCAAAGTTGACGAAGCGCCGGAGCTGGCCTCTGCGTCGCTGTTGCCAATCATCAAGAAATTCGCCGAAGCCGCTGGTGTGAGCGTCGGCACGAAAGACATCAGCCTTGCGGGCCGTATCCTTGCGACCTTCCCCGAGCATCTGACCGAGGCGCAGCGCCAGTCGGACGATCTGGCGGAACTGGGCCGTCTGGTAAAGACGCCCGAAGCGAATGTCATCAAGCTGCCGAACATCTCTGCCTCCGTGCCGCAGTTGGTCGCGGCGATCAAAGAGCTTCAGGCCCAAGGCTATGCGCTGCCCGACTACCCAGAAGAACCCAGCACGGACGAAGAAAAGGCCGTGCGCGCCAAATATGATGGCATCAAAGGGTCGGCTGTGAACCCGGTCCTGCGCGAAGGCAACTCTGATCGCCGCGCGGCCAAGGCCGTCAAAAGCTTTGCCCAGTCCAACCCGCACCGCATGGGCGACTGGCAGTCGGACAGCAAGACGCATGTATCGTCGATGTCCGGCAATGATTTCTTCTCCAACGAAGTTTCCGCCACGCTCGATGCCGCGAGCGGCGCAAAGATCGTGCTGGAAACCGCGGATGGTGAGACGGTTCTGAAAGACGGGCTTGAGTATCCTGCGGGCACCGTGGTCGATGCGACCTTCATGAGCGCCGCGGCACTCAAGGAGTTCCTCAACACCCAGATCGAGAAAACCAAAGAAGACGGCATTCTCTTCTCGCTGCACCTCAAGGCCACGATGATGAAGGTCTCTGACCCGATCCTGTTCGGCCACGCGGTCAAAGCCTACCTTGCACCGGTGTTTGATAAGCACGGGCAAAAGCTCAAGGAACTGGGCGTGAACCCCAACTCCGGCCTTGGCGACCTGCTGGAGCGCGTGAAGGGCGAGACGGAGATCATGGCCGACATCGACGCCTGCATGGAAGACCGTCCGCCGATGTATATGGTCGATTCCGACAAGGGCATCACCAACCTGCATGTGTCCTCCGATGTGATCATCGACGCCTCGATGCCCGCGCTGATCCGCGCTGGCGGCAAAGGCTGGGGCCCGGACGGCAAGGAACACGACGCCAACTGCGTGATCCCCGACAACTCCTATGCGCCGGTTTACGACGAGGCGATCAACTTCTTCAAAGAGAACGGCAAGCTTGATCCGGCAACCGCAGGCACGGTGCAGAACATCGGCCTGATGGCGCAAAAGGCCGAGGAATACGGCTCTCACCCCACCACGTTTGAACTGGCCGAGGCAGGCACCGTCAAGATGATCCTCGACGATGGCACTGTGCTGCACCAGCACAAGGTCGACGCCGGTGATATTTGGCGCTCTTCCTCCGCGCGCAAGGCACCGATTGAGGATTGGGTGAACCTCGCCATCTCGCGTCAAAAGGCCGAAGGCTGCCGGGCGATCTTCTGGCTGGACGAAAGCCGCGCCCATGACGCCGAACTGATCTCCTACGTGAAGCCGATCCTTGAGGCCCAAGGCGTGGCCGATAAGTTCGAGATCATGGCCCCCGCGAAGCCACCCGCGCCTCGCTCGAGACGATCACCAAAGGCGAGAACACGATTGCCATCACCGGCAACGTGCTGCGCGACTACCTGACCGACCTCTTCCCGATCTTGGAATTGGCGACCTCTGCCAAGATGCTGTCGATCGTGAAGCTGATGAACGGCGGCGGTTTGTTTGAAACCGGCGCGGGCGGTTCGGCCCCCAAACACGTGCAGCAGTTGGTTGAGGAAAATCACCTGCGGTGGGATAGCCTTGGCGAGTTCTGCGCGCTTGGTGAAAGCCTGATGTTCCTCGCCGACGCACGCGGCAACGAGAAGGCGCGCGTGTTGGGCAAAGCGGTCGAGACCGCGACGCAGGGCATCCTCGACCACGGCCGTTCCCCTTCGCGCAAGGTGGGTGAGCCCGACAACCGCGACAGCCACTATTGGTTCGCGCGCTATTGGGCCGAAGCGGTGGCCGCGCAGGGTGATGACGCAGGGCTCGCCGCAGAGTTCGCCCCCATCGCCAAAGAGCTTGCCGCTAAGGAAGCCGACATCCTCTCTGAGCTTGCGGCGGCCCAAGGTGCTGCTGTCGATCTTGGTGGTTACTATCACACCGACGCGAACAAAACTGCCCGCGTGATGCGCCCCTCCGAGACGCTGAATGGCATCATCGGGTAATTAGCCTGATATAAACAAATCCGCCGCGTAGCTGTCTGAGCTACGCGGCGGATATCCGTTTCAAGAATTTGAGCAGAGCGAAAGCGCGTCTTTGCGCCTGCCTACTTCCCCCTTTAAAAATCCAGGTTCTCCACGCTCAGCGCGTTCTGCTGAATGAACTCGCGCCGTGGCTCGACCACATCCCCCATCAGCTTGGTAAAGAGATCATCCGCCTCGGCCATGTCCTCTACGCGGACCTGCAGCAGCGTGCGTGCATCGGGGTCTAGGGTGGTTTCCCACAGCTGATCCGGGTTCATCTCGCCCAGACCCTTGTAGCGCTGCAACGACAGGCCCTTTTCGCCTTCGGCGAGGATCGCTCCGAGCAGGTCCATGGGGCCATAGATCATCTGGCTGCGGTCCTTGCGGATCAGCTTGGCGGGCTGGTCATAGACATCTTGCAGGTGCTGGGTGAAGCTGCCGGATTTCTTCGCCTCGCCCGACCGCATCATGCGGCCATCAAGCGTGCGTACCTCCTCTACGCCGCGCAGGATGCGGGCGAGGCGGATGCCGTGATCTTGGGTGATGCGGCCCTGCCAGCCACGCTCGTATTCCAGCGCGATCAGGTTCAGACGGTCGGCGACCTTGTCGGCCACGCCTTGCAGGTCGCTGTCCACCGCGCCATCGACAAAGGCCCCGGCGATGGCGGCCTGTTCAAGGATATGGCGCGGGTAATGGGTTGGGAAGGCTTCCAGCACGCGCTTGAGTTGGCGCGCCATGTCGACCACGCGGGTGAGGTCTTGGCCGGTGATCTCTTCGCCGTTGCCTTGGCGCAGCATGGCACCGTCGACGCCCTGCTGGATCAGATATTCCTCCATTGCGGCCTCATCCTTGAGATAGACCTCGGACTTGCCGCGCGACACTTTGTAGAGCGGCGGCTGCGCGATGTAGAGGTGTCCGTTCTCAATGAGTTCGGGCATCTGGCGGTAGAAGAAGGTCAGCAGGAGCGTGCGAATATGCGCGCCGTCGACGTCGGCGTCGGTCATGATGACAATCTTGTGGTAGCGCAGTTTGGAGAGGTTGAACTCATCCCGCCCGATGCCAGTGCCGAGCGCCATGACAAGGTTGCCGATCTCTTGGCTGCCCAGCATCCGGTCAAACCGGGCGCGTTCAACGTTGAGGATTTTACCTTTGAGCGGCAGGATCGCTTGGGTCTGACGGTCGCGTCCGGTCTGGGCAGAGCCGCCGGCGCTGTCCCCCTCGACGAGGAAGACTTCGGTCTTGGAGGGGTCTTTCTCCGAGCAGTCCTTGAGCTTGCCCGCGAGGAAGTTCACATCCATCGCCGTCTTGCGCCGTGTCAGCTCGCGCGCCTTGCGAGCGGCTTCGCGGGCCTGCGCGGCCTCGACGATCTTGCCGACGATCTGCTTTGCCTCGTTGGGGTTTTCCTCGAACCACTCGGCGAGCTTTTCGTTCATCAGCCCTTCGACCGCGGGGCGCACTTCGGACGACACCAGCTTGTCTTTGGTCTGGGAGGAGAACTTCGGATCCGGCACTTTGACCGAGAGCACGCAGGTCAGACCCTCACGCGCGTCGTCGCCGGTGAAGTTGATCTTTTCCTTTTTGGCGATGCCACTGGTCTGAGCGTAGCCGTTGATCGTGCGTGTCAGCGCGCCGCGAAAGCCCGCCATATGGGTGCCGCCATCGCGCTGCGGGATGTTGTTGGTAAAGGGCAGCACGTTCTCGTGGTAGCTGTCGTTCCACCACATCGCCACTTCGATGCCGATGTCGTCCCGCTCCCCGGTGATGAAGATCGGCTCGGGCATGACGGAGGTCTTGTGCCGGTCAAGGTATTTGACGAATTCCTTCACGCCGCCTTCGTAGAACAGTTCTGTGCGCAGCGGCTCGACGGGGCGTTCGTCGTTCAGGATGATCCGCACGCCGGAGTTCAGGAAGGCCAGTTCGCGCAGGCGTTTTTCCAGCGTTTCGAAGCTGTATTCGAGGTTCGAGAAAGTCTCGGTCGAGGCCATGAAGCGGACCTCGGTGCCGGTGCGGTCCGTCTCGCCCACGACTTCGAGGTGCTTGGTGGTGAAACCACCCTCAAACCGTGCGACATGTTCCTTGCCCTCGCGCCAAATGCGCAGTTCCAGCCAGTCCGACAGGGCGTTCACAACCGAAACGCCAACCCCGTGCAGACCGCCCGAAACCTTGTAGGAGTTGCTGTCGAATTTACCGCCCGCGTGCAGCTGGGTCATGATGACCTCGGCGGCGGAAACGCCTTCTTCTTCGTGGATGCCCACCGGAATCCCGCGCCCGTTGTCGCTGACCGAGACGCTGGAATCCTCGTGGATTGTGACCGTTACCGCGTCGGCATGACCGGCCAGCGCCTCATCGATGCCGTTGTCCACGACCTCATAGACCATGTGGTGCAGGCCCGAGCCGTCATCGGTGTCCCCGATATACATGCCGGGGCGTTTGCGAACAGCCTCCAACCCTTTGAGAACCTTAATGGAATCGGCGCCGTATTCCTGTGGTGTCTGCGCGGTATCGGACATGCGGAAATAACCCTTCTCGTTTGCCCGATTTATAGTGTTTTCGCCCGGCATTGTCACGCGAATGACACAAGATTTTGTGTCAGGTGAAGGGGATGATCAGCCCCACGAAAATGAGCATCCCGCCCGAGATCAGATTGATCCGCCGCAGGGTGCGCGGGGCGGTCAGAAAACCGCGCAGGCGGCCCACCAGCAGCGCGATCACAAGGTTGCCGATAAGCGGCACGATGACCGAGGCGGCGAGGATTAGCCCGATGTCGGGCCCGGTGACTTGGCGCAGATCAAAGAAGCCGGGCAGCACGCCCATGTAGAACAGGACCGCCTTGGGATTGCCGAGGATCGCCACCAGCCCCGCAACGAAACCCGACCACATCCCGGGGCGGGTGAGGCGGCTGTCGGTACTGATCTGCGTACCCGCCTGACGGATCAGGCCAATCCCCATGGCGATGAACACCAGCGCCGCAGTCCAGCGCAGCACCTCCATCACCGTGTCAAAGGCCGAGACGATCCATGTGATCCCCAGCACCGCCACCAGCGGCCAAAGCATGTCACCAATCGCCACGCCGAGCGCCAGCGGCCATGCCGCCTGAAACCCGCCCGAAAGGGCACGGGCCATCATTGCCAGCCAAACCGGGCCGGGGGTGAGGAACAGGATCAAGAGCGCGCCGCAGTAAAGCAGCAGATCGGCGGGGGTAAGGGTCACGGTCGCCGCTCCACCTGCGAAAGGCCGTCCTCTTCGGTGACCTCAACATATTGCGCCCGCGCGCCAAGGCTTTCGAACAGTTCAGGCCCGGTGCCGGTCATCCAAGCCTGCGCACCAAGCGCGGTGATCTCGTCGTAAAGCGCCGCGCGGCGGCTCGCGTCGAGATGGGCGGCGACCTCGTCCAGCAGCAGCAGCGGCGGCGCGCCGAAGTCGGCGGCGATGGCGCGGGCATTGGCAAGGATGAGCGAGACCAGCAGCGCCTTCTGCTCTCCGGTGGAGCAGTCCCGCGCGGCGATGCCCTTAGCGGCATAGGTGCCCTCCAGATCGGCGCGGTGCGGGCCGATGAGCGTGCGCCCGGCGGCAAGGTCGCGCATGCGGTTGTCCGAGAGCGCAGCGCGCAGGGCATCGGCGCTCTCGGGCATGTCGTTCAGCAGCGACAGCGTCGCGATGGGGAAAGCAGTCTGGGCCTCTGCCTGCGCCGCCTCAAGGGCTGCCAGCGCCTGTAGGCGGTTGGCGTGAATCTGCGCCCCGGTTTCAGCCATTCGGGTCTCAAGCGCTGTGTACCACGCAGGCTCGCGCACCATGTCCTTGAGCAGCCGGTTGCGCTCGCGCATGGCTTTCTCGTAGCTCAGTGACAGGTCCGCATGATCGGGCAGCATCGAAAGCGTCACCCGGTCTAGAAAGCGCCGCCGTCCCTCGGCGCCTTCGATCCAAAGCCGGTCCATGGCGGGGATCAGCCAGAGCACGCGGGCAATGCGACCAAGCGCCGTTTGTGCGGACGCCTTGCCGTCGATCTTGGTCTGCCGTGCAGCGCCCGCTTCGGACCAGATGTCGACCTCATGCAGCACCGTGGGGCCGTGCAGCAGCCCGGTCACCTTCCAGCCCAAAGCCTCGGGCCGCCGTGCCATGTCTTGCGCGCTGGTGCGGCGCAGCCCGCGACCCGGCGACAGCAGCGAGATCGCTTCGATGACATTGGTCTTGCCCGCGCCATTGGGGCCATAGAGCGCGACGGGGCGCGCATCCACGTCGATCACCGCCCGGCGGTGCGAGCGGAAATGCGAGAGGCCGAGGTTGGAAAGATACAGTTGCGCCATTCAGACCCCGTTTTCTTTGAAAGAAAACGGCGCGGGAATTTCAAAAATTCCCGCCCAACTCACACGCGCATCGGCATGACGACGTAAACCGCCGAAGTGTCATTGCCTTCGCGCATCAGGGTCGGGTCGCCAGAGGAGTTGAACAGGAAGACGGCGTTCTCGCGGTCCACTTGGCTTGCGATCTCAAGCAGGTATTTGGCGTTGAAACCAATCTCCAGCCGCTCGTCGGCATAGGCCACGGCCAGCTCTTCTTCGGCGGCGCCGCTGTCAGGCGCGTTGACGGACAGCACCAGACGGTCTTCGTCCAGTTGCAGTTTTACGGCGCGCGAACGCTCGGAACTCACGGTCGCCACACGGTCCACCGCACGGGCGAAATCCGCGGCGTCGACTTCCATCTTGCGGGTGTTTCCCTGTGGGATCACGCGGGTGTAATCGGGGAAGGTGCCGTCGATGACCTTGGAGGTCAGGGTGATGGCGGGGGTGGCGAAACGGATCTTGGTCTCCGACACGGACACCGCGATTTCCATCTCGTCATCATCCAGCAGCTTGCGCAATTCGCCCACGGTTTTGCGCGGCACGATGACGCCGGGCATCTCAGCCGCACCCTCGGGCATCTCGGCGTCGATCCGGGCGAGGCGGTGACCATCGGTCGCCACGCAGCGCAGCGCCTTGCCGCCTTCGGCATCCGCGATATGCAGGTAGACACCGTTCAGGTAATAGCGCGTCTCTTCGGTGGAGATGGCAAATTTCGACTTGTCGAACAGGCGGCGCAGCACCGGGGCAGGGGCCGCGAAGTTCGAGGCATATTCCGAGGACGCCATGACGGGGAAGTCCTCACGCGGCAGGGTCGCCAGCGAGAAGTTCGAGCGGCCCGCTTCGACAGTCAGGCGGCCAGCGGCGGTATCGGCGGTCAGGCTGATCAACGCGCCATCGGGCAGTTTGCGCACGATTTCATGCAGCAGCGTGGCCGAAACGGTGGTGGCGCCAGCGCGCTCAACCTGCGCGGCGACCTTGTCGACCACTTCGATATCCAGATCGGTGGCGCGGAAGGAAACATCGCTGCCCTCGGCCTCGATCAGCACGTTGGCGAGGATCGGAATGGTGTTGCGGCGCTCGACCACGGATTGGGCTTGCGAAACGGCCTTGAGCAGTGCCGCGCGTTCGATGCTGAATTTCATATGCCTTCTCCCATACCGATTGCCGGGAGAGGCAAACTACCCGGTTCCCACGCTTACACAAGAACTTTTGTGGCTTTGTTTAAGTGAATGCAAGAGGGGCGCAAGCTGCGCCCCGATCGCTGTTTAACCGTGTCCTGAGGACAACCCCTCAGGCCGCTCAGCTTAGGATTCGAGCGCCCGGCGCAGCAGTTCCAGATCCTCGGCGATCTGCCCGTCCGAGACCTTGAGCTCTTCGATGCGGCGCACCCCGTGCATGACGGTGGTGTGGTCGCGCCCGCCAAAGCGGCGGCCGATTTCGGGCAGGGAGCGGCTGGTCATCTGCTTGCACAGATACATCGCCACCTGACGCGGGCGGGCATAGCTGCGCAGACGCTTGGGGCCGATCATGTCGCTCAGGCGGATGTTGTAGTGATCCGACACTTTCCGCTGGATTTCCTCGACCGAGATCTTGCGCTCGGAGGCGCGCAGCACGTCGGCCAGGCAGTCCTGCGTCAGACCCATGTCGATCTCACGGCCCACGAGCGAGGCGAAGGCAAAGAGCCGGGTCAGCGCGCCTTCGAGAACACGCACGTTCGAGGTGATGCGATGCGCGAGGAATTCCAGCACGCCATCGGCCACTTCGAGGTCCGGATAGGTCTTGCGCTGCACTTCGACCTTGCTTTGCAGGATGCCGAGGCGGAGTTCATAGTCCGTCGGGTGCAGGTCAACGATCAGGCCGCATTGCAGGCGTGACTTCACCCGGTCTTCGAGGTCTTTGATCTCCCCCGGTGCGCGGTCGGCAGAGATGATGATCTGTTTGTGCTGGTCCACAAGCGCGTTGAACGTGTGAAAGAACTCTTCTTGGGTGGAATCTTTGCCCGCGATGAACTGCACGTCATCGACCATCAGCACGTCGACCGAACGGAAGATCTCTTTGAAGTCCATCATCTTGCGGTCGCGCAGCGCCTGAACGAAACGGTACATGAACTGCTCGGCCGAGAGGTAGAGCACATTCATCTCAGGCTTACGTTCGTGCAATTCGCGCGCGATCGCGTGCATGAGGTGCGTTTTACCCAAACCGACACCGCCATAAAGGAACAGCGGGTTGAAGGTGACCGGCCCGCCTTCGGCGACGCGGCGGGCGGCAGCGTGGGCCAATTCGTTGGGCTTGCCGACGACGAAATTGTCAAAGCTGAAGCGCGGGTCAAGCGGGGCGGTGCTCAGCTGGGTGTTGGCGGCGGGTTTCACGGCAGCCGTGGTCTGACGCGCAGCCGGGGCAGGCTTTTCGGCGGCAGGGCTGGGTTGCTGATTCAAGGCAAAGTTCAAACGGGTGGCATCGGTGCCCGCCGTGTTGATCTCATGCAGGATCAGATCCGAGAAATTCTGGCTGACGTAGTTCCCGAAGAAATTTGTCGGCACTTTGAGTGTCACGATTCCGTCTTCAACAGCGCCGGGCACAAGCGGTTCAATCCAAGTGGTGTAGTTGTTCTGCCCCACCGTCTTTAGAAGCCGCTCTTTGATCTCGCCCCAGTGATCTAATGTCATCGTGCCTTACGTCCCGCTTTGCTTTTCGCACAGAGGCCGAGTGGATCCCGGCCCTCAATATTGTTTCACCCGGCAACAGGTCATCCACCCGGTCCCACGCGGATGACCGACCTGTGTCCTTCGGACTTTAAAAGAATGGCAAGCCCATAACCCTGATGCGCCGCAAAACGGCGCAAGAGGCGCTGAACGAACCGTTCGTGTTCTCATCGACAGGGTAAACGTGCTGGCAGCAGCATTCACGACAGTGCGCGGGACCGTTTTTACACGGTCACTTGCACCCCTAAACTTGGCATTCTGCCAGTCGGCTGACACCTTGTTCAGGGCCTGTCCCCCCAAGCGAAATGAATCGCTGGACCTTTGGTAGCAAGTGTTTCCGGTCCGCTTCAACATATCTTCCATCTTGACTCAGAGATTGCCTGAAAAGAATCTCTGGCGTGTTTTTTTCGCTGCACCCGCACGAAAAAGGCGCCGCAATGCGGCGCCTCTTGTCTTTCAAAGGGTTGGCTGTGGAGCCGTATTAACCCAGTGCTTTGACCCGTGCGGACAGACGCGACATTTTGCGCGAAGCGGTGTTTTTGTGGAAAACGCCTTTGGTGACGCCGCGCATCAGCTCGGGCTGGGCGACTTTCAAAGCGGCGGTTGCGGCTTCTTTATCACCGGAGGTGATCGCCTCTTCGACTTTGCGCAGGTAGGTGCGGATGCGCGAACGACGGGCTTTATTGATCGCAAAACGTTTCTCGTTTTGACGTGCGCGCTTTGCGGATTGTGTTGTGTTTGCCATGAGTATCAGCCTTCGGGTTCATTTTGTTGCGTAGCAATGCGTGACGCCAACCCTACCGGAAATCCGGGCCCCAAAAGGGCAGGTGATTCTAGCCAGAGCGGGCTGCACGCGCATGTATTGGGGCTGCCTATAAGACAGCAGGCGCGGCAATGCAAGCCGCGCCACTGGAATCGCTTATTTGTCGCGGAACTGCGCTTCGCGCTTTTCAAGAAAGGCCGACATGCCTTCTTTCTGGTCTTCGGTGTTGAACAGCGAATGGAACATGCGGCGCTCGAACAAAAGGCCTTCGCTCAGCGGCACCTCATAGGCGCGGTTCACGCATTCCTTGACCACGGTGGCCGAGATCATGGATTTTTCGGCAATCTTGCCAGCGGCGGCCATGGCTTCTTCCATCAGCTTTTTGACCGGCACAACGCGCGACACAAGGCCCGAGCGTTCGGCTTCTTCGGCATCCATGAAACGGCCCGTCAGGTTCATGTCCATCGCTTTGGACTTGCCCACAAGGCGCGTCAGACGCTGGGTGCCGCCGATGCCTGCCACGACACCAAGGTTGATCTCAGGCTGGCCGAACTTGGCGCTTTCCGAACAGATGATGAAATCGCACATCATCGCCAATTCGCAGCCACCGCCCAAGGCATAGCCCGACACGGCTGCGATGATCGGCTTGCGCACGCGCAGGATTTGATCGGTCTCGGGCGTGAAGAGATCACCCATGAAGACGTCAACAAAGCTTTGATCGCGCATCATCGCGATGTCGGCCCCGGCAGCGAATGCCTTTTCCGACCCGGTGATGACGATGCAACGCACCTTGTCGTTTTCCTGTGCGCCTTTCAGCGCTTTGGCCAATTCACCCAGCAACGCGTCGTTGAGCGCGTTCAGCGCATCCGGGCGGTTGAGGGTGATCAGGGCCACATGGTTGTCCACGTCCACGGTGATCGTTTCGTAAGCCATCAAGAATGCTCTTTGTTGTTGCGCTCAGGGGAATGTGCATACCACGGCACCCCCATGTTTCAAGTTATCTTTGGCAGCGCGGACAATAGAAGGAAGACCGTCCGCTTTGTACGATGCGCCCAATGGTGCCGTCGCAGCCCGGTCGGCGGCAGGGTTGCCCTCTCGTCCGTAGACATCGAAGCTGTGCTGGAAATAGCCCAATTCGCCGTCCGCCTGCCGGAAGTCCTTGAGCGAGGATCCCCCGCCGTGATGGCATCGGCCAGCACCTCGCGGATGATCGGCACCAGCCCGGCGATCCGCGTGGTCGAGATGCGCCCGGCCTTGCGGGCGGGGTGAATCCCTGCGCGGTAAAGTGCTTCGCAGACGTAGATATTTCCCAAACCCGCCACGACCCGCTGATCCAGCAAGGCGGATTTGATCGGTGTGTTGCGCCCTTTCAGCGCGGCCACCAGATGCGCTTCGTGAAAGTCATTGCCCAAGGGTTCCGGCCCGAGCGAGGCCAGCAGTTTATGCGTTTCGGCCCCCGCCGTGGGCATCAGATCCATCGCGCCAAAACGGCGCGGGTCGTTAAAGGTGATCCGCGCACCGTTACCCATATGCAACACGACGTGGTCATGTTTCTCCGGGGCGGGGTGGTTGTGCTGAAACTGTCCCAACGGGTCGCCCGAGACGAGCATCCGCCCGGACATGCCCAAATGCACCAACAGCGATTCCCCACCCTCCAGATCGGCGAGGATGTATTTCGACCGTCGTCGCAGCAGCCCGACCCGCTGCCCAGTCAGCCGCTCTGCCATCCGTTCGGGGAAGGGCCAGCGCAGATCGGGGCGGTTGACCTCGGCCCGGGCGATCACTTGCCCCTCCATCGCGGGGGCCAGCCCCCGGCGGACGGTTTCGACCTCTGGCAGTTCCGGCATCTCGGTTTCCCCTCTGGCTTGCCTGTGACAAAAGGCACGCATTGTCCCCAGCCTACGGCACCCTATAACAAGGGACTGAACCAGAGGATCGCAAGAGCAGATGACCCAGGACGCCGACAAAACCACCCATTTCGGGTTCGAGACCGTACCCGAGCATGAAAAAGCAGGTCGGGTGCAGGGTGTGTTCAACTCCGTCGCCAGCAAATACGACATCATGAACGATGTGATGAGCATGGGCATCCACCGCGTCTGGAAAGAAGCGATGATGGATTGGCTCGCCCCGCGCCCCGGTCAGAAGTTGCTGGATGTGGCGGGTGGCACGGGCGATGTGTCGTTCAAGTTTCTGGGCCGCGCGGGCCACGGTCATGCGACGGTGCTCGACCTCACCGAGCCGATGTTGGTCGAAGGCCGCAAACGCGCCGAGGCCGACAGCCTGACCGGCAGCCTTGATTGGGTGGTGGGCGATGCCATGTCACTGCCGTTTCCCGACAACACCTTTGATGTCTATACAATCAGCTTTGGCATCCGGAACGTGACCCGCCCCCAAGAGGCGCTGAACGAAGCGTACCGCGTGCTGCGCCCCGGTGGCCGTCTGATGGTGTTAGAGTTCAGCCAGCTGCCCAACCCGGCGATGCAAAAAGCCTATGACCTTTACAGTTTCAACGTGATCCCGCGCATGGGGCAGGCCATCGCGGGCGACCGCGACAGCTATCAGTATCTGGTCGAATCGATCCGCAATTTCCCCGATCAGGAAACGTTTCTGTCGATGGTACGCACGGCCGGTTTCGGGCAGGCCAAATACCGCAACCTGAGCATGGGCATCGCGGCGCTGCATTCGGGCTGGAAACTCTGATGCGCGGACCTCACAACATTTGGCGGCTGATCCGCACCGGCGCGACGTTGGAACGCGCGGGCGCGATGAATGTGGTGCTGGATGCTTTCGATGCTTCCCCGGCGCTGCGTTTCGTGGCCCGCGCGCTTGGCCTGCCGTTCAAATGGCTGGGCTACAAAGGCGACCCGACCATGCCGCCCGCCACCCGCGCGCTGACCGCGCTTGGCCCGGCCTACATCAAATTCGGTCAGGTGCTTTCGACCCGGCCCGACGTGGTTGGGGATGATCTGGCTGTGCAACTGCGTGTCTTGCAAGACAAGCTGCCGCCTTTTGACACGGCGCTGGCCCGCAGGGCGGTCGAGCAGGAGTTGGGTGAGCCGGTCAGCGCGATTTTCTCTGAGTTCAGCGAACCCGTCGCCGCGGCCTCTATCGCGCAGGTCCACCATGCACGACTGGCCGAGACCGGCGAAGAGGTCGCCGTCAAAGTCCTGCGCCCCGGCATCGAAAAAGCCTTCCGCAAGGACATCGACGCTTTCTATCTTGCCGCCCGCATGGCCGAAATCTTCTCTCCCGGATCGCGCCGCTTGCGCCCGATGGAGGTGATCGAGCATTTCGACGGCGTTGTGCGGGGGAGTTGGACCTGCGGCTGGAAAGCTCTGCCGCGTCGGAGTTTGCCGCCAACACCAAAGATGACACCGGATTTCAACTGCCTGAGATCAAATGGAATTATTCGGGCCGCCGCGTGATGACGCTGGGCTGGGCCGATGGTCTGCCGCTGGGCGACAACGCCGCGCTGGATGCGGCGGGTCACGACCGGGTAGGGCTGTCGGAACGGGTGCTGCAACTCTTTTTGCAACACGCCCTGCGCGACGGTTATTTTCACGCCGACATGCACCAAGGCAACCTCAAGGTCGCGGCCAATGGCGATATCATCGCCTATGACTTCGGCATCATGGGTCATATCGACAGCTATACCCGCCGCGTCTATGCCGAGATCCTCTATGGCTTTATCCGCCGCGATTACGAGCGCGTGGCCAAGGTGCATTTTGAGGCGGGTTATGTGCCTGCCGACAAGGATGTCGATGAATTCGCCCGCGCCCTGCGCGCGGTGGGCGAGCCGATTTTCGGCATGGATGCCACCCGCATCTCCATGGCGCGGCTGCTGACCTACCTCTTTGAAGTGACTGAGCGTTTCGGCATGGAAACCCGGACCGAGCTGATCTTGCTGCAACGCACGATGGTCGTGGTCGAGGGCGTGGCCCGCTCGCTCAACCCGCATATCAACATCTGGGAAGTCGCGAGCCCGATTGTGACCGATTACATCACCAAGTCGCTAGGGCCGCGCGCGATCGTTTCTGATCTGCGCGACACGGCGATGGTCATGGCCCGCTTTGGTCCGCGTTTGCCGGGGCTGGTCGAACAGGCGCTGAACCGTCAGGCCGAGGAGCAGCCAGAGCGCCGCCCGCGGTTCTGGCGCTACATCGCGGCGACTGCGGTGATGTCCGGCATTGCCGGGGCCACCACAATCGCCCTGATCGGCGCGCTGCTTTAGGGCAGGGGGCCGCGGAGGCCCCGCCATTCAGGCAATACGTTCGATGGCCATGGCGATGCCTTGCCCGCCGCCGATGCACATGGTGATCAACGCGCGCTTGCCGCCAATCCGCTCCAACTCATAAAGCGCTTTCACGGTGATGATCGCCCCGGTCGCGCCGACCGGGTGGCCAAGGGCGATGGCCCCGCCGTTGGGGTTCACTTTTGCCGGGTCGAATCCCAACTCCTTGCTCACCGCCAGCGCTTGGCTGGCGAAGGCCTCGTTGCTTTCGATCACATCGAAATCATCGGCCTTCAGGCCGGTGCGCTCCAGCAGGCGGCGGACAGCGGGAACCGGGCCGATGCCCATGACTTCGGGGCGCACACCGGCATGGGCGTAGCCAAGGATGCGCGCACGGGGCGTGAGCCCGGCGGCCTCGGCTGCCCCGGCGCGGGCCAGCACCAGCGCCGCGGCACCGTCGTTGATACCGCTGGCATTGCCCGCTGTGACGCGCCCGTCCTTCTGGAATACGGGGCGCAGCCCGGCCAGTGCCTCGGCCGTGGTGGCCTTGGGGTGTTCATCGGTGTCAAAGGGCACCATGTCGCGCTTGACCTTTACGTCGACCGGCACGATTTGATCCTTGAAATGCCCCGCCGCGATGGCCGCCGCTGCGCGTTCTTGGCTTTGCAGGGCAAAGGCGTCCATCTCCTCGCGGGTGATGGTATGTTCATCCGCGACATTCTCGGCCGTGACCCCCATGTGGCCGGTGCCGAAGGGGCAGTTCAGCGTGCCCAAAAGCATGTCGAGGCTGCGAACATCGCCCATTTTCTGGCCCCAGCGGGCATCGGGCAGAATGTAAGGCGCGCGCGACATGCTCTCGGCTCCGCCAGCAAGGGCGAAATCCGCATCGCCCAGCATCAGGCTTTGGGTCGCCGAGACCAGCGCCTGCACGCCCGAACCGCACAGGCGGTTCACGTTCATCGCGGGCACTTCATCCGGCACGCCCGCATCGCGCGCGGCGACGCGGCTGAGGTACATGTCGCGCGGCTCGGTGTTGATGACGGTGCCAAACACCACATGGCCGATCTGGTCAGGGCTGACGCCCGCACGCTCCATCGCCGCTGCCGCGACGGTGCTGCCAAGCTTGGTGGGTGGGGTGCCGGCAAGGCTGCCGCCGAAAGTGCCGATGGCGCTGCGCGCACCGCTCAGGATGACGATATCGTCTGACATGAAACTCTCCTTTGGTCGTTGCCAGCACTATGGGCCGGGGGCGGGGCAAAGTCAGTGGAAACGTCCCGTCAAAGCGCGGCTTGACAGGGGCGGGGCGCCGCGCGACATATCCGTCATGACGGACAACACAGACAAGATCCTGACACAGCTGCCCGCCCGCTTGAAAGCGGCACGACAGGGGCAGGGGCTTTCGCTTGATGCGGTGGCCAAGCTTTCGGGCGTGTCGCGCTCCATGGTGAGCCAGATCGAGCGCGGCGAATCGAGCCCTACGATCGCCACGCTGTGGAACCTCACGCGCGCCTTGCAGGTGGATTTCGCCGGGCTTTTGGATGGTGCGCCGACAGAGGCTCAGATCGAAGTGCTGCGCAGCGCCGCCGTGCCGACGATCAGCAACCTTGGGTCAGGCTGCCGGATCCGCATCTTGTCCCCGCCCGAAGAGGCCGGGCATCACGAGGTTTACGAACTGCTCATCGCCGAAGGTGGCATGCTCGACAGTGCGCCGCATACCCGCGGCGCGCGCGAGCATCTGAGCGTTTTCGAGGGGGCAGTCGAAGTGACCAGCGGTGTGGGGACAGAGCAGTTGCAGGCCGGAGACACGGCCCGCTATGCCGCCGACGTGCCCCATGCGATCCGCGCGACCGCTGGGCCGGTGCGTGCCTTTTTGGTGGTGCAAGACGCCTGATCTCCGGTATATCGGAATAAATCCGCCATTTCGGAAATCCTCTATTTCGGAACGGCCTCCGTTATGGTAGATGCTCCCTGAAAAGGAGAGCCTCATGACCCAAGCATTTCTATCCCATGTCACCGACACCCTAGCCGAGATCGACGCCGAGGGCATGATGAAGCGCGAGCGGCTCATCACCACCCCGCAGGGCGGTGAGATCGCGGTGGGTGACCGCGAGGTCATCAACCTCTGCGCCAACAACTATCTCGGCCTCGCCGATCATCCCGAGTTGATCGCCACCGCCAAAGAGGCGATGGACGAGAAAGGATTCGGCATGGCCTCGGTCCGCTTTATCTGCGGCACGCAGGACATCCACCGCGAGTTGGAGCAGAAGCTGGCGGGCTTTCTCGGGCATGACGATTCGATCCTCTTCGCCGCCTGTTTCGACGCCAACGGCGGGCTGTTCGAGCCGCTGCTGGGGCCGGAGGACGCGGTGATTTCAGACGCACTGAACCATGCCTCGATCATCGACGGCATTCGTCTGTGCAAGGCGAAACGCTACCGCTATGCCAACAGCGACATGGCGGATCTTGAGGCCAAGCTGAAGCAGGCCCGCGAGGATGGCGCGCGGTTCATCATGATCGCGACCGACGGGGTCTTCTCCATGGACGGCTATCTGGCGAACCTGCCCGAGATCACCGCACTGGCCGAGAAATATGAGGCGCTGGTGATGGTCGATGACTGCCATTCCACCGGCTTCATGGGGCCGAAGGGTGCAGGCACGCCCGCGCATCAC
The DNA here is from genome assembly GCF_042661425.1 of Sulfitobacter profundi. Taxonomy (NCBI): domain Bacteria; kingdom Pseudomonadati; phylum Pseudomonadota; class Alphaproteobacteria; order Rhodobacterales; family Roseobacteraceae; genus Sulfitobacter; species Sulfitobacter profundi. Next base: position 1,427,482 of record NZ_JBHSWA010000001.1, on the reverse strand, counting down.
GGGGTCAAGGTCGACATCGTGACCGGCACGCTGGGCAAGGCGCTTGGTGGGGCCATCGGCGGCTATATCGCAGGGCCGCAGCCGGTGATCGACCTACTGCGCCAGCGCGCGCGGCCCTATCTGTTTTCCAACTCCCTGCCGTCGTCGATCGTGCGCGCCGGCATCCGGGCGCTGGAACTGGTCGAAGACGGCGATGATCTGCGTGCACGCCTTTTCGAGAATACGAAATACTGGCGCGCGGGGCTGGAGAAGTTGGGCTTTGACCTGCTGCCCGGTGAACACCCCATCGTGCCCGTCATGCTGGGCGAGGCGCAGTTGGCGCAGGACATGGCCGCACGGCTTTTCGAGGAGGGGGTCTATGTCTCGGGCTTCTTCTTCCCGGTGGTGCCGCGCGGTCAGGCGCGCATCCGCACGCAGATGAACGCGGCACTGACCCGCGAGCAACTTGACCGCGCGTTGACGGCATTCGAAGTCGCGGGCAAAGCCTGTGGGGTGATCGAATGACCACGAATGAAATGAAAGCGCTGGCCAAGCTGCACCCCCGCGAGGGGCTGTGGATGACCCATGCGCCAGTGCCCGAGATCGGCCCCGAGGACGTGCTGATCAAGATCAACAAGACCGGAATCTGTGGCACCGATATCCACATCTGGAACTGGGACGATTGGGCTGCCGGGACGGTGCCGGTGGGGCTGATCACGGGCCATGAGTTCGCGGGCGAGATCGTCGAGTTGGGCCGCAATGTCGAAGGCCTTGAGATCGGGCAGCGTTGCTCGGGCGAGGGGCATCTGATTGGCAAACAGTCACGCCAAAGCCGTGCGGGGAAGTTCCACCTTGATCCCGCGACGCGGGGCATCGGGGTAAACGAACAGGGGGCCTTTGCGCAATATCTGCGGCTGCCCGCCTTTAACGTGGTGCCGCTGCCGGATGAGATTTCAGACGACATCGGCGCGATCCTCGATCCCTTGGGCAATGCGGTGCACACAGCGTTAAGTTTTGATCTGGTGGGTGAGGATGTGTTGATCACTGGCGCGGGGCCCATCGGCATCATGGCGGCGGCGGTGGCGCGGCATGTCGGCGCGCGGCATGTGGTGATCACGGATGTGAACCCCGACAGGCTGGCGCTGGCGGAAAAGGTCGCCGACGTGGTGACAGTGAACGTGGCCGAAGAGGATTTGGCCGACGTGATCCCCCGGCTGAAGATGAAACAGGGCTTTGACGTGGGCCTTGAAATGTCGGGCAACCAGCAGGCGCTGGATCAGATGGTTGAGGCCATGACCATGGGCGGGCGCATCGCGATGCTGGGCATCCCGCCGGGCAAATCGCCGGTGGATTGGAGCCGTATCGTTTTCAAGGCGATCACCATCAAGGGCGTCTATGGCCGCGAGATTTTCGAGACCTGGTACAAGATGATCGCCATGCTGGAGAACGGGCTCGATGTCTCTGCCATCATCACCCATCGCTTCGGGGTCGATGATTTCGAGCAGGGCTTTGCCGCGATGAAATCGGGCCAGTCGGGCAAGGTCGTGCTTGACTGGAGCTAAGCCACTCAGGGGCGCAGGCGATTGCGCCCCTGCTGGGTCAGCACCCAAACCTCATCCCCTCGAACACCGCCGCACAAAGCGGTTTGCCGTAGCCCGCGCCGGTGTCGAGGTTCACCCGGTTGCCGTAATGCATGGCGCTGTCCACCGGCGTGTGGCCGTGGACGACCAGCTTGGGATGGGGCGCGGTGAATTCGTGAAACTCCTTGCGGATCCACAGCAGATCATCCTCGCGCTGCGCGTCCAGCGGCACTTCGGGGCGGATGCCCGCATGGGCAAAGAACAGGTCGGGTGTCTGATGCGACAGGGCGAGGGTTTTCAGGAAGTCCACATGCGCCTGCGGCACCGCTTCGCGGGCTTTCTCGTGCACCTCTGACATCCGGTCGCGGCCGCTGACGGGTACACCGTAAGAGCCAAGCGTCGTGTCGCCGCCCAAACGCGGGTTCAGCCAGTTAAGTTCAACGAGCAAGAGCGGATCATGGCGGGGGAAATCCTCCATGAACCAGCTGAACATGCGGTCATGATTGCCCATGAGGAAGGTCCAGTTGCGGCCCTCGGCCTTGCCCTGTGCCAGCCGTTCGATCACCGCTTTGCTGTCGGGGCCGCGGTCGGTGTAATCGCCAAGGAAGACGATGCGCGCGTCCGGCCCGCCGTCTTCTTCGATCAAGGTTAACACGCGCTCAAGCTCGGCGGCGTAACCGTGGATGTCTCCGATGGCGTAGATGGGGCTGGGCATATTCGTTCCTATCCTTCTGCACCCCCTCGTGATGCCGCAAAGCCACCGCGAAGGAAAGGCTCAGTCAAAGGATGCGCCCGAAAGCAAAAGCGCCCCGCGAGGGGGCGCTTTAAGTTTGTGCAGGGGGAGGTCTCAGGCCACGTCGAATTGCAGCGGCTTGATCTGCCGGAACATGCCGGTGTCGCGCAGCTTGCCGATCACGGTTTCTGGCACCTGATCGTCGACATAGAGCAGGGCAATCGCCTCGCCCTTGGCGGTGTGGCGGCCCAAGGTGAAGTTGGCGATGTTCACGCCGTTTTCGCCCATGGTCTGGCCCAAGGTGCCGATGATGCCCGGCACGTCTTCGTTGGTTGTGTAGAGCATGTGCTCCCCGATCTCGGCGTCGATGGTGATGCCTTTGATCTGGATAAAGCGCGGCTTGCCGTCCGAGAACACGGTGCCCGCGATGGAGCGCTCGCGCTTTTCGGTCACCACGGTCACTTTGACATAGCCGTCGAAGACGCCGGATTTGTCTTGGTTGGTGGTGCTGATCTGAATGCCCTTTTCGCGGGCGACCACGGGGGCGGAAACCATGTTCACATCCGGGTTGGCGCGTTTCATGATGCCCGCCACGACGCCGCAGTTCAGCGCCTTGAGGTTCATCTGTGCGACGGAGCCGTCATAAAGGATGTTGATCGCTTTGATCGGCTCGTCGGTCATCTGGCCGATGAACGCGCCGAGGTGACCAGCCAGCTTGACCCATGGGCCCATGACTTTGGCTTCTTCGGCGGTGACCGATGGCATGTTCAGCGCGTTGGTCACGGCGCCCGTCAGCAGGTAGTCCGACATCTGCTCGGCCACTTGCAGCGCCACGTTTTCCTGCGCTTCGGTGGTCGCGGCACCAAGGTGCGGCGTGCAGACCACGTTGGGCAGGTTGAACAGCGGGTTCTCCTTGGCTGGTTCCTCGGCGAAGACATCGAAACCCGCGCCCGCCACATGGCCGGATTTCAGCAGGTCGGCGAGTGCTTCTTCGTCAACCAGACCGCCGCGGGCACAGTTGATGATACGCACGCCGGGCTTGGTCTTTTCAAGGTTCTCGCGGCTGAGGATATTCGCCGTCTGCTCGGTGAAGGGAACATGGAGGGTGATGAAATCGGCGCGAGTCAGCAGCTCGTCCAACTCGACCTTTTCGACACCCATCTTCTCGGCCTTTTCCTCGCCCAAGAAGGGGTCATAGGCCACGACTTTCATCTTGAGGCCCCGCGCGCGGTCGCAAACGATGCCGCCGATGTTGCCCGCGCCGATGACGCCCAGCGTCTTGCCGGTGAGCTCGACGCCCATAAACTTAGACTTTTCCCATTTGCCCGCGTGGGTGGAGGCCGACGCTTCGGGGATTTGACGTGCCACGGCGAACATCATCGCGATGGCATGTTCAGCAGTGGTGATCATGTTGCCGAAGGGCGTGTTCATCACGATCACACCCTGTTTCGACGCGGCTTCCTTGTCGATATTGTCGGTGCCGATGCCCGCGCGGCCGACCACCTTGAGGTTCGGCGCGTTGGCGAGGATCTTTTCCGTCACCTTGGTGGCGGAGCGGATCGCGAGGCCGTCATAGTTGCCGATAACTTCGGCCAGTTTGTCTTTGTCCTTGCCCAGATCGGGCTGGAAATCAACGTCGATGCCACGGTCGCGAAAGATTTGAACGGCGGCTTCCGACAGGCTGTCGGAGATGAGTACTTTGGGAGCCATTTTTGTGGTCCTTTTCAAAAATATGGGGGCAGGGGCGGCGCGTGGGATCACGCGCCCGCCGGAATGCTTTAGGCGTTGATTTCGGCTTCAAAGGCCCATTCGAGCCACGGCAGCATCGCATCGATATCAGCCGTTTCAACCGTGCCGCCGCACCAGATGCGCAGGCCCGGAGGGGCATCGCGGTAGGCGCCAATGTCGAGCGCCGCACCCTCGTCCGCAAGCCGTTTCGCCACGGCTTTGGCAAAGGCTGCACCGTCCTGAATGCGGTCATCAGTGAACTTGAGGCAGACCGAGGTGTTGGAACGTGTCGCCGGATCGGTGGCGAGGAAGTCGATCCAGTCATGCGCCTCCACGAATTCGGCGATGGCCGCCGTATTGGCATCGGCCCGTGCGATCAGCCCCTTGAGGCCGCCCACGGATTTCGCCCAGTCAAGTGCCAGCAGGTAATCTTCGACGCAGAGCATGGAGGGCGTGTTGATCGTCTCACCCTTAAAGATGCCCTCGTTCAGCTTGCCGCCTTTGGTCAGGCGGAAGATTTTCGGCAGGGGCCATGCGGGGGTGTAGCTTTCCAGCCGCTCAACTGCGCGAGGGCTGAGGATCAGCATGCCATGCGCCGCTTCGCCGCCCAGCACCTTCTGCCAAGAGAAGGTCGTCACATCCAGCTTGTCCCAGGGCAGGTCCATCGCGAAGGCCGCCGAGGTGGCATCGCAGAGCGTCAGACCCGCGCGGTCCGCAGGGATCGCGTCGCCGTTCGCCATGCGCACGCCGGAGGTGGTGCCGTTCCATGTGAAGCAGACGTCGTTGTCATAGTTCAGCGCGGCCATGTCTACGATCTCGCCGTATTCGGCGGTGTGAACCTGCGCTTCAATTTTCAGCTGTTTGACCACATCGGTGACCCAGCCTGCGCCGAAGGATTCCCATGCGACCATCTCAGCTGGGCGTTCGCCCAAGAGCGACCACATGGCCATCTCGAATGCGCCGGTGTCAGAGGCGGGCACGATGCCGATGCGGTAATCCGCAGGCACGCCCAGCACCTCGCGGGTGGTCTCGATTGCCTCAAGCAGTTTGGCCTTGCCGGGTGCGGCACGGTGGCTGCGGCCCAATGGTGCGTCCGCCAGCTTGGTCAGATCGAATGTGGGGATTTTGGCGCAGGGGCCGGAAGAGAAACGCGGATTTGCCGGTACGGCAACAGGTTTCGTGTCCGGGCGCGATGCCGGTTGTGTAATAGCCATTTATGCTACCCTCTCAGATAATCGCCCTTCGTTGGGGAAGGGTGTCCCACTTGTCGGCATACGCGGGGAGGCTGGACTGGCGCAAGTCGCAAAATGGCGCTAGGACGCCGGTCATGTCGCTTTGCGCGGCGCGAATGATGCGGATCGGAAACTTATGTTCACGGCAATCTTGTTGACCTCCCCTCCAACCCCTCCCTCGATGCGGCGCTGGTTGAAAGCCTGCGCAACGCTTGGGGCGGGGGCGACGCGCTTTGGCTGGCCCCGGATGAGGCGGCGGAGTTCTCGCTGGCCCAGACGCCGGAAAACCGTTGGGATGTTTGGGAAAGCTGCCAGTCCATGGGCGTCGATCTGGTGATCGTGCCCAGCGAAGGCCGCCGCAAGAAGATGCTGCTGGCCGATATGGACAGCACGATGATCCAGCAGGAATGCATCGACGAATTGGCCGAAGAAGCAGGCGTTGGCGCGCATGTGAAAGAGATCACCGCCCGCGCCATGAACGGTGAGTTGGACTTCGACGGCGCGCTGCGCGAACGTGTCGGTCTGTTGAAAGGGCTGGAGGCCGCTGTCATCGACAAGGTTTTGGCCGAGCGGATCACCCTGATGCCCGGCGGCGGTGCCTTGGTGGGCACGATGAAGGCCAACGGCGGCTATGCCGCGTTGGTTTCGGGCGGGTTCACTGCCTTTACTGCCAAAGTGGCCGAGATGCTGGGCTTTGATGAGAACCGCGCCAATACGCTGCTGGTCGATGGGGCCGCGCTGACCGGCGATGTGGGCCTGCCGATCTTGGGGCGCGAGGCCAAAGTCGCCGCGCTGGAAGAGATCACCGCGAAGCTGGGGATTACTGAGGATCAGGTCATTGCCGTGGGCGACGGGGCCAATGATCTGGGCATGTTGGGGCGGGCTGGCATGGGCGTGGCGCTGCATGCAAAGCCTTCTGTCGCGGCGGAATGCGACATCCGGATCAATTTTGGCGATTTGACCGCGCTGCTGTTCGTACAGGGCTATGCGCGTGCCGAATTTGCGGGCTGAGACTGCCCGCGTGGCACTGCCGCTTCGTCAGAGCAAAGTGGCAGTGCGATAGTCTTACAGCAGTCCCGCCGCTGGTTTCAGCATCCCGGTTTCTAGCCCACGCCAGTTGGTGATCGGCGTGTTCATCCGCTTGATCGCCGCCGGGTGACTGGCGTCCAGCGCCCCCAATTTGACCAACAGCGCGGTGATCGCGCATTCGGCGGCGCGAGTGGTGCCGCAGGCGGCTTTGAGCGCGATGCCCAGCTTGCGCTCGGGCCAGATCGCGATGAAGAAGCCTTCGGCCCCGGTTTTCAGCGCGACCTTACCGTCCATTGCCCGCATCAATTCGGTGCAGGCGCGGCCTTCGCCGGCGACCAGTTCGGGGTGCAGGCGCATGGCTTTGTGCAGGCGCGCCTCGGCAGAGCCTTCGGGGGCGGCGGCGAAATGGGCCATCGCGCGGGCCATGCCGTGCAGGGTGCAGGCCGGGTTGGGGGCCGAACAGCCGTCGATGCCATAGCCGGGCGAGGTTTCTTGGGTGACCGTTTCAAACGCTTCAAGGCAGGCTTTTTGCACCGCGTGATCGGGCTTTTCGTAATCCGCCCCCCGCCGAGGTGCTTGTTCAGCGTGAGGAATCCCGCGTGTTTGCCTGAGCAGTTGTTGTGGATCTGGCAGGGTTTCTCATGCGCGCGGATCAGCCCCTCCATCGCGTCGCGGTCATTGGGTTCTTGCGCGCCGCAGCGGAAGTCGTCGTCACTCAGCCCCAGCGTGTCGAGCCATACGCCCACCCGGTCGGTGTGGATGGCGGCACCTTGGTGCGAGGCACAGGCGAGGGCCAGCTGTTCGGTGCTCAGTCCCGCTTTGTCGGCCGCGCCGGAATTGATCAGCGGCAGCGCTTGGATCATCTTGGAAGACGAACGCGGCAGGATCACCTTTTCCGGATCGCCCCATGCTTCAACGATCTGGCCGCTCGCATCGCAGATCACGGCATGACCGGAATGAAAGCTTTCCAGAAAGGGTCCGCGCCAGATTTCCGCAAATGGGGCTGCTTTGGTCATGAGGTTCATCCTGTTTCTGGGCGAAATCCTGCCAATCAGGGTTTCGTCGGTCGCGCGTTTGCCGTTATTGTGGTTGGTGTCGAACAGATAGCAGACACCCGCAAGAGAGCAACCCGCCCAAGGTTGCCCGGACGGGGTCTGTGGACGTGTTGAGGTCAAGGACGGCTGGAGGCTGGACAGATGGGAATGATGAAGACATGTGGTCTTGCACTTGGGGCGCTCGCCCTTGTGGCAAGCAGCGCTGTGGCGCAGGAGCAGAGCACCAACCGGGTGGCTGCCAAGACCGACTGGAGCGTCTTTGTAGAAGATAACCCGACAGAATGCTGGGGCGTTTCAACGCCCAAGGAAGTCGTCAACACGCGCGATGGGCGTGTGGTGGCGGTGAACCGGGGTCAGACATTGCTGATGGTATTCTACCGCCCCTCGGCTGAGGCCAAGGGTCAGGTCGCCTTCACCGGCGGGTATCCTTTTGCCTCGGGATCGACGGTCAATATGAACATTTCCGGCAATGAGTTCGAGCTGTTCACCGAAGGCGAGTGGGCCTGGCCGGCAACCACGGCGGATGATGCTAAGATCATCGCGGCAATGAAGCGCGGCGCGGATGCGACGCTGACAGCGCGGTCCTCGCGCGGGACGCAGACCAAGGACACATTCTCGCTGCTGGGCTTTACCGCGGCGGTCGAAGATGCGGCGAAGCGCTGCGGCGGTTGATAACCGCCAGAATGTTTTTAAGAACGGCCTCGCAATTGCGGGGCCGTTTTCGTTTGCGGGTCTAGGTTGCCACCCGGGCCTGGGATAGCCGCTGGCGCCGGGCCATCGCCTGCCCGCCCGTCACGCCAAAGGCGTGCCAGAATTTGATGGGCGCACCTATGGTGCGACCGGGTAGCGATTTAGTGAGGCTGGGTGTGACTTCGCGGGCGCACATCATGGTTGAGCTACAAAGTGGTATCGAAAGTATGTTGGATCGCCGACCCGCAGGCAGGCGATGGCCCTCACATGAAAAAGCCGCGGCCTCCTTTCGGAAGCCGCGGCTCATAGTGCATCAGCTATGTCAGCGTCAGGCCGCCCGCGAAAGCGGTGTCGCAGCCTCTTCCTCGATGAACGCGCCGTGCAGCGCTTTGATCACCGGCTGCAGGCTCTCGCGCTCGACGATGAACTGCACGTCGACGTTGCGCGGCCCTTGGCTCGCACCGATTGCCGTCTGACCGGCCTCGGCAATGGCCACCAGACCGCGTTGCAGCACCGACAGCCCGTTCAGGTCACGCCCGATGACCGAGGCCATCGACAGCGTTTTCGTCGTGATCTCGGCAGCGGAATAGATCTGTGCCAGATCCTTCTCAACCCGGCGCATCGTCTTGAGCGACGCATCAAGGTAGTGCGTGATCGTATTGGCGTTCGACACCTTCGAGACGATCCGTACATTGTGCCGTGTCAGCACGTCGAGAATCGCGGTGTCGTAGCCTTTCACGCCGACCATGTCCTGTTCGAACAGCTCAAACGCGACAATGTCCAAACCCGTGACGATCTCCACCGCAGGCGTTTCTGCTTTGCGGTCGTCGATCAGCGTGCCGGGGTCTTCGGGCTCAAAGGCGTTGGTCACGCGCAGCGGCACATCGGCCTGACGCAGGGTCTTGGCTGCCTTGGGGTGGATCGCCTCCATCCCCATGTTCGACAGCTGATCCGCCACGTCATAGTTCGTGCGCCCGATCTTTTTGACGGCATGTTCGCCGACCAGTTTCGGATCGCAGGACGACAGGTGGAATTCCTTGTGAATGATCGCCTCACGCGCGCCCGTCAGGGCAGCGAGCTTGGAGAAGGTCACCTCTGAATAACCGCGGTCAAACTCACGCATCAGCCCTTCGGCGCATTGCGCATAGCCAGTGACGATGGGCATTTCCGTATGCGGGTCGATGCCCTCCATCGCCTGCGCGATGCGCTCATCCAGCGTGACATTGCCCTCATCGCGCCAACCGGACAGGTCAACGAAACGGGCGTTCACACCAGCGCGTTGCAGCATGATTGTGGTGACGAAAGCGGAATGCGCCTCGCCCAGACCGGACAGCAGCTCGCGGATCTGCAACATGTGTTCCGACAGGCGGAAGTGGCCGTAGGCGCACAGACGCTGCAGATCGATCAAGCAGTTGCGGGCGCCGTGGGTGCGCTCGGACACAAAGGCGTCGGCCTGCTCAATGTCACCGGGATGCTCCAGCACTTCGCGGTGCACGCGCTGCATCTCTGCGGACACGCGGGTCAGCGCTTCGTGCCAGCCGTGATCATTGCTGGCGTTGGCAAGATGCGCATAGACGCCCGGCTCGCCGGATTTTTTATGCTCCAGCAGCAGGTTCGTGATCCCGCCAAAGGCGGAGACCACGAAGACGCGCCCGTAGATGTCCGCGCCCTTACGGTCACCGACAAAGAGCGTATCCTTGAGCTGGTTCACGCGGGACATGGATGTCCCTCCGATTTTTTCGACAGTGTGGGACGGTTGGGCCATATAACTTACGCTACCTCCTCGGCAGGCGCATAGGAGCCGTCTTCACGGTGTACTTCCTTGCCCGTGACAGGCGGGTTGAAGCAGCACGCCATGTGCAGTTCTTCCTCTGCGCGCAGGATGTGTTTGTCGTTCAGGTTCAGCGCATACATCACGCCGGGGGTGATCTCATGAGTCTCGCCAGTAGCGAGATCGGTGATCGAGCCCTTACCCTTCATGCAATAGACGCTTTCGAAGTGATGCTTGTAATGGAACGTATGCTCAGAGCCCGCTTCCAGCACGGTGATGTGGAAGGAAAAGCCCATCCCATCATCGGCCAGCAGCAGCCGGGTCGAGGTCCATTTTGCATCACCAACGTGGCGGTCGGTGTTCTGAAGTTTATTAAAATCGCGTACAATCATGTCAGTTACTCCGCTGCCATTTTCAGGTTTCCAGTCACGTCACGGGTGGCCTGCAAAAGGATATCAAACCCTTCGCGCATAACCTCCTGCGACGTGGTGAGCGGGGCGAGATATTTAACGATTTCGTCGTGCGCGCCCGATGTTTCGATCACGAGGCCCAATTCATAGGCACGCGCGCAGATTGCGCTAGCCAGTTCGCCAGAACCTACATCGACACCTTGCATCAGACCGCGGCCTTTCAGCGTGGCGCCGTCGACCAGTTCGGCCACGTCATTGAGTGCGGTGGTCAGCACCATGGCTTTTTCGGCCAGCGACTTTTCGAACTGATCGTCGGACCAGAACTTCTCAATCGCGACGCGGGCGGTGACGAAGGCGTGGGTGTTGCCACGGAAGGTGCCGTTGTGCTCAGCGGGCTTCCAGATGTCATGCTCAGGCGCGATCAGCAGGGCTGCGAAGGGCAAACCGAAACCGGAAAGCGATTTCGCTTGGGTCACCATGTCGGGCTTGATGCCGGACGCCTCAAACGAGAAGAAGCTGCCCGAACGGCCACAGCCCGCCTGAATGTCGTCGATGATCAGCAGCGCGCCATGCTTGCGGGCGATTTTCTCGATGCCCTGCATCCATGCGTCGGAGGCCGCGTTCAGACCGCCTTCGCCTTGGATCGGCTCAAAGATGAATGCCGCAGGCGCGTCGATGCCCGACGACGGGTTCGACAACATCGCATCTATCATCGCCAGCGTATCAACGTCTTCACCGAGCGATCCCTCGAACGGCATATGCGTCACGTCGGCCAGCGAGCCACCGCCCGCACCGCTGCGTTTGCCTTTGTTGCCGGTCAGTGCCAGCGCGCCCATGGTCATGCCATGGAAACCGTTGGTGAAGGAGATCACATTCGTGCGCCCCGTCACCTTGCGTGCAAGCTTGATCGCAGCCTCAACGGCGTTGGTGCCGGTCGGGCCGGTCATCATGACTTTGTAGTCCATGCCGCGCGGCTTGAGGATGTTTTCCTCATAGGCGTTCAGGAACGCCGCCTTGGTGTTGCTGTGAAAGTCGAGACCGTGGGCGATGCCGTCATTGGTGATGTGCTCCACCAGCGCGGCCTTCATGTCAGGGTCGTTGTGGCCATAGTTCAACGAGGAGCAACCGGCGAGGAAATCGATGTAGCGGTTGCCTTCGCCGTCGAACATCTCCGACCCGCTGGCGCGGGTGAAAACGGCGTTCATGCCACGGCAATAGGAGCGTGCTTCGCTCTCGCGGCGGGTAAAGATCGTTGTGTTCTGTGCCATGTCTTTGGGCATAGGAATATCCTTTCTCTTCAAGAGAGTCTGTCGTGTGAATTGTCAGCTGCGGTTTACGCGGCGCGTTTTAGCGGCGCAGTCTCGGGCAGCGTGATCGTCACCATATGTTCGGTGTCGTGCGCGCCATCGAAATGGGCGTCTTTGGTAAAGTGGGGCGCATCCGAAAGGTCGCCGCCGACGTGGTTCGCAAAGCTGCGGAACAGCCCCCAGGAGGCGTCATTGTCCCGGGTGATCGTAGTCTTGAGGGTTTTGGCGTCCTCAGTTTCATCGCGGTTCACGAGTTCCATCAGCATGGTCTTACCCAGACCAAGGCCACGGGCCTTGGTGCTAACGGCAACCTGCCAGACAAAGAAGGCGTCTTGTGCAGGGATCATATGGCCGGAGATCCATCCAACGATGTCACCGTCCATCTCAGCCACAACACAAGTGTCGCGGAAGTGGTCGGCCTGGATCAGGTTCGCGTAAAGCGAGTTCTCGTCGAGCGGCTTGCAGTCGCGAATCAACTGCCAAATGGCAGCTCCGTCCTCGGCATTGGGCTTGCGCAGTTTGGGTGTGCGGGCTTTTTTCATGTCGAGTTCATTCTGCATCCGTTCGGGGCTCCCTTATTGTTTCGATAAGCTAAGTAGGGCATGTGCGGTCATACTTCAACATTCAAAGCAAAATACCTCAAAATACGCTTATAGCGTTGTTTCAGCGCCATGCTCATGTGCATATTTGTTTCGTAAGGCTAACGAAATTGAGGCGTTTCGCTTAGCTATACTAAGCGTTCAGGGCAGTTGAGAGCGATTGCTGAAATCGTCCCCATTGTGCAATGATGCACCATGACGCAAAAACATCCCGACCGGGTCGACGAGAGTCTGATCGCTTTACGCCGCATTTTGCGCGCTACCGAACTCTATGCCCGCGATTTGGCGCAGGCCGCAGGGGTAACCCCGGCGCAACTGCGGGTTTTGCAGATCGTCGGAGAGAAGAAAGACCCCACAGCCAAGACCCTCGCCAATCAGATGGGCGTGAGCCAAGCGACCGTAACCGCGTTGGTCGATAAGTTGGTGGCGCGCAGTTTGGTCTCGCGGCAGCCCTCGGCGCAGGACCGTCGGCAAACCAACATCACCCTGACCACCCAAGGTGAGGATGTGTTGGAGGAAGCCCCCGATGCGTTGCAACAGCGCTACGTCCGCGCCTTTGCCGATCTCGCCGATTGGGAGCAGGCGCAGTTGGTGTCTTCGTTGGAGCGTGTGGCGGCGATGCTGAATGTAGACAGTCTGGATGCCGCGCCGGTTCTGGCGACCGGTGAATTGCGGATGAGCAAGAAGACCTATTAAGGTTGACCTTAAAAGCGCGGGCAGCCAAACCCTTTTGCAAATCGCGTCATTCCCTATATAGAGACCCATCCCTAGCCTGTGAGTCTTTGCAATGTCCGCTTCCGCGCCCATCACCCAAGACGTGATGACCCTTCCCCGCAAGTTGCCCGAGGGGCCGATTAACCTTGTCGGTCTGACCCGTGACGCCATGCGTGACGTGTTGATCGCAAACGGCACGCCTGAGAAACAGGCAAAGATGCGTGTGGGGCAAATCTGGCAGTGGATTTATCAGTGGGGTGTGCGTGATTTCGACTCCATGACCAACCTCGCCAAAGGCTACCGCGCTGAACTGGCAGAGAAATTTGTGATCGAAGTGCCTGAGGTTGTGACCCGGCAGGAAAGCGAAGACGGCACGCGAAAGTATCTGGTGCGGATCGCAGGCGGTCATGAAGTTGAGGTGGTCTATATCCCTGAAGAGGGCCGCGGCACGCTTTGTGTGTCCAGCCAAGTGGGCTGCACGCTGACCTGTTCCTTCTGCCACACGGGCACGCAGAAACTGGTGCGTAATCTTACCGCTGCTGAGATTATCGGTCAGGTCATGGTGGCGCGCGATGATCTGGATGAATGGCCCGAGACTGGCACTCGGACCGAAGAGGCCCGTCTTTTGAGCAATATCGTGCTGATGGGTATGGGCGAGCCGCTGTACAATTTTGAGAACGTGCGCGACGCGATGAAGATCGCGATGGACCCTGAGGGCATTCAGCTTTCGCGCCGCCGCATTACGCTCTCGACCTCCGGCGTTGTGCCCGAGATCCACCGCACCGCCGCCGAAATCGGCTGCCAACTTGCCGTGTCTTTCCACGCCACCACCGATGAGGTGCGCAACAAGCTGGTGCCGATCAACAAGCGTTGGAACATCGAAGAACTGCTCGACGCCCTACGCGCCTATCCCAAGGTCAGCAACTCCGAGCGGATCACGTTTGAATATGTGATGCTGAAGGGCGTGAACGACAGCGACGAAGACGCGCATCGCTTGGTCGAGTTGATTAAGGGCATCCCGGCCAAAATCAACCTCATTCCCTTCAACGAATGGCCCGGTTCGCCCTATGAGCGGTCGTCCAACAATCGCATCCGCGCCTTTGCCGATATCGTCTATAACGCGGGCTATGCCTCGCCCGTGCGCAAGCCCCGTGGCGAAGACATTATGGCGGCCTGTGGTCAGTTGAAATCGGCCACCGAACGCGCACGCAAGTCGCGCAAGCAGATCGAAGCTGACGCCGGGATGGGCGGCTAAGCCAGCCCCGGACGCCTTCGTGCAAGCGCCTTTGCAGTGACACCCTCGGCGGCAATGTCGCCGGGGATATCTTCTCCCCGCACCAGAGCGGCGGCAGCGCGGGCCAGAGCGGGCGCGGTTTGAATGCCATAACCGCCTTGCCCCGCCAGCCAGAAGAACCCCTCCCCCTCGGGATCATAGCCCGCCACCGGGTCACCGTCGGCCAGGAAACTGCGCAGCCCTGCCCACCGGCTTTCAATGCGGGGGCGGTGAAGGTCGAATGCGGTTTCGATCCGGTCGATACAGATCGCGATATCCAATTCCTCGGGCTGGGCGTCACAAGGGGGCGAGGGCGTGGCGTCCGCAGGTGAAATCAGCAGCTTGCCCGCATCGGCCTTGAGGTAGAACTGCTCATCGATATCCACCACCATCGGCCAACGGTCCGGTTCCATGCCATCGGGCGGTGCCACCGTCAGCGCGGTGCGGCGTTTCGGGGTGAGACCCGCAGGCGCAAGCCCTGCCAGCGTGGCGATCTCATCGGCCCAAGCCCCTGCGGCATTGACGATGACCGGCGCGTGGAAGGTGCCTTGGTTCGTGTCGACCTGCCAGCCCCTTCTTTGCGAAGCGCCCGCACCTCGGCCTTGGTTTGCAAGACACCGCCCGCGGCGCGGAAGGTCTTGAGGTAATGCTGATGCAGCCCGTTCACGTCGATATCGGCCGCCGAAGCATCGCGCAGCCCGGCGCTGGCATAGCCCTTGCGCAGCAGCGGCACGAGTGTCTCGATTTCGGCCCCGGTCAGCGGGGTGACATGGGGCCCCAGTTCCTCGGCGGTGCGCGCCAGCGCCGCCTTCTGATCCTGCCGCGCGACGAACACCGCGCCGCGTGGTTCCAGCAGCGGATGCTCCAGATGGGGGCTGGCGGGGGTGTGAAAGAAAGCGGCAGAAGCGCGGGAAAGGGCGCGGATCACCTCCGGCCCATAGGTCACGGTAAACAGGGCGGCAGAGCGGCCCGTGGTGTGATAGCCCGGCTGGCTTTCTCGTTCCAACAGCAGCACCCGGCGGTCGCTGGACAGTTCAGCAGCGACAGAAGCGCCCGCGATGCCCGCGCCAATGACAATGCAATCGAAACCTGCCGTAGAAATATCCATAATCTGCCCTCTCTGCGCGGAGGCTAGCACCGACGACTGCCGCACAAAAGGGCCGATCCCCCGGTCCCTTTCCGCTGTCGAGGCCACTCGGTAAAATCCGCCATATTATTGCAATTGCATGAAGTTTTCTTGTTTTGCGCCAAAGCCGTTGACCGAACGCCCCCGCCCGGCGCAATCTGTCGCAAAGGGGCGCGCGGCAGGGCCGAACACGCCCCTCCCCACAGGAGTGCTGCCCCATGTCTCATTTGCCCCTTACCAAAACCCTTCCTGCGCTGACGCTGGCCTTTGGCCTGATGGCCTCGGTCTCTGCCGCTGCCGAGCTTGTCATCGGCATGCAGCAGGAGCCCACGTCGCTTGACCCGACGGCGGATGCGACCGCCTCCATCGACAGCATGATGACGCAAAACGTCTTTGAATCGCTGACCACCGTGGCGGAAAACGGCGAGGTGCAGCCCAACCTCGCGGCCTCTTGGGAGGTGTCTGAAGACGGGCTGACCTATACGTTCACCTTGGCCGAAGGCGTGACCTTCCACGATGGCAGCACGCTCGACGCCGAGGATGTGGTCTATTCCTTCGAGCGGGCCATGGGCGAAGACAGCGTGAATCCCTCCAAGGACATCTTCGAGCCGATCGAGAGCGTCAAAGCGGTCGACTCGCAGACGGTCGAGATCACGCTTTCGGGCAAAGACGCCTTTTTCCTCTTCAACATGGGGCAGGGCGACAGCGCCATCGTGGCCGCCGAAAGCGCCGAGGGCAACAACGCCAACCCGGTCGGCTCCGGCCCCTTCAAGTTCGACAGTTGGACAAGGGGCGACCGCCTGACGTTGGTCAAGAACACCGATCACCGCGATGCGGCTGATGTGGCACTCGACAAGGTGGTCTTTCGCTTCATCTCTGACCCCGCTGCCGCGACCGCTGCGATGATGGCCGAAGAGCTTGACGCCTTCCCCGGATTCCCCGCGCCGGAACTGCTGCCGCAGTTCGAAGCCGATCCGCGCTTCCGCGTCAACGTCGGCTCGACCGAGGGCGAAGTGATCCTCGCCATGAACAACGCGAAACCACCCTTCGACAATGTCGAGGTGCGCCGCGCCGTGGCCACCGCCATCGACCGCGCCGAGATCATTGAGGGCGCGATGTATGGCCAAGCCGTTCCCATCGGCAGCTTCTACCCGCCGCATGGCACCGCCTATGTCGACCTGACGGACGCCTATCCGCATGACAGCGCCAAGGCCGAGGAAATGTTTGAGGCGGCAGGCGTGGCCGGCGCCACCATGACCCTGCGCGTGCCGCCCTTCCCCTACGCGACGCGCTCGGCCGAGATCATCCAGAACCAACTTTCCGAGGCTGGGATCGATGCCAAAGTTGAGAATGTCGAATGGGGCTTCTGGATCGATGAGGTCTACAAGAAAAAGAACTATGACATGACGATCATCGCCCACACCAGCCCCAATGACATGGGCAATTTCGCCCGCGGGCCTGACTATTTCTACGGCTACGACAATGCCGAGATGACCGCCCTGTGGGAAAAGATCACGACTGAGGTCGATGCCGAGGCCCGCGACGAATTGCTCAAGCAGGGCCAGCAGATGCTGTCCGACCAATCGGTGCATGGCTTCCTGTTCCAGCTGCCGCTGCTGGGCGTCTTCCGGCAGGAGGTCGAAGGCTACTGGGCTTCCTCGCCTGTGCTCTACATGCCGCTGAAGAACGTGCGCGTCGCCAACTAACTTGAAACGGCCGCGGCGCCCTTGTGCCGCGGCCTTTGGACCTGACTTCGTGGCCTATTTCCTCTTTCGCCGCACGCTTGGTTTCGTGCTAACCTTGCTCGCCGTCTCACTCGTGGTCTTTGCCGTGATGAACGTGCTGCCGGGCGATCCGGCGCTGACCATCCTTGGCATGGACGCCAGCGAAGACGCTTTGGCGGCGCTGCGCGCGCAGTTGGGGCTGAATGACCCCCTGACAACGCGCTATTTCAGTTGGGTCTGGAACGCGCTGCAGGGGATTTCGGGATCAGCCATTCCTTCCGCGTGCCGGTCTCTGACCTGATCGCCGAGCGGCTGCCGATGACGATATCCCTCGCCGTGGCGGGGATGCTGGTGACGCTGGTGCTGGCGCTGGTTCTTGGCATCACGGCGGCGGCGCAGCATGGGCGGGCGGGTGACTGGGGGTGATGTTTCTCAGCCAGCTCGGCATTGCGGTGCCCGCCTTCTGGCTGTCGATCCTGCTGGTGATGCTCTTTGCGGTGAAGCTGCGTTGGCTGCCGCCCGGGGGCTTTGCGGGCTGGGACGATCCGGGCGCGGCGGTGCGGTCGCTCATCCTGCCCACGGTGGCGCTGGCGCTGGTGCAATCGGCGGTGCTGGCGCGGGTCACGCGGTCTTCGGCGCTGGAGGTGATGCGGCTGGATTTCGTGCGCACCGCGCGGGCCAGTGGGTTGTCGCGGCGGCGGGTGCTTTGGCGGCATGTGCTGCCCAATGCGCTGGTGCCGATCGTGACCATCGTGGGCATGCAATTCGCCGCGTTGGTCACTGGCACCATCGTGATTGAGAACGTCTTTTACCTGCCGGGGCTGGGGCGGCTGATCTTTCAGTCCATCGCCAACCGTGACCTGCCCACGGTGCAGGCGCTGGTGATGCTTTTTGCCGCCATCGTGGTCACGGCGAATTTCGTGGTCGACCTACTTTACGTGGTCATCGACCCCCGGCTGAAGGCCCGAGCATGAGGCCGCTTCCGGCGAATTTTCTGCTGGGCGCGGTGCTGGTCAGCCTCGTGGTTGGGGTGGCGGCTCTGTCGCTGATCTGGACCCCGCATGACCCGCAGACGATGTCGATCTCGACCAAATTCGCGCCGCCTTCGGCAGAGCATTGGCTGGGCACCGATCAGTTGGGCCGCGACGTGGTGGCGCAACTGATGGCGGCGGCGCGTAATTCGATGACCGTGGCGCTGGTGGCGGTGCTGCTGGGCGGCAGCATCGGTGTGGTGCTTGGCCTGCTCGCCTCGGCACTCGGCGGCTGGGTCGAGGATGCGGTGATGCGGCTGGCCGATCTGGGCTTCGCCTTTCCCGCGCTGCTCTTTGCGATCATGCTGGCGGCGGTATTTGGGCCGTCGCTGACCAATGCGGTGCTGGCGATCTCATTTATCAACATCCCCATCTTCGCCCGCGTCACCCGTGCCTCTGCCAACCAAATCTGGACGCGCGATTATGTCGCCGCGGCACGCGCGGCGGGGCGGGGGCGCTTTGCGATCAGCCGCGATCACATCCTGCCCAATATCGCGGCGGCCATCATCGTGCAGGCCACCATCGAATTTGCCGTGGCAATCCTCGCCGAAGCGGCGCTGAGCTATCTTGGCCTCGGCGCGCAGCCGCCTGCGTCAAGCTGGGGGCGGATGTTGTCGGAGGCGCAGACGTTGATGTATCTCGCCCCGCAACTGGCAATCTATCCCGGCCTTTGCATCGTCGTGGCGGTGCTGGGGTTCGGCCTTCTGGGCGACGGGCTGCGTGATATCACCGACCCGAGACTGGTGCGGGCGCGATGATCGATCTTAGCAATCTCTCGGTCCATTTCGGCCATGCGGCGGCGCTGCGTGATGCCAATCTGGTGATCGAGCGCGGCGACCGCTTGGGTGTCGTGGGTGAAAGCGGTTCGGGCAAGACGCTTCTGGCCCTGTGCCTGATGGGCATGGCCCCCGACAGCGCGCGCCTGACCGGACAGCTTCGCATCGACGGGCAGGATATGGCCCGCGCGGCAGAGCGGGATTGGCAGAGGCTGCGCAGCCGCCGCGTCGCGATGGTGTTTCAGGAGCCGATGGCGGCGCTCAACCCGCTGCGGCGGGTGGGCGATACGGTGATGGAGCCGATGCTGCTGCACGACGGGCTGACGCGCCGCGCGGCCCGCGCCCGCGCGCTGAGCCTGTTCGAAGAGGTGGGCATTCCCGACCCAGATCGACGCCTGCGGCAATTCCCGCATGAGATGTCGGGCGGGCAGCGCCAGCGGGTGCTGATCGCGCTGGCCTTGGCCTGCAATCCGATGCTGCTGATCGCGGATGAGCCGACCACGGCGCTGGATGCCAATGTAGCGCTGCGGATCACCGACCTGCTGCAACGGCTCGCGCGGGAGCGGCAAATGGCGCTGGTTTTCATCAGCCATGACCTTGCTGCCGTGGCGCGCGCCACCGAAGACATTGTGGTGATGTATGCGGGCGATATGGTTGAGCGGGGCCACACGGCAAAGGTGCTTGGCGCGCCCGCGCATCCCTATACCAAGGGGCTGTTGGGCGCGCGGCCCGATGCCGGTGTGGCAGGGCGGGATGCCCAAGGAAAGCGCCGCAGGCTGCCGACCATTCCCGGCACCGTGCCGCCGCTGCATGCGCTGCCGTTGGGCTGCCGTTTCTCGGGGCGCTGCCCGGCTGAGCTGCCCCATTGTGCCACGCAGCGCCCGGCCTTTGCGCAGACCGAAACGGGGCGCGGCGCGGCCTGTCATCTGCTGACGGAGCCGCGACATGACTGACGTGCCGCTCTTGGAGGTCCGCAACCTGACCCGCCGCTACAAGCTGCCGCGTCAAAGCCTGCTGCGCGCCCCGCCGGTGCTGACCGCGCTGGAGGGGGCGGCGTTTTCGCTGCACGCGGGCGAGACCTTGGGCGTGGTCGGCGAAAGCGGTTCGGGCAAATCGACATTGGCGCGGCTCATCATGGCGTTTGAGCGTCCGGACGCGGGGGAGGTGCTGTTTCAAGGGCGCGATCTGCATGAGCTTCGGGGCGAAGAGTTGCGCCGGCTGCGGCGCGGTTTTCAGATGGTGTTTCAAGACCCTTTCGGCTCGCTCAACCCGCGCCGCCGCGTTGGCTGGTCCATCGCCGAGCCGCTGCGCGCCAATGGCGAGATTGAGAATATCAGCCACCGTGTCGCCGAAGCCTTGGCGCAGGTCGGGCTGCATCCAGCCGACGCAGGCAAATATCCGCATGAATTCTCGGGCGGGCAGCGCCAGCGCATCGCCATCGCCCGCGCCATCATCACCCGCCCCGCGCTTTTGGTCGCGGATGAGGCGGTCTCGGCCCTTGATGTCTCGGTTCAGGCGCAAATCCTTAATCTTCTGATGGACCTGCAAGATGATCTGGGCCTCGGGATGGTGTTCATCAGCCATGACCTCGCGGTGGTGGGGGCGGTCTGTGACCGGGTGCTGGTGCTGCAGCACGGTAAAACGCTTGAGAGCGGTGTGGCCGCTGATGTGTTGCGCGCGCCCAAGCACCCTTATACGAAAACCCTGCTGACAGCCGCAGGAGTACGCCCATGACCCGTTTCGTCCACCTGACCGACCTGCATATCTCGCACCCCGATTTGGCCGACCCGCATCTGCAAAGCGACACGCCCGCCACCCTGCGCCGCGTGGTGGCGGTGATCAACGCGATGGATCCGCAGCCCGCCTTTGTCGTGGCCAGCGGCGATCTGACCAATCAGGGCGACCGGGAAAGCTATGCGCTGGTGCGCGAGATCACGACCCCGCTGAAAGCGCCGCTGGTGATGGCCCTTGGCAACCACGACAAACGCGCCGGTTTTAACGCGGTCTTTGCGCCGGGGCTGGCTGATGCGCCCTATTTCCACGACGCGCCGCAGGGTGATCTGCATGTTATTGCGCTGGACAGCAGTGTACCGGGCAAGGTGGCCGGGGCGCTGGATGACGCGCAGTTCGAGTTTCTAAAGGCAGCGCTGCAGCGTCACCCCGAACTGGCGAAACTCTTGGTCATTCACCACCCGCCCCGCATTGATCCCGAAGCGCTGGCGTGGGGCAGTTTGGATGAGGCCAGCAGCGCGCGTTTGGCCGAAATGCTCGAGGGACAGCATGTGGCGGGGATCCTTTCGGGCCATGTGCATGTGAACCGGGTGAGCCATTGGAACGGCATCCCGGTGGTGATCTCCAACGGGCTGCATTCTACCATCGATCTGACCGAAACCCGCGATTTGCGCATCGTTGAGGGCACCGGATCGGGATCTGCGAATGGCATCCCAGCGGGCTGAGTGTTTCTTTCGCTCCGCTTGACCCGACGGCGCGTGAATTGGCGCGGATTGATCGTGAGCAGCTAAAATCCTTTGAATAGAACGACATCCGCCGCGCACAGTCGTCGCCATGAGCCCCATGCTGCGCCGCAGTAAAAAAATTTTTGTTGACCCTCAACTTTTTTAATCTCACACAACGGGAGACGAAAAGGCTGCGCCCGGCGCAAGATCGGGCCGCTGTTCACGGGGAGGGTGAATTTGCCAACTGCCAATGGCGATAGTGTATCTACGCTTGGCGCACGTATGCGCAAGCAACGTCATCGTTTGTCCCTGACCTTGCAGCAGTTGGGCGAAGCTTCGGGCGTGTCGGTCGGTTATCTGAGCCAAGTTGAGCGGGGCCGGGCCACGCCGTCGCTGGGCACCCTGTCGCAGATTGCCGTCGCGCTTCAGGTCGAAGTCAGCTTTTTCATCCATACCCCCAAGACCCAAGACAGCCTGACCCGCGCGGATGAGCGTCCACGCTTTGCCGTGTCGGGGTCTTCCATCGAATATGAGAAGATCGGCGCGGATTTTCCCGGCCATGAGCTGTCATCCTATATCATGAACGTGCCACCGGGCTATGCCTCGGAAGAGGTCGTGCATGAGGGCGAAGAGGTGATCTATATCCTTGAGGGTGAGATCGCGCAGGTCGTCGATGGGGGAGCATATCATGCGGCCCGGCGACAGCCTGCATTACCTCGGCAGCAGCCCGCATTCTTGGTCCAACAAAACCGACAAGCCCGCCCGCGTCCTTTGGGTGGGCCGGATGCAATACGAACAGGCCGCTGGCGCCAATAGAATACGTCCGAATGAAGGGGCATTAGCCACCGCATTCGCGTCGTCTCGCCCGTAAGGGCGTATCACCTGCGGCGGACAAACCGCTGCCAAAAAACAAACCAATCAGGAGAGTGAATATTATGTCTTTTACAACGAAATTGGCCACCGGCGCCATGCTGGCGGCACTGGGTGCCACAGCCGCATCGGCCCAAGCGCTGGTCTATTGCTCCGAAGGCTCGCCCGAGGGTTTTGACCCCGCGCTTTACACCGCTGGCACCACCTTCGACGCCTCCAGCCACCCGATCTACAACCGTCTGGCCGAGTTCAAAGTCGGCACGACCGAAGTCATCCCCGCGCTGGCTGAAAGCTGGGAAGTCAGCGAAGACGGCATGAAGGTGACCTTCAAGCTGCGCGAAGGGGTGAAGTTCCACTCCAACGACCAGTTCACGCCAAGCCGCGATTTCAACGCCGACGACGTGGTCTTTAGCTTTGACCGTCAGGGCAACGAAGAAAATCCCTATCACACCGTTTCCGGCGGCACATGGGAATACTACGGCGGCATGTCCATGCCCGATCTGATCGAGAGCATCGAAAAGGTCGACGATTACACCGTCGTCTTCAACCTGACCCGCCCCGAAGCGCCTTTCATCGCCAACATGGCAATGGATTTCGCCTCGATCGTGTCCAAGGAATATGCCGACGCGATGATGGAAGCTGGCACGCCCGAAATGGTGAACCAAGCGCCCATCGGCACAGGCCCGTTCCAGTTCCAAGCCTACCAGAAAGACGCGGTCATCCGTTACCTGCGTAACGACGAATACTGGGGTGACCCGGCCAAAGTCGAAAGCCTGATCTTCGCGATCACGCCTGACGCCTCGGTCCGCTACCAGAAGGTGCAGGCGGGTGAGTGCCACGTGACGGCATATCCGAACCCTGCCGATGTTCAGGCGATGAAAGACGCCGAAGACATCGTCGTGATGGAGCAGGAAGGTCTGAACGTCGGCTATCTGGCTTACAACACGCAGGTCGCGCCCTTCGACAACGCCGATGTCCGCAAGGCGCTGAACATGGCGATCGACAAGCAGGCGATCATCGACGTGGTGTTCCAGGGCTCCGGCGAAATCGCCAAGAACCCGCTGCCGCCGACCATGTGGTCCTACAACGACGCCATCGAAGACGACAACTATGACCCCGAGGCCGCCAAGGCGATGCTCGAGGAAGCAGGCGTCACCGACCTGTCCATGAAGATCTGGGCGATGCCGGTTCAGCGTCCCTACAACCCCAACGCCCGCCGTATGGCCGAGCTGATGCAAGAAGACTTCTCCAAAGTTGGCGTCGATGTCGAAATCGTCTCCTACGAATGGGGTGAGTACCTTGAGCGCTCCAAGTCGAAAGACCGTGATGGCGCGGTGCTGCTGGGTTGGACCGGTGACAACGGCGATCCAGACAACTTCCTCGCGGTTCTGCTGGGCTGTGACGGTGTCGAGAAATCCAACCGCGCCCAGTGGTGCAACGAGGAATTCGACGCGCTGATCCAGAAAGCCAAGGTTCTGCCGACCCAAGAAGAGCGTGCGCCGCTGTACGAAGAAGCGCAGCAGATCTTCAAGGATCAAGCACCTTGGGCCACCATCGCGCACTCGGTCGTCTACATGACCATGCGCCCCGAAGTTGAAAACTATGTCGTTCACCCGCTGGGTGGCCACATCTTCAACCAAGTTGGCCTGAAGCAGTAACCCTGCCGCTACGACCAAAGGGGGCGGCATTCGTGCCGTCCCCATTTTATTAACCTCTACCGCCGGGAAGCCTTACCTTGTCCAATTCACTGAATGATCGCCTGTCGGCCTATGCCGATATCGCCGCCGACCTATCGGTGGACGCCGTGGCGCTGGTGCCCGGCCCGAATTTCACCCGCGCTGTCGACCATGCCTTCATGAGCCACGAGCGCCCCTTTGTTCTGGTGATCCCGGCCCGCGGCCCCGCCGCCGCTTTGGTGCCGAACCTTGAACTGGGCAGCTGGGAATTGGTTGGCTTTGACGGTGCCGTTTTCGATTGGCGCGATCAAACAGGCTATGACGATGCCTTTGCCGCGCTGACCGAGCATCTGAACATCACCTCGCTGGCCGTTGAGGGCCAAGTGATGCGCGTCTTTGTGCATCACGCGCTTAAGAAAGCGCAGCCCGACCTGCGGATCATCGACGCCGAGCGTGAAATTTCCGCCCCGCGCATGATCAAAACAGAGGCCGAGGTCGCCGCCTTGCAAGAGGCGATCAACATATCCGAACGCGCCCTGCGGGCCACGCTCGATTCCGTGAAGCTCGGCCAGACCGAGAAAGAGATCGAACAGAAACTGGTGCAGATGGTCTTTGCTGAAGGCGCGGATGATCTGTCCTTTGCCCCTATCGTCGCCGCCGGTGACGGCTCGGCCCGCCCCCATGCCAAAGCGCGCGAAGATTACCGCGTCAAAGCAGGCGATGCGCTGCTGATTGATTTCGGCGCGCGCAAGAACGGCTTTGCCGCTGACATCACCCGCACCGTTTTCCTTGGCCATGTCAGCGACGAGGGGCGCGAGGTTTATGACACCGTGTTGCGCGCCAACCTCGCCGGGCTGGACGCCACCCGCGCCGGTGTCACCGCGCATGAGATCGATGATGTGGTGACAGGCGTGCTCGAAGCCTCGCCCT
The DNA here is from genome assembly GCF_042661425.1 of Sulfitobacter profundi. NCBI lineage: Bacteria > Pseudomonadati > Pseudomonadota > Alphaproteobacteria > Rhodobacterales > Roseobacteraceae > Sulfitobacter > Sulfitobacter profundi. Next base: position 1,402,793 of record NZ_JBHSWA010000001.1, on the reverse strand, counting down.
ACGCCGACCGCATCCGCACCAAGACCGGCCACGGCCTTGGCCGCGATGTGCATGAAGCGCCCTATATCATGCGCGGCAACCATATGACTTTACCCGCCGGAACGGTGTACACCAATGAACCCGGCCTCTATGAGATCGGCAACTTTGGCGTGCGCATCGAAGATGACGTGCTGATCACCGAAGATGGCTACAAATCCCTGACCAACTTTCCGAAGGAACTGATGGTGCTCCCGTGCTGAAATATGTCTTGTCGCGCCTTGCGACCTTCATCCCGACCTTTATCGGCGTCACGCTGATTTCATTTGCCTTCATCCGCATGCTGCCGGGCGACCCGATCGTCGTCATGGCGGGCGAACGGGGCATTTCCGAAGAACGCTACTTGGAACTGCAGCAGCAGTTCGGCTTTGACAGGCCGATCTATGTGCAGTTCTGGGACTACTTCACCGGCGTTCTACAAGGCGATCTGGGCAACTCTTTCGTGACCAAACGGCCTGTCTGGGATGAGTTCTTCTCGCTCTTCCCGGCGACGTTGGAACTGTCGGTCTGCGCGATGATCTTTGCCGTGGCCTTGGGCCTGCCGGCGGGGGTGATTGCTGCGGTGAACCGGGGCAAGTTCTTTGACCGGGCGCTGATGTCGACAGCACTTGTGGGTTATTCGATGCCGATTTTCTGGTGGGCGCTGCTGCTGATCATCGTGTTCTCGGGCAACTTGGGCTGGACGCCAGTCTCGGGCCGGATTGATCTGCTTTATTACTTCCCCAATGCCACGGGCTTCATGCTAATCGACAGTATTGCCTCGGGGCAGGACGGGGCGTTTACCTCGGCGCTGCGGCACCTGCTGCTGCCGACCATCGTGCTGGGCACCATCCCACTGGCGGTGATCGCACGGCAGACCCGTTCGGCGATGCTCGAAGTGCTGGGCGAAGACTACATCCGCACCGCGCGGGCCAAGGGCATGTCCCCGGGCCGGATCAATGGTATCCACGCCCTGCGCAACGCGCTTATTCCCGTCATCACCGTGATCGGCCTGTCGGTCGGCACGCTGCTGGCGGGCGCCATTCTGACCGAAACGATCTTTAGCTGGCCGGGCATCGGCAAGTGGATGGTCGACAGCATTTTCCGCCGCGACTACCCGGTGGTGCAGGGTGGCCTGCTGCTGATCGCCGTCATGGTCATGGTCGTGAACCTCACCGTTGACATGCTCTATGGCATCATCAACCCCAAGATCAGGAAACGCTAATGGACGACGCACTCTCCGCCGAAGCCGAAATGGTCCACGCGCGCCCCGGACGCCTGCGCGAATTCTGGTTCTATTTCCGCGAAAACCGTGGGGCCGTGATTGGCCTGTGGATTTTTGCCGTCTTCGCCTTTCTGGCACTGTTCGGCCCGTGGATCGCACCGCATGACGCGACCCAACAGTTCCGCGCTGCGACGTTGCAACCGCCTGTTTGGCAAGATGGCGGCACGTGGAGCCATATCCTCGGCACCGACCCGCTCGGTCGCGATATGCTGTCGCGTCTGATTGTTGGTGCGCGCTACTCCTTCTTCGTTGGCATCGTCGTGGTGTCTATCGCCGCTTCTGGCGGGATCATCATCGGGTTGATCTCGGGCTTCGCGCCCAAGTGGCTCGACACGATCATCATGCGGATCATGGACATCATTCTGGCCTTCCCGTCGCTGCTGCTGGCGCTGGTGCTCGTGGCCATCCTTGGGCCGTCGCTGACCAATGCGATGATCGCCATCGCGATTGTGTTGCAGCCGCATTACGTGCGTCTGACCCGTGCGAGCGTGCTGTCTGAGCGGCAGAAGGACTATGTCACCTCGGCCCGTGTTGTCGGTGCTGGCACGCTGCGGCTGATGGTCGTGACCGTGCTGCCGAACTGCCTTGCGCCGATCATCGTGCAGGCCGCGCTGTCGTTTTCGACCGCGATCCTTGATGCCGCCGCGCTTGGCTTTCTGGGCATGGGCGCACAGCCGCCCACGCCGGAATGGGGCACCATGCTGGCCGAAGCGCGCGAGTTTATCTTGCGGGCGTGGTGGGTTGTGACCTTCCCCGGCCTTGCGATCCTCGTCACCGTGTTGGCGATCAACCTCATGGGGGACGGGCTGCGCGACGCCCTTGACCCGAAACTAAAGCGGAGCTGATTGATGTCTCTTCTGCGTATCCGCAACCTCTCGGTCGATTTCGCCACCGCCTCGGGCAAGTTCCGCGCCGTGGACTCGGTTGACCAAGATGTCGACACCGGCGAAATCCTCGCCATTGTCGGCGAAAGTGGCTCGGGCAAGTCGGTGTCGATGTTGGCACTGATGGGCCTGTTGCCTTGGACCGCCACCGTCACCGCCGATGAGCTGACCTTCGACGGTCATGACCTGCTGAAAATGGACAAGCGCGCCCGGCGCAAGATTGTCGGCAATGACCTTGCGATGATCTTTCAAGAGCCGATGTCCTCGCTCAACCCCTGTTTCCCGGTGGGCTGGCAGATCAAGGAATCCCTGCGCTTTCACCTTGGCCTGAACCGGGCCGAGCGGCACAAGCGGGCGATTGAGCTGTTTGAACAGGTTGGCATCCCGGACCCGGAAAAGCGTCTGTCGGTCTTTCCGCACCAGATGTCGGGCGGGATGAACCAGCGTGTGATGATCGCCATGGCGATCGCCTGCAAACCCAAGCTCTTGATCGCGGATGAACCGACGACCGCGCTCGACGTGACCATTCAGGCGCAGATCCTCGACCTGCTGACCTCGCTGCGCGAAGAGACCGGCATGGGGCTGGTGCTGATCACCCACGATATGGGCGTAGTGGCCGAAACCGCCGAGCGTGTAAGCGTGCAATATGCCGGCCAAAAGATCGAAGAGCAGCAGGTGCTGCCGCTTTTCCGTGAGCCGCACCACCCTTACACAGCGGCGCTGCTCGATGCCTTGCCGGAGCGTGCCACTGAGAAACGCCTGCCGACAATCCCCGGCGTGGTGCCGGGCCAGTTCGACCGGCCTGCGGGGTGCCTGTTCTCGCCGCGCTGCAAGTTCGCCAATGACAAATGCCGCAACCAGAATCCGCCGCCCTTGGGCGAGGATCTGGGCAAGGCGCGTTGTTTCTATCCGCTCAATACCGATGAAAGGGTCGCGTCATGACTGCCCCCGTAATGACCGCCGACGCGCTAGAGCGTCACTATCAGGTTGGTGGCGGCTTCCTGCGCAAGACCCAGACTTTGAAGGCCGTCGCGGGCCTCGATTTCCAACTGCACCCCGGTAAGACGCTGGCCGTGGTGGGCGAAAGCGGCTGTGGCAAGTCCACGCTGGCGCGCATGGTCACGATGATCGAAGAGCCGACCGCAGGCTCGCTGACGCTCGACGGCAAAGCGGTCCGGCCCGAGGATTGGGCCGACCTGCGCCAGCATGTTCAGATCGTGTTCCAAGACCCTTACGGCTCGCTGAACCCGCGCCAGCAGATCGGCACGATCCTGCAAGAGCCGCTGGTCATTAACCGCAAGGACATGTCGAAGAAAGAGCGGGAGGAGAAGGCGCGCGAGATGCTGCGCCTCGTCGGCCTGCGGCCCGAACATTACGACCGCTACCCGCATATGTTCTCAGGCGGTCAGCGCCAGCGGATCGCAGTGGCGCGGGCGTTGATGTTGGATCCGAAGGTGCTGGTGTTGGACGAGCCGGTCTCGGCTTTGGATCTGTCGATCCAGTCGGCGATCCTGAACCTGTTGGTGGACCTTCAGGAGAAGATGCAGCTGGCGTATCTGTTCATTAGCCATGACCTTTCTGTCGTGCGCCATGTGGCTGACGATGTGATCGTCATGTATCTGGGCCGCGCGGTTGAGAAGGGGCCGAAAGACGAGGTCTTTGAGAACCCGCGCCATCCCTATACGGCGGCGCTGCTCTCCGCGACCCCACGCGCCGACCCCGAAGGCGGCAAAGAGCGGATCAAGCTACAGGGCGAATTGCCCTCGCCCCTGGCGATCCCTGAGGGCTGCCCCTTTGCCCCGCGCTGCTGGAAGGTGCAGGATGTCTGCCGGAAAGAGCGCCCCGTGCTTGAGGGCGCGCCGCATCCGGCAGCCTGCTACTTCCCCGTCGACGAGTGAAGCGTTGCAGGTAGTTCAGACCACCTGCGCCACCACACCGATGCAATCGCCCATCTTGACCAGCCCCGGCACATGCCGGGCGGTCAGGATGCCGCCAAGCTGCGCATGGGCCATGATCGCGGCTTGACCGCTGCGGTCACTCGGCCAAAGCCGCGCAATCGGTTGGCCTTCGGTCACCTCATCTCCCAGATCGACCAGCGGCTCTAGCAGGGCGTTTGTCTCGCTAAAGGTGAAACAGCGCCCATCGGGCATGTCGAGCATCACGGTCTCGGCCATCTCGGGCTCGCCCGCCAAAATCCCTGCATAGATCAACAGATTGCGCGCGCCTTTGCGGGCGACGGCAACGCTCTTGGCCGTCGACGTGCCCGCGCCGCCGAGCTCGGTGGTGACAAAGACCTTGCCCTGTTCCTCCACTTCCGTGTCGAACATGCCGCGACTGTCGATCTCCAGCATCTTCATCGAATAGGGCGCGTTGAACGCCTCCATCGCGGACATACAGGCGGCCTCTTGTTTCTTGTCCGGCAAGATATGCGCGGCGGCAAAGGGCAGGAAATCCAACGTGCGCCCGCCAGAGTGGTAATCCAGCACGATGTCCGCCAGCGGCACCAGTTCGGTCGCGATGTAATGTGCGATTTTTTGGGTTACCGTGCCGCCTGGGCTCCCCGGAAAGCTGCGGTTCATATTGACGCCGTCGATGGGTGAACAGCGGCGGCCAGCGGCGAAGGCGGGTTGGTTCATCATCGGCAGGATAATAACGCGGCCTTTGATTTGCGCAGGATCCAGCGTGGCCGCCAGTTCTTGCAAGGCAATCGGCCCTTCGTATTCATCGCCGTGGTTGCCGCCTGTCAGCAGCGCCGTGGGGCCGTCGCCGCCATTGATGACGGTGATCGGTACCATGACAGAGCCCCAAGCGCTGTCATCGCGGCTGTAGGGCAGGCGGAGAAACCCGTGATGCGCGCCGGGCGCGTCGAGCGGGATGGTCGGGGTGATGGGATTGCTGGTCATGCGGAAACAAACAACTTTCGCGGTGTGGTGCAGAAACATTCATGGCCGGTCTCGGTGATGCGGATCGGCTCGGTGATCTCGAGCCCGCCATCATCCAGCCAGAGCGCGGGCATGAAATGGAAGGTCATGTTCGGCTCAAGGATCGTCGTGTCGCCCCGACGGAAAGAGATCGTGCGCTCGCCCCAGTCGGGGGGATAGCTGATACCGATCGCATAGCCGCAGCGGCTGTCCTTTTCGAACCCGGCCTTGTTGAGCGTCTTGTTGAAAGCGTTGGCGATGTCCTCGGCCTTATTCCCCGGTTTGGCCTGCTCCAGCCCCGCGTCGATGGCCTCTAGCACGGCCTGTTCGGCGTCGCGGTATTTCTGGGGCACATCCCCGAAAAACAGCGTGCGCGACTGCGGGCATTGATAGCGCCGGTGGGCACCTGCGATTTCAAAGAAGGTCGCCTCGTTGGGCTGCATGGGCCGGTCGTCCCACGTCAGATGCGGGGCGGTGGCGTCCATGCCGGAGGGGGCCATAGGCACGATGGCCGGATAGTCGCCCCAGAAGCCCTGCGCACCGCGAATGCCGGTGGCATAGATCTCGGCCACCAGATCGTTCTTGCGCATCCCCGGCACAGCGACTTCGAGGATGCGGACGTGCATCTCTTCGACGATCCGCGCGGCGCGCTCCATATATTCGATCTCGCGCTCGGATTTGACAGCGCGTTCCCAGTTCACCAATGCCGTCGCGTCCATAAAGGTCGCCTTGGGCAGTTTGGTCTTTAGCGTGTCATGGGCGCGGGCGGAGTAATAGTAGTTGTCCATCTCCACGCCGATGCGCGCGTTCTCGAGGCCCATTTCGCTCAAGAGGCTTGAGAGGTCTTCCATCGGATGCTTCTCGGGGTTTTGGACATAGCTGTCGTCGTAGCCCCGGATGCGGTCGTCCTCCATAAACACGGTGCGTCGTGCGCCAAGCGCGTCCATGCCGCGGCCCCACCACATCGGCTCGCCCTCTTGGGTCAGGATTACCGCTTGGTAGACGTAGAACGACCAGCCATCATAGCCCGACAGCCACGACATGTTCGACGGGTCGCTGACCACGATCGCATCCATGTTGCGCGCGGCCATGACCTTGCGCGTTCGGTCAACCCGGCGCTGGTACTCGCTGTTGGTAAAATTCGCCTCATACGTGGTCATAGGCCAGCCCCTTTCATGTCTGGTTACCCGAATATTGCGATCCGGCCAGAGGGGCCGGGATCACGGAATGATGCCTTGTGCATGGGCGCTTGGCATGTCGCAGTCGAACAGACGGCCATAGCCATCGGGACGGCCCGACAGCCCGCCCATCCGTTGCAATGCCCAGCATAGCGCTTGGTTAGAGGTCACGACCGGTTTGCCCAAGGCGGCTTCGATCCGGTCGATTACGTCGACACCGCGCAGGGACGTGCAGGAGAGGAAAAATGCCTCTACTTCCGCTCCGTCCAGTGCTGCGGCGCCGTTGATGATGCTTTCGTCGTCGATCCGCGCCATGTCGCGGTCGTCTTCCAGCCCGAAGGCGCCGTTGCGCATGACCTGAAGGCCCTGTTCCTCGAAATAGGCGGCGAGGGGCGCGGCGGTTTCGGGCAGATAGGGGTGAGCATTGCCACACGTTTCACGCCAAGTGCTGCAAAGCCTGCGATGGCGGCAGAGGCGGGGGTGATGACCGGCACGCCGGGGAGCCCTTCGCCGATGGCTTCACGCACCGCCGGGTTGCCGATGGCGACAGAGGCCGAGGTGCAGCAAAAAGCGATGGCCGAAAGCTTGATCCCCGGCACCAGCAGCGCCGCGGTGCGGGCCATATCGGGGGTCATGGCGCGCAGGCGTTCGGGGGTGGTGGGGTTCTCAAAAGCGATCCGCGCCACATGCAGTGCGGCCTGCGCGGGGTCGATCAACCGAGCCGCGTCACGCTCAAAGGTCATGTCGGTCGACAGCAGCATCGCGCCAAGGCGCACGGGATCATCTTCACGCAAACGGCACTCAAGCGTTTCGCTTTGCACAGGGGGTGTCACCTGAATATTCCTTTGATCTAGACGACAAGCACAGGACATTTCGCAAGCCCCGTGACTTTGTGTGACACCGATCCCAGCAGATAGCTATCGCCTGTCGCGCCCAACCCGCGCGAGCCGATGACGATGAGGTCGGCATCATGTTTCTTGGCAAATTCGGTCACCGCCCGTGCAGGCCGGCCCGAGCGGACAAATGCACGGACATTTTCGACGCCTGCGTCTTTCATCAACTGTTTGCCGTGGCTGATGATCTCGGTCGCATGGGCTTGCATCGCGTCGTCGATATTGCCGGGGTCGTTCACCCGCACCATCGACAGCGACGCCTCTAGCATCGAATGATGCCGGTAGATCGTCAGCAGCGTTACCTTCGCCCCGGTCAGATTGGCCATCTCTGCCGCCTTCATCAGCGCGCGGTCGGCATTCACCGAGCCGTCATAGGGGGCGAGGATATGGGTGAACATGACGCTGTCCTCTTATTTCGAAAAGGCCAGATCGCGCAGGAATAGGGCGATCTGTGGGAAGAAAATCAACGCGACAGACACGCTGAGCAGCATGACGATGAAGGGCGGGGTGCCGCGGATAACCTCCATATAGGGTCGTTTGAAGACCGCGATGGCGGTGAAGATGTCACAACCAAAGGGCGGCGTGGCCGAACCGATGGCGACTTGCAGCGTGATGACTGTCCCGACCAGCACGGGATCAAGGCCGACCGAGTCGACCACCGGTGCAAAGATCGGCACGAAGACGAGGATCACCACGATCGGGTCCACGAACATACAGCCGATGAAGAAGGCGATGGAGATCACGAAAAGAACGCCAATCGGCCCCATGCTGTCGATGCCGATGCCCGCCAAGATCGCCTGCGGGATCTGCGCGAAAGAGATCACCCAAGAAAAGGCCGCGCCTGCCGCAACAAGGATGAAGACCACGGCAGTGATAAGCCCGGTGGATTTCGCCGTCTCATAGATGCCCGCAAAGTCGATCTCACGAAAGACGATCATCTCAAGGAAGATGGCATAGAGCACACAGGCCGCTGCCGCCTCGGTCGGAGAGAAGACCCCGCCGTAGATGCCGCCGATGATGATCGCCGGAAACCCAAGCGGCCAAAGCGCTTGTTGTACCGCGCGGGCACGCTCGCCCCATGTGGCTTTCTCTTCGGTGGGGACGTTGTGGCGGTAGGCGTAGATCACCGAATAGACCGAAAACAGCGCGAGGATCAGCAGCCCCGGCCCGATACCCGCGATGAACAACTCAGCAATCGAGGTATTGGAGACGACGCCGTAGATGATCATGCCGATGGAAGGCGGGATCAGGAAGGCGATGTCAGAAGAGTTGACGATCAGCGCCAGCACAAAGCTGTCTTTGTAGCCGGCTTTCAGCATCCGGGGCCGCAGAGGGGAGCCGACCGCGACCACCGTGGCCTGCGTAGAGCCCGAGACCGCGCCGAACATGGTACAGGCCGCCGCCGTGGCAACCGCAAGCCCGCCTTTCATATGACCCACGAAGGACATCACCATGTCGATCAAACGCCCCGCAGATTGGCCCCGCGTCATGATGTCAGCCGCAAAGATGAACATCGGCACGGCGATCAGCGAAGCGGGCCGGACGCCCGCCATCATCTGTTGCACCATCGTCTCTAGCTGGCCGAAGCCGCCGAAGAGCGAATAGAAACCGACAAACGCACCGACGATCAGCGGGATCATCATGGGAAAGCCCAGCAGCAGCAGGACAACCATGATGGAGAAAATGGTAAGGGCCATCGCTTAGACCTCCCGCTCGTTGTCGTCGTAGCCTTCCAGCACGCTGGTCGACAGGTAAATGTCAGGCTCGATAATGTTTTTGATGGCGGTTAGCAGGTATTGCAGCCCCGTCATGAAAAAGCCGAAGGGCACCCAGACCAGCGTCCACCAGACCGGAACCTGCAGGGCAGGCAACAGGCGGCCACGCCCGGCTTGGGTCATGATATATTGCAGCGCATACCACGCGAGGCCGAACATGAAGACGGCGGTGACGAAGGCGATGAAGATCATCAGCACTTTACGGGGGCGCGGGGGCAGGGCGTCGAAAATCGCAGACATGCGGATATGCCGCCCGTGCCGCGCGGCATAGGAAATGCCTGCGAAAGTGATGAGAATGATCAGGATGCTGTTCAATTCTTCGGAAAAGAAGATCGAGCTTTGAAAGACGAAACGACCTACCACATTGGCAATCGTATTGGCGGCCATCAACAAAACACCAGCGGCGAGCATCACAGACTCAAGCCAGCTGATCGCGTTGTCGATTGTGCCCAACGGGCCGGGTAGGGTGGATTTGTAGGTGCCAACGGGGGCGTCATCAGTGCCGGTGGTGTCTGTCTGCGATTGCAGTTGCGAACTGTGGTTGTCTTCCGTCACCGGCGTCATCCCGTGAATGGTTCAAAATGGATCGCGTCAAAATAAGGTCACCCCCGGACAGTGCCGGAGGGTGAAAGGATGCGTTTACTTAACGGCTTCGAGGTCGGCCTTGAATTGCTCAAGGATCTCTTTGCCGCTGTCGCCTGTCATCTCGATGAAGGCTTCTTCGACCGATGCAGCCTTGTCTTTGAAGGGCTGGCGCTCTTCTTCGGACAGGATGTTGATCTGCATGTCAGGCTTCGCCGCTGCGATGTTTTCCAGCGACTTTTCCTGCAGGCCGGACTGGTATTCGAGAATATAATCGAATGCCGCGTCAGAAGCGTTCTGCACAACCTCTTTGTCCTCATCGGACAGGCCGTCATAGAAATCCTTGTTGGCCATCACAGCAGTGGTGAAGTTGTTGTGGCCGATGCAGGTGATGACGTCTGTCACCTCGTACATCTTGGTGGATTCCAGATAGAAGCCGGGGTTTTCCTGACCTTGGATGATACCGGTCTGCATCGCGCCATAGACTTCGCCCCATGGCAGCGGTGTTGGCGTGGCACCAAAGGCTTTGTAGCTTTCCACCAAGAGCGGGTTGGTCATCACGCGGAACTTGACCTCGTTAAGGTCTTCGGGCGTTTTGACCGGCTCTTGCGTGGTCATGCAGACCTCGCCTTCGGGGAACATCTTGAGCAGTTCCAGACCTTGCTCTGCATAGAGCGCGGGGAACATCTCGTTGATGGCCTTGGAGGTGCGGAAAAACTCGTTGAGTTGCTCACCGTCCTGCGGCAGCAGGTAGGGCACGAAGAACACCTGCGCCTCGGGGATCAGCGCGCCGGTAAAGCCGGGCGACTGGTCGACGAACTGCAGGATGCCAGCCTGCGCTTGCTCCATCGTGTCTACGGATTCACCCAAGGTGCCGTATGGGAAGAGCTGAACTTCGTGGTCGGAGTTCGCTTCGACTTCTTCTTTGAACTTTTGGGCGTATTTGCCCTGCACTTCGTCGAGCGCTTCTTCGAAAGCATAGCGCCATGTGTCTGCCGAGGCCGCGCCTGCGACACTCGTCACGGCTGCGAGGATACCCCCGGTGATAACAGTTTTGAAAATAGCCATATTACTCCCTTTCATTTATTGTCCGCGCAGCCCAAAGGCCGCAGCGAAACTAATGTCCTGACTGTTAGATCATTTAAACCGATCCCAATCATGTCAATGTGAATATTGATCCATGACAATTTGCGCCGCTCTTACAGTCCCGCGCGTCTGGCCCTGTTGCGTAAATTTGCATCGATCATGCGAATCCCGCGGGCAAATTCAGGAAAGGATTGCCCCCCAATGGCCAAGCGCAGTCCCGGATGTCGGTCCGGTGGACCGATGGCAAAACTGGCGCCACTCGCCACAGCAATCCCGATTTCGTGCAGCGATTTGACCAGTGCGGCTTCCTCATAGATATCGCTACAGGGCAACCAAAGGTGCAGGCCATTGGGGCTGGTCCGCATGTCGAGGCCGCGAAAGACATTGGCGGCAAAATCGGCCCGGTCGCGCAGGGCAAGCTGTTGGCGGTTCAAGAGGGTATTGGCGGTCCCGTCTTCGATCCAATGGGATGCGATTTCTGTCATGAGGTTGGTTGCCATCCAGTTAGTCGCCATATGCCGGTTCCCAGCAGAGGCGCTTAGATGATCAGGCACCACCAGATAGCCGACCCGCAGCCCCGGCATCAGACATTTGGTAAGGCTGGTAAAATAGAGCACCCGTTCGGGCGCCATCATCGCCATAGGAGGGGGCGGGGCGTCTTGCAGCGGGCCCCATGACTGATTTTCGATGATCAGCACATCATGGCGCCGCGCGACCTCAATCACGGCGGCGCGGCGGCTTTCGGTCATGGTAAAGGCGAGTGGGTTGGCCCCGTTGGGGATAAGGTAGACGGCCTTGACGGGCTCTTTCGCGCAGACCCGTTCTAGCGCCTCGGGGCAGATGCCGCCCGCGTCGACGGTGACACCTTGCAGTCGAATACCAAGGAAGCGCGCCAGTGGGCGCAGGGTGTGATGGCCGATGTCTTCGCTGACGATCAGATCGCCGGGCTGGGCGGCTGTCATGATCGCGACGGTCATGGCGCTGGTGCTGCCGTTGGTGGGGATCACCGCCATACCTTCCAGATCAAGGCCGCAAAGCGACAGCCAGCGCCGCACCGAACTGCTGCCGTCACCGGCACGCAGGTCTTGCCGAAAGTCCCCCATCACGGCGCGGGGCAAAGAGCGCGCCATCGCGCGGAGGGTCTTTTGCATCGCTTCTTCATGGGCGTGGTCGAGCACCGGCTTCAGGATCGACATATCCAGCAACCGCCCGGCGGCCTTGCGGCTGACAAAGGGCATGGAGATATCATCGCTCGCCGCGCGCACAAAAGTGCCGCGCCCGACCTCGCCGACGATTTTGCCCGCCTCGACCAGCTTGTCATAAGCTCGGCTGACGGTCTGGACGCTGAGCGACAGGTCAAAGGCCATTTGGCGCTGCGTCGGCATCCGGTCTCCGGGTTTGAGCGCCCCATGCTGAATCGCTGTTTCAATCGCCTGAACCAGTGATCGATAGGCAGGTCGGGTCAGGGATCCGGGGTCTGGGCGCCATTTTGTCATGATCTGGATGATCACCACAATCATGACAATTGACAAGTCTGACCTGCGCTCGCATGAAACTGGCATGAGCTTTGTCAAACTGGATAAACGCGATATCGCGGTGCTGTCGATCCTCTCTCGCGAGGGGCGCATCGCCAAATCTGCGCTTGCCGACAAGGTTAATCTAAGCCCCACCGCCTGCGGTGAACGGCTGGCGCGGTTGGAGTCTGCGGGCATCATCACCGGCTATCAGGCTCATGTCGCCCTGCGCCGCATTGCCCCGCATGTCACCGTCTTTGTGCAGGCCGAACTGGGCAATCATCGTGCCGAGGCGTTTCAACGGTTCGAAGCCGTAATCGCGCAGCATGATGAGATCGTCCAGTGCTGGGCCTTGGGCGGCGGCTTTGACTATCTGCTACAGGTCGTCACCCGCGACATCGACAGTTACCAACGTCTGATGGATGCGCTGCTGGATCAGCAGGCCGGGCTGACGCGCTATTTCACCTATGTGGTCACCAAATCGGTCAAATCGGCGCCGCTGCCGCTGTCGCTGCTCTTGCCCGAAGACGAAAGCTGAGCCGCCGTAGTTTTTGCGGCGGGCAGGGTGCTGCGCCGCAAAACCTCCTGCCGATGGGCTGATATTCGGTCAAACCCGCGCCACATCCTGCGTTACCTTCGGGGCAATTCATCCCAAGGAGGTGCCCGATGACCAAGATGATCCCAACCCCTGCCGATGGTCTGCCCGCGCTGACGCGGGGCGAGCTGGCCCGCCATTTCGCCTATGTCGGCGGCGCATGGGTCGCTGGCGCGCAGAGCGATGACTTCAAGGTGACTGACCCGGCAAGCGGTGCGGTCTTGGGGTCGGTTGCCAAGCTTAACGCCGACGACAGCCGCGCCGCGGTGGATGCCGCCCATGCCGCCTTCCCCCATTGGGCCGGGCTGTTGCCGCAAGAGCGTGGTGCCATCCTGCGCCGCTGGCGCGATCTGATGCTGGAAAACCGCGAGGATCTGGCGCGGATCATGACCGCCGAACAGGGCAAACCCATCTCCGAGTCGCGCGGAGAGATCGACTATGCCGCGTCTTTCTTTGAGTTCTATTCCGAAGAGGCGCGCCGCCCCAACATCGAAGGCGTCACCTCGCATCTGCCGGATGCAGAGGTGGAAATCTGGCGCGAGCCGGTGGGCGTGGCCGCACTGATCACCCCGTGGAACTTCCCCTCTGCCATGCTGACCCGCAAGGCAGGTGCGGCGCTGGCGGCAGGCTGCACCGTGGTGGCGCACCCGTCGGCAGAGACGCCATTCTCGGCGCTGGCACTGGCCGAATTGGGCGAACAGGCGGGGCTGCCCAAAGGCGTGTTCAACGTCGTCACTGGCGAAGCGCCGGAGATCGTGAAGCCCTGGATGGAGGACAACCGCGTCCGCGCCATCTCTTTTACCGGGTCTACCGAGATCGGCAAGCTGCTGTATCGTCAGGCATCCGACAGTGTGAAACGCTTGGTGCTCGAACTCGGCGGCCATGCGCCTTTCATCATGTTCGATGATGCCGATATGGACCGCGCGGTCGAAGAGGCGATCAAGGCCAAGTTCGCCACCTCCGGACAAGACTGCCTCGGTGCCAACCGCTTCTTTATTGCCCGCGACAGCTATGCGACCTTCTGCGCGCGATTCACCGCAGCGACGCAGGCGCTGACCGTGGGCGTCGGCGCGGATGATCCCGACATCGGGCCGTTGATGAACGAGAAAGCCGTCGCCAAACAAGAAGAGCACGTCAAAGATGCGCTTGACCGTGGGGCGCGGCTGCTTAGTGGTGGCAAGCGGCACGCGGCGGGGCCGCTGTTCTTTGAACCGACGGTGCTGGCGGATGTGCCTGCCGACGCGCTGATCATGCGCGAAGAGACCTTTGGCCCCGTGGCCGCCATCGCGGCCTTCGACAGTGAGGATGAGGCGATCACACGGGCCAATGACACGGAATACGGGCTGGTGGCCTATGTCCACAGCCAAGACCCACGCCGCATCTACCGCGCCAGCCGGGCGCTGTGTTTCGGCATGGTGGCGGTGAACCGCACCAAGGTGACCGGCGCGCCGATCCCCTTTGGCGGGACGAAACAATCGGGCATCGGACGCGAAGGGTCGCGGCTGGGGCTCGAAGCCTTTACGGAAGTCAAATACGTCTGCCGTGACTGGGCCTAAGATTTGAAGATACGGCGCAAAGGCGCGTCGGAAGAAAGGAAAGACCAATGTTGAAGAACGATATGCTCGAACAATGGGACCGTGAAAATTTCTTTCACCCCTCCACCCATCTGGCGCAGCACGCGCGCGGCGAAAGCCCGACCCGTGTGATCAAGACCGCCAAAGGCAGCCATATCACCGACCGCGACGGCAACCAGATGCTCGACGCTTTTGCCGGTCTCTATTGCGTGAACGTGGGCTATGGCCGGACCGAGATCGCCGAGGCGATTGCCGAGCAGGCGCATGAACTGGCCTATTACCATTCTTACGTCGGCCACGGCACCGAGGCGAGCATCACGCTCAGCAAGATGATCCTCGACCGCGCGCCCGAAGGCATGAGCAAGGTTTATTTCGGCCTTGGTGGCTCGGACGCGAATGAGACCAACGTCAAGCTGATCTGGTATTACAACAACATCCTTGGCCGCCCCGAGAAGAAAAAGATCATCTCGCGCTGGCGTGGCTATCATGGGTCTGGTCTGGTGACGGGCTCGCTGACTGGGCTGGAGCTGTTCCACAAGAAGTTCGACCTGCCGCTGGCACAGGTGGTCCACACCGACGCGCCCTATTACTACCGCCGCCCCGACGCGAACATGAGCGAAGCGGAGTTCACCGCGCATCTGGTAGGTGAGCTTGAGGCGCTGATCGAACGCGAAGGTGCCGACACCATCGCCGCTTTCATCGGGGAGCCGGTTCTGGGCACCGGGGGCATCGTGCCGCCGCCCGAAGGCTATTGGGCCGCCGTGCAGGAGGTGCTGAACAAGCACGACATTCTGCTGGTCGCGGATGAGGTCGTTACCGGCTTTGGCCGTCTGGGCTCGATGTTCGGCTCGGATCACTACGGTATGAAACCTGATCTGATCACCATCGCCAAGGGTTTGACCTCGGCCTATGCGCCGCTGTCGGGCTCCATTGTGGGTGACAAGATGTGGAAGGTGCTGGAGCAGGGAACCGATGAAAACGGTCCCATCGGCCACGGCTGGACCTATTCGGCCCACCCCATCGGCGCGGCTGCGGGGATCGCGAACCTCAAGCTGATCGACGATCTGAAGCTGATCGAGAATGCCTCGGACGTGGGCGGCTATCTGAATGCGCAGATGAAGGCCGCATTGGGCGACCACCCCAAGGTGGGCGACATTCGCGGCGAAGGGATGCTCTGCGCCGTGGAATTGGTCGAAGACCGCGATGGCCGCACGCAGTTTGATCCGGCGCGCAAAGTGGTGCCGACCATCGTCGGCGATATGCTCAAGGCCGGGGTCATTGCCCGCGCCATGCCCCAAGGCGACATCATCGGCTTTGCGCCGCCCTTCTGCCTGACCCGCGAAGAAGCGGATAAGGTCGTGGGCGCCACCGCCGAGGCGATCAAGGCAAGCTTGGGCTAAGACCTAAGGGGATGAGGATAGAGCGGCCCGGCGGAAACGTCGGGCCGTTTGCGTTGAGGGGAATCACCCTTGGACGCGAAGTGGCGAGTCGTCCGATCACAAATGAAAATGCGGTAAAGATGGCCGTTTTTCGGGTCAAATTCTCTCGATATGGAAACAGTGCCCCGGTTTGTCGCCTATTTACTAAGAATTCGTCAAAATTAGGCCACAGTTCCCAGAGAAATTAGGACAAAGCAGCGGTCCGTCCAGTTTGGGCCCCTAAGATTTTGATCTGTGGAGAGATGTAATGAAAATTCTGGCGGTGGATGACGACCCGATTATCCTCGAATTGCTCGGGCAATTTGTAGAGATTATCGGTGCGCATGAACTAACGACCGCCCCATCTGCTCTGCATGCGGTCGATATGTTGGGGGATCCCGACCTCGGTCCGATTGATTGCTTCATGCTTGATATTCAGATGCCGGGCATGGACGGGATCGAACTGGCGCAGCACATTCGCAACTCGGCGCGCCATGCCGATACGCCAATTTTGATGCTCACCGCGATGTCCGACAAACGCTATATCGATGCGGCCTTTGCCGCCGGGGCAACCGACTATGTGACCAAGCCTTTTGAGATTGCCGAGCTGAAATCTCGCATCGGGCTGGTCGAAGGCATGGTGAAAGAGCGTCAGCAGCGGACCAAGAAGATTTTCGCCGCCAAGACCATCGCCGATCAGGCCACCCATATGGAGTTGTTCGAGCCGGTCCCGATCTACGACGTGGACAATGTGATCGACTACACCGCGATGGAAAACTACGTCGCGCAGCTGTCGCGCAGCGCGCTTTTCGGCTCCACCGCCTTTGCCTTTACCATCCGCGAGGTTGACGCCTTCCACGCGACGATGACCTCTTTCGAGTTCTATAGCCTTGTGTCCGATGTGGCCGAGATCCTGTCTGATACGCTTGTCGACCATCAGGTGCTCATGTCCTACGCGGGCAATGGCACTTTCGTGTGCGTTACGGAAAGCGGATGGCGTCCGAATATGGGCGGTTTGATGGATGCGGTTAACTTGGAGTTGTCTCAAACCGAATTGTTCGACAATAATGGCGAACGTGTTCACCCGCGTGTCAGCGCGGGGAGGCCGTGCGGCTGATCTGGAAGAGCGGCAATTCCGTCATGGATGCGCTGGCGCAGGCTCATGCAAGCGCAGAAGCCGCCAGTGAGGCACATACGAAATCGCTCAATGACTTTTGGCAGAATGATCAACAGGCATGACTAAAATGTTAGCTGAACTTCCCGGCATAGAGCGCATTCGCAAGCGCTTTGTCGAAATGCTGGACGAACGCCAGACGCTGATCGCAACCCATGGCTTGGCCGCTTGGGACGGGACGACCGTGGATGAGATCAAAGGCAATCTGGCCAGCGCGCAGGCCATTCTGCACCAGATCGCAGGCAGCGCCGGGTCGCTCGGCTTTGAAGAGCTTGGCCGGCTGGCGCGTCAGTGCGAAACCCAAATCGTCGAGCATCTCGCCGGACCTCGCGCTGAACGCGCGGATTGCCCGATCGAGATCATCTCGGAACTGGATGGTTTCGTCGCGCATTGCAGGCAGCAAATCGACGCCCAAGCCTAAGGACACGGTGGCCGTGCTTTGCGCCGACCCCATTCCTACAGACAATTTATCAAAAAGCTGCCCAATAGGGCAGGCCAAGTGGTCGCTGGCCTAGTTGGCCTGCATCGCCGCCTTGACCTGATCCGCGAGAGCAATGGGGTCGAAGGGTTTGCTGATCACGTCAGCGGCCCCCAAATCGCGCAGCTCTTCGATCTCGTTATGCTGGGCGCGGGCGGTCATGAAGATCGCCGGAACGTCACGCAGGCTATCCATTTCGCGCATCTTCTCAAGGGTCTGGCGGCCGGTCATGCCGGGCATCATCATATCGAGCAGGATCACATCGGGCGTATAGGACTGAACCTGATTCAGCGCCGCTTCCCCGGTCTCGCATTGGACGACGTCGAAATCGCCGCTTAGCTCAAGCGCCATCAGCGCGATTTCACGAATATCGGCGTCATCCTCGACGTGCAGCAGTTTGATCATTCCATACTCTCTCTAGGAGGCTTCGCGCAGCAACGCAGCCGGTTCCTCTGCCGCTACCTGAGAATTTTTCTTCGGCAGGGTAAAGTAAAATGTCGTACCAAATCCCTCGCGGCTGTCAAAACCTATTTTACCGCCAAGATTCTCGACGATGGCTTTGCAGACGCTGAGGCCCAGCCCGGTGCCGCCATTGTCGGCCCGGTTGGAGTTGGACAGATCGGCAAACCGCTGGAACACCTTGTGCTGCTCAGAGGCCGGGATACCCGGGCCGCGGTCCGCTACAGAGATGCGCAATTCGTTCTCATTCTCTTCGGCGCGAATGGTAACGCGCTCTCCGGGTTTGGAGAATTTGGACGCATTGGATAAGAAGTTCGTCAGCACCTGAATGACCCGGTTCGGATCTGTGGTCACTTTGTTCAGGTCATCCGTGCCTTCCACTTGAATGCGCACGCCGTGGCGCTGTTCAAGCGAGGCGTTCGCGGCGCTGGTCTCATGCAGAAGTTCTGCGATATCAACCTCTTCAAGGTTGAACTCCAGCCGCCCGTTCGCGATCTTTTCCAGATCGAGGATGTCATTGATGATCAGCACAAGCCGGTCGGCATTGCGGTGGGAGATTTCTAGCAACGCCCGCGCTTTGCTCGGCAATTCACCCGCCGCCCGCGACAAAAGCAGCCCCATAGAGCCCTTGATCGAGGTCAGGGGCGAGCGCAGTTCATGGCTGACCATAGAGATGAATTCCGACTTCATCCGCTCTTCGCTGATAATATCCGAAACGTCGTGCAACATGACCAGGAATCGCCCTGCCGCGCCGCCGGTGGGCAGAAGTTTGATGGTGACTTGGAAATGATTGCCAAACAGTTGCGTGTCGAACTGCGTCATCGCCTTGCCCGACTTTTTCAGATCCCGGCAGGCCTCAAGAAGGGCTGGATTGTCGCATTTTTCTGCCAAGGTTTCGAGCGTTTGCTCGGTATAGGTGTCGGTACACCAGCCGCTTCGGCTCATGGCGACGCGGTTCATATAGCTGAAACGCTCGGTCTCGGCATCGACGATCCAAATGTCATCGCGCAGTTCATAAAGCGTTTCCGCCGTGTCGCGTTCGGCCAGAAGTTCCTTAGCGTGGGTCACATCGGTACGGGCTGAGATCGACCCGGACCATGCCCCTTTGTTGTCGAAAAGGGGCATCACGGTGCATTGCGTCTGTATCACCCGACCATCGGCGCAGCGCAGCGGGGTCTCTCCCTGCCATGTCTTGCCGGCCATCAAGGTGGCCCGGATTTCTGCCAGAAGTTCGCGAAACTCATCTTGGTAAAGCATCGACACAGGCTGGCCGATCAACTGATCGCGGGTATAGCCCGTCAGTTCGATGAAACGGTCATTAACCTGTTCCAGCATTCCGCCGGTATCGACGATATTCACAATGGCGTGGCTATCAAATGCCCTAAGCCTTTGTTCCATATCGAAACTATCAGTACCCCTCTCAGGGCTTGACTGGAGCGCGTTCGCGGCGAAGGGCGTTAGCCCCGCCAGAATGATCGCGCCGACGACGGGGATAACCTCCCCCATTTGACCCGCGAAAAGCGCGGAGGTTGCGGTGTACCAACTGCCGGAAATGGCAGTGCCCAGAAAAAATGTGGCGGCGGTACGCTTGGTAAATGGCTTTGAAGACACTCGTAATTCCTCGCCCCGAAGCGGACATGCTCGAACTATAGCATGACATGTGCGTTGTAATTTAAACAAAATGCCAGAGCATATTGGCAATAATATGGCGTGTCGCACTTTAGCGTCACTTCGCCGTGGTGCGACAGGTTAAGATGCGCGTGCGGTTGTTCCCGTAATTGAGTTGACCACCGAGCTGATCCCGCTCCGTGATTTGACAAGGTTGATCCCGACGCGGGGATCGGGCTCTCGGTTGTTGTCGGCGGATAGGCTGATGATCTTGGCCTCTGGGTGCAGACGGATGATGTCCTCCAACAAAGAGCGGGCATCGCCGTCTGGCAGGGACCAATCAAGGATCACCACATCAAGCTCTTCTTGGCCGATCAACTTCTGCGCTTGAGCGAGGTTGGTGACATTGGTCACCTCTGCCACGCTGTCCAAACCGGTGCGGATCACCTCTGCAAAGTCGATATCGTCTTCGATATGCAGCACGCGCAGCTTCGTGTCCCGCTCCCCGATTTCCGCGTCGGGGGCGGCGGGCGATTGCACGGTTTCGGCCTCGGCGATGGGGCAGGTGAACCAAAAGACGGTGACGCCTTTCGGGATGCTTTCGAATCCGATGGTACCGCCCTGACGTTTGATGATCTGCCGGGTGATGTTCAGCCCCAGCCCGGTGCCGCCCTTGGCGCGTGTGTCGGACCCATCGGCCTGAGAGAACGCCTGAAAGATGCGCGGGCGGAAGTTTTCCGGCACGCCGGGGCCGGTGTTCTGGATAAAGACAATCGCCCGGTCCCCCAGCCGCTCGGCGCGAATTTGCACCTCGCTCTCGGCATCGGAATATTTGCAGGCGTTTGAGATAAGATTGGCCAAGACCTGCCGCGTGCGGCTTTCATCCACCCGAACCGTCAGCGGTTTGTCGGGCAGTTGCACGCCCAAGGTGTTGTTATGAGTGATCGCGAAGGGCGACATTTCGTTGACCGAGTCGTTGATCACCTTGTTCAGATCGACATCGTGGAAATCGAACTGCACCTCGCCCGACGAAATCTTTTCGAGGTCCAGAATATCGTTCACGATATGCGACAGCCGGTCGGCATTGCTGCGCGCGATGTCGATCAGCCGGATATGCGCCGGCAGGAAGCGGCTGTTGTCCGTGGTGTCGATCAGACCCAAGGCCCCTTTGATCGAGGTCAGCGGTGTGCGCAGCTCATGGCTGACGGTCGAGACGAATTCGCTCTTGATCTGCTCAAGCTTCTTTTGATCGGTGATGTCGTTGATCTGAACGATAAAGACATAGCCGCGCGTGTTCTTGTCAAAGGTCCACGAGACGTTGAACAGGCCCCAGCGTTCATAGCCCAGCTTGTGGGTGATGCGGTATTCGGCCTGATAGTTTTGTGAACTGCGCGAATCGACGAGCCCGCGAACCTCACCATAGAGCTTTTGCAAATCGCCCTCGGGCATCAGATCGCCCAGTTTGGTATTCGACAGCAGTTCTTCTTCGCTATAGCCGCAGAGCGTGCAAAGCGCGCTGTTGACGCTGTTGAACACGCCCCCTTCGCCCAGAATCGCCATGCCCACGGGGGCCGCTGCCAGCACCTGCCGAAACCGCCGCTCGCTGGTTTCAAGCGCATTGCGGGCATGGACGATGTCGGTCACATCGGTTTGGGTGCCCACCATCCGCAAGGCAGTGCCGTTTTCATCGCGTTCGGTCACCACCGCGTCCGAGCGCATCCAGCGCCATTCCCCGGTGCCAATCTTCAGCCGGTATTCGGTGACGGAACGTTGTTGCTGCCCTGAGATGCAGGCCTGATCGGTCTGGTTCAGCAGCGGCAGGTCTTCGGTATGGACCCGCTTGAGGAATTCCGCCTGCGGATCGGTCAACCGCTCGAAATCGGCCATCCCCAGAATGCGCCGCCATGTGTCGGACACCTCGGATTTCCCGGTGCGCAGGTCGATGTTAAAAACGCCGATCTGCGCGCCTTCGAGGGCGAGGTCATAGAGCGCTTTGTTCTTCGCCAGTTCATCCTGCACCGCAAGTTCCGAGGTCAGATCGCGCACGATTGCCGTCACGCGCCGCTCGCCGGTATGGGTGGTCCAACTGTTGCGTTGCAGATCAAGCTTCAGGTCTTGGCCAAAGCAGGTCTTGCCTGCCGCGTTGACCTGCTCGTGGTCATGGTCTTCGATCAAGTCGGTGACGAGATTGCGGAAATCCATCCCCTTGAGCGCCTCATGCCCATAGCCAAAGCAGACCAGCGCCGCTTGGTTGGCGAAAAGCACGCGGTCCTCGCCGTCAAGCAGGAATACAGGCGTCACAGCGTTATCGATGACGGCGCGGTTTTCCTCTTCATGGGCGTCGATCTGGCGTTCGCGCAGCACGGCAAGCTCGCTCAGGGCCGCGCTGCGCTGGCGCAGGCTGCGGAAGGCGACGAAGAAAAGGATCGCCAGCAATATGCCGGAAATCAACAGGATCTCCGGCACGGCACTGTGCGTGGCGCTGTCGAAACTGATCGTGCTGACATGGACCACGGTCCAAGGGCGGCCAAAGCGTTCGATCGTTTGGGTAATGCTGTGATGCCCGCTTTCGACACCTTCGGGCGTGCTGTCGAAAATCCGGTTCTCCGGGGCGGTGGTCAGCCCATCGAAGACTTTGATTTCATAGGCCTCCCCCTGAGCCGGGGTCAGCGCGTTCAGCAGGTTTGCACCGACAAAGGGCGCATAGACCCAACCGATAAAGCCTGCCGTATCCTGCGCCGGACGGTTGCCGGCGGCATAGACTGGACGTAGCAACAGAAAACCGGGCTGACGGGATTTGTCCTGCACCAGCAGAATGCGCGGTGTCAGTTGCGGCTCTCTGGTCTCGCGGGCCCGCAGGGCGGCGCGGCGGCGGTCCTCGTTAAAGCTGATATCAAGGCCCACGGCCTCTGCATTCGGCCCTTGGGGGTAGATATATTGGATCACCATCTTCTCGGCGTTGCCGGTGTTGGGGTGGATCCGGAAATCTTCTATCCCGAGGGCGGTTACCTCTTCGATGAAAGCCTCTTCGGTCCCTCGGGCGACCGGGGCGACAAAGCCGATGCCGTTGATGCCGGGCAGAAAGGTGTCGATCTCCAGCGTATTGACGTAATGCGCGAAATCGCTGGCGGTCACTTCGTCAGAGGCGTTCATGAAGGCGGCGATGCCGTTGAGGCTCTGCAAATAGGTGTGCATCCGCGCGTCGAGGCTTTGCAGGCTTTCCTCGGCGATCCGGTCAAAGGCCCGTTCGGTGGCGAGATCATTGCTGCGATTGCTATAAAGAAACACCCCAAAGGTGATGGCGAGACATCCGAGAAACAGTATAAATTCGGGTCGCCGCACTAATTATAGCCCTTGTCTCTGGCCACCAGAAGGCGGCGAAATTTTAACCCCAAGGCAAAACCTAACGCATCGGGGCAATATATCCAGTTCGGCCATATTCACCTAAGAGCCGAAAAAATCAACAAACGGATGCGCTGCGCGGGCAAAGCGCGAGGAATGTGGCTTTGCGGTAAATGCCGCGGTGGGCGGGCGACTTACGGCAGGGATTGTGACCTGTCGCCGGGCGCTCTACCAATAACGCGCCGGGGAGGCGGGCCAGAATATCGGGAGAGATCACCATGCACGACGAGACACAGCTAGAGGGTCGCTATGACTATATCATTGTCGGCGCTGGCACCGCGGGCTGTGTTTTGGCCAACCGTCTCAGCGCTGATCCAGCCAATAACGTCCTGCTGCTCGAGGCTGGGGGGATGACAACTACCACTGGGTCAAGGTGCCGGTGGGGTATCTCTATTGCATCGGCAATCCGCGCACCGATTGGATGATGAAAACTGCGCCCGAGCCGGGGTTGAACGGGCGCTCTCTGACCTACCCGCGCGGCAAGATGCTGGGCGGCTGTAGCTCCATCAACGGCATGATCTACATGCGCGGGCAGGCGGCGGACTATGACCATTGGCGGCAGCTTGGCAACGCCGGGTGGAGCTGGGACGACGTGCTGCCCTATTTCCTCAAGTCCGAGGATCACCACGCGGGCGGCAATGACATGCACAGCGCCGGAGGCGAGTGGAAGGTCAGCAAACAGCGCCTGCGGTGGGACATTTTGGAGGCCGTGCAGGACGGCGCGCGGGAGTTCGGGATCGAACCGCGTGCCGATTTCAACGATGGCGATAACGAAGGCTCGGGCTTTTTCGAGGTGAACCAACATGGCGGTGTGCGCTGGAACACGGCGCGCGGTTTCCTGCGCCCCGCGATGCAGCGGCCCAACCTGCGGGTGATGACCCATGCCCATACCAATGGGCTGATCCTAGAGGGCAAGCGCGTGACCGGCGTGCGCTTTACCCACGAAGGCCGCGCCCTGCGGGCCGTGGCCGAGGGCGAAGTGCTGTTGTCGGCGGGGGCAATCAACTCACCCAAGATCCTCGAACTCTCGGGCATCGGGCAGAGCGAGCTTTTGAGCGGCATGGGTATCACCACGCTGCATGAACTGCCCGGCGTGGGGGAGAACCTTCAGGACCATTTGCAGATCCGCACCGTCTATAAAGTGCAAAACACCAAGACGCTCAACACGATGACCCATTCGCTTTGGGGGAAGGGGCGGATGGGTCTGGAATATCTCATGCGGCGCAGCGGCCCCTTGGCGATGGCGCCCAGCCAGTTCGGCATGTTCACCAAGTCCGATCCGGCGCTTGAGACGCCCGATCTGGAATACCACGTGCAGCCCCTGTCGACCGACAAGCTGGGCGATCCGTTGCACCCGTTCCCGGCGATTACCGTTTCGGTCTGCAACCTGCGGCCCGAGAGTATCGGCTCTTGCCATCTGACCAGCCGCGACAGCGCGGTGCAGCCCGACATCCGTCTGAACTATCTTTCCGCTGAGAGCGACAAGCGTGTCGCGGTCGCGGCCATGAAACAGGCGCGACACATCATGACGGCCAAGGCGCTGCACCCTTATCAGCCCGAGGAAATCTTGCCCGGCCCCGTCGTGCAGAGCGATGAAGACCTGCTCGACAAGGCGCGCGATATTGCCACGACGATCTTTCACCCCGTTGGCACCTGCAAGATGGGCAGTGATCCGATGGCCGTGGTCGATGCCGATCTGCGGGTGCATGGGTTGCAGGGACTGCGGGTGATTGATGCCTCGATCATGCCCAAGATCGTCTCGGGCAACACGGCATCGCCGACGGTGATGATTGCCGAAAAGGCCGCTGACGCCATTCTGGCGGGGCGGTAGGGGATGCTGACCACGCGTTTGACCAAACGGCTGGGGATCAGCCATCCGATCATCCAAGCGCCCATGGCTTTCGCCGCGGGCGGGCGGCTGGCGGCGGCGGTCTCAAGCGCGGGGGCTTGGGCATGATCGGCGGGGCCTACGATTCCGGCGAATGGATCGCTGAGCAGCAAGATCTGGCGGGCAACCAATCGGTCGGCTGCGGCTTTATCACTTGGAAACTGCGGGAGCATCCGCAGGCGTTGGAGCAGGTTCTCGCCCGCGACCCGGCGGCGGTCTTTCTTTCGTTCGGCGATCCGGCAGAGTTCGTCCCCGCGATCCGAGCGGCCAAAGTGCCGCTGATCTGTCAGGTGCAAACCCTGCGCGATGCCGCCCATGCGATCGATCTGGGGGCCGAGATCATCGTCGCCCAAGGGGCCGAGGCTGGCGGCCACGGCGAAAAACGCGCGACCTTTACCCTTGTGCCCGAAATTGCCGATCACATCGCCCGCCATGCGCCTGAAGTGCTGCTTTGTGCGGCGGGCGGTGTGGGTGACGGGCGCGGGTTGGCGGCGGCGCTGATGCTCGGGGCCGATGGGGTGGTCGTCGGCTCGCGCTTCTGGGCCTCGGAAGAGGCGCTGGTGCATCCCGCGATGCTAAAGGCCGCGATTGAGGCCAGTGGCGATGATACGCTGCGCAGCACCGTGACCGACATCATGCGCGGCTATGACTGGCCCAAACGCTACACGGGCCGCGTGCTGCGCAATGAGTTCACCGACCGTTGGCATGATGACCCCGACGGGCTGCGCGCCGCGCTGGCGCAGGAGTTGCCACGTTGGCAGGCGGCGGTGGCAGAGGGCGATGCTCGCACCGCCAACGCCTTTGTCGGAGAGGTCGCAGGGTTGATCGGCGCGGTCAAACCCGCCGCCGATATCCTGCGCGATATTGTCCAAGGGGCCAAAGTGGCCTTGGGCCAGACCTTTACCCGGTGACGGGGCCGGGCAAAGCCCGATCAGCCGTGATCTTCGACCTCTTCCCGGCCCGGCACATGTTCGCGGGCGGGGGCGGTCTCCCAATTCTCGATCACCTCCATCGCCTCATCCGCGCTTTCGACAAAGCGGAACAGGTCGAGGTCTTCGGCAGAGATCGTCCCAGCATCGGCCAGCGCGTCCCAGTTGATGATCTTTTCCCAGAACTCACGCCCGAACAGGAGGAAGGGCACGCGGTTCATGCGGCCGGTCTGGATCAGCGTCAGGGCCTCAAAGAGCTCGTCCATGGTGCCGAAACCACCGGGGAAGACGCAGATCGCGCGGGCGCGCATCAGGAAATGCATCTTGCGGATCGCGAAATAGTGGAAGTTAAAGCAAAGCTCTGGCGTGACATACTCATTGGGCGCCTGCTCAAACGGCAGCACGATATTCAGGCCGATGGAATGGCCGCCCGCGTCCAGCGCGCCCCGGTTGCCTGCCTCCATCACACCCGGCCCACCGCCGGTGACGATGACGTTCTCCACGCCGCCGGTTTCCATCGACTTTTCAGTCATCAGCCGGGCAAAGGTGCGCGTCTCGTCATAAAAACGCGACAGATCGGCCAACGTTTTGGTGCGGGCGGTGTGTTTCTCGGCTGGTGCAGGAATGCGCGCGCCGCCAAAGAGCACGATGGTCGATTGGATGCCGTGGGCATCGAGCAGCAGTTCGGGCTTGAGCAATTCCAGTTGCAGGCGCACCGGGCGCAGCTCATCGCGGCACATGAAGTCGTCGTCGGTAAAGGCCAGACGGTAGGCGGGCGCGCGGGTTTGCGGCGTGTCGGGGGCGTCTTGGGCCTTGGCGCGGTCAACATTGGCGCGGCGCAGGGGGTGGCGGTGTTCCTCGGTCATCCTCGGGTCTTTCCTTGGTCTAGGGCTTGGCTCAGGTGGCGCGATGGCCGCTCAGGTCAACATGCATTGTTGATCACAGAATGACCACGCCCCTCATCGCCCGGCAATTGCACCCTTGGCGGTGCAAGGCTATAGCCCTCAAAAGGCCTTTTCATCATTCGGAGACTTGCCCCATGTCCAACGCCCAACTTGAAACCGCCATCGAAGCCGCTTGGGATACCCGCGACCAGATCACATCCGCCACCACCGGAGAGACCCGCGACGCCATCGAAGAGACGCTGAACGCGCTCGACAGCGGCAAGCTGCGCGTGGCGGAAAAGCAGGACGACGGTCAGTGGCATGTCAATCAGTGGGCCAAAAAGGCCGTGCTGCTGGGCTTCCGCATCAAGGATATGGAACATCAAGAAGGCGGCCCGCAGGGCGCTGGCTGGTGGGACAAGGTCGACAGCAAATTCAAAGGCTGGGGCGATGCCGAATGGAAAGAGGCCGGTTTCCGCGCCGTGCCCAACTGCGTCGCGCGCCGCTCGGCCTATATCGCGCCCGGCGTGGTGCTGATGCCGTCTTTCGTGAACATCGGCGCCTATGTCGACAGCGGCACCATGGTTGATACATGGGCCACCGTCGGCTCCTGCGCGCAGATTGGCAAAAACGTGCACCTCTCGGGCGGCGTCGGCATCGGCGGTGTGTTGGAACCGATGCAGGCAGGCCCGACTATCATCGAAGACAACTGCTTTATCGGGGCGCGGTCGGAAGTCGTCGAAGGCTGCATCGTGCGCGAAGGTTCGGTGCTGGGCATGGGTGTCTTCATCGGCCAGTCGACCAAGATCGTCGACCGCGAAACTGGTGAGATCATGTATGGCGAAGTGCCCGCAGGGTCGGTCGTCGTCGCAGGCACCATGCCATCGAAGAACAACGTGAACCTTTACTGCGCCGTGATCGTGAAACGGGTGGACGCCAAGACCCGCTCCAAAACCTCGATCAACGAGTTGCTGCGCGACTGAGGGAACCAAATGCCCCTTCATAGCGTTGAGACCTGAATTCAAAGGAGATTAACGACATGACGGGTATCGGTTGGTTTGCCGCAATCATCGTGGGTGGCCTTGCAGGCTGGATCGCAGAAAAAATCATGAAATCGGACATGGGTCTGATCATGAACATCATCCTCGGCATCGTTGGTGCCTTGGTCGCGAACTGGCTGTTGATGCTGATCGTTGGCAGCACGCTGGGCGGTTGGTTCGGTCAGTTGGTGGTCGGTATTATCGGTGCCTGCCTGCTGATCTGGGTCACACGGTTGGTCCGCGGCAAGACTTGATTGCCAAGACCTAAGGGCAGGGGCGCGGCCCCTTTCCAAATCTGAGCGAAAAGGTTAGGGCTGCCGAAAGCAATCGGCGGCCCTTATCATGTCTGAACCCAAGAAAACCAAGAAACCTTCGCGCCAGCAGGTCTTTACCCTTTTGGTTCAGATCGGTCGCAAGGATGGCGATGGCCTGCCCGACAAGGCCACCGGGGCCGCGCTGATGTGTTTCGCCTCTGGTATCGACGAGGCCGAAGCCGTGCGAGAGACCGTGGCGATCCTCAAACAGGCCGACACCAACCCGCTGGACGTGACCGGCTATGGCACTCTGGAAGAGCGCGAGGCCGAGGGCCAAGAGATCGACGGCGAAGAGCGTGAGTTGATGCAGCGCGCACTAGAGGAAAACTCGGTCATCGTCGCCCAAATGACCCCGTTTTTCGACTGACCACGGTCCCACACGGGGAATTGCAGTGCGCCCCCTTGGCATCGGCGCGATTTGCCCACACAAGTTACCGGACAAGCGATAACCCCTGAAAAGGAGCCGATATGTCCGGTCTCGACCCTGTTGATCTCACCGCAAAACTGGTGCGCTGCGCCTCTGTCACCCCCGTCAACGATGGTGCGTTGGAAGTGCTGGAAGAGGTACTGGGCGCGGCTGGGTTCGACTGTACGCGCGTGGACCGGGGCGGCATTTGCAACCTTTTGCCCGCTGGGGCAACAAGGGCAACACCAAGTCTTTCGGCTTTAACGGTCACACCGATGTGGTCCCCATCGGGGATGAGGCCGACTGGTCGATTCCCCCTTCGGAGCCGAGATCAAAGACGGCATCATGTATGGCCGCGGCACCACCGACATGAAATCCGGCGTGGCAGCCTTTGTCGCGGCGGCGGTTGATTTCGTCAAAGACACACCGCCCGATGGTTCCATCGTGCTGGCGATCACCGGGGACGAAGAGGGCGACGCGCTCGACGGGACCACGGCGCTGTTGGACTACATGGCCGAGAACGGCGAGCGGATGGATGTCTGCCTTGTGGGTGAGCCGACTTGCCCCGAAACCATGGGCGACATGATCAAGATCGGGCGGCGCGGGTCGATGAACGCGCATTTCAAGGTGACGGGCAAACAGGGCCACGCGGCCTATCCGCACCGGGCCAACAACCCGCTGCCCGCGATGATGCGGCTGATGGACCGTTTGGCCAGCTATGAGTTGGATCAGGGCAGCGATCATTTCGATCCGTCGACACTGGCGGTTGTCACGGTCGACACTGGCAACAAAGCCACCAACGTGATCCCGGCGCAGTGCCGCGGCGCGGTGAATATCCGGTTCAACGACCACCATTCAGGCGCAAGCCTCAGCGATTGGCTGCGCGGCGAAGCGGACAAAATCGCCGAGGAATTCGGCCTACAGGTGGAGGTGGAGATCAAGATCTCCGGCGAGAGCTTTATCACCCCGCCGGGCGCTCTGTCCGATCTGGTTTCGGGCGCGGTGGAGGCGGAGACTGGGGTGAAGCCGGAACTCTCGACCACCGGCGGGACATCGGACGCGCGTTTTGTCAAAGCGCATTGCCCGGTGGTCGAGTTCGGTTTGGTCGGCCAGTCCATGCACCAAGTTGATGAGCATGTGCGGGTTGAGCATATCGAACAGCTCAAATCCATCTACACCCGTGTGCTGCGGAATTATTTTACGTGAAACCAACGCTCATCGTTATGGTAAAAGAACCGCATCCCGGTCGGGTGAAAACCCGGCTGGGCCGTGACCTTGGCATGGTGGGCGCGGCATGGTGGTTTCGCCACCAGACGCGCCGCCTGCTGCGCCGCATTGAAGATCCACGTTGGCAGGTGGTGCTGGCTGTCGCGCCGGATGTCGAAGGGCTGCAAAGTCGGGTTTGGCCTGCGCATTTGCCCGCTGGCCGCAGGGCAGGGGCAATCTGGGCGACCGAATGGCACGGATGCTACGCGCCGCACCCGGCCCGGCCTGTGTGATCGGGGCGGATATTCCCGGCATTAATCGCAAGGAACTTGCGCGGGCCTTCGATGCGCTCGAACGACATGACGCGGTCTTTGGCCCCGCGCCCGATGGGGGCTACTGGCTGGTGGGGTTGAAACACCCCCGCCGCGCACCGCCTAGCCTGTTCGACGCTGTGCGCTGGTCCGGCCCGCAGGCGCTGGCCGACAGCCGCGCGACCCTGCCGGGCTACCGCATCGCCGAAGTCTCAACCCTGCGCGACGTGGACGAAATTCACGATTTGCCATGACGACAGGGGGCTGCGTGCTACCTGCTGAGGTATGAGCAAGATACCCAGCAAATCCGAGATCCTCGACTGGATCGAACAGAACCCCACGCTGACCGCCAAGCGCGACATCGCCAAAGCCTTTGGCATCAAAGGTGCGGCGCGGATCGACCTGAAGCGCGTGTTGAAAGAACTGGAGGCCGAGGGCCATCTGGAAAAGCGCCAGCGCAGCTATCAGGATCCGGATCGCTTGCCGCCTGTCTCGGTGCTGCTGGTCACCGGGCCGGACAAGGATGGTGATCTGTTTGCCAAGCCGATGGAATGGCATGGCGAGGGGAAAGAGCCCGTCGTGCTGTTGATCCCGCGCGACAGTGATCCCGCCCTTGGCGAAGGCGACCGCATTCTGGCACGGCTGACGCTGGTGAAAGGCGAAGACCACCATTATGAGGCGCGGCTGATCCGCCGCATTGGCAGCAATCCGAAAAAGGTCTTGGGCATCTTCCGCAAGGCTGCCGAGGGCGGGCGGATCGTGCCAATCGACAAGGGCGCTGACCGTGAATGGCGCGTCGGGGCGGACCATACCCACGGGGCCAAAGACGGTGAACTGGTCGAAGCCGAGCAGGCCGGGCCAAAGGGGCGCATGGGCTCCCCCGTGCCCGCATCGTCGAGCGGTTGGGCGACCCGTCCGAGCCGCGCGCGGTGTCGCTGATCGCGATCCACCAGCACGGCATTCCCGATAATTTCCCCGATAAGGTGGTCGAACAGGCCGATGCCGCCAAACCGCAGGGTCTTAAGGGCCGCGAAGACCTGCGTGATCTGCCATTGGTCACCATCGACCCGTCCGATGCACGCGACCATGATGACGCCTGCTATGCCCATGCGGATGAGGACCCCAAGAACGAAGGCGGCCATGTTGTCTGGGTCGCCATCGCGGATGTCGCTGCCTATGTGACCCCCGGTTCGGCGTTGGATATCGAGGCGCGCAAACGGGGTAACTCGACCTATTTCCCCGACCGGGTGGTGCCGATGCTGCCGGATCGCCTGTCGGGCGATCTGTGCTCATTGCACGAAGGTGTCCCGCGCGCCTGTATCGCCGTGCGTATGGTGCTGGATGCCAAGGGCAACAAGACCGGCCATACGTTCCATCGCGGGCTGATGCGTTCGCCCGCATCCTTGCATTACGAAGAGGTGCAGGACGCCATTGACGGCAACCCGAACGACCGCACTGGCCCGCTGTTGGAGCCTGTGCTGAAACCGCTTTATGCCGCCTACGGCGCGCTGAAAACCGCGCGGGCCGAGCGGCAGCCGCTTGAGTTGGACCTACCGGAACGCCGGATTGAGTTGGGTGACGATGGCAAAGTGAAATCGGTCAACTTCCGCGAACGGCTCGACGCGCATAAGCTGATCGAAGAGTTCATGGTGCTGGCCAATGTCGCCGCCGCCGAGACACTGCTGAAAAAGAAAACCCCGCTGCTGTTCCGTATCCACGAGGAACCCTCGCCGGAGAAGCTTGAGTCCTTGCGCGAAACGGCGCAGGCGGCAGGCTTTACCCTGGCCAAGGGGCAGGTGCTACAAACCGCGCATCTCAACCGCCTGCTGGATCAGGCGGCGGGGACGAATGATGCGGAACTGATCAACCTCAGCACCCTGCGGTCGATGACGCAGGCCTATTACGGGCCCGCGCATATCGGGCACTTTGGCCTCGCCCTGCGGTCCTATGCGCATTTTACCTCGCCGATCCGGCGCTATGCCGACCTGATTGTGCACCGCGCCCTGATCACGGCGCATGGCTGGGGCAAGGACGGTCTGACCCCGGAAGAGATCGAAGGGCTGGAACAGACCGGCGCGCATATCTCGGACACCGAGCGGCGCTCAATGGTGGCAGAGCGCGACACGACCGACCGCTACCTCGCCGCCTTCTTGTCAGAGCGTGTGGGCAACGAGTTCACCGGTCGGATCAGCGGCATCGCCCGGTTCGGGGCCTTCGTGAAGCTGGACGAGACTGGAGCGGATGGGCTGGTGCCGATGCGGTCTTTGGGGCGCGAGTACTTTCACCATGATCCAGAGGCGCAGACGCTGATGGGGTCCGATACCGGCATGATCATCGGCATCGGCCAACGGGTGACCGTACGGCTGGCCGAGGCGGTGCCCGTCACCGGGGGCATCGCACTGGAACTGCTTGAGATCGAAGATAAAAAGGTCAAGCAAGGCGGGGGTGGCAGTCGGCGCAGCCCGGCAGGCCGCAATCCGCGCGGCAAGGCCGTGAAGGCCAAGCGCAAGAAGGACAAGATCAAGCGCAAAGTGACCCGCACCCGCCGCTGAGGCGGCAAACAGGCGGAGCTTCGCGGATGGCCGCGCCCCTCCCTTTCCACCGGGGCGGGGCGGGCATAGGATTTGTCGCAACTCTATGAGGTGAGGCGATTATGATCCGGCACTACGCGATGATTTCAAGCATTCTTGCGACCGCAGGCATGGGGGCTCCGGCCTTTGGGTCTGGTCCTGCTGAATCTACGCGGCCCGCGCCGCGCACGTCGCAGGCCGTGGTTGTTTCCGCCACCCCGGCAGAGCAAGCCACCCCAGAGGCCACCGGAGATGAGGCCGGGTTGCGCGCTTGGGTGTCGGAATTACGGCCCCGCGCCCTGCAGCAGGGCATCGACCCGGATGTCTTTGACCGCGCGCTGGATACGGTGCTCTATGACACCGAGGTGATCCGCCGCGACCGCAACCAGTCGGAGTTTACCAAAACGATCTGGGATTACCTCGACACCGCGACCTCGGATCTGCGGGTGCAGAATGGGCAAAAGGCGTTGGCCCAGTGGGAGCGCACGCTGGAAGATATCGAAATCAAATATGGCGTTGAGAAAGAGATCGTCACCGCGATCTGGGGGCTAGAGAGCGCCTATGGCAGTTTCCGAGGCGGCGACAGCGTGCTGAATTCGCTGGCCACCCTCGCCTACGACGCGCGCCGGGCGGAGTTTTTCGAGGGCGAATTGCTGGACGCTCTGCGTATTTTGCAGGCGGGCGATACCGATGCAGAGCAATTGCGTGGCTCTTGGGCGGGCGCGATGGGGCATACGCAGTTCATGCCGTCGTCCTTCCACGCCCATGCCGTCGATTGGGACGGTGACGGGCGGCGGGACATTTGGGGCGACAACCCCAGCGATGCGCTGGCCTCTACCGCGGCATATCTCAAGCATTTCGGCTGGACGACGGGCCAGCCTTGGGGTGTCGAAGTGGCCCTGCCCGAGGGGTTTGACTATCTGCTGGCCGACCGGGAGGTGACCAAGACCCCGGCGGAATGGGCCCAACTTGGCGTGACCGCGCTGAGTGGTGACGCGGTTGCGGATCACGGGCCCGCGTCGATCCTGCTGCCCGCAGGCGCGCAGGGCGCGGCCTTTATGATCTTCCCGAATTTCGCGGTGATCGAGCGCTATAACACGGCGGATGCCTATGTCATCGGCGTCGGCCATTTGGCCGACCGGATCGGCGGCGCGGGGGAGATAAAGCAAGAGTGGCCCCGCGAGGACCGCGCGCTGAGCTTTGATGAGCGGATCGAATTGCAAACCCTGCTGACGAAGGCGGGTTTCGACACGCAAAAGATCGACGCCAAGATCGGCCCGCTGACCGTCAATGCCGTGCGCAGCTATCAACAGGCCGAGGGGATCGCGCCGGATGGCTATGCTTCGCCCCGGCTGCTGGCCCGACTGCGAAACGAATAAAGGGCCGCCCCCAAACGGGGGCAGCCCGGGTCGTTTAGGACGCAGCTTTCAGCATGTCCTTGTCTTTCAGATCGGCATAGGTCGCATCCAGCGCCTTGGTCGCCCGTGCGGCGAAGATCTTGATCTCCTCGGGCGTGATGACCAGCGGCGGAGAGATGATCATCCGGTCGCCGACATGGCGCATTACCAGATTATTGGCAAAGCAATGCTCCCGGCAGGTGTAGCCAGCGACGCCCCCGTCCGCGAATTGCGCACGGCTTTCCTTATCCGGCGTCAGCGGCAGAGACGCCATCAGGCCAGAGACGTTGACCCCGCCAACCAGCGGATGCTCTCCCAGCTTATCCAGCGCCTCTTTCAGCGCGGGGGCGGCGAAGTCTCGCACATGGTCGACGATGTTCTCTTCTTGCATGATGCGCAGGTTTTCCAGCGCCACGGCGGCACAGACCGGGTGACCGGAATAGGTGTAGCCATGGTTGAATTCGCAGGCGTTGATGACCTCGGCCACTTCGTCACAGACAATCGACCCGCCAATCGGCGCGTAGCCCGAGCTGAGGCCCTTGGCGATGGTCATGATATGCGGCTTGATCCCCATGGTTTGCGAGCCAAACCAGTTGCCTGTCCGGCCAAAGCCGCAGATCACCTCGTCGGCGATCAACAGAATGTCGTGTTTGTCGCAAATGCGCTGAATCTCGGGCCAGTAGGTGCTGGGCGGAATGACAACCCCGCCTGCACCCTGCACGGGTTCGGCAATGAAGGCGGCGACCTTGTCGGCGCCTAGTTCGACGATCTTCGCGTCCAGCTCCTGCGCCCGTTTCAGGCCAAAGTCCTCGGGCGACATATCCCCGCCCTCGGCATACCAATCGGGCTGGCCGATATGATGGATGCCGGGGATCGGCAGGCCGCCTTGCTCATGCATATAGGTCATGCCGCCCAGACTGGCCGACCCGACCGAAGAGCCGTGATAAGCATTCTTGCGGCTGATGATATGGCTCTTCTCGGGCTTGCCCTTTTGCGCCCAATAGGTGCGGACCATGCGCAGGTTGGTGTCGTTCGCCTCTGATCCGGACCCGGCGAAAAAGACATGGTTCAAATCACCGGGAGCGAGGTCGGCCAGTTCCTTGGCCAGCGCGATGGCGGGCACATGGGTCGTTTGGAAGAAGGTGTTGTAATAGGGCAGTTCGTTCATCTGCCGTGCGGCGACCTTGCCCATCTCTTCGCGGCCATAGCCAAGGTTCACACACCACAGCCCCGCCATCGCATCGAGGATTTCATTCCCCTCGCTGTCGGTCAGATAGATGCCCTTGGCCCGTGTGATGATGCGCGCGCCCTTGTCGCCCAAATCATCATTGGTGGTGAAAGGATGCATATGATGCGCCGCATCAAGCGCTTGAAGATCCGCGGTGGGGAGGTGATTCGTAATGGGCGGCATGTCTGTGCACCTTCTATCTGCGTGAAAAATAAGCTTCGCTGCAGAATATGATCAAATTATAGCATGTCAATCGAATCAACGCGGAATGGGCAACCCATCAAGGGCGGCGCGGATTTGGGTCATTCCTTGTGCAACATCGCCTGCCATGACCTCACCCGCCAATGCGGCATCCCCGGCGGCAAAGGCCGCAAGAAGTTCTGCGTGTTTATCGGGCAGATTGCTGGTGCCATAGCGCCCGCAAACCACGCGAAGCGAGGGGCCGAAACGCAGCCACAACCGGTCCACCGTGGCGGCCATGATGGGCGCTCCTGCAAGGTCGTAGATCATCCTGTGAAAGCTGTAGTTCTGCATCAGATAGCCACCGACATCGCCCCGATCAATGGCAAGGTTCAGCGCGTTGTCGCAATCATGCAGAGCGTTCAAACGCCCGTCTGTCATGCGGTTTGCGGCGCGTTTGGTCAGTTCCGGCTCTAGCGTTTCACGCATGAATCCCAGTTCTTCCAGCCCGGCGTGGGTCAGCTCTGGCACGGTGACACGGCGGTTGCCCAAATGGGTCAGCGCCCCTTCGGAGATCAGGCGTCGGATGGCCTCGCGCACGGGCGTCATGCCTGCATCCAACGCGGCGGTCAGACCTTGGATCGTAACCCCTGTCCGGGGGCCAAATCGCCAAAGAGAATCATCTTGCGCAGACGTTCGTAAACATGCTGATGGATTGGTGTCTTGACCGCCGCATCGGCGGCGGGAAGCAATCTCGGATCGGTCTTTTCTGAACCCATGGGAGCGGTCTTTCCGTCTTGTTTCGCCGTGTGTTGCAGCATTTCATTCTGCATGAAAGCATAAACCATCTTGCCCGAGGAGGCAAAACTTGATCAAATTGACGAAAGGTGGGGATCAACCCGACCTGTCTAACGGGAGTATGAAATGAAACATGTGCTACTAAGCAGCGTCGCCGTCGCCACCTTGATGGCAGGTGCCGCCACTGCCGAAACGGTCCGCGTCTACAACTGGTCGGATTATATCGACGAATCCCTGCTGGATAAATTCGAAGAAGAGACCGGCATCGAACTGGTCTATGACGTGTTCGACAGCAACGAAGTGCTAGAGACCAAAATGCTGGCCGGTGGGTCGGGCTATGACGTGGTTGTCCCCTCGGGCACCTTCCTGCAGCGCCAGATCACTGCCGGTGCGTTTCAGCCGCTGGATGCCTCCAAGCTGCCCAACCTTGAAAATATGTGGGATGTGGTTTCCTCGCGGACCGAACAATATGATCCCGACAACGCGCATTCGATCAACTACATGTGGGGCACCACAGGCATCGGCGTGAACCTCGGCAAGGTCAAAGAAGCTTTGGGCGAAGACGCCCCGGTCGATTCTGGGACCTGGTTTTCGACCCTGCCAATATGGAGAAACTGGCCGATTGCGGCGTGCATTTCCTCGATGCCCCGGCCGAGATGATCCCGGCGGCGCTGAACTACATCGGCGAAGACCCCAACAGCCATGACCCGGATGTGATCGCAAAGGCGGAGGAGGTCTTCATGCCGGTCCGCCCCTACATCCAAAAATTCCACTCCTCGGAATATATCAATGCTTTGGCCAACGGTGATGTCTGCGTCGCAGTCGGCTGGTCCGGCGATATTCTGCAGGCCCGCGACCGCGCGGCCGAAGCCGACAACGGCGTTGAGATCGCCTACAACGCCCCCTCCGAAGGGGCGCAGATGTGGTTCGACCAGATGGCCATCCCGGTCGACGCGCCAAACCCCGACGGCGCGCATAAGTTTCTGAACTTCATCATGGACGCCGAGAATATGGCGGCAGCGTCGAACTACGTGTACTACGCGAACGGCAACAAAGCCTCGCAAGAGCATTTGGTCGAGGATGTGATCGGCGACCCGGCGATCTACCCTTCCGAAGCGGCGCTGAACAACCTGTTCACCACCACACCCTACCCGCCGAAAGTGCAGCGCGTGGTGACCCGGCTCTGGACCAAGATCAAGTCTGGTACCTGATCCGAGACAGGGGTGCGGCCAGTCTGGTCGCGCCCCTTTTTCTTGCCCCGCGACCCGATCAAAGCCCGATCAAAGCCCGAGCAAAGGATGTCTCAACCGTGAGCCCAACCGTCTTCGCCCCCTGGAACGACCCCGACGAAAAACCGCTCATTCGCTTTAAGAATGTAACTAAGAAATTCGGTGAATTCGTCGCCATCGACGACCTGTCTTTGGACATTTATGCGCAGGAATTCTTTGCTCTGCTGGGCCCATCGGGCTGCGGCAAGACGACGATGATGCGGATGCTGGCGGGGTTTGAAAACCCAACCTCCGGGCAAATCGAACTGGCCGGGCAAGACATCGGCCCGGTGCCGCCGAACAAACGGGCGGTGAACATGATGTTCCAGTCCTATGCGCTGTTCCCGCATCTTAGCATCTGGGACAACATCGCCTTTGGTCTGCGCCGCGACAAAATGGACAAGGACGCGATTGCGGCCCGTGTGGCCGAGATGCTGAAACTGACCCGGCTAGAGAAATTCGCCCGCCGCAAACCGCATCAGATCTCCGGCGGCCAACGGCAGCGCGTTGCACTGGCGCGGTCGCTGGCAAAAGCGCCGAAGCTTTTGCTTTTGGATGAACCCTTGGGCGCGCTCGATAAAAAGCTGCGCCAAGACACCCAGTTCGAGCTGATGGATATTCAAGAATCCACCGGCACCACTTTTGTCATCGTGACCCACGACCAAGAAGAGGCGATGACCGTCGCCTCCCGCGTGGCGGTGATGGACGAGGGGCGCGTCATTCAGGTGGCCACCCCGGCTGAAATCTATGAGGCACCGAATTCCGTCTACGTGGCCGACTTCATCGGCGACGTGAACATCATCGAAGCCAGCACCAAGGCCATTGGCCAAGACCAATATCATCTGAACTGGATCGACGGGCAGCCGCCGCTGACCGCGACCTCTGCCGTGCCGTTCAGCGAGGGGCAGCAGGCCCATCTGGCGATCCGACCCGAGAAGATTCGTATCTCGACCGACCGGCCCGAGGATGCCCCCAATGCGCTACAGGGCAAAGTGCTCGACATCGCGTATCTGGGAAACCTCAGCACCTATCACGTCGAACTGCCCGGGGGCAGGTGATCAAAGCGCAGACGGCCAACACCCGCCGCATCGCGCGGCGCGATATCACTTGGGAAGATCCAGTTTGGATTTCATGGAGCGCCACCGCAGGCGTCTTGTTGGCGCAATGAATATGCGTCGCTTCGCCCTGATCGCGGTCCCCTATTTCTGGCTGCTGGCGCTGTTTTTGGTGCCTTTCCTGATTGTTTTCAAAATCTCCTTGTCTGACACGGCGCTGGCGATTCCGCCCTACACGCCGACCATCAAGGATGGCATCGGCGCGCTGATCGCCCAATTGGATTTCGAGAATTTCACCTTCCTCGCCTCCGACGATCTGTATTGGAAAGCCTACCTTAGTTCGCTGCGCATCGCTGTGGTCTCGACCGTCTTTACGCTGTTGGTCGGCTATCCTATCGCCTACGGCATGGCCCGCGCCCCCGAAGAGTGGCGCGCCACATTGATGATGTTGGTGATCTTACCCTTCTGGACCTCCTTCCTGATCCGCGTCTATGCGTGGATGGGCATTCTCAGCAACGAAGGGCTGCTGAATCAATTGCTGATGGGGTTGGGTCTAACGGCAGAGCCTTTACAGATCCTTAATACCAATACGGCAGTCTATATCGGCATCGTCTATACCTACCTGCCGTTCATGATCTTGCCGATTTACGCTGCGCTGGACCGTCTGGATGAATCGCTAAACGAGGCCGCCGAAGATTTGGGCTGTTCGCGGCTGCAAGCCTTCTGGCTGGTAACGATCCCGTTGTCGCGCAATGGCATCGTGGCGGGCAGTTTTCTGGTCTTCATCCCCGCCTTGGGCGAATTCGTGATCCCCTCGCTACTGGGCGGGTCGGGCACGCTGATGATCGGCAAAGTGCTTTGGGAAGAGTTCTTTAACAACCGCGACTGGCCGGTGGCGAGCGCCGTTGCCGTGATCTTGCTGCTGATCCTGATCATCCCGATCATCCTGTTCCAGCGCAACCAGCAGAAACAGGCGGAGGCCGAACAATGAAGCGGATGACATGGTTCAACGTGACCTCACTGACGCTGGGGTTTGCCTTTCTTTACCTGCCGATGATCATTCTGGTGATCTACAGCTTCAACGCCTCGAAACTGGTGACGGTTTGGGCCGGTTTTTCGACCCGCTGGTATAGCGAGTTGCTGCAAAACGAAGCCTTCTTGAACGCCGCTTGGGTCACGATCAAGGTCGCGGTGATTTCGTCGTCGATCGCCACGGTGCTGGGCACGATGGCCGCCTATGTGCTGGTGCGCGGCGGGCGCTTTATGGGGCGAACGCTGTTTTCCGGTATGATCTACGCGCCGCTGGTGATGCCCGAGGTGATCACCGGCCTGTCGCTGCTTTTGCTGTTCATCGGCATCGGGCTGGACCGGGGCGTGCTGACCATCGTGCTGGCGCATACGACCTTTTCGATGTGCTACGTCTCGGTCGTCGTGTCTTCGCGGCTGGTGTCTTTTGACCGCTCGTTGGAGGAGGCCGCGCTTGATCTGGGTTCGTCTCCTTGGGAGGCGTTTCGTCTGGTCACCCTGCCGATCATCGCGCCTGCGGTGATCTCGGGCTGGCTCTTGGCCTTCACGCTGAGCCTTGATGATCTGGTGATCGCCTCCTTCACCGCGGGGCCATCGGCGACCACGCTGCCGATCAAAATCTTCAGCGCCGTGCGTTTGGGGGTTTCGCCTGAGATCAACGCGCTGTCGACGATCATGATCGCCATCGTCACTGTCGGTGTCATCACCGCGTCGTTGGTCAGCAAACGCTCCAGCCTACGCGCGCAAGAGGAGGCCCGTGCGGCGGAACGGCCCGCCTCATGAGGCGCATTTACGCGGATTTCGCCTATTCCGAGACACCGCGCGCGGGCTGCTGGTGGGATGAAACCTGCGCCGCGCCGGATCGTGCGGCGCAGGAGGGAGAAGAGCGCGCCGATGTGGTGATCATCGGCGGCGGGTTCACCGGTCTCAATGCGGCACTGCATCTGGCGCAAGCCGGGGTAGGGGCCACGGTGCTGGAGGCCGAGCGCGTTGGCTTTGGCGCCTCTGGGCGCAACGGGGGCTTTTGCTGTCTGGGCGGCGGGATGCTCGACGATGCGGCGCTCGACCGCAAATTCGGGCGGCAAGAGCGGCTTGCGTGGCGGCAGGCCGAGAGGGCGGCGATCCAGCAGGTGGAGGATTTTATCACCACCCGCGATGTCGATGTAGACCGTCATTCCCAAGGCGAAACCCAACTGGCCCACCGCCCGCGCGATTTCGATGAGATGCGCGGCAAGCTGGATTACTACGCAGAGAACTACGGTGTCACGGCACGGCTGACCGAAAAGACCGACCTTGCTGCCGAAGGGCTGAACGCGGGCTTCGAAGGTGCGATCACTGTGCCGATTGGATTTGGCCTGAACCCCCGCAAATATGTGACCGCCCTAGCGCAGGCCGCAGAAGACGCGGGGGCCACGGTCTATCACAACAGCCTAGCCCTCAACGTGACACGGCGCGACGGCGCATTCGACGTCACCACCCCCAAGGGGCGCATCCGCGCCGAGCGGGTGATCATCGCCACCAACGGCTATTCCTCCGAAGACCTGCCGCCGTGGCTTGCCGCACGTTACATGCCAACGCAGTCCAGCGTGATCGTGACCCGCCCAATGACCGAGGCAGAGTTGTCTGCCCAAGGCTGGACCAGCCGACAGGCCTGCTATGACAGCCGCCACCTGCTGCATTACTTCCGCCTGATGCCCGACAATCGCATGTTGTTCGGTGTGCGCGGCGGTCTGCTGTCGAGCCCAGCGTCCGAGGCGCGCGCCCTGCGCCGCGCGCGGGCAGATTTCGAGGCGATGTTCCCCGCGTGGCGCGATGTAGAGACACCGCATGGATGGTCCGGAATGGTCTGTATCGCCCGCAACCGCATGCCCTTTGTAGGCGAGGTGCCGGATCAGCCGGGCATGTTCGCGGGGCTGTGCTACCACGGCAATGGTGTGGCGATGGCAAGCTATTCCGGTGCGCTTTTGGCTGATCTGGTACGCGGCAAGACGCCAGAGCGGCCCTACCCCGCCCCCATGCGCGCCCCGCTTGCGCGGTTCGAGTTGGGCCGCTTTCGCCGGGCGGTCATGCCCTTTGCCTATGCGGGGTTTGCGCTGTCGGACCGTTAAAGGCGCTTAGCCTTGCTCTGACGCTCCGCGTTCTTTTGCCAGCATGATCTGACGTTGGCGCTCGCGAAAACGCTCTTTGTCGGCGTCCGATGTCTCTTCCGCACACTGATGACAGGACACGCCAGCCTCATAGGCGGGGTGTGTCGTATCGTCAGGCAGGATCGGGCGGCGGCAGCCGTGGCAGAGCATATGCGGCCCTTCGCGCAGCCCGTGGCCAACGCTGACGCGGTTGTCGAAGACAAAGCAATCGCCTTCCCAAGTGCTTTCTTGTTCGGGCACCTCTTCGAGGTATTTCAGGATGCCGCCCTTAAGGTGAAAGACATCTTCAACCCCCTGACCGATCAGATAGTTGGTCGATTTCTCGCAGCGGATGCCGCCAGTGCAGAACATCGCGATCTTCTTGTTGTGGAAGCGGTCTTTGTTCGCCTCCCACCATTCGGGGAATTCGCCGAAACTTTCGGTCTGCGGGTCGACCGCCCCTTCAAAGGTGCCGATGGCCACTTCGTAATTGTTGCGCGTGTCGATCACCGCCACATCGGGCGAGCGGATCAACTCGTTCCACTCTTTGGGGTCGACGTAGTGCCCAACCTTGGCGCGCGGATCGACATCGGGCTGGCCCATGGTGACGATCTCACGCTTGATGCGGACCTTCATCTTGCCAAAAGGCGGCTTGTCGCTTGCGGCCTCTTTCCACTCCAGATCGGCGCAGCCGGGCAGGGCGCGCAGATGGGCGATCACCGCGTCGATCCCGGCGCGGGGTCCGGCGATTGTGCCGTTCACCCCTTCGGGGGCCAAAAGCAGCGTGCCCATGACCGATTGCGCCTCGCAAAGCGCCAGCAGCGCAGGCTTGAGCGCTGCGGGATCCTCAAAACGGGTGAAGTGATATAGGGCGGCAATGGTATACATGAGCGTCAAATAAGCGCTTCGGGCGCAAAGCTCAATCCGGGGCGTGCCATTGACCTAACCCACCCGCAGCCCTACCCCTTTGAGAGGAGGAGACTGCCCATGACCCATGCCCTGATCGTGATCGACGTCCAAAATGATTTCTGCCCCGGCGGCGCGCTGGAAGTACCCCAAGGCGATGAGATTCTGCGCGGCATCAATGCGCTGATGTCTGAGTTCGACGCCGTGGTCTTGACGCAGGATTGGCACCCGGCGGGGCATTCGTCATTCGCCTCTTCGCATAAGAACAATACGCCTTATGAGATCGTCACCATGCCCTACGGCCCGCAGGTGCTGTGGCCCGATCATTGCATCCAAGGCAGCATCGGCGCGCAGTTCCACCCCGAGCTGCAAGCCGACCGCGCCGATCTGATCATCCGCAAGGGCTATAACCCCGACATCGACAGCTATTCGGCGTTTTTTGAGAATGATCACCGCACCCCCACGGGGCTCGAAGGCTACCTGCGCACGCGCGGGATCGAACGGCTGACGATGGTTGGGCTGGCGCTGGATTTCTGCGTGAACTTCTCGGCTGTGGATGCGGCAAAGCTGGGGTTCAAGGTGGATGTCCGCGAAGACCTGTGCCGCGCGATCGATCTGGACGGGTCGCTGGCCAAAGCCCGCGAAGGCATGCGCGCGGCGGGGGTGACGCTGGCCTAATCCGCCGCTTTCCCCTTGCCCATCTGGCCGCGCCCTTGGCATGAAGGGGCATGCAATAAGGAACCTCCCATGGTCGACATCGCCACCCGCGTCTATAACCACAAGTGGAAGATCGACCCCATCGTGCGGTCGCTGATCGACACGGATTTCTACAAGCTGCTGATGTGCCAGTCGGTGTTTCGCAACAAGCCGGACACGCAGGTCACCTTTAGCCTGATCAACCGCTCCACCCACATCCCGCTGGCCAAGCTGATCGACGAGGGGAGCTGCGCGAGCAGTTGGATCACATCCGCTCGCTTAGCCTCAGCCGCGGTGAGAGCACTTGGCTGCGCGGCAATACCTTTTACGGCAAGCGCCAGATGTTCCGTCCCGATTTCATGGAGTGGTTCGAAGGCATGCGCCTGCCACCCTACCATCTGGAGCGGAAGGGCGATCAATATGAGCTGACCTTTGAGGGCAAATGGCACGAGGTCATGCTGTGGGAGATCCCCGCGCTGGCGGTGCTAATGGAGCTGCGCAGCCGCGCGGCGCTCGACCCGATGGGCAAGTTCGAGCTTCAGGTGCTTTACGCCCGCGCCATGACCCGCGTCTGGGAGAAAATCGAAGCGCTGCGCGAGGTGGATAACCTCTCGATTGCGGACTTTGGCACCCGGCGGCGGCATTCGTACCTCTGGCAAGACTGGTGCGTGCAGGCGATGCATGAGGGGCTGGGAAATGCTTTCACCGGCACCTCTAACTGCCGCATCGCCATGATGCGCGAACTAGAGGCGATTGGCACCAACGCCCATGAGCTGCCGATGGTCTATGCCGCGCTGGCCGATGATGATGCCGAACTTGCCCGCGCACCTTACGACGTGCTGTCGGATTGGCATGACGAACACGAAGGCAATCTGCGGATCATCTTGCCGGATACCTATGGCACCAAGGGTTTCCTTGATCACGCGCCGGATTGGCTGGCGGGCTGGACCGGCATCCGCGTCGACAGCGGTGATCCGGCCACGGCGGCGCAGACGGCCATCGACTGGTGGCGCGCGAGGGGGAGGATCCGACGACAAAGCGAGTGATCTTTAGCGACGGGCTCGATGTGGACAAGATTAAGGAGTTGCATGCGCAGTTCGCGGGCAAGGCCAAAGTTTCCTTCGGCTGGGGCACCTTGCTGACCAATGACTTCCGTGGGCTGGTGCCGAATGATGCGCTGGCGCCGTTCAGCCTTGTCTGCAAAGCGGTCAGCGCTAATGGGCGGCCTACGGTCAAACTCTCGGACAACCCGAACAAGGCGATGGGCCCGGCGGATGAGATCGCGCGCTACAAACGGGTCTTCGGGGTAGGAGAGCAGGACGCGCAGCAGGTGATCGTCTAAGGGTCAGTCCTGACCAATGGCCGTCATCGGAAATTCCGCCGTGGCGATCAATCCGTCGGACTGCCAGTCATAGTGCAACGTGCCACCGACCGCGCGGGTCAGCGATTGGATGATCCGCGAGCCGCTGTCGCGGTCGGATTTCGTCACCTCCGGGCCACCGATTTCCTGCCAGACGAATCGCAGACGGGCGGGCGCTTGAAGAAGCGCGATGTCCAGCGACACCCGCCCCGTCTCGGTGCTGAGCGCGCCATGTTTCACCGCGTTTGTCGCCAGCTCATGCAGGGCCAGCGTCAATGGTGAGACGAGGCGGTGCGAAATCAGCGGGTTCGCCCCCGAGAGTTTGATCTGCTCTTCGGTGGCCGAGGTATAGGCGCGAATGATCGGCCCTATCAGGGTTTTAAAATCCACCTCATGCTGGTCACTGCGGCCAATCGTGTCGAAATGCGCCGCGCCCAAAGCCGAAAGCCGGTCGATCACCTTTTTGGCAAAGGCTGCTGGGGTCGGCTCTTCG
Organism: Sulfitobacter profundi; assembly: GCF_042661425.1. Lineage (NCBI taxonomy): Bacteria > Pseudomonadati > Pseudomonadota > Alphaproteobacteria > Rhodobacterales > Roseobacteraceae > Sulfitobacter > Sulfitobacter profundi. The sequence goes on along the minus strand of NZ_JBHSWA010000001.1, from coordinate 1,357,871 downwards.
CGGGCGGTCAAACGGACCATGGCGGTCATGACGTTCACAATATTGCGCAGCCGGTGCAGCAACTCGTCATCGGCCAGTTTGCGGTGTTCGCTTTCTAATCGGCGGCGTTCGGAGACATCGAGTTGCGAGCCGAAGAAATAGATCAGGTTGCCGTCTTCGTCATTGATCGGGCCCAGTTGCAGGGCGTTCAGAAAGCGGCTGCCGTCTTTGCGGTAGTTCACGATCTCGACCGTATCGACCCGGCGGCCCAACAGGATGTTGCGCACCGCGTCGATACTTTCGCGCGTGGTATCCGGCCCTTGCAAAAAGCGGCAGTTCTGCCCGACAATCTCCTCCAAGCGGTAGCCGGTAAGATCGGTGAAAGCCTCATTAACATAGACGATCGGATTGTCCGGCAGGGTCGGGTCGGTGATGCACAGCGGCAAGCGGGCGTAGCGCACGACCTTGCCTAAAACGTCATCGGTCAGGGTCTGCCGAGCGGCCGAGACCGTCTTGTCGTTCATGAATTGCCGCCCTTCGCTCGAAACTGGCCGACAATGTGCCCTGTGCGTGGCTTTTGGGTCAACCCGCATACTGGGGTTTGGGCCATATTTGTCTACTAGATGCTGTATGCGCGATCGCGTTTCGTCTTGCTCAATAAATGCGGCTTGTCATGAAGGGTCGAAAATGCGTAATTGAGGGCGCTTGGTGTCCCGAGAAGCGCCTGTTGGTGTGGGACCGAAAAGGGAATTCAGTAAGGGGTCGCATGACCCCGAAGCCGAAGCCGCCCCCGCGACTGTAAGCGGTGAGCCAATGCCCCTCGTGCCACTTGTCCATTCGGACGGGGAAGGCGGGCAAAGGTCACGACCCGCGAGCCAGGAGACCTGCCAGGCAAGTGAAACGCTAGATGCCGTCGGGTGTGACGGTAAGGAGAATGAATATGACGACAATGATTAAGACCGCCGGCGCCACGCGCAGCAAATTCGTACCCGCGCTGTTCGCCGCCGTATTGGGCGTTGCCCTCATGGCGCTGACCGGCCATGTGCAGGCCGCAGCTCTGCATGATGCCGCCCATGACGTGCGCCACGCGACAGGCTTTCCCTGCCACTAAGCGCCACGTCATTATCACATGGGTCCGGGCTGCCAGCACGCAGTCCGGCTATCTGTGATTCTGCCGTCCGTCTGCTTTTGCTAGCCTCTTGTTGATCCGCTGTGCTCACTTTCCATCGCATATCGCGTTGGGAAGGGCCTACCACGTCTAGAGGTCTGGTGACGGTCTCGGTCCGCTTCTTGCGCGGCGCCGTCTTTCATTTCGTATCCAAGGACCATTTCGATGTTCTCTCGTTTCCTAACCTCCGCCCTCTTTGCTGGGGCGTCCGCCGGTTTGCTGACCGGCCTGCTGCAGCTCTATTTCGTGCAGCCCGTTCTACTGCACGCCGAACTTTATGAGACCGGCGCACTGGTGCATTTCGGTGCTGATGCGGTCAGCGCGCATCCCGATTTGCCCGGTTTCGATGCCGTCCGCGATGGGCTGAGCCTGATTTTCACGATGCTGACCTATACCGCCTATGCGCTGATCCTCCTTGCCGCGATGAGCTTTGGCGAAGAGCGCGGCGCGTTGATCGATGGCCGCTGGGGCATCCTTTGGGGTATGGCGGGTTTCGTCGCTTTTCACCTCGCGCCGGGGTTCAGCCTTGCGCCCGAGGTGCCCGGCGTGGCCGCGGCAGATATCACCGCGCGGCAGATCTGGTGGTTCGCCACGGCCGGGGCGGCGCTGGTGGCGCTCTGGCTGCTGGCCTTCGGCAATGGTTGGGCCGCATGGATCGGCACGGCGGTGTTGCTGTTGGCCCCGCATGTCGTCGGTGCACCCGAGCCCGACAGCTTCAGCGGCCCGGTGCCCACTGAGATCGGCGCGCTTTTTGCCGCCCGCGCACTTGGTATCGGCCTTGCCGCATGGGTTCTGCTGGGCAGCTTCGCCGGGTACTTTTGGCAACGTGAAGGCGCGCGTAGCGCCTGAGGGAGGTCAAGATGGACAGATCACTGGCACTATTCGCCATCGGATTGGTCTTTGGCGGTGGCATTGGTTTTGCCATCGCCGCAAGCAACGGTGTGACCTTCGACGGCCATGACCATGGCGACCCTGCCGCCCATGGCGGGATGGACCACGGCGGCGCAGACCACGCACGTATGAACGGCCAGCCTATCGCGCTTGCCGCCGAAGACGCCCCCAGCCTCGCGATCCGCGTGACACCTGACCCAATGTCAGGCCATAACCTTTACGTAGAGACCGAAGGCTTTGCCTTTGCCCCGCAAAACGCCAGCGGGGACAACCAACCGGGCGAGGGCCACGCCCATGTCTATGTCAACGGCACCAAGATCGGGCGGCTTTATGGCCCGTGGCTGCATCTGCCTGATCTGCCCAAGGGCGCGGTCACGGTTGAGGTCACGCTTAATGCCAATGACCACCGCCCCTTGGTGGTAAACGGTGCGCCGATTACCGCGCGCGAGGTGCTGACAGTTGAATAATCGCCCCGCTTCCCCTTTTCATAACGGGCCGGAGCGCATACCCGGCACGCATAACCCGATGGGACCAGATCAATGAGCACGACCCTACATGTCTGCATGACTTGCCGCGCAGGCGAGGTGCTGGAAGAAGACGCACCGCGCCCCGGCGCGCAGCTTCATGCCGCCCTTGACGCCACAGGCGCGCCCGAAGGCGTGACCATCGTGCCGGTGCAATGTCTTTCCGCCTGTTCGCAGGGGGCCGCCGTGGCGCTCTCTGCGCCGGGCAAATGGTCCTATGTTTATGGTCGTCTGACCAAGGAAGACGCCGCCGACATCCTTGCCGGTGCCGCCGCCTATGCCGCCACCGAAGACGGGTTGGTGCCATGGCGCGAACGCCCGGTCATCTTTCGCAAGCAAAGCCTTGCGCGTATCCCCCTTTGACCCTGCCGCAGGAGCCTTCCGCATGAGCGATCTCGCCAAAATTCCCGTTACCGTCATCACCGGCTTTCTCGGCGCTGGTAAAACCACGCTGATCCGCCACCTGATGACCAATGCAGGCGGGCGTCGCCTTGCCCTGCTGGTCAATGAGTTTGGCACCGTGGGTGTGGATGGCGACATCCTGAAATCCTGCGCCATCGACGATTGCCCGGCTGAGAATATCGTCGAGCTGGCCAATGGCTGTATCTGCTGCACCGTGGCGGATGACTTTATCCCGACCATCGAGGCGCTGATGGCCCTGCCGACCCGCCCCGATCACATCCTGATCGAAACCTCCGGGCTGGCCTTGCCGAAACCACTGCTGAAAGCCTTTGACTGGCCCGCGATCCGGTCCAAGATCACCGTTGATGGAGTCATCGCGCTGGCCGATGCCGAGGCCGTGGCCGCGGGCACTTTCGCCGCTGATGTCGCCGCCGTAGATGCGCAGCGTCTGGCCGATGACAGCCTTGACCACGAAACCCCGCTCTCTGAGGTTTTCGAAGATCAAATCTCCTGCGCCGATATCATCTTGATGTCCAAGGCCGATCTGGCCGGTCCAGAAGGGCTCGCCAAGGCACGCAAGGTGATCGAAGACGAAAGCCCGCGCGAGATCCGATCCTTGAGATGACCGAAGGCGTGATTGACCCCAAGGTCGTGCTGGGCCTCAACGCCGCTGCCGAAGACGACCTCGCCGCGCGCCCTCGCATCATGACGGCCACGACGATCACGAGCATGACGATTTTGAAACCGTGGTGATCCCGATGCCGGAAGTGGCGGATGTCGATGCACTGGTGGCTTCAATCGAACGGCTTGCGCGCGAACAGAACATCCTGCGCGTCAAAGGCTATGTCGCTGTCGAGGGCAAACCGATGCGCCTGTTGGTGCAGGCCGTGGGCGCGCGGGTGCGTCAGCAGTTCGACCGCCCTTGGGGCAGCGATCCGCGCGCCGGGCATTTGGTGGTCATCGCCGAACATGACGACATCAACCTCGCCGCGATACGCGACGTATTGGGAGCCTAACCGCGCATGCATGTCGTCTTTCGCGAAAGCCACGGGTTGGAGGATACCGACACCCCCTATGATCCGGGCCAAACGCCCGCCGATCTGGTGGTGCTGTCGTTTTCCGACAGTGACCTCGGCGCTTTCGCGGCAGGCTGGCATCGCGGTGGCGGCAAGGAGGGCAAGCTGCCCTCCCTGCGGTTGTGCAACCTTGTGGCGCTGCGGCACCCTGCATCGGTCGACAACTACATCGAACAGACGCTGACCGGGGCCAAGGGCATCTTGATCCGTCTCATCGGGGGCGAAAATTACTGGCCCTATGGCATCATGCAGGTCCAAGACTTCGCCCGCCGGAATGACATCGCTTTGGCCGTGTTGCCCGCTGATGGGCGCGAGGACCCGGGGCTGGACGCGCATTCAACGCTGCCTGTCTCTACCCTGCGCCGTCTTGCGCATCTATGTGACGCGGGCGGGCCAGTGGCGGCGCAGGCCGCACTTGCGCAGATGGCGCTGGCGGCGGGGTTCTATGCCGGGCCGGTGATGGGCACGAAAACGGTGCCCGACTGCGGTTATTACGACCCTGATCAAGGCGTCGTGCCTTTTGCCGATGCGGCGGGCGATACTGTCGCTGTCACATTTTACCGCAGCTACCTTCTGGCTGCCGATACCGCGCCCGTCGATGCACTGATCCGCGCCTTGCGTGCCGCGGGGCTGAATGCCATCGGGCTGTTTGTCCCCTCGCTGAAATCCGATCCCGCGCGGAGCTTTTTGGACGATGCATTGGCCGCGATGGAGCCGGTTTCAATCATCAACGCCACCGCTTTTTCGGGCCGTGGGGATGACGGCAGCTCCCCGCTCGACGTGCCGGGCTGCCCGGTGTTCCAAGTGGCACTTTCAACCGCGCGGCGGCGTGATTGGGACGAGAGCGAGCGCGGCCTTTCGCCCGCCGATCTGGCCATGCATGTGGTCCTGCCCGAGGTGGATGGCCGTATTTTCACCGGCGTCGTCAGTTTCAAAAGCCCCGAAAAACGCGACCCCGATCTGCAATATTCCCGCTTTGCCCACCGCGCCGAAGATGCCCGCATCGCCGCCGTCGTGGCGCGTGTGCTGGGCTGGCATCGTCTGGCGCAGACCCCTGCGGACGCGCGCAAACTGGCACTGGTGCTCTCGACCTATCCGGGGCGGGACGATCAACTTGCCCACGCGGTCGGGCTTGATGCGCTGGCCAGTGTCGAAGACATGCTGATGCGTCTGGCGGGCGAGGGCTATAGCGTCACGCCGCAGATCGGTTTTGGCCGGAGCCTGACCGAACAGCGCATTTCGTGGCCGCTTGCCGACTACCACGCCGCCTTGGCCAGCCTGCCACAGACGCTGCGCGATGACCTTCGCGACGCATGGGGCGCGGTTGAGGATGATCCGCTGGTTCAAGATGGCGCGTTCCACTTTGCCGCGCAAACCTGCGGCAACGCGCTGGTCGCGCTGCAACCGGAACGCGGCGATCTGCAAGACCGCGAAGACAGCTATCACGACCTCGCTCGCACCCCGCGTCATTCCTATGTGGCCTTCTACCTCTGGCTGCGCGCACAGGGGCGCCACGCGTTGGTGCACATCGGCGCGCATGGCACGCTGGAATGGCTGCCGGGCAAGGCAGTGGCCCTGTCAAACGATTGTTGGCCCGAGGCGCTGACCGGTGATATGCCGGTGATCTATCCGTTTATCGTCAACGATCCCGGCGAAGCGGCACAGGCCAAGCGGCGCATCGGGGCGGTGACGCTGGGCCATCTGCCCCCGCCGCTGAAAGACAGCGAAACGCCCGAGGGGTTGTTGCGGCTGGAACGGCTGCTGGATGAATATTCTACCGCCGATGGGCTCGACCCCGCGCGCCGCGACCGTCTGGTCGACACGATCCGCGCCGAGGCGCAGGCGGCGGGGGTCGAAGATGACCTTGGCCTTGATGCCGCCAGTTCCGCCGCCGAGGCGCTGACCCGCATTGACCGTTTCGTCTGCGACATCAAGGAGAGCCAATACGGCGATGGCCTCCACATCTTTGGCGCGGGAGAGGGCGAATGGGATGGGCTGTTGACCGCGCTTGCGGGGCGGCGCGTCACCTCTGGCCCATCGGGTTCGCCCTATCGCGGGCGGTCGGATGTGCTGCCCACGGGGCGCAACCTCTATGCCGTCGATCCGCGCGGCGTACCCAGCCGGGCCGCCCATGCGCAGGGGGTGAAACTGGCCGAGGAACTGCTCAGGCGGCATTTGCAGGACAACGGCGACTGGCCGCGCGGGTTGGTGATTGACCTTTGGGGCTCCGCCACCATGCGCACGGCGGGCGAAGAAGTCGCTATGGCCATGCATCTCGCGGGGCTTGCGCCAAAATGGGATGACGGCAGTGAGCGGGTGTCGGGCTTTGAGGTACTGCCGCTGACCTTGCTGGACCGTCCGCGCATTGACGTGACATTGCGCATCTCGGGCCTGTTCCGGGATGTGTTTCCGGGGCTGGGACAGGTCTTCGAGGCAGGCGCGGCAGCACTGGCCGAACGCGAAGAAGCGCCCGATATGAACCCCTACCTCACCCGCACGCCGCGCGTCTTTGGCCCCAAGCCCGGCCTTTACGGCGTGAACATGGAAGCGGCTCTGCAAGACTACTCGGACGCAGGTCGCGCCGCGGCGGGGGAGGCGTGGCTGAGCGGCTCCGAATGGGCGATCAACGCCCAAGGCGAAGCGCATCAGGACCGCGCCGCGCTGGAGGCGCAGTTGCACCGCGCCGATGGCTTTGCCCATGTGCAGGACTTGGCCGAAAGCGATATCCTGCTCGCGTCGGACTATGCCAGCCACGAAGGCGGTTTTGCCGCCGCGATGGCGCATCTGGGTGCGCAGAAGCCCGCGATGTACCACCTTGACCACACCCGCGCAGGCAGCCCCCGCGCGCGGTCGATGCCCGAAGAAATCGCCCGCGTCGTGCGCGCCCGTGCCGCCAACCCCGGCTGGGCCAGCGGCATGATGCGCCACGGTTTTCGCGGCGCGGCAGAGGTGGCGGCGACGCTCGACAACCTCGCCGCCTTTGCGCATCTGACGCGCGAGGTGCCTGCGCATCTCTTTGACCTTTATTTCGATGCCACGCTGGGCCGCGACGATCTGGTGGCCTTTCTGGAGGCCGAGAACCCCGCCGCTTTGCAGGCCATGCGCGACCGTTTCGCAGCCCTTCGAGACGCAGGGCTTTGGATGACCCGCCGCAATTCGATCTCGGCCACCTTGGACGGGGTGGAGTGAGCACGGTTCCCGTCATCAAGGGCTGGTGCCCCGGCGCGCTGCGGCCAATGCTGTCGGGCGATGGGCTGGTGGTCCGCCTCCGGGTGCCGCAGGGGCGGTTGACCCCAGCCCAAGCACGTGGCGTCGCAGAACTGGCGCTGCGGTATGGCAACGGGATGCTCGACCTGTCGAACCGGGGCAATCTGCAACTGCGCGGGATTGATCCCGAGCGGCGTGAGGGGCTGATCGACGCGCTTCGTGCGCTAGCATTGATTGATGTGAATGAGGGGGCTGAACGGCGGCGCAACCTCATGGTGATGCCCTTCTGGCAAGCGGGCGATGATACGGATCATCTGACCCAGCAGTTGACCGTCGCTGCGCAGAGCCACGCGCTGCCCGCTGTCTCCAGCAAATTCGGCTATGCGGTCGATGCCGGGGCGCAGCCGGTGTTGCAGGCAGACCCCGCCGACATTCGATTTGAGCGGGCGGCGGACGGGCGGCTTTTGCTCTGCGCTGAGGGGGCGGAGATGGGAAAGCCCATCTCCCGCGATACCGCCGTGACCGAGGCCATCGCTTTGGCCGCATGGGTTCGCGCGCAGGGTGCCACCCGTGCCGCCCACGCATTAGAGGCGGGGGCGACCTTACCTCCCGGTTTCGACCATCCCCGCCAAAGCGCCCTCAGCACTCCGACGCTCGGCCTTTATCCGGCGGGGGCGCTGGTCGCCTGCGCTTTTGGTCAGATGGACGCGGAAACGCTCACCGCCCTTGCCGACCTCGGCCCTTTGCGCCTGACCCCGTGGCGGATGGTGCTGATCGAAGGTGCCACCGAACTCCCCGACTTGCCTAGCCTTATCACCGATGCCGCCGACCCGCTCTTGCGCGTTGTCGCCTGTATCGGCGCGCCCGGTTGCGCACAGGGCCGGGGCGAGACGCGCGGGCTGGCGCGGCGCCTTGCTGCCGTGGTGCCAAAGGGGCAACGCCTGCATGTCTCGGGCTGCGCCAAGGGCTGCGCCGCGCCGCGTGCCACAGACATCACCCTGACCGCCACCGCGCCAGCGCGCTATGACCTCATCCAAGAGGGTCGCGCCGATGCCCCACCTGACCTGCGCGGGCTGTCCCCCGCCGCCATCGCCTCTTACCTTAGAAAGTCCGCCGATGCCCCATAGCTATATCACCGACGGTGCCGAGATTTACCGCCAGTCCTTTGCCACCATCCGTGCCGAGGCGGCGCTAGCGCGTTTCACCCCCGAAGAAGAGATCGTCGCCGTGCGCATGATCCACGCCGCGGGCATGGTCGGGCTGGAGGAACACATCCGCTTTTCCGAAGGCATGGCCGTGGCCGCGCGGGCGGCGCTGGAGGACGGCGCGCCGATCCTCTGCGACGCCTACATGGTCAGCGAAGGCATCACCCGCAAACGCCTGCCGCGCGAGAATGAGGTGATCTGCACCCTGCGCGACCCCTCAGTGCCGGATTTGGCCGCCGAGATGAGCAACACCCGCTCCGCCGCCGCGCTGGAACTGTGGCGGCCGCATCTGAAAGGCGCGGTGGTGGCCATCGGCAATGCGCCGACGGCGCTGTTTCACCTGCTCAACATGCTCGAAGACCCCGACTGCCCGCGCCCGGCGGCGATCATCGGCTGCCCGGTGGGCTTCATCGGCGCGGCGGAATCGAAAGATGCGTTGATGCAAGATTTGCCAGTGCCTTCGATGATCGTGCAGGGGCGTTTGGGCGGCTCGGCGATCACCGTGGCGGCGGTGAACGCGCTGGCAAGCAGGGTGGAATGAAGATGGGCAAGGTTATCTGCGCGGGCCTCGGCCCCGGCGACCCGGAACTGATGAGCGTGAAATCCGACCGCGCCATTCGCGGCGCGCGGCATTTGGCGTATTTCCGCAAGAAAGGCCGCGCGGGCCAGGCGCGCCGGATCGTCGAAGGGATGCTTCGCGACGACGTAGTGGAATATGCGATGGAATATCCCGTGACCACGGAGCTGCGGTTCGATCGCCCGAGTATCGCGCCCAGATGGTCACCTTTTACGAGGAATGGGCCGACCGGCTCGAAGCACTGGCGCAGGATCACGAGGTGGTTGTGCTGTGTGAGGGCGACCCTTTCTTCTACGGCTCCTTCATGCACCTGCACACCCGGCTTCAGGGCCGCGCCGAGGTCGAGGTGCTGCCCGCGATCCCCGGTATGGTGGGCTGCTGGAACGCGCTGGATACGCCCTTCACTTGGGGCGATGACGTGATGACCGTGCTGATGGGCACATTGCCCGAGGCCGAACTAACCGAGCATATGAAACGCGCTGATGCGCTGGTGGTGATGAAGACGGGCCGCAACCTGCCAACTGTGCGCCGTGCACTGGCGGCGGCGGGCAAGCTGGACGACGCATGGCTGGTGGAGCGTGGCACCATGCCCGATCAGCGGGTGGCGAAACTTGCCGAAGTGGCCGATGACGACTGCCCCTATTTCGCAATCGTCTTGGTCCACGGTCAGGGCCGCAGACCGGAGGCAGACACATGAGCGGCACTCTTTTTATCGCGGGGCTTGGCCCCGGTGACGCGGCACTGGTCACGCCCGAGGTGACCGAGGCGCTGGCGCAGGCCACCGATGTCATTGGCTATATCCCTTATGTTGCCCGCGTCGCCCCGCGCGAAGGGCTGACGCTGCATCCCACAGACAACCGCGTGGAGTTGGACCGCGCGACCCATGCGCTGCAATTGGCACAGGCTGGTGCGCGGGTAGTGGTAGTGTCTTCCGGCGATCCGGGCGTCTTTGCCATGGCCTCGGCGGTGTTCGAGGCGGTGGAGCGTGACCCGGCGTTCGAGAGCGTCGACATTCGAGTGCTGCCCGGTATCACGGCGATGCTGGCGGCGGCAGCGCGGCTCGGTGCGCCCTTGGGTCATGATTTCTGTGCGATCAACCTCAGTGATAATCTTAAGCCTTGGACGATGGTCGAGCACCGTCTGCGGATGGCCGCGCGGGCGGATTTCGCCATGGCCTTCTACAACCCACGCAGCAAGTCGCGGCCCCATCAGTTTGCCGAAGCGCTGGACATTCTGCGCGCCGAATGCGGGCCGGATCGGCTGATCACCTTTGCTCGCGCCGTTACCACACCCGACGAGGCGTTCAACACCGTCACATTGGGCGAGGCCACACCGGAAATGGCGGATATGCGCACCGTGGTAATCGTCGGCAATTCAGCGACGCGCCGGGTTGGGCGCTATGTCTATACGCCGCGCAGCGCGGTATGATGTAGCCAATGCATCACCTCGGTCACATCATTGGCGGCCACCTCGCCCGGCAGGACGGGCCGGTCGGCCAAAATCACCGGCAGGCCAAGCGCGCGGGCGGCATCCAGCTTGGCCCGCGCGCCGGAGCCACCGGCGTTCTTGGCGACCAAATGGGTGATCGCATGGGTCTGCATCAATGCGGTATCCCCCGCCACGTCGAACGGCCCGCGGGCCAGCACGACCGTCGCCCGTGGCAGCGGCAGCGGATCTTGCGGCGGATCGACGAGGCGCAGCAGGTAGCGGTGCTGCGGTTTCGCGGCAAAAAGCGCCAGTTGCTGCTTGCCGATGGCCAGAAACACCCGCGCCGGGCTGTCGGGCAGGGCGGCGGGCAGATCGGTGATATCGGGTACAAAGGTCCAATCGTCGCCCTCCTGCGGCTCCCACGGGGGCGCTCGAACCGCACCAGCGGCAGGTCTTGTCGGGCGCAGGCGACAAAGGCATTGTTGCTCATCCCTGCGGCAAAGGGATGGGTGGCGTCGACGACGTGTGTGATCGCCTCGGCCTTGAGGTAGGCCACCAGCCCGGCCACGCCGCCAAACCCGCCGACGCGGGTGGGCAGGGGCTGGGCCACCGGACTGTCGGTGCGTCCGGCATAGGAAAACACCGCGTCGATATCGGCTTTGACCAAGGCGCGAGCAAGGGCGCTGGCTTCGGTGGTGCCACCCAAAAGAAGGACGCGCATAATGGGTGACCCTTGGCTCAGCATCATCGGAATGCCCGACGATAGCGCGGATGCCTTGCCCCCGGCAAGCCGCGCGGCGCTGGCTGGGGCCGAGGTGATCTTTGGCGGGCCGCGTCACTTGGAACGGGCGGCTGTGGGCATGCGCGGGCGCGCTTGGCCGGTGCCTTTCTCTGTCGAGCCGGTGCTGGCCGAGCGGGGCAGGCGGGTGGTGATGCTGGTCTCGGGCGATCCCTTTTGGTTTGGCGCGGGCGGCAGCATCGTCGGTGCGCTGGACCCGAGCGAATGGCGCAGCCTGCCCGCGCCCTCGACCTTCTCGCTGGTGGCCAATGCGCTTGGCTGGCGGCTTGAGGAAGTCTCGTGCCACGGGCTACACGCGGCACCGCTGGCGCAATTGCGCGGTGTGTTGCGTCCCAAGGGGCGGATGATCTGCTTGCTACGTGATGGGGACGCGCCTGCAGCACTGGCGGAGTTTCTCTGCGAACAGGGCGCAGGTACGGCGCAAATGCATGTGGCCGAACGGCTTGGCGGCCCCGATGCGCGGCTGCGCGCGGTGCAGGCCGATGGGTTTGATCTGACGGATGTGCAAGCCCCCGTGGCTGTTGGCGTGGACCTACCCGAAGGCATCGGCTTGCCCCGCACCCCCGGCCTGCCGGATGATTGCTTTGCGAGCGATGGCCAAATCACCAAAGCGCCAGTGCGGGCGTTGACGCTTTCGGCCCTCGCCCCCGGCCCTTAGACCTGCTGTGGGACATCGGCGCGGGCAGCGGCTCGGTCTCGGTCGAGTTCTGTCTTGCGGGCGGTCACGCCATCGCCTTTGAACAACACGCCGCGCGGGTGGAGAATATCACCCGCAACATCGCAGATTTCGGCCTGCCCGCTCGGATGCAGGTCGCCCATGGCCGCGCACCGGAGGTCTGGGCGGGACATCCTGTGCCTGACGTTGTCTTCGTCGGCGGCGGTGGCAACGCGGCGCTTTACGATGCCCTGCTGCCTGCGTTACCAGCGGGCACGCGGCTGGTCGCCAATGGGGTGACGCTGGAAACCGAGGCGCTTTTGGCGCAGCTTCACGCGGCGCATGGGGGCAGTCTTTTGCGGATCGAACTGGCGCAGGCGGCACCTTTGGGCCGGATGCGCGGCTGGCAGCCGCTGCGGCCCGTGGTACAATGGAGCGTGACACTATGAGGATGGCCGGGATCGGATTTCGGGGCGCGGCAAGCGTGGCGTCATTGCGCGATGCGCTGGCACGGGCAAACCCCGAGGGCCTCAAGATCGACGCGCTGGTGACCGAAGCGGCAAAGGCCCGCGCGACCGTGTTTCGCGACTTTGCCCAAGAACTCGGCGTGCCGGGGCTGGGCATCACCACCGAGGATTTGGGCCGTATGATCACACCTACACAATCGGCCCGGATCGAAGACCGCTTTGGCACCGGATCACTCTCGGAAGCCGCCGCTCTGGCCGCTGCCGGGCCGGGGGCCGTATTGGTTGCCGAGCGCGTCGTTTCGGGCGATGCCATGGCAACTGCGGCGATTGCCGAGACGAAAGGAAAAACACCGTGACTGTACATTTCATCGGAGCGGGCCCGGGGGCGGCGGACCTTATCACCCTGCGCGGGCGCGACCTGATCGCGGCCTGCCCGGTCTGCCTCTATGCCGGATCGCTGGTGCCCGAAGCACTGCTGAGCCATTGCCCCGAGGGCGCGCGGATCGTCAACACGGCGCGTCTGTCGCTGGACGACATCATGGAAGAAATTGCAGCCGCCGCTGCCGCAGGGCATGACGTGGCGCGGCTGCATTCTGGCGATCTGTCGGTCTGGTCGGCGATGGGCGAACAGCTGCGCCGCTTGCGCGAGATGGGCATCGCCTATGATGTCACGCCGGGGGTGCCGTCCTTTGCCGCTGCGGCGGCTGAGTTGGGGGCCGAATTGACCCTGCCGGGCGTGGCGCAATCGGTCATCCTCACCCGCACCTCGGGCCGCGCCACCGCGATGCCGGAAGGGGAGACACTCGCCAATTTCGCCCGCACCGGGGCGACGCTGGCCATCCATCTGTCGGTCCATGTGCTGGATAAAGTCGTCGAAGACCTGACGCCGCATTACGGCGCCGACTGCCCTGTTGCCGTGGTCTGGCGCGCAAGCTGGCCCGATCAGCGCATCGTCAAAGCGACGCTTTCAACCCTGCGCACCGAGGTCGGCGAAGAAATGGCCCGCACGGCGCTGATCCTCGTGGGCCGCGCTCTCGGCGCTGAGGATTTCGGCGAGAGCCGCCTTTACGCCGCTGACTATGACCGTCGCTTCCGCCCCGTCGGCGCCGAGCCGCGTTTCCCGGAGACCTCTTCATGATCCCCCCGGCCTGCTGATTTCCGCCCCCGCTTCCGGCACGGGCAAGACGACCCTGATGCTGGGCCTGCTGGCCGCGCTGCGTGCCGAAGGTGTCGCGGTGCAGCCGTTCAAAAGCGGACCGGACTACATCGATCCGGCCTTTCACACGGCGGCGTCGGGGCGGGCGTCGTTCAACCTTGATAGTTGGTCGATGGACCGCGCGCGGATCGAAGGGCTGGTCGGCAATGCCGATGGGGCTGAATTGATCCTTGGCGAAGGGTCGATGGGGCTGTTTGACGGTGTGGCCAAGCCGGGCGCCTGTGGCAATGGCGCCAGCGCCGATGTCGCGGCGCTGATGGGCTGGCCGGTGGTGCTGGTGCTGGATGTGTCGGGCGCGGCGCAATCGGTGGCGGCCACGGCGCTTGGCTTTCGCGAGATGCGGCCCGATGTGAAACTGGCAGGCGTGGTGCTGAACCGCGTCGCCTCCCCCGGCATGAAACCTTGGTCCGCGCGGGGATGGAGGCTGTGGGCATTGAGGTTTTCGGCGCGCTCCCACGCCGGGTCGAGATCGAAATGCCAGAGCGTCACCTTGGGTTGGTGCAGGCCGGAGAGCAGGAGAACTTGCCCGATCTGTTGGGGCAGGCGGCAGCTTTCGTTGCCGCGCATGTCGATATCCCCGCGCTTCGGGCCGCCGCGCGGGGCACCTTGCAGAACCCGCCTGCGCCCACAAAGATCACCCCGCCCGGACAGCGCATTGCGCTGGCGCAGGACAACGCTTTTGCCTTTGTCTATCCACATTTGCTGGCGGGATGGCGGGCGGCGGGGGCGGAGGTTTTGCCCTTCTCCCCGCTGGCCGATGAGGCCCCCGACGACAGCGCCGATTGCTGCTGGCTACCCGGCGGCTATCCTGAGCTTCATGCAGGCAAGCTTGCCGCCGCTGTACATTTCCGCAAGGGGCTGCGCGACTTCGCCGAGACGCGTCCCGTGCATGGAGAATGCGGGGGCTATATGGCGATGGGCGCAGGCATCATCGACAAAGAAGGCACGCGTCACGAGATGGCGGGGCTTCTGGGGCTGGAGACATCCTTTGCCAAGCGCAAGATGCATCTGGGTTACCGTCAGGCCGATCTAAACGCGCCGATCCCCGGCCATTCCGCGCGGGCCGAATTGCGGGGCCATGAGTTCCACTATGCCACGATCCTTGCCGAGCCCGACGCGCCGCTGGCCCGCATCACCGACGCCAATGACCTTGAGGTGCCCGAGACTGGTTCGGTGCGTGAGTTCGCGGGCGGCGGGCGTGCCACGGGGACGTTCTTTCACATGATTGCGGCGCTGTGATGGGGGCTTCGTTTCCTTTGTCTCCTCCGGCCCCGGTGATCCGGAACTGCTGACCGTCAAAGCCGTGGCGCGGTTGCAGGCGGCTGATGTGGTGCTGTTCGATGACCTGAGCGCGGGGCCGATCTTGGAGCACGCGCGGGCCGATGCCGACCTCATTGGCGTGGGCAAACGGGCCGGGCGCGCCTCGCCCAAGCAAGATCATGTGAGCCGGGTGCTGGTCGATCACGCTCAGGCCGGGCTGAATGTCGTGCGGTTGAAATCCGGTGACAGCGGCATGTTCGGGCGGCTGGAGGAAGAGATCATCGCGCTGCGGGCAGCGGATATCCCTTTCGAGATCGTGCCGGGCGTGACCGCCGCCTCCGCCGCCGCCGCGACCGCAGGCATCCCGCTGACCCGCCGCATGACGGCGCGGCGGGTGCAATTCATTACCGGCGCAGATGTGACTGGCGAACTGCCGAGTGATGTGAACATGGCCGCCTTGGCCGATCCGATGGCGACCACCGTGGTCTATATGGGCAAACGCACCTTTGCCGGGCTTGCCGCGCGGCTGATCGAACACGGGTTGCCCGGCACCACGCCCGCGCTGCTGGCCGAGGCGGTTTCGACTCCGGCGGAGAAGGTGCAGCGCTTTACCATCGAAACTCTGGCGCGCCATCTGGAGAGCGCCAGCAGCACCACGCCCGCGCTGATCTTTTACGGGCCTTTGGCCGAGTTCGAAGTGTGAAAGTCTTCGTTTGCACCTCTTGCACCGACGATGGCGGCTTTCTGGACGTGGTCCGCGCCGGATTGTCTGACGTGGCGGTCGAGGGCATCGACTGTATGTCAGGCTGCACACGGGCGCAGACGGTTGCCTTTCGCGCGCCGGGCAAGGTGGCCTATCTGTTCGGAGAGATCACGGAAGCCGACATGGATGATCTGCGCCGCTTCGTGACGCTCTATGCCGCCTCTTCTGATGGCACATTCCCCGATGCGCGGGTGCTCGGTGGGCTGCGTTTGAAGGCGATCGCGAGGATACCGGGATGACTGATCTGGAACTGACATTGATCGGCATCGGCACCGGCAACCCTGAGCATCTGACGCTGCAAGCGATCCGGGCGATGAACGCGCAAGACCTGATCCTGATCCCGCAAAAGGGCGCGGGCAAGGGCGATTTGGCAGGTCTCCGGCGCAGCATCTGCGACGAGGTGCTGACCAATGAGGCGGTGCAGATCGTCGGCTTCGACCTACCCGTGCGTGACCCCGCGATTGAGGAGTATCGCGCCCGCGTCGACCAGTGGCATGACGCGATCGCGGATGCCTGGCGCGCGGCAATGGCGCAGCATCCAACGGCGCGGCGGGTGGCGCTGCTGGTCTGGGGCGATCCGTCGCTCTATGACAGCACCCTGCGCATCGCCGCGCGGCTGGATCCTGCACCGCGCATGACCGTGATCCCCGGCATCACCTCCCTACAAGGGCTGACCGCGTCTCATGCGATCCCGCTCAATGAAATCGGCGCGCCCTTCTTGGTCACAACCGGGCGGCAGTTGCGCGATCACGGCTGGCCCGAAGGGGTCGATACGCTGGTCATCATGCTGGATGGCGACTGCGCTTTTCAGACGTTGGAGCCTGCGGGCGTAACGATCTGGTGGGGGCCTATGTCGGCATGGCCGAAGAGATCATCCGACACGGCCCACTCGCCGAGATTGCCGAAGACATCATCGCCACCCGTGCCGCCGCTCGGGCGGCGCATGGCTGGATCATGGATATTTATCTGCTGCGCCGAGGCTAAGGCTCAGGTATTTGGGTCAACCTTGCCGCGCATTGCCTTAACCTCGCCACGCACCTTCTTGGCCTTGAGGCGGCGTTTCTTTGAGCCAAGCGTCGGGCGGGTCGCGATGCGGCGTTTGGGCGGGGTCAGGGCGGTGCGGATCAACTCGGCCAGCCGCTCGCGGACCAACTCGCGGTTGCGGGCCTGACTGCGGGTTTCGTCACATTGCAACACCAGCGCGCCTTCGGTGGTCCAGCGCCGCCCGGCCAAACGGCGCAGGCGGTTTTTGACGGGCTGCGGCAGCGATGGCGAGGTGGCGGCCTCGAACCGCAATTCCACCGCCGAGGAGACCTTGTTCACATTCTGCCCGCCGGGGCCGGAGGCGCGCATGAAGCTTTCGGTCAGCTCCCAGTCGTGAATGGCGATGTCATCGTTGATGTGCAGCATGGGCTCTCCTTGCCCGGTAACATGCCAGTCTGCGCCGTGAGGGTGAAGGGGGAATGCGAAATGGGCCGCTCCTTGCGGAACGGCCCAATCGAATGGTTTCAGGAGGGGGATCGGTTAGACCGATGTCCACCAGGTGGTTGCACTGCCAGGGGCTGCCCTAGCAAGAAACCCCGCTGGCTGTTCCGACACCTCGCTCCAATACCTTTCTTGACACTGGATCACCTCCTTTACATTTGTTGAACTCACCCTGAGCGTTGCACAGGTTTTGAAATTCGCAAAGCGTTTTTTGGACGGTGCGGCGGCAAGGGGCGGGCCCCTTGCGCCGGTATCAAGCGCGGGCGGTCAGCCGTGCGGTCAGCAGCCGGAAGGGGATCAGCGCAACCAGTGCGATGGCCAGTTTCACCGACCAATCCGCCACGGCGAGCGAGACCCAAAGCGGCGCAACGGGGCCTGCGCCCAACAGCGGCAAAGCCTCGGTCGCCCAAGCGACATCGGTCGCGGGGTGGATGAACGACAGGCTGGCCGAGAACGCGATGGAGAAAAACAGCGCCGTGTCGATCGCGCTGCTGATCAGCGTGCTGATCAAAGGCGCGCGCCACCATGCGCCATCGCGAAAACGGTTAAAGATCGTCACGTCCAACAGCTGCGCCACGAGGAAGGCCGAGCCCGAGGCGATCGCGATGCGGACCGTCACCAGCGGACCGAATTCGCCCATGATCTGTGTCCCAATGAGCGAGCAGATCAACCCGACGACAAACCCCACCAACACGACCCGGCGCGCGGCAGAGGCACCGTAAAGGCGGTTCATCACATCGGTGACGAGGAACGCCAGCGGATAGGTGAAAGCGCCCCAGGTCAGCCATTGGCCAAAGAGGAACTGAACAAGGATATTCGAGGCCACGACGATGGCGGCCATGGCAAGAATGCCGGGGAGATAGGTGCGTGTCATATGTGGACCGTTTTGTGCAAGGGTGCGGCGACTTGGCCTGCGGGGATCGCAGACGGAACGGTCTTTAGCCCTCAACACCCGGTTTGGCAAGGATCAGCTCGACGACCTCGTTGCGCTGCATGACGAAGAAGTTGTCGTCCGACAGCAGAGTCAGCCGGGTTCGCCCCGCCGCGTCCTGCCATGTGCTGAGCGCTTCGAGGTTATCATATTGACCGGGGCCGGAGGTCAGCAATGTTACCTCCCCAAGTCCCGGCGCGGTCAGGTCAAAACTGCGGATGCGGCTGCGAAAGCCCAATGGCGTGATCGTCCGCTCTAGCAGATAGAGCGTGCCATCCTCGGCAAAGTCCGCGTCTACCGGCAAGAACGGCCCTTGGCGCGGGATCTTCGCGGCGATTGTCCATGCGGTGCCATCAAAGGCATAAAGCGGGATGGGGCCCGATGTGGGGCCGCCGCCTTCGGGGGCCGCAAAGAGCCGTCCATCGGGATGGGCGGCCAATGTCTCCATCCCCGCGTTCGGCGCGAAGCCAGCGAAGTCGTCATGTCTGGGCAGAGGGGTGGTGACACCGCTTTCAGGCGCAAGCCGAGCGACGTGGTGATCGTGTTCGAACGAGATGTAGAGTTGCCCAGTGTCGTCAAGCGCCAGCGCTTCGGCATCGCGCATCTGGCCGCGCAGGGCTTTGCCATCGGCTCCTTTGAGCGGGGCGTTTTCCTCAAGCTCAAGCGCCACCAGACGGCCCGCTTCGCGGACCATGCGCGCCTGCACGACGCGGCCCCGGTCCGAGACCGCCGTCAGGCGGGTGCCATCGGCGTTGACCTCGACCCCCGAAAAGCCGCCGAACCACGGGGCCGGGTGGCGCCATGTCAGCACGCTGTCGACCTGCACCACCGGCTCTGTCTGCGCGGCGGGGGCCACGCAGGCAATGAGCAGGAAGAACGGGAGACAGGCGCGGATCAGTTTGCGTTCAAAACGGCGTTGCATTGGGCAGGCAGGTCCGCAAGCAGGATGTCGCGCTTGGGCTTGGGTTTCGTTTTGGGGGCCGTCGGATCCGGTTTTGGTGGGTTCAGGATATTGGCCTGCCACTGCCGCGCATCGGCGCAGCCGTCACCCGGCGGGGGCGGGGCCTGATCCACACAGCCGCGCGCGCCTGTTGGGCAGGCGATGCGGACGTGGAAATGATAGTGATGCCCGTACCAAGGCCGGATTTTGCGCAGATAGCTGCGGTCGCCCTTTTCATCGGCACACATCTGTACCTTCGCGCCGGGGAAGACGAAGATGCGGGCGGTGCGGGGGTCTTGGGCCGCGGCCTTGACCACCTCGTGATGCGCGGGCGTCCAAGAGGAATTGACATAGGCCCCACTCGCCCGGCGCATGGAGATCGACGAGATGTTCTCGCGCTGCGCCCGGCTGAGGTTGAGGGATTTGGGCGGCAGCATCCAGATATCGGCATCCAGCCCGATCTGGTGGCTGGCGTGACCGGTCAGCATCGGCCCCCGCGCGGCTGGCTCATATCGCCCACATAGATGCCTTCCCAGCCCGGCTGCTGCGCGGCCTTGCGGCTGAGTTTTTTGACCATGTCGACCATCTCAGGATGGGCCCAGTTGCGGTTGCGCGACAGGCGCATGGCCTGCCAAGTCGGACCCGTCTCGGGCAATTGCTCGGCCCCGGCGAGGCACCCTTTGGAGTAGCTGCCGAAAGCCGCCGAGGATTGCGTGGAGGCAAAGCTTTTGGCGCCAAAGAGCCGCTTGGCGGCGACCGTGCTTAATGCGCCGCCCGAAGAACCGATGGTCGGCAGGGCGACTTTCTCACCGCTGATGTCGGTTTCGGTCCGGTCGCCCCCGCAAGACGCCAGCGCAAAGGCCAGTGCCACGGAGGTCAGGGTGCGAAGCAGCGTCATGTGGCGAAATCTCCCTTGGGTTTGACCCACGCTAACAGGATCAAACCGACGATGAAAAGCCCCACGACGGGGGTGATGCCCAGCCGTTGGCTGCCGGTGAGGTCACTGGCCAAGGCAATCAGCGCCGGGGCGAGGAACGAGGTCGCCTTGCCCGACAGCGCGTAAAGGCCAAAAGCCTCGGTCATACGCTCGGGGTTTCCTTGTCGTGTCAGCATGTTACGCGAGGATGCCTGTAGCGCACCGCCCGCCGCCCCGATAGAGGCACCAGCGACGTAGAAGAGGATATCCGGCAGGGCAGACCCCTCAGGCAAAGAAACGCCCATGACAGAATTCGGCCCCAACGAGATGATCAAACAGGCAGTCGCCACAAGGATGATGCAGCAGGCCACGATCACCGGCATCGGCCCGATGCGCCGGTCGATCCGCCCGCCCAGCACGCAGAACACCGCGCCCGAGATAGCGGCAAGGATGCCAAAGATGCCGATCTCTTGAATCGACCAATCCAGCACGCCAAGCGCATAGACCCCGCCGAAGGTATACATGCCATTCAGCGCGTCACGGTAGAACATCGAAGAGCCGAGATAGGCCAGCAGCGAGGGATGCTTTGGCAGGCCCCGTAGGGTGCGCGCCAGATCCGACAGACCCGCACCCACGCGGTAGCGTTGCGCTCCGGGTTTCGGCGTGTCGCGCACATAGAGGAAGAAGGGGATCATGAAAACGGCGTACCAGATCGCCGCAAGCGGCCCGACAATGCGGGTGTCGGCCTTGGTCGCCGGGTCCAGCCCGAACAGCGGCGTCAGCCCCGCCATGGTGCGCCCGTTCGCGCCACTTTGTAACAGGGCGATCATCGCGATCAGCGCCAGCACCCCGCCCGCATAGCCAAAGGCCCAGCCATCGCCAGAGATGCGCCCGCGTTCACCCGGGTCGGGGTGCAACTCGGGCAGATAGGCATTGGTAAAGATCGTGGCGAATTCCATCCCGACCAAGCCGATGCCGAAAAAGAACAATGCCCAAAGCAGAGAGAAATCCGCCGGGGCTGTCCACCACAGGGCGGCTGCGCCGATCACATACATCGCCGAAAACAGCCAGATCCATGGCATCCGACGGCCCGAGGAATCTGCCACCGCGCCCAAGATCGGCGCCAGTATGGCAATCGCGATCCCGGCCAGCGCCAGACCATAGCCCCAATAGGCCTGCGCTTGGGCTTTCGCGGCGGAAAGCTCCATCCCGCCGTCGACCAGCGCGTTGGTCGCGGTTTGGGCGAAATAGGGGCCAAAGATAAAGGTCAGCAGCAGGGTGTTGTAAGGCTGGCTGGCCCAGTCGAAAAAGTACCATCCCCAGATGCGCTTGCGCCCGCCTGTCTGTGCCATGTTGCGCCCCTTCGCGGCCTGCTCTTTTCCAAGTTAGAGCAGGGCGCGGCGCAAGGCGCAAGCGCCAGTCGTGGCGGGGTTGAAACGTTGGGCTGCCGGTCGGGTCAGGCGGAAAGGTGCGGTGCAGCTTCGGGCACGGGCGCGCCGTCTTGCATCGGCGGCCACGGGCGGTGGCTGTCGGCACGGATCCATTCGGCCACCCAGCCGGGCACCTCGGGCGAAGGTTGCTGCCGCCCCATGGCGCGCAGCACCTTTTCCGGCGGGATCAACCCGTTACGATCGGTCACGGCAGAGCGGTAGAGCACATGGCTCGCGCATTCGCCGTTCTTCTTCCACATGGATTGTTCCAGATAGATGAACTTGTCATCCCAGCACAGAGTTCGGCTGCGCATCTCGAACTTCTCAAACATGCGGATGCGGCGGCGGAACCGGGTGCTGGAGCCTGCGATTGTGATTGCCCATTTGTTTTGGCGAAGCAGCGTAATCAACCCGGCACGCTGCGCCATGGCGGTGCGGCCCAGATCATACAGCGACAGCGCCCGCCCGTTGTTCAGCTCCATCCAGATATCGAGGTCATGCGGCCAGCAGATGTGGTGGCTGACATGGGTGTCGGTCAGGTTTTCCAGCGGCGCCTGCCGCGCGGCGACGATGACGTCTTTGGCCATGCGGATGATCGGGAACATGGGGCTTTCCTTTGTCGTGACGGTGCCGATCTGCGGCGGAAGCGCTGCGCGGTCAAGCATATACGTCGCGGCACTCTTGCCCTTTGTGGACGGGGCGCTTAACTGTCTTGCGTCAAACCAAGGGGATATTCCATGACGTCACTGTTCCAAATCCTGATGCTGCTTTTGAACATCGTTTGGTTCATCGTCATCGCCCATGTCATCATGTCTTGGTTGATCAATTTTCAGGTGCTGAACCTGCGCCAGCCTTTGGTTGCGCAAATCTGGGACGGGCTGAACCGGATTCTAGAGCCAGTCTATAGCCGCGTGCGCAATGTGATCCCGCCGATGGGTGGTTTGGATCTGGCACCATTGATCGTGCTGATCGTCGTGGCCATCGCGCGGATCGTGCTGACAAACAACGCCGCGGCCTTCTACTGAACCGTGCCAAGCCCGGTCCGCGCGCCCATGTCGCGTGCATCTGGCCTTGTTCACGGTTTGTTAGTGGGAGTCTGCATAAAAAGAGCAGACAATCTTACAGGTTCTCCATGACAGGCGCTGCCACGCTTCTTCGTGATGTATTCGGTTTCGACGGGTTCCGCCCCGGCCAGCAAGAGATTGTGGAGGCCGTGACCGAGGGCGAGAACGTGCTTGCCATCATGCCCACGGGCGGCGGCAAGTCCTTATGTTTCCAACTGCCTGCGCTGATGCGCGAGGGGGTGACGGTGGTCATCAGCCCGCTGATCGCTCTGATGCGCGATCAGGTTCGTAGCTTGCAAGAAGCGGGCGTCGCGGCGGGCGCGCTGACCTCGGGCAACACACCCGAAGAGACCGACGCGGTTTGGGAGGCGCTGGAGGCCGGTACGCTCAAACTTCTCTATATGGCACCCGAGCGGTTGGCGGCAGGCTCCGCCATGGGGATGCTGCGGCGCGTTGGCGTCAATCTTATCGCCGTGGACGAGGCGCATTGCGTCAGCCAATGGGGCCATGACTTCCGCCCCGATTACCTGCGCATCGGTGAATTGCGCCGCACGCTGAACGTGCCGCTGGCCGCTTTCACCGCCACGGCTGACGCCGAAACTCAGGTCGAGATTGTCGAAAAGCTCTTCGACGGCACCCCGCCGCGCGCCTTTCTGCGTGGGTTCGACCGGCCCAACATCCACCTTGCCTTTGCCGCCAAGAACAAGCCGCGCGATCAGATCCTGAATTTCGCCGCCGCGCGGCGCGGGCAGTCGGGCATTGTCTATTGCGGCACGCGGGCCAAGACCGAGGGGCTTGCCAAGGCGCTGCGCGATCAGGGGCAAATGGCGCTCCATTACCATGGCGGGATGGAGGCCGAAGACCGCCGCATCGCCGAGCGTCGGTTCCAGCAAGAGGACGGGTTGATCGTCTGCGCCACGGTGGCTTTTGGCATGGGGGTCGACAAACCGGACATCCGTTGGGTCGCCCATGCGGACCTGCCGAAATCGATCGAGGCCTATTATCAGGAGATTGGCCGCGCCGGGCGTGACGGGGCCCCGGCTGAAACCCTGACCCTCTTTGGCCCCGATGACATCCGCCTGCGCCGCAGCCAGATCGACGAAGGGCTGGCCCCGCCCGAACGCCGCGCCGCCGATCACGGGCGGCTCAACGCGCTGCTCGGTTTGGCCGAGGCGCTGGAGTGTCGTCGCCAGACCTTGCTGGGCTATTTTGACGAGACCGAAATCACCTGCGGGCGCTGTGACCTCTGTGATACGCCCGCGGATGTGTTCGATGGCACCACGGCAGTGCGCAAGGCGCTCTCGGCCATGCTGCGCACGGATGAGCGGTTCGGCGCGGGGCATCTGATCGACATCCTTTTGGGCAACGAGACCGACAAGGTCCGCCAGCGCGGCCACCAATCCCTGCCCACTTACGGCGTCGGCGGTGAATACAGCCGTAACGAATGGCAGGCCGTGTTCCGTCAGATGATGGGGCACGACCTTGTTCGCCCCGATGCCGAACGCCACGGCGCGCTGCGGATGACCGATGCCGCCCTGCCGATCCTACGCGGTGAGGCGTCGATCAACCTACGGCGCGACACGATCAAAGCGGCGGGTGCCAATCGCCGACCTGCCGTTAAAGCGATGGTCAGCGATGAAGACGCGCCGCTATTGTCGGCGCTTAAGGCCAAGCGACGTGCGTTGGCCGAGGCGGCGCGCGTGCCTGCCTATATCATCTTCACCGACCGCACCCTGATCGAGATGGCCGAGGCGCGCCCGCAAAACCTTGATGCCATGGCCCGTATCGGCGGCGTGGGGGCGAAAAAGCTGGAAAACTACGGCGCGGCCTTTCTTGAGGTGATCAACGGCGAAGCGCAGCCGATGCATAAGGCCCGGCGCAAGCTGGCGGGGCGCGAGGCGGGCAATGTCTATGACCAGTTGTTGCAGGTGCAGGCCGATCTGGCGCGGGGTGAGCAGGGCACCGAGAAGCCGTTAAGTTGCTCTGCCGCGATGCTGGCCAAGGTGGCGCAACTGCGCAGCGCCGACAGTTCTGCCATTGAGCGGCTCTTAGGCGACAAACGCGCCGAACGCTTTGGCCCCGCCTTTCTGGACGTTCTGCGCGACGCGGGCTAGATCACCCGAAACGCCCCAAGGAGACTGCCATGCTCGTCGTTATTTCACCCGCCAAACGCCTCGACTGGGCCGAACGCGATGTCGCGGATACCCGGCCGGATTTTCAGGAAGATGCTGTGCGGCTGGCGACCACGGCGCGTAATCTCACTTTGGGCAACCTTAAAGACCTGATGAGCCTCAGCGACGATCTGGCCCGTCTCAACCGCGACCGATTTCAGGCGTTCGAAGCCGAGCCCAGTGCCGACACCACCCGCCCCGCCGCGCTGGCATTTGCCGGCGACACCTATCAGGGGCTGGAGGCCGCGAGCCTTGATGCGGATGAGATGACCTATGCCCAAGAGCACCTGCGCATCCTCTCGGGGCTTTACGGCGTGCTGCGCCCGCTCGACGCGATCCAAGCCTACCGGTTGGAGATGGGCAGCAAGCTGAAAACCCGCCGCGGTGGCAACCTCTATGACTACTGGCGCGACAGCCTGTCAAAGGCGCTGAACGCGCAGGCCGAGGCCACCGGCAGCGATGTTCTGGTGAACTGCGCCAGTCAGGAATACTTTGGTGCGGTGGACCTCAAGGCGCTGAAACTGCGCGTGATCACCCCGCAGTTCATGGAAGACAAGGGCGACGGTAAAGGGCCGAAAATCGTTAGCTTTTTTGCCAAGAAAGCACGCGGTGCCATGGCGCGGTATATCGTGCAGCACCGGGTGAATGATCCCGAGGGGCTGCGGGATTTTGACAGCGGCGGCTATGCCTATCAGCCCGATGCCTCGACGCCCGAGCGTCCGGTCTTTGTCCGGCCCTATCCGTCGACCTGATCTGGGGGCGGGGGCAATGCGCGCGATCCCGCCATATGCCACCCGCCGGGCAATTGCCGCGCATGGCGAAGGGGGTAGACCTAGCGCCATGAAATACCCGCTTGTTACCGCCGCCCTACTTGCCTGCGCCACACCGCTTGGCGCGCATCCGCATATCTTTGTCGATACCGGTTTTGAGGTTATCCTCGATGCCGAGGGGCGCTTGACCCATCTGCGGATCACATGGGCCTATGACGAATTCTATTCTCTGTTGGTGACCGAGGATCGCGGCCTCGACCCCGATTACGATAGCGTGCTGACCGAGGCGGAAGTCGCCTCTCTCAACGGGTTCGACATGCGTTGGGTTGAAGGGTTCAACGGCGATACGGTCTTGCTGAACGGCGGTGAAGAGATCGCGCTTTCCAGTCCGCAAGAGGTGGCGACGACCTTTTCCGAGGGCCGGATCATCACCAGCCATCTGCGGGCGGTCGAGGGCGATGCGCCTGACGCGAATGGGCTAGTCATTAAACCCTATGACCCGACCTATTACACTGCCTATGAGGTGACTCAGAAGGTGACCGTGCAAGGCGATGACGCCTGTCGCGCGCGGGTCAAGATGCCAGAGATGAACGCCGATCTGCGCGAACTTCAGCAGGATCTGAGCGCCTTGGACGCGAATACCGATCCGAACGATGTCGGCCTGCCTGAAATTGGCGAAGCCTTGGCCAATGAGGTGGTGATCACATGCGACGCATCATAGCGCTGGCCGCATTGGCGACCCTGCTGGCGCTGGCGGCGCTGTGGTGGACGGGGGCTTTAACGCCCTTGCCCATTGGGCGGCAGGGCAGCAACGCGGGTTTCAAAACAGCATCGCCAGCGGGCTGCGCGCCACGCGGGGGCGATACCGCGGCGTTCTGGACGGTGCTGCTGGCGTCTTTTGCCTACGGCGTGGTCCATGCTGCAGGGCCGGGGCATGGCAAGATCGTGATTGGCGGCTATGGGCTGGCGCGCTCTGTGCCGATGCTGCGGCTGTCGCTAATCGCTCTGGCCGCCTCGCTTGGCCAAGCGGTGACGGCGGTGGTCTTGGTCTATGCGGGGATCCTGCTTTTGGGCCTTGGCCGTGAGGCTCTGGTGGGCGTGACCGAAGACATCATGGCCCCGGCAAGCTACGGCGCAATTGCCCTTATCGGGCTTTGGCTGATCTGGCGCGGGCTGCGTCATGCGCGCCAAAAGAAGGTGGCGCATAGCGAAGAGGTCTGCGGCCATTGCGGTCATGCCCATGGGCCGAGCTTGGCGCAGGTCCAGCAGGCGGGCAGCCTGCGCGATGCGCTGCTTTTGATTGCTGGGATCGCCATCCGTCCCTGCACAGGGGCGCTGTTCGTGCTGGTGATCACTTGGCATATGGGCATCGGCGGTGTCGGTGTTTTGGGCGCTTTTGCCATGGCCCTTGGCACCGGGTTGATCACCATCGCCACCGGGCTTGCCGCCACGGGGTTGCGGGCGGGGGTGCTTGGTGGGCTCGCCGGATCGCCGCGCTTGGCACAGGCCGCGGCGGTGGCAGAGCTGACGGCAGGGCTTATCGTCGTCACGCTTGCGGGCGGGCTGCTGCTTCGCGCGCTTTAACGGCGGCCTTCGCGCAGCCAAGCGGCAATGATGAACAGGGCCGAGAGCAACAGCACCAACCACCCCGGCAGCAGCGGTGTTTGCCGCACATCGCGGGTCTCATAAGCGCCACGTGGGGTCAGCCCCAGCCAGCCGCGTCCGGCAGCCGGGCGGCCAAGGCGCACGTCGCGCAGGCGCGGCAGCCCGTCTTCCACCCGTGCCACGCCACCGCGCAGGGTGTCGATGGCTGGGCGCAGTGCTGCGTCACTGGCAATCGTCTCAATAAACTCGCGCGGGGCAGCAGGGCCTAGGCCGATGACAGTCACCTCCTCCCCGTTTTCCAATCGGTAGAGGCCCATCTCTTCGCCCGTGAATTCAGCCTCGAAACGGCCCGGACCAGCGGGGCCGAGGGGCACTTCGGTGGTGCTGCCATCAGGGGCGGTGATGGTGACGGGGGGCACGGTTTCATCCAAGGTGCGCCGGGTGATGCGCATGGTGCGGCCTTGGGCGGTGGCGGTCAGCGCCTCTTCCTCAAGCTCGGGTTCTTTCATCATCCAATGCGCCAAACGGCGCAGCAGTTCCAACTGCGGGCCACCGCCCTCATAGCCCCGGTTCCACAGCCACGCATGGTCTGAGGCCAGCAGCGCCACGCGGCCTTCGTCGACGCGGTCAAGCACCAGCAGTGGGCGGTCGTCTGCGCCGCTCATCACCACATCGCCACGCTCAGCTGTCACGTCGATCTGGCGCAGCCAGCGGCCCCAGTCGCCTTTGCCCGGCAGTTCGGCGGTCACGGGATGGCGCTGACCGATGTCGGTCACGACGGGGGAAGGCTTCCTCCAAAACCCGCGCGGTGGGGGTGGCAGGCAGCACCGTGCCAAGCGGCGACCGGTAGAGGCTGTCGGCACTGGCGAAATCCGGCCCCGCCGCGACCAGCACCGCGCCGCCCTTGCGCACATATTGCGCCACGTTGTCGAGGTAGAGCGCAGGTAGGATGCCACGCCGCTGGTAGCGGTCAAAGATGATCAGGTCAAAGTCGTCAATCTTGTCCATGAACAATTCGCGCGTCGGAAAGGCGATCAGCGACAACTCGTTCACCGGCACGCCGTCCTGCTTGTCGGGCGGGCGCAGAATCGTGAAATGCACCAGATCGACCGCGCTGTCGGACTTCAGCAGGTTGCGCCACGTGCGCCCCCGGGATGCGGCTCGCCCGAGACGAGCAGCACGCTCAGCCGGTCGCGCACCCCGTTCATCTGGATCAGCGCGGCATTGTTGCGGTCGGTCAATTCCCCCGGCGCTTCGGGCAGGGAGAAACGGATCACATTGCGCCCCCCGTGGGGCAGGGCGACGGGCAGTTCGAGGTCTTGGCCAATGGGAACGTCAAAGCTTTGCGGGTCTTCACCATCGACAGAGATATCAAGCCGGGTCAGCCCCCGTCCTCGGGCGCGGCGCCCAGATCGTCGATGCGCAGGGTCAGGGTCACCGGCTCCCCGATGATGGCAAAAGCAGGGGCATTGCGCACGGTCAGGCGGCGGTCCCAATCTGCGGCCCGACCGGTTTGCAGCAGGTGCAGCGGCGCGGGCAGGTCAAGCGGCAGGTCCGCGTCATGCACCCGGCCATCGCTAACCGCCAGAATGCCCGCAATCCGCGCGCGCGGCTCTTCGGCCAGCGCGTCGGCCAGCGTGGTCATCAACCGTGTGCCCGCGTCCTCGGCCCCGTCGGGCACGGTGATGCGGCGCAGTTCCGTATTCGGGCGCGCGGTGATCCGGTCGGCCATCGCCTCGGCGGCGGTATCGGACTGGTCGGCGCGGTCCGCCAGCCGCTGGCTGGCGCTTTCGTCTTCCAACAGCAGCACGATGTCACTCAGCGGGGCACGGTCCTCGGTTTGATAGGATGGGCCAGCCAATGCGCCGAGCACCACCACGGCGGCCAGCCCCCGCAGTGCCCAGCCCGACAGGCCACGCCACACCGCCAGCAGAACGCCAATCGCGGCAAGCACCGCCAGCCCAATCAACAGCGGCAGCGGGATCAGCGGGTCGAAAAGCACGGTTCCGGTCATTGGCCCAACCTATCCAGCAGCGCAGGCACATGGACCTGATCGGATTTGTAGTTGCCCGTCAGCACATGCATCACAAGGTTCACACCAAAGCGGTAGGCCAATTCGCGCTGCCGTTCTCCGGCATAGCCGCGCCCGATGGGCAGCAAGGGCGCGCCATCGCGGCGCACGGCCCAAGCGGCGGCCCAATCGTTGCCGCCGATCACCACCGGGGTGACACCGTCATTGAGGTTGCGGAAAGGCATCCCCTCGATCCGTTCGGCGTCGGGCGGCGCGGCCTCAACCCAGACATCGCGGCTGGTGTAGCGGCCCGGGTAGTCCTGCAGCAGATAGAAGGTGCGGGTCAGCACATGGTCGCCGGGCAGCGGCTCAAGTGGTGGGATGTCGAGCGGGGCGGCCAATTCCTGCAGCTTGCGCCCGTTCGGGCTGGCGGCGCCATAGCTTGCGATATCCGCGTCGCGTGTATCAAACAGGATCAACCCGCCCGAGCGGAGATAGTCGTTCAGCTTGCCATAAGCCTCGGTTGAAGGCTGTGGTTGATCGGGGGTGACGGGCCAATAGAGGATCGGGAAAAAGGCGAGTTCGTCCTGCTCCAAATCGACACCTGTGGGCAGG
This sequence comes from Sulfitobacter profundi, assembly GCF_042661425.1. Taxonomy (NCBI): domain Bacteria; kingdom Pseudomonadati; phylum Pseudomonadota; class Alphaproteobacteria; order Rhodobacterales; family Roseobacteraceae; genus Sulfitobacter; species Sulfitobacter profundi. The sequence continues at coordinate 1,328,316 of NZ_JBHSWA010000001.1, read as the reverse complement.
GCAGGCTCTACCGTGGTGCGAAAATAAAGCGTGTCCGACAGGCCGATCAGCCCGGCGCGGGCGACCTCGTCAACGTCGCTATTGCCGGTCAGCACATGGGCCAGCGTGACCTCGGAGGCGGAGCGCACGGCAAAGCTTTCGGGGTCAGTCTCTTGCGCGTCCCCCATTTGTGGCAAGCCCAGCCCCAAGATCAGCGCCAGAGTACCAGCCGAGCGGCGCAGCAGCAGCCCCGAAAGGGCAAGAGAGGCCAGCACATCGGCAACCAGCAACAGGATCGCGAGGCTCAGAAGTGCTCCGGCCAGCGGCTGTTCCGGCGGCAGCGCAAGACCACGCAGCGGCACATCCGAGGGCCATGTGGCGGGGGTGAGCGTGGTCTCAGCAGTCAGCACATTGCGCGCCAGCCGTCGGTCTTCTGAGCCGTAGATGCCGGGGGTAGCGCAGGGCCAGCGGGGGCCGAAATCAAGTCAGGCCCCGCGACACCGGGCAGGTTGCCCGCGTCCGACAGGGTGCCGAAACCGTCCATCACCCGCAGCGGGGTCCATGTGGTGCCCTCAAGGCTGCCGGCCTCGGGCGTGCTGGCACCAGAGGACACAGCCAGCCGCTCCATCATCTGCACGAAAAGGCCCGACAGCGGCAGGGTCGACCACTCCGCCGTGGCGGTAACGTGGAAAAGCACGATCTGCCCCTGACCCACAGCCTTGCGCGTGACCAGCGGCGTGCCGTCACTCAGCGACGCAATCACCCGGTCGGCCAGTGTCGGGTCCGGTTGCGCCACGACCTGAGCGGAAACGGTCACGTCCTCCGGCACCGGCAGGCCAAAGAAGGGCGATCCGTTGCGGAAAGGGGCCAGCGCCTTCGGCTCGCCCCAAGACATTGCCCCGCCCACGCTGCGCCCCCGGCGCGCAGGCGCACGGGCATCAGCGGGTCTTCGTCGATGCGGCTGACATCACTGGCGGCAATGCGTGGCCCGGCGAAGCGAATGAGCATGCCGCCCGCGTCGATCCACTCTTGCAGCGGCTCGGCCTCGGCGGGGCTGAGGGTGGCCACATCGGCCAGCACGATCACATCGGGGTTGGCGGGCAGCACCTCGGACAGGGTGCCGTCGATCAGGTCAGCACTCGGGGCCAACGCCTGTTCGATATAGTGCAGCGGCGAGAGCAGTTGCAGCCCCTCCTGCGCCCCGCGCCCGCTGATCAGCGCGACCTCACGGCGGCGCAGCCCGTCGTCGACCAAGGTGCGCGCCCCGGCAGAGCGTTGGCCCGCGATATCGAAAGAGGTCAGCCGCGCGCGCATCTCGGCAGGCAGCGAGAGGGAAGTGCTGGCCTCGGTCGCACCCGCCTCGAAACCTGCGTTGGCGGTGGCCAGCACGCGGGCGTTGCCTGCCGGGTCGCGGCCATGGGCCTGCACTACGGCGTCGCGTTCCGGGCCGGGGGCGGCGCGGCGCAGGGTCAGGTCGATTGCACCGTCTTGATAGACCGCGGGCGCGATGCCGATGACGTTGTTGGCCGACTGATGGACCTCAACCGCCCCTTTGGCTTGCAACGTGGCGAGCAGGTCATCGCGGCCCGGATAGTCCAAGCCATCGCTGAACCACATCGTGTCAAAGGCGGGCAGGTCTGCCATGATTTCGGTTGCGCGAGCGATCTCAGCTGGGGAAGGCTGCCACGGCGCGGGGGAAAGCCCGGCAAGGCGGCTGCGCCATGCGTGGGCGGATTGGAAGGTTGGCACCTGCGGGTTGGTCAGGGTCAGGATGCCCACCGTCCGCTCGGCCCGTCCGGCACGGGTCAGTTGCGTGTCCACGGCGGCCAACTGTTGGTCCCAGCGGCTGGCCCCGGCCCATGATGTATCCAGCACCATCAACAGCGGGCCGCTGCCCTGTTCCGCCTCGGCCTGCGGGTTCAGGACCGGCCCGGCAAGGCCAACAATGATCGCAGCCACGGCCAGCATCCGTAGTAGCAGCAGCCACCACGGCGTGCGGTCCGTCGTGCTTTCGTCATCCGCCAGACCCAAGAGCAGCGCCACACCGGGAAAGCGGCGGCGGATCGGGGCGGGGGCACGGCACGCAGGATCAGCCAGAGGATCGGCAGCGCCAGCAGGGCCAGCAGTAGCCAAGGCGCGGTGAAACCGATGCCGCCGAAAACGCTCATGCAGCACTCCCTTGCCGCGCGTCCAACGCGCCATAGAGCCACAGCAGCGCCGATTGCGCCGAGGCATCCGTGTGGTGCAGCCCATAGCGCCAGCCGGTGCGGGCGCAGAGTTGTTGCAATTCATCTTTGCGCGCCGCGAGCCGGTCGAGATAGCGGTCGCGCAGGTCGTTCGCCTTCAGCGTCTCGTGGCGCAGCGTGCCGCCGACGCTTTCGAAAATGGTACGGCCCGCAAAGGGAAGGCTTCCTCTGCCGGGTCGAGCAGGTGATACAGCACGCCGCGCACGCCGCGATCAGCGGCTTTGGTCAGCGCGGTGCGGACGGGTTCAAGATCGCCCATGAAATCCGAAATAAAGATAGCCCGAGCATGGGGGATCATGCCGCGATGTTCGGGCGGGGCATATTCGCGGGTGTCTTCTTGGCAGAGCAATTCGGCAAGACGCAGCACCTGCGGATTGCCGCGCCGGGGCGGCAGGGCGGTGCCGGTAAGGCCCACCCGTTCACCGCCGCGCAGCAGCAGGATCGACAGCGCGAGGCCCAACAGCCGCGCGCGATCTGCCTTATCGGGCAGCCCTTTGTCAGAGGCAAAGCGCATCGACGCGCCCTGATCGACCCAAAGCATGACCGACTGGGCAATTTGCCATTCCCGCTCTCGCACGAACTCTTGATCGCCGCGCGCCGAGCGGCGGTGGTCGACCATCCGTCGGCTGTCGCCCATCTGCGCGGGGCGGTATTGCCAGAAATCATCCCCCGTCCCGGCACGGCGGCGGCCATGGGCACCGGGCAACACGGCACCGGCCAGATGCTCGGCCCGCGCCAGAAGGGCGGGAAGCCGGGCCGCCTCGCCCTCGGCGTCGGCCCTGAGGGTTAGGGGGAATGGGTCACGCGGCGGCCTTTTTCCCGATCAGTTGACCGGCGGTGGCGTCGATCAGCCCTTGCAGGCTTTCGCCGCGTGCGCGGGCGGCAAAGTTCAGCGCCATCCGGTGGCTTAGCACCGGGCGGGCCATGGCCAGCACGTCTTCGGCAGAGGGGGCAAGCCGCCCCTCCAGCAGCGCACGGGCGCGGACCGTCAGCATCAGCGCCTGCGCGGCACGGGGGCCGGGGCCCCAGGCAACACTCTCGCGCACGGGCTGGGTGGCTTCGGGTTCATCGGGGCGGAAGGCGCGGACAAGGTCAAGGATCAGCTCCACCACGCTGTCGCCCACGGGCATCCGGCGCAGCAGGTTTTGCGCGGCCAGCAGGTCTTCGGTAGAGAAGACAGGGCGCACCGCGCCATCTTCGACGCCGGTGGTGGCGATCAGGATGTCCCGCTCGGTCGCGCGGTCGGGGTAGGCCACGTCGATCTGCACGAGGAAACGGTCAAGCTGTGCTTCGGGCAGCGGGTAGGTGCCTTCTTGCTCGATCGGGTTTTGCGTGGCGAGCACGTGGAAGGGCTGGCCCAATGCGCGGTCTTGGCCAGCCACCGTGACGGTTTTTTCCTGCATCGCCTGCAAAAGCGCAGACTGCGTGCGCGGGCTGGCGCGGTTGATCTCATCCGCCATCAGAAGCTGGCAAAAGATCGGCCCTTCGATAAAGCGAAAGGCCCGGCTGCCGTCGGGCGCGGTATCAAGCACTTCGGAGCCCAGAATATCGGCGGGCATCAGATCGGGGGTGAATTGCACGCGGTTGCCGTGCAGGCCCATGACGGTGCTCAAGGTCTCGACCAGTCGTGTCTTGCCCAAGCCTGGCAGACCAATCAGCAGCCCGTGCCCGCCGCAGAGCAGCGCAGTCAGCGCGAGGTCGACAACTTGCTCTTGGCCAACAAACCGCCCGGTGATCGACTGCTTGGCCTTGCCCAGCTTTTCGGTCAGCGCTTCGATCGCGCGATCAGATCATCCGCTTCGGCCATGACATTTCTTTCCCCGGAGTTATATCTTTCAGGTGTAAGTGTATCGCGACCAAAGGGAATGGCAAAACCAATGAGCGGACAAAATACCGTGACACCCAGTGCAGACAGCCTGATCGAAGCCGCCAAGGCCGCAAAAACGCGCGGAACCCCGCCGCTTGAGAAGTGGAACCCGGAATTCTGCGGCGATCTGGACATGCAAATCAAACGCGACGGGACGTGGTTCTACCAAGGCACGCCGATTGGGCGGATCGAATTGGTCAAATTGTTCGCTTCGATTCTCTGGCGCGAGGGGGATGACTATTTCCTCAAGTCCCCGGTCGAGAAGGTGGGCATCACGGTCGAAGATGCGCCCTTTGTCGCCGTGGATTTCGAGGCCGAAGGCGAGGGCGAGGCGCAGCAGTTGCGGTTTCTCACCAACCTAGGCGATGTGGCCGAGGCGGGGCCGGAGCATCCGATCCGCGTGGTCCGTGATGAGGAGACGGGCGAGCCTTCACCCTATGTGCTGCTGCGCCGGAACCTTGAGGCGCTGATCGACCGCAAGAGCTTTTACCGCTTGGTCGATCTGGGCGAGCACCGCGATGGCTGGTTTGGTGTCTGGTCGGGTGGGGAATTCTTTGGCATCATCCCGTCGGAAGACCTGCCGTAAAGCCATCGAAAGCCCGAAATGCCGCTGATACCTGCCGCCAACCTGTCGCTGCTCTGGTCGGAGTTGCCCTATCTGGATCGGTTCGACGCGGCGGCAGAGGCGGGATTTGGCGCGGTCGAAGTGTTGTTTCCCTATGACATCCCCGCGAAAGAGACGCAGCGCGCCTTGCTGCGCAACGGGTTAACGCTTGCTCTGATCAATGCCCCACCGCCGAATTATACCGGTGGCCAGCCCGGCTTTGCGGCCATTCCGGGCGGGGAGGCGCGCTTTGCCCATGATATGCGCCGGGTCTGGCGCTATGTCGACGCGCTGCGGCCCAAGATGGTTCATGTCATGGCCGGGGAGGCCGAAGGGCCAGCGGCGGCAGAGGCATTCGTGGCGAACCTCCGTCATGCCGCCGCCGAGGCGCCGCCGGAGGTCACTTTGATGATCGAGCCGCTCTGCCCTGAGGCCAGACCGGGGTATTTCTTGAACGATTACGCTCAGGCGGCGGATCTTCTCGCGGCAGTGAATGTGCCGAATGTGGGGCTGCAGTTCGACAGTTTTCACGCGCAGATGATCCATGGCGATGCCGTGGCGGTATTCGAGGAATATCGCCCCCTAATCCGCCATGTGCAGCTTGGTGACGCGCCGGGGCGTGGGGCGCCGGGCAGCGGTGATGTCGATTTCGACGGGCTCTTTGCCGCGCTGCGGGCGGGTTATGACGGTTTTGTCAGCGGGGAGTATGCGGCGGGCGTGGCGACGGAGCAGACGCTCGGATGGGTGGCCGCCTTAGGGGAATGACACCGGCGTATCGCCGGGCTGCCACTGGGGGTATTTGCTCATCACGCTTTCGAACCGGGGCGCGGTGAGGAACCGGTCGAGCCAGCCGCGCAGGGCGCGCCAGTCCTGCGCGTCGAACCAAGCGCGGTCGATAAAGGCGAATTGCCGCACGAAGGGCAGGATCGCGTAATCGGCCAGCGTCGGGCGGTCGAAGATCCAGTCACCCAGTTGCGCGTCGAGGTCTTGGAGAAAGGCGGCAGCCTTGGCGCGTTGTTCTTGGGGGTCCACATCGGAATAGCGGGTGGCGTATTTGGTGCGGTCGAGCGCGTCTTTGAACGGGCCATCGGCGCGGGTGATCCAATCGTGCCCCTCGGGCGGCATGTCGAGCCAGCCTTCGGGATCGTTCTGGGCCAGCGCCCATTTCATGATGTCGAGGCTTTCGTCGATGGGGCCGGTTTCGGTGACGAGGCAAGGGACGGTGGCGGTGGGGGATGCCGAGAGGAATGCTTGCGGTTTGTCCCGCAGGACGACTTCGCGCAGGTGGACGGGCGTTTGCGCGGCGGCAATGGCGAGGCGGGCGCGCATGGCGTAGGGGCAGCGGCGGAAGGAGTAGAGGATTGAGGTCATGGGGAGTATTTAGGTGACATGGGCAAGATGTACAAAGGGCCATGGCCTGACCGCGGGTCGGCGACCGGGCAGAGGTTTCTGCCACTTTATGGCTCATCCGTGATGTGTGCTCGAAAGGGTATGCCCAGCCTCACCAAATCGCCTACCCGGGGGGGCAGGCGATGGCCCGGTGCCTGCGGCTTGATTCCGGGCCGGTGCTTCATTTCACCCTACTGAAACGGTGTCGGGGAAGTCCCTTACCGGCAAAGCGCGCCACATCATCCACCCGCTTCGACCGTGCCGTCGTGGTCCGCGCCGCGTCGATCCATGCCAGCGCATCGGCGCGCAACTCATCGCTGTATCCGTTCCAGCCCGCCTGTGCGCCGGTCTCTTCCAGCGCTTGGGCGAGGTCTTCGGGGAGGTCTATATGCTCCATCAATGCGCCTCCGCCCAGTTGGCACCGACGCCGGCATCGACGATCAGCTTTACATCAAGCTTCACCACCGGATCATTGGCGTTCTCCATCACCTCGCGCGCGGCGGCGATCAGCGCGTCTTCGGCCCCTTTTTCCACTTCGAACAGCAGTTCATCGTGCACCTGCAACAGCATCGTCGCGGGCAGATCGGCGATGGCCTCGGGCATCCGCACCATGGCGCGGCGGATCACGTCGGCGGCGGTGCCTTGGATCGGCGCGTTGATCGCGGCGCGGGCGGCGAAACCGGCTTGCGGCCCCTTGGCGCCGATGTTGGGCGTGTTGATCTTACGGCCAAAAAGCGTCTGCACATAGCCGTGCTCTTTGGCGAAGGCTTTGGTGTCGTCCATATAGGTGCGGATGCCGGGGAAGCGTTCGAAATAGCGGTCGATGAAGCCCTGCGCCTCGGCCCGTGGAATGCGCAGATTGCGCGCCAGACCAAACCCTGAGATGCCGTAGATCACGCCGAAGTTGATCGCCTTGGCGTTGCGGCGAATTTCCGGGGTCATCTGATCCATCGGCACGTCAAACATCTCGGACGCGGTCATGGCGTGGATGTCGTCACCGCGGGCAAAGGCTTCCTTCAGCGCGTCGATCTGCGCGATATGCGCAAGGATGCGCAGCTCGATCTGGCTGTAGTCCAGCGCCACCAGCACTTTGCCCTCGGGGGCGACGAAAGCCTCACGAATGCGGCGGCCTTCTTCGGAGCGGATCGGGATGTTTTGCAGGTTCGGATCGGTCGAGGCCAAACGCCCCGTCGCGGCACCGGCGATGGAATAGCAGGTGTGCACGCGGCCCGTGTCGGCGTTCACATGGTCTTGCAGCGCGTCGGTATAGGTCGACTTCAGCTTGGACAGTTGCCGCCAATCCAGCACCCGGCGGGCGAGGTCATGTTCGGTTGCCAAATCCTCCAGCACATCCGCGCCGGTGGAATATTTACCGGTCTTGCCCTTCTTGCCGCCATCAAGCCCCATCTTACCGAACAGGATTTCACCAAGCTGTGCGGGCGAGCCTACGTTGAACGTCTCTCCGGCCAGCTCGTGAATATCAGCCTCAAGCCCCGCCATCTTCTGCGCAAAGGCATTAGACATGCGGCTAAGCGTATCACGGTCAACCAATATCCCGGCGCGTTCCATCTGTGCCAACACGGGCACCAACGGGCGCTCAAGCGTCTCATAGACTTTGGTGACTTCGGCGCGGTGCAACTGCGGCTTGAAGAGTTGCCACAGGCGCAGGGTGACATCGGCATCCTCGGCGGCATAGGGCACCGCGTCTTCCATTGGCACCTTGTCGAAGGTCACGGCAGATTTGCCACTGCCCAACAGCGGTTTGATCGGCAGGGGCGTGTGGCCGAGGTAGCGTTCCGAGAGCGTGTCCATCCCATGCCCGTGCAGGCCTGCGTGCATCGCGTAGGACATCAGCATCGTGTCGTCGATGGGTGCTACGGTGATGCCGAGTTGGGCAAAGATTTTGCCGTCGTATTTCATGTTTTGCCCGATTTTCAGGATCGCAGGATCCTCCAGCATCGGGGTCAGCAGTTGCAGCGCTTCCTCAATCGGCATCTGGCCGGGCGCGAGGTCATCGGAGCCGAACAGGTCATCGCTGCGGCTGGCCTTGTGGGTCAGCGGGATATAGCAGGCCTGCCCGGCCTCAACCGACAGCGACACGCCGACCAGTTCGGCGGTCATCTCGTTCAGACCGGTGGTTTCCGTATCGACAGCGACATAGCCGACCTCATAAATCCGGTCGAGCCAAACGCGCAGCGCCTCGGCGTCGCTGACCTGCTCATATTTGCTGTGGTCGAAGGGCACATCCGCGACCTGCGGTGCGTCGGCCACGGCAGGCGCTGGCGCGTCGAGGATGGCGGGGGCTTCGCGGCCCAGCACTTCGGCCACGCGTTTTGACAGGGTGCGGAATTCCATCTCAGACAGGAAGCCGAGCAGGCGGTCGGCATCGGGGTCGCGCACTTCGAGGTCGTCGATGGTGAAGTCGATGGGCGTGTTTTCATCGAGCAGCACGAGGCTGCGGCTCAGGCGGATTTGCTCGGCATGGTCGATCAGGGTCTGGCGGCGTTTGGGCTGTTTGATCTCGCTCGCGCGTTCCAGCAGCGCATCCAGATCGCCGTATTCGTTGATCAGCAGCGCCGCTGTCTTGATGCCGATGCCGGGCGCGCCGGGCACGTTGTCGACCGAATCGCCCGCCAGCGCCTGCACATCCACCACGCGGTCAGGGTAGACACCGAACTTCTCGAAGACGCCATCGCGGTCGATGGTCTTGTTCTTCATCGCGTCCAGCATTTCCACGCCGTCGCCGACAAGCTGCATCAGGTCTTTGTCGGAGCTGATGATGGTGCAACGCCCCCGGCGGCGCGGGCCTGTACGGCGAGGGTGGCGATGATGTCATCCGCCTCATAGCCCTCAAGCTCTTTGCAAGCGATGTTGAACGCCTCGGTCGCGGTGCGGGTCAGCGGGATCTGCGGGCGCAGGTCTTCGGGCATGGCCTCGCGGTTGGCCTTGTACTGGTCGTACATGTCATTGCGGAAAGTGTGGCTGCCCTTGTCGAAGATCACGGCAACATGCGTGGGCGCATTGGGGCCGGTGTTGCCCTCAACATAGCGGTGCAGCATGTTGCAAAACCCAGCCACGGCGCCGATGGGCATGCCGTCGGATTTGCGCGTCAGCGGTGGCAGGGCGTGATAGGCGCGAAAGATGAAGGCCGAGCCGTCGATCAGATGCAGGTGGTGGCCTTTGCCGAATGTCATATGAATGCTCCGCTGGATTGGCGACCCTTTTGCCACGAAGCATGGCCCACGGCCAGACGCCAATGCGCCGCGCGGGCAGGTTCGTGCCGTCGGTTCAGATGTTCAGAGGGGGCCGGGAAGGCTCAGACTTTGCCTTCGAAATCCGTATGGACGAATTTGCAATCGCAATAGCCGCATTCGACCCAACCGCGGTCTTGTGGGATTTGCAGCCAGACGCGCGGGTGGCCAAGCGCGCCTTCGCTGCCGTCGCAGGCCACGCGCCAAGTGTTCACGATGCGGGTTTCGGGCGCTTGCAGGGTCATGGAGTTGGTCCTCGGCTCAGGCGAAAGTTGCCACTCGTTATGACCAAAGCAGGCGCGCGGGGCAAGGGCTCTGCGCGGGAATGGGAGGCTTGTGCACAAAGTGGTTCAAGTGCCAGCCCACAAGGGGTAAAAGACGCTGAACAGCCACCAAGCCGGAGCAAGCAGTCTGATGAGCGCCCCCAAACCTGTCGTATTGTGCATCCTTGACGGTTGGGGCCTCAGCGAGGTGCCGGAGGGCAACGCCCCCTGCTGGCCAAGACGCCGAATTTTGACCGGATCATGCAAGCGGGACCAAAGGCGCAGCTGATCACCCATGGCCCCGACGTGGGCCTGCCGCGCGGGCAGATGGGCAATTCCGAGGTTGGCCACACCAATATCGGCGCGGGCCGGGTGGTGGCGATGGATCTGGGGCAGATTGATCTGGCGATCGAAGAAGGCAGCTTTGCCGAGAATGCGCGGCTGCGGGGTTTTATCGCCAAGCTCAAGGAAACCGGCGGCACGGCGCATCTGATGGGCGTCGTCTCGGACGGGGGTGCATGGGCATCTGAGCCATATGATCGCCGCCGCCCGCGCACTGGTTGCGGCGGGACTGCCGGTGGTGATCCATGCGGTGACCGATGGGCGCGACGTGGCACCGTCTTCAGCGCTTGGCTATTTCGAGACGCTGGAGGCGGCGCTGCCCGAAGGCGTCAGGATCGTCACCGTGACAGGGCGCTATTTCGCGATGGACCGCGACAACCGTTGGGACCGGGTGGGCAAGGCTTCGGCGGCAATTCTGCGCGGCGAAGGGCAGGCGTTTCCCGATGCCCGCGCAGCGGTGCAGGCCGCCTACGGGCGGGGCGAGACGGATGAGTTCTTTGCCGCCAGTGTGATCGACGGCTATGCGGGGGCGGCGACGGGCGACGGGCTCTTCTGCCTTAACTTCCGCGCCGACCGCGCGCGCGAGATCATGGCGGCCTTGGGCGATCCGGGGTTCGACGCCTATGACACCGGCCCGCGCCCCGATTGGGCGGCGCTGATGGGCATGGCGGAATATTCCAAAGACCACGCCGCCTATATGACCACGATGTATCCCAAGCCGGACATCAAAAACACGCTGGGGGATTGGGTGGCGCAACAGGGGCTGCGGCAGTTCCGTTTGGCCGAGACCGAGAAATATCCCCATGTGACCTTTTTCCTCAACGGGGGTGTCGAAACCCCGGCGACGGGCGAAGACCGCAACATGCCCAAGTCGCCCGATGTCGCGACCTATGACATGCAGCCCGAGATGTCCTGCGCCGAGGTGACGGATCAGTTCGTGCAGGCGATCGAGGCGGGCTATGACCTGATCGTGGTGAATTACGCCAACCCCGATATGGTCGGCCATACCGGTGATCTTGAGGCAGCGATTGCGGCTTGCGAGGCGGTGGACGCGGGCCTTGGCCGGGTGCTCAAGGCGCTGGAAAAGGCGGGCGGCGCGATGATCGTTACGGCGGATCACGGCAATTGCGAGATGATGATCGACCCCGAGACAGGCGGCGCGCATACGGCGCATACGCTTAACCCTGTGCCGGTGGTGGCGGTGGGCGCGCCCGAAGGGACCGCCCTGCGCGACGGGCGTCTGGCCGATCTGGCACCGACGGTGCTGGAGTTGATGGGCCTGCCGCAGCCCGAAGAAATGACCGGGAAAAGCCTGCTGACATGAAGCATTTCGCCGCGGCTGTTGTTTTTGCCTGCCTGCCCCTGATGGCACAGGCGCAGGCCGATGAGGCCGCCGCGGAGGCACGCGCGGCCGCGACCGCGTTGGAGGCGGCAGGGGCGCGGCTTGACCAAGCCGATGGCGCGCGCGACCGGGTGCAGGCGCTGACCGAAACGATTCAGGCGTTTGAGGCGGGGCTTGCCGCGATGCGGGCAGGGCTGCGTCAGGCGGCGATCAACGAGGCACAGCTTAGCCGCAAGCTACAGGCGCGCGAGGGCGAGGTGGCGCAGTTCTTGGGCGTTTTGCAAAGCATCGGCGGTGATCCGTCGCCCGTGGTGCTGCTGCACCCCGATGGCCCGATGGGTACTGCGCGTGCCGGGATGTTGCTGGCGGAATTGACGCCCGCGCTCAACGCCCGCGCCGATGCACTGCGCCAAGACTACGAAGACATCAAAACCCTGCGTGCCTTGCAGACCGATGCGGCACAGCGCTTGCAAGAGGGGCTGACCGAAGTGCAGCGCGCCCGCACCGCGCTCAATCAGGCGATGGCCAACCGTACCGATCTGCCCACGCGCTTTACCGAAGACCCGGTGCGCACCGCGATCCTGATTGCCTCGACCGAGACATTGGATGGCTTTGCCAGTGGCCTGTCCGAGATCACCACCGGCGCGGAAGAACCCGCCCCGGTGAACCTTGACGGTCAGGTGGGCGAGCTGCCCTTGCCCGCCCAAGGCTTGGTGCTGCGCAAGGCGGGAGAGACGGATTCGGCTGGGGTCACACGGCCCGGCATGATCCTTGCCACCCGCCCCCGCGCCATCGTCACCAGCCCCGCGGCGGCGACGATCCGCTACGTGGGTCCGTTGCTGGATCTGGGCAATGTCGTGATCCTTGAGCCGCAGGTTGACACGCTGTTTGTGCTGGCGGGGCTGGATATCGTTTACGGCCAAGCCGGGCAGGTGATTGCCGGTGGCACGCCCATCGGGTTGATGGGCGGGCCGGAAAGCGGCACAAGTTCCCAGATGTCACCAAATGGTGAAGGCACTGGCACTGACCGGACGGAAACGCTCTATATAGAAGTCAGGCAAGACAACACACCTCAGGACCCGGCAGACTGGTTCCGCACCGACAAGGATGGATAGCAGATGAAGAAATTCGTGATGGCAGCCGTTGCAGGCACGGTCGCGGGGGTGGTGGCAACCACTCAGATCGCCGGACCGCTGCTGGCGCAAGAGGCCGAGAAGACGACAAATGTTTACGAACAGCTTGATCTTTTCGGAGATATTTTCGAACGCATCCGCGCGCAATATGTCGAAGATGTCGACCCCGGTGACCTGATCGAAGCCGCCATCAACGGTATGCTGACCTCGCTTGATCCGCATTCGTCCTACCTGTCGCCCAAGGACGCCGAAAAGATGCGCGAGCAGACGCGCGGCGAATTCGGGGGTTTGGGCATCGAGGTTACCCAAGAAGAGGGTTTCGTCAAAGTCGTCTCGCCCATTGATGGCACCCCTGCTGCTGAGGCCGGGATTGAGGCGGGGGATTTCATCACCCATGTCGATGGTGAAAGCCTGTTGGGTCTTGGCCTCGACGACGCGGTCGAGATGATGCGCGGGCCGGTGGGGTCAGAGATCCTCATCACCGTGGTGCGCGAAGGGGAGCCCGAGCCCTTCGACGTTTCCATCGTGCGCGACACAATCCAGCTGACCGCCGTGCGCGCCCGGACCGTGGGCAACACCGCCGTGCTGCGTCTGACAACGTTCAACGAACAGACCTATCCCAAGATGAAAGAGGGTCTGGAGCAGCAGATCGAAGACGCGGGTGGCATGGAGAATATCAACGGCATCGTCATTGATATGCGCAACAACCCCGGCGGCTTGCTCAATCAGGCGATTGCCGTGTCGGATGCCTTCCTCGAAGAAGGGGAAATCGTCAGCACCCGTGGCCGCGACATCGAAGATGGTGACCGGGTGAATGCCACGCCGGGTGATCTGGCGATGGGCAAACCGATTGTGGTGCTGATCAACGGCGGCTCTGCCTCGGCCTCGGAAATCGTCGCGGGGGCCTTGCAGGACCACCGCCGCGCCATCGTCATCGGCACCAAGAGTTTCGGCAAAGGGTCGGTTCAGACCGTCATGCCACTGCGCGGCGACGGGGCCATGCGCCTGACCACGGCGCGCTACTACACGCCTTCGGGCCGGTCGATCCAAGCGCTTGGCGTATCGCCTGACATCGTTGTGGCCCAGCCCCCAGCCGCACCGGAGACCGAGGAAGACGAAGCATTGTCGGCACGCCCCCTCCGCTCCGAAGCCGACCTGCGCGGGCGGTTGAACAATGACAGCCTGACCGACGATCAGATCAAACAGATCGAGGACGACCGCGAAAAGGCCCGCAAGGCGGCTGAGCTGCGTGAAGAGGATTACCAACTGGCCTATGCCATCGACATCCTCAAGGGTCTGTCGGCTTTGGGCCCGAACGAGTAAAATATCGTAAACAAGATGCAAAAAGCCCCGCTGGAGACAGCGGGGCTTTTTGTTTGGGGCCGGTCCGTTGGCGGTGGGGCGGGGCAGGACCTAGAGCGCGCCGCGTTCCGATTGCAGTGCGGGGCGGCGCCCGCCTTACCCCGTTTCGCGGCAATGCCGCCGAAAGGCGCGTTTGAGCATGTCGAGTTCGGCCCGCAGCAGGTCCATCTCGGACCGAATGTCATCGCCAAGCGCTTCATCCGCGATCAGTGTCACATGACCCAAGAGCGCCCCGCTGGTCTTTTCGGTGATAACGAGGGTCTGCACCCCATCGGCAATCGCCTCGGGTGGGAGGGCGAAGGAGAGGTGCCAGCGCCCCTCGGTCCCTTCGGCTTCCAGTGTCACCTCTGCCACCCCTTTGCCTTCATGCGTCACGCTGATCTGCGGGGTGTCGGTGCCGTCCTGGGCGGTCAGCACGCCGTGCCAGATGCCTTGGCGCAATACAGTCTTGGTCAGGTCAAAGTGGCTCATGACGGGGTCCTAGATCTGGGCGCGGGGGCGGCGCGAGAAAGTGAGGTCGCGCAGCACGACTTGGTTCATGTCCGGCCCCTCAAAAATAAGGTCGATCCATGCCGCCTCGATCCGCTTTTCGTTGAGATTGCTATAGGCCAGATCAAATTCGACGCTGATGTTTTCCTGACCAACGGGCAGTTCGCGGACGATCTGTTCGGTGTTCGGACCATGGCGGATGTTGAGCCGGGCAAAGATCTCAAGCGGGTGTTCCAGTTGCACGATCGTATCCATGCGGATCAGGTGGCGGCGTTTCAATCCGGTGATGGCGTCGGTGGGCAGATTAATCACCAGCGACAGGAAAGACCCATCAAATTTGAAGACATCGAGTTGCAGCCCATAGGGGCCAAATCGGCCTCGCGCAGGTTGCGCAACTGGCGCAGGGTCAGTTCCGATTGCGCGCAATCGTGGAACAGGGTCACTTCCTCGCCCAGTGTGGATTTGGTTTCGACCGACGACATCCCCGGCGTGGCAAGCGGGCCGCGCCAAAGCTCGGGCCGCCATGCCCAATCGGCGTTATGCGGTTTCGGAAAGCCGCTGGCGCCAATCGCGGGCAGGGCGAGGCGGTCTTCTGCGCGGTGAATCAGACGATCCAGTTGGGCGCGCAGCAGCCGGGCGCGGCTGCGTTGGCGGCGCAGGGTGGCAAGATCGACCGTGGCAGCCTTGCGGGCCGCGCTGGCCCAACGTTGCAGTGCGCGGGCATAGAGCTTGTTCTCCAGATAGCCGCTGGGGAAGTTGACCATGAACCTGCGCCTCTCATTTTGTCGCAGTCTATGCAAGGCGGGCATTTCGTTCAAATGAATAGCCCCCGTGATTGTTTCCGGGGGCGGGCAGTGTTGCCAATTTGGAAACAACGGGCGGGTCAGCTGCCAGCGGGGGCAGCCTTCGCGCTTTTGCTGCGGCTTTGTCGGATCAGGTCTGCGACCAGTGCGCGGCCCTCTTCGGAAATGGCCCGGCTTTGCGGTGCGCCGTAGAGGGTGACGCTGGCGACATGGCCGCCGATCCGTGCCATGCCGCGCCAGTGGCGGGGCGACATGCCCTCGGCGGGCACCGGCCCTTGGGCCACAAAAATCGTTGCGCCTTCAATGCTGCCGGCCTCTTGCAGCTGGCTCAGGCCAGTGGCCTCGGCGACCTGTTGCGGGGTGGGCAGAGGGGCCTCCGCCTCGGCCTCGATCAGCGCCAGCGTTAAGATGCCACGCGGCGCGGCGGTGACCACATCCGGCAGGCCAAGTGCGTCGCAGCGCGCCATCAGGGCAAAGCGGCGTTTGAGGCTTTTGGGGTCGATGCAATAGCCCTGCGGGGGCACCACCTGCACAGCGCCCCCGGCCAGCGCCGTTTGCCGCAGGGGTTTGTCGGGCGCGCCGGTGCCGCCGCCAAAGGAAAACCCTGACCGCCTTCGCAGGCGGACAGGGTGAGCATAGCAAGTGCCGCAAGAGGGCGCTTAGAGGTCCATGTAATCATGGGTCTCGGCCTGAGCGCCCGGATGTGTCACGGCACCAAGGTAGGTGGGGCCGACAAGCTTGGCATATTTCCACAGCGCGCCGCTTTGGTAGTTCGTCGCACGGGGGCCAGCCCAGCCCTTGCGGCGCTCGGCTAGTTCATCCTCGCTCAGATCGACGCTGATGCTGCCGGTGATGGCATCAAGGGTGATCATGTCGCCGTTTTTCAGCAGCGCAATCGGCCCGCCGTGTGCGGCTTCTGGCCCAACGTGACCCACGCAGAAACCACGTGTCGCGCCCGAGAAGCGGCCATCGGTGATCAGCGCCACTTTCTTGCCCATGCCCTGACCGGAAAGGGCCGCGGTGGTCGCCAGCATCTCGCGCATGCCGGGGCCGCCTGCGGGGCCTTCGTTGCGGATGACGAAAACATCGCCTTCGGAATAGGCGCGGTTCTGCACGGCTTCAAAGGCGTCCTGCTCGCATTCGAACACCAGTGCCGGGCCGGTGAAAACGATGTCTTCTTCCGACATGCCCGCGATTTTCACGATGGCGCCTTCGGGGGCAAGGTTGCCTTTGAGGCCGACAACACCGCCGGTCTTGCTGATCGGATTGGCGACCGAGTGGATCACCTTGCCGTCTGCTTCGCGGGTCACTTGATCCAACACTTCGCCCATCGAGTATCCGGTGGCGGTCATGCAGTCTTCGTGAATAAGGCCCGCTTTGCGCAACTCATTCATCACCACCGGCACGCCGCCCGCATCGTAAAGATCTTTGGCCACATAAGCGCCGCCCGGTTTCATATCGACGAAATAGGGTGTGTCGCGGAAGATTTCGCAAACGTCTTCGAGGTAGAACTCGATCCCGGCTTCATGCGCCATGGCGGGCAAGTGCAGGCCCGCGTTGGTCGAGCCGCCGGTGCAGGCCACGATGCGCGCTGCGTTCTCGAAGGCTTCGCGGGTGCAGATGTCACGCGCGCGGATGTTCTTTTCGATCAAGTTCATGACCGCCGCCCCCGAGGCTTCGGCATAGGCGTCGCGGCTCTCATAGGGCGCGGGCATGCCCGACGAGTTCGGCAGCGCGAGGCCGATGGCCTCCGACACGCAGGCCATGGTGTTTGCGGTGAACTGGCCGCCGCAAGCACCCGCCGATGGGCAAGCCACGCGCTCAAGCACGTCCAAAGCGGCTTGCGACATGGTGCCGTTTTGGAAGCGGCCCACGGCTTCGAACATGTCCTGCACGGTCAGGTCACGGCTGGCGAAATCCTCGGGCACATCGGCCCCGGCAGGCGCTTTGCCCGGCAGGATCGACCCGCCATAGAGGAAGACCGACGGCACGTTGAGCCGCAGCATGGCCATCATCATCCCCGGCAGCGACTTGTCACAGCCCGCCAGACCCACGATCGCGTCATAGCAATGGCCGCGCATGGTCAGCTCAACAGTGTCGGCAATCGCCTCACGCGAGGCCAGCGAGGAACGCATGCCCTCATGGCCCATCGCAATGCCATCGGTGACGGTGATGGTGGTGAATTCGCGCGGGGTGCCCTGTTCGGAATGCACGCCTACTTTTACAGCCTGCGCCTGACGGTTCAGCGCGATGTTACAGGGGGCTGCTTCGTTCCAGCAGGTGGCGACGCCCACCAACGGCTGGTGAATCTCTTCTTCGGTCATGCCCATGGCATAGTAGTAAGACCGGTGCGGCGCGCGGGCCGGGCCTTCGGTCACGTGGCGGCTGGGCAGCCGGGATTTGTCGAAGCGGGGCGTGGTGGACATCGGTGGGCTCCTTGAAACGTCTTGAATGGAATAGAGGGGCAGGGGCGGTGCTGCAAGGCTTTGGCGCGTATGAGGCGGGGGAACTGTTGTATCGCAGCGTGTTAGGGCATAGGTTCTGACCTTCTGACGCGGTCGGTTTGACCTGCCCGCAAGCGTGAAAGCCTGGCATATGCTCTGCAAGAACCACCCTCGATCCGACCTGCGCCTCCTATGACGTGGCGGCCCGATTACAGCGCCCATGCGGCCTTCGTCGCGCCCGCACGCGCCTCATCGGCGCTTTGGCGGTTTTTCTTGGGGTTGTTCGTGGCGGTGGTGGCCTATGTCGCGCTGAACGAGCTTTATTTTCAGACGGTCTATGCGCTGGCAGGCACGGCGGCGGCATCGCTGCATGGCAACCTGCTTGAAGGGGCCACGCCGCAGGCCATGTATCTGCTGCTGTTCAGCTTTGGGACCATGGCGATGGCGGTCGGTGTGACTGTGCGGGTCGTACACCGGCGCAGCGCGGGCAGCTTGCTGGGCGTGCCGGGGCGGCTTTGGCCGAGTTTTCGCGCGGTGTCCCTTGCTATGCTGGCCCTTGGGGCGGTGCTGCTGGTCCTGCCGCCGTGGGACATGGGCGGCGAACTGACGCCGAACCTGCCGCTTGGCCGCTGGCTGCTGCTTTTGCCACTGTCGCTGCTGGCGGTGTTGGTGCAGGTCAGCGCCGAAGAGATCGTCTTTCGCGGCTATGTACAGCAGCAACTGGCGGCACGGTTTCGCTCGCCGCTGATCTGGATGGTCCTGCCCTCGGCGCTTTTCGCGCTTGGTCACTACCTGCCTGCCGAGGCGGGGGAGAATGCGCTGATGGTGGCGCTCTGGGCTGGGGTCTTCGGCATCCTGATGGCTGACCTTACTGCGCGCTCCGGCTCGCTTGGGCCCGCCATCGCGGTGCATCTGTGGAACAATGTCTCTGCCATTCTCATTGTCTCTCTGCCGGATGATCTTTCGGGGCTGGCGCTTTATCTGACGCCGTTTTCGATGGATGACGCGGCGGCGTTGCGGACTTGGTTGCCGGTGGATTTCGCGTTGATGTTGGTGTCGTGGCTCGCGGCAAGGCTGGCGATACGCCGCTGATTGCAATTTCCCCATGCGGGGATTATCTGGAACGGAACCACAGCAGAGGCCTGCCAATGAACTGGATCACAAACTACGTCCGTCCGCGTATCAACTCGATCTTCTCGCGCCGCGAGACGCCGGACAACCTGTGGACCAAGTGTAACGAATGCGGCACCATGCTGTTTCACCGCGAGTTGGCGGACAATCTAAACGTCTGCACCAACTGCGGCCATCACATGCACATCAGCCCGCGCGAGCGGTTCAAGGCGCTGTTCGACGGTGGCATCTTTACCGAGGTGAAGGTTCCTGCGCCCACGCCAGACCCGCTGCATTTCAAGGATCAGAAGCGCTATCCCGACCGGATGAAGGCCGCGCAAAAGCAGACGGGCGAGCATGAAGCCATGCTCGTGGTCACGGGTGAGATTGGCCGCACGCCGATTGTGTCCTGTGCGCAGGACTTCTCGTTCATGGGCGGCTCCATGGGCATGTATGTGGGCAATGCGATCATTGCCGCCGCCGAGGAAGCGGTGAAGCTGAAGCGCCCTCTGGTGCTGTTCTCCGCCGCCGGTGGCGCGCGGATGCAAGAAGGTATCCTCAGCCTGATGCAGATGCCGCGCACCACGGTCGCCGTGCAGATGCTGAAAGAGGCGGGCCTGCCCTATATCGTTGTGCTGACCCACCCCACGACCGGCGGCGTCACCGCGTCCTATGCGATGTTGGGCGACGTGCAGATTGCCGAGCCGAACGCGCTGATCTGCTTTGCCGGGCCGCGTGTGATCGAACAGACCATCCGTGAAAAACTGCCCGAGGGCTTTCAGCGGGCGGAATATCTGCTCGACCATGGGATGCTCGACCGGGTGACCAAACGGACCGAGATGCGTGATGAGTTGATCACCATCACCCGCATGCTGATGGGCCTGCCGCCCGCCGTGCGGGGTGACCTGCCCGCGCCCGAAGAAGTGGAGGTGGCCGAGGCCGCCGCCGCCGTTCAGGCCGCAGCGGAGTTGCCCGCCGATACGCCTAAGAAGAAATGAGCACGCCTTCATCGGATGTCATCCTTGAACGGATGATGGCGCTGCATCCCAAAATCATCGATCTGACGCTCGACCGGATGTGGCGGCTGCTGGAGGCTTTGGGCAATCCGCAGAACGACCTGCCGCCGGTGATCCACATTGCGGGCACCAATGGCAAAGGGTCGACCCAAGCGATGATCGCGCGGGGCTAGAGGCGGCGGGCAAGACCGTGCACGCCTATACCTCACCCCATCTGGCGCGGTTTCATGAGCGTATTCGCGTTGCAGGGCAGCTGATCTCAGAACCCGATCTGGCGGCCGTGTTAGAAGAATGCCACGCTGCCAACGGTGGCGAAGAGATCACCTATTTCGAGATCACCACCTGCGCCGCCATCCTCGCTTTTTCGCGCAGCAGAGCCGATTACACGCTGCTGGAGGTGGGGCTAGGCGGGCGCTTGGATGCGACAAATGTGATCGACCCGGCGCTGACCGTGATCACCCCGGTGTCGGTCGATCATCAGCAGTATTTGGGCGAAACGCTGGCCGAAATCGCGGGCGAGAAGGCTGGCATCATCAAGCGTCTTGTGCCCTGTGTGGTCGGCCCGCAGCAAGACCCCGCGCTTGAGGTGATCGAAGACCGCGCCGCGAAACTGGGCGCGCCGCTTTTGGCCTATGGCCAGCAATGGCATGTCGCGCCCGAAGCAGGGCGCATGGTCTATCAAGATGAGCGCGGCTTGCTTGATCTGCCGCGCCCCAATCTGCCCGGCGACCATCAGATCATGAACGCGGGGGCCGCGCTGGCGGCGCTGCGCCAGCTTGGGATCGATGCAGAGGCTTGCGAGGCTGCCGTGACGCAGGCGCAGTGGCCCGCGCGGATGCAGCGGCTGTCAGAGGGGCCGCTGGCCCGCATGGCACCCGAGGGTGAGCTTTGGCTGGACGGCGGGCACAACCCCGCCGCAGGCGTGGCGCTGGCCGCGACGCTGGCCGCTTTGCCGAAACGCCCGACGCATCTAATCTGCGGCATGTTGAACACCAAGGATATCGCCGGATACTTGCGCCCCTTGGCGGCAGAGGCGGCAAGTCTGACCGCCGTGTCGATCCCCGGCGAGGCGGCGACCCTACCTGCCGAGGCGACGGCCAAAGTGGCGCGTGATGTCGGGTTCGAGACCGCCGAGGCCGAGAATGTCACCGCGGCGCTCAGGGCGATCATCGCCCGCGAACCCCATGCGCGTGTGCTGATCTGCGGCTCACTCTACCTTGCCGGTAGCGTGTTGCGTGAAAACGTCTAGTTAACCATATTTGGGTGTACCGCTGCTGCGAAGTGCAGATGTGGTGTATCTTGGTCTTAGGAAGTCTCCCCTTTCGAATTTGACCGAGGTGTCCCCATGCGCAATTTCAGCCAGTCCGCGCGTCACGATCAGGACGATGCACGGAAATATCAATTTATCTTCATGGCCATAGGTGTCGCCATCATCGCAGGCGGCCTGTGGTGGCTTTATGAAGTCGAGCGGCCCTATCACCCGATTTTGCAGGGCAATGACCTGCATATGCAGCCGGTAAGTGATTCCTGATTTGGCGGCAGGGGGCGGTCAGCGCCCCCAGTCTTCCCCCTGCATTTCGCGCAGTCTGGAGGCTGTGCGCTCGAACTCAAAGGTGCCTTCGCCTTCGAGATAGAGCATTTCCGGCGCGGCGGCGGCAGAGCAGATCAGCCGCACCTTCGCCTCATAAAGCGCGTCGATGAGCGTGACAAAGCGCTTGGCCTCGTTAAAGTTCGAGCGGCCAAGGGTGGGGATGTTGTCCAGCAGTAGCACCCGCACGGCCTGCGCCAGCGCGAGGTAATCCGCGGCCCCCAAGGGCTGCCCGCAAAGCGCGTGGAAACCGGCGCGGGCCATGCCGTTGTGAAAGGCCGGGATCACCACTTCGCGGCCCTTGACGTGGAGGGTCAGCGGCTCGCCCTTTGTGCCTGCAAGATCGTCCCAAACCGCATCCATCGCGGCGCGGCTCTCGGCGTTGACGGGGGTGAAATAGACCTGCGACCCGGCCAGCCGATCTTGGCGGTAGTCGGTCGGGCTGGCAAGTTCATGCACCACCATGCGCTCTTTGATGAGGTCGATGAAAGGGACAAACACCTCGCGGTTGATGCCGTTTTTATACAGGTCATCGGGCAGGCGGTTGGAGGTGGTGACGACCACGACCCCGGCGGCAAAAAGCGCCTCGAACAGGCGGCCCACGATCATCGCGTCGGTGATGTCGGTGATCTGCATCTCGTCGAAAGCGAGCAGGCGCACGCTGTCGGCCACATCGCGGGCAACGGGCGCGATGGCGTCATCCACGCCGGTCTTGCGGACATCATGCATGGCGTTGTGAATTTCCTGCATGAAGGCGTGGAAATGCACCCGGCGCGCGGGCACGTCGGGCAGATGCGCCACGAACATGTCCATCAGCATCGACTTGCCGCGCCCCACGCCACCCCAGAGGTACAGCCCCTTGGGCGGTTCGGGCGCCTTGCGAAAGAAGCTTTTCTTCGGCGGGTGGGCCAGCGCATCGCGGATGCGGTCAAACTCCGCCATGACGGTTTCTTGGGCCGGGTCGGCCTGTAGCTTGCCCTCGGCGACAAGCCGGGCATAGGTTTCGCGCATATTGCTCATGGCGGGAGAGATAGCGTGCTGGTGGGGGAGAGGAAAGGTGGTCTTGTGTGGCAGAGTGCGAAGCAACTGAGGGCCATCGGCTGCCCGCGGGTCGGCGATCCGCGGCAGGTCGCTGCCACTTTATGGCTCAACCATGATGTGCGTTTGCCAAGTCCCACCTAGCCGTACTAAATCGCCTACCCGTCCGGGCGGGCAGGCGATGGCCCGGCGCCTGCGGCTTGATTCCGGGCCGAGTGTGTTTACCAGTCCGTCGGCCCCTTCTCGGCAAATTCATGCACGAGGAAGTCGATGAACGCCCGCACCTTCGGCTGGGTGAACCGGCCCGGAGGATAGACAGCGTAGATGCCTTGGGTTTCGAGCGGCAGTTCGGGGATGGCATCCTCGACCAACCCTTTCTCCATCGCATCGGCGTAAAGAAAGCTTGGCAGATAGGCGATCCCCAGTCCCGAAATCGCGGCGTTCAAAAGGCTCTGCCCGTCATTGACCGACAGCCAGCCCGCCGTGCGGACCTGCCGCTTTTCACCCGAAGGTGCGGTCAGTTTCCACACATTGCCAGACGACTGGTTCGAGTAATGCAGCAGCTTGTGATTGTTCAGATCATCGATCTTTTCCGGCCGCCCGTACTGCTCGAAATACTTCGGGCTGGCGATCATGCGTTTGGTCGTCTCGGTCAGCTTGCGCGCGCGCAGGGTGCTGTCCTCCAACTCTCCGATGCGCACGGCCATGTCGAACCCTTCCGAGATCAGCTCAACGTAGCGGTTGTTCAGCACCATGTTCACCGTGATGTCGGGAAAGTCCTGCAAGAACTCCGACAAAGCGGGCGACAGGTGATTGACGCCGAAATCCGTCGCCACCGAAATCCGCAACAGCCCCGAGGGCGCGGATTGCATCGAGGTGACCAGCGCATCGGCCTCGCCTGCGTCGTTCAGCACGCGGCGGGCGCGGTCGTAATAGGCCAGCCCGATCTCCGTGGGCGACACGCGGCGGGTGGTACGGTTAAGCAACCGCGCCCCCAAGCGGGCCTCAAGTGAGGATACATGCTTTGAGACGGCGGATTTCGAGATCCCCATCTTCTTGGCAGCATCTGTAAAGCCGCCTTGATCCACCACTGTGGCAAACGCTTCCATTTCCGTAAGGCGGTCCATTGCCTGTCCCTTCGCATTGATCTTGTTGCCCTCAGGTATGGGCGGCAATTCAGGCAGGATCGGGGCAGAGGCAAGACAGTCCCGTGGTCTTTGCAGGGATCGTTCATGGCATGGAAACGGCAGAACAATCCGTTTCCGAGGGGCTTACAGCCAGCGCAGCCATTTCAGAACCGCCAGCATGAGCGCGGCGAGGCCCACCATGGCAAGGCAAAGGACGGCAAAGGCGCGCGGATCGTCCACGCCGGGCATCCCGCCGACGTTCACGCCGAAAAGCCCGGTTAGAAACCCCAGCGGCAGGAACACGGCGGCGGCGATCGACAGCACATAGCCATGGCGCGCTTGGCGTTGGGCGACTTGGTTGTCGTGTTCGTCCTGTACCGTGACAATGCGCTCTTGCAGGGCGTCCAGTTCCTCCACCACGATGGCGGTGCGGTTGGCCAACTCGCGCAGCTTCATCGAATCGACATTCGGGATCAGCGGCAGGTCTAGGTCCGCCAACCGTTCCAACGCGCTGCGCTGCGGGGCGAGGTAGCGTTCGAGTTTGATCGTGCTGCGGCGGGTGACGGGCAGGTCTTTGGGCGGCGGGGTGCTGAGGTCTTCGAGGTCGGTTTCGTAGAAAGCCGTGCGGTCCGCCAGCCGCGCCACTTCGATCTGCACCCGTGCGGTCAACCTTGAGACCAGCGCTTCGAGGAAGGCCGAAGGCCGGGGCGGGGCGTTGCTCTGGGCGGCCAGCGCGCGCAATTCGTCGATGGCAAAGACCCGGCGCATCCGCACAGTAATCACCACCGCATCCGTCACCCACATCCGGACCGAGACCATCTGGTCGGCCTGCTGCCCTTCGTTCAGGTTGATGCCACGCAGATTGAGGATCAGACCGTCCTCATATTCATCGCAGCGCGGGCGCGTTTCGGGTTGCAGCAATGCACCCGCCGGGATCTCGGGCAGGTGTTCGGCCAGCCATGGTGCCAGCGCGGGATCGGCCATGTCGAAATGCCACCAACGGTAGCGCGCAGGCCCGGTCAGTTGGGTGTCTTCGGGCACCGTGGTGGTGCCGTCATCAGATATGTCAAAGACGCAGAGGGGCATGGTCACCTATTGGCTGGCAAAAGCGGTCAGGCGATTTAGCGGGTTGCGCGCGCCGGGTGCAAGGGCGCGCGCAGTGCGGGTGCTAAAGGGCAGCAGCCAGACGTGTGCCCTGATTGATCGCGCGTTTCGCGTCAAGCTCTGCCGCCACATCGGCGCCGCCGATCACATGACAGGCGGTGCCGCTGGCCTCTAGGGTGTCGGCAAGGCTGCGGTCAGAGAGTTGCCCGGCGCAGAGGACGATGGTGTCGGCCTCGATCAGCGTGGGGTTCTCCCGCGCCTCGCCAAAGGAAATGTGCAGCCCCTGTTCGTCGATACTTTCGTAGTTCACACCCGCGATCATCTTCACGTTGCGCATAGTGAGAGAGGCGCGGTGAATCCAGCCCGTGGTTTTGCCCAAACCTTTGCCGGGTTTGCTGGTCTTGCGTTGCAGCATGGTGATCTGCCGCGCAGGCGCGGGGGCTGTGGCCCTTCGGGGGCCAGCCCGCTGCGATGCTCGCCCGGATCGGTGACACCCCATTCGCGCATCCATTCTGGCAGGTTCAGCGTGCTGCTCTCGCCATCGTGGACAAGGTGTTCAGACACATCGAAGCCGATACCGCCCGCCCCGATCACGGCGACCCGCTGGCCGACCTTTGCCGTGCCGTTCAGCACATCGATGTAGCTGACCACGTTGTCGCCGCCTTGGCCGGGGATTTGTGGGTCACGCGGCACAACGCCGGTGGCGATGATGACCTCGTCGAAGCCGCGAAGCGCGTCCGCCGTGGCCTCGGTCTCAAGCTGCACGGTCACGTCGTGGACCTTGAGCATGGTGCGGTACCAATCGACCAAGCCCCAGAATTCCTCTTTTCCCGCCACTTGCTTGGCGAGGTTGAGTTGCCCGCCGATCTCGCTCGCGCGGTCTATCAAGGTGACCTTATGGCCGCGCTCGGCAGCAGTAATCGCGGCGGACAAGCCCGCAGGGCCAGCACCGACCACGGCCACGGATTTCGCCGCCGCTGCCGGTTCGATCCGCAATTCCGTCTCATAGCAGGCGCGCGGGTTTACAAGGCAGGTAGAGATCTTGCCGCCGAAAGTATGGTCGAGGCAGGCTTGGTTGCAGGCGATGCAGGGGGCAATCCGCTCAGCCTGACCGGCCTTGGCCTTGGCAAGGAAATCGGCATCGGCCAGCATCGGCCGCGCGAGGCTGACCATATCGGCGCAGCCCTCCGCCAGCACCTCTTCGGCGACCTCGGGCGTGTTGATCCGGTTCGAGGTGATCAGCGGGATGCCCACCTTGCCCATCAGCTTTTTCGTAACCCACGCAAAGGCCGCGCGCGGCACCGAAGTGGCGATGGTGGGGATGCGCGCCTCGTGCCAGCCGATGCCGGTGTTGATGATATTGGCGCCCGCCTTCTCGACCTCTTGGGCCAGTTGCACGACCTCCTCAAAGGTCGATCCGTTGGGGATGAGGTCGATCATCGACAGCCGGTAGATCAGGATGAAATCTTCGCCCACCGTTTCGCGCACCCGGCGCACCACCTCCAGCGGCAGGCGCATGCGGTTCTCATAAGACCCGCCCCAGCGGTCCTCGCGCTTGTTGGTATGGGTGACGAGGAACTGGTTCAGAAAGTAGCCCTCCGAGCCCATGATCTCTACCCCATCATAGCCCGCCTCTCGCGCGCGCAGGGCGCAGGCGGCGATGTCGGCGATCTGTTTCTCGATGCCTTCCTCGTCGAGCTCCTTGGGCGCGAACATGGAGATGGGGGATTTGATCGCGCTTGGGGCCACGCATTCGGGGGTAAAGGCATAGCGGCCCGCGTGGAGAATCTGCATGGCGATCTTGCCGCCCGCTTCATGCACCCGCTGGGTGATGATGCTGTGGTTGTCCACGTCCTTCTGGCTGACCATCATTGCCGCCCCATGGGCCACGGCACCTTCGCGGTTCGGCCCGATGCCGCCGGTGACCATCAGCCCCACATCGCCCCGCGCCCGTGCCGCATAGAACTCCGCCACGCGGTTCCAGTCGCCGGTTTCCTCCAGCCCGGTATGCATCGACCCCATCAGCAAACGGTTCTTCAGCGTGGTAAAACCAAGGTCGAGCGGGGCAAGCAGGTGGGGGTAATCGGACATGGCTTTACCTTTCTGGGTGGGCTGGGTCACTGTGACACCATCGGAAACGGCAGGGCAAGTCACGCGAAACGCCGCGTCATCCGCGCGGCTCACGGCGGGTCAAGACAGAGGTGTTGGATGGGGCTGGGAGGGGTAGCGCTGCGCTCTATGACTGGGTCGAGCAGGCAGCGATTGCCGAAGGGCGAGGCCCGGCTGTCGACCCATGCCAGCCTCCTGATGGCGCGCCCTGCCTTTGAGGCTATGGGCTTTCGTGTTATCGCAGCAGAGCGCATCGCACGGTCAGGTGAATATCTGGACCGCTTTGAAATGGAGAAGATACTGACATGACCCCCGAAGAGATTGCCAAACTGCCCTACCGTGCTTGCGTCGGCGTGATGCTGGTGAATGCTGAGGGCGAGGTCTTTGTCGGCCAGCGGCGCGACCGGGATCAGGACGCTTGGCAGATGCCCCAAGGCGGGGTGGACAAGGGCGAGGCCGCGCCCGATGCGGCCCTGCGCGAGTTGGAGGAAGAGACCGGCATCCCCCGCGATCTGGTGCGGATCGAGGCCGAGACCTCACGCTGGCTGCCCTATGATCTGCCGCATGAACTGGTGCCCAACATCTGGAAAGGGCGCTACCGGGGGCAGGAACAAAAATGGTTCCTCATGCGTTTTCTGGGGCAGGACGATCAGGTCAATATCCAGACGGCCGAACCTGAATTCTCGGAATGGCGTTGGATGCCCGCAGATCAACTGGTCGCGAATATCGTGCCGTTCAAACGCGCGGTATACACGGCAGTTCTTGAAGAGTTTGAGGAGAAGTTATGACACGGATCATCGCCTGCGCCCTCGCCACCTTGGCCCCGCTGCCTGCGCTTGCGCTTAGTTGTCTGCCCCATTCGGTTGAGGCGACCTATCAACGTGCGGCCAAGGCCGAAGAGAGCTATGTCGTGGTGCAGGGGCGTCTGACCTTTGACGCTGCCGCCTTGCCAAAGACCGGCAAAGTCGGGAGCAACCCGCCCGAAGAGACGCCGCTCCGGGCGCAAATCAGCGGCAAGGCGTTGTCGGAAGGGGGCTTTGACGTGCCCTTTGACCAGCCGTTGATGCTCAACGTCCTGTGTTTCGGCCCGTGGTGCGGCTCTGCCGAGGAAGGGGACGTTCTGGCCTTTCTCGAACGCAAACCGGATGGGGCCTATGCACTGGAAAGCAACCCCTGCGGCGGCGACCTCTTTGGTTCGCCGAAGCCTGCAATGGTCGACAAGGTGATCGCTTGTTTCCAAGGGGCAGAGTGCACGCCGGTTCGGTGATCCGGCGGCAGTTTTTACCCTTCGCCGTTCCTACCCTTCGATCAGCGGCACTTGCGGCGCCGCATCGCGCGGCAGCAGGCCGGTCAGGCGCGGATCGTCGTCGATCTCGACCTGACGGCGAACGGGGGTGAAGCCTGAGCGCACATAAAACCCAAGCGCCTGCGGGCTGTCGTTAGTGCAGGTGTGCAGGTGCAGCCGGGTGATCGGCTGTTCCCAGGCCAGGGTGATCGCTTGGTTCATCAGATACCGCCCTGATCCACTGCCAATCAGCGCCGAGGTCAGCCCGAAATAGGCCAGTTCGCAGGTGCCATCTTCGGGGAAGTTCAGCTCTAGCAGCGCCTCGTCCTTGCCATCGCGGGTCAGTGTATAGAAGGCCCGTGCCGGGTCTTGCAGCACCGCGGTGAGAGCTGCGTCATCCAGTTTGAGCCGCCCGTACCAGAGCCAATCCATCCCGACGCGCCGGAAAATGTCGCGAAACCAGTCGAGCGTCGGTGTGACCTTCCGAAAGGTGACTCCCTCTGGCAGGGGCACCTCCCGCAGGCTGGGTTTGGCGTCCATTTCCAAATGGGTCACCACCACCGCAAGTTTGCCGGGGGAACATCGTGAAAGCCGCTTTCAATCATCAGACCAGCCCTTCGGCCTTGAACAGGGCCATGATGTCAGTCTGGGGGCGGGGGCCGATGTGGCGGATCACCTCGCCTGCGCAGATGTTGCCCATGCGGCCACAGGTCTCCAGATCGCGGCCCGTGGCGAGACCATAGAGGAAGCCCGCCGCGAATTGGTCGCCTGCGCCCGTGGCATCCACCGGCACGACCTTTTCGACCGGCACGTCGACACGTTCCTCGCCCCGCACCAGCGTGACCCCGTCGCCCGACCGGGTGCAGACCACCAGCGGGCAAATCTCGGCGGTTTTGGCCAGCGCGGCTTCGGTATCGTCGGTTTCCCAGAGGGCGCAGATCTCGGCCTCGTTGCCGATGACATAGCCCAGATCGTTCTTGATCAGCGCGAGGAAATCATCGCGGTGACGCTCCACACAGAAGGGATCGGAGATGGCGATCCCCGCCATGCCGCCACCCGCCGTCGCCGCGCGCGCGGCCTCGCGGAATGCGGTTTTGCCGGCACCGTGGTCAAAAAGATAGCCTTCGAGGAACATCAGCTTGGCCTTCTCCGTCACCGCCTGCGGCACATCAGCCGAGGTCAGCCCGGTCGAGATGCCGAGGTAGGTGTTCAGCGACCGCTCCCCATCCGGGGTGACAAAGATCATGCAGCGCGAGGTGGGGTTCTCCCCTTCGGTCACCGGGGCGTTGACGAAATCAATGCCGATGTCGGTCATCGCCTTGGCATAGAACTGGCCCAACTCATCATCGCGCACCCGGCCGATGAAGGCGGTCTTGAGGCCCAGCGCGCCCGCGCCCGCGACGGTATTCGCGACCGAGCCGCCCGGCGTCTGCACCCGGTCTTGCATCGCTGTATAGAGGTCTTCGGCGCGGTCACGTTCGATCAATTGCATGATGCCTTTTTCGATGCCGTTCTCGGCAAGGAATGTGTCATCGGCATGGGAGATCACGTCGACGACGGCGTTGCCGATGCCAACCACTTCGTATTGGGTCATTCTGTCTTGTCCTCGTATTGGCACAGGTCACGGATGATACAGGTGCGGCACAGCGGTTTGCGTGCCTTGCAATGATAGCGGCCATGCAGGATCAGCCAGTGATGGGCATGACGCTGGAAATCAGCGGGGATGTTGTCTTCGATGGCGCGCTCGACTGTGTCGACGGTTTTGCCCGGCGCGATGCCGGTGCGGTTGCCAACGCGGAAGATATGCGTGTCCACCGCCTGCGCGGGCTGGCCCCACCACATATTGAGCACCACATTCGCCGTTTTGCGCCCCACCCCCGGCAGCGATTGCAGTGCCGCGCGAGAGTTCGGCACCTCGCCGCCATAGTCATCAACAAGGATTTGGCTCAGTTTGATGACGTTCTTGGCTTTCTGACGGTAGAGGCCGATGGTCTTGATATGGTCGATCAGCCCCTCAACCCCCAGATCCAGCATCTTCTGCGGGGTGTCGGCGATCTTGAACAACTCGCGCGTGGCTTTGTTGACGCCCGCATCGGTCGATTGCGCGCTCAACGCCACGGCCACAACCAGCGTATAGACGTTCACATGTTCCAACTCGCCCTCGGGCTCAGGCTCTGCCTGCTGGAAGCGTGCGAAGATCTCGCGGATGGTATGATAATCAAGTTGGCGGGCCATGGCTCTGGGTATGCGATGAATGACGCGGCAGGGCAAGCGGGGGCGGGCTGCGATACATTGGCGCAAGAAACGGGTCGCGCGGGGGCAGGGGCGTGGCTAATCTAGGGGCATGACACAGATCGCACAGATATCCCCCGCGCCCGAAGATCAGGGTTACCACTATCAGGTGATGCGCCGCGCCATCGCCCTGATCGACGAGGCCGAAGACCCCAAGCAACTGGACTGGATCGCCGGGGAAATGGGCATGTCCGCCGCGCATTTCCAGCGGCTGTTCTCGCGCTGGGTGGGGGTGTCGCCCAAGCGCTACCAGCAATATCTGATGCTGGATCAGGCCAAGGTCATGCTGCGCGATCACTTCACTACATTGGCGGCGGCGCATGAGTTGGGGCTATCAGGCAGCGGGCGGTTGCATGATCTGTTCCTGCGCTGGGAGGCGATGAGCCCCGGTGAGTTCGCCCGCAAAGGCGCAGGGCTGACGATCTATTGGGGATGGTTTGACAGCCCCTTTGGCCCGACACTGGTGATGGGCACCGACAAAGGCATCTGCGGCTTGGCACTTTCGTCGGAGGTGGGAGAGGACGCAGCGATGGAGGACCTTTGCAGCCGGTGGCCGCTGGCTGAGTTCGTCGAAGCACCCGACCGGCTGCGCCCATGGGTCGACACCGCGTTTGGGATGCAGAAAGACCCCGAAGCGAAGGCACCGCTCTATCTCATCGGTGCGCCGTTTCAGATCAAGGTTTGGGAGGCGCTATTGAGCATCCCGTCGGGGCAGGTGACCACCTATTCCGAAATTGCGCAGACCGTCGGCAGCCCCCGTGCCGTGCGCGCCGTAGGCACGGCGGTGGGGCGCAATCCGGTGAGTTGGCTGATCCCCTGTCACCGCGCGCTGCGCAAAAGCGGCGGTTTGGGCGGCTATCACTGGGGTCTGCCGGTGAAACGGGCGATGCTGGCCTTTGAATCCGCGCGGGCAGAAGCGCAAACTCCCCCATCTGGGCGGGTTTCTGCCGAATAAAGGTTATATGTAATGTTCGCGGGAACATTGAGTGCCTATATTGCGTTCACGTCAAGATGCCCCGCCCGAACGGGGCCCGCAAACATGAAGGCAGTAGACATGATTTCTTCGAAGATGACTTTGGCCGCCGCTCTGGCCGGCGCGATGACACTGGGTGCGTGTACGCAGCCACTGCAGCCCGGCAATGGCGATCCCAACCAGCGGACCAAGAATGGCGCTTTGATCGGTGCGGGCGTCGGGGCCCTTGCCGGTGCGATTTCCGAAGGTGACGGCAAAGGCGCCCTGAAAGGCGCTTTGATCGGCGGCACGATCGGCGCGGGCGTGGGTTACTCGCTTGATAAGCAAGAGGCCGAGTTGCGCGCCGCGATGGACAGCCGTGTGGTCATTACCAACACCGGCGACCGTCTGATCGTGACCCTGCCGCAGGATATCCTGTTCGCGACCGACAGCACCAACGTATCGCCCGCCCTGCGTGACGATCTGGCCGCGCTGGCGCAGAACGTGAACGTTTATCAGAACTCCACCCTGCAGGTCGTCGGCCACACCGACAGCGATGGCGAAGCGGCGTATAACCAGCAGCTTTCCGAGCGTCGCGCACAGGCTGTTGGCAACATCCTGCTGTCCAACGGCGTGCCGCAGCAGCGTTTGCAGACCTTTGGCCGCGGCGAAAGCCAGCCAGTGGCGAGCAACCTGAGTGCCGCAGGCAAGGCGCAGAACCGCCGGGTCGAGATCGTGATCCTGCCCAACGCGCGCTAAGCCGCGACCCGTTGGGAACGGTATTGAACCCCGGCCACTGGCCGGGGTTTTTCTTTGGCCTAGAGGTTATCGCCAACCCTAAAGCCCTCGGGGATGGCATCGCGCCCTTCGAGCAGCAGATCGGCCATCACCTCTGCCACTTTGGGGGCCATACCAAAGCCAATTTTGAACCCGCCATTGGCAATATACTGCCCCGGCCTGCCGGGCCATGCGCCCAACATTGGCGCGCGGCTGCGGCTGCGGGGGCGCAGCCCGGCCCAGCGTTCGATCACCGGCGCGTCTTGCAAGGCGGGCACCGCCGCGCGGGCCTTGGCGATCACCGCGTCAAGCTGTGCATCGGTGCTGTCGGGGCTGTCATATTCGCGTTCTGTCGTGCCGCCGACTGCCACCGTGCCGTCGAGATGCGGGATGACATGCACCCCATCGGCAAAGAGTTGCGCCGCGCCGCCTCGGTCCAGTTGCAACAGCGCGGCTTGCCCCTTGATGCCTGCGCCAACCAGACGCGGGTGATTTGTGTTGAGCGCCTCCAGCCCGGCCACGCCCGTGGCCCAAAGAACTTTGCCTTGATCCGGGCCTTCGCTGATTATCTCGACGCCCTTTGCCGCCAATGCTGCGACCAGTGCGTTGCAGCCGTGGCGCGGGTGGACGAGTGCACTCAGCGTGTCGCGGATCAGCCAGCCGGTGGGGCTTGCGGGGGCCCAAGCGTCCTCCTCGGCACGGATAACCTCCCACTGCGCGCGTCCTTGCCAAAGCGCCGCCGCCGTGGCTTCCCGTTGTCGGGCGAGGGCCAGCGCCGCTTCATCCGCGACAGGCTGCAGGCGCCCGCTGCGGATATACCCCGGCGCGACGCCTCCTGTGGCTGCGACCTCGCCCCAGAATGCCTCAGCGCTCAGAAGGCTGTCGAGTTGAAACGCTTTCTTGGCGTTCCAATTCTCTGGCACATGCGGCGCCAGCGCGCCGACGATCCCGCCCGACGCGCCTGCCGCCGGCCCGGCAGGGTCCACCACCTGCACCGATGCGCCGCGCAGAGCGCAGGCCCAAGCCACCGACAGGCCAAAAATCCCGGCCCCTCTTACGGTTACATCCACCATTGCCATTCCCCGCCAGCTTGCGCAGTGTCTGCGCGACTTCACTCCCCTCTAGCAGGACGTACCGTGCCAGACCAGAATGCCCAGATCACGTGGCGCGAGGGCCAAGTGCCCGTCTCGACCCAGTTCGATGATCCCTACTTCAGCCTAGAGGACGGCGCGGCGGAAACGGCCTATGTCTTTCTGGCGGGCAATGACCTGCCAGAGCGTTTTCGCCCCGGTTTTCACATCGCCGAACTGGGCTTTGGCACCGGGCTGAACCTGCTGCTGGCGTGGGACGCATGGATGCGCGCGGGCCACGAAGGGCCGCTGCATTTCACCAGTTTCGAAGCCTACCCAATGCGGCCTGAGGATATGGCGCAGGCCCATGCGGCCTTTCCCGCGCTTGACGGGCGGCGTGATGCGCTGACAGCGGCGTGGGATGGCACCGGCGGCGTGTTGGAACTGCCCGGCCTGCGGGCAGAGATCATCATCGGCGATGCGCGGCAAGCCCTTCCCGCTTGGCAGGGGCAGGCCGATGCTTGGTTCCTCGACGGGTTTTCGCCCGCCAAGAACCCTGAGTTGTGGGGCGATGCTCTGATGGCCGAGGTTGCCCGTCACACCACGCCGGGCGGCACCGCCGCGACCTATACCGCCGCAGGCTTCGTGCGCCGCGCGCTTGGCGCAGGCGGATTCGAGGTCACCCGCATCCCCGGCTATGGCCGCAAACGCCACATGACCCGCGCGCGGATGCCAGCATGAGCCAGTCTAGCGTGCCTCAATCCAACAACATCCCGCTTGGCATCATGCTGATGATCGCCACGACAATGGTCTTTGCCGTCCAAGATGGGCTGTCGCGCCATCTGGCCGAGAACTACAATGTGCTGATGGTGGTGATGATCCGCTATTGGTTCTTTGCCGCTTTCGTTATCGCGCTGGCTCTGCGCAAGGCGGGTGGCATCCGCAAGGCCGCCGCGACCACGCAGCCTGCGGTGCAGATCCTGCGTGGCGTGCTGCTGTCGGCGCAGATTTGTACGATGGTGCTTGGCTTTACGATCCTTGGGTTGGTGGAAAGCCATGCTGTCTTCACCTGTTATCCACTGCTGGTAGCGGCGCTCTCGGGCCCGATCTTGGGTGAAAAGGTCGGCTGGCGGCGGTGGGCCGCGATTGGTGTGGGGTTCATCGGGGTGCTGGTGATCCTGCAACCGGGGCTGCGGGTGGTGGACCCTGCCGCCGCGATCCCGCTGGCGGGGGCGGCGATGTTCGCGGTCTACGGGCTGCTCACCCGCTATGTTGCGCGGCGTGACAATACGGCGACGAGTTTCTTCTGGACCGGCGTGACCGGGGCGGCGGTGATGACCGCCGTGGGCGTCTGGTTTTGGGAGCCGATGACACCGGGCAACTGGCTGTTGATGGGCACGCTCTGCATCACCGGGGTGACGGGCCACTGGCTGCTGATCCGCTGTTATGAGGTTGCCGAGGCGAGCGCCGTGCAGCCCTTCGCCTATACGCAGCTGATCTTTACAGTGATCATCGGCCTGTCGGTCTTTAACGAAGTGCTGCGCCCGAGCGTGGTGCTGGGCGCAGGCATGATCGTGGCGGCGGGGCTGTTCACCCTATGGCGCGAACGCCTTCAGCGTCGACCCGGTTAACTCTTCGCTAAAGGGGATCGGCAGCGGGTCTTTCCCCAGACGGGCGCGGTAGACGGGCAGGCTTTCGGTCACCCGCATCACGTAGTTCTGCGTCTCGCGGAAGGGGATCATCTCAATCCAATCGACAATGTCGATTTCACCTTTGCGCGGGTCGCCATAGGTCGACATCCAGCGGCGCGGGCGGCGGGGGCCCGCGTTATAGGCGGCTGACATCATGGATACGTTGCCGTCAAACTGCCCGGCCATCTGCGACAGGTAAGTCGCCCCAAGCCGTGCATTGTAGTCGGGGTCGGCGGTCAGGCGGTCTGTGGTGTGCTGGCTAGAGATGCCCAGATCGCGTGCCACGTCTTTCGCCGTGGCGGGCATGATCTGCATCAAGCCCCGCGCGCCGACGCCGCTTTGGACGTTCGGGTCAAACTCGCTTTCGCGGCGCGCGATGGCGAGGGTCATTTCGGTGGCCATTGGCAGGTCTTTCTCGACCAGACTGTGCAGCGCGTAATAGGGGCGGGCACTTCCAACCCGCGCTGCGCCGCGCGTTTGCCGATCATCACCGCGAGATGCGGCTGGCCTGCGTCAATTGCCGCCTGCCCCAGCAGGGCGATGTCTTCGGGCACCAGTTGCTCTGCCAGATGGGTCCAGAACCGCTCTGCGGTGGACAGCTCACCCGAGGCTTGCAACAGCAGCCCGGCTTCGAACAAGGGCGCGCGGGCGAGCGGGGATGTTCGCCAGTCTTGGGCAGGGGCCGCGCCCGTTAGCTTTTCGTCGAAGGGAATGCCGCCCCGCTCAGCGGCCAGCAGCCCATAGAAGGATGTCTGATATTTCGCCCCCATGGCATAGGCCTTGGCAGCGCCTTCGGCATCGCCCATCGCCTCCAGCGCGCGGCCTTGCCAATAGCCGGCGCGGCCTTGGCTGATCGGGGATTCCACGGCGTTATCGTGGTTTTGAAAGTGGCCCAACGCAGTCGTTGGGTCGTTCAGAAAGCGCAGCGCGATATAGCCCGAAAGCCACTCAAGGTCCGCGTAGTTCGAGCCGTCGGTCAGGAAGTGTTGCGAGGCCAGCCGGTAGGCGGTTTTGGCGTCGCCATTGCGCATCTCGTCCCGCGCCAAGGCGCGGCGGCGGTTGGCCCAAGCGGGGGCTGGCCCAGCCCCACAGCCGAGGTCGACTTTGCCAGCATCAATGCCTTGGCGTCATCGCGCAGCCCTTTGCGCATCCGCCACTCAAAGCGGTCATGTGCCAGCCCCGGCGCATCGGCCTTTGATGCAGGCAGGGCGTCGATCTTGGTGTTTACATCGCTTTCTAGCTTTTGCAGGGCGATGCGCGTCTCGGCCAGTGCCTTGTCGGCGCTGGAAACCAGATCGAACATCTGCCGCGCTTCGGAATGCTCGCGCTGCCAGAGCATCTCTTCGAGGCGCGCCGCGTGATGCGGGGCTAGAAGGCTGCTGTGTGCGTCAACGAACAATTCCTGACTGGTGGCGTTCATCGGCATGGTGCGCCACGCCAGAACGAGGTTCGCCTCGGCCTCGCCGCGCTGGCCGCTGTCGATCAGTGCCTTGGCATGGGCCAGCACCCCGCGCGGGGTCTGCGGGGCCATGGCCGAAAAGAAATCCAGTATGTCGTCTTGGGACTGCTTGATCACCGCCTCTTCGGTCTGCCGACGCAGATATGCCTCACCGGGCCAATCGGGCCTGCGGTTCAGAAAGTCACGCGCTTCGGCATAAGTACCCCGCCCGGCGCGCAGGCGGTGCCATTCGATCACATCGACGGCGGCCTGCCCATCGCGGGCGGCCAAGGCCGCAGCCGCGTCCCAATTGCCGCTGCGCATCGCGTCCATCGCCCAGCCCAAAGGGCGCGGGCGCTGCGCTTCCGCAGGCACGGTCAGGACAAAAACACTCATGAGAATCGCCATCAGGCGCGTCATCGCTTGCATTTCCTACGTCTCCGAGGCTAGAGCCTTGCAACATATGGCTCGGGCGACGTTTATCAAACATTAGTCCCCGCAAAAGTCTTCATCCAGTCCGGTTTCCGCCGGCCAGCACTTAAGGAGCGTGCACATGTTCAAAGGCTCTCTGCCTGCCCTCGTCACGCCGTTTCGCAACGGCGCGCTGGATCTGGATACGCTCAAGAAACTTATCGAATGGCACATCGGCGAAGGGTCGAGCGGACTTGTCCCCGTCGGCACCACCGGCGAATCCCCGACGCTGAGCCATGCCGAGCATGAGACCGTCGTCGAAGAGGTGGTCAAAGCCGTCGCTGGGCGCATCCCGGTGATTGCCGGTGCCGGGTCGAACAATACGGTCGAAAGCATCCGTCTTGCCCGCCACGCCGAAAAGGTCGGCGCCGACGCGCTGCTGGTGGTGACGCCCTATTACAACAAACCCACGCAACGCGGGTTGGTGGCGCATTTCACCGCCGTGCACGACTGCTGTGAACTGCCGATCATCATCTATAACATCCCCGGCCGTTCGGTCGTGGATATGCTGCCCGAGACGATGGGCGAGTTGGCCCAGCTGCCGCGCATCGTCGGCGTGAAAGACGCCACCGGCGATCTGGCGCGCGTTAGCGATCAGCGCATCACCTGCGGCCCGGATTTCTGCCAGCTGTCCGGCGAAGACGCCACCGCGCATGGGTTCAACGCCCAAGGCGGCGTTGGCTGTATCTCGGTCACCGCCAATGTCGCACCGCGTCTTTCCGCGCAGATGCAGGCGGCCTGCCTTGAGGGCGATTACGCCAAGGCGTTGGAATTGCAGGACCGTCTGATGCCGCTGCACAAGGCGATCTTTACCGAGCCGGGGCTGGTTGGCGTGAAATACGCCATGTCGCGGCTGGATCTCTGTTCCGACGAGGTACGTCTGCCGCTGACAGAGCTGACGGACCCGACCAAGGAACTAGTCGATGCGGGTCTGCGTCATGCCGGTTTGATGAACTAAGCCTGCTTTTTAAGCTGTGAATTTGAATGCAAGAGGGGTGGAGACACCCCCTCTTTTGCGTTCAGCGTTTGCCGTAGTAGATGCCGACCACATGTTCCGCCTGCGCAAAGAACAGCCAGCGGGAGGTCAGCACCCCCGCCGCGTGGCTGAGCACCGCGAGGGCAGCGGCAAGGTGGTGGAACACGGGCGACAAAAGCAGCAGAAGCGGCAGCAGCACCATCAGCGTGATCGCGATCACCCGCAGCTTCAGCGCGTGTTTGCGCCCGATCTGATAAACGAACTCTCGCAGCAGGTAGTTGCTGCCTGTATGCGGCGGCTCAAAGGCGCGGACGCTGCCGATATTGCCGAGCCGCGTTGCTGTCGCGATATCGGTGCCCGAGGCCGCCAGCGCCCGATCCCCGTGCCACCAAGTGGCGATCTGCACCGCCCCCGCCAGCGCCAGCAGGACCATCGCCGCCGTCACCTGCCCCGCCAGCAGGGCACCGCCCGCGATGCTGAGCGACAGGAAATTCAGCGGCGTCATCACGCTGTGCCAGCGCGGCACCGTCTTCATCTGGGTATAGATCATCGCCGTGGTCAGCACCGTCAGCAGCGACAATGCCGCACCAAGCAGCCCCAGCGGCCAAAGCCGCGTGTCGTAAAACACCAGCCCCGCGCCATAGACCGCCATGGTGAGCAGGGCCGCTACCGAGGCCCAAGCCTCACGGCTAAGCCAACTGCTGCGCCACTGGGTGAAAGCCTTGAGCGCGCGTTCGGGATGGCCAAGGTGGAAGGTCGAAGCGATCAACCCGCCCACCGCCAGCAGATAGGCCAGCGCGAAAAAGACGAAGGCTACCCAGCCGGTCACAGTGGGCAGGCCGATGCCAAGCCACGCCAGCAGGCCAAACCCCATGCCCGACAGGCTGCTAAACAGAATAACAGAGGGTGCCGGATGCATCAGAGCTTCTCCAAAGTGCGATCAAGCCAGCCGAGGAACCCTTTTGGGCCGCTGTCGATCGGGGCGAGGAAGGGGGCCAACACGTCGATATCGCCGCTGTCCTCTGGGGCTTGCAACTGATCGCGCGGGCGGGGCGGCAGGTATTTATTGACCGGCTTGGTGCCCTGCTCGGGCATCAGGTCCACACCGCCACGCTCGGCCACCAGTTGGCTCACAGCACTTTCGGGGTCGCCCAGATCGCCAAAATGCCGCGCGCCAGCGGGGCAGGTGCGCACGCAGGCGGGCTGGCGGTCTTCTTCGGGCAAGTTCTCGTTATAGATACGGTCGACGCAGAGGGTGCATTTCTTCATCACGCCCGCGGCCTGATCCATCTCGCGCGCGCCGTAGGGACAGGCCCATGCGCAGAGGCCGCAGCCGATGCAGTCGCTTTCATTGACCAGCACGATCCCGTCTTCGACGCGCTTGTAGCTCGCCCCCGTGGGGCAGACGGTGACGCAGGGCGCGTCATCGCAGTGCAGGCAGGATTTCGGGAAGTGGACGAGTTGCGCGGCACCGGCCTCGGGCTGCACCTCATAGCTGTGCACGCGGTTGAGAAAGGTGCCCGACGGGTCCGCGCCATAGGCGTCTTGGTCCGACAAGGGCGCGCCGTAGTTCTCGGTGTTCCAACCCTTGCAGGAGATCACGCATGCATGGCAGCCGACACAGGTATCAAGGTCGATCACAAGGCCGAGTTTGCGGTCGGTCTGTTGTGGGAGCGTGGTCATGGCTAGCGGTCCTGAGGGGTCTTGA
Organism: Sulfitobacter profundi; assembly: GCF_042661425.1. Taxonomy (NCBI): domain Bacteria; kingdom Pseudomonadati; phylum Pseudomonadota; class Alphaproteobacteria; order Rhodobacterales; family Roseobacteraceae; genus Sulfitobacter; species Sulfitobacter profundi. The sequence goes on along the minus strand of NZ_JBHSWA010000001.1, from coordinate 1,289,050 downwards.
GCGGTGCGGCGCGGAGGGAGGCGGTCATTTGCCCACCTTCCACGCGATGTCGCGCGGCGCGGGCGGGACTGGGGAGCGTTGCGGCGGAATTTCCGGCTGCGCCTCGGCAGGGGCGTCGGTCTGTTCGATATGCACTTTAAGGTCGAACCACGCGGCCTGTCCGGTGATCGGGTCGGAGTTCGACCACCGCAAACCGTCGCCTTTGGGTGGCAGCAATTCGTGAATCAGGTGGTTTAGCAAGAAGCCCTTGGTCGCCTCGGGCGCGTCGCGGTCCAGCGCCCATGCGCCTTTGCGTTTGCCGATGGCGTTCCATGTCCAGACCGTTTTGGGGTTCAGGGCCGCCATCTCCATCACCGGCACCGTGATCCCTCCGTGCGGGGAGGTCACGTGCGCCCAATCGCCGTCTTGCAGCCCCTTGGCACGCATGATCGCCGTGGGCAGGTAGAGCGGATTGTGCCCGTGCAATTGCCGCAGCCAAGCGTTCTGACTGCCCCATGAATGGTACATCGCCATGGGCCGTTGGGTGAGGGCGTGGACATCATAGCCCTGCGTGCCTTCAGGGTCGCTTTCATACCAGATTGGCAGGGGCGACATGGTCTGCTTAATCCGCTCGCGCAGATGGTCGGGGGCTGGCGTTTGCCATGCCCTTCGGCGGCCAGTTGAAAGCGCCGCAGCGGCTCGACATAGAGCGAAAACAGATAGGGCTGCGGCGCGTCATAGATGCCCATGCCGACGGCCCAATCTTGATAGGCGGCGTTCCACGGCTTGTAGTAATTCGCGCCCTCGGGGATGTGATTGACGAAGAAACCGCCGTTTTCGATATAGCGGTCGATCTGCTTGGGGTTCGGCGCCCCGCGCCCGGCGTCTTTGCCATCCTCACCGCGGAACCCGGCCAGCGGGCCGATGCCCGGACGGCGTTCGTGGCTGGTGATGTAGTCGGCGTAGTCTTTGTATTTCTGGGTGCCATCCTCGTTCACGAACCCCGGCAGGCCAAGTTTTGTCCCCAGATCACAAAGCGCCGACTGAAAGCCGCGCACATCGCGGTTGGGCTCTACTACGGGCCAACGGATCGCATCGGCGGCGGCGTCGGCCTCGCTGATCGGGCGGTCGAGCAGTGAGATACAGTCGTGCCGTTCAAGGTACGTCGTGTCGGGCAGGATCAGGTCCGCATAAGCCACCATCTCGGAGGAATAGGCGTCGGAATAGATGATCCGAGGGATGACGTATTCGCCATTCTCGTCGGTGTCGGTCAGCATCTCCATCACCCCGCCGGGGTTCATCGAAGAGTTCCACGGCATATTAGCCATATAGAGAAACAGCGTGTCGATCTTATAGGGATCGCCCGCGTGGGCGTTAGAGATCACCATATGCATCAGCCCATGGGCCGACATCGGGTTTTCCCATGTGAACGCCTTGTCGATCCGCGCGGGGCTGCCATCAGCGCGTAGCGCCAGATCGTCGGGGCCTTGAACGAAACCCAGATGCGGCCCGTCGAGCGGCGCATCGGGGGTGGCTTTGCAATGTGGTTTGGGGTGCGCCGTGGCAGGCTTGGGGTAGGGCGGTTTAAAGCGGAACCCGCCCGGCACTTCGACGGTGCCAAGGATGATCTGCAGCACATGCAACGCACGGCAGGTCTGAAACCCATTGGCATGGGCCGAGATGCCGCGCATGGCGTGGAAGGAGACCGGGCGACCTGTCATCGTCTTGTGGTGCTCGCCGCGGAAGTCGGTCCATTCGTGCTCAAGCTCAAAGGCTTCGTCAAAGGCGACGCGGGCCAGTTCGGCGGCAATGGCGCGGATGCGCGAGGCGGGGATGCCACAACGCTCGGCCACGGCTTCGGGGGTATAGTCCTCACCAAGGTATTGCTCGGCCATCTGGTGAAAGACCGGGCGGTGCGTGATGCCCGCCGTTCGGTAGGTGGCGGCAAGGTCGGGGCGCACGCCGGGCTGGTCAAAGGGGTCAGCTTGCCGGTCTTGCGGTCGACCACTAGCGCCTTGCCGTCCGCGTTGCGCAGTTGCAGGCCATACTCGGGCGACTTCGGGTCGCTGTTCAGCAGCACCGGCGCGTCGGTGTAGCGCGCGAGGTAGTCCAAATCGATGCGCCCGGCCTTCATCAGGCAGTGGATCAACGACAGGATAAACAGCCCATCGGTGCCGGGCGTGATGCCGACCCAATCGTCGGCGATGGCGTTATACCCGGTGCGGATCGGGTTCACCCCGATGACCCGCGCACCGCGTTTCTTCAGCTTGCCCAGACCCATCTTGATCGGGTTGCTGTCATGGTCCTCGGCCACACCAAACAGCATGAACAGCTTGGTGTGATCCCAATCGGGCTGGCCAAACTCCCAGAACGCGCCGCCCATCGTGTAGATGCCCGCCGTGGCCATATTGACCGAGCAGAAACCGCCATGGGCCGCGTAGTTCGGCGTGCCGAAGGATTGCGCCCAAAGGGAGGTGAAGCTCTGCGACTGATCGCGCCCGGTGAAGAACGCCAGTTTCTCCGGCGCTTCGCGGCGCAGCGGCTCCAGCCAGTCGGTGGCAATCTGCAGCGCCTCGTTCCAACTGATGCTCTCAAACTCGCCCGAGCCACGCGGGCCGACCCGTTTCATCGGGTTGCGCAGGCGCGCGGGAGAGTTGTGCTGCATGATCCCGGCAGAGCCTTTGGCGCAGAGCACACCTTGGTTCACCGGATGGTCGCGGTTGCCCTCGATATAGGCGACCTTGCCCTTCTTCATATGCACGTTGATGCCGCAGCGACAGGCGCACATGTAGCAGGTGGTCTTGCGAACCTCGTCCGAGACCTTGGGCGACAGATCAAGCGGCGGCTGGGAGTGCGTCATGAGAGGGCGGGGTCTTTCAGCAGGGCGCGCGTTTGGCGCGCGATATGTTTCTCTTCGGCGGCGGGGATGATCCAAGAGGGAATATTTCCCGCCCAGCGAAGGTTTGCAAGAACCTTTTCCCTCACCCCGGAATCGTTTTCGCCGATGCCCCCGGTAAAGGCGATGCCGTCGATCCCGCCCATGGCAGCGATCATCGACCCCGCCTGCCGGGTGATCCAGTAGCAAAAATGGTCACGGGCGAAGCGGGCGGCGTCGCTGTCTGTTTCCGCCAATTGCCGCATGTCGGCAGTGAGGCCCGAAAGCCCCAGCAATCCGCTTTCGTGATGCAGCAGTGTTTGCGCCTCTTCCAGCCCCATGTCGCGCACCAGATGCACCACCGCACCCGCGTCAATCTCGCCCGCGCGGGTGCCCATGGTCAGCCCGCTGAGGGGCGAAAACCCCATGGTGGTGGCGACCGATTGCCCCTCACGTATCGCGCAGAGCGACGCGCCATTGCCCAGATGCAGCGCCAGCAAACGGCGGGGGAGGCCTGTGCCAGTGGTCTCGCGAAAGTTCGCGACGAGGCTTTCATAGCTGATGCCGTGAAACCCATAGCGGCGCAGGGCAGCCGTTTCGGCCCGGTCGGGCAGGGCATAGCGGCGGGCGACATCGGGGTTGGTCCGGTGAAACCCGGTATCGAATGCGGCGACCTGCGGCAGGTCGGGCATGAGGCTGGCCAGCGCGTCGATGGCCCCGAGGTGGTGCGGATTGTGCAACGGCGCAAGCGGCGCGGCGGCGGCGATGGCGGCCCGCACTTTCGGGCTGATCACACAGGTCTCGGCCAAATCCGGCCCGCCATGCACGATACGGTGCGCGGCGGCAGTGAGATCGCCGGTATCGATACCTTCCCCGCGCAGCGCCTCTAGCAGCGCGCGGAAGGCCGTCTGGTGATCCGGCAAGGCGCGCGGCTGCGCTGGTGCAGACCCGACCTGAAGCGCGCCGGTCTGGCCGATGCCCTGCGCCTCGATCCGCAAAACCTCGGTCAACCCGCCGTCAAAGACTGCCGCCTTGATAGACGACGATCCCGCGTTGACGACAAGCACCAGCGCTTGGGTCACGCCTCAGACCTGTTGCGGGCGCATGTCATCCCGGCTGATCCCGGCGACAGAAACGGGTTTCTTCATCGCGTCGCGGCGGAACGGCTCGCCCAGCTCTTGGTTCAGCAGCACCTCGATGAAGGTCGTCTTGCCCTCGTCCATCTGCGCCTTGACCGCGCGGTCCAGCGCGTCGGTCAGCTCATCCATCGACGACACTTGTACGCCCTCGACGCCACAAGCCTTGGCCACTGCGGCATAGCTCACGTCCTGCGCCAGTTCGGTACCGACGAAATTGTCGTCGAACCACAGCGTCGTGTTCCGTTTCTCCGCGCCCCACTGGTAGTTGCGAAAGATCACCATGGTCACGGCGGGCCAGTCGTCGCGGCTGACGCTGACCATCTCGTTCATCGAAATGCCAAAAGCGCCATCCCCGGCAAAGCCCACCACAGGCACATCCGGGCAGGCAATCTTGGCCCCGCAGATCGCCGGGAAACCGTAGCCGCAGGGGCCAAAGAGACCGGGGGCGAGGTATTTGCGGCCTGCCTCAAATGTCGGATAGGCATTGCCGATGGCGCAGTTGTTGCCGATGTCGGAGCTGATGATCGCCTCTTTCGGCAGGGTTTTCTGGATCGCGCGCCATGCCATGCGGGGGGACATCTTTTCCGGTTCGCGGTCGCGGGCACGCTCGTTCCATGTGGTGCCGGGATCGTCGTCCTCGTGATCCATCGAGGTCAGTTCCTGCGCCCAAGCGGATTTGGTCTGGGCGATCAGGTTGCGCCGTTCCTCGCGGCCCGCGTCGCCCGCGCTGTCGCTCAGCCCGTCAAGGATCGTGCGGGCCACCTTGCCCGCGTCGCCGACGATGCCGACGCTGACCTTCTTAGTCAGGCCGATGCGGTCGGGGTTGATATCGACCTGAATGATTTTGGCGTCTTTGGGCCAATAGTCGATGCCGTAGCCCGGCAGGGTTGAAAAGGGGTTAAGCCGCGTGCCAAGCGCCAGCACCACATCGGCCTTGGCGATCAGTTCCATCGCCGCTTTCGAGCCGTTGTAGCCCAGCGGCCCGACCGACAGCGGGTGCGAGCCGGGGAAGGCGTCATTGTGCTGGTAGCCGCAACAGACAGGCGCATCGAGCCGTTCGGCCAGTTTGCGCGCGTCGTCGATCGCGCCGCCGATGACCACACCCGCGCCATTCAAGATCACCGGGAATTTCGCGTTTGAAAGCAGTTCTGCCGCCTCGGCGATGGCGGTCTCTCCGCCGGAGGGGCGCTCGAACTCGACGATGGCGGGCAGGTCGATGTCGATCACTTGGGTCCAGAAATCGCGGGGGATGTTGATCTGCGCAGGGGCGGAGTGGCGTTTGGCTTGCAGGATCACGCGGTTCAGTGTCTCGGCGATGCGGGTCGGGTCGCGCACTTCTTCTTGATAGGCGACCATGTCGCGGAAGAGGGCCATCTGCTCGACCTCCTGAAAGCCGCCCTGACCGATGGTCTTGTTGGCGGCCTGCGGGGTCACCAGCAGCAGCGGCGTGTGGTTCCAATAGGCGGTTTTCACCGGCGTCACGAAGTTGGTAATCCCCGGCCCGTTTTGCGCCACCATCATCGACATCCGCCCCGACGCGCGGGTGAACCCATCGGCCATCATGCCAGAGTTACACTCATGCGCGCCGTCGTAAAAGGTGATCCCGGCGGCGGGGAACAGGTCGGAGATCGGCATCATGGCCGAGCCGATAATGCCAAAGGCCGTGTCGATCCCATGCATCTGAAGGGTTTTGACGAAGGCTTCTTCGGTGGTCATTTTCATGGGGCGATCCTTTGGGCGTGGGGCAAAGCTTGGGGCAAATTACGGGCAGGCGCGGGGCGGGGTTAGGGCCAGAATTGGCCTAGCCCTAGGGCCAGATTAGCGCAGGCGGTCGATCTCTTCGGCGATCAGGCCAACCCCTTCGCCGATCCGTGCCGCGGGGATGGAGGAATAGGCCAGCCGGTAGTAATTCGTGGCCCTCTCTTCGCCCGCGAAAAAGGCGTGGCCGGGTTCAACCAGAACGTCCCGCGCGCGCAGGTTTTCGGCCAGTTGCGCGGTATCGACGCTTTCGGGCGCGCGCATCCAGAAGGACGATCCGCCATAGGCACCCCGGCCGGAGACGCGCAGGCCGTGCGTCTCAAGCGCCTCTTCCATGACGCGGCGACGCTCATGCAAGGCCAGCCCCATGCGACGGATCTGGGCGTCGTAATGGCCCAGAGACAGGAAATAAGCGGCAGTGCGCTGGATATGCCCCGGCGGGTGGCGCAGGACCGAGGCGCGCAGCGCGCGGGCCTCACGGATGAACGGCTCAGACCCCACCAGATACCCCAGCCGCAGCCCCGGAAAGAGCGACTTGGAGAAGCTGCCGACATAGATCACCCGCCCCTCATCATCGAGCGACTTGAGCGCGGGCGAGGCGGGTTTGAGAAAGGACATCTCGAACTCATAGTCATCCTCGACGATCAGCGCCTCAAGCGCGCGGGCGCGGGCCAAAAGCGCACGGCGGCGATCCATCGGCATGGTCGCATTCGTCGGGCATTGGTGGCTGGGCGTGGTGAAAATCACATCCGTATCGGGGGGATCGCCTCAGGCGGGAGGCCGTCTTGATCAACGCGCACCGGGGTGATGTGGCAGCGGGACTGGCTCAGGATGCCGCTGAGCGCCGGATAGCACGGGTCTTCCAAAACGGCGCGGCGGCGTTGGGTCAGCAGCACCTGCGCTGTCAGCCAAAGCGCGTTCTGCGCGCCGAGGGTGATGAGGATCTGCTCGGGCCGGGCCGAGACGCCGCGCCGGGGCAGGATATGGCGGGCAATGAACTCGATCAGTTGCGGGTCGTCTTGGTCGTAGTAATCGGTCGTCATCGAGGTGAAGTCGCGTTGGCCCAAGGCTTGCAGCGCGCAGAGCCGCCAGTTGGCGTGGTCGAACAGCGTCGGGTCGGCTTGGCCGTAGATGAAAGGGTAGCGGTAGCTGGCCCAGTCCTGCGGTTTGGCGGCCAGCCCATTGGCGCTGAAGCGTTGGCCGATGGCGCGGGTCCAGTCGATGGCGTCATCGGCTTCGGCTTTGGGGGCAAAGGCTGGGGGCGCGGGGGCGTTGTCGGAAACGAAATACCCCGACCGCCCGCGCGAGGTGAGGTAGTCATTCGCCAAAAGTTCAGTATAGGCGATGGTGACCGTGATCCGGCTGACCCCAAGATGCGCCGCGAGCTTGCGGGTGGAGGGCAGCTTCTCACCCCGCTGGAACCGACCCGAGAGGATGCCTTGGGCGATCATCTGTTGGATCTGCTGTTGCAGGGTGCCTTGCGCATCGGGGCGCAGGAAAAAGGTTTCGACGGGCAGGGCCATGGGGCGAAGGTTAGGCTGGCCTTAGGGGAGTTCAATCTGGCATTACCGCCTGTCGAATTTACTTCGGCGCGTTGCCCGCACTTCCGTTCACCCGGCACCTCGCCTAAAAGTGTCGCATGAGCATCTCCGCCCCTCTTTTGATCGCCGTTGACGGCGGTGGCACCGGTTGCCGCGCCGCCATTGGCACGCAGCGTGATGGCATTCTTGGCCGTGCAACAGGGGGCGCGCCAATATCGGCAATGACCCGGACAGAGCGCTCGCAAACCTGCGCGGCGCGGTGGAAGCGGCAGCGGCCGAGGCGGGGCTGCCCCTCACGGCACTTAAGGACGCCACGGCGTTCATCGGGCTCGCGGGAATGAACGTCGCGCGGGACGAAGCGCGGCTGCGCGCGGCGCTGCCCTATGCCCGGATCCACGCCGACGATGACCGCCCCGCCTGCGTGGTCGGCGCGCTTGGCGAAGGCGTGGCGGGCTGGCTGCTGGCCATCGGCACGGGTACGATTGTGGCCGCGACCGACGGCACGGCGTATCGCTATGTCGGTAGCTGGGGGTTTCATCTGGCCGACCAAGGATCAGGCGCATGGCTGGGGCGGGGCGCGTTGGATTTTGCGTTGCAATGCCATGACCGTGTGCTGCCGCACAGCGACCTGACCCGCGCTTTGTTGGCGGATTTCGGCGATGATCCAGAGGCTCTCGTTTCCTTCAGCCTGACGGCGCAGCCCGGAGACTATGCGGCATTCGCGCCCAAGGTCATCGCGGCTGCCGAGGCTGGGGACCGCCACGCGCAGGCACTGATGCAAGAGGGGGCGGCCTACTACCTCCGCGCGTTGAAGGCGCTGGATTTCGCGCCCGGCGACCCGCTCTGCCTGCTGGGCGGGATTGGCCCGCATTACGCGCGTTACCTGCCAGAAGACCATCTGTCGGGGCTGATCGCGGCGCGCGGCACGGCGCTTGATGGGGCGTTTCATCTGGTCTGCAAGGCCGCAGCGGAAGAGGTTTTGCCATGAGCGAGATCGCGAGGGTTTTCACCGGGGCGGATATTCACGATGGAAAGCATCTGCACCACGGCAAGGTGCTGGCGCAGATGCAAGACGGCAGCCGCCGTATCCTTGCCTTTGAACAGGTGCCGCAGGGCGTGCCGACAGAGCGGCTGCAGGCGGGGGTGCTCTGCCCCGGTTTCGTCGATCTTCAGGTCAATGGCGGCGGCGGGGTGATGTTCAACGACAGCCCCGATGCGGCCACCCTGCGGCGCATGGCCAAGGCGCACCGCAGCACGGGTGTCGTGGCGCTTTTGCCCACCTTGATCACCGACACGCCCGATAAAACCGATGCGGCGATTGAGGCTGTCGCGGCTGCTATCGCCGAGGGGGTGCCGGGCATTATCGGGCTGCATCTGGAAGGCCCGCATCTGGCGCTATCGCGTAAGGGCGCGCATGACGGGGCGTTGATCCGCCCGATGGAGGGGGCGGATCTTGCCCTGATCCTGCGCGCCGCCGCGCTGCTGCCGAACCTTATGGTGACGGTCGCGCCGGAAAACACCAGCGCCGCGCAGATCGCCGCGATGGCCGAGGCCGGGGTCATCGTCTCGCTTGGCCATAGCGACGCGGATTACGAGACCTCTATGGCTGCTTTTGATGCGGGTGCCACTTGCGTCACGCATCTGTTCAACGCGATGAGCCAGATGGGCAACCGCGCGCCGGGATTGGTCGGGGCGGCGCTGGCGCGAGACGGGGTTCACGCGGGGCTGATTGCCGATGGCATCCATGTGCATCCCGCCAGCATGCGCAACGCGCTGGCGGCCAAGGGGAGGGGATTTTCCTCGTCAGTGATGCCATGGCGACGGCGGGCTCTGATATCGCGGGCTTCACGCTCAACGGGCGCGAGGTTTATCGCGCGGAGGGGCGGTTGACCTTGGCGGATGGTACCCTGGCGGGGGCGCACCTAGCGTTGGGCCGCGCGGTCCGCACGCTGATCCATGCGGTGGGAGAGCCGTTGGAGACCGCTTTGGCGCGGGCGATTTCGGGGCCGCTGGCACTGTTGCGCGATGACATGGGTCTGGGCCGGATCGAAAGCGCGGGCCAACCTTTGCTGCTGTTCGACCCCGAAAGCGGTGCGGTGGACCTGCTCGCCTAGCCTGCGACAAGCCGCCAGAAGAACACCGCGCTCATCCCAAAACCGATGGCGGCGATCAGCCCGCGCACGGTCTGTTTCGGCAAGGCCCGCGCCAGCGGCGCCCCGGCATAGCCCCCGCCGTGGCGGCCAGCATCATCATCAACGCCTGCGGCCATGCGACCAGCCCGGCCAAGGCAAAGACCGCCACGGAAATCGATGAGAGCACGAAGCTCAGCCCGTTCTTGAGCCCGTTCATCCCGTGCAGGTCGGTCATCCCCCAAAGCGCGAAGAGGGCCAGCAGAACGATACCCAAGCCCCCGTTGAAATAGCCGCCATAGACGCTGACCGCGAACAGGCCGAGCGTGCCTTCGGGTGTGACGGCGCGGGCATGGGACGCGGCAAAAGCGCGAATGCGGTCGCCCAGCAGGAAGGCCAGCGTCGCCGCGAGGAGCAAGAAGGGCACGACAACCGAAAAGGCCGCGTTGGACGAGACCAGCAGCAGGCCCGAGCCAACCACACCGCCCGCCAGCGTGATGAGGCTAAGCCGCAGCAACCGCTTGCGGTCAAAACCGCCCAATTCATCGCGAAAGCCGAAAGCCCCGGCAAGGTAGCCGGGAAACACCGCCACGGCACTGGTGGCATTGGCCGCCACAGGCGGCATCCCGGTAAAGACCAGCGCCGGAAAGGTCAGAAAGGTGCCGCCCCCGGCGATGGTGTTCAACACGCCCGCGCCAAAGGCCGCGATCAGCAAGATCGCGATATCGCTTAATGTGGTCATTGTCCCTCCCCACGCCATGCGGCGCTTGGAACCCTGTTAGGATCAAATCACGGCGATGCCAAGATGGGGGGAGGCACGAAAAAGGGCTCCGACCGATGGTCGAAGCCCCAATAGCGCGAAATCGCGCGATGTCAGCCGTTTATGGGCAAGCTGCGACGTAGCGCTGGCCGTTGGAGTTCTGGTACACACATTTGCCGGACTGAGTCTGGCCGATGTAGTTGCCAGCCGCCGCACCAGCGAGACCGCCGATGATTGCGCCTTGAACCTTGTCGTCACCGCCTGAAACAGCAGCACCTGTGGCTGCGCCGAGGGCTGCACCTGTCAGGGCGCCTTGGCTGGGCGTGGTGCCGTTACAGGCGGCAAGAGTGGCGACCAGCGGAACGGCGATAAGGAATTTCTTCATGTCTTTCTCCCAAGTTACTCATTTGCCAACGCGGGGGTTGGAAGAGGTTCCCGCGAAAGCGATGGATGTTAAGAAAAATTTTCAACGCGGGTGTGCGCGGCAATTTTCCATCTGTTGTCATGTTCGGGCAAGACAGAGGTTTAGATAGACGAAGGCGGCACCGGGTCAACCGATGCCGCCTGTCGCAGGCTTGAAAGCGCGGTTTTACGCCGAAGCGAAGACCCGGCCCAATGCGCCGTCTACCGCCGTGATAATTTCATCAATGTCATCGCGTGAGGCGATCAGCGCAGGCGAGAAACACAGCGTGTTGTTCTTGCCGGGCAGGGAGCGGTTGGTGGCCCCGATGATCACCCCTTGGGCCATGCAGTCGCCCACCACAGCTTGAATGCGCTTTTCTTCAACGGGATCGCGGCTGTCGCGGTCAGTGACCAGTTCGGCGCCCAAGAACAGCCCCTTGCCGCGCACATCGCCGATCACCTTATGTTTGTCGGCCAGCGCATGAAGCTGCTCCAGCATGTAGTGGCCCATGTTGGTGGTATTCTCCAACAGGTTCTCGCGTTCGATGATGTTCATATTCTCGATGCCCGCGGTCGGCCCCGCGGTGCAGCCACCAAAGGTCGAGATGTCGCGGAAGTAGTTCAGCGGATCGCTTGCATCGTCCTTGAACATGTCAAACACGGCATCGGTCGTGACCAGACAGGCGATGGCGGCATAGCCTGAGGCGACGCCCTTGGCCATGGTCACCATGTCTGGCTGGATGCCGTAGTGCTGATAGCCGAACCAAGTCCCGGTGCGGCCCACGCCGCAGACGACCTCATCGATATGCAGCAGGATGTCGTATTTGCGGCAAATCTCTTGCACCCGCTCCCAGTAGCCCTCGGGCGGGCAGATCACGCCGCCGCCTGCTGTCACCGGTTCGAGGCAAAGCGCGCCGACGGTTTCGGGGCCTTCGGCGAGGATCACCTTTTCGATCTGGTCCGCCGCCCAGGTGCCGTAGTTTTCCTGCGGCGCACCGTCCTGTTCGAAGCTGCGATATTCCAGACAATGCGGCACGCGCACGAAACCCGGCGCGAAGGGGCCGTATTGTGCGTTGCGCTCGTCTTGGCCACCTGCCGAGAGGCAGCCAATGGTGGTGCCGTGGTAATCGCGGTCGCGGTAGAGTATCTTGTGCTTCTTGCCGCCATAGCGTTTGTGCGCAATCTGGCGCACCATTTTGAAGGCTTTCTCATTCGCCTCGGAGCCGGAGTTGCAATAGTAGACGCGGTCTAGTCCCGGCATCTTGTCCAGCAGTTTCTCGGCGAAATGAGAGCCGGGGATCGAGCCGGCGGAACCGGCGAAATAGTTCAGCTTGATCAGTTGGTCGCGCACGGCATTGGCGATGCTTTCGCGGCCATAGCCGACGTTGACCGTCCAGACACCACCGGACACGGCATCAAGGTGCTCTTTGCCCTTTTGGTCCCAGACCCGCATGCCTTTGCCTTCGACAATGATGCGCGGGTCGGTCGTTTCATAGGGTTTGTGCTGGCTCAGGTGGTGCCAGATATGCGCGCGGTCGGCTTCGACAACGCGGGAGATGTCGTTCTCGTTGAAATTGCCGTCCATGAGGCAAACCTTTCTGTGCGAGTGGGCGAACCCACGAATGAAGCCCGCGCAGAGGCGGGGAATGTGCCTATCACATCACCGCGAAAGTTGCGCCACAAGTAGTGCCAGTTAGGTTTGTTCCTTAAGGCCAGCCGCCGGCGCAGATTTCTTTTAAAGAAATCGGGGCGGACTTTTTAAAAAGTCCGGGGCCTTAAACGAAAACGCCGGGGTGGTGCCCCGGCGTTCAAGTTTACTTCGATTTCGGGCCGCCCTTGCCGCCCTGCTTGCCGATCTTATTCGGCGGGGTGAAGCGTTTGGACGGGTCGGACGCCCGTTTGTAGGACTTCTCACCGCCCGGCGTGGTGGCCGAGGTTGTCGGCTTGCCCTTGCCTTTGCGCGGTGCATCGCCTGCGGGCTTTTCCTTTTTCCAAACGGCTTTCGCCTTGGGCTTGCCGGTTGTTTCGCCGCCAGACTTAGGCTTGGGCGTCGCACCGGGTTTCATCGGACTGCGTTCGGTCTTGTGCGACTTTGGCGGGCGTTCGCCCTTGGGCGCGCGCGGTTTGTCGAACTTGGCCTTGTCGTATTTCGGCTTGTCGAACGACGCCGCACCGGGGCCATCCGCCGCTTTGGCGCGGGGTTTGCGCGGGGCGGGGGCGGCATCGGGATCGTAGTTATCACGCGGCGGGCGCGGGCCACGGTCGCGATCACCCTTGTAGCCGCCACCCGGCTTGGGGCCACGGTTGCCGCCGGGTTTCGGACCACGGGCCAGATCGGGGGCTTTGTCGAGCTGCGTCAGCACCGCGCCTTCTTCCAGCTTCATGTCGCCGCCAAGTGCGCTCAGCAGACCGGGAACCGAGGTTTCCAGCACTTCGACAAAGCTGTGGCTGCCCTGCACACGGATCGCGCCGATGTCGTCTTTGGTCAGATCACCGCGACGGCAAAGCATCGGCAGCAGCGTGCGCGGCTCGGCCCCGTCGTTGCGGCCGGTCGAGATCGAGAACCAGACCGATTTGCCAAAGGCCGGGCGCGGTTTGTCGTCGCCGGGCGCACCGGGTTCTGCCAGTTCTTCCGGCGCGGATTGGCGCGCGCGGTAGAGGTTGACGAAAGCGGTGGCCAGTTGCTCGGCCGAGAATTGCTCGACCAGATTGGCGACAAACCCTTCGGCATCTTCCGGGATCGGGTCGGACCATGCGGGATCGGCCAGCAGGCGGGCTTCGTCTGCGGCATTCACTTCGGTGGCGGAGGGCGGTGCCGCCCATTCCACTTTCAGCTTCGCGCCGCCGATCAGACGGTTTGCTTTGCTGCGCAGTTTCGCAGGCACGATCAGGGCGGAAACGCCCTTGCGCCCGGCGCGGCCAGTACGGCCCGAGCGGTGCAGCAGCGTGTCGGAGTTGCTGGGCAGATCGGCGTGGATCACCAGTTCAAGGTTCGGCAAGTCGATGCCGCGTGCGGCGACATCCGTCGCAATACAAACGCGGGCCCGCCCGTCGCGCAGCGCTTGCAGCGCGTTGGTCCGCTCAGACTGCGTCAACTCACCCGACAGCGCCACGACCGAGAAACCCCGGTTGGTGAACCGTGTGGTCAGGCGCGCCACGGCGGCGCGGGTGTTGCAGAACACGATGGCGTTCTTGGCTTCATAGAAGCGCAGCACGTTGATGATCGCGTTTTCAGTGTCACGCGGGTGCACATTCAGCGCGCGGTATTCGATATCGCTGTGCTGTTTGGCTTCGCTCACCGTGGTGATGCGCTGCGCGTCGCGCTGGTAGGATTTCGCCAGTTTGGCAATCGCCGCAGGCACGGTGGCCGAGAACAGCAGCGTGCGGCGCTCTTCGGGGGATTCGGAGAGGATGAACTCAAGGTCTTCGCGGAAGCCGAGGTCGAGCATCTCATCCGCTTCGTCGAGCACCACGGCGCGGATCGCGTCGAGGTTGATGTTGTTGCGTTTGATGTGGTCACACAGACGGCCCGGCGTGGCGACGACGATATGTGCGCCCCGGTCCAGCGCGCGGCGCTCGGTCCGGGTGTCCATGCCGCCGACACAGGTGGTGACCACCGCGCCCGCTTTGCCATAAAGCCACGTCAGTTCGCGGCTGACCTGCATCGCCAATTCGCGTGTGGGCGCGATAATCAGCGCCAGCGGTGCGCCTGCTTGGCCGAAATGGGTATCGTCCCCCAAGAGTGTCGGCGCGATGGCGAGGCCAAAGCCCACCGTCTTGCCCGACCCGGTTTGGGCGGAAACCAGAAGGTCTTGGTCGTTCAGCGCGGGGTCTGTGACGGCCTCCTGTACGGCGGTAAGTGTTTCATAACCCTGTTGGGCAAGGGCATCGGCAATAGTCTGGATCACGAAGGCTGTCCTGTCTTGAACGTTTGTGCGGGGGCGGGCACGTGGGGTGCTACCAGCCACGGCAAAGGAATCCGACCGTCGGTAGAGGGTCGGGGATGGAATGTACATGGGGGTTTTTGGGCGAATTGTCACCCTTTTTACCTGTTTGGCGGGTTTGGAGGCCCGAATGGGCGGGGAAGTGCCATTTTAGCGCTGGTCCGATCCGCTCACATCTCGGTCAGGCCAATGGCGCGGCCGGGCGGCTTCGGTTAGCTATAACCCAAGCTGAAAGAGAGAGTGAGGCAATCTGGTGCAAAGCGATCTGCCCCTGACGCGAGATCTGGTGCTTGTAGGCGGCGGGCACGCCCATGCGCTGGTGCTGCGCAAATGGGGGATGGACCCGCTGCCCGGTGCGCGGCTAACGGTCATCAACCCCGGCCCCACCGCGCCCTATACCGGCATGCTGCCCGGTCATATCGCCGGGCACTACGGGCGGGATGAATTGGAGATCGACCTGATGCGCCTGTGCCGCCACGCCGGGGCGCGGCTGATCCTTGGGGCGGCGACGGGGATTGACCGCGCGGCCCGCGCGTTCACGGTCGAAGGGCACGGGGCCGTGGCCTATGACGTGGCCTCGATCGACATAGGGATCACGGCCAAGATGGACCTGCCGGGGTTTGCGCAATACGCGGTCGGGGCCAAGCCGCTTGATGTCTATGCCGCGCGCTGGCGTGATTTTCTGGCGGCGGTCAAGGCAGGAGAACAACCGCCCGAAGTGGCGGTGATCGGTGGCGGTGTGGCGGGCTGTGAGCTTGCCATGGCGATGGCCTTTGCTCTGCGTCAGGCGGGTGTGCAGCCTGCCGTGACGGTGGTGGAACATGGGCCAGACCTCTCTGGCATGGCGCCCCGGACCGCGGCGATGCTGCGGCGGCAGATGGCGAATTTGGGGGTGGCCCTTGCGCTTGATGCCAAGGTCACGCGCATCACCGATCGGCAGGTGATCCTGGCGGGTGGCCCGCCGATTTCGGCTGCGCTTTGTGTGGGCGCTGCGGGGGCGGTGCCGCATGGATGGCTCGGGCAAACCGATTTGCCGCTGCACGCCGGGTTTATCCGTGTCGGCGCGGATCTGGGGGTTGTGGATGATGCGGCACTCTTTGCCGTGGGCGATTGCGCGCATATGGAGGCCACGCCGCGCCCAAAGGCCGGGGTTTTTGCCGTGCGGGCAGCGCCGGTGCTGCATGACAACCTGCGCGCGGCGCTAGGCGGCGGGGCTCGGCGGGTGTTCAGGCCGCAGAAACATTACCTCAAGCTGGTCTCGCTCGGGGAGAAATCCGCCGTGGCCGAGCGGAACGGGCTGGCCCTTGGCGGGGCGCTGCTTTGGCAGTGGAAGGACCGCATTGATCGCAAGTTCATGGATCAGCTTGATGCCCTGCCCGAAATGAAGGGCAATGCGCTGTCGGTTCCGACGGCCTCGGGCGTGGAGGAGGCGCTGGCGGGCAAGCCGCTTTGTGGCGGTTGCGGCGCAAAGGTGGGCGGCGCGGTGCTGGGCGATCTTTTGGCAAAGGTGCAGGGGCCAATCTCCGGCGATGTCGTTACCGGGGCGGGGGATGATGCGGCGGTGCTGCGCCAACCGGGCGGTGGTTTTCAGGTGATGAGCACGGATCACCTGCGCGGCTTCATCGAAGACCCGGCGCTGATGACGCGGATCGCAGCG
The DNA here is from genome assembly GCF_042661425.1 of Sulfitobacter profundi. Lineage (NCBI taxonomy): Bacteria > Pseudomonadati > Pseudomonadota > Alphaproteobacteria > Rhodobacterales > Roseobacteraceae > Sulfitobacter > Sulfitobacter profundi. The sequence goes on along the minus strand of NZ_JBHSWA010000001.1, from coordinate 1,272,866 downwards.
GTCCACGCCTTGGGCGATGTCTGGGCCATGGGGGCCAAGCCGCAGGTGGCGCTGAGTTCGATCATCCTGCCGCGCATGTCGCCCGCATTGCAGGCCCGCACGTTGCGAGAGATCGCGGCGGCCGCGCAAGATGTAATGGCGGCGGCAGGGGCGCAGATTGTCGGCGGCCACACGACCATGGGCGCGGAACTGACCATCGGGTTTACGGTCACCGGCACGCGGGAGGACATGCCCATCGGTGTCGGCGGCGCGCAGCCGGGGGATGTGTTGATGCTGACCCGGCCCATCGGGTCTGGCGTGATCCTTGCCGGGCATATGGCAGGCAGTGCGCCGGGGCGGGTGGTGGCCAAAGCGCTCGGGCTCATGGCGACACCGCAGGCGCGGGAGGCGTCGATTTTGGGTGGTGCCCATGCGATGACGGATGTGACGGGCTTTGGCTTGGCGGGTCATGTGCAGGCGATTTGCCGCGCCTCGGGGCTGGCGGCAGAACTTTGGGGCGCGGCGGTGCCGCTCTATCCCGGCGCGCAGGCGCTGTCGGATCAGGGGGTGGCATCATCGCTGTTGTCGGTCAATCAGGCCGATGCTCCGATAGAGGCCGCAGGCCCGGTGAACCCGCTTTTCCACGACCCCCAGACTGCCGGGGGCTGCTGGCGGCCTTGCCAAAGAGAGCGGCGGAAGCGGCGCAGGCACGGCTAGAGGCTGCGGGTCTGACGGGCCATATCATCGGACGGCTGGAGGCCGGTGCCCCCTCTATGCGCCTGACGTAAACCGGGTGATCAGCGCGGCGGCGGTCTCGGCCAAGGAGGTATCGTCGAGTCTGTCGAGCGTCAGCCGCTCTATCGGCGCGGGATTGCGGCTGGCGGCTTTGGTATAGCGCGGGTCGTAGTGTTGGCCGATCAGCCCTTCGGCAAGCATGGCCCAATCGCCCGCGCGGGCTTGGGTTTGCCATGCCGCGATGGTCTCTGCGCTGTGATAGGGGCGCAGCCTGTCGATGCGGTCATCCAGCAAAGCAGGGTCCGTCGTCAGGTCGTCATAGGCCCGACAGAGAAAATCCGCCCGCGCGGCGAGCGGGGCGGCGATCTCAACCCGCGGAGCTGCGCGCATCGCGGCCCAGAGGGCGGGGGCAGGGTGATGTTACCGATCTTGCTGCTTTCCGCTTCGACCCAGGTTACCTGCGCCGGGTCGAGCGGCGTGAGGGCTTGGGCCAGACGGGATTCAAACATTTTCTGATGCGGTTGGCCGCCGTCCACCGCGCCAAACAGCGACCCGCGATGTTGTGCCAGCCCTTCGAGGTCAAGCACCTGCGCGCCTGCCTTTGCCAGATGGTGCAGCAGCCGCGTCTTGGCCGTGCCGGTGCCGCCTTCGATCAACATCAGCCGGTGCGGCATGGGCGTGTCGTAGAGCGCCGCGACCACCAACCGCCGATAGCTGCGATAGCCACCGCGCAGCAGTTGCACGCGCCAGCCGACCTGATCAAGGATCGTAGAAAATGCGCCCGACCGCTGCCCGCCGCGCCAGCAATAGACCAGCGGCTGCCAACTGCCGCCTTTGTCTGCCAGTGCCGTTTGCAAATGGTGGCCCGTGTTCTGCGCCACCAGCGCCCCACCGATCTTGCGGGCGTCAAAAGGGCTGACTTGTTTGTAGATGGTGCCGACCTCGGCCCGCTGGGCATCCGACAGCACGGGCAGATTGATCGCGCCGGGCAGATGATCCTCGGCAAACTCCATTGGGGCACGCACGTCGATGATGGTATCAACGTCGAGCGTGGCGAGGTCCGACAGGGCGGTGAGGGTGCAGGGGGTCATCTGAGGTGTCCGGCAAAGACCCCACGCCCTATGGCAGGGCGCGGGGCGATGGCTTAGGCTTTGGCCGCGATCACCAGCACTTCGACCAGATATTCTGGCGTGGCGAGTTTGGATTCGCCACAGGCGCGGGCGGGGGCGTTGCCTTCGGGCACCCAAGCATCCCAAACGGCGTTCATCGCCGCGAAATCGGCCATGTCGGCCAGCCAGATGGTCGATTGCAGGATGCGGGTCTTGTCGCTGCCGACCTCGGCCAGCAGGGCGTCGACCTTATCAAGGCAATCTTGGGTTTGCTGGGCCACATCCGCACCTGCCGTGCCGACCTGACCGGCAAGGTAGATCACTTCGCCATGCTCGACAATTTGGCTCATGCGGGTGTTGGTGTGATGGCGTTTGATCTCGGTCATTCTGTCTCTCCTTTGACGTTGCAAAACTTGTGGCAGCTTTGCGTGGGGGAGGCCAGATCAAAGCCTGCGGGTCAGGCCTTCTCAGCCTTTCCGCCTGCTTCTGGGCCGCCCTCTTTTGGGCCGCCTGCTTTTTCCCAACCGCCAAAACCGTCCTTTAGGTGCGCCGCGTCAAAGCCCATGTCTTGCAGTGTCGCGACCGAGATGGCCGAGCGCCAGCCCGAGGCGCAGTGAAAGACGAATTTCTTGTCTTGGGCAAAGACCTCTTTGAAATAAGGGCTGTCGGGGTCGACCCAAAACTCCAACATGCCGCGTGGGCAGTGGAACGCACCGGGGATGAACCCGGTGCGCTCGCGTTCGCGGGGATCACGCAGGTCGACGAATTGCACGTTTTCGTCGTCCAGCATGGCGATGGCCTCAATGCTGTCGATCTCTTCGATCCGGGCACGGGCCTCAGAGACCATTTGGGCGGCGGTTTTCTTGAGGGCCATCGGGGTCTTCTCCTTACAGTTGGTTCAGCAGATCAGGCGTGGGCCAGCCATCGACGGGCATGCCTAGTCGTTTCTGTTCGGCGCGCACGGCGGCGCGGGTGCCAGAGCCGAGGATGCCATCCACATCGCCCACGTCATAGCCCATGGATTGCAATTTGCGCTGAAGTGTCTTCATCGCGTCGCCGCTAAGCCCCGGTTGCGGATTGCCTGCGTCGAAAACCTGTGCGCCTTCCAGCCGTGTGGCAAAATAGGCGGCGGTCATGACGTAGGTAAAGCTCTGGTTCCATTCGAAATAGACCCTAAAATTCGGGTAGGCGATGAAGGCTGGCCCGCCGCGCCCTTGTGGCAGCAGGACCGAGGCGGTCAGCCCCTCGGCCAGCGGCCCGTTGCGGGGGGACACGCCCATCGCTTGCCATTCGCTAACGGGTTTGGTGGTCTCCAGCCCGCTTTGCGACCAGTCGAAGTCTTGCGGTAAGGTGACTTCGGCCAGCCAAGGCTCACCCGCCCGCCAGCCGAGGCTTTGTAGCATTTTGGCGCCCGACAGCAGCGCATCAGGGGCAGAGGTTTTCAGCGAGACTTCGCCGTCGCCGTCGCCATCCACACCGTTTTCGATGATGTCGCGGGGCAGCATTTGTACCATGCCGATTTCGCCCGCCCATGCGCCGGTGGTGGTGGCAGGGTCGAATTCTCCGCGCTCGAAAAGCTCCAACGCCGCGAAAAGCTGTGGGCGGAACAATTCAGGACGGCGGCAGTCATGGGCTAGCGTGGCCAGCGCGTTGGCGGTGTTAAAGTCGCCTTGGATCGCGCCGTAATCCGTCTCAAACGCCCAGAAGGCCAGCAGCACGCCACGGCTGACGCCATACTCGGCTTCAACCCGGTCAAAGACCGCGTCGTATTTCTCGGCCATGGCGCGGCCCCGGTTGATCCGGTTTTCCGAGATCAAGTGGCGCGAAAATTCGATGAAGGGCCTTTGAAACACCCCCTGCGCCTGATCGGCGCGCAGCACGGCGGGGTCTTGGCGCAGACCTGCAAAAAACTGATCGGCAGTGGCGGGGTCGGCGCCATTCGCCACGGCTTCGGCTTTGGCATCGGCGATGAAGCTGGAGAAATCACCGCCACAGGCCGTTTGCGCAAAGGCGGTGGCGGGAAGGGTGAGGGCCGCAAGGGTGGCGGCTAGAAAAGTGGGGCGCATGGATATCCTCATAGTCACAGACAGGCCAGAACTAGGGCGATTGCCCACATCACCAACCATGCCTGCCAGAGGCGGGTGATGGCCGCATCGATCTCCTGAGGTCCGATGACGCGCGCCCCCGCGCCGTGCACCCAAGGAAACTGCTGCACCTGCCCATCATAGCTGCGCGGACCGGCGAGGGCCACACCTATGGCCCGCGCCATGGCGGCTTCCGGCCAACCGGCGTTGGGCGAACGGTGCAGCGCCGCATCCGCCCGGATGTCGCGCCAGTGGTGTAGCACCCCGCCGGGCAGGGCGATGAGCAGCGCGGTCAGCCGAGCAGGGACGAGGTTCAGCAGGTCATCCATCCGCGCCGCGGCCCAGCCGAAATCGGCATAGCGCGGGGTGCGGTAGCCGATCATACTGTCGGCGGTGTTGACGATTTTATAGACCAGCAGCCCCGGCAGTCCGCCCAGCAGAAACCAAAGGCAGGCGCGATGATGCCATCGCTAAGGTTTTCCGCGCCGCTTTCGATGGCCGAGCGTGCCACGGCGTCTGGGGGCATCTCGCCAGTGTCGCGGCTGACGATCATCGCCACCGCGCGGCGGCCTGTGGGCAGCGATTGGCGCAGTCCGTCCGCCACCGCGCGCAGGTGCTCAACGAGGGAGCGTTGCGCCAGCAGGATCGCGGCGATGATGATCTCGGCCAGTGGGCCAAGAAGGCTCAGCACCCAGCCAAGGCACGCCATCCCGATCATCAGCGCCAGCAGCAGCGCCACGCCCTTGGCACGCCGCGAATGGCCGTGGTTCAACCGACGATCCCCAGAGCCGATCAGCCGCCCCATCAGCACCGCCGGATGCGGCAAGCGCCGCCAGAGCCATTCCGGTTCTCCAAGGGCCGCGTCGAGCAGCATGGCCAGCGCAAGGACCGCCGCCGTGCTCATGCCAGCGCCCGCTCCAACCGCGACCAACCCTCGGCGGGGGCAGGCCGAGGCGCAGCCAGCGTGGGTTATAGGGGAAGACGCGGGTCCAGATGTGATGCTGGGCGAGGCGTTCCTGCCAAGCTTGCGCGTCATCGACCTCATAAAGCCGGAAAAGCGGAGTGCCGCCGACGGTTTGCGCCCCCGCTTCGGTCATCATTGTGTCGAGACGGGTGGCGTCAGTCGCCAGCCGGACCCGCGTGGCCTCGGCCCAAGCGCCATCCCGCAAGGCCGCCGCGCCAATATGCAATGCCGGTCCGCTTACCGGCCAAGGGCCGAGCATCTGGCCAAGCCGTGCCACCAAGGCCGGATCGCCGATGACAAAGCCCAGCCGCAGCCCGGCCAGCCCCCAGAACTTGCCAAAGCTTTTGAGGATCAGCGTGCCGGGTGTCGTGGCCTGCGCCATGAGGGTGGCGTCAGGGGTGATGTCGCAAAAGCTCTCGTCGATGATGCTGAGGGGGCGGTGACCTCTGCCGCATCCCAAAGCCGCCCGTCGGGGTTGTTGGGGTGCACATGGACGGCGGCGTGAGTGTCACCCTCTTCGACCACCTGCCAGCCGTTCTCGGCAAAGCTTGCGGCATGTTCATTGTAGGTCGGGCCGGGGATGCGCACGCGGCCCTTCGGTGCCAGCGCCGGGATGCGCGCAATGGCCGAGGATGCACCCGGCACGGCCAGCAGCGCAGCATCTGGTGGCACCTGCCAGAAGGCACGGGCGGCATCCACAAGCGCGGTTTGCGCTGCGGCATCGGGGAGCGCGTTCCACGCCTCAGCAGGCAGGGCGGGGATCGGGTAGGGCTGCGGATTGATCCCGGTCGACAGGTCGATCCACTCCGCCCGCTGCCCGCCGAAACGCGCCGCTGCCGCATCGACACCGCCGCCGTGGTCGCGCTGATCTGGCTGTTGCATCATCGTCCCCCTGCCGTTCTTGCTGCGGTGAAAGCGCAAAAGCGCTGCGCGATCAAGCGCCTTCCGCAAGGCAGGCAGGGAGAGAAGGGATCAGCCGCGCCCGTGCGGCGCGTCGAAATCCAGCACCGGGTTGATCGGGATGATCCGATGCGGGTTAATCGTGTCGTGGCTGTAGTGGTAGTGCCGCACGATATGGTCGAAGTTCACCGTCTCGGCCACGCCCGGCACCTGATAGAGTTCGCGCGTATAGGCCCAGATGTTCGGGTAATCGACGATCCGTTTGCGGTTACACTTGAAGTGCAGGTGATAGACCTTGTCGAAGCGCACCAGCGTGGTGAAGAGCCGCCAGTCGGCCTCGGTCATCTTGTCGCCTGCAAGGTAGCGGTTTTGCGACAGGATGTCTTCGATCCAATCCAATGTGTCGAAGAGCGGATGCACGGCGGCGTCATAGGCCTCCTGCGTGGTGGCGAAACCGGATTTGTAGACGCCATTGTTCAGCGTGTCATAGACGCGGGCGTTCACCTCTTCGATGCGGTCGTGCAGCGCGGCGGGGTGGTAGTCATCGCTGTTGCCGGTCAGCTCATCAAAGGCGCTGTTGAACATGCGGATGATCTCGGCGCTCTCGTTGCTCACGATGGTCTCGCGCTCTTTGTCCCAGAGGATCGGCACGGTGACGCGGCCCGTGAAATTGGGATCGGCACGGGTATAGATGTCGCGGGCATAGGGCAGGCCAAAGAGGGTATCGCCAGTGGCGCCGGGGAAGTCATCATCAAAGGTCCAGCCTTCGCCCAGCATATCGGGGTGTACGACCGACACGCCGATGTGATTCTCCAGCCCCTTCAACTGGCGGAAGATCAGCGCGCGATGTGCCCAAGGGCAGGCATAGCTGACATAGAGGTGATAGCGGCCCGATTCTGCTTTGAACCCGCCGTCGCCGCTGGGGCCGGCGCTGCCATCGGCGGTTACCCAGTTGCGAAACTTCGCTGCGGCGCGCTCAAACTTGCCGCCTGAGGATTTGGTATCATACCATTTGTCTTGCCATTTTCCGTCAACCAATAGGCCCATCTTGTTCTCCTTTGCATATTTGAGGATAAATCTAGGGCAGCGCATGCGACCTGCACATCTTCATGCGCGCGCAGCCGCCCTGCGCTGGCGCAGACTGCCCAAACGTCATCAAATCTTAACTTGAATTTTCTACGCTTTCCGCCAGCTTAGAGGCATCAGCGGGGGGATTGCTCATGGAAGAATTTCTGTCGAAAGAAATACAAGCGGGGCTGGATGCCGCGCGTATGGCAAGCCTGCGCAAGGGCGCGCGCCTGCGGCTTGAGGTGGGCGGTGATGTCTACCGGGTGCTGCGTATGTGGAAGACCGGTTTTTCCGTCGATGCGGCAGATGCGCCCAAGCTGCGCGGGCTGGTCGATCTTTATGATGGCAGCCTGCATCTGTTCCAATGTCTCATCGTGGCGAGCGAGGAAGAAGCGGGCGAAATGCGTTATGAGTTCAAACGCGCGACCGCCGTGGCAGACCGTCCGCCGCTTGATTTCGAGCGTCCCGCCGATGCGCCACTGGGGCTGATCGAAGACGGCCGCGCCTGAAAGGGCGGCACGGCGGGCCAGTCCCTCCGCGCCATTTTCCGATTATTGTAGATCGCTGAAAGCTTTTACGAGCCGGTCGCAAGCTTCCTCGACCCGCGCACGCGGGGTGGCGAGGTTGAAACGCATGAAGCTTTCGCCCCCGTGCCGAAGGTGGCGCCGTGGTTGGCTGCGATGGCGGCGCTTTTCTCGACACGTTTCTGAAACTCCGCCGGGTCCATCCCGGTGCCCGAAAAGTCCACCCAAGCCAGATAGGTCGATTCCAGCGGCATCGAACCTAGCCCCGGAATCGCGTTCACCGCGTCATCGAAGATCTGCCGGTTTCCGTCCAGATAGGCGGTCAGTTCATCCACCCACGCTGCACCCTCGGGGGAATAGGCCGCCGTTGCCATGATCAGCCCGAAGGAGTTCGCCGAGACGCCCAAAGCCGCCATGCGCTGGGCGAAGCGTTGGCGCAGCTTGGGGTCGTGAATGATGACGTTCCCGGTATGGCCGCCGGCGATGTTGAAAGTCTTGGTCGTGGCGGTCATCATCACCAGACGGTCTTCGATTCCGCCGATATGCGCCATGGGGATGTGCTTGTGCCCCGGCATCACCAGATCGTGGTGGATTTCATCCGAGACCAGCACCAGATCGTGCCGCTTGGCGAAATCGGCCACGCCTTGCAGTTCTTCGCGGCTCCAGACACGCCCGCCGGGGTTATGCGGCGAGCAGAGGATCACCATTTTCTCATCCCCGGTCATCAGGGCGTCATAGGCGTCGAAATCCATCTCGTAGCGGCCCGAGGCATTGGTCAGCGGGCATTCCACCACGCGCCGCTCGGCGGCGTTAATCACGCGGGCGAAGGCGTGATAGACCGGGGTGAACAGCACCACGCCATCACCGGGCTGGGTGAAGGCATCGACGCACATCGCGGTGCCGTTCACCAGTCCATGCGTGGTAAAGATTGCATCGGCATCGACCTTCCAGCCGTGGCGGTTTTCCATCCACCATTGGATCGCGGCAAGGTATTCGCTGTCGTCGCCGAAATACCCGTGCACCCCGTGGTCGATCTGGGCCTGAAGCGCGTCCTGCACCACCTGCGGGGGGCGGAAATCCATGTCGGCCACCCACATGGCGATGCCGCTATCCGCGGGCACGCCATAGATCGCTTCCATCTTGTCCCATTTCGCACAATGGGTGCCGCGCCGGTCGATGATGTCGTCAAAGCTCATGCTGGTCTCTCCTGATGTTGCGGCCAAGCTAACGGCTGCCGCAGGCGCTGCAAGCCCCCGGTTGCGCGATGCCCGGGCATGGCCTAAATGAGCGGGATGAAACGCCCGATCCTTTTGCACCCCGACCCACGGCTCAAGAAAGCCGCAGCCCCCGTCGCTGATCTCAGCGACGAGTTGCGCGTGCTGGGCGATGATATGTTGACCACCATGTATGACGCGCCGGGCATCGGCCTTGCCGCGCCGCAGATCGGCGTGTTGAGCCGGGTGATCGTGCTTGATTGCGTCAAGGAAGAGGGCGAAGCTCCGCGTCCGCTCTTGATGTTCAACCCTGAGATCGTAGCGTCTTCGGATGACCTGAACACCTATGAGGAAGGCTGCCTGAGCATTCCTGAGCAATACGCCGATGTGACCCGCCCGGCTGAGGTTGAGGTCCGCTGGCTCGACCGCGACGGCAAAGAGCAGCAGGAGGCGTTTGACGGCCTCTGGGCAACCTGTGTGCAGCATGAGATTGACCACCTCGATGGGAAGCTTTTCATCGATTACCTCAAGCCGTTGAAGCGCCAAATGATCACCCGCAAGATGGTGAAACTGAAGCGCGAGTTGGCACGCGGATGAGCGTGCAGGAGGTACTTCGCTGGCCCGACCCACGTCTGGCCGAGACCTGCGTGCCGATCGAAGAGATCACGCCAGAGATCGAAAAGCTGGCCGCCGATATGTTGGAGACGATGTATGCCGCGCCGGGGCGGGGCCTTGCCGGGCCGCAGGTTGGCGCGATGCTGCGGATCTTCGTGATGGATGCCGGTTGGAAAGAGGATAAGTCCGACCCGCTTGTCTGCATCAACCCGATGTTTCAAGAGATCGGCGAAGAGCGCGTGACCAATACCGAAGGCTGCCTAAGCATTCCGGGCATCAGCACCGACATCTCGCGCCCGTCGCAGGTGCAGATGGTTTGGACCGGGCTGAACGGTGGCCGCTATGTGCAAAGCCTTGAGGGTGCCGCCGCGCTGATCGCGCAGCATGAGATGGATCACCTTGACGGTGTGGTGACCTTCGATCACCTCGACGCGGACACCCGCGCCGCCAAGATTGCGGAGTTCAACGCCCAATGACCCTACGCCGCTACGTTGCATGGCCCGACAAACGCCTGCGCAGCCCCGCCGAACCCATTGAGGCGGTGACGGATGAAATTCGCACCCTTTGGGACGATATGATCGAGACGATGGACGCCATGCCCGGCGTCGGCCTTGCCGCGCCGCAGATTGGGGTGATGTTGCAGGTCGCGGTGGTCGATGCCTCCGAGGCACGCAACAAGCGCATCCGTTTGGCAAACCCGGTGATTATAGACGCCTCTGCCGTGCTGCACCCTTATGAGGAAGCCAGCCCGAACCTGCCCGGTTTCAGCGCCGTGATCCGCCGCCCTCGCGGCGTGAAGGTGCGGTTCCTTGATGAGACGGGGGCAGAGGTTGAGCGTGATTTCGTCGGGCTTGAGGCCGTCAGCGTGCAACACCAGATCGACCATCTGGCGGGCAAGATGTATTTCGACAACCTCAGCAAAACCAAGCGCGACATGCTGTTGCGCAAAGCACGTAAACAGAACGGCTGACGGCGCTCTCCAAGGCGCTGTCCGGCAGGAGTGAACAGATGCGACTGATCTTCATGGGCACGCCCGAGTTTTCGGTGCCGGTACTCGATGCGCTGGTGCAGGCGGGGCATGACATCTGCGCCGTCTATTGCCAGCCACCACGCCCTGCGGGCCGGGGCAAGAAACCCCGCCCCAGCCCGGTGCAGCAACGCGCTGAAGAGATTGGCCTGCTGGTGCGGCATCCGGTGTCGCTTAAACACCCCGAACCGCAGGAAGAATTCGCCGAGCTTGACGCAGATGCGGCGGTGGTCGTGGCCTACGGTCTGATCTTGCCGCAGGTCATTCTGGACGCGCCGAAACGGGGCTGCCTGAACATCCACGCAAGCCTGCTGCCGCGCTGGCGCGGGGCGGCGCCCATTCACCGTGCGATCATGGCGGGGGATGAAAAGACCGGCGTTTGCATCATGCAGATGGAAGCGGGGTTGGACACTGGGCCCGTGCTGCTCTGCGAAGAGACCGAGATCGGCGCGGCCGAGACCACGGCCGAATTGCACGACCGGCTGAGCGCCATGGGCGCGGTGGCGATCAACAAGGCGCTGTCGCGGTTGTCGGACCTGCCCCCCAGCCTCAGCCCGACGAGGGCGTGACCTATGCCGCCAAGATCGACAAGGCCGAGGCGCGCATCGACTGGGCCCGCCCGGCGGTTGAGGTAGACCGGCTGATCCGGGGCCTGTCGCCCTTTCCCGGCGCGTGGTTCGAAATCGACGGCCAGCGGGTGAAGGTGCTGGGATCGGTGCTGGACGAAGGCACCGGCGCGGCGGGCGAGGTGCTGTCAGATGACCTGCGCATCGCTTGCGGCGACGGTGCGGTGCGGCTCACGCGGTTGCAGCGCGCGGGCAAGGGCGTGCAGGAAGCGGATGTGTTTCAGCGCGGCGCGCAGATCCCGGTCGGCACTAACCTGAGCGCCGCTTAAGCGCTCAGCTTTTCGGCGGGGTGCTTTTGTAGACCGGCAGGTGCCAGCCGAAATAAAGCGATCCGGCGCGCAGCACCCAAGTGGTGGCGGCGCAGGCCAATAGCGGGTAGAGCGTCCCGTCGAAATAAGGCGCCAGCAGCACGGCCACAGCGGCACCGGAGAGCGCCGCAGTGGCGTAGAGTTCGCCTTGCGTCAGCACCAGTGGCAATTGGCCCACCACCACATCGCGCATCAGCCCGCCCATACAGCCGGTGATCATGCCCATGACGATGATGATCGGCGCGGATTGCTCTTGGGACATCGCCACACCGACCCCCGCCGCGACGGCGACGGCCAGTGCCAGACTGTCGAGCCAGATCAACGTGCGAAAGCGGCTTTCCAGAAGATGCGCGGTGAAAAACACCACCAGCGCCGCCACGATGGCCACGCCGAGCATACTGGGCGTTTCTATCCAAAAGATCGGGTTGCGGTCGAGCAGGAGGTCGCGGATCGTGCCGCCGCCCACGGCGGTCAGGCAGGCGATAAAGGCAAAGCCCACGATATCAAGCTGCGCCCGGCTGGCGACCAGCGCGCCGGTGATGGCAAAGACCAGCACGGCGGCATAGTCGAGCAGGGCCAGCAGGCTCACTTCTTGCCGCCCGGTTTGAAGGGGGCCATGCCGGCGCGGGCCAGTTCATCGGCGCGTTCGTTTTCGGGGTGGCCGGCGTGACCTTTGACCCATTTCCACGTCACATTGTGCCGCGCGTTCGCCGCGTCCAGCCGTTGCCAAAGCTCCGCGTTTTTCACGGGTTTTTTGGCGGCGTTCTTCCAGCCGTTTTTCTTCCAGCCGAAGATCCAACCGGTGATGCCGTTTTTGACGTAGTTGCTGTCGGTCACGATGGTGATCTCAGTGGCGCGGCTGAGCGATTCCAGCGCCGAGATCGCGGCCATCAGTTCCATGCGGTTGTTGGTGGTTTGCGCCTCGCCGCCCTTCAACTCGCGTTCCTTGACGATCTTGTCGCCGTCCATGGCGCGCATCAACACGCCCCAGCCACCGGGGCCGGGATTGCCTGAGCAGGCTCCGTCTGTGTAGGCGTAAAGGTCTGGCATGTCGGCTCCCGTCGCGGTTTCAACGCGGTTTAGCGGCTGGCGCGCGGCGGTCAATCAGGCGGGTTGGCGCAAGACGCGGGGCACCTTGAACTCGACGTTTTCCTGCGCGGTTTCGACCAGTTCGGTGGTCACGTCATAGCGCGCTTTGAAGGCGTCGATCACTTCGTTGATCAGCACTTCGGGGGCCGATGCGCCCGCAGTGATGCCGATGCTGCCGATCCCATCAAGCGCGCGCCAATCAATGTCGTCCGCACGTTGCACCAGTTGCGCATAGGCGCAGCCCGCACGGGCGCCGACTTCGACCAGACGTTTGGAGTTCGACGAATTCGGCGCGCCCACCACCAGCATCGCGTCGCATTTGGGCGCCATGGCTTTGACGGCTTCTTGACGGTTGGTGGTGGCGTAGCAGATGTCTTCTTTATGCGGGCCGATGATGGCTGGGAACCGCGCCTGAAGGGCTGCGACGATATCGGCGGTGTCGTCAACGCTGAGCGTGGTCTGGGTGACATAGGCCAGCTGCGCCTCATCACGCACGGCGACACCGGCCACATCGTCGGGCGTTTCGACCAGCAGCACATCGCCATCGGGCAGTTGGCCCATGGTGCCGACCGTCTCAGGGTGGCCCGCGTGGCCGATCATGATGATCTGCAGCCCTGCATCGGCATGGCGCTGCGCCTCGATATGGACCTTGGAGACCAGTGGGCAGGTGGCATCGACATAGATCATATTGCGCGCCTGCGCCGCCGAGGGCACGGATTTCGGCACGCCATGGGCGGAAAAGATCACCGGACGGTCGTCGGGGCATTCGGAGAGTTCCTCGACAAAGACCGCGCCCTTGTCGCGCAGCCCGTCGACGACGAATTTATTGTGCACGATCTCATGGCGCACATAGACTGGGGCGCCCCATTTCTCGAGCGCTATTTCGACGATCTTGATTGCCCGGTCCACGCCCGCGCAGAATCCGCGCGGCGCGGCGAGGTAGAGGGTCAGGGGCGTGTTGGTCATGCGAAGTCTCCGAACGGCTTGGCGCAGAGGTAAGGGCTTGGGCGCTCTTCGTCCAGCCCGTCAGCCTTTCTTGGGCGCAGCCTCGCCCGCGGTGCCGTGAACGAGGGCGGCGGCCTGCGCCCGGTTGCGGATGCCCAATTTGCGGTAGCCCGATTTCGCATAGTCCGAGACGGTGTGGATCGAGAGGTTGCAGCGATGCGCGGTTTGCTGGCGTGTGTAGCCATGGGCCAGCAGGTTCACCACTTCGGCTTCGCGCGGGCTGAGTTTGCCAAAGGCCGATGGGGTCTCGGGCAGGGGTAACGGGGCGGTGCCGGTCAGGTCTTCGATGCGGCGGTGCATCAGCAGGCAAAAGAGGCGAAGATCCTCGGCCACGTCGCTAAAGCTCCGTTCAAACTCATCGGCCTCCATCCAATTGCCGATGATGAAGCCACCGAAACGTTCTGATCCTTTCAGCCGCATGGGCACCGCAAAGGCGGCGTGCAAACCTTCCCGTCCTGCGCGTGCGATCAGCGAATGCTCAGAGGGGGTAACATCGGGGTAAAGGTGCACGAAGGCCTGACCGATTGTCAGGACTTCATAGCTGGTGCACGAATGGTGGAGAAAGGGGTCATCCTCGGGGGGAGATCATCGTAAAGGTCGGGGATGGTGGATAAAAACTGGGCATCTTTGAAATCTGCCCCGACGCTGATGTGAATGGCGTGGGTGAAACCAATCTGTCGCAGCGCCTCTACAATGCCGTCCCAGAGCTTGCCTACATCCTGTAGCTTCTCCAGCCGCACCGCATCATCGAAAAGCATCGTCCCTCACTTTAACCCCCTTTTTCGGGGGTCGTCTACTTCTACGGGAACGGGTACTGTGGGATCAAGGGGAACGCATGGGTTCATGTGCTGTATTGTATCTTCCCTGGGGTATTTTAGAAATTTCACAGGCCAGTGACGCCATTGTCACTGGTCTGTTATTCGTCTGCCTGCCCCCTTTGAGGCAGGCACAAGAAGGCCACTGCTGCGGCTAGCAACATGGTTTTGGGCGGAAATAAGGCGGTTTGCGCTTAGTCTTGCGAGGTCGAGATCGGATCGCGCGGCGGACGGCCAATGACATCACGCAGATCGTCAAGCTCGATAAAGTTGTCGGCTTGGCGACGCAGATCGTCAGAGATCATCGGCGGCTGGCTGCGATCGTCGACACGACAGAAACGCGCACGCCTTGGCGTTGCAGGCTTTCGACCAGCGGACGGAAGTCGCCGTCGCCGGAAAAGATCACGATATGGTCGACACGCGGTGCCAGTTCCATCGCATCAACGGCCAGTTCGATGTCCATGTCGCCTTTGACTTTGCGCCGGCCCATGCTGTCGGTGTATTCCTTGGCCGGTTTGGTGACCATGGAAAAGCCGTTGTAGTTCAGCCAGTCAACAAGCGGGCGGATCGGCGAATACTCATCGTTTTCCAGCAATGCGGTATAGTAGAAGGCGCGCAGCAGCTTGCCGCGGCGCATGAACTCTTGCCGCAGCAACTTATAGTCGATGTCGAAGCCAAGCGTCTTTGCTGCGGCGTAGAGGTTGGAGCCGTCTATGAAAAGCGCCAAACGCTCATCTTTGTAGAACATTAATCTATCCTTTCGGCAGGCTTCGCCGTATTCCCGGTTTGAGTTGTAATCGTCGCAGATTAATAAATCTGTGACGGCTGGCGATGCCCCCACATCAGGGTGCATAACTAAGGCTTTTTAACGATGTCGCAAGACCCCGTGGGTATGGAATTAAGCAGTAGAGAGCCTATACGAAAGTATAGTCTCCTGATTGCGCTTGGTGGGAACCTCGGCTCTTCTGTCGGTGCGCCGCAGGAAACCCTGAAGTCGGCTTTGAAGCTGTTGCAAACCTCCGGCGCGGTGATTCGCGCGACCAGTGCATTCTATCATACACCGGCTTTTCCCGCAGGAGCGGGGCCCGATTATGTGAATGCCGCAGCACGTCTGGAGGCCCCTTGGGATCCGGCGAAGGCGCTTGGCGTCTTGCATCGGATCGAGGCGCAGTTGGGTCGGGAGCGGGTGCAGCGTTGGGGCCAGCGCACTTTGGATTTGGATTTGCTGGCCTGTGATGATATCGTGTTGCCAGACCGTAACACCCACAAGATGTGGCGTGATTTGCCGCTTGAGGCGCAGATTGGCCGCACGCCAGAGCAGTTGATCCTGCCGCATCCGCGCCTGCAAGACCGCGCTTTTGTGCTGGTGCCGCTGGCCGACGTGGCTCCCGATTGGGTGCACCCGCTGCTGGGAAAACCGGTGCGCACCTTGCTTGAGGCTCTGCCTGAGCGGGATCGTGCCGAGGTGCGGCGCCTGTAATAACGGCTTGTAAATCTGCCCGAAGCGGCCTAAATACCGCACTTCTGGCAGCAAATGAGATATTGGAGGCTTCATGGCCCGCGTCACCGTCGAAGATTGTGTGGATAAGGTTCCGAACCGTTTCGAGCTCGTCATGCTGGCCGCGCACCGCGCCCGTGAGATTGCTGCCGGATCGCCGCTGACCGTCGACCGCGACAACGACAAGAACCCGGTCGTGTCCCTGCGTGAGATTGCGGACGAAACGCAGTCGGCTGATGATCTGCGCGAGCGTCTGATCGAAAGCAATCAGAACCAGATCGAAGTCGACGAACCCGAAGAAGACGCCATGGCGCTTTTGATGGGTGGCGAAGAGGACAAGCCCGAAGAAGACAGCATGTCCGAAGAAATGTTGCTGCGCCAGTTGATGGCCGCACAGGGGCAGGGCTAACCCCCGCGCCCCGGCCGGGGCAATGAGGCAGATGGCATGAACAGCGCCGACATTACTGCCGATGACCTGATCGCTCTTGTTCAAGGCTACAATCCGCGTACCAACGAACCCCTGATCCGCGCCGCTTTCGACTACGGGGCGCGGATGCATGAGGGGCAGTTTCGCCATTCCGGTGAGCCCTATTTCACCCACCCCGTCGCTGTCGCTGCGATCCTCACGGAACAGCAGCTTGACGATGCGACGATCATCACCGCCCTTTTGCACGATACGATCGAAGACACCAAAGCGTCTTATGCCGAGGTGCAGAGTCTCTTTGGCGGCGAAGTGGCGGAATTGGTCGATGGTGTCACCAAGCTGACCAATCTTCAGCTCAACTCGACCGAGACCAAACAGGCCGAGAATTTCCGCAAGCTCTTTATGGCGATGTCCAAGGACTTGCGTGTCATCCTCGTCAAGCTTGCCGACCGTTTGCACAACATGCGCACGATCAAATCCATGCGCCCGGACAAGCAGGTCAAAAAGGCGCGGGAGACGATGGACATTTATGCGCCGCTCGCGGGCCGTATGGGCATGCAGTGGATGCGCGAAGAGTTGGAAGACCTCGCGTTTCGCGTGCTCAACCCCGATGCCCGCGCGTCGATCATCCGGCGGTTCATCACCCTGCAACGCGACACCGGCGATGTGATTCAGCGGATCACCGGCGACATGCGGGTGGAGTTGGAAAAAGCGGATATCGACGCCGAGGTTTTTGGCCGGGCCAAGAAACCCTATTCGATCTGGCGCAAGATGGAGGAGAAGGAACAGAGCTTCTCCCGTCTGTCCGACATTTACGGCTTTCGCGTTATCACCGCCTCTGACGAGGATTGCTACCGCACACTCGGCGCGATCCATCGCCGCTGGCGCGCGGTGCCGGGGCGGTTCAAGGATTACATCAGCCAGCCCAAGACCAACGGCTATCGTTCGATCCATACCACCGTCTCGGGCCGCGATGGCAAGCGGGTGGAAGTGCAGATCCGCACCCGGCAGATGCATGACGTGGCCGAGACCGGCGTCGCCGCGCATTGGTCCTACCGCGATGGTGTGCGTAGCCGAAACCCCTTTGCCGTTGATCCCGCCAAATGGATCAGCCAGCTGACCGAGCAGTTCGACGCCGAGACCGACCACGAGGATTTCCTCGAAGCGGTGAAGCTTGAGATGTACGCGGATCAGGTCTTCTGCTTCACGCCTAAAGGCGATGTGGTGAAACTGCCGCGCGGGGCGACGCCGATTGATTTTGCCTATGCGATCCACACCCGGATCGGCAACGCTTGCGTTGGGGCCAAAGTCGACGGGATGCGTGTGCCGCTCTGGACGCGGATCAAAAACGGCCAGTCGATTGAGATCACCACCGCGCAGGGGCAAACACCGCAGGTCACATGGCTTGATATCGCCACCACCGGCAAGGCCAAGTCGGCAATCCGGCGGTCCCTGCGCGAGGTCGACCGCGAGCGCTTTATCAAACTGGGCCGCGAATTGGCGCGCTCGGCCTTCGCGCAGGTCGGCAAGAAGGCCACCGATAAGGTGCTGCATACCGTCGCCAAGAACATGCGGCTCAACGGCCCCGATGAGGTGCTCGCCCGGCTTGGCAGTTCCGAACTCACAGGCCGCGAAGTGGTGGAATGCGTCTATCCTGACCTTG
Source organism: Sulfitobacter profundi (assembly GCF_042661425.1). Taxonomy (NCBI): domain Bacteria; kingdom Pseudomonadati; phylum Pseudomonadota; class Alphaproteobacteria; order Rhodobacterales; family Roseobacteraceae; genus Sulfitobacter; species Sulfitobacter profundi. Next base: position 1,255,219 of record NZ_JBHSWA010000001.1, on the reverse strand, counting down.
CCCCGCAAAAGGGCGAGCAGATCGACGTGCGCCGCGCCGTCGTGGGGCTGGAGCCGGGCCAGAGCTTTGACCGCGCGCCCTGCTGCACGCCGCTGCCCGGTGAGCGGATCGTCGGCATCACCTTCCGTGGCAAGGGCGTGACCGTCCACTCAATCGACTGCGACCGCCTGTCGGAGTACGAAGACCAGCCCGAGCGTTGGCTGGATCTGCGTTGGCACGATGGCAGCCACCCGGCGGTCTATACCTGCGCGTTGGACATCACCATCGGCAACGGCGCGGGCGTACTGGGGCGGGTCTGCACCTTGATCGGCGAAGCCTCGGCCAATATCTCTGATTTGGAGTTTGTGGAGCGCAAGCCTGACTTTTACCGGTTGGTGGTCTATGTGGATCTCAGAGACGTAAGTCACCTGCATTCGTTGATGTCCACGATCGAAGCCGAAAGTGAAGTCGCCGATGTCAGCAGGCACCGCAATATGAGCATGGGAAAGACTGTCGAAAAGACCGACTGACCCCGCGCAGACGAAACGCCGATACTGGACCTGAGACTTGATTTTCAAACGCCGCGATCCGAAACCGACCCTGCGCGCGCTGGCCGAGTTTCTGTGGCCGCGGGGTGGTTGGACACGTGCGTTTCACTACGTCAAACACCGGATGCGGCGGCTGCCCGACAGCCCCGAGCGCATTGCGCGCGGCATCTGGGCCGGAGTCTTTACCACCTTCACGCCCTTCTATGGTCTGCACTTCATTGTGGCGGCACTAATCGGGCGGGTGATGCGGGCCAATATCCTCGCCGCCCTTATGGCGACCTTCTTTGGCAACCCGCTGACTTATGTCCCCATCGGCATCGCGGCTTTGCAGACCGGGCATTGGATCCTTGGCGCGCCCGTGGCCCCGAAAGAGCATCGCTCCTTCGGGGGAAGTTTCTGGATGCGGGCCGCGATCTGCAAGAGAACTTTGTCGCGATTTTTACCGATAGCCAGATGGATTGGACGGGGCTGACCGCCTTTTTCCATCAGGTCTTCTACCCCTATCTGATCGGGGGCATCCTGCCGGGGATGATCTGCGCCTCTATCGCCTATTATATCTCGGTGCCGGTGCTGCGGGCTTACCAAAAGCGGCGGCGCGGGATGATCAAGGCCAAGTTCGAGGCGCTCAAGCATAAGGCGGCGCAAAAGGCCGAGGCCAAGCGCCACGCGGACTGAGGCTTTCAGGGCATCAATTTTCCGGAAAAACCGCTTCCCCCTATGGGGTTGGCGAAATTTCCGACCTATGGTCGGGCAAGTGATGCAAGGGGAATCGAGATGGCGGATCAACCAAAGCTGAGATTGGGCGTGAACATTGACCATGTGGCGACCGTGCGCAACGCGCGGGGCGGCGCCTATCCTGACCCGCTGCGCGCGGCCAAGATCGCGGAAAAGGCTGGCGCCGATGGCATCACCGCGCATCTGCGCGAAGACCGGCGGCATATCTCTGATGCCGATATCGAAGGGTTGATGGAGGTGCTTTCCGTCCCGCTGAACTTTGAGATGGCCGCCACCGACGAGATGCAAAAGATTGCCCTGCGCCACAGGCCCCATGCCGTCTGCATCGTGCCCGAAAAGCGCGAAGAGCGCACCACCGAAGGCGGGCTGGAAGTCGCCCGCGAGGAGAATAAGCTGGCCCATTTCATCGCGCCCCTGCGTGAGGCGGGCAGCCGGGTGTCGATCTTCATCGCCGCCGAGCCTGCGCAGATCGAAGCCGCCAATCGCATTGGGGCAGAGGTGATCGAACTGCACACCGGCGCCTATTGCGATGCCTTTGCCGAAGGCCGCTGGGATGAGGCGGACGTTGAGCTTAAAAAGCTGCGCGAGATGTCTAGTTTCGCAGCTTCCCTCGGGCTTGAGGTTCATGCCGGACACGGGCTGACCTATGACACGGTGACCCCCATCGCGGCCTTTCCAGAGGTGCGCGAACTCAACATCGGGCACTTCCTGATCGGAGAGGCAATATTCCTCGGGCTGGAACCCGCCATAACAGAGATGCGCCGCCTGATGGATGAGGCCCGCGAGGGCTGAGCCCGCCGGTCTTCGGTGGCGAAAATCCACTCAATGGATGCCTTCTTCTGGACCCAAAACGGCTTTGACTGCGTTGGGCCGCCAGACTGGTTAACAAACCTAAGGAGGCACCAATGAGCGACCATATCGACACACTGAAGAAGCTCCACACCCGCCTGATCGACAGCCGCGACGGCTATCGTGAATCCCGCAAGCAGGTCTCGGATGAGGCCGCCTTCGTCGGCTTCTTCGACCAGCGCATCGCTGAGCGCGAGAAGTTCCACACCGAATTGCACCGCCAGTTGGGTGTCGATGGCGTGGATGTCTCCGAAGAAGGCTCCGCCGCTGCATCGGCCCACCGTGGTTGGCTGAAACTGCGCGACGCGGTGACCGGCGATGACGAAGCCGTCTATGACGAGATCGTCAACGGCGAATCCGCATTGGTCGAAAACTACGACGATGCGATCAAAGCCACCGCTGGCCGCCCCGGTTATGAGTTCCTGACCGAGCAGCGCGCCTCTGTGCAGCGCGCCATTGATGAGGCGAAAGCCGAAAAAGCGCGCCACGCCACGGCCTAAGCTGCGCGACATCCCGAGTTTAACGCCGTCCCGTTCCGCGGGGCGGCGTTTTTGCGTCGTATTGCTGCTTTTCCTCGGCAACGGCGCATGATCTATTGTCGGTAAAGGGCGCATCGGCCCCGTCACGCGACAAGAATGGCACTCAATGATCCTCGGCATCGGCACTGATTTGGCAAATATCGAGCGTATCCAAGGCACGCTCGACCGCTTTGGCGACCGTTTCCGCAATCGCGTTTTTACGGACGTGGAACAGCGCAAGGCAGAGCGTCGCCGCGATGTCGCGGGAACTTACGCCAAACGCTGGGCCGCGAAAGAGGCATGTTCAAAGGCGCTTGGCACCGGGCTGCGCATGGGCATTGCATGGCGCGACATGGCGGTCAGCAATCTGCGCACCGGCCAACCCGTGATGGAAGTGACCGGTTGGGCCGCCGACCGTCTGGCCGCGATGACCCCGCCGGGGCATGAGGCGATCATCCATGTCACCCTGACCGATGACCACCCCTGGGCGCAGGCCTTTGTCGTGATCGAAGCGCGCCCCTTGCCGATTGAGACCCCTCAGGCTGGCGCGCCCCGCCGTTTCGCGTCATATGCACGCGGGGCAGGCCGATCCGGCCCCGCGTCACTTGACTTGGCCCGCACGGCCCCGCATGTAACCCCAAACCGATATGTCAGGAGCGCCGCATGGCCGCTAAGGAAAAAACCGGCAACGCCTTTGTCGAAACCATCAAGACAATCTTCTGGGCGCTGCTGATCGCGGGTGTCTTTCGGACCCTGTTCTTCCAGCCCTTCTGGATCCCCTCCGGCTCCATGAAAGAGACGCTGCTGATCGGCGATTTCCTTTTCGTGAATAAGATGGCTTACGGCTATTCCTATGCGTCTTGCCCCAGTCTGATGCTCCCTGGTGTCGGGATCGAGATCGACGCCAAGGATGTCTGCGGAGTGTTCGACGGCGACAACGATCGGCTTTTCGGGTCCGAGCCTGAGCGCGGCGATGTGGTGGTCTTCCGTCATCCCGTATCGGGCCGCGACTACATCAAACGTCTGATCGGTCTGCCGGGGGACAAGGTGCAGATCCAAAACGGCGTCATCAGCCTGAACGGCACCCCGGTCAAAGTCGAAGATGCAGGCACCTTTGAAGAGGTCATGGCCCCGCAAGGCCCACAACAACTGCGCCCGCGTTGCGAAAACGGCCCCGTTGGGCAAGGCGGCAGCTGCGTCAAAAGCCGCCAGATCGAAACGCTGCCCAATGGCGTCTCGCATCCGATCTTGAACATCACCAACCAGCAGTCGGACAACACGGGCGTCTATACCGTGCCTGAGGGGCATTACTTCTTCATGGGCGACAACCGCGACAATTCTGCCGATAGCCGGTTGGCGCAGCGCGCCGGTGGCGTGGGTTTCGTGCCGTTTGAGAACCTGATTGGCCGCGCGGATCGCATCATGTTCAGTTCTGCCGGGCGTTCGATGCTGTTCTTCTGGACATGGCGCAGCGACCGTTTCTTCGAAGCTGTAAGATGAAGCTAAGCGGAGACCTCAAAGCCTTTGAGGCGCGGATCGGCCACCACTTTGCCACGCCGGACCTGCTGGTGCGCGCCGTGACCCATGCCTCCATGTCCTCGGCCAACCGTGATGACAACCAGCGGTTGGAGTTTCTGGGCGACCGGGTGCTGGGCCTCGTCATGGCCGAGGCGCTGCTGGCGCTGGATCCCGGTGCGACCGAGGGGCAGTTGGCCCCGCGGTTCAACGCATTGGTGCGCAAGGAAACCTGCGCCGATGTGGCGCGCGAGATCGATCTGGGAAAGGTGCTGAAACTGGGCCGGTCTGAGATGATTTCGGGCGGGCGGCGCAAACAGGCGCTTTTGGGCGATGCGATCGAAGCGGTCATCGCTGCCGTCTATCTGGATGGCGGATTTGACGCGGCCAAGGCGCTGGTGCTGCGCCTCTGGGGCGACCGGCTCAAAACGGTTAAAGAAGACGCCCGCGACGCCAAAACCGCGTTGCAGGAATGGGCACAGGCGCGCGGGCTGACCCCGCCGCGCTATGTACAGACTGACCGCAGCGGCCCCGACCATGCGCCGGTCTTTACCATTACCGCGCGGTTGGACAACGGCGCCGAAGCCGCCGCCACCGCGCCCTCAAAACGCGCCGCCGAACAGGCCGCCGCCACCACGCTGTTGCGGCAATTGGAGAATAACTCATGACCACCCGTGCCGGATTCGTCGCCCTGATCGGAGAGCCCAACGCGGGCAAATCCACGCTGCTGAACCGCATGGTGGGGGCCAAAGTCTCGATCGTGACCCATAAGGTCCAGACCACCCGCGCCCGCATCCGCGGCGTGGCGATGGAGGGCGACGCGCAGCTGGTTTTCGTCGACACCCCCGGCCTGTTCCAGCCGCGCCGCCGGCTTGACCGTGCCATGGTGGCTGCCGCTTGGGGCGGGGCTGCCGATGCGGATGTGATCGTGCTTTTGATCGAAGCGCACCGTGGCATGACCGAGGGTGTCGAGCGTATCCTTGAGGAGCTCGGCAACATCGCCAAGGGCCGCCGCGTGGCGCTGGCAATCAACAAGATCGACCGCGTTGAGGCACCTGTGTTGCTGGGTCTGACCGAGAAGATGAACGCAGCTTTCGATTTCACCGAGACTTTCATGATCTCCGCCGAGCGTGGCCACGGTATCGACACGCTGCGCCAGTGGCTGGCCGGCGAGGTGCCGGAAGGCCCGTGGCTCTATCCCGAAGACCAGATCGCCGACCTGCCGATGCGCAACATCGCGGCCGAGATCACCCGCGAGAAACTGACCCTGCGGCTGCATCAGGAACTGCCCTATCAGCTCACGGTCGAGACCGAGAATTGGGAAGAGCGCAAGGACGGCTCGGCCCGGATCGATCAGTTGGTCTATGTCGTGCGCGACGGTCACAAGGGCATCGTGCTGGGCAATAAGGGCGAGACGATTAAGGCCGTGGGCAAGGCCGCCCGCGAAGAGCTTGAAGAGTTCTTGGGCCGCAAGGTGCATCTGTTCTTGCAGGTCAAGGTCCGTGCCAATTGGCTGGAAGAGGCCGAGCGCTATTCCGAGATGGGCTTGGATTTCAAAGATGGCAACGACTGAGCGTAAAGGCCAGCCATGCCGCGTCTGACCGCGCGTTTCTGGGTCGACGCCTATCTCACCCGGCTGCGTTTGCAGGATATCCCGGCCTTTGTTGTGGCTCATGGCGATGACACGGGCGGCGCTGTGCTGGTGAAACTGGCGACGCTGGACGGCAAAGCAGTGCTGTTTCAACGCTCTTTTGATTTGATGACCGGCGACCGGAAGTGGATTGAGCTGGCTTCGGGTGACGAGGCCGAGGTTGACGCCACCGTCAGCCGCCAGCGCAGCTTTGACCCGGACCTCTGGGTGATCGAAGTCGAAGACCGGCAGGGCCGCCACCTGTTGGACAAACCGGGGCTCACCTGATGGAATGGCGCGATCAGGGCATCCTGCTGAGCGCGCGGCGACATGGCGAAACCTCTGCCATCATCGAAGTCTTCACCCCCGAACAGGGCCGCCATGCCGGGATCGTGCGCGGCGGCACCAGCCGCAAGATCGCCCCCAGCCTGCAGCCCGGCGCGCAGCTTGATCTGGCATGGCGCGCGCGGTTGGAGGACCATATCGGTGCCTTCACGGTCGAGCCTTTGCGCAGCCGTGCCGCGGTGGCCATGCAGGACCGTCTGGCGCTGGCGGGGTTGAACGCGGTGACCGCGCTTTTGTCCTTTTGTCTGCCCGAACGCGAGCCGCATCCGGCGCTCTACCGCCGCACCGAAGCGCTGCTTGATCTTCTGGGGCAGGGGGAGGTCTGGCCGCTGGCCTATCTGAAGTGGGAACTGCGTCTGTTGGAAGAGATGGGCTATGCGCTTGATCTTGAGGCCTGCGCGGTGACCGGGGTGACAGAGGGGCTGGCCTATGTCTCGCCCAAGTCGGGCCGTGCGGTCTCGGCCAAGGGCGCGGGGGAGTGGGCGGATCGTTTGCTGCCGCTGCCGGCTGTCCTGCGGGGCGGCACCGGGAGCGATGCGGAGATTGCGCAGGGGCTTGTTACAACGGGCCATTTCCTTGCCGCGCATCTGGCGCGCGATCTGGGCGGCAAGCCTCTGCCCGAAGCCCGTGCGCGCTTTGTCGATGCCTTTAGTCGGCGGCTTTGAAGACCAGCCGCGCGCCGCTGTCGTCCGACAGGATCAGCGTGTCGCCCAGCACATCCGAGATGGTCACCTCTCCTAAAGCGTTCAGAAACGCCGTCTCGGCTGCGATATCCGGGCAGGCGCGGCGCGTGGCGGCGATATGGCCCGCGTCGAACCAAGGGTAGGGCACCGTCATTGCGGCGCTATAGGCGTTGCAGGGGGCTTCTCCAGCGATCTTGCCGGTCTCAGGGAAGGTCAGCGTGGCGCGGGCGTCGAAGGGGGTGCCGTCCAACTCCACCAAGGTCCATGTCTTGTCGCCCGCCCCGTAGGCGCGGACGGTCTCATCCCCTTGGCATTGCGGTAGGGCACTGAGGGCGGCGAGGATCAAAAAGCTGCGCATGGGCTGTCCTTTGGGTTGAAACGCCGCCTATGTCCTCGACATCGGCAGCGCTTGCAACCCCGGCGCGTTAGCCCAGCAGCCGCCGCGCGATAACCTGCGCTTGGATCTCCGCCGCACCCTCAAAGATGTTGAGAATCCGCGCATCGCATAGCACCCGGCTGATCTTGTACTCCAGCGCGAACCCGTTGCCGCCGTGGATCTGCAGCCCGTTGTCCGCTGCCGCCCAAGCGACCCGCGCGCCGAGCAGTTTGGCCATGCCTGCCTCGACATCGCAGCGCCGTCCGGCGTCTTTTTCAAAGGCGCTGTAATAGGTCAACTGCCGGGCGATCATCAGTTCCACCGCCATCATCGCCAGCTTGCCCGACACGCGGGGGAAGTTGATCAGCGCCTTACCGAATTGCTTGCGGTCTTGGGCGTATTGCATCGAGATATCGAGCGCCGATTGCGCCACGCCGATGGCGCGGGCGGCGGTCTGGATGCGGGCGGATTCAAACGTCTCCATCAGTTGTTTGAAGCCCCGGCCCTCTTCGCCGCCGAGCAGGTTCTCGCCCTTCACCTCGAAACCGTCGAACGCCAGTTCGTATTCCTTCATCCCGCGGTAGCCGAGCACCTCAATCTCTCCGCCGGTCATGCCGGGGGTGGGGAAGGGGTTGGCATCATCGCCGGGGGTCTTTTCGGCCAAGAACATCGACAGGCCACGGTGGTCTGTGGTCTCAGAGTCGGTCCGCGCCAGCAGAGTCATCACATGGGTCCGCGCCGCATGGGTGATCCATGTCTTGTTGCCGGTCACCTTATAGTCGTCGCCGTCCTTCACCGCGCGGGTGCGCAGGCTGCCGAGGTCCGAGCCGGTGTTCGGCTCGGTGAAAACGGCCGTGGGCAAAGTCTCGGCGCTGGCGATGCGGGGCAGCCATTTCTCTTTCTGCGCGTCGGTGCCGCCGCAGAGGATCAGTTCCGCCGCGATTTCCGAGCGGGTGCCAAGCGAGCCAACACCGATGTAGCCGCGCGACAGTTCTTCGCTGACCACACACATCGACGCTTTGGTCAGGCCCAGACCGCCGTATTCTTCGGGAATGGTCAGGCCGAAAACACCCATTTCGGCCAGTTCTTCGATCACCTCAATGGGGATCAATTCGTCTTTCAGATGCCAGTCATGGGCGAAGGGCTCGACCTTTTCGACCGCGTAGCGGCGGAACTGGTCGCGGATCATTTCAAGCTCTTCATCAAGCCCGCTGACGCCAAAGGTCACATCGGCGCTGCGCTCCTGCATCAGCTCCACCAGACGGCTGCGCGGGGCTTGGGTGTTGCCGCCGCGGGTCAGGGTGGTGATCGACGGCGCGTCGAGCGTGGCCTCATCCTCAGCGCTCAGCCCCAAATCTTGCAGGCGCAGTATCTCGCCTTGGTTCATCTGGATGCCGCCGCGCATCTGGCAAAGGTATTCGCCAAAGCCGATCTGGTGCAGCAGTTGCTCAACCTCGCCAAAGCGCCCGTCATCCTGCAGCCGTTCGGCCCAAAGCTGCATCTGTCGCAGCGCTTGGACATAGGTGGCGAGCCATGCGAGCCCGTGGGCGGCGGTCTGGTTGGCCTCGATCAGCTTGGCCGAGACGCGCCCCCTCGCTCACCTGCGCGCGGACGGCGGCGATGGCGGTTTCCAGCAGCCGATCCAACGGCGGCAGCGTCGCGCCGGTGAGCCCGATCAGATCGTCGAGAATTACGCTATGCATCGTCATATCCTGACCATCATGTGCCATGAGCTGTCCTTTCTTGCTTGGGGAAGACATAGACCTTTCGCAGTCGCAGCACAACAAAGATACGTTTTGCTGCAGCATTTTGTTTTAATATTGCGTGCTCATTTTTGACGTGCGGCTGCCCGAGGGGGTGCTATGTAGCGGTATGGACAGTATTTTCCCCTTTCTCACTCCGTTCGAATTCTATGCTGCACTTGCAATCGGCCTCTGTGGCGGGTTCGTGAAGGGCGTTGTTGGTTTTGCTCTGCCGCTCGTGCTGATTTCTGGTCTCACGACCTTTATGGCGCCCGAATTGGCGCTGGCGGGGCTGATTCTGCCGACGGTGCTGGCCAATGCGTTCCAAGCGCTGCGGCAGGGGCCGCAGGCGGCGCTGCGTTCGATCCGGTTGTTCTGGGTTTTCTTGGTTTGCGGCGGCGTGATGCTGGTGCTCTCCGCGCAGATGGTGCGGCTGGTGCCCGCCACCGTGATGCTCTTGATGATCGGGGTGCCGGTGGTGCTGTTCGCGCTGCTGCAACTGTCCAAGCATAAATTCCACCTGCCGCAGCGCTCGGCTAAGGTTGAGGCGCTGGTGGGCGGTTTTGCCGGGGCCGTCGGAGGGATTTCGGGCATTTGGGGGCCGCCCACGGTGGCCTATCTCACCGCGCTCGGAACCGAGAAACATGACCAGATGCGATCCAAGGTGTGATCTACGGGCTGGGCGCTGTGGCGCTATTGGCGGCGCATATCGGGTCAGGAGTGCTGAATGCGCAGACATGGCCGTTTTCCGCGCTGTTGATCCTGCCGGTAATGCTGGGCGTCTGGCTGGGCAGCAAGGTGATGGACCGGGTGGACCCGGTGCTGTTCCGCAAGATGACGTTGCTGGTGCTGATGGTGGCGGGGTTGAACCTGATCCGACGGGCGATCTCTTAAGCGGGTCCAGAAATAAGCGTGCAGCACGACCAGCTATCATCAGCCTATCCCAATGGGTTGGCGATTTGGCAAGGTTTGGCCTTCGCTAGGCAGTGCACATCATGGGCGCGGCATAGTGGCAAGAGGCGAGACAGATCAGCGACCAGTAGGCAGGGGGTGGTCTAAAGATTTTGATCGCAAAGCATCGTTTGCCATGGTCAAATCGTGCGTATCATTTGTATAGGCAGTTGCGCTAGCGCTCTCATCGCTTCTTCGAAGCGACTGCCGCGCGACGCCTTTTGCTTTGCAAAAGGCTTGGTGGAGCCTAGCGGGATCGAACCGCTGACCTCCTGCATGCCATGCAGGCGCTCTCCCAGCTGAGCTAAGGCCCCATCGTGGATCATTTGATCCGGGTCGTTCTGTGCCGCTAATTAGGCGCTGGCGGAGGCGGGATCAAGCGGAAAATTGACCCCGCCGCCGATTAATTAGTCCTCGTCGTCCGAGGCCACATCGGCCAGATCGTCGAGCGGAACTGTATCGTCATCATCGTCTTCGTCATCAAGGATGTCGTCGTCCAGATCCACGTCGACCGAGTCATCGTCATCGACCAGCGATTCGTCGTTCGCCTTGTCGCCCTTCTTGGCTTTGGCTGTGACCGCATCCTCGGCATCCGCCGCGATCATGCGCGACTTGGAGTTGTCGACCTCGACCTCTTCGCCCGTGTAGGGGCTGATGATCGGATTCTTATTGAGGTCATAGAAGCGCTTGCCCGTAGTGGGGCACAGGCGCTTGGTTCCCCATTCTTCGTTGGGCATGAAACACCCCTTTATAATATTGCTGTTGCGTGTAGATGATTCCGGCCAAGTGCCATATGAGGGGGCACTGTCAAAGGCTTTGGCCTCTATCTAGGGACGTTGCTCCGGTAATGAAAGACCCTGTGCTGCCCGGCAACCCGCCGATTCCGCTGATCCTGCGCCGTTCGGCGCGCGCGCGACGCATCTCATTGCGGATCTCGCAGCTGGACGGGCGGGTCACCCTGACCATGCCCAAACGTCTGGCTGAGCGTGAGGCTTTGGCCTTTGCCGAAACCAAACAGGACTGGATTCGCCAACATCTCGCCGCGCGGGGCGAGGATGTGATCGTGGCGCCGGGGGCTGAGGTGCCGGTGGGCGGCAAGGTGCTGCGGGTGCGCGGCGGGCAGGGGCGTGAGATGCAAGGGAGGGGCGTGCGGATCGGCCCCGAAGAAATCTTCGTGCCCGGCCCGGAGGAGAGCATCGGCAAACGTCTTGCGGCGCATCTGCGCGAAGTGGCCCGCGACCGCCTCGCCGGGGCCTGTGACGACTATGCCGCCCTGCTGGGCAGGCCCTATGCCCGGATCACCCTGCGCGACACGCGCTCACGCTGGGGGTCTTGCACCAGTGATGGCGGACTGATGTTCTCGTGGCGGCTGATCATGACCCCGCCCGAGGTGCTGGACTATGTCGCCGCCCATGAGGTCGCGCATCTGGCGCAGATGAACCACTCGCCCGCCTTCTGGGCCGAGGTCACGCGGATATACGGTGATTATCAGGCCCCCGCCAATGGCTGCGCGACCATGGCGGCAGGCTGCATCGCTACCGGTTCTAGGCAAGGGTCGCAAAGCGCGCTTTCAGCAGCGCTTCGGCATATTCATCCTCGGCCGTGCTGTCGTGCACCACGCCACCACCGACATTCAGCCGCAACCGCCCATCCGCGTGGCAGGTCGCCGTGCGGATCGCCACGTTGAACTGCATGGCCCCCGTGGGGGCGATCCAGCCCACCGCGCCGCAATAGGCATCGCGCGGCGCGGGTTCTAGCGCGCGCAGGATCTGCATGGCGCGAATTTTCGGCGCGCCGGTGATAGAGCCACAGGGGAAAAGCGCGTGGAAGAGCTCGGCCAGCCGCTTGCCCGGCAAGACCTGCGCCGTGATCCGCGAGGTCATCTGGTGCAGGGTCTCATAGGTTTCGATCTCGAACAGTTTCGGCACTTCGACACTGCCCACTTCGGCAATCCGGCTGATGTCATTGCGCAGCAGGTCCACGATCATCAGGTTCTCGGCCATGTTCTTTTCCGAGGCAGCAAGATCGGCGCGCAGCTTGGCGTCTTCATGGGCGTCCCGCCCCCGCCGCGCGGTGCCCTTCATCGGGCGCGCGGTCAGGTGTCCGTCCGCGGTCAGCGCAAAGAACAACTCGGGCGAGCGTGACAGCAGGACCGGGCCGCCAAGATCGACGAAGGCCCCATGTTCCACCCTCTGGCGCTGCCGCAGCCGGGCATAGAGGGCGGCAGGCGTGCCGCTATAACGCCCCTCCATCCCAAAGGTCAGATTGGCCTGATAGATATCCCCGGCTGTGATGAAGTCCTGCACCTGCGCAAACGCGGCCTCATACTCGGCAAAGTCCCAATCCGGCGTTAGGGCAGACAGGCTCGCATCCCCAGTTGCGTCGTCGAAACGGTGCGGTTCAGGCGCATCAAACACCCCGAAACGCAGCAGGGGCAGCCCGCGCTCCGCAGGCATCAGATCGCGCAGCTTACCAGAGCCGAGGTAGCCCAGCTCGTAACTCGCATAGCCAGCAAGCCATGCGCCTCCCGCCTGCGCCGCCTCAAGGGCTGCGAAGGCCGCGGGCACCTCTGCGGGGGTCTGGGCACTGATGATCCGCTGGGGCGCATGAAAACCCGTGCCGCTTCCCAGCGGGCCAGTGTCAAAGAGGACGCAAGGGCCAGCCATGCCGCGCCTTAAAAGTCCGCAGGCACGCGCATGTCGCGCAGCGGGCGGACGATATCGATGGATTCTTGATAGATCGGGTGCGCCTTATAGGCGGCAAGTGCCTCCGCATCGGGGAATTCGGCATAGACGACCACATCCACATCGCCCGAAAGCGCATCGACACGGGTGTTTTCGCAGATCTCGAAGGTAGTCGAATGCGGGATGTCGGCCAGTTTCCAAAGCCCGGCCACGATCGCAGGCAAGTCTTTGGGGTCTTTGGCCGAGAAAAAGACCACGTGACGGATGAAGTTTCGTTTGGTCAAGGCGCGTCTCCTTTGGCGGTTTTATCCCCGATAAATCGCCGCAGGGCCCGGGACAACGGGTGATCGTGCTCAGCGCCGCAAAATGCCGCGCTTGACGGGTGGCTCGTTTGTGATCACAACCGCATCATGAACCTCAGCCCCCGCCCTGTCGAGGCCACACCGCTGGCCCATGATCGTGTCTACCGCCGCCTGCGCGCGCGGATCATGCACGGCGATCTGCCGCCCGGTCACGCGCTGACCCTGCGCGGCATCGGTAAGGAATATGAGGTCTCTATGACGCCTGCGCGCGAAGCCGTGCGGCGTTTGGCGGCCGAAGGCGCGCTGACGATGTCTGCCTCAGGGCGCATCTCCACGCCCGAACTCAGCAATGAACGGATTGAGGAATTGGCCGCCCTCCGCGCGCTTTTGGAGGTCGAACTCGCGTCACGCGCCTTGCCGCGGGCGCATATGGCGCTGATCGAGCGGATGCAGACCATTAACACCAATATCGCCGAGGCCGTAGCGCACCGCGATGCGGTCAGCTACATCCGCACCAACCTCGAATTCCACCGCACGCTTTATCTGCGCGCCCAAGCACCCGCCATGCTCGCCATGGCGGAAACAGTTTGGCTGCAACTGGGCCCCACCATGCGCGCGCTCTATGGCCGCCTGCGCCGGACCGAGCCACCGCATTTCCATCGGTTGATCATCGCCGCCCTGCGCGCCGGGGATGAACCGGGGCTGCGACTGGCGGTGCGCTCTGATGTCACCCAAGGTTTGCGGATGCTGGCCAGTTAACTGCTGGCCCCATGCTCAGCTCGCCGCGCCCTCTTTTGGCGGCGCGACAGGCTCGACCATCCAATGCGTGCCGGTTGATAAAATACAGCTCATGCCATCAGCCCTGCTTATCAACACGGTAAAGCTGCCGCTTTCAGCGGAGGCAAAGACTTCGATCAGCGCGTTGGGGTTTTGCAGGCCCCGCGCCGAAAGGGTCTCGCCATAGTCGGTTTCCAATTGCGCGGCGAGCGCCGCGCGCGGGGCGCAGGCCAGAGCCTGAGCCCAAGCCGGTGGCCCGGTGCAGGCCATACCAAAGAGCAGGGCGGCGGTGAGAATACGTTTATACATGACAGGCTCCCTTGTGCTGTGATCAACAAGGGCATCCGGCGGCACAGGGGTGTCGCAGACGCCCTGTAGTATAAATATCGGCTGCGTTGAGGCCGTTTGCAAATCACACCGGGTCACATATGCGGCGCTTGACAGGTGCGCGGCAGAGGCGCATCTACGCTTCATGGAACAGACCTGCTTCACAACAGTCTATTATCCCCGCTCCTAACCGGCGCGGCACCTATTCCCATATCCACAAGCCGCCACAGCGCGGCTTTGCTTGTCTCCCTGTGGCGATCACAGAAAGAGACGACATGCCCCCCATTCGACCCGCCCAAAAATCCGACCTCCCAATGGTCCTCGATCTGGCCCACGCGCTGGCCGCCTACCACGGCGACACCGCCACACTCACGCTTGCGGCGCTGGAACGGGACTGCCTTGGCCCCACGCCTTGGCTGACACTCTTGGTCGCCGAAGGCGTGACCGGCCTGCATGGCTATGCGGCGCTCTGCCCGCAGATGCAGTTGCAATTCGGCGCAAGGGGATGGACCTCCACCACCTCTTTGTCTGCGACACCGCCCGCGGGCGCGGCATCGGCAAAGCACTGGTGGAGGCAGCACTGGAGCACGCCAAGGCGCAGGGCTGCAGCTATGTAACCGTAGGCACAGATACAAAAAACCGGCGCGCGCAGGGGTTCTACCGCGCCGCCGGTTTCGATCGAATCACGCCTGATCCGCGTTTTCGGCGGCGGCTGGCCTAGGCCGCCAGCCCTTTGCGGCCCATCTCAAGGAACTTGGTCCGGCGCTCTTTGACCAAAGTCTTGCCGTCCTTGCCGTCGAGTTCCTTGAGCATGGCTTCGATCGACTTGCCCACTGCGTTGATCGACTCTTCGGCATGACGATGCGCGCCGCCCATCGGTTCGGGAATGATCCGGTCAATGACACCAAGGGTCTTAAGCTCATTCGCCGTCAAACGCATCTGCTCAGCCGCTTCGCGCATCTTCTCGCTGTCTTTCCACAGGATCGACGCACAGCCTTCGGGCGTGATCACCGAATAAACCGAATGCTCCAGCATCGCGACACTGTTCGCCGTGGCAAAAGCCACCGCCCCGCCAGAGCCGCCTTCGCCGACGATCACGCTGATCAGGGGCACACCAATCTGCAGGCATTTTTCCGTCGAGCGGGCAATCGCCTCAGACTGGCCACGCTCCTCAGCGCCCTTGCCGGGATAGGCACCGGGCGTATCGACGATGGTCACAACCGGCAGATTAAATTTATCCGCCAATTCCATCAGCCGGACCGCTTTGCGATAGCCCTCAGGTCGCGCCATGCCGAAATTGCGCTCGATCCGGCTCTTGGTGTCATTGCCTTTCTCATGGCCAATCACCACCACCGGCGTATCGTTAAACCGCGCCAGCCCGCCCATGACGGCCAGATCATCGGCAAAATTGCGGTCGCCGGCCAGCGGCGTGAATTCCGTAAAAAGCGCCTCGATATAGTCTTTGCAATGGGGCCGCTCTGGATGACGCGCCACCTGACATTTGCGCCATGGCGTCAATGAGCCATAAAGGTCTTCGAGCATCCCCGCCGCTTTTTTGTCCAGCGCGCGGGCCTCATCGGTGATGTCCATCTCTTCGTTGGACCGGGCCAATGCCCGCAGCTCTTCCGCCTTGCCTTCGATCTCGGCCAGCGGTTTTTCGAAATCCAAATATTGGGTCATTGCATGCTCCGGCTTGTTGCCCTGTTATATGGAGCGCAACGCGCCGGTTTGCAACGCGGGTTTGACAGGCAGGCAGGCGCAGACCCTAACCTCTTCATCCTTTTTCAAATACCCGCGGGGGTCCGGGGGCAGCGCCCCCGGCGGTCTGCCACAGGCGCTCAGCCCCCGGCGATCATCTCGGACTGGCGCACAATCACCTCGGCCTGTTTGATGCTGGCGATATCCACCAGACGCCCCTTATAGACCGTCGCCCCTTCGCCCTTCGCCTTGGCTTCTTCCATCGCCGCGAGAATCTCCCGCGCCTCGGCCACGGCCTCCTCGGAGGGCGTGAAAACCTCGTTGCTCAGCGCGACCTGTTTGGGGTGGATCGCCCATTTGCCCACCATCCCCAATGTCGCCGACCGCCGCGCCTGCGCGCGGAAACCCTCGTCATCCGAAAAATCGCCAAAGGGCCCGTCGACAGGCAGCACGCCATGGGTGCGGCAGGCGGCGACGATGGCGGCCTGCGCCCAGTGCCATGGGTCGGACCAATGCTTTTGCTCACCGCGCTGCATATAGTAGTTTTCCTGCGTGCCACCGATGCCGGTGGTCTGCATCCCCATTGAGGCCGCGAAATCGGCAGCCCCCAGCGACATCGCTTGCAGGCGAGGCGAAGCGGCAGCGATCTCTTCCACATGGGCGATGCCCGCCGCGGATCGATGATCACCTCAAAGCTAATTTTCTTCTCGCGGCCCATGGCGGTCTCGACAGCGGTCGCGAGCGCGTCAACAGCATAGACATCCGCCGCGCAGCCAACTTTGGGGATCATGATCTGATCGAGACGCGGCCCCGCCTGTTCCAGCAGATCGACGACGTCGCGATACCAATAGGGCGTGTCCAACCCGTTGATCCGGACCGAAAGCGTCTTTTTACCCCAGTCGATCTCCGAAATCGCCTTGATGATATTTTCGCGGGCGCTGTCTTTGTCCGACGGCGCGACGCTGTCCTCAAGGTCGAGGTTAATCACATCCGCATCTGAGGCTGCCATTTTCTCAAAGATCGCCGGGCGGGAACCGGGGCCAAACAGCTGGCAGCGGTTCGGACGGGCAGGGGCGGCAGGCTGAATGCGAAAGCTCATGGGGCACCTATGGGTAATAATGTTTCAT
Organism: Sulfitobacter profundi; assembly: GCF_042661425.1. Lineage (NCBI taxonomy): Bacteria > Pseudomonadati > Pseudomonadota > Alphaproteobacteria > Rhodobacterales > Roseobacteraceae > Sulfitobacter > Sulfitobacter profundi. Next base: position 1,238,433 of record NZ_JBHSWA010000001.1, on the reverse strand, counting down.
TAGGGTTCGCTATTCTGGTATGAAATTGCGCCGCCAATCGCAAGGAGATTTCGCACTCGCAGCATTTCGTCCGTTTTGCAGCCGGTAAAGCGTGACGCACGATTTTTGCGCGGTGAACGGTAATTTGCCGGAATTGCAGCGCAAATTTGCGCTATCACGTCGACAACGCCACGCACTTGCGTATTCTCGCGCGCAATATGCGGACAAAATCAATGCCGGAGACTTGCCATGATCAAAACCCCTTATCTGCTGTTTTTGGGCGACGCGCCTGACTCTCTGTCCGCCAAGGTCGCCCAAGGCATCAAAGACTGGCGGCCCGACAACGCTGTGGGCCAATTCCGCATGGAAGGCTGCAAGGCCGATCTCGGCCTGCAAGACATGACGCTGGCCGAAGCGCGCGAGGCAGGGGCCGAGACTTTGGTCATCGGCGTCGCCAACCGTGGCGGTAAAATCAGCGCGGCTTGGAAAGAAGTGCTGATCGAGGCGCTGAACATGGGTTTCGACATCGCCTCGGGCCTGCATAATTTGCTGCGCAACGAAGCCGATCTGGTCGCCGCCGCCAAGGCGAGCGGCACCACATTGCATGACGTGCGCGTGCCCAGCGTCGAATATCCCATTGCAGACGGCAAGAAACGCAGCGGCAAGCGGGTCTTGGCCGTGGGCACCGATTGCTCGGTCGGAAAGATGTACACGGCTTTGGCGCTGGACGAGGCGATGCGCGAAAAGGGCATGAAAAGCACCTTCCGCGCCACCGGCCAGACCGGCATCCTGATCACTGGCGAAGGCGTGCCGCTGGATGCCGTGATCGCCGATTTCATGGCCGGGTCGGTGGAATATCTCACGCCCGACAATGATGACGACCATTGGGATATCATCGAAGGGCAGGGCAGCCTGTTCCATGTCTCCTACTCAGGCGTGACCATGGCGCTGATCCACGGCGGCCAACCCGATGCGCTGATCCTCTGCCATGAGCCAACCCGGACCCATATGCGCGGCCTGCCGGAATACAGCTTGCCCAGCATGGAAGCGGTCCGCGACGTGGCGCTGACACTGGCCCATGTGGCGAACTCCGCCTGCAAGGTCGTCGGCATTTCGATCAACACCTACCACATGTCCGAAGCCGAGGCGGATGCCTATCTGGCCGAGGTCGAAGAGCGTCTTGGCCTGCCTGCGGTCGATCCCTTCCGCCAAGGGGCGGCGCGACTGGCCGATGCGCTGGCCGCGCTATGACCATGCAGATCGACGTTACCGCTGATACGTTCAAACTGGCGCAGGTCTTTACCATCAGCCGTGGTTCGCGGACCGAGGCCAAGGTTCTGACCGTGCGCATCACCGATGGTGGCGTGACCGGCTGGGGCGAATGCGTGCCCTACGCGCGCTACGACGAAACGCTCGAATCGGTCACGGCTGAGATCAACGGCCTGCCCGGCGATATCACCCGTGCCGCACTTTATGATCTGCTGCCCGCCGGGGCGGCCCGCAACGCTGTCGACTGCGCGCTGTGGGATCTGGAAGCCAAACGCGCGGGCAAGCGCGTTTGGGAACTGGCCGGGCTGACGGCCCCGGGGCCGGAAGTCACGGCCTATACCTTGTCACTGGACGCGCCCGAGGCGATGCGCGCGCAGGCCGCGAAACACAGCCATCGGCCCCTGCTCAAGATCAAGCTCGGCACGCCTGATGACATGCCCCGGCTCGAAGCCGTGCGCGCAGGTGCGCCCGATGCCACCATCATCATCGACGCCAATGAGGGCTGGTCGGCAGAGGTCTACGCCGACCTTGCGCCCCATCTGGTGCGCCTTGGCGTGGCATTGGTCGAACAACCCTTGCCCGCGGGCGAAGACGACGCGCTTTTGGGCATGGACCGCCCGGTGCCCGTCTGCGCGGATGAGAGCTGCCATGACCGCGCCAGCCTGCCCGGCCTCAAGGGCAAATACGATGTGGTGAACATCAAGCTCGACAAGACCGGTGGCCTGACCGAAGCGCTGGCGCTGCGCGATGCGGCGCGGGCCGAAGGGTTCGACGTGATGGTCGGCTGCATGGTCGGATCGTCGCTGGCGATGGCTCCGGCAACGCTGGTCGCCCAAGGCGCGAAGGTCGTGGACCTTGACGGCCCGCTGCTTCTGGCCGAAGACCGCGACAATGCTTTGAAATTCGACGGCGCGGGCGTGCATCCCCCGTGGCCGCGCTCTGGGGGTGACCATGCGAACTGTCTATGTAAACGGCGAATACCTGCCCGAGGATCAGGCAAAGATCTCGATCTTTGACCGGGGGTTTCTGATGGCCGATGGGGTCTATGAGGTGACGAGCGTGCTGGATGGCAAGCTGATCGCTTTTGATGGCCATGCCGAACGGTTGACCCGCTCGATGAACGAGCTCGACATGCGCGCGCCTGCCACCACTGAAGAGCTGTTGGAAATTCACCGCGAATTGGTGCGCCTGAACGACATCAAAGACGGACTGATTTACCTTCAGGTCACGCGCGGGTCGGATGGCGACCGCGATTTCGCCTTCCCCGATCCCGACACCACCGCGCCGTCGCTGGTGCTGTTCACCCAGTCGAAACCGGGCCTTGCTGACAACCCTGCCGCCCGTGATGGCATCCGCGTCATCAGCATCGAAGACATCCGCTGGGGCCGTCGCGACATCAAAACGGTGCAGCTTCTCTACCCATCGATGGGTAAGATGATGGCCAAGAAAGCCGGTGTCGAAGACGCGTGGATGGTCGAAGACGGTTTCGTCACCGAAGGCACCTCGAACAACGCCTATATCGTGATAGACGGCAAGATCGTCACGCGCGAGACCTCTAGCGATATCCTGCATGGCATCACCCGCAAGGCGGTGCTGGAACTGGCCCGTGAAGCGCAGATGCAGGTGGAAGAGCGTAACTTTACCATCGAAGAGGCGCAGCAGGCGGATGAGGCGTTTGTGACCTCGGCCAGTGCTTTCGTGACCCCCGTGGTTGAGATTGACGGCGCCAAGATCGGCAGCGGCACGCCGGGCAAATTGGCGCCCCGTCTGCGGGAAATCTATCTCGAAGAGATGCGCAAAACCGCGATCTGACGCTCAGAACCGCGATAAAACCAGCCCCGCCGCCACCAGCGCGGCGGCGGCGATGCGGGTGGGGGTGATGGCCTGTACCGTTAGGCCCAAAAGCCCCGTCGCATCAATCACCAGCGCCGCGCTCAACTGGCCGAGGATCAGCGCCGAGATCACCGTCAGCGCGCCCAGCGTCGGGATCGCCCAAAGCACCGACCAGACGTAGAACGCCCCCAGCACACCACCCAGCAGCAAGACCGGCGAAGCCGAAGCCGCGCGGGGCAGGGCGCCCAACTCTCCGCGCAGCAGCAGCACCGCCAGCAGGATCGCGAAACCCACGCCAAAAGATACCGCCGCTGCAGCGACTCCGCTGCCGATGTTGCGGCCCAAGGCGGCGTTGATCGGGGTCTGCAGGGCGACAGCCGCGCCCGCGATGGCCACGACGATAAGGGCGAGGATTGGGGTGTTCATGATGCCTCCGGCTTTGGCTTGGCCCAGCATGGGACTTGCCCGGTCGGACGCAAGGGCTTTCGCAGGTCTGACCATCGCGGATAGTGTGGCGCAAAGTGAGGAGGCCATGATGCGCAACGAGATTGACCGGGCAGAGATGGAAGCCGCCGTGGGGTGCGAACTGGGCGTCTCACCATGGTTCATGATGGATCAGGCGCGGATCGACGCCTTTGCCGATGTGACCGAAGATCACCAGTTCATCCATGTTGATCCAGTGCGCGCGGCGGAAACGGATTTCGGCGGCACCGTGGCGCATGGGATGCTGACCCTGTCGATGATGTCAGGCATGGCTTACGGCGCGCTGCCGGTGATGGCGGGGGCGAAGGCCTCGATCAACTACGGGTTCGATAGCGTGCGTTTTGTCGCAGCAGTGCATTCGGGCAAGCGTATCCGGGGGCGGTTTATTCTGGCCGAGGCGCAGACGCGGGGGCGGGGCAATCTGATGACCCGCTTCGCCGCGACGGTTGAGATTGAGGGGGCAGAGCGCCCGGCGGTGAAGGCCGATTGGCTGGTGCTCTACATGTTTTGAGCGGCCCCCTTCGGGGCGGTGGGGGCCGAAGCTCAGCGATGCAGGCGAAAAGGGCAGGCATGGGGGCACCGAAAAGAAAGCCCCGAATACCTGCCCCATTGGCGGTTTCACTCACGCCGCGCCGGTGGTGAGTGTTTCGCGATCATGGTCAATGCTATCATTTGACGGTGTATTGTTTCGGCTCGACGGGTTGTTCAGCCTTTGCCGACATTCTCTTCAAACGCCGTCTTGAACGCCTCTTTCTGGCTGTCTTTCGCTTCGGTCTGATAGTTGGCTTTCCATGCGTCCATGGTCATCCCGTAGAAAAGCTCGCGCGCCTCGTCCTTGCCCATGTCGATGCCGCGCTCGTTAGCGGCCTCCTGATACCAACGCGACAGGCAGTTGCGGCAAAATCCGGCGAGGTTCATCATGTCGATGTTCTGCACATCGGTCCGGTCTTCCATCAGGTGTTTCTGCAACCGGCGAAAGGCGGCGGCTTGCAGTTCGATCTCTTGTTGGCTGGGCATGACAGCTTCCTTCTCATATCACTGGACGGAACCGCGAGGGGCCGTCATTCTGATGAAACCTTTGACAGGCACTCATGGGGGCGCTAGGCCACCGGATAGGCGATGTTATCGTTAACATTCGCTTTGGGGACATAGGATATGAAGGAACAGATATGAGACGTTTGCGCAATGTAAAGATCGTGGCCACACTCGGGCCAGCCTCCGAAACCCGAGAGGTGATCGCGGCATTGCACAACGCCGGTGCAGATGTTTTCCGGCTCAACATGAGCCACGGCAGCCATGAAGAGATCCGCGAAAAGCACCGTATCATCCGCGAGATCGAAAAAGAGACCGGCGGCGCGATCGGCATTTTGGCTGACCTTCAGGGGCCGAAGCTGCGCGTGGGCGTTTTCGAGGGCGACGGGCCGACCTTGGAAGAAGGGGCATCCTTCCGGCTTGATCTTGATGAGGCGCCGGGCGATGCGGCCCGTGTTTGCCTGCCCCATCCCGAAATTTTCGCAGCCCTTGAGCCGGGCGCGAGCTTGTTGGTCAATGACGGTAAAATCCGTCTGAAGGTGCGCGACTGTGGCCCTGATTTTGCCGATTGCGAAGTCGTGACGGGCGGTGTGATCTCGAACCGCAAGGGCGTGAACGTGCCCGACGTGCTGCTGCCCTTGGCCGCCCTGTCCGAGAAGGACCGCGCTGATCTGGAGTTCGTCTGCGAGTTGGGTGTCGACTGGCTCGCCCTCAGCTTTGTCCAGCGGCCCGAGGATGTGACCGAGGCGCGCGATCTGGTCAAAGGCCGGGCGGCGATCCTGTCGAAAATCGAAAAGCCCGCGGCGGTGGAGCGTTTCGAGGCGATCTTGGATGTCAGCGATGGCATCATGGTGGCGCGCGGCGATCTGGGCGTGGAACTGCCCGTGCAGAACGTGCCGCCGATCCAGAAGCGTCTGGTGCGCAAATGCCGGGCGGCGGCCAAGCCGGTGATCGTGGCGACTCAGATGCTCGAATCGATGATCGAAAGCCCGATGCCGACCCGCGCCGAAGTGTCGGACGTGGCCACGGCGATCTATGAAGGCGCGGATGCGGTGATGCTGAGTGCGGAATCAGCCGCCGGGGATTACCCGCTGGAGGCCGTGGCGACGATGGATAACGTCGCCCAAGAGGTCGAGGCCGATCCGACCTATACGCAGATCATCGATCTTCGCGCACGGCGGACCGTACCACCGTGGCCGACGGGATCGTCGCCGCCGCGCGTGAGATTGCCGAGACGACGGACATCAAGGCGATCTGCTGTTTCACCCAATCGGGCACCACCGCGCTGCTGACCGCGCGCGAACGCCCCCGCGTACCGATCATCGCGCTGTCGCCACTGGTCAATACCGCGCGCCGTCTGGCGCTGAGCTGGGGCACGAATTGCATCATCACCGATGGGCATGACCGGTTCAAACTGGCCGTCCTCAGCGCCGCGCGGGCGGCATTGTCAGAGGGCTACGCCGGGCCGGAGGATCATATCGTGGTGACAGCCGGTGTGCCTTTCAACGTGCCGGGCAGCACCAATATTCTGCGCGTGGCGCCCTGTGACGAACGTTTGATTTACGCCTCCGATCCGGAGTAGCCTTCCTCAACAAGGGGGATGTTGCGTGTGAACTCTGACTTGGCAATGGTGGTCGGCATCGTTCTGGCGGTGCTGTCGATCCCTTCGATCCTCTCTGCGGTGACCGACCGTCGGTCGCCGCGCGCCTCGGCCATCACGATCTTAATTGCTGCCGGGCTGATCGTCTTTGCCCTGCAGAAAAATCCGGGGCGCTATTCCTTCGAGACGCTGCCGGATGTCTTCGTTTCCGTGGCGGCGGACCTGTTGCCTTAAGCGCGTCCACAGCGCTGCTCAAAACCTCTTGCATCCTTGCCCGAGCGCGCCTATACGGCGCATCTTAGCCTGCACGACCGGCCTCAAGTGGCATGCCGAGTCGTGTTTATACCGAACTCAAAAGACGGAGACGGAAATGCCCAAGATGAAGACGAAATCGAGCGCCAAAAAGCGCTTTAAGGTCTCGGCGACTGGTAAGGTCATCGGCAGCCAAGCTGGCAAACAGCACGGTATGATCAAGCGGACCAACAAGTTCATCCGTAACGCACGCGGCACGACAACACTGTCCGAGCCCGATGCAAAGATCATCAAGGGCTTCATGCCCTACGCCCGCTGATATAGGAGTACCGAGATGTCCCGAGTTAAAGGTGGTACAGTCACCCACGCGCGTCACAAGAAGATCATCAAAGCCGCAAAAGGCTATTATGGTCGGCGCAAGAACGTCTTCAAGGTCGCCACACAGGCGGTCGACAAGGCCAACCAATATGCAACCCGTGACCGCAAGAACCGCAAGCGCAACTTCCGCGCGCTGTGGATCCAGCGGATCAACGCCGCCGTGCGCAGCCACGACGAAGCGCTGACATACAGCCGCTTCATCAACGGTCTGTCGCTGGCCGGCATCGAAGTGGACCGTAAGGTTCTGGCCGATCTGGCCGTGCATGAGCCCGAAGCCTTTGGCGCGATCGTCAAACAGGCGCAGGACGCACTGGCAGCCTAAGCTGACCTTGCATTGAGTTTTAGAGAGCCCCGCCCCACGGCGGGGCTTTTTGCGTTTGGGCAGACGCAGAAGGACCGAAGGGGATCCTCAAGAAAATGTCATTGAACTGCCCCAAGAGCCATCTGTTGTGCCAGCAGGACACATTCAGGAAGGAAGACATTCAATGACACTTTCCCTACGCCAACTGCTAACCGGTGCCGCGATTGGCGCGCTGGTGCCCGCGACCGCCTTTGCCGAGGCGCATGCCGATAAAGACAAAGTCGTGCTACAGGCGCAGACGCAGGAGTTTATCGACAGCCTTGAAGGCTCGACCCCCATCAACGAGCTATCGCCGGAAGAGGCGCGGCAGGTCTTGATCGACACGCAGACAAAGGCAGATGTCGAGATGCCCGATGCCTCGGTTGAGAAAATGACACTGGAAATCGGCCCCACCGGACAGACGGATGTGGTCGTGGTAAAGCCCGCGGATGCCGGTGATGAGGCATTGCCGGGCGTGCTTTACTTCCACGGTGGCGGCTGGATCCTGGGCAATTTCACGACCCATGAACGCATGATCCGTGAACTGGCAAATCAGACAGGCGCGGCCTATGTCTTTGTCGACTACGCCCCGGCGCCCGAGCAGAAGCACCCCGTGCAGCTTGAGCAGGATTTCGCGGTGCTGAAACATGTTGCAGAGAATGCCGCTGATTTCGGTATTGATGCCAATCAATTGGCTTTGGCGGGCGATTCCGTCGGTGGCCAGATGGTCGCTGTCGTGGCGCAGATGGCCAAAGAACAGGGCGGCCCGGACCTCGACGCGCTGGCGATGATCTACCCGGTCACCACCGCTGATCTGACCAGCGGCTCTTACGAGGAATTCGCTGATGGCCCGTGGTTGACCAAAGCCTCGATGGAGTGGTTCTGGAACGCCTATCTGCCTGAGGACGCCGATCCGATGGATCCGATGATCTCTCCGTTGAACTATGACACCGAAGCGTTGGCCGATCTGCCGCCTTCGCTCGTGATTACAGGCGCAAACGATGTGTTGCGCGACGAAGGGGAAGCCTTTGGGGCCAAGCTGGTCAAAGCGGGCGTGGAGACCGAGGGCACGCGCTATGATTTCTCGATCCACGACTTTGCCATGCTCAACCCCATTGCGGGCACCCCCGCGCCCGAAGCGGCGATTGAGCAGGTGTCTGGCTTCTTGCAAGACCACTTTTCGAAGTAAATCACCTCAAGGCCAAGCGAAAGCCCCGCCTATTCGGCGGGGCTTTTTGCGTATCGGGTAGCTGCTTAATGTTGCCTTAATAAACCCTCGCCATGGCCATGCTCCTACCCCACCTTATGGACAATGTGGCTTAACGATAGGCCATTGTGCAGGGATTCCGCGCGGGTGGCGCGGCAATTTATGCTGTTTGCCGGCAGGTTATTTAAAAAAGGTGGGGATGTTTATGCCCGGAATTGTAATCAACAGGTTGGACGAAGACCCCCATGAAACGGTCCACGGCATCCGCGACGATACCAGTTCGCGCGGTGTCGATTTGGATGGGGCGCGGATCACGCTGACCTATGCGGACGGCACGACCGAGACGCTGACTTGGCACGCGACAGACCCCTATACGAATGGCGCGGCGGTTGGCGAGAACACGCAGATGTCCTTTGGCTATGACTGGCATCATCTGGAAACGACCAAACCGCTGGCCACTATGGAGATCGACCTCCAGCCCGCCAGTTCGGTTTTCGATACCACCACAGCCCCGGATGACGATCCGAATGGCGGCTCTACACCCATGTCGCTAGAGGGATTTCCCTTCCGGGTGAATGCAGATTCGCGGGATTTGGCCAGTGATCTTGAGGTGACCTACACTGGCATCGTCAATCTGGCGGGCAGCCCGCCTGCGGGGGATCTTTTCACCACCATGACCGTTGATTTCTCCGCTCTCCCGGAGGGTGGGCTTGTGGGAAGTCTGGATTGGAAGACCGACATCGACACGATGCGCGAGGAGGGGGATCTCGTCTCGACCGGTGTGGCCTGTTTCACGCGCGGCACCTTGATCACCACCGATAAGGGCGATCTGCCGGTCGAAACCTTGGCCCCCGGCGCGCGCGTGCTGACCCAAGGCAATGGCTATCAAGAGCTTGTCGCCGCACTGCGCCGCTCTGTCGGGGCGTCGGAACTGGCGAGGAACCCCAAGCTGTATCCCATTCGGATCTCTGCTGGGGCATTGGGCGCGGGCCTGCCCAAACGCGATCTCATGGTCTCGCGGCAGCACCGCATGGTTGCGCGCTCGGGGATCGTGAAGCGGGTTTGCGGGGCCATGGCGGTGCTCGTCGCCGCCATCCGGCTGACCGAACTGCCGGGGGTGCATATCGACGATCGTGTGGCGCAGGTGGAATATTTCCACCTGATCTTTAAACAGCACGAGGTCGTCTATGCCGAGGGCGCGCCGAGCGAGAGCTTCCTGCTGACCGCCGAGACGATCGGCACCCTAAGTCATGCGCAGCGCGAAGAATTTGCCACGCTCTTTCCCACCTTGGTCGCGGGCGACGGTTTTGGCGCATCCGCGCATCCGATCCCACCCGGGGCGGTGCAAAAACGGCTGATCGAAAAGCATAAGAAGAACGGGCGCGTATTGCTATCGGTCTAACGTGTCGGGGTCATAGGGGTTCAGGCTGGCGGAGGGCAGGCTGATGCCGTCCTGCGCGGCCCGATGGGCGATCGCCTCTTCGCTGCGGCCCAGTTGTACGGCAATCACGGAGGGCGCTGTGCCCTCTGCCGCCAGAATGCGAAGCTGCTCAAGGTCTGCGGCGCTCCATGGGGCGCCGGTGCTGCGGTCATAATCTGCCATGTCGGAGGCTCCTTTCAGAGGTAAAACACGCCGCGACCACCGGCGGTTCCTCCGGGCGGGGAAGGGCGCGGCTGCGCCCCTCATACCGTTACTTCAACAGTGCCAGCATCTCTTTCGCCGCTTCTTCGGAAGAGGCGGGGTTCTGGCCGGTGACCAGCTTGCCGTCGACCAGCACGTAAGACGCCCAATCGTCGCCCTTGCTGTAGTCGCCACCGTTTTTCTTCAGCATATCTTCGACCAAGAAGGGCACCACATCGGTGAGGCCAACGCCCTCTTCCTCGGTGTTGGTGAAGCCGGTGACGCGCTTGCCAGAGACCAGCGGCTTGCCGTCGGCTTGGGTGTCCTTGAACACCGCAGGCGCGTGGCAAACGGCACCGACAGGGCGATCGGAAGCCCAGAAGGTCTCGATCAGGCGCTTGCTGTCGGCGTCATTGGCCAGATCCCACAGCGGGCCGTGGCCGCCGGGGTAGAAGATCGCGTCGAAACCGTCCGCATCCACATCGCCCAGCACTTTGGTCGAGGCCAGCGCTTTCTGCGCGGCGTCATCGTCTTTGAACCGGCGCGTGGCGTCTGTCTGCGCGTCTTCGCTGTCGCTGTTGGGGTCAAGCGGCGGCTGGCCACCTTTGGGCGAGGCGAGGGTCACGTCAGCGCCCGCGTCTTTGAAGACGTAGTAGGGCGCAGCGAATTCTTCGAGCCAGAAGCCGGTTTTGTTGCCGGTGTCGCCCAGTTCGTCATGCGATGTCAGAACCATCAGGATTTTCATAGGTCTCTCCTTTCGGGGAGTTTGGGCGCGCCGCTGCCATGAGGGCGCGCCGGAGGGATGCGGCCTAACGCTTGGCAGAGGTGGTGGTTCCCCCATGCCGCTACAACCCCTACGGCTTGCATTCGAGGGGCGAGAGGGCTAGCAGGACGGGGTATTATTCCAAGGGCCTGTCATGGACGATCTGAAGCAAAAGTACCTGAGCCAAATCGCCGATGCTGGCGACGAATCCGCGCTGGAAGACATCCGGCTGGCCGCCGTGGGCAAAAAGGGCGAAGTGGCCCTGAAAATGCGCGAGCTGGGCAAGATGACCCCCGAAGAGCGGCAGGTCGCTGGCCCCGCGCTGAACGCGCTGAAGGATGAGATCAACTCGGCGCTGTCCGCCAAGAAGGCAGCACTTGGCGATGCCGCGTTGGATGAGCGTCTGCGCAGCGAATGGCTCGACGTGACCCTGCCCACGCGGCACCAGCGTCAGGGCAGCATCCACCCGGTCAGCCAAGTGACCGAAGAGCTGACCGCGATCTTTGCCGAGATGGGTTTTTCGGTCGCCGAAGGCCCGCGTATCGACACCGATTGGTACAACTTCGACGCGCTGAACATCCCCGGCCACCATCCCGCCCGGGCTGAGATGGACACGTTTTACATGGCCCGTGCCGAGGGCGACGACCGCGCCCCCACGTGCTGCGCACCCACACCTCGCCGGTGCAGATCCGCACGATGGAGGCCGAAGGCGCGCCCCTGCGCATCATCTGCCCCGGCGGCGTCTACCGTGCGGACTACGACCAGACCCACACGCCGATGTTCCATCAGGTCGAGGGGCTGGCGATCGACAAGGACATCTCGATGGCGAACCTCAAGTGGACGCTTGAGGAGTTTTTCGCCGCGTTTTTCGAGATCGACGGCATCAAGACCCGCTTTCGCGCGTCGCATTTTCCGTTCACCGAGCCTTCGGCCGAGGTCGACATCCAATGTTCTTGGGTCGACGGCCAACTGCGTATTGGCGAGGGCGACGGCTGGATGGAAGTGCTGGGCTCCGGCATGGTGCACCCCAAGGTGTTGCAGGCGGGCGGGATTGACCCCGACAAGTGGCAGGGCTTTGCCTTTGGCATGGGGATCGACCGGATTGCGATGCTGAAATACGGGATTCCTGATTTGCGGGCGTTCTTTGATTCAGATTTGCGGTGGTTGCGGCATTATGGGTTCGCGAGCTTGGATCAGCCGAATTTGCATGGTGGGTTGAGTAGGTAATGTGGTGGACATTTGCTGCGAGTCTAGTGGCCTCTTGTACTGCCCTCTTTATTGCCGTTGTTGTCTATCCTTGGCAGAAGAGTATTGATCGCACTTCGCAATTGGCAGCTGAGCGTCGCGCTCTCTATACTCGGGCTATACTGATAGTCGCCGATGCAGAACTTCTTAATAAGCTTGATTTGGGAGTTCCAAACAAACTGGACTTGTTAATAGTTGAATTGGCAGGTGTTGGTACGAAGGAGTTTGCGCAGCAGATTTCTGCGTTTCGCGACTTGGTTGAACAGTTTCACGTTCTTAAAGCGAAAGATAAAAAAGGGGTCTCAGAAGAATACTCTGAAACCATGCGCAACATGTCTAAAGCGATTACCTGCATTCTTCAGGTCGCTCGGAAAGAAATAGCAGAGGCGGGAGATGATCATATCGGTTTGCCTCAGTATATCAAAAAGCTGAAAGATCGGACGAGCAAATGAAATTCACTCTCTCCTGGCTCAAGGACCATCTCGACACCACGGCGTCGATTGATGAGATCACCTATGCCCTGACCGACCTCGGCCTCGAAGTCGAAGGCGTCGAGAACCCGGCGGCGAAGCTGGCCGACTTTACCCTCGGCTATGTGCAATCTGCCGAGAAACACCCCGATGCCGACCGGCTGAACGTCTGTCAGGTGGAAACCGACGAAGGCGTCATCCAGATCATCTGCGGCGCGCCGAATGCCCGCGCGGGCATCACCGTCGTCGTGGCCAAGCCGGGCGTCTATGTGCCGGGGATCGACACCACCATCGGCGTCGGCAAAATCCGCGGTGTTGAGAGCTTTGGCATGATGGCCTCCGAGCGCGAGATGGAGCTGAGCGAGGAGCACGACGGCATCATCGAACTGCCCTCGGGCAAGCCCGGCGACCGTTTCATCGATTGGCTGGCCGAGAATGACCCCGCCAAGGTCGACCCGGTGATCGAGATCGCCATCACCCCCAACCGCCCCGATGCGCTCGGCGTGCGCGGCATTGCGCGTGACCTCGCGGCACGGGGTTTGGGCAAACTGAAGCCGCGCGATTGCGATGCGGTGGCGGGCAGCTTTGCCTCGCCGATCAGCGTCAGCATCGACGATGATACGCTCGACGGTTGCCCGGTGTTCTATGGTCGCGTGATCAAGGGCGTGAAGAACGGCCCAAGCCCCGCGTGGCTGCAGGATTGTCTGCGCGCGATTGGGCTGCGTCCGATCTCCTTCCTTGTCGACGTGACCAACTTCTTCACCTTCGACCGCAACCGTCCGCTGCACGTCTTTGACGCCGATAAGGTCAAAGGCAACCTGCGCGTTCACCGCGCCAAGGGCGGCGAAGAGATCGTGGCGCTGGACGAAAAGACCTATACCCTGCAAGCGGGGCAGATGGCCATCTCCGACGATAGCGGCGTGGAAAGCATCGCGGGCATCATGGGCGGCGCGGCGACAGGCGTGACCGAAGACACGGTGAACGTCTTTGTCGAAAGCGCCTATTGGGACCCGGTGCAGATCGCCTATGCGGGCCGCGCGCTCAAGATCAACTCGGACGCGCGCTACCGCTTTGAGCGCGGTGTGGACCCGGCGTGGACGCCTTACGGCATTGAGCACGCCACGCGGATGATCCTGGATCACGCGGGCGGCGAGGCGTCTGAGGTTGTGGTCGCGGGCCAAGTGCCTGACACCAGCCGCGCCTACAAGCTGGACGCCGAGAAGGTGCAGTCGCTCGTGGGCATGACGATCCCCGAAAGCGATCAGCGCCAGACGTTGACCGCGCTTGGCTTCCAACTCGACGGTGACATGGCGCAGGTGCCAAGCTGGCGCCCTGACGTGCAGGGCGAGGCCGATCTGGTGGAGGAGGTCGCGCGGATTGCGTCCCTCACCAAGCTCGAAGGCAAGCCGCTGCCCCGTCTGACGACGGGCGTGCCGCGCCCCGTACTCTCGCCCATGCAGCGGCGCGTCGTGACCGCACGGCGCACGGCGGCGGCGCTCGGCTACAACGAATGTGTGTCTTACAGCTTCATCGACCAAGCCTCTGCCGCGCTGTTCGGCGGCGGCACGGATGAGACGCGCCTCGAAAACCCGATCTCGTCGGACATGAGCCACATGCGCCCCGATCTGCTGCCCGGTCTGTTGCAGGCCGCGGCGCGCAATCAGTCGCGCGGCTTTGCCGATATGGCGCTGTTTGAGGTCGGCCCAGCCTTCTCAGGCGGTGAGCCGGGCGAAGAGCAGATCATGGTCAGCGGCCTGCTGGTGGGCCGCACCGGTCCGCGTGACGTGCATGGCGCGGCGCGGGCGGTGGATGTCTATGACGTCAAAGCCGATGCCGAAGCTGTGCTGGCGGCCATCGGCGCGCCCGCCAAGGTGCAGGTCCTGCGCGGCGCGGCGGATTGGTGGCATCCGGGCCGTCACGGCAAGGTCTGCCTTGGCCCGAAAAAGTGCTCGGCATCTTTGGCGAAGTGCATCCCCGCGTGCTGGCCGCGATGGACGTCAAAGGCCCCGCGATGGCCTTCACCATTTATCCCGCCGAAGTGCCGCTGCCGCGCAAATCCGGTGCCACGCGCCCGGCCTTGCAGATCAGTGACCTGCAAGCGGTCGAGCGTGACTTTGCCTTTGTCGTCGATGCGGATGTCGAGGCGCTGACGCTGGTGAATGCGGCCAAGGGGGCCGACAAGAACCTCATCGAAGACGTGCGCGTTTTTGACGAGTTCATCGGCGGCAGCCTTGGCGAGGGCAAGAAATCCCTTGCGATCACTGTGCGGTTGCAGCCCAGCGACAAGACGCTGAAGGATGCAGACATCGAAGCCGTGGGTGCTAAGGTTGTCGAGAAAGTGACCAAAGCAACGGGCGGCGTGCTGCGCGGCTGAACGAAAGGACGAGCGATGAAAGTCTATCTCTCCGGTGAAATCCACACCGATTGGCGCGAACAGATCATCGAAGGGGCGCGCAGCCTTGAGGTGACCTTCACCGCGCCGGTCACCGACCACGCCGCCAGCGACGATTGCGGCGTGGCGATCCTTGGGGAAGAGGCCGACAAGTTCTGGCATGACCGCAAGGGCGCGCAGATCAACGCGATTCGCACCCGCAAGGCGATTGCCGAAGCGGATGTGGTCGTGGTGCGCTTTGGCGAACAATACAAGCAGTGGAATGCGGCCTTTGACGCGGGCTATGCCGCCGCTTTGGGCAAATCGCTGATCATTCTGCACGGCCCCGACCATGCCCATGCGCTGAAGGAAGTCGATGCCGCGGCGCTGGCCGTGGCCTCCGAACCGGCTCAGGTGGTCGAGATTCTGCGCTATGTGCTCACCGGTACCCTGCCGGGGTGACGCGGCAGCGGGGCTAGCCGCCTTAAAATTTAACATCTATCAAGGGCTTAAGTGCGATCGATTCGGCAGCGTAGTGGACGCCGCTGCCTTACGGGCTAAACCTTCACTAGCTGGAGGTTCATCAGCCTTGATCTGCCCCCCGAAAGGCAGGCCAAATCCGACCCCCGCTGCCGTGCCAAAGTTGCGTGGCGGGTTAACTTTGGAAGGAGAGGGTCCATTTTAGCCGACACGCCCGCAGAGCAGGATGCGCGTCTTGAGACGCTCTATTCCTATGATATTCTTGATACCGAAGCCGAAGCGGATTTCGACGATATCGTCGAGCTTGCGTCCAAGATCTGCGAAACGCCCGTCTCTCTAATCAGTCTGGTTGACGAAAAGCGTCAATGGTTCAAGGCCCGTGTGGGGTTTGAGCCGCAGGAGACCGGTTTGGATCAATCGGTCTGCTCTCACGCTATCCTTGATGGGGGCTATACCGAGATCTCGGATATGGGGGCCGATCGCGCACCGTGGACAACCCGCTCTATGTGGGCGACCCGCGGGTGAAATTCTATGCCGGGGCGAACCTTGTCGCGCCGAACGGCCAACCGATCGGCACGCTTTGCGTGCTGGATACCAAGCCGCGCACCCTGAACGACTTCCAACGCCAAGCGCTGCAAACCCTGTCGCGTCACGTGATGATGCAGTTGGAACTGCGCAAGAAAATCCGCATCGAGGCCGCCCTACGCGCCGAGATGGACCACCGGGTGAAAAACTCGTTCCAGACCATCGCGTCCCTGCTGCGGATGGCGACGCGCAAGGTGCAAGACCCCGACGCAAAGGATGTACTCGCCCTTGTAGAGCGGCGTTTCGGGGCAGTGGCATCGCTGCACAGCGAATTGATGGGGCAGGGCGGCAAAGGCAAGGTGCAAACCTCTTCCTACCTTGAGCAGTTGAACAAACTTCTCGCCGCCAGCGCGCCGGATCACGTCACCATCTTTTGCGAGGCCGAGCCGGGCGAGTTGCAGGCCGTGCAAGCCTCGGCGCTTGGCATGATCGTGAGCGAGTTCGTGGCCAATTCGATCAAACACGCCTTTGTCGGGGATCGGGCAGGAGAGATCAGGATTTCTCTGCGTCGGCAGGAGGGGGCGAGAGCTGGCTTTTGGAGTGCCGGGACAATGGTCGCGGGCATGACGGAGCCGTGTCGGGGGCCGATAGCACCGGCCTCGGGCGAATGTTGATGGCGACGGCGGCTGAACAGCTAAGCGGGCGGCTGAGCACCGATTTCAGTGCCAATGGCGCGGCTTTGCGGGTCTGTTTTCGGCAATAGGCGTGCCCGGGGCTGCAATTCGGGCGGTTCAACTGAAAACTTTATTGACCCCACTGTGCCGCAGTCCCCACTATCGGGTATGACGGCGGGGGTATCAGCACGACGTGGAATAGGGACAGTACTGTGATTCAAGAATTCAAGGATTTCATCGCCAAAGGGAATGTCATGGACATGGCCGTTGGTATCATCGTCGGGGCGGCATTTACGGCGATCGTGTCGTCGCTGGTGGCCGACCTGATCAACCCGATTGTCGGGCTTTTCACCGGTGGGGTGGATTTCACCAACAACTATGCTGTGCTGTCGGGCGATGTGCCTGCGAATGCCTCGTTAGAGCAGGCCCGAGAGGCGGGCGCGTCGGTCTTTGCTTACGGCTCGTTCCTGATGGCCGTGATCAACTTTTTCATCATCGCCTTCGTCGTCTTCATCTTGGTGAAGATGGTGAACCGCGTGAAATCGGCTGCGGAAAAGCCTGATGAGGTGGCGCCAGAGGTCAAGACCGGTCCGTCGCAGCTTGATGTATTGTTGGAAATTCGGGATGCTTTGAAAACGCGCTAAGCGGCGCTATCGAATGAGAAAGGCCCGCCAGATTGGCGGGCCTTTCGTGTCTCACCGGTGGCGTTTAACCCGCGATGGCTTGATCTGCGGTGATGCTGTCGATCCCAAGCGCGTCGCCCACGGCGGCATAGGTCAGCTTACCCGCGTGCACGTTGAGCCCGGCCTTGAGGTGGGGGTCATCCGCGCAGGCCTGTTTCCAGCCCTTATCGGCCAGTGCCAGCATGAAAGGCATGGTGGCATTGCCAAGCGCGATCGTCGAGGTACGCGCCACGGCGCCGGGCATGTTGGCCACGCAGTAGTGCATGACGCCGTCGACCTCATAAACCGGGTCTTGGTGCGTGGTCGCCTTGGAGGTCTCGAAACAGCCGCCTTGGTCAATGGCCACGTCGACCAGGGCTGCGCCGGGTTTGAGTTCGGACAGTTGCGCGCGGCTGATCAGCTTGGGCGCTGCGGCACCGGGGATCAGCACCGCGCCGATGATCATATCGGCTTGGCGCGCCAATTCGATGGTGTTGCCCGCGCTGGCATAGGCGGTTTTGAAGGTGCCGCCATAGATGTCATCAAGATAGCGCATCCGGGGCAGCGAACGATCCAACACGGTCACATCCGCGCCCATGCCCGCGGCAATCCGTGCCGCATGGGTGCCGACGACGCCGCCGCCGATGACCATAACCTTGGCCGGGCCAACACCGGGCACCCCGCCCATCAACACGCCGCGTCCGCCATTGGCCTTTTGCAGCGTCCAAGCGCCAACCTGCGGTGCCAGACGCCCCGCAACCTCGGACATCGGCGCCAAGAGGGGCAGCCCGCCATTCCGGTCGGTCACGGTTTCATAGGCAATCGCAGTACAGCCCGAGGCCAGCAGATCATGCGTCTGATCCGGGTCGGGCGCGAGGTGCAGATAGGTAAAGAGCAATTGCCCTTCGCGCAGCATTTTGCGTTCGCCCGCCTGTGGCTCCTTCACCTTGACGATCATATCGGCGCTGGCAAAGATTTCCTTGGCCGTGTCGATGACGGTGGCACCTGCGGCGGTATAATCCGCATCTTCAAAACCCGCGCCGACGCCCGCCCCTGCCTGCACGATGACCTCATGTCCGTGGGCGATGGCTTCTTGTGCGGCATTGGGCGTCAGGCCGACGCGGAATTCCTGCGGTTTGATTTCTGTCGGGCATCCGATTTTCATGGGGGTCACTCCTCCTCCGTAGTGGGACAGGATTATCACAGCCGCCGTGCATATCGCTGCGAGTTTGGGGTCGCCATGGGGATTATTCTTCGAATATAATCGCGTCTGAACGCTTTGTTACGCGAAAGTATTGCGCATATGGCCTTGGATGAGATTGATCGGCGTGTTCTGCGCGCTTTGCAGCGCAACGGGCGGATGTCCAATGCCGAATTGTCGGAAGTGGTGCATCTGTCGCCCTCGGCCTGTCATCGCCGTGTGCAGCGGTTGGAGAAAGAGGGCTATATCCGCGATTATGTGGCCCTGCTTGACCCGCGCAAGCTGGATATGCCGACCACGGTGTTTGTTGAGATCACCCTGCAGGCGCAGGCCGAAGAGGTGTTGGAAGCCTTTGAGAAGTCGGTCTCGCGCATTCCCGATGTGTTGGAATGTCATCTGATGGCGGGAACGGCGGATTACCTGTTGAAGATCGTGGCGGAGAACACCGAGGATTTTGCCCGAATCCATCGCCAGCATTTGGCGCGGCTGCCGGGGGTGGCGCAGATGCAGTCGAGTTTCGCGTTGCGGACGGTGTGCAAGACGACGGCGCTGCCGGTGTAGTTGGACGGTGCGGCGGAGGTTCCAAGCGGAGCAGCCCGGAATCAAGGCCGAAGGCCGCCGGGCAGCGCCAGACCGCCCGGACGGGCTGGCGCTTTTGCTGAGGTTCGTGCCGTCCTGAGGTGCTTCCTAAGCCCAGCCACCATAAATTGCCCGATTGCTGAAGTTCCGGGCACCACCCCGCGGTCTGGCGCTGCCCGGCTCTGCACCCAGTACCCCACAAAACAAAACCCCCGCTGCCATCGGCACCGGGGGTTCTATATCTGTTGCGTGTCGCGGGAATGATTTACATCATACCTTCGCGTTGCGCTTTTTTCCGTGCCAGTTTACGGGCACGACGGATCGCTTCAGCTTTCTCGCGCGCTTTTTTCTCGGACGGTTTCTCGAAATGTTGCTTGAGCTTCATTTCACGGAAAACGCCTTCGCGCTGTAGCTTTTTCTTCAGAGCCCGAAGGGCCTGATCGACGTTGTTGTCGCGAACACTAACCTGCATGTGGTTGTCACCACCTTTCTAGGATAAAGTTGCAAGGAATTGCAGGAAATGGGCCTATAACAGCCTATATCTCCTTTGTCCACCCCATCACGCCCCGATAGGAGCCCGCCATGATCCCGCCCAAGGCCGACCCACAGGACCAAATGCTTGATGCCGCATTGATGCATGTGCCGTTTGACGGCTGGTCGCCCGCGACGTTCAATGCCGCGATCAAAGACAGTGGTCTGGACCCGGCGTTGGCCCGCGCTGTTTGCCCGCGTGGTTCGGTTGATTTGGCCGTGGCCTATCACCGACGCGGGGATGCCAAGATGCTGGAAGGGCTGGCCGAGGCCGATCTAGCAAACCTGCGCTTCCGAGATCGTATTGCCAAGGCCGTGCGCCTACGGCTCGAAGCAGGCGACCGTGAGGCGATCCGCCGGGGCAGCACGCTTTTCGCCCTGCCGCATCACGCGCCCGAAGGTGCGGGCCTGATCTGGGAGACCAGCGATAAAATCTGGACCGCGCTTGGCGATACGTCGGATGATGTAAACTGGTACAGCAAACGCGCGACGCTGTCGGGGGTGTATTCTGCCACGCTGCTCTATTGGCTGGGGGATGCCAGCGAGGGGCATCAGGCGACGTGGTCTTTCCTGGACCGGCGGATCGACGACGTGATGCAGATCGAAAAGCTCAAGGCCCAAGTGCGCGAAAGCCCGACGCTCAGCCGTCTAATGGCCGGGCCTAACTGGCTTTTGAGCCACATCAAAGCGCCACGGGGGCAGCAGGACCCTGATCTGCCCGGCCGCTGGACGCCGCCGAGCTGACGCAACCTGCGGGCGAACTGCGGGCTTCCCCGCCCGCCCGGCAGGTGGTAGGTCGGGGCACCCGGTTTTATACAGGCCCCCAATGACCAGCCAGACGCTCCCGCTCATTGATATTGAAAAGGTGTGCTACACCCCCGCAGGCACGCCGGTGCTGCGCGACGTGAGCCTCAGGTCAGATGCCTCGCGGATCGGCATCGTGGGGCGCAACGGGTCGGGCAAGACCTCTTTCGCGCGGGTTCTCTCGGGCTTGGTGGCCGCAGATGAGGGGCAGGTGCGGATCGGCGGGATCGACGTGGCCCGCGACCGCCGCCGGGCGATTGGTGCTGTCGGCATCCTGTTTCAAAACCCGGACCATCAGATCATCTTTCCCACCGTGGAGGAGGAAATCGCCTTTGGCCTGCTGCAAATGGGTCAATCCAAGGCCGAAGCGGCGCGGGGCGTGGCCTCAATCCTTGGTCAGTTTGACAAGCGTCATTGGGCACAGGCGTCGATCCATCAGCTCTCACAGGGGCAGCGGCAGTTGGTTTGCCTGATGGCGGTTCTGGCGATGCAACCACGGGTGCTGGTGCTCGACGAACCCTTTGCCGGGCTCGATATTCCGACGCGCCTGCATCTTGAACGGGTCTTGGCCGGGCTCGACTTGACGCTGGTGCACATCACCCACGATCCGGCAGCGGTGGCGGGCTACGATCACATCCTCTGGCTAGAGGGTGGCGAAGTCGCCCAGCAAGGCAGCGCGCGTCCGGTGCTGCGCGCCTTTGAGACACGGATGAAGGAACTGGGGGCGAGCGATGATCTCTCTGACCTCGCCGGTTGAGACCCGCGCCCACGGCTGGCCCGCGGGGGCCAAGCTGGGTGCGCTTTGTGCGGCGACACTGTTGCTATTCGGGGTCGAGGATCTGGTCTGGCAAATCGCCTTTTGTGCCGGGATGTTGCTGCTTTACGCCCTGCCGGGTCGGGCTTTTCTAAAGGGCGGCTTGGGGCGGTTGCGGATGCTCTGGCCCTTTGTGGCGTTGATCCTGCTGTGGCATATACTGACCAGCGATGCAGAGGCCGGCCTTGTCATCGTGCTGCGCATGGTCACGGCGGTGGGGCTGGCCAATCTTGTGACCATGACCACGAAACTCAGCGATATGATGGCGGTGGTGCGCTGGCTTGCCACGCCGCTGCGCCGCTTTGGGGTCCGAACCCGCAGTCTGGAGTTGGCCGTGGCGCTGGTGGTTCGTTTCACGCCGGTGCTGGCGGCCAAAGGGCAGATGCTATCGCTGGCGTGGCGCGCGCGGTCGCGCAGGCGGGCGGGCTGGCGGATCGTGATGCCCTTTACCGTGCTGGCCATCGATGACGCCGAACATGTGGCAGAGGCGCTGCGCGCGCGTGGCGGGCTGTGATTGCTTGACCGGGGCAGAGGGCTGGCCTAGGCATTGGAAACTTTAATTCAA
Organism: Sulfitobacter profundi; assembly: GCF_042661425.1. Lineage (NCBI taxonomy): Bacteria > Pseudomonadati > Pseudomonadota > Alphaproteobacteria > Rhodobacterales > Roseobacteraceae > Sulfitobacter > Sulfitobacter profundi. The sequence continues at coordinate 1,216,755 of NZ_JBHSWA010000001.1, read as the reverse complement.
GGACCCTCTCAATGGAACGCAATCTGACAATGATCGCCCTCTTCGCCGCGCTGATTGCGGCATTGGGCCTGATCCCGAAATTCACGCTCGGCTTTGGCGTGCCGATCACGGCGCAGTCGCTGGGCGTCATGCTCTGTGGCACGGTGCTGGGCGCATGGCGCGGTGGTCTTGCCGCACTGCTGTTCGTGGCACTGGTGGCGCTTGGTCTGCCGCTTCTGGCCGGAGGCCGTGGCGGTCTGGGCGTCTTTGCCTCGCCGACCGTTGGTTTCCTCGTTGGCTTCCCGATCGGTGCCTTTGTGACTGGCTTTATCATGGACCAGTGGCGCAGCGCGCCTGTGGGTCTGGCCGCCGGGGTTTCGGCCGTCTTGGGCGGCATCCTTGTGGTCTATGCCTTTGGCATCTTCGGCATGATGATGACGCTGAACAAGACGCTGCTTGAGGCGACCCTGCTGGTCCAAGCCTTCATCCCCGGTGACCTGATCAAAGCCGTGCTGGCGGGTTTCATCACCTCCGGTCTGGCCAAGGCGCGTCCCGCAAGCGTGCTGTCGCGCAGCTAAAACGATTGGCCCGCTCCCCCAAAGGGGGCGGGCCGCTACAGCCGCATCAGCGCGGCAGAGCCGATCCCCCGGCTGCGGCAATCGCCGCCAATCCGGTGCCCGACCCCCGCGCCACCAATCCATGCCAGAGCCGCACTGCGTTGATCGCACCCGATGCACCAATCGGATGCCCGCGTGCCAAGGCACCCCCGCCGATGTTGACGATCTGCGGCGCGACCCCCGCGCCGGTGGCGCAGGCGATGGCCTGCACGGCATAGGCCTCCATGATCTCGGCGAGGGTCAGGTCGCTGGCGGTTAATCCCGTTTGGCGAAAGACTTCGCCAATCGCCACCAGTGGTGCCAGTCCCGGCTCTTCGGGTTTGCTGCCCTTGGTTGCGGTGGCGATAAGTTCGATCTTTGGCACGGTGAGCTCAGCCGCCATTCGGTCTGAGACAACGACGCAAAAGGCCGCGGCATCGGCGGCGACGGCGGCATTGGCGGCAGTGATCTCACCGGAAAGCACCTTGGCCCGGCGGCAAAGCGCGGGGGTGAGGCGGCGGGTGAATGTATCGGCTTCGATGTTTGCGAGCGGTACGAGTTCCGCCTTGGGCGCTAGCTGCGCGCGGGCCTTTGCGTGGCTTTCCACCGCCCAGTCATCCTGCGCTTCGCGGGTGATACCCTGCGACCGGGCAAGCGCAGCGGCGGCTTGCGCCATGTCGGGGTCACGCGCGGGCCATGGGGTAAAGGGCGCTTGGGTATAGGGCTCAGGCGGGCGGCCATCGGCGAAGGTGCGGTAGCGCAACGGTTGGCGCGAGTAGCTTTCCGCCCCGCCCGCCACAACGATATCCGCAGCCCCCGCAAGGATCATTTGGCGCGCCAGCGCGAGCGCGTCCAAGCCCCCGCGCACTGCCGATCGATGCTCAGGCCCGCGACATGTTCAGGCAGCGCCGCCGCCAAGGCGATGCTGCGCGCGGGGTTGCCGCCGGGGCCAAGGGCGGTGCTGCAGATCACTTCGTCGACCTGCGCAGGGGCCAACCCCGCGCGGGCAAGGGCGGCGGAAAGAACCGGCGCGGCAAGATCGGGCAGAGTCAGATGCGCCAAGGCGCCGCCGCGCGGGGCGACCGGGCTGCGGCAGGCAGAAACGATGTAGGCGCGGGTCATGCTTGGCCCTCCACCCCGTCGGCGAGGGCGCGAAGGTCGATCTTGCCCGAAGGCAATAGCGGCAGGTCGGAGCGGAAATAGACGCGACGGGGGGCGGCCAGTGGGCCGAGTGCTGCGCGACAATGGGCGATGATTTCCTCAGGGCGCGCCGCCTCTGCGGTGCCTTCGACAACTGCAATCAGATGTTGCCCCCGCAGCGCATCGTCACGGGGCAGAACCGCGCAGGGCAGACCAGTATGCGCGGCGATCACGGCCTCCACCGCTTCGGGGAAGACCAGTTGATCGGCAATCTGCACCATGCGCTGCCGCCGCCCTCTGATCCACAGCTGTCCTTTGTCATCCAGTTCGCCCATCTCGCCCACGGTGACGAAACCATCCTGCCTGCGGGTCTCGGTGCTGCGGCCCTGTGCGTAGCCATCGAAAAGGTACGGGCTGCGCACCCAGATTTCACCCACGTCTGAAGTGGGTTGCCCCGCCGCATCCAAAAGCCGCAGTTCGACGCCGGGATAAGGGCGGCCAACCGATCCTTCGGGCGTGGCGGCATCGGCCAGCGTGATAAAGCTCGTTTCTGCCGCGCCGTAAAACACGTGCACCGCCGCATGGGGGCAAAGCCGCCCGGTCGCCGCCCGCGTCGCCGCATCAAGCGCGCCGCCGCCACAAAGCACCAGCCGCAGCGAGGGCAGCGGGGCGGCGGCCCCACGGGCCAGCAGCCGTAATTGCGTCGGCGTGGCATAGAGGATCGTCGCCCCCGATGTGGCAATCTGCGACGCTTGCTGGCGGGGGGCTGATCGGCCAGAACATGCGCGTCGAGGCCAAGGTGCAGCGCCTCCAATACCGCATAGAGCGACAGGGAGTGGCTGAGCCGCCCCAACACGGCAACGCTGTCGTGGCGGGTTAGAGCAAAGCGATCGGCGTTCACATCAAAGCTGACGGTCCAAGAAGTTTGGCTGCGGCGCACGGCCTTGGGTTGGCCCGACGCGCCCCCGGTGAGGGTGAGGAACGCGCCGGGCGGACAGGCGATGTCATCGGGCAGGGGGCGGTCGCCGAGGCAAAAGGGGCCTGCTGGCTGATCGTTGTGGTAAGGGCCGTCAGCGCGTCGAAGGTCGGGGTTGCGGGTAGGGCGCGGAAGCTGTCGCGCTGGCCTTCGGGCGCGCGGGGCACTTCCGATTGTCCCGCGAAAAGCCGCGCGTCCTGATGCCATCTGAAATTGCCTTGCGCGCGCATCCGCCTTCTCCCACTTCCGTCGGGCTTCAAATTCCGGGTGCACGCCCCGGGGCCGCCCGTTAGGCTGCGGCAAAACCAGACCCGAGGATACTTCAGACATGACAGAGACCATGCGTGCAATCGAAATCACCGAACCCGGCGGTCCGGACGTTCTTCAGGGCACCACCCGCCCGCGGCCCCAACCGAAACATGGGCAGGTCATCATCAAGGTCGCCTATGCCGGGGTGAACCGCCCCGACGCGCTGCAACGCGCGGGCAAATATGCGCCGCCGCCCACCGCCAGCGATCTGCCGGGGCTGGAGGCCTCGGGCGAGGTGGTCGAGGTCGGCCCCGGCGTGACGACACTGGCACCGGGGGATCTGGTCTGCGCCCTGCTGCCCGGCGGCGGCTATGCCGAATATGTCGCCACCCCCGCCGCGCATTGCCTGCCGATCCCCGAAGGCATGGGGCTGAAAGAAGCGGCCTGCCTTCCCGAGACGTTCTTTACCGTCTGGTCCAACCTCTTCATGCGGGGCGGGCTTAAGGCTGGGGAGAAAGTGCTGATCCACGGTGGCTCTTCCGGCATCGGCACGACGGCGATCCAGCTGGCCCGTATCTTGGGCGCGCGGGTGTTTGTGACCGCGGGGACGGATAGCAAATGCACGGCCTGCATGAAGCTGGGTGCCGAAGTGGCGATCAACTACCGGGATACGGATTTCGTTGACGTGCTGCAGGCCGAGGGCGGCGCGGATGTGATCCTTGATATGGTTGGGGGCAGCTATATCAACCGCAATCTGAAGGCTTTGGCCGAAGATGGCAGGCTGGTGCAGATCGCTTTCCTGCAGGGCGCCAAACAGGAGGTGAACTTTGTCACGCTGATGACCCGCCGCCTGACCATGACCGGATCGACCCTGCGCCCGCAAAGCGATCTGGCCAAGGCGCGGATTGCAGAGGAGCTTTTGCAGAACGTCTGGCCCCTGTTGGAGCAGGGCCGCGTCGCCCCGGTGATGGACAGCACCTATGACCTGTCCGAGGCGAATGACGCGCACCGTCGGATGGAGGCCAGCGGCCATATCGGCAAGATCGTTCTAAAGGTCGGTGGCGCGCTGGACGCCGAGGCAGACCAATAAAATTTGAATCAGTAACGAATTGTTAACCATTAATTCGTTTACTGATAGCACGGGTGGCCGGGACGCTAGCCACCCGTGTTGGAGAGAGAGCCGAAAGGCATTGAATGCGGGGGAGGAAATTACGCCTCTTCCGTTTTCGCCCAGTTACCCGCCCCGATGGGTTTAGCGCAAAGGGGTGAACAGGGCGTTATCAAGCGTACAGTCCCGCCGAACGTCCGGCCCGCAGGGGATGAACTCAAGACTGCGAGACAGACAGATGCGCGCCTCTTGGATGTGACCTTGCTTGCAAGTGATGGTGATCCCCTGTGCGGTCAGGTCGGGGTTCGCCTTGAGAAATGCCTCCTCTACCACGGAGGCGGGCAGGGAAACGGCGCGGTCGAGCTTGCGAAAGACCTCGGGGCGGTTGATGCGGGCGTAGGCCTCTCGCGAGAGGGCGAAATAATCCGCCGAGTCCAGCCCGCTGCAAGAGCCGTGTTTCTTCCATTGATGCCATGCCAAGCCCCCGGTGCCCATGATATCGGCCATCGCCCCGGTCTGTGCGCGGCTGGGCGGGCGCTGGCCGCTTTGGCAATAGGACGGATACCCGCGCGTGAACTGGGGCCAGAGCCCATGTAGGGTCCAGCCGTGGTCCTTATCCGCATCGCATTGCGCAGACTGCCGCGCGTCGCCCGTCAATTCGCACCAGTTGGGCGACCATGACAGGGACATGACGTAATAGTCGAATTCACCCGAACGTTCCCCCTCGGCCAGAGAGGGGACGGGGGCGATCAGCCCGAGGATCAGCAGACTGGCGCGCAGTGGCCGCATTGGGTCTTCCCTTATGATGTTTGAGACAGTATACAGCGGCCAACTTCCCCGACAATGAAGACCGTTCTGCCAAGCAGGACAGCCTTTCAGGCGACGGGAAAATTGCGTTTTTAGGAGAGTGACATGGCAAAACCGATTATGGCCAAAGCCACCGCCGTCTGGCTCGTGGACAACACCACCATCAGCTTCAAGCAGATCGCTGATTTCGTCGGCATGCATGAGTTGGAAGTGCAGGGCATCGCCGATGGCGACGTGGCGCAGGGCGTGAAGGGTTTTGATCCGGTTGCCAACAACCAGCTCACTCAAGAAGAGATCGACGCGGCGCAGGACAATCCGCTGCACAAGCTGAAGCTCAAGTTCAACGCCGCTGCCGAAGGTGAAGAGAAACGCCGTGGCCCGCGTTACACGCCGCTCAGCAAACGTCAGGACCGTCCGGCGTCGATCTTGTGGCTGGTCAAGTTTCACCCTGAGCTTAGCGATGGTCAGGTCAGCAAATTGGTTGGCACCACCAAACCGACAATCCAAGCGATTCGTGAGCGCACGCATTGGAACATCGCCAATATCCAGCCGATCGACCCGGTTGCCCTTGGCCTGTGCAAACAGTCCGAGCTTGACGCCGCCGTGCAAAAGGCCGCCGCGAAAAAGGCCGCTGCGGGCGAAGTGATGAACGACGACGAGCGCCGCAAGCTAGTGTCGACCGAGCAGAGCCTCGGCATGGACAACGAGCCCAAAATCCCCACGGCCATCGAAGGTCTGGAGACCTTCACCCTCTCCGGCAACAGCACGGACGACGAAGAGGAAGAGGATCATTCCAAGGGCGATTACTCCGACGCCGACAGCTTCTTCTCGCTGCCAGAGAGCACCGATGAAGACGACGAGGATGAAGACAAGGCCAAGGGCTAAGCCCCTTCAGGGCGGTGTGGCGGAAGGAACTTTCGCCACAAGGATGTGTTAAAGTGACAGGGCGTCGGATTCTTCGGCGCCCTGTTTTTCTTTGTTAAAAAGGCGCTTTGCGCCGGGGGATGGATTTGGAAACGGCATTGGACTGGATGATCTGGGGGCTGGCAGGGCTGCTGATACTGTGCAGCCTACTGCCGCTGAGTAAGCTGCCTTTTGGGGCGATCCGGGGGCTGGCCTTTCCACGTGAGCAATTCCTTGGTCTGGCGCTGCTGCTGGCCGCCGCCTTCGCGCTGGTCCAAGGGCCGACAACGACTTACGGCATGATTGGCATCGCACTCATGCTGGGCGTGGCAGCGCTTCAGGCGATTTATATCACCAAGTTCACCCCAATTTGGCGCAAGCAATCTCTCGCCGCCTCGCCCGAGCTGCGCCGCGAGACGGACCGCCATTTCAGTCTGCTGGCCGCTAACGTCAAGAAGTCCAACCGGGACTATGGCAAGCTTATCGCCCTCGTTGAGGCGCGGGTGCCGGATATCTTCATGGCCATCGAAGTGGATCAGGATTGGATTGATGCGCTGGATGCCGGGCTGGGTAAGAACTACGAGCACCGCATCGACGTGCCGCTCGACAATGGCTACGGCCTTTGCGTGATGTCGAAACTGTCGCTGTCGGAGGTTGAGGTGCGGGAGTTGGTGACGCGCGACGTGCCGTCGATCCGCGCCCGGGTGCATTTGCCGATGGGGGAGGATTTCCGCCTCTATGTCGTGCACCCCGAACCGCCTGTGATCGAACATGATACCAAAGGGCGCGACAGCGAAATCGCGTTGGTCGGGATTGAGGCCGAGAAAGATCCGCTGCCCGCCGTGGTGTCGGGCGATCTGAACGATGTGGCTTGGTCCACGACGACGCGGCGGTTCCAGCGGCTCTCTGCTCTGTTGGACCCGCGCGTGGGGCGCGGCATGTATAACACCTTTAGCGCGACGATGCCGTGGATGCGCTGGCCGCTCGATCACCTGTTCCACGACCCGCAGTTCCGCCTGCTTGAGATGGACCGGCTTGATAAGATCGGCTCGGATCACTTCCCCATGTGGTTTGTCTTGGCGCTGGCCCAGACCGAAGCCGCCGAAAGTGATCCCGAAGAAACCGATCGAGAAGAGGAGCAGGAGACCAAAGATATGATCAAAGAAGAACGCAAAAGAGACCGCGACCCCATCGGCAGTGACTGGGAAGATGAGGAAAACTAACAATCTGCATCTCGGGTAATTTTACCCCTTGTACGAATCCTAAAACGGCGTATGTGGCGCATTACAGACGCCAACGCACGCGCCTCTGGCCGGTCAGTTCCTACTCTGACTGACCCGCGTTTATGTAGCGACGGTAACGTCTCTTGAAACGACACGCGGGGAACCAGCCCCACCTGCTCTTTGGAGATGACCATGAACGCTACAGTACCCGGTGCACTGCGCACCGCATCCAATTCATTTGCCGATCCGGCCGCTGCCTATATTGCCGCCAACAGCTTTGACAAGCCGACGCTTGTCATCAGCCGCGAGCGTGTGGCCGCGCAATATGATGCGCTGCATAGCGGTCTGGGCGAGGCGCATATCCACTACGCGGTGAAGGCGAACCCGGCGCCGGAAATCATCCGTCTGCTGGTCAAAAAAGGCTCTGGCTTTGACGCGGCATCGCGTGCCGAGATTGAACTTTGCCTCAGCCAAGGTGCGAAGCCTGAGAACATCTCTTTCGGCAATACCATCAAACGTGCCTCCGACATCGCCTTCGCCCATTCCGCTGGGGTGACCCTGTTCGCTGCCGACAGCGAAGCCGAGCTCGACAAGATCGCAGCCCACGCACCTGGCGCGCGGGTCTACCTGCGCCTGATCGTTGAAAACTCCATGGCAGACTGGCCACTCAGCCGCAAATTCGGCTGTGCCGGTTCTGCGCTGCCTGCGCTGTTGAACCACGCGGTTGCCGTGGGTCTCGTGCCCTTCGGCCTGTCCTTCCACGTCGGCTCGCAGACCCGCAAAGCAGAGTTCTGGAACCCGGTGCTGGATCAGGTCGCGCCGCTGTGGCATGCCGCCCGTGCGGATGGCCATGACCTTCAACTGCTGAACCTCGGCGGTGGCTTCCCAGCCTTTTACGGCGAAAGCATCGAAGCGCCGCGCGCCTATGCTGCGGCCGTCATCTCAGCTGTCAAAGCACGGTTCGGCGACGTACCGCAATTGATGGCAGAGCCGGGCCGTGGTCTGGTGGCAGAGGCGGGTCATATCGCTGCCGAAGTCATGCTGGTGAGCCGTAAATCCGCGGACGATCTGCACCGCTGGGTCTATCTGGATATCGGGCGCTTCTCGGGGCTGGCCGAAACTGAAGGCGAAGCGATTCGCTATCAAATCGTCACCTCGCATGACGGCGAAGAGACCGGACCCTGCGTTCTGGCTGGCCCGTCTTGCGATTCGGCGGACATCCTTTACGAAAAACGACCAATTCATCTGCCTTTATCTCTCCGCGATGGCGATAAAGTGATGATTCGCGCTTGCGGAGCCTACACAAGTTCCTACAGTTCGGTTGGGTTCAATGGATTTCCGCCGCTTGATGTGATCGTGCTCTGAAAGCACGATCTGCGTCGCCACGGAAAAGGGCCGTCTGCTTTGGGAGGAGCGGGCGGCCCGCTTTGATTTTGATCTTTAATTCTGGGCTTTGAGGCGGTTTTGATTCCGGTGAGACCTAAAGCGCCTTACGCGCCTGCATCGCGGCGGTGATCGTCCCGTCGTCGAGGTAATCAAGTTCCCCGCCAATCGGCACCCCTTGGGCGAGGGAGGTGAGCCGCACCCGATCCTCCAACTGATCCGCGATGTAATGCGCCGTGGTCTGCCCGTCGATCGTGGCGTTGAGCGCGAGGATCACTTCGGTCACGCTTTCAGTATCGATCCGGTCGACCAGCCGCGGAATGCGCAATTCCTGCGGGCCGATGGCATCCAGCGCCGAGAGCGTGCCGCCCAGCACATGATAGCGGCCCTTGAACACGCCGGACCGTTCCATCGCCCAAAGGTCGGCCACATCCTCGACCACGCAAAGCTCGCCATTGGCGCGTTTTTCAGAGGTGCAGATGTCGCAGACATCAGCGGTGCCCACGTTGCCGCAGTTCAGGCATTCGCGCGCCGTGGCGGCGACGGTCTGCATCAGGTCGGACAGGGGCGTCAGCAACAGCGCGCGTTTGCGGATCAGGTGCAGCACCGCGCGCCGGGCCGAGCGGGGGCCAAGGCCGGGCAATTTCGCCATCAGCTCAATCAGGGCGTCAATGTCGCGGGTAGAGCTCAAGGATGGCACCTGTAAAAACTTTGGGGGTGAGGGGCGGAAACAACTCCGCCCCATCAGGTCAGAAGGGCAGTTTCATGCCCGCAGGAAGGCCCATGCCTTCGGTCAGCTTGCTCATCTCAGCCTGCGCACGGTCCGAGGCTTTGCTCTGCGCGTCTTTGATGGCGGCGAGGATCAAGTCTTCGACGACCTCTTTCTCGTCTTTGTTGAAGATCGACGGGTCGATATCGAGGCCCTTCAACTCACCTTTGGCAGAACATGTCGCTTTGACGAGGCCCGCACCGGATTCACCCTCAACGGTGATGTTGTGCATCTCCTCTTGCAGTTCGGCCATCTTGCCCTGCATTTCCTGAGCTTTCTTCATCATCCCGGCCATATCGCCGAGGCCGCCTAATCCCTTGAGCATCTGGGGTCTCCTTGTTGTGTTGTCGTTTATATGTGGCGTGAGGTGGGGGTATCAACCGTCCTCGAACGGATCCCATTCGTCTTCGACCTCTGGCAGCGCCTCTGCCGTGGCGGCGGCGGCGATGTCTTCGGGGGTGCGGATCGCGGTGATGCGGGCCTTGGGGAACTGTGCCAACACGGCCTGCATCATCGGATGTTCTTCGGCCTGTTTCTTGAGCGCCAGTTCGCGCGCATCACGGATTTGCGCGATGGTTTCGGCACCGCCCTCGTTGACCAGCGACACCGCCCAGCGATTGCCGGTCCAGAGTTGCAGCTTTTGCCCCAGCCGTTGCGCCAGATCGCGCGGGGCGTCGTCGGTGGGGACGAATTCGATGCGGCCGGGCTGATAGGCGGCCAGTTGCAGGCAGGTTTCGACCTCGACCAGCAGTTTCACATCGCGGTTCACGCGGATCAGCTCAACCACATGTTCGAATGTCGGGAAGCGGGCCAGCGCGGCGTTCAGGTCTTGCGCCAAGGCGGTGCTCTGCCCCTGCGGGCCGGGGTTCGACGCCATGCGCTGCTGGGCGTGTTGCACGGCCTGCGCGCCGGTGCTGCCTTGGGGCGCGCCATTGCCGCCGCCACCGCCACCACCGACGGGGCCGGGGGCCGGGGGTGGCGTGCTGTTTTGCAGCTTGCGCACCAGTTCTTCGGGCGAGGGCAGATCGGCCACATGGGTCAGGCGGATCACGGCCATTTCGGCGGCCATCATCGCGTTGGGGGCGGCGGCCACTTCATCCAGCGCTTTCAGCAGCATTTGCCACAGCCGCGTCAGCACGCGCATCGGCAGGGTCTCGGCCATTTGCTGGCCACGGGTGCGTTCTTCGGGGGCGATTGTGGGGCCTTCGGCGGCATCAGGCGTGATCTTCACGACCGACACCCAATGGGTGATCTCGGCCAGATCGCGTAGCACGGCCATCGGGTCTGCCCCATCGGCGTATTGGCCGCTGAGTTCCGTTAGCGCCGCTGCCGCATCGCCGCGCAGCACCATGTCGAATAGGTCCAGCACCCGGCCTCGGTCCGCCAGACCCAGCATGGCGCGCACCTGTTCGGCGCCCGTCTCGCCCGCGCCGTGGCTGATCGCTTGATCCAGCAGCGAGGTCGCGTCGCGGGCGGAGCCTTCGGCGGCGCGGGTGATCAGCGCCAGCGCGTCGTCGGTGATCTCGGCAGTTTCTGCCGTCGCGATCTTGCGCAGCAGGGCGATCATCACTTCGGGCTCAATCCGGCGCAGATCAAAGCGTTGGCAGCGCGACAGCACCGTCACCGGCACCTTGCGGATCTCGGTGGTGGCAAAGATGAATTTGACGTGTTCGGGCGGCTCTTCCAGCGTCTTCAGCAGCGCGTTGAACGCACCGGTCGAGAGCATGTGCACTTCGTCGATGATGTAGACTTTGTAGCGGGCCGAGGCGGCGCGGTAATGCACCGAATCAATGATCTCGCGGATGTTGGCAACGCCGGTGTTCGACGCGGCGTCCATCTCCATCACATCAACGTGGCGGCCTTCCATGATCGCGGTGCAGTGTTCGCAGACGCCGCAAGGATCAGTCGTCGGCCCGCCGTTGCCGTCTGGCCCGATGCAGTTCATCCCCTTGGCGATGATCCGCGCGGTGGTCGTCTTGCCGGTGCCGCGGATGCCCGTCATCACAAAGGCCTGCGCGATCCGGTCGGCGGCAAAAGCGTTCTTGAGCGTGCGCACCATGGCGTCTTGGCCGACAAGATCGGCAAAGGTTTCGGGCCGGTATTTGCGGGCCAGAACGCGGTAGGCGGATGTATCTGTCATGGTGCCCCAGATCGGATTCGGTCAAGGCCGTAAACTAGGCGCTCCGCGCCGTGGCGTCTACCGTGCTTGCGGGATGCTCAGAGCATCCAAAGGATCGCGCCGACGCCGGTTGAGGCAACCGCAAGGATGGCGGCCAGAATTTTCATGCGACTGTTGGGCTGGGCGTTGGCGTGATGGTCGCTCAGTCGCTTTTGGGTTTTCGCCGCCGACGCCTGTGCCGCCCAATAGACATAGAGCGCGGCTATGATGAAGACCGAGGCCACAGCCTTGGCCACCCATGTCGGCTCAAACTCACCAAAGACGGCACGCAGACCAATCGCCACGGCCACACAGGCCATGCCGGTACGCATCCAGCCCGCAAAGGTGCGCTCATTGGCCAGAATCGTGCGGTCCTCGGCCCAATCGGTGCGGCTTTCAGCGAGATCGTTTTTATCCTTCATTGAACCAATCTGCTCGTTGCGCGTTCATGTGGCAATAAACTTTGACATAGCGGGGGACGGTAAATGCGTTTGCGGGGAATTGGGCGGAGCAAGAATGTCATTCGCCGTAGCGGAGGGGCCGGTAAGGCGGGCGGACTTGGTTTGGTGGGCGTTCTGGCGGTTATGGCCATTGGATATTTCACCGGCATCGACGTGACCCCGCTATTGACCGGCCAAGGCGGCGGTCAGGTCCAGCAGTCCCGCCCGCTGAGCGACAGCGAAGACCCGCAAGTCGATTTCGCCGCCCGCGTGCTGACCACGACAGAACAGGTCTGGAGCCGGATTTTCCAAGAGCAATTGGGGGAAACCTATACGCCGCCCAAGCTTGTCGTGTTCGAAAACGTCACCCAAAGCGCCTGTGGCGGTGCCTCCGGCGCAACCGGCCCCTTTTACTGCCCGGCGGATAACATGGCCTATCTCGACACCGCCTTTTTCCGCACGCTGGACCAGCGTCTTGGGGCCGAGGGCGATTTCGCGGCAGCCTATGTGATCGCACATGAGGTCGCCCACCATGTGCAGAATGAGATCGGCGTCTTGCCGCAGGTGGCTCGGATGCGGCAGCAGTCCTCTCAGGTTGAGGCGAATGCCCTGACCGTGCGGCTTGAGCTGATGGCCGATTGTTTTTCGGGGATCTGGGCGTCGAACGTCGAAGGGTTGATGGAAAAGGGCGATCTTCAGGAAGCCTTGAATGCGGCGCGGATGATCGGGGATGACCATTTGCAACGGCAGGCCGGTCAGGTGCCACAGCCGCATACCTTTACCCATGGCACGTCAGAGCAACGCGCGCGTTGGTTCGAACGGGGCTTTGAGAGCGGCGAGATCGCGGCCTGTGATACATTTGAGGCGGATCGGCTGTAAGATGATGTGGGCGGCGCCCTCCCTAGGGGGCGATGCCCGTGGTGCCCGCAGGCGGGGCATGTCGGCGGGCCTGTTATCTCTCAACCGCGACAATTTCTTTGGAGAATCTACCCCTTTCATCGTTCCTGCGGAGCGACTGCCGGGGCGTCGCATTGCTGCACAATGCGACGGTGGTGAGAGGCTGATAACGACCCAAGCGGGGCTCGTTACGGCTGCTTCCTTCCGGATCTGACCGGGTTGGCGAGGCGCTTGCCCGCACCAACCTCTCAAGGCCCATATAGGAGGGGAGGATCGAAGTGCAAGCCTCACAAGCGGATCCAGATCTGGGCGAAGCCCGATGCCGTTATTCCGCGGGGATCGGGCGACAGATGCGCGATATCATTAAGAAAGGGCAGCGCGCCCGGTGAGGTATAGTGGACCGCTTGCGCTCCGGTCGCATCGAAGTGCCATGGGTGAGCGCTGGACCATGGGTGGTCTGGGCTCGGCGCGAGGGCGGCGATCAGCGCCTCGGTCAGGGGCAGGGGCTGCGCAGGGCGACATTTGCGATGGGTGCACGGTCAAATCCGCCGCCGCCCGCTGCGCGAAACTGGTTGGTTGCCAATAGAAACCGTTGGTCCGGCTCGACAGGACCCCCTGCCACGACAGCGCCGTGATGCGCGCCCCACGGGGGCGGTGGGGGTCGATTGCATAGGTCACGCCGTAGATCGTATCGCAGTGAAAAGGCGGGCGGCAGGGATCGAGAAGCGGACCTGTCGCACTGCCAAGCGGGGCGAAAACCTCGGCCGCTTTTTCCAGCCGTCGCCGGAGGTCAGCCCCCGTGATACGTAGCGCCCAGACCGCGTTTTGATAAGGAACCAGCCCGGCGATATGGCGGCGCTGCACCGCACCGGGGGGATGTGCAAAAAATGCTCGGGCCCGCCACGCCCGCCCGCCGTATGTGCCGCCGTGGCCGCGAGGATGGGCAATGCGCTGTCCGCCGTGCCCGCCACGCCTATGCGTATCACCTCGGCCTGCGCACGGGCGGTCAGCGCGTCGATGGGGGTGGGCATGGCAAGGGCAAAGTAGTTGTGCAGCGCCGTCCCGGTGTGGCCGACCACCTCTTCCAGATGCTTGCGGGTGCCAATGTGGCTGATCCGCGCGGCACTGAGCACCACGGGGTCGGCCAGCGTTTGCGCGCTGTTGTCGCGCAGGTGGCTGTGATGCTGCGACACCCGCCAGCCCCCCGTGCGTCCCGTTCAAGGGCCAAATCCAGCACCGCCAAATCGGACCCGCCAAACCCCGGCATTGCCGCCGGTCGGTTGGACAGGGTGCCTGCCTGCGTGTCGACCCCCTTGCGCGGGCCGTGGTCCGCGCCGGGAAACCGAAGGTGGGTGTGGCCGGTGATTACGGCGTCGATCCCTTCGATCTGAGCCAAGGCGCAGATGTCTTCTTCGGCGGCGATCTCTCCTTTTTGGGGGATGCCCATATGGGCCAGCAGCACGGTCAGGTCGGCCCCCTCTGCCCGCAGCGTCAGGGCGGCGCTGCGCAGGCTTTCGAGGGGGCTGACGATCTCAGCCGCGTCTTCCAAGACCTCGCGGTTCCAAATCGCCGTGCGGCCCGGCAGAACGGAAAGCAGGCCAACCTGCAGCGTAGAGGAGGGATGCCCCCCAACAGCGGGCAGCAGGCATGACACAACGGCCCAGCGGCGCAGGGGGCCGGGATCGGTCAGATGCAGATTGGTTGAGATCAGCGGCATATCAATCGCGCCCGCCACGGCGCGCAGATAGGGCAGACCATGATCAAGGTCGTGATTGCCCAAGCCCAAGCCATCATATCGCAGATGGTTTACACAGGCGACAAGCGGATGCGTGGGGGTGACCGGCATCTGGGCGAGTTGGTCGCCCAAGGCATTGCCCTGCAACAGATCACCATTGTCGAGCAAGAGACAGGCCGCGCCCTGTTCAGCGGCCTCTTGCCGGGCGGCGCGGATCAGCGTGGCAACCCCGGCCAGCCCATGGTGCCCCACCGAACGGTCGCCCACATAATCATGGCCCACGATCTGCATGTGCAAATCAGTCGTGGCCAATATGCGCAGACGTGCCCCGACCGGGGTGCCCCCTCGGGGGGAACGACACCGGCCGTGACATATGTGCTGCGCTTGTTCACCGTAAAGGGAATTACTCGTTAAAATTACACAACCTAAAGCTGTTTTGATATGACCAGATTTCAACCGCTCTGGCAAGGGGGCTTGGGATTGCCAATATCGCCTGCGCCGTGGCATGGCTGGGCGAAACGCACAAAGCCTGTATCGGGCCGGTATCGGGAGAGCACCATGCGTCACGCGGAGACGGTAACCTTTGGAGGCTCGGCCCTTGATCGGGCGGGAGAGATACGCGGCAACCCGGAAGCGTTGGCGCAGCTTCGCGCCGACCCTGCGGCGCGCGCCATCGTCTTTTGGCGTGGCAAACCCCTGATCGCGCCTGAACGCCCTGCCGGTTTGGTCCGATTGGCGATGGATCACCCGGCGCTGCAAGAGGCCGCTGCCGCGCCCATCTTGCTGGGCCGTGAGGACGGGGCCGCGCGCTTTGCTGTCGATATCTCAGGCTGGCAGCCTGCCGATCTGGACCAATCGCAACTGGGGGCGTTCCTTGACCCCAGCGAACAGCGGCACCCACTGCTGGGCGATGACATGGCATTCGCCGAGTTGCGGCGGGTGATGACATGGCTTGACCCGCGCGATGCCGAACTGGCTGCCAGCGGCAAGGCGATCCTCGGTTGGCACGAAACGCACCGCCATTGCGCGCGCTGCGGCTGTGCCACCGATCTGGCGCAGGGCGGGTGGCAGCGCGTCTGCCCCGATTGCGGAGGGGCGCATTTTCCGCGCACCGATCCGGTGGTTATCATGTTGATTACCCATGGCAATTCCGTTCTCATGGGCCGCTCCCCGGCTGGCCCGAGGGGATGTACTCCCTGCTGGCAGGCTTTGTCGAACCGGGAGAGACGGTAGAGGCCGCCGTGCGGCGGGAGGTTTTTGAAGAAGCAGGGGTGCAGGTCGGCGCGGTGAGCTACCTCTCCAGCCAGCCATGGCCCTTTCCGGCCTCGCTGATGTTGGGCTGCGCTGGCGAAGCGCTGAGCCGCGACCTGACCGTTGACCCGGTTGAGATCGAAGACGCGCTTTGGGTCACCCGCGAAGAGATGATGGATGTCTTTGCCGGAAGTCACCCGCGTCTGCTGCCCGCCCGTCGCGGGGCCATCGCGCATTTCTTGCTGGAAAACTGGCTTGCGGATACACTGACCTGATACACCGACCTAACAGGCCCGGTCAAAGCGGCAGGGGTGGCAAATGCGAGCAGAAGAATTGGAACGGACGGAATGAAATTCTCGACCAAAGAAGACGTCGAAGCCCCGATCGAAGCGGTCTTTGACATGTTGTGCGATTTTGAGAGCTTTGAGCGGGCGGCCATGCGGCGCGGTGCCGAGGTGCAGCGCGCCGATACGATGCATCAGCCCGGTGTGGGAATGACTTGGAACGCGGTCTTCCCCCTGCGCGGCAAGCGGCGCGAGCTGACGCTTGAGATGGTGACCTTCGACCGGCCCAACGAGATGGTGATCGACAGCATGTCACAGGGGTTGGCGGGGCAAATGTCGTTTGAATTGATGCCCCTGTCGCGCAACAGCACGCGCGTGTTGGTAGCGCTTGAGATCAAGCCGCTGACCCTTTCCGCGCGGCTTTGGGTGCAATCGCTCAAGCTGGCCAAGACGACCCTAACCAAGAAATACAAGGACCGCGTGGCGGAATATGCCCGCGGTATGGAAGAACGTCACGCCCGCGGCGTCAAAGTCTGAGCCTGCGCGCCTAGCCTACATCCCGCTCGGCGCGCCCCGGCCGGGATGGGCGGGGTAGGCGCCGAGAATTTCCAGCTTATTGGTGAAATACCCCAATTCATCCAGCGCGCGTTTCACCGCCGGGTCTTCGGGATGGCCCTCGATATCGGCGTAGAACTGTGTCGCGGTGAAGGACCCGCCGACCATATAGCTTTCGAGCTTGGTCATGTTCACCCCATTGGTCGCAAAGCCCCCATCGCCTTGTAAAGCGCGGCGGGGATGTTGCGCACTTCAAAGACGAAGGTGGTCAGCATCCGCTCGGCCCGGCGGGAGAGGTCGATCTCAGGCGCCATCAGCAGAAAGCGGGTGGTGTTGTGGTCCATATCCTCAATATCGCGGGCCAGCACGGTCAGGCCGTTGATCTCTGCCGCGACCTCTCCGGCGAGAACGCCATCGGTGCAGCCCTCGGTGGCGGCCAGTTCGGCGGCGGCACCGGCGGAATCGGCGGCGGGTTCAGAGGTGATCCCATGTTGCTGCAAGAAACTGCGCGCCTGCGGCAGCAGCACCAGATGCGCGCGGACGTGTTTGATGTCTTTTAATGCCACGCCGGGGCGGGCCATCAGAGCGATGCGCACCCGAACGAAAGCTTCGCCGATGATATGCAGTCCGCTTTCCGGCAGCAGGCGGTGGATATCGGCCACACGGCCATAGGTCGTGTTCTCCACCGGCAGCATCGCCAGTTCGGCGCGCCCTTCATTTACGGCGCGGATCACGCCTTCGAACGACTGGCAGGGCACCGGTTCCATGTCGGGGCAGGCTTGAAGGCAGGCCTCGTGACTATAGGCGCCAAGGGCCCCTTGGAAGGCGATGCGCGGCGTGGTCTGGGCGGTCATGGATCGTATCCTGCTGCAAAAGGCGCGGAGAAGGGCAATTGGTCGCGGTAACTACACCTTGCCTGCGCCAAGGGAAAGCAATAGATACGCGGGCAACGATGCCAAGAACCATGGCCCGCCCATGGTGCCAATACCAAGTGATGGACCCTGACGCATGTTCGATACAATGACCCTGACCAAAATCGCAGCCGGCGTATTCGGCGCCTGGTTGGTACTTCTGCTGGGCAAATGGGCGGGGAAGAGATTTACCACGCCGATGCACATGGGGAAGCGTCCTATGTGATCGAAGTGGCCGATGCCGGTGGTGACGAAGGCGGCGAAGAGATCGACTTTACCGCCGTGATGGCCGAAGGCGATGCCGACAGCGGCTCTAAAGTGTTCCGCAAATGCGCCGCGTGCCACAAGGTCGACGGCTCCAACGCCGTTGGTCCGCACCTTGACGGTGTGGTCGACCGCGATATCGCCTCGGTTGACGGTTTCGGGTATTCCGGCGCTCTGACCTCGCTCGAAGGTGCATGGACCCCGGAAGAGCTGAGCGCCTTCCTCACGAGCCCCAAAGGCTATGCCCCCGGCACCACCATGGGTTTCGCCGGTCTGCGTAAAGTCGAAGACCGCGCTGACGTGATCGCTTACCTACAAAGCGTTTCCAACTAATTCCACGCTGCATTGCGTGAGTGAAAGCCGCCCTCTGGGGCGGCTTTTGCGTTTGGGCGCGGCGGAACGTCTTCTTCATGCGGGTGTTGGGCCATGAAACGTCCACACCGAAAGGAGACGCGACATGCAAAGTCATACAACCACGGTCAATGGGATCGAAATGTGTTGGGAAGAGACGGGGGCGGGTGATCCTGTCATCCTGCTTCACGGTATTCCCACATGCCCCGCGCTTTGGCGGGATGTCGCCCCGAAGGTCACCGGGCGCCGGGTGCTCGCTTGGGAAATGCCGGGGTATGGTGCCTCGATCCCGCAGGGCGAAGGGCGTGATATTTCGGTCTCGGCCCAAGCGGACTATCTGGTCGCTTGGATGCGCGATCAGGGCATCTCGCGTGCGATCCTTGCCGCACATGACCTTGGCGGCGGTGTCGCGCAAATTGCGGCGGTGCGTCATCCTGAAATGGTCAGCGGGCTGCTTTTGACGAATGCGATCAGCTATGATTCATGGCCCGTGCCGCTGGTCAGCGCCGTGGCCAAGACTGGCGGCGTGGCGAAACATGCGCCCGATGGGTCGTTCCACCAGTTGCTGAAGATGATGTTCTCCAAGGGGCATGAGACCGACGCCGCCGCCGAGGCTGCCTTTGACGCCCACGCCCCGCATTACGCCCAACATGGAGAGGCCGAAGCCTTTGTCCGGCAGGCGCAGTCGCTGGATGTGGAAGACACCCAGGCCATCGCGGATAAGCTGCCCACGCTCAACATCCCCGCTCGGATCGTTTGGGGCGCGGCCGATGAGTTTCAAAAGCTCGAATATGGGGAGCGGCTTGCGAAAGATCTGAATGCACCGCTGCGGCGGATTGCAGGGGGCAAACACTTCACGCCTGAGGATCACCCGGACCTATTGGCGGAAGAGATCAACGCATTGATCCGCACGGTCGACGGAGCCTGAGCAAAGAGCGGGGCGCGGCATAGTGCGCTCCCCGCGCTTCAAAATTACTGAGCCGCGATCACCGGGGCGGCGACGTTTGCCGCGGCGATCCCGCCGATGTCGCAGCGCCACGCGGGCAGGCGGATCACGGCGCGGCTGCGGCCCGCCTCTACATGCACCTCGAAATCCCCGCCGTGCATTTCGATCAGCTTGCGGGTCAGCGGCAGGCCAAGGCCCAGCCCGCCCTTGGTGCTGCGATGGTCCATCATGCCGCCGACGACAAAGGGTTTGTAAAGCTCGGCAAGGTCGACGTGATCGTCAAAAGAGCCATTGTCGGCGATCGAAATCTCGATATTGCCCTCGGCGTCTTTGAACGTCCCTAGCGCGATCTCACTGCCCCCGTGCAGCACCGAGTTCAGCACCAAGGCCGTCACCGCCAATTCGATCTGGTCGCCATCTATGTGCATTTCCTCAAGCGGCAGGCTGTCGCGCAGAGTGATGGTTTTCGTGGTCGCATCTGTGGTGGCGAAATGCAGGGCCGAAACCGATTGTAAAAGATCGTTCAGATTGCATTTCCGCTCGTTCAGGCGCAGCTCTCCGGTGCTGACATTGCTATAGGAAATGATCGTCTCGATCAACGCGCTGAGGTGGTCGACAGACCGCCGGGCAGAGCGAATCAGCAGCGGATTAACCCCTTGTTCGGCTTTGGCCTCCAACATGCGCAGGCTGCCGAAGAGAACCGTGAGCGGTGTTCGCAGTTCGTGACCCACCAGCGTTAAAAATGTGGATTCGGCGCTGGTGTCGGCCTTTAGCTCAGGGGCGTTCGGCTGGCTGCGCTCAAGCGCCGCGACGACCATACGGCCAAGGTCTTCCAACAGGGCGATCTGTTTCTCGGAGGGCTGTTCGTGCGGTTGCAGGTCCAGCGCGCAGAGGCTGCCAAAGCGGTGGCCCGAGGACAGGATCAGCGGCACGCCGCAGTAATAGCGCGCCTCGGGTCCGCCCTTGGCAACCATGGGGTGGCGCTCAAATCGGGGGTCTTTGCTGAGGTCGGGCACCACCAGTGGCACGTCCGACATGATCGTATGGCTGCAAAACCCGGTGTCCTTCGGCATCGGTTCCAGCGGGTAGCCGACCACGGATTTGTACCATTGGGTATCGGCCTCCACGACGCTGATATGTGCAATCGGACAGTCAAGCAGACGGCGGGTGGCCTCGCAGATAGTGTCGAACAAAGCTTCGTTCTCGGCCGTGAGGCCGGGCACATCAAAAACGGCGCGCAAGCGGGCTTCTTCGTTAAAGGGAATCGGGTAGGTTCTCATCGTCTGCTCCAGTTTACGCATCGTTAATTTGAGTGAAGAATCTGTTAATTTTGGGGCGAGAAATCGGCTGGCCTGCGAAGTTCCCGGGCGTCGGGCTACACATTCTCGCGAGCGGAAGCGGGGGAAATCGCCCTTCGATGGGGCAACCTCCGCGGCGGACCGCCCGTGCAGGGCAACCTTACATATTCGCAACTTGTATCTTGGCATCTCACAGCGTTAGCCTAGATGACGCCTACCCGGACTATGCCACGCCAAGGAGTGACCTATGCCCCGTGCCCAGACCCGCGCCGCGACCCGCCCTTCGGTCTTTGATGACCTGCCGCTCTGGCTCGCGACGCTGACGCTGATGGTGGCGGCCCTGTTGGCCGGTGCCGCCGCGGCGCAGGAGCAAGAGGTCATCAAAAGCCATGGCTATTCTTTTTATGGCGATCTGACCTACCCGGCGGATTTCGAGCATTTTAACTATGTGAACCCCGATGCACCCAAGGGCGGGGAAATCTCGATCCCCTTCGTGGGCACGCTGGATTCGATGAACCCCTATTCCGGCAAGGGCCGTGCGCATCTGTTCTCGATCTTCGGGTTTGAAAGCCTGCTGGGCGAGGCCCCTTCGGGTGAGCCGCTGCCGGCGGATGTCTATGGCGAAAGCTACTGCCTACTGTGCGAAAGTCTTGAGTACCCCGAGGACAAGTCTTGGGTGACCTTCCACATGCGCCCCGAGGCGACGTTTTCGGACGGCTCGCCGGTGACCGCGCATGACATCGTGTTCTCGCACAACCTGCTCTTGGACGAGGGCCTGAAATCCTATGCAGACGCGGTGCGCAAGCGCATCCCCAAGGTTGAAGCGCTGGACGATCATACGGTGAAATTCCACTTTGCCGACGGTATCTCCCGCCGCAGCCTGATCGAGACGGTAGGCGGCGTGCCCGCATGGCCGAAACATTGGTTCGAGGAAACCGGCAACACCCTTAAAGACAGCTGGATGGACCCGCCCCCGGATCGGGCGCCTATATGGTCGAAAGCGTCGATCTGACCAAGCGCATCGTGCTGAAACGCAACCCCGACTACTGGGGCAAGGACTTGCCGATCAACCGTGGCCGCATGAATTTCGACCGCATCCGGCTGGAGATTTTCAGCGACGACACTTCGGCCTTTGAGGCGTTCAAGGCGGGCGAATACACCTTCCGCGCCGAAGGGGATTCCAAGAAATGGGCCACAGGCTACGACTTCTCCAAGGTGAGTGACGGCGACATCGTCAAGGCCGAGCTGCCCGACGGCTCGCCTCCCACGCCTTCGGGCATCATCTTTAACCTCGGCCGCGAGACGCTGCAGGACCGCCGTGTGCGCGAGGCTGTGGCACTGATGTTCAACTTTGAATGGACCAACGAGTCGCTGCAATACGGGCTCTTCAGCCACCGCGCCTCGTTCACGCAAGACACGCCGCTGATGGCCGGGGCCGCGCCCGAGGGGCGGAACTGGCGCTTCTGGAAAGCCTTGGCGATCTGGTGCCGGGGGAGCTGTTGAGCGCGCCTGCCGTGGTGCCGCATTCCTCAGACCCCAGCCGCCTGTTGGACCGCCGCAACGCGCGGCAGGCTTCCAAGCTGTTGGAGGATGCGGGTTGGACCGTGCAGAACGGCATGCGTGTCAATGAGGCGGGCGAACCCCTGCGGCTGAACTTCCTGATGAACTCCGCCGGGTCGCCGACGATTTCGGCGGTGATCGAAAATTTTGTGGGCAACCTGCAATCCATCGGCATCGACGCGCGGCTGGAGAAGGTGGACAGTTCGCAATACACCGCCCGTGAGCGGGACCGCGACTATGACATGATCTATGACGCCTATGCCGCCTTCCTTGGCACCGGCACCGGTCTGTCGCAGCGCTACGGGTCCGAGGCGGCGGAATTTTCGCTGTTCAATCCCGCAGGGCTTGCCAGCCCGCTGGTCGACGCGATCATCGAAGCCTCGCTCGATGCCGAAACGGCAGAGGACGAAGATGCGGCTCTGATGGCGCTGGATCGGGCGCTGCGGCATGAATTCTTTATGATCCCCACATGGTACAACGACAGCTATTGGGTTGCCTATTACGACCAATACGACCACCCCGAGATTCCGTCCTATGCTTTGGGCTACCTCGATTTCTGGTGGTATGACGAAGACCGCGCGCAGCAATTGCGCGCCTCCGGCGCCTTGCGGTAAAGCGACCACATGGGTGCTTATATTCTCAGACGGCTGTTGCTGGTGATCCCGACCTTGTTCGGCATCATGCTGGTCAACTTTGCCTTGGTGCAATTCGTCCCCGGTGGCCCGGTAGAGCAGGCCATCGCGCGGATTCAGGGCGGCGGCGATGTCTTTGGCGGCTTTGCCGGAGGCAACAACGACGCCGGGGTCGACACGATGGCGCGCGGGTCTGACAGCACCTATGTCGGCGCGCGCGGGTTGCCGCCTGAGTTAATCGAGGAGTTGGAGAAGGAATTCGGCTTCGACAAACCCCCCGTGGAGCGGTTCTTTCACATGCTGTGGAACTACATGCGGCTTGATTTCGGCGAGAGTTACTTCCGTGCCATCAGTGTGATCGAACTGATCAAGGAAAAGCTGCCGGTCTCGATCACGCTGGGGCTTTGGTCAACGCTGATCGCGCATCTGGTGTCGATCCCCTTGGGCATCCGCAAGGCGGTGCGCGACGGCAGCCGGTTCGATACCTGGACCTCGGGCGCGATCATTGCGGCCTATGCGATCCCCGGTTTCCTCTTTGCCATCCTGCTGCTGGTGCTCTTTGCCGGTGGGTCTTACTGGCAGATCTTCCCGCTGCGTGGCCTGACCTCGGATAATTTCGACAGCCTCAGCCCCTTGGGCAAGGTGGCCGATTATTTCTGGCACATCACCCTGCCGGTACTGGCCTCGACGATCTCGGCCTTTGCCACGCTGACGCTGCTGACCAAGAACAGCTTTCTGGACGAGATCAAAAAACAATATGTCATCACCGCCCGCGCCAAAGGCCTGTCAGAGCGCAAGGTGCTTTACGGGCATGTCTTCCGCAACGCGATGCTGATCGTGATCGCCAGTTTCCCGGCGGTCTTCATCTCGGTCTTTTTCGGCGGGTCGATCATTATCGAGACGATCTTTAGCCTTGATGGGTTGGGGCGTCTGGGTTTTGAGGCGGCGGTTGCGCGCGATTATCCGATCGTCTTCGGGACGCTCTTCATCTTTGGCCTCATCGGCCTTGTCGTCGGCATCTTGTCGGACATGATGTATGTGCTCGTCGACCCGCGCATCGACTTTGAGAAGAGGGAAGGCTGATGGCGCTGTCCCCCTGAACCAGCGCCGCTGGCGCAATTTCACCGCGAACCGCCGCGCCTATTGGTCGCTGTGGATTTTCGCGATCCTTTTTGGCATTTCGCTGCTGGCCGAGTTCGTGGCCAACGACAAGCCGATCCTCGTGAGCTACCGCGGCGAGTATTACGCGCCGATTTTCAACTTCTACCCCGAGACCGCTTTTGGCGGCGATTTCCAGACCGAAGCCGCCTACCGCGACCCTGAGGTGCAATGCCTCATCGCCACCGGTGGGCTGGATGCCTGTTTCGACGACCCTGAGGGCTATATTATCGACGCCGCGGATGGCGAGGTCGAAGGCGAAGCGATCGACAAGGGCTGGGCGCTTTGGCCTGTCATCCCCTATTCCTTCGACACCGCCGTGGACCGCCCCGGTGCCGCACCGCTGCCGCCCAACGGGCAGAACTGGCTCGGGACCGACGGCACCAAACGCGATGTGATGGCGCGGGTCATCCATGGCTTCCGGCTTTCGGTGGTGTTCACCCTGATCGTCACCGGGGCGGCGTCGATCATCGGCATTCTGGCGGGCGCGGTGCAGGGCTTCTTTGGCGGCTGGCTCGACCTGATCTTTCAGCGCATCATCGAGATTTGGTCCTCAACCCCGTCGCTCTACGTGATCATCATTATGTTCGCCATTCTGGGGCGAAGTTTCTGGCTCTTAGTGATCCTCTTGGTGCTGTTCTCATGGACGGCGCTGGTGGGGGTGGTGCGGGCCGAATTCCTGCGCGCGCGTAACCTTGAATACGTCCGCGCCGCCCGTGCGCTTGGGGTCGGCAACGGCACCATCATGCTGCGCCATATGCTGCCCAACGCGATGGTGGCCACGCTGACCATGCTGCCGTTTATCATCACGGGCACGATTTCCACTCTGGCGACGCTCGACTTCTTGGGCTTTGGCCTGCCGTCCTCGGCGCCGTCGCTGGGGGAGTTGACGTTGCAAGCCAAGCAGAACCTGCAAGCGCCTTGGCTGGCCTTCTCGGCCTTCTTTACCTTTGCCATCATGTTGTCGCTGCTGGTCTTCATCTTTGAAGGCATCCGCGACGCATTCGATCCCAGAAAGACCTTCTCGTGACTGCTTTGTTGGACGTCAAAGACCTGCAGGTTTCCTTTCGGCAGGACGGGCAGTTGATCCCGGCGGTGCGCGGGGTCAGCTTTGCCGTGAACCGGGGAGAGACGGTGGCTCTGGTGGGCGAAAGCGGCTCGGGCAAGTCGGTCTCGGCGCTCTCGACGGTGTCGCTCTTGGGCGATAGCGCGCGGGTCAGCGGCTCGGTCACCTATGACGGGCAAGAGATGATCGGCGCGGATGACAAGCTGCTGCATAAGGTGCGCGGCAACGACATCTCGTTCATTTTTCAAGAGCCGATGACCTCGCTCAACCCGCTGCACACGATCGAAAAGCAACTGGCGGAGTCGCTGGCGCTGCATCAGGGATTGCAGGGGGCCGAGGCGCGGGCGCGGGTGTTGAGCCTCTTGGAACAGGTCGGCATCAATGACGCGGAGAGCCGCATGGGCGCCTATCCGCACCAGCTTTCCGGCGGGCAGCGGCAGCGCGTGATGATCGCGATGGCACTGGCCAACAAGCCCGACATCTTGATCGCGGATGAGCCAACCACGGCGCTCGACGTGACCATTCAGGCGCAGATTCTCGACCTGTTGAAAGACCTGAAGGATGAGATGGGGATGGGGCTTTTGTTCATTACCCATGACCTCGGGATCGTCCGGCGCATCGCCGACCGGGTCTTTGTCATGCAAAAGGGGCTGGTCGTCGAAGAGGGGCCGACCGCTGAGATTTTCGACAATCCGCAACACCCCTATACACGCAAACTGCTCGGCGCCGAGCCCACCGGCGCGCCGGCCCCCGTGGCGGCGGATGCGCCCGAAGTGCTGCGCACCGACAACCTCAAGGTTTGGTTTCCGATCCAGAAGGGCCTGCTGCGTCGTACCGTGGGCCATGTGAAGGCCGTCAACGACACCAGCCTGTCGATCCGCGCGGGCGAAACGCTTGGCATCGTCGGCGAAAGCGGCTCGGGCAAGACCACAGCGGCGCTGGCGATCATGCGGCTCATCGGCTCGGAAGGGGAGGTGACTTTTCGTGGCGAGGACCTGCGCAAATGGTCCACCAAAAAGCTGCGCCGCCTACGCGCCGATATGCAGATCGTCTTTCAGGACCCTTTCGGCTCGCTCAGCCCGCGGATGACCTGTTTCCAGATCATCTCGGAGGGGCTGGCGATCCACAAGATCGACAAGGCGCGCGACCGACGTGAACTGGTGGCGGAGGTGATGACGGAAGTGGGGCTCGACCCCGCGACGATGGACCGCTACCCGCATGAGTTCTCCGGCGGGCAGCGCCAGCGGATCGCCATCGCCCGCGCCATGGTGCTGCGGCCGAAGCTGCTGGTTCTCGACGAGCCAACCTCGGCCTTGGACATGACGGTGCAGGTGCAGATCGTTGATTTGCTGCGGGAGTTGCAGGCGAAATACGGGTTGGCCTATCTGTTCATCAGTCACGATCTGAAGGTCGTGCGGGCGATGTCGCACAAGGTGATGGTGATGAAGCGCGGCGATGTGGTGGAATACGGCGACGTTGATGCGCTTTATGACAATCCGCAGACCGACTATACGCGCAAGCTGTTGCAGGCGGCTGGTTAAGCAGACGTCGTAAGTGCGGAGAGAGAGGGGGTGCTGCCCCCATCGCGCCGGGGGCGCGATTCCCCCGCGGGTATTTTTAAAAAGATGAAGATTGGGGGGCGTCGCCTGAGGGGCGGCGGTCTTTGGGCTTTAGCCTTCGCTTGGGCCGATCATGAAGCAGCTGACGTTGCGCGCGGCCAGACGGCGGCAGGCGAGGTCGGCGCTTTCGCGTGACAGGCCGAGGAAGTTCGCGTCATAGCCCTGCGGACGCTGCACCACTTTGCGCAATGTGCCATCAAGCGTCGACATTTCGGCCAGTGCGGTTTTCAGCAGGACCTTCTCGGCGGCGTAGCGGCTGGGGAAGCGGCCCACGTTGACCCCCCAGTGGCGACCGCCCGAGGTGGAGACGCGGGTCACGATTTCTTGCTCTACCGCCTGCTGTACGGCCAGCGTTACGTCTTTGGGCCGCGGTTCGGGGCGGGGGAGGCCTGCGCGGTGGCGATGACGACTTCGGCGTCTTTGATCTCTGGTGTGGGCGCGGCGGCGGGCGGGGTTGGCGCGGTTTGCACCGCTTCGCGTAGGGCTGCCGTGATGTCGCTGTTGGAGACCGTGCTGGTTGCTTCGGGGGCGGCTGCGGTGGCCACGACCACGACTTCGCTGCGAGGGCGGAGTTGCGGGCGTTTGGAGGTGGTGACGGCACCGACAAGTCGGATCGTTTTGCCTGCGGCACCGGGGGCCGCGGGCGTGTCTTCGACATCGGCGTAGACCGGGGGCACTGGTTTGCGCAGGGGGCCGAAGAGGGGGCGCGGCGGAAGCCAAGGTCCATCAACTCGGCCACTTTGGCGTTGCGCGAGGCGGTGGATTTGCCCCCGAAGACGGTCACGATGATCCGTTCGTTGCCACGCTCGGCCGAGGCCGTCAGGTTGAAGCCCGCGGCGCGGGTATAGCCGGTTTTGATGCCATCGGCGCCTTTGTAAGATCCCAGAAACCGGCGGTTTGTGTGGGAGACCTTGCGCACGCCCGCATCGGCGGTGATGCGCGAGAACAGGTTGTAGTACTGCGGGTAATCATAGAGCAGGTGGCGGCCCAGAGCCGTCATATCGCGCGCGGTGGAGAGGTGGCCGCTTTCGGTCAGCCCGTGCATATTCTTGAAGGTGGTGCGCGTCATGCCAAGCTGTTTGGCGGTGCGGTTCATTCGGCGGGCAAAGGCGGCCTCGGACCCTTCGATGGCTTCGCCGATCGCGGTGGCGGCATCATTGGCGGATTTCACGGCGGCGGCGCGGATCAGGTAGCGCAGGGCGATTTTTTGGCCCGGACGCATGCCCAGTTTGCTGGGCGGCTCTGAGGCGGCGTTCTTGGAGATCGTTACTTGGGTATCGAGTGAGAGTTCCCCGCGTTCGACCGCTTGGAAAGCGATGTAGAGGGTCATCATCTTGGTCAGGGAGGCGGGGTGCAGGCGCGTGTCGGCGTTCTCTGCGTGGATTTCTTTGCCGGTGCGGGCATCGATGACATAGGCGGCATAGGGGGCTGCCATGGCGCTGAGGGGTAGGATGACCAGAACCCAGAGTGCTGCGAATAGAAATAGCCCGTAACGGGCCGGCTGAATGCGCCGAGCCTTCATATTTGCCTGCCTTTTACTGCCTCAAGTCGCCGATTTTCGGCTGACCATTTATTGATTGGTTCAAGGCTAGCATAGGACGGCGCATCGCGGAAGCCGTCGAATCCGATGGACAGGGTAAAAAAGGACGGATCTCTTCTCCAATATGTAGAGGCTTGCGCACATTGACCCACTATAAGCGCGAATAAGGCAAGAATTGGGCGCAAATTGGCCCGCAGTGGGGCGTTTTTGGCTGGGCCGCAGAGGCGACTCACCGGCGCGGGCGAGTCACCCCGAAACGATCTTTTTCACCGTCTCTGGGAGGCCGGAAAGATCGTTAATTTCAACAAAACGTGGTGAATTGGTTGGCGGTTCGGCGTGTTCCATCGCCCATGTGAGGTCGTGGGGCACGTGGACGCCCCAGCCGCCGGCCTCGATCATCGGGCGTACATCGGAGGCCAGTGAGTTGCCGACCATCAGCCCCTGCGCGGCGCCTTGCCCATGCTGCTTAAAAATGTGGCGATAGGCGGCTTCGGTCTTGTGAGAGACGATTTCGACCGCATCGAACCTCTCTCGCAGGCCTGATTGCGCCAGTTTGCGCTCTTGATCCAGCAGGTCGCCTTTGGTCACCACGATCAGCCGGTAGTCACCGCGCAGGGTTTCCAGCACGTCTTCGACATGGGGCAGCAGTTCAATCGGATGGTCCAGCATCTCGCGCCCGGCGGCGAGCAGGTCACTGATCACCTCGGCGGGGACTTTGCCCTCTGTCACCTCGATTGCGGTCTCGATCATCGACAGGGTGAAACCTTTGATCCCGTAGCCGTAATGCGGCAGATTGCGCCGTTCGGCTTCCAAAAGCCGTGCCATCAGATGGTCGCGTTCACTATGTTCGGCCAGAAGGGCTGCAAAACGGTCGTGAGAGAGTGCAAAGTAGCGTTCATTATGCCACAATGTGTCATCCGCATCGAAACCGATGGTGGTGAGTGCCCCGCCCATATGTGCTGCCTCTTTCCTAAATTGGTTCAGGGGTTATATAGACGGCTGCACGACGAACAAGCTCTACCCCCAGCCGCAGGAGCAGCAATGCACCGTGACGACGCGAAAGCAGATTGGACGACCCAAGCAGCAGACCGGCCCGCGATGGGTTGGCAGATGATGGCGGACGGTCCCAAGGATGACGACGACACCGAGTTGTTGACCAAAACCCGCCCCAAGACCAAACGCCCGCCGCTTTACAAGGTGATGCTGCTGAACGACGATTTCACCCCGATGGAATTCGTGGTGCATGTGCTGGAGCGGTTCTTTGGCCTGAACCATGCGCAGGCGTTTGAGATCATGCTGACGGTTCACAAAAAGGGGCTGGCTGTGGTTGGCGTCTTTAGCCACGAGATCGCGGAGACGAAAGTGGCGCAGGTGATGGATTTCGCCCGGCGTCATCAACATCCGCTGCAATGCACTATGGAAAAAGAAGAATAACACGTGATTGATCCGCGACTGGAACTGGCCCTGAACGGCGGTGGGCTGGACTTGCCCGAAACTGGGGTGATCGCCATCTTTCAGCCCCCCGTAGACGCTGATCTGGCCGGTTTGCCGCCCGAGCGCTGCAAGATCATTCACGATTTCAAGCCCGCCTATGACGCTTGGACCGCGCGGGGCTATGAGGCCGCGCATTCGGTCGAAGGGCGCTATGCCGCCGCCATAGTCTGCCTGCCGCGCGCCAAACATGAGGCCCGCGCCTTGGTCGCGCAAGCCTGTGCCGTAAGCGACGGGCCGGTGGTGGTTGATGGGCAAAAGACCGATGGCGCGGATTCGATCCTGCGCGAGATGCGTGCGCGGGTGACGGTGCAGGGGCCGATCTCCAAGGCGCACGGCAAGCTCTATTGGATCGACGCGGGCTCAAGCGATTTCTTCACCGATTGGGAAGCTGGCCCCGCCCATACAGAGGGCGGCTTTTGGACCGCGCCGGGGGTTTTCTCTGCAGATGGGGTCGATCTGGCCTCGGCGCTATTGGTGGATGCGCTGCCCGATAACCTTGGGGCCGAGGTGGCCGATCTCGGCGCAGGTTGGGGCTTCCTCTCGGCGCATATCCTGACGCGGCCCAAGGTGAAGACCGTGCATTTGGTCGAGGCCGGGCATTTGGCGCTGGAATGCGCGCGTCATAACGTGACCGATGATCGCGCCGTGTTCCATTGGGAGGACGCCACCGAATGGCAGCCGCCGCACCGGATGGACGCGGTGGTGATGAACCCGCCTTTCCACACCGGCCGCGCCGCTGAGCCACAGATTGGTCAAGCCTTTGTCGCCGCCGCCGCCCGTATGCTGTCGGGGCAGGGCGACCTGTGGATGGTGGCCAACCGGCATCTGCCCTATGAGGCGGAACTGAAGAAACGCTTTGCACAGGTGGCCGAGCTTGGAGGCGATGCGCGGTTCAAACTGTTCCACGCCACACGCCCGCTGACCCGGCGCCGCTAAGCCTTAAGGGGGTATCCCGATGTCATTCTCGATCTCAGGCAAAACAGCCATCATCACAGGTGCCGCAGACGGCATTGGCCTTGCCATCGCGCGGCATCTGGCCGACCGGGGCGCCAATGTGATGTGCGCCGATTCCAACGAGAAAAAGCTGATGGAAGAGTTGGGCGACACGCCGGACGACGGGAATGTCCGCGTTTTTGCCGGGGATCTACGCCAGCGGCTGACCATCGCCAACCTCGTCTCGGCCACGATCGACGCTTATGATCAGGTCGATATCCTTGTGAATGCCTCGCGGCAGGTGTTGCCCACCGATCCACTGGATGTGGAAGACGGTTCGGTTGATACGCTGTTGCAGCAGAACCTGATGACGGCGCTGCAACTGTCGCAGCAGGTGGCGCGGCGGATGATAAAACAGGCCGAGGGCCAGACCGAGGGGCAGGTGGGGTCGATCATCAACCTCAGTTCCATCGCGGCACAACGTCACCAGCCGGATATGATGGGCTATGCCATCGCCTCGGCGGCGGTGCAGCAGATGACCCGCTCTCTGGCGCTGGTGCTGGCTCAGCACCGGATACGGGTGAATGCGATCTCTTTCGGGTCGGTGATGAGCGCGTCGCTGCGCGCCGCCGTGGCCGAAAACCGCGACTGGCGCGAGGATATTCGCGCGCATACGCCGCTTGGCCGTATCGCCGGGCCGAATGAACTTTGCGAGGCGGTGCAATTCCTCGCCGCCGAAAGCTCGGGCTTTATGACCGGTGAGATCATGACCATTGATGGTGGGCGTACCCTGCTTGATGTGGTCTCGGCCCCCGCGCATTGAGACCCGCGCATTAAGACCCGCGCATTAAGACCGGGCGGCAGTTTTCTTCGGCAAAAATGAATTCATCCATCTTTCGCCCTTGACCCCAATGCTAAGCTGCCTTATCCGACGCGCCACGGCGTTATAGCTCAGTTGGTTAGAGCGAACGACTCATAATCGTTAGGTCCCTGGTTCAAATCCAGGTAACGCCACCATCCTCCCCTTTTTCGTATGACGATATGCCTGCTGGGCTGGCACTGGCCACCTGCGCTTGGGTTGCACGCGGGGCTGGAAGGGATAGAAGATAGCCCATGCCCCGCGCGGGTTTGAGCAGATGAAAGCAGCCTTATGACCACGGAAAACTTCGTTCACGAGATCAACGTCACTTGGGGCGATTGTGACCCGGCGCAGATCGCCTATACCGCGCGGCTGCCCTATTTTGCGCTGGATGCGATCAACGCATGGTGGGAGGCGCATTTCGATGGCGATGGTTGGTTCCAGCTTCAGATCGACCGCAATATCGGCACGCCTTTCGTGAACCTTTCGATGGATTTCCGCAGCCCGGTCACGCCACGGCACAAGCTGATGTGCGAAACCTATCCGACGCGGCTCGGCAACAAATCCATCACCTTCGGCATGAAAGCGCGGCAGAACGGGGTGCTGTGTTTCGAGGGGTCGTTCACCTGCGTCTTCACCATTGCGGATGTGTTCGAAAGCCAATCCGCCCCCGAAGAACTGGCCCGGGTGATCAAACCACTGGTCCGCACCGACCTCGCCTAGGCGCAATCGGTCTGAGGCGGTTGAAGTTCCCTAATTGCAGCGTCTTATCGCGCTGCATATCGAGGGAGACAGAGATGACGATCAGGACTGCGGTAATCGGATTGGGGATCATGGGCCGGCGCATGGCCGAGAACATGGTGCTGCACCCCGGCTTCACGGTCACCACCATGTGGGATCCCGACCCAGCGGCCTGCGCCGCCGCGCAAAAGGTCGCGCCGGAGGCGGCAGTGTCGGCCACGGCGTCCGAGGCGATGGCCGATGTCGATCTGGTCTACCTCGCCTGCCCCCGGTGCCGCGCAAAGCCTATGCGCTTGAGGCCGCAGCGGCGGGCAAGGCGATCTTCCTCGAAAAACCGCTGGGCGTGGACATCGCGGAGAGCCGCGCGTTGGTGGCCGAGTTGCAGGCTGCGGGCGTCCCGGCGGCGGTGAATTTCACCCAAGCGGCGGGGGCGGCGCTGACCGATCTAACGCGGTCGATCGGTGAGGGTGCGCTTGGCGATCTTTGCGGTATCGACATCATCGTGACCTATCCGGCCTGGCCCCGCGCGTGGCAGGTGGATGCGGATTGGCTGCGCTTTGCCGAAGAGGGCGGCATGACCCGCGAGGTAATCTCGCATTTCCTGTTTTTGAGCGAGCGGGTGCTGGGGCCGCTGACCCTGCAATGGGCCCATGCGGAATATCCCGACGCCGAACTTTGCGAGACCCATGTCGCGGCACGGCTGGTCAATGCCGAGGGCTTGCCGGTTTCGATCCTTGGCTCTGTTGGTGGCGTGCAGCCGGACCGGCAAGAGGTGACGGTGAAAGGGGCCAAGGCCAGCCGCCGCATCTCGGAGTTTGCCATCGACACCCTGTCGACCGGAGAGGCCTTCGCGCCGACCAACAGCAGCCCCACCGACACCCGCGCCACCAGCCTCAAAGCGCAGCTTGACGACATGGCGCTTCTGATGGACGGCGGCCCGAGCCGACTGGCCACACCAGAAGAGGCGCTGCGCGTGCAGGAGCTTATCGAAGGCATTTTGGCCAACGGAAGGACACAGTCATGACCGCCACCTTGCAGTCATCGCCCGAAACCTGCCACTGGGGCTACTTTGAGGCCAGCCGCCCGCCCGCTTTGACGATCAAAAGCGGCGAAGAGGTGATCATCAACACCGTATCCGGCGCGGCCAATTGCCTGCCGCCCGAAAGCTTCCACGTTCCGCCCGAACTTTACGACATTCACAACGCTGGCCCGCCGCCAATGCCTGGCCATATCCTGACCGGCCCGGTGGCCGTCGAAGGTGCGATGCCCGGGGATGTGCTGAAAGTCGATATCCTCGACATCGCGCTGCGGCAGGACTGGGGATATAACTTCATTCGCCCACTGGCAGGCACGCTGCCGCAGGATTTCCCTGAGACCTATCACACCAACATCCCGCTGGACGCGGAGCGGGGCATCGCCCGTCTGCCTTGGGGGTTGGAACTGCCCTTGATCCCGTTCTTTGGCGTCATGGCCGTGGCCCCGCCGCCCGAGTGGGGCCGGATCGCTACTATCGAGCCGCGCAAACATGGGGGCAACCTCGATAACAAGGAACTGGTTGCGGGCAGCACGCTTTACCTGCCGGTCTTCAACGAAGGGGCGCTGTTTTCCTGCGGGGATGGGCACGGTGCGCAGGGCGACGGCGAAGTCTGCGTCACGGCGATTGAGACGGCGCTACAGGGGCGCTTTCGTCTGACGGTGTTGAAGGATCGCGGGCTCAGCTATCCGCAGGCCGAAACGCCGACCCATGTGATCACCATGGGCATGGCCCCCGACCTTGACCACTGCGCGGAGATGGCCCTGCGGGAGATGATCGCGCTGGTGTCTGAGCGTGCGGGGATCAGCCGTGAGGATGCCTATGTGCTCTGTTCGCTGGCCGGGGATCTGCGCATCACCCAGACGGTGAACCGCGAAAAGGGCGTGCATATGATGATGGCGAAAAACCTGATCGGCGGTTAACGCCAGCGCCAACCAAAGAAAAAGGGCCGCATCGCTGCGGCCCTTTCGCGTTTCTACCTAGTGGCGGATCACTCTTCTGCCCAAGCCATCCGCGCCGGGTGGTATTCAAACCCGATGTGGTGGGCGGCACCCACCAACCCCTCGCGGGTGTGGTTATAGAGCGAGCGCCAGTAAGGCTGGATCGTGACGCCATCGTCTTGCAGCATCTTCTCACCCTTCGCCATGATCTCGCGGCGCGCGTCGACATCGGCTGTGGCCAGCGCCTCGGAGAGCAGGGCGTCGAACTCGGGGTTGGCATAGCCAAACTCGTTCCACGCCTCGCCCGAGCGGTAGGCCAGCGCCCAGATTTGCACGCCCAGAGGCCGCGCGTTCCAGTTGGTGGAGGAGAAGGGGTATTTCACCCAGTCGTTCCAGAAGGTCGAGCCGGGCAGGATGGTCCGCTTGACCTTGATGCCCGCGTCACGCAGCTGCGCGGCCACGGCATCGGTCGTGTCCTTGCGCCACGCATCGTCGATCGAGAAGAGCTCATGCTCATAATCCGCCATCCCGGCTTCTTCCATCAGCGCGCGGGCGGCTTCGGGATCGGTCTTGGGCGGTTCGACCTCTGCATATTCGGGGTGCATCGGGCCGACGTGGTGGTTTTCGGCCACGATCCCGCGACCGGCATAGCCCAGTTCCAGCAGCACGGCGTTGTCGACCGCTAGTTGCAGCGCGTTGCGCACACGCTTGTCTTCGTAAGGCTTCATGCCGTCGATTTCGGCCAATTGGTTGGGGCGGATCACGATGGTCGCCGCCGTGGCGATCTCGTTCTCGATCCAACCGTCGAGCGTGCTCATCACGTCGATGTATTCGCCTTCCATGGAGTAGAAAGCGTCGACCTCTTCGGCCTCGGCAGCGGCGATCCATGCGGAAGGGTCGGTGCCGTAGTCGATGTATTCCAGACGGTCGATGTAGGGCCCGCCAAAGACTTCAGTGCCCCACCAAGTGTGGTCGGGATTCTTCACCAGCACGCTTTTCACGCCCACTTCGAGCGATTCGGGCAGGTAGGGGCCGGTGCCCTTGGGGTTTTCCAACATGGTGTCGGGGTCGAAACCCTCGGGCGTGATCGCGGCGGGGTAATCGGCCATGCCGGGGATCAGCGTGATGTCGGATTTGGGCAGCTTCAGCTTGACGGTGTGGTCATCGACCACCTCAATCGCACCTTCGATCGCCTTGCCGGTCTCTTCGTCCACCAGCGTGGCGAAACGGCCCGCCATGGAGTTGCCTTCGAGCGATTTATCGCACCAGCCTTCGATGTTGCGCGCCACGTCCTGCGCGGTGAAGGGGGTGCCGTCGTTCCATGTCACGCCCTTGCGGACGTTCAGCGTGTATTCGGTGGCGTCATCGCTGATCTCCCAGCTTTCCAGCAGGCCGGGGGTGAAGGTGCCGTCGTTCTCCCAGATGGCGAGATACTCCAACCAGCCGCGGCTGAAGTTGGCGATTTGCGACCAGTCATAGGTGCGCGGGTCTTTCAGGGCACGCACCTCCATCTGCATCCGCACGGTGCCGCCTTCCTTGAGGTTGGCATGGGCCGCCGCACGCGCGGGCGCGGCCATGCCAAGCATCCCGTAGGCTGTGGCGGACGTGGCCCCGAAGGCGCTCGCAATCGCCAGAAACTCGCGTCTGCTGACGGGGTCTTTCTTGGCGTTCTCGGCTGATGTCAGCACGGATTGCGGCAGCGGTTTTCCGGTGCGTGTCAAAAATTCCATGATTTTCCTCTCTGTTGGTGCGCTGGCCGTGGCCGTCGCGGATCCCCACTTTTAAGGGTGGGGCAGGTGATGCAGTTGACCTGCTTTTGTCGCCTCTTGAGGTGGGCGCGGGGTGTTTAGTCTGCCGATCAGGCGCGTTGCGTCAAGCCTGTCGCGGGAAGTTGAGGAGCAAGTTAGCGCAGGAAACCGTCCCGGCAAGCGGGGTGGCCGGGAAAAACCACTGGTAAAATGGCGGTTTAGGCCAGATCACGCGCCGCTTTGAAAAGCGTCTCAAGCCGGGCGGGGTCGCCGACCTCATTGGCCAGCATCAGCACCAATCGCGCGTTCAGGGCGTGGCTTTCCGCCTCGCTCAGCCCTTCGTGAGCGGCCATGAGCGCGGCATAGACGGTGTCGCCCTCGGCGCCGAGGTTGTCTTGAAGGATCATGCGGTGGCTCCTTTCGCGTAGTCTAAAGCGCCGTCAAAGGCACGGGCAAAAGCGCGGGAAATCGCGGCCCTGTCGGGCTGGTCGAAGACGGCGCAGACATGGCCATCGGGGCGCAGCAGATAGAGGAACCCGCTGCCATAGCGCCGCTGTGCATGGCCATCTTTGCCCTGAAAACAGGGATAGGCACCCTGCGATTGGTCGATGCCGATACGCCTCAGGCCGGGGATATCCGGGGCCGTGATCCCGCCGACCGCGAGCAGGGTGAACTGGCCCTGAACCTCCCCCAGCAGCCAGCGATCCCCCGCAGGTCCGGCAAGCGGCGCGTCGATCAGCGCGCTGCCGGGGCGCAGGGGGCGTCGCCTGCAGTTTGCAGCGGGCTATGGGCCAGCGTGCAGGGTTGTGAGAGGCGGCCTGAGTTGATCAGTTTGCGGGCGAAAGGATGACGCGCGGCGAGGGTCAGCACCTCATTGCGAAACAGGGTTTCGATGGGCGATTTGGGGGTCATGAAATTGGTCGCGCGGGCGGAGTTGCGCATGTTCTCATCCGCGCCATGCCCGCGTTCGATGTCATAGCTCTCGATCAGGCTGGCGGGCGCGTCGCCCTGCACGACAGCGGCGAGTTTCCAGCCGAGGTTGTCGACATCCTGCACCCCGCCATTGCCGCCCCGTGCGCCAAACGGGCTGACCACATGGGCGCTGTCCCCGACAAAGACCACGCGGCCCTGCACGAACTTCTCCAACCGAGCGCAGCGGAACTTATAGACGCTCATCCAATCCAGTCGGAAAGGCGCATCGCCCAGCATCTGCTTCAGACGCGGCACGACTTTCTCTTCGGTCGCCTCGGCCTTCGGGTCGGTCTCTGGCCCCAGTTGCAGATCGATGCGGTAGATGTTGTCGGGCTGTTTATGCAGCAGCGCGGATTGGCCGTTGTGAAAGGGTGGGGCGAACCAGAACCAACGCTCGGGCGTGTCATGGTCGCCAAAGGGGAGGTTTCCATCTCTACGTCGGCGATCAGGAAATGTTCGTCAAAGGTCTGGCCCTCGAAAGGCAGTCCCATGCGTTTGCGGGTCGCGGAACCCGCGCCGTCGCAGGCGATGTACCAGTCGGTTTCCAGTTGGTACGGGCCGTCCGGCGTCTCAACCGTCAGTTCGACGTGATCGGCGTGGCCTTTGTGATTGGTCACCTTGTTGAGAAACCGCAGGTCGATTAGGTCGGGGAAATCTTGTGCGCGTTCAACAAGGTACTCTTCGACATAGTATTGCTGGAGGTTCACGAAGGCCGGGTATTTATGCCCCGGTTCGGGCAGCAGATCGAAATTATAGACCTCCCTCTCGCCGTGAAACTGGCGGCCCACTTTCCATGTCACCCCCTTATCCAGCATCCGCTCGCCGATGCCCAGCCTGTCGAAAATCTCCAACGTTCGTTTCGCCCAGCAGATCGCGCGAGAGCCGAGGGAGACGACATTGTTGTCATCCAGCACGACCGATTTGACCCCGCGCAGGGCCAAGTCCACCGCCATCGACAGCCCGATGGGGCCGGCGCCCACGATCACCACCGGGTGCCGTGGCTCGGGCGCGGTGAGGCCGGGCGGGGGGCTGTAGGGGAAGGGGTGTAGGCATAGGCCATGGCGGTTTCCTCAGACAAGAGCGCGCAAAAGCAGCAGGACAAGCAGGGCCAGCGTGGTCAGCGTCACCCGTCGGCGCGACTTGCGGTGCTCTGGCGCGCGGAGCATCTTTGACCAAACCTGTGCCGTATCGCGCAGCCCGGCGTAGGGCTGCCCGCTCCGGCGCGCAGCTTGACGGCGGTGATCCATCACCAGTGCAAAGACCAGATAGAACCAGAGCGCCAGCGCCAGTATGATCAGGCCGGTAAGGAGCGCGGGCAGGGGCATCAGTCCGACAGCGCCTCCCACATCTCTTTGTCGCGCTTAGCCGTCCAGATGCGCGGCGTGTCGATGTCGAGCGCTTCGTCATAGGCGCGGGCGACGTTGAAGGGCAGGCAGTGCTCATAGATTGCATAGTCGCCGAATTTGGGGTCGCATTCGGCGCGCACGGCGTCCCATGCCTCTTTCAAGGTGCCGCCGCGCAGGGCCACGCGGGCCGCCGGACGGTAGGTGGAGCGCACGAAGTCTGCGGTGCTGTCAATCGCGGCATTAACCATCTCGCGGCCCACCAGCGCGTCGCCGCGACCCGGCGCGATGGCGTCGAGGTCAAAGGCGCGGATGCGTTCCAGCGTGCCGGGCCAGTCGTGAAAATGCCCATCGCCGCAGTAGCAGGCGGAGTGGTATTCGACGATGTCACCGGTGAACATGACGTTCTGATCGGGCACATAGATCACCGCATCCCCCGCCGTATGGGCGCGGCCCAACTGCATGATATCGACCCGGCGCTTGCCGAGATAGACGCTCATCCGGCCGTTAAAGGTGGTGGTGGGATAGGTCAGGCCGGGGATGCTCTCGTGGCCTTCAAACAGGCGGGGGAAGCGTTCAAATTCGCTGTTCCAATCTTCTTGGCCGCGCTCGGCGACCATGGCGCGGGCTTTCTCGGACATGATGATTTGCTGCGCGCCAAAGGCCGATGCCCCCAACACGCGCACGGCGTGGTAGTGGGTCAGCACCACATGGCTGATCGGTTTGTCGGTGACCGAGCGGACGCATTCGATGACCTTATTCGCCAGACGCGGTGTGGCCTGCGCTTCGATGATCATCACGCTGTCGTCGCCGATGATGACGCCAGAGTTCGGATCGCCCTCGGCGGTGAAGGCGTAAAGTCCCTCGCCCACCTCGGTGAAGGAGATTTCCTTTTCGGTCATGTCGCCTTGGGATGCGAATTGCTTGGCCATGTGATGTCCTTCTGTCTTGGTTTGTCTGCGCGGTTGCGCGGCCTGTTCAGGAAAAGTCGATTGCCGGGCGGATTTTGCCGGTGCAGCTGCCGAAACCCACGCGAAAGCCGTCGCCCTGCGCATGCCCGGTGAGGGTCAGCGTGTCGCCGTCTTCGACAAAGCTGCGGCTGCTGCCGTCTGCGAGGGTGATCGGCTCTTTGCCGCCCCATGACAGTTCCAGCAGTGACCCGCGTTGTGATTTTTCGGGGCCGGAGATGGTGCCGGAGCCCAGCAGATCGCCCGCGTTCATCGCACATCCCGAAGAGGCGTGATGGGTCAACTGCTGCGCGGCGGAATAATACATCTCGCGGTAGTTGGTGCGGGCGATTTCTTCGGCTCCGCCCCCTCGGGCTGGAGCAGCACCGACAGGTCAATGTCATAGAGGCCGGGTTTGGTTTCGCGCAGGTAGGGCAAGAGGTCCTTTTCGCGCTCAGGTGTCGAGGTGCGGAACGGCTCAAGCGCGTCGCGGGTCACGATCCAAGGAGAGATCGACGTGGCAAATGCCTTGGCCTGAAACGGGCCGAGGGGTTGGTATTCCCACGCCTGAATATCCCGCGCTGACCAGTCGTTGAGCAGCACATAGCCAAAGATCATCTCATCCGCCTCGTCGATGCTGACGGGCTGGCCCATCTCGGTCGAAGTGCCGACGATCGCGCCCATCTCAAGCTCGATATCCAGCCGCTGGCAGGGGCCGAAATGCGGCGCATCGGCGTCTGGGGCTTTTAGCTGGCCATTGGGGCGGGTGATCTCGGTCCCCGAAACGACGACGGTAGAGGCGCGGCCATTGTAGCCAATTGGAATGTGCAGCCAGTTCGGCGGCAGGGCGTTTTCGGCTCCGCGAAACATCGTGCCGACATTGGTCGCGTGATGCTTGCCCGCGTAGAAATCCGTGTATTCCGAGACCATCATCGGCATGTGCAGCCGCGCTTCGTCCATCGGTACCAGATGCGGCGCGACGGCGGCCTGATCCGGGGCATCCGCGCAGAGCAGTTCTACCAGCCGCGCCCGCAGGGAGGCCCATGCCGCTGGGCCAAGGTCCATCACATCGTTCCAATAGGGCACATCGAACACCGGCTCTTCGGCGAGGGTGATCAGCCCCTCTTCCTCCAAAGCGGCCATGTCGAGGATTTGATCGCCAATCGCCACGCCACAGCGCGCTTCCAGCCGATTGGTCGTGAAAACACCGTAGGGCAGATTGTTGAGGGGGAAATCGGTATCGGCGCTGTTGGCGCTTTCCACCCAAGAGGTCATCAGGGTCATGTCGGTCCTTTCAGGGGGCAGGCGGGCTTACTTCTTGCCAGGTGTGCCGTCGAATTTCTTCTCAAGGCTCTCCCAGCAGTCGATGTAATCGTCCTGCAGGGGTGCTTCTTTGGCGGCGAATTCGGTCAGATGCTGCGGGAAGCGGGTCTCGAACATGAAGGACATTGTGTTGTCGAGCTTATGCGGCGCAAGCTCGGCGTTTGACGCCCCTTCGAACGCATTCCGGTCCGGCCCATGCGGTAACATCATGTTGTGCAGGGACATCCCGCCGGGGATGAACCCCTTGGGCTTGGCGTCATACTGACCGTGAATATTGCCCATCAGCTCAGACATGATGTTTTTATGATACCACGGCGGGCGGAAGGTATCTTCGGCCACCATCCAACGGTCGCGGAACAGCACGAAGTCGATGTTGGCGGTGCCTTCGACGCCCGAGGGCGCGGTCAGCACGGTAAAGATTGACGGATCGGGATGGTCAAAGAGCACCGCGCCCACGGGGCAATAGGTGTTCAGGTCGTATTTCACCGGGGCGTAGTTGCCGTGCCAAGCCACCACGTCGAGCGGCGAATGCCCGATCTTGGTCTCATGGAACTGGCCGCACCATTTGATCGTCACGGTCGAGGGCGCCTCGCGGTCTTCAAAGGCGGCCACGGGCGTCTTGAAATCGCGCGGGTTCGCCATGCAGTTCGCGCCAATCGGGCCGCGTGCTGGCAGGTGGAACTTCTGGCCATAGTTCTCACAGACAAACCCCCGCGCCGGCCCCTCCAGCACTTCGACACGGTAGACCAGCCCACGCGGGATGATGGCGATCTCCTGGGGGGCGATGTCCATCACGCCCAACTCGGTGCAAAAGCGCAGCGTGCCTTCCTGCGGGACGATCAGCAGCTCGCTGTCGGCGGAATAAAAATAGCTGTCCACCATGCTCTCGGTGACCAGATAGATATGGCTCGCCATGCCGATCTGCGTGTTCACATCCCCCGCCGTGGTCATGGTGCGCATGCCGGTAAGCCACGTCAGCGGCGCGTCGGAATGCGGCACCGGATCCCAGCGGTATTGGCCAAGGCTGGTCACATCCTGCGGCTGATGCGGGGCGGATTTCCAATAGGGCAGATCGATCCGCTCATACCGCGACGAGTGTTTGACCGAGGGCCGGATGCGGTAGCACCACGTGCGCTCGTTCTGATGAGACGGCGCGGTAAAAGCGGTGCCCGAAAGCTGTTCGCCATAGAGGCCGTAGTTGCATTTCTGCGGGGAGTTCATGCCCTGCGGCAGCGCGCCGGGCAGGGCCTCCGTCTCAAAATCATTGCCAAAACCGGGCATGTAGCCCGGATGCGTGCCCGAAGTGGTGGCCGCGCTGGTCATCGTCGTTGGCTTTGAATGGCTGGTCATCTGTGCCCCCTTGCAGAATCTGTTGCGACTGTAATAGTTGGATTTGTAACTAACAAGCGGTGTAGCATGGCGGACGACGACTTTCAGCTTCAGTATTTTCTGCCCTACCTGTTGAACCAAGCGGCAGAGGCCTCTTCGCTTGAGTTTCAGCAGATCTACAAAAGCCGCTATGGGATGCTGCGCACCGAATGGCGGGTGCTGTTCCACCTCGGGCTCTACGGGCAACTCACGGCGAGTGAGATCGGCCAGCGCGCGCGGATGCATAAGACCAAGATCAGCCGCGCCGTGCACCGCCTGACGGAACGGCGCTTTGTCACCCGCACCCGCGACGATGGGGATCGCCGGGTAGAGCATCTGTCGCTGACCCGGCAGGGCCAAGCGGCCTATGACGATCTGCGCGCGGTGGCGCAGCGCTATAATGCCGCGCTCATGGACACGCTCGACCCTGCCGAGGCGGCGGTGCTGCGGCGGGCGCTGCTCAAGCTTTCGGATGTGGCGCAGGGGGCTTTACTTAGGCTGCGGAAATCGCCACCGATGGCGCATGACAGATCAGACCAAAGGCCTCCTGCTCACCTTTTTCGGGGTGATGTGCATCGTTCCCGAAGCGCTTTTCGTGCGCGTCATCGACGCGCCGATGCTGACGCTGGCGTTCTGGAAGGTGACCCTCGTGGGATTGGCGATTGGCACAGGGTTGCTACTGGCCCAAGGCACCGCGCCCTTCCGCGCCCTGCGCCGCGCGGGGTGGGCCAGCGCGATTTACGTCGGCGGCGTGGCCTGCGCCGGGGTCGGCTTTGTGCTGGCGGTGCGCCTGACTTCGGTGGCGAATGTGGTCTTTATCCTCGCCTCATTGCCCGTCTTCGCGGCGATCTACAGCAAGGTGTTTTTGGGTGAGCCGATCAGCCGACGCATGTTCTTTACCATCGCGGCGGTGCTGGCCGGGCTTGCCGTGATCGCCTTTGGCTCGGGCGAGACCGAAAATGCCTCTCGCGCGGGGGACCTGTTGGCGCTGTCGATCTCGGCGATCTTTGCCGGTGCGCTGACTGCGGCGCGTCACGCACGCGCGGTGTCGATGGTGCCGGCGGTTGCGCTGGCCTATCTGCTGGCCGGAGCGGTGCTGCTGCCCGTGGCGCAGCCCCTGCAAATGCCCGCCGCAGAACTGCCGCAGATGCTGCTCTACGCGGTCTTTATGGCCGCCAGCGCGGGGCTCATCGCGCTCGGGCCGCGCTATATCTCAAGCGCGGAAGTCGGTCTGTTGGTCCTGTTGGAATCCGTGCTTGCCCCGCTGCTGGTCTGGGCGGTGCTGGGCGAAGATCCGGGCATCTACGGGCTGATCGGCGGCGGCATCGTCGTGGGCGCGCTGTTCCTGTCGAACCTCATTGCCCTGTCACGCCGCCGCCGTGTCGTGCCGCCGCTGCCTCATCACTAACCTCAAAAGTCGGGGGTGACGCCCGGCAGGTCCAACGCCTTGATCAATTCGCGCAGTTCCTGACGCGCAGCGATGTTGGAGATATTGAGCTGTTTCACCCCGATATCTTTGAGGTCCAGCAGCGTTAGGCCGCGCGGAAAAAGCTCCCGAAAGATCACCCGCTCATTGAACCCCGGTGCGGTGCGAAAGCCGATCCGCTTGCTGAGATTGCCAATCGCCCGCTCCATCTTTTCTTTGTTCACCATCCGCTGCGCACCCAGACGGTTGCGCACCACGACCCAGTCAATCGCCGAAAGCCCGGCCTGCGCGCGCAGCTGCCGCGCATTCCAAACCATCTCGGAATAGACCGATGGCCCGGTGATCTTTTCCCCATTGGCATCGATATGGGCCAGCAGGTCAAAGTCGATGAAACTGTCGTTAAGCGGGGTGATCAGCGTGTCCGCCAGCGAATGCGCGACCTGGCTCAACCGGGTATGAGAGCCGGGACAGTCGATCAGAATGAAATCATTGTCCGGCTCTAACTCCGCCACAGCCGCGCTGATACGGTGGTCATACATGTTCTCGCCGGGGCGCAGGCTGCTGGCCTCCACATCCGGCAATTCGCAAAGCGTCGGACTGGCAAGCGTCAGACCGGACTCGCGCATGAAATCGCGGCGGTTCTCAATATAGCGGCCAAAGGTCCGCTGCCGCAAGTCGAGGTCCAGCCCGCTGACCTTATGGCCAAGGCGCGCCAAGGCCGTCGCCACATGCATGGAAACGGTCGATTTGCCCGCGCCGCCTTTTTCGTTACCGACGACGATTATATGCGCCATACTGCTGTCCCTTCGCGCCTGCCCTTCAAAGCAGGATATTGTTGAGCCGCACTATATGTAGGGTTCTCCGCTTTGGAAAGTGGCGAGGCGGCTT
Source organism: Sulfitobacter profundi (assembly GCF_042661425.1). Taxonomy (NCBI): domain Bacteria; kingdom Pseudomonadati; phylum Pseudomonadota; class Alphaproteobacteria; order Rhodobacterales; family Roseobacteraceae; genus Sulfitobacter; species Sulfitobacter profundi. The sequence goes on along the minus strand of NZ_JBHSWA010000001.1, from coordinate 1,172,941 downwards.
GTTCAGCCCGACCGTGGCAGCGCTGCCGCGTTTGGACAACAGAGGGATTTGCCCTATTTTCACCATCTAAGGCGCAGTGTAACACCGCGCCTTACCGCCCTGACTGGCGGTCCAAGTAACCGTTCAATCAAGGCCCCCTTATGGCAGATCACAACCCCGGCACATCCAGCAGTTCAAAACCGACGACCGCGCGCAGCGTGCTGCCGTCTTTGGGCGCAGTGATCGCGGAATTCGCGCTTGTCTGCCTGCTGGTGGCTCTGGTGCCGGTCACGGTTTACCTTGATACAGCCGTTCTGGGCGATGGCGTCTCCGAAGACTCGCTGACAGAACATCTGCACAATACTTTCCTCGCTATTGCGGCTGCCATCTTCATGCTGGGCGCTTACAAACATGTGGGCATGCGGGGGTACCTCACACTGGTGGCCACGCTCTTCGCCTGCATGTTCCTGCGCGAATATGACGCCGCGCTCGACCGTATCCAGCACGGGTTCTGGATTTACCCCGCCCTCGTGACACTGGCCGTGGGCAGCTTCATCGCATGGCGCAATCGCGGGACAACGCTCCTGCCGATGCTGCACCATCTGCAAACCCGCTCTGCCACCTTTGTCTATATCGGCGTGGTGCTGCTGCTCTTTTTCTCGCGGACCTTCGGCACCGGCGCTTTGTGGGAGGCCGTCATGGGCGCCGCCTATGACCCCCAAGTCAAAACCACCGTGCAAGAGGGCACCGAACTGCTCGCCTACCTGCTGATTGCCTACGGCGCGGTGCTCTCGCACCTGCACGGCTACGGCGCCCAAGCCGCCCTACAAGAGCGCCGCCTCTAACCCCGGCAGCCAATGCAGGCGCCGTTCTCCACCGACGCGCAGCCCTCCCTCCTTTCATCCTTTTAAAAATACCGCCGCACCGCCTGCCACATACGCCCGGTCCCGGCCCCATCACCCCGAAACGCAAAAGGCGCGACCCATAGGGGCCGCGCCTTTGCATTCACAATGTAGGGTAGGCTTAGAAGCCCAGACCTGCATATTTGTTCTTGAACTTCGACACGCGGCCGCCGGTGTCCATGATGCGGCCAGTGCCGCCGGTCCACGCGGGGTGCACGGAAGGGTCGATGTCGAGCGACAGTTGGTCGCCTTCTTTGCCCCATGTCGATTTCATTTCCACAACAGTGCCGTCGGTCATCTTGACGTTGATGATGTGGTATTCGGGATGTGTATCGGTTTTCATCGACCAGTCCTTTATGCGTTCGCGCGGGGCTTGTAGTGGGCGTTTTCGACAATACGTGCGGATTTACCGCGACGGCTGCGCAGGTAGTACAGCTTGGCGCGACGCACGCGGCCACGGCGTACAACGGTGATGCTGTCGATGTTGGTCGAATGCAGGGGGAACACACGTTCCACGCCTTCGCCAAAGGAAATCTTGCGCACGGTGAAAGACCCGGCGATGCCGTGACCGTTCTTGCGCGAAATGCAGACGCCTTCGTAGTTCTGCACACGGGTGCGGGTGCCTTCGGTGACTTTAAAGCCAACGCGAACGGTATCACCAGCACGGAAGTCGGGGATCTCTTTCCCCAGTTCGGCGACTTGTTCCGCCTCGATCTCTGCGATCAGGTTCATCTGACCTATCTCCTATGATGTTCGCGGTATTCCACGAAATTATGTCGCGACCCAGAGCTTCGGGTTCTATCGGGCAGCGCCGGGATCATTCTCGATCACAAGGGCCCCCGCCGGAGGTATCATCGTCATTGCTTTATTCGCTTGCGCCTAAACGCAAAGCACCGGAGCCGCCAAAGCGATTCCGGATGCGCGGGGTATAGGGGGCAATCGCTAAAGGATCAAGGGGCTCTCGCCGCCTTGATCCCCAGTTTTGTAGCTCAGCGCGTCAGGCCAGCGCAATCACGCCCAAGACAACGAGCAGGAAAAGCACCAGCACGATGCCGATCAGCACTTTTGCCCCGGTCATCGCAGCCCCCGACACGCGACCAAAGCCCAAGAGAGCCGCCACAGCGGCGACGATCAGCAGAATGAGAATCAGTTCAAGCATTTGGTTTCTCCCTCCAATATGGGGGATCAACGCGCCGCGCGGGGGCGGGTTCCCTAGGGGTGGCTTGCTTAGTCTTTGCCCTCAAACGCGGCCCACATGTCGGGGCGGCGTTTGCGGGTCAGGTCTTCGGCCTGCGCTTGCCGCCATTTTGCGATCTCGCCATGGTTGCCCGACATCAGCACAGGGGGATTTCGCGCCCCTCCCATGTGGTGGGGCGGGTGTATTGCGGGTGTTCCAGAAGTCCCGAGGCATGGCTTTCATCTTCGATGCTGTCGGCATTGCCTAGTACGCCGGGCAGCAGGCGCACGGTGGCGTCGATCATCGCTTGGGCTGCCAGTTCGCCGCCCGTCATGACGAAATCGCCCAAGCTGACCTCGGTAATGCCGAAATGCTCAATCACCCGCTCATCGACCCCTTCAAACCGCCCGCAGAGCATCGTCACCCCTGCGCAGCTTGCCAAATCGCGCGCCATGGCCTGATCGAACCGCCGCCCGCGCGGCGACATGTAAAGGATCGGCCAGCGCCCATGAGCGTGGCTTTGCGCGCGGGCCAGAGCCGGGCCGACAACATCGGCGCGCATCACCATGCCCGCCCCGCCGCCCGCGGGGGTGTCGTCGACGTTGCGGTGTTTGCCGATGCCAAAATCGCGCAGGTCGTGGGTGTGCAGCTGCCAGCGGCCTTCGTGCAAGGCCTTGCCGGTCAGGCTGGCCCCCAGCACGCCGGGGAAGAGATCGGGAAACAGGGTCACGATCCGGGCTTGCCAGACATCGGCGTAATCGGGCGCGTCTTGCATCAATGCGCGGGGTTTCAGGCTGGGCCGTGCGCTTTGGCGTCCATGAGAGCGGGTGGGTTTCATGCGGTTCCTGCCTGTGTCAGTAGGGCGGTCTTGGCGCGGCGGCGCGCCTGAGGGTCATCGGGGTGTTGGCGGTTGGCGTCAAGCAGAGCCTGCAGAAGATCCGCAGGCAAGCGTCGGTTCTCGGGCGGTGGCAGCGTCAACTGCGCCATCACCTCGGGCGGCAGCTCGCACAGATCAAGCAGCGGGGTTGCCGGGCCAAGCGGCAGGTCGCGGCACGTCTCTAGCCGCGCGTGATGCACCGGGCAGGGCAGGCGGCGGGTGATTGTCTCGACCACCGTGTCCAAGTCTGCCGCAGGGGCGTAGCGGGCGGTGAACTCGGCAAGGTCCAACGTCATCGACGAGGCTTTGACATGTTCCCAATAGGCCGAAGCGATCCACTCCGCCGGGTCACGGGTCGAGAGGTAGACCATGATCTCTGCCCGAGGAAAGCGCTGGCGCAGGCTGCGGGTGAAGCTGTCCAACAACTCGGGCGCGGCGCTGTAATCGGCCAGATCGCCCCGGCCCGGCAAATGGCCCGCCAGTTCCTCAGCCGAGAGGATAAGCGTCCGGCGTGGCATCCGGGGCAGGGCGTCGAGCAAGGCGTCGAAGCGGTGTTCGGCCTTGAGCAGCGTAAGCGGATCGCGCCATGTGGAATAGCCGCGCGTGGCATGCAGCAGGTCTTTCATCTGCCAACGCAGGCGCAGCGCGACATGGGGTCTCAGCACGCTGCGGTTCGCGCGCAATGTGGCCTGAAGGGAACTGGTCCCGGTCTTGTGAAAGCCGGGATGCAGGATGATCCGGCGGGGCATCATCCGGCTCCGGTCTCAGCCATCCTTGCCATCCGGCAGCACGCCCAAGGGCGGGTCGGCGACGATCCGGCCCGAGGCAAGATCGACGGTCGGCACGGCGGCCTTGGTGAAGGGCAGGAAGGTGGTGGCCGAGGTGCCCGCCAATTGCAGTTCCAACAGATCGTCCGCCCCGTGGTTCTGCACCGTTTTCACGCGGCCCAGCAGCGCGCCGCCAGTGTCATAGACCTCAAGCCCGATGAGGTCGGCGTGGTAGAACTCATCATCCGGCAGACCGGGAAGTTGGTCGCGCGCGGCAAAGAGCGAGACACCGCGCATATCGTCGGCCTCTTCCTTGGTGGTGATCTCGGCGATGCGGGCGGCAAAGCCGTTCTTGACCGGGTGCAGCAGAGCAAGGGTGAAGGTCCGGCTGCCATCCTCGGTGCTCAGCGGGCGGTAGCCCTCGATGTCTGCGGGCACGGCGCAGTAGCTTTTCACGCGCACTTCGCCGCGCACGCCGTAGGCGCCCGCGATGGCACCGACACAGATCAGGTCTTGGTCACTCATTGCAACAACTCCGAATTCACGCAGATCGTCCCGGTCCATTCTCCGGCCCCGGCTTTGCATTCGTCCTGCATTAACTGCCGATCGTAGCGGATGCCAAGGACAAAGCCGAGCACGAGCACGGACAGAAGGAACAGTAGCTTTTTCATTAACGGGCCTCGACCTTCAGGTGCGGGGCGCGCACCTCCCACCCCTTGGTTTCCAGTTCCGGCGTCAGGCTGTTGTCCTCGGGCCAGCCCATACAAAGATAGGCCACCAGCGACCAGTCCTTTGGAACGGCAAGATCACGGTTCAGCCGCGCAGGGTCAAGCACGGAAACCCAGCCCAGCCCAAGGCCATGGGCGCGGGCGGTGAGCCACAAATAGTTGATCCCACCCACCACGGAATAGCGGCGCATCTCGGGCATTGTCCCGGCACCAAGGCCACTGCCCTTGTCGGTGCTTTCATCACAGTAAATCGCCAATTGCTCCGGCGCGTCGCTCATGCCCGAAAGCTTGAGCCCGGCATAGAGCGCGGCCTTGTCACCGTCATATCCGGCAAGGGCGCGGGCATTGGCTGTTTCGAAATTCTCAAGCGCGGCTTGGCGCGCGGTGTCAGATTGCACGCGGATGATCCGCCATGGTTCCGACAGGCCCACAGAAGGGGCGAAAGTAAAGCTGCCGAGGCAGGTTTGCACCAGTGCCTCGTCCAGCGGGTCTGTGCGAAAGCGGCGCACATCGCGCCGCCACCGCATCAGGTCGTGCAGCCCGGCACGGAAGTCTTCAGTGAATTCATCCATGCCGGGCGCTCGCAGCTTATTCTGCGGAAGCTTCTTCGGCAGGTGCGTTGGCGGCTTCAGCAGCGGCAGCGGCTTTGTCAGCCTTCTCTTGAACGCGCTCTTGGGCTTTCTTGCCCGGTGTGCCCTTCTTGGGGTTGTTACGCTCGGTCTTTTCGCGGACGCCAGCGGCTTCCAGCATGCGTGTCACACGCTCGGTCGGCTGGGCACCTTTGGCGATCCATGCTTCGATCTTTTCAACGTCCATCTTCACGCGGTCTTCGCTGTCTTTGGGCAGCAGCGGGTTGTATGTGCCCAGCTTCTCGATGAAGCGGCCATCGCGTGGCATGCGGCTGTCGGCTGCAACGATACGGTAGAAGGGGCGCTTTTTGGAGCCGCCGCGGGCGAGACGAATTTTCATGGCCATGATGAGTAGTCCTTTGAGTTGGTGTGCAGGGTGGGGGTGACCCCCGCCTTACGATTGGTGGCTTTTATGGTGCTGAATGACTTCAGCGATGATGAAGTTCAGGAACTTCTTGGCGAATTCGGGGTCGAGGTCGGCCTCTTTCGCCAAATCTTCGAGCCGTGCGATCTGGGCCGCTTCGCGGGCTGGATCGGACGGGGGAAGGTCGTGTGTGGCCTTGAGTTTCCCCACGGCCTGTGTGTGTTTGAACCGCTCGCCCAAGGTATAGACGAGGATCGCATCGAGCCGGTCGATCGAGGCGCGGTGCCCCTTCAACAGCTCGGCGGCGCGGCTGGCGGTATCTGTGGTGGTGTCGGTCATTTCTTCTTCCCGAAACCGCTGAGGCCGCCGGGCAGGCCCATGCCGCCGCCGCCCATGCCGCCCAGACCGCCGGGCAGCTTGCCGCCCATCTGCTTGGCCGCCGCTTCGAGTGCCTTGGGGTCCATCTGGCTTGGGTCCATGCCGCCGGGCATACCGCCTTTGCCCATCATGCCTTTCATGGCCTGCTTGAGCATGCCGCCTTTGCCCATTTTGCCCATCTTTTTCATCATGTCGGACATCTGGCGGTGCATCTTCATCAGCTTGTTGAGGTCAGAGACCTCCATGCCGGCACCGCGTGCGATGCGCTTTTTGCGGCTGGCTTGCAGCAGGGCAGGGTTGGCGCGCTCTTTCTTGGTCATCGACTGAATGAGGGCGATCTGCTGCTTGAGGATCTTATCGTCAAAACCAGCGTCTTCGACCTGTTTCGCCATTTTCCCCATGCCGGGCATCATGCCCATCATGCCCTGCATGCCGCCCATCTTGATCATCTGTTCAAGCTGCATCTTGAGGTCGTTCATGTTGAACTGACCTTTGGCCATGCGCTTCATCATCTTCTCGGCCTGTTCGGCCTCGATGGTTTCTTGGGCCTTCTCGACCAGCGCGACGATATCGCCCATGCCAAGGATGCGGCCCGCGATGCGCTCAGGCTCGAAGGTTTCGAGCGCGTCCATCTTTTCGCCCAGACCGACGAATTTGATCGGCTTGCCCGTCACGGCACGCATCGAGAGCGCCGCACCGCCACGGCCATCGCCGTCCATCCGGGTCAGGACGACACCGGTGATGCCGATACGCTCGTCAAAGTTCTCAGCGGTGTGCACGGCGTCTTGGCCGGTCAGGCCGTCGACGACCAGCAATGTTTCACGTGGATTGGCCACGTCGCGCACGGCTTTGACCTGCTGCATCAACTCTTCGTCGATGGACAGGCGGCCTGCGGTGTCGAGCATATAGACGTCATAGCCGCCCAAACCCGCCTGCGTCTTGGCGCGTTTGGCGATTTGCACGGGGCTTTCGCCTTTGACGATCGGCAGCGTGTCGACGCCGATCTGCGTGCCGAGGATGGCAAGCTGCTCCATCGCCGCGGGGCGGTTCACGTCGAGCGAGGCCATCAGCACACGCTTGCCGTCACGCTCCTTCAAGCGTTTGGCGAGCTTCGCGGTGGAGGTGGTTTTACCGCCGCCCTGCAGACCGACCATCAGGATCGGGGCGGGCGGGCTGTCGATTTTCAGCGCGCCGGGCTCGCCTTCGCCTTTCAGCACGTCGATCAGCGCGTCATGGACGATCTTGACGACCTGCTGGCCGGGCGTGACCGATTTGGTCACCGCTTGGCCGGTCGCCTTGTCCTGCACCGCTTTGACAAAATCACGCGCCACGGGCAGCGAAACGTCAGCCTCCAGCAGGGCGACGCGCACTTCACGCAGGGCGGTTTTGACATCTTCGTCGCTGAGCGCGCCTTGTTTGGTCAGGCGGTCAAAGACACCAGAGAGCCGTTCGCTGAGATTTTCAAACATGGGCACAGGGCCTTTCGGGTCGGTTGCACTTGCCCCTACTTAAGGACGCGCGCGAAAATGCACAAATGCCCCAGTGGGCGCAACGCGCTGACTGGGGGCGATCCCGACGCCATGCCGGGACCGGAAGGCAATGCTTCCGGAGATTGAGGGGCGTTTACGCGCTGGCGCGGCGCGAGTCAAGCCGGGCAGGGCGGGCGGCAAAGTACCGCCATGCAAAAGCCGCGCCCCGGTGATGGGACGCGGCTGTTTCTGAGCGCGAGGCTGCTTAGGCCGCGTCGCGCAGCGCGTCGATCTGGGCGTTGGCGCGGGCGATGGTGCCTTCGGCGTCAACGGCCAATTGGTCCGCTGCGACGAAGGTCACATCGGTGATGCCCAAGAAACCCAGCACGAAGCGCAGATAGCCGCTGGCGAAATCGGCGGCGGAATCGATGCCGGTGCCACCAGAGGCGAAGGCGACGATCACGCGCTTGTTTTCCAGCAAGCCGACGGGGCCTTCTGCCGTGTAGTTAAAGGTCACGCCGACGCGGGCGATCAGGTCAATCCACGCTTTCAAAGACGCGGGGATGGTGAAGTTGTAGATCGGGGCGCTGATGACGATGGTGTCGGCGGCTTGGACTTCGGCGACCAGCGCGTCGGAGAGGGCGAGGGCTTCTTGATCCAAGGTGCTGCGCTCATCGACGGGTTTCACGCGGGCGCTGGCCCACGTGGAATCGATCAGCGGCAGGGGCTCGGTGGCGATGTCGCGGGTAACAACGTCACTGTCGCCGAGGGTGGAGATGATGCGGTCTGTCAGCTTACGGGTGACAGAGTTCTCGCGGTTCACGGATGTTTCGATACGCAGGGTGGCCATTTGGCGGCTCCTTGTTCCAAGGGTCAATCTGATGACATGGAATTGGGCATTGTGCTCCCGAACGCAACTGCCAGAATGAGCGTGACCATGTTCGTAAATGCACAAGTCAGGAAGGCAGGGTGAACCATGGACAATTGGGATGAGATCAGGACGGCCTATCAGGTCGCGCAGCTTGGCACCGTCAGCGGCGCGGCAGAGGTGTTGGGCGTGCATCATGCCACCGTTATCCGCCATATCGATGCCTTAGAGGGGCGGCTTGGCGTGAAGTTGTTCCAGCGTCACGCGCGCGGCTATACGGCGACCGAGGCGGGCGAGGATCTGCTGCGGGTGGCGCGGGCCACGGATGATCAGTTCAGCCAATTGGCCGGGCGGATCAAGGGGCGCGGCAGTGACGTGTCAGGCGAATTGGTGATCACGTCGCTTGATTTCCTTGCCCCGCAACTGGCGCCATTGCTAAGCGAATTTCAGCGCCAGAACCCTGAGTTGGTCGTGCGTTACCTAATCGGGGATCGCCTGTTCCGGCTGGAGTATGGTGAGGCGCATGTCGCCATCCGCGCCGGGGCCGCGCCGGACCAGCCCGACAATGTGGTGCAGCCCTACGCCCAACTGGCGGTCGGGGCCTATGCGAGCCGGGATTACGTGGCGCAATTCGGCATTCCGCAGGGGCCGGAGGACTACCACAAGCACCGCTTCATCGCAGCCGATAACCGCGATAGCCGCGCGCCCTATCACAAGTGGCTCTGGGCCACGGTGCCAGAGGAAAGCGTGACGTGGCGCAGCACCAGCGGCGCGGCGATGGAGGCCGCCTTGCGGGCCGGGGCGGGGATCGGTGGGCTGCCCGCCGCCATGGGGCGCAACGATCCGCAGTTGGTTGAGATTCATGCCCCGCGCCCGGATTGGAGCAGTGCTCTGTGGTTGGTCACCCATGTTGATCTGCACCGGACCAGTAAGGTGCAGGCGGTGCTGCGGTTCCTGAAGGAACATGCCGAGGATGCGGTCACATGTCCCGAATAAGCGCTTCGGCGCAGGGGCATCTGGCGATGCTCTGTTTCTCGGCGCTGGTGGCGGGGTCATTCTCGCTCGGGGCGCAGGTGGCGAATGAGATCACGCCCACGGCTCTCAATGCCGTTCGGTTCGCCTTGGCGGCGGTATTGGTCGGCGCGCTGGCGTGGGGGCGGGGCGATATCAAGCGGGCAGGCTTTGCAGCACCTTGGCGCTATTTCGTGTTGGCGGGGCTCTTTACGCTCTATTTCGTGTTGATGTTCGAAGGGCTGAAGACCGCGCCGCCGGTGGCTGCGGCGGCGGTCTTTACCCTTGTCCCGGTCATGGCGGCGGGCTTTGCATGGGCATTGGTGCGGCAGATCATGACGCCGCGCATGGCGCTGGCATTGACGATCGGCGGGGCCGGGGCGCTGTGGGTGATCTTTCGCGGCGACCTCGCGGCGCTGTTGGCGTTCGACATCGGCCGGGGGAGGCGATCTATTTCGTCGGCTGCATCAGTCACGCACTTTATACGCCCATGGTGCGGCGGCTGAACCGAGGCGAGAGCGCGGTGATGTTCACCTTTGGCACCTTGCTGGCGGGAACGGTGCTGTTGGGGCTGTACGGCTGGCAGGATATCCGCGCGACGGACTGGGGTGCGCTTCGGCCCTTGGTCTGGATCACTATCCTATACGTTGCGGTCTTTGCCACGGCGGCCACGGTGGTTCTGTTGCAATTCGCGGCGCTGCGGCTGCCCTCGGCGAAAGTGATGGCCTATACCTATCTTACGCCAAGCTGGGTGATCCTGTGGGAGTTGGGTTTTGGCAATGCCCTGCCGGGCGGGCTGATTTGGGGTGGCGTCCTACTGACCATTCTGGCGCTTTACCTGCTGCTCCGCGACGACAGCGCGGAAAAATCACAAAAATTCAAAAAGATGCAGATTTGATGGAACCGGACCGCGTGATCCCGCGTTGGGGCGTGAAATCAAAGTGAAGGACACAACCATGCGTAGTATTATTTACCTGATCGGGTTGATCGTAGTGGTATTGGCTATTTTGCGTTTTGCATTCGGCGTCATCTGACCGTCGATTGATCCTCCCCTTGTCTTATTTACCTCGTGGCAAGGGGGGATCACTCTCACTCTACTCAGACCCTGAGCGCGTCACGCCTTCCGCAGTCTCAGGCAGTTCGATTTCCAAAAATCGCTCGAAGGCATCAAGGTTCACCGGCTCAAACTGCCCGAACCCCTGCATCCAGACCGACGCATTCCGCAAGGCATCCGGTTCCAGTTTGCACCACTTCACACGGCCCCGCTTTTCCTGACTGATCAGCCCTGCCGCCGTCAGCACGCCCAGATGTTTCGAGATCGCGGCCAGCGACATCTCGAACGGCTCGGCCACGTCGGTCACGGCCATATCATCCTCCAGCAGCATCGCGAGGATGGCGCGGCGGGTGGGGTCCGCAAGGGCGGCAAACACCTGATCTAGGTCTTGGGTCATGTGCCTGCATAGCGCGGGGCGCGGGGGTGGGAAAGCGGCCATTGCGGCTAACTTAACCACCGGGTTGAATAAGCATCCGGCGCGGTTTCACTGGGATTTGCTTGCGCTGTTTCAAGGGTGCCACCGTCTCGCTCCGGCTAACCTACTGTAAAGGCGCGAAAACCTGCTACGCCCAAGGTTGTTGACTCTAACCCGCCCTGACAGTAGCACCGCAGCAGATATTCCTAAGGGGATTTTGGTGTGACCAGCCCGGACCAACGGCAGCAGATGGAGCAGCTTGAGGCCAAACTGGCGGCTGCGAAACAACGCGGCGCACCCAAGCCCCGAGCGGATGAGCATTATTCTCAGGCCAATATGGCATGGCGGATGGTGATCGAACTTGTGGCCGGTCTTGGGATCGGTTTCGGCATCGGATACGGGCTTGATGTGCTTTTTGGCACGCTGCCCATTTTCATGGTGCTATTTGTAATGCTGGGCCTTGCGGCGGGGGTGAAGACGATGCTCCGCACCGCTGAGGAAATCCAGAGCAAACAACAGGCCGAACCGGCCGAACAGGATACGCCCCATTCGGGCAAGGACGAGGGAGCCTGAGATGGCAACAGAGATAGACGGTGCCGCAGCAGGCGGTCTGGAATTCCACCCGATGGACCAGTTCATCGTATCGCCGCTTTTCAGCGACGATGCTTCCGTTGCTTGGTACACCATCACCAACGCCACCTTCTGGATGGCGCTGGCGGTTCTGGCCACCTTCGCGATGCTCGTTCTGGGCAGCGCGCGCCGCTCGGTCGTTCCGGGCCGGATGCAATCGGTTGCAGAACTGGCTTACGGCTTCATCCACAAGATGGTCGAAGACATCTGCGGCAAAGAAGGGCTGAAGTTCTTCCCCTATATCATGACCCTGTTCATGTTCATCGTCATGGCGAACTTCCTTGGTCTGATCCCGACAGCCTTTACCCCCACCGCGCATTTCTCGGTGACCGTGGTGCTGGCGCTGGCCGTGTTCATCACCGTGACCGTCGTGGGCTTCGTCAAGAACGGCGCGGCATTCCTGAGCCTCTTCTGGGTGTCTTCGGCCCCTCTGGCGCTGCGCCCGGTGCTGGCGATCATCGAATTGATCAGCTACTTCGTGCGCCCGGTTAGCCACTCCATTCGTCTGGCGGGTAACGTCATGGCGGGCCACGCGGTTATCAAAGTTTTCGCCGGTTTCGCTGCCATCGCAGTGATCTCTCCGGTGTCGGTGCTCGCGATTACCGCGATGTACGGTCTCGAAGTGCTGGTGGCCTTTATCCAGGCCTATGTCTTTACCATCCTGACATGCGTGTACCTCAAGGACGCGCTGCACCCCGCACACTAACAACCCCAACAACGGCGGGGCTTCCCGTCAAAGTTTTAACTTCCAATCGTAAGGAGATACCCCCATGGAAGGTCAACTCGCACATATCGGCGCAGGCATTGCAGGTCTCGGCACGGGCATCGCAGCCCTGGGTGTCGGCAACGTTGCCGCCAACTTCCTGTCCGGCGCTCTGCGCAACCCGTCGGCAGCCGCAAGCCAGACAGCGACCCTGTTCATCGGCATCGCGTTTGCAGAAGCTCTGGGGATCTTCTCGTTCCTCGTCGCTCTGCTGCTGATGTTCGCTGTCTAAGCTCTCGGAACTGTAATCCTTACGAGCGGGCAGGCGCGCATCGCCGTGTCTGCCCGGCTGTAACGGCAAAGTTTCCAAGGAGAAGCCACGATGGCAACTGTAACAACCAGCGACGGGCTGGCCGACGCGACCGGCATTGCGACCCATGCTGCCGTAACGCCGGGCATGCCGCAGCTGAACTTCGATCACTGGGGCAACCAGATTTTCTGGCTGATCCTCGCGCTGATCGCCACCTACCTGATCCTGTCGCGCGTGGCTCTGCCTCGCATCGGTGCGGTTTTGGCTGAACGCCAAGGGACCATCACCAATGACATCGCGGCTGCCGAAGACCTTAAAGTCAAGGCACAGGAAGCCGAAGCCGCCTATGACAAGGCCCTGATCGACGCCCGTGCCGAGGCACAGCAGATCGTGGCCCAAGCCAAAGCGGACATGCAGGCTGATTTGGATGCCGAAATGGCCAAGGCCGATGCCGAGATTTCCGCGCAAGTGGCGGAATCGGAAAAAGCCATCGCCGAAATTCGCGCGGGCGCCATGGACAACGTACAAGCCGTTGCCAAGGACACCGCAGAAGCGCTCGTCGCTGCCCTTGGTGGCACGGCAGATGCTGCAACCGTTGATGCCGCCGTCGACGCGCGGATGAAAGGATAAGCCATGACCAAATCCATGCGCCTGACACTTTCGACCCTGCTCGCCGGTCTTGCGGCTTCGCCAGCGCTTGCCGCCACGGGGCCTTTCTTTTCGCTGCGCAACACCGATTTCATCGTGTTGCTGGCGTTCCTGCTGTTCCTCGGGATCCTGATCTACTTCAAGGTTCCGACGCTGCTGATCGGCATGCTCGATAAACGTGCCGATGGCATCAAGACCGAGCTGGAAGAAGCCCGCGCCCTGCGTGAAGAAGCGCAAACTTTGCTCGCCTCCTATGAGCGCAAGCAGAAAGAGGTGCAGGATCAAGCGGACCGCATCGTGTCTTCCGCCAAGGAAGATGCCCGTCTTGCTGCCGAACAGGCACGGGCGGATATGGCCAAATCGCTTGACCGTCGCATGGCCGCCGCGAAGGACCAGATCAGCTCGGCCGAGGCCGCCGCTGTGAAGGAAGTCCGCGACCAAGCCGTGACGATCGCTGTGGCCGCTGCGCGCGATGTGATCGCCAAGCAGATGACCGCTGCACAGGGTAACAAGCTGATCGACGATGGCATCGCCCAAGTCGAAGCCAAGCTGCACTAAGCCAGCGCCCCATCGAATTTTGAAAGCCCCGGTTTCGCCGGGGCTTTTTCTTTGCGTTAGGCTTTTATTAACCCAACCGCGACAGGCTCAAACCATGCGTTTGCTTCTTATCATTGCGGTGGTGATCGGCCTTGCGGCTTGTACCGCGCCTAGTCGGGACTTCAGGGGCCTTCCGGCCCAACGCATCACCGTGGAGGGTTCGGTGTTCGATGTGCGCATTCGGGGGAGCGGGCGGAAGCGGTGCGGGTGAACACCCAATACGCGCCGCGCTTTGGCCCCATCCGCGGGCGGGCGGGGCGTGCGATGGCACAGGCGAGCGGCTGCGAGGTGAAAGAGGTCTTGGGCGATCAGGCGCTGGCCGTTGGCGTGTTGGATTGCGACTAGAGGGCGCTTGCTGTGGTTGAGGCGGAACACCGGGCTGTGACTTGGACGGCGTCAGAATGACGACACGCGCCGATCCGGCGGGGCTGGCGGAGGCCAGTCTCGGAAATGGCCGAGAGACGACAATATCTTGTGGATAACCGCCGACCGCCCCCTGTCCCTTGGGGCTTTTGATTGACTCGGACCCGTGCCAAACGGCAAGTTCGCCGCTCAGGCAAGAATCAATCACGGCAGGGCAAACTTGCGTTTTTCCAAACTCAGATTAACCGGCTTCAAAAGCTTCGTGGACCCGACGGACCTCGTCATTTCAGACGGGCTGACCGGGGTCGTGGGGCCGAACGGCTGTGGCAAATCCAACCTGCTCGAAGCCTTGCGGTGGGTCATGGGCGAAAACCGCCCGACCGCCATGCGGGGCGGCGGCATGGAAGACGTGATCTTTGCCGGGGCCGCCTCGCGCCCGGCGCGTAACTTTGCCGAAGTGGCGCTGCATCTCGACAACAGCGACCGGCTGGCGCCTGCGGGCTTTAACGAACAAGACGCGCTTGAGATCGTGCGCCGCATCACCCGCGATGTCGGCAGCGCCTACAAGGTGAACGGCAAGGATGTCCGGGCGCGGGATGTGCAGATGCTCTTCGCCGATGCCTCCACCGGGGCGCATAGCCCGGCGCTGGTCCGGCAAGGGCAGATTGCAGAGCTGATCAACGCCAAGCCGAAAAGTCGCCGCCGCATTCTGGAAGAGGCCGCTGGGATCTCGGGGCTCTACCAGCGCCGCCATGAGGCCGAATTGAAACTTAACGGGGCCGAACAGAACCTCGCGCGTGTTGATGATGTGGTTGAACAATTGGCCGCTCAATTGGCCACGCTGGCCCGGCAAGCGCGGCAGGCCGCGAAGTACCGCGAGATTGGCGAAGCACTGCGCCGCGCCGAGGGCTTGTTGCTCTACCGCCGCTGGCGCGAAGCAGACGAGGCGCGCGGCAAGGCCGAGGATGACCTGCGCGCCCGTGTTGCCGCAACGGCAGAGGCCGAAGCGCAGGTGCGGCGCGTGGCCGAAGGGCGTGAGGAGGCCGAGGCCGCCTTGCCCGCCTTACGCGAGGAAGAAGCGATTGCGACCGCGATTCTGCAACGTCTGACCACACAGCGCGACACGCTGGCCGATCAAGAAACCCGTGCCGCGTCATTGATCGACACCCTGACCAGTCGCATCACCCAGTTGACCCGCGATATCGAGCGGGAAGGCGGGCTGAACCGCGACGCGGAAGAAACGATCGAGCGCCTCGAAAGGGAAGCGTCCGAGCTTGCCACAGCCGATGAGGGGCACGACAGCGCCCTTGAGGCGGCGGCAGAGGCCGCGCGCGAGGCGGCGGAAGTCTTGCAGACCCGCGAGGCGGACCTTTCCCAGCAGACCGAAGATGTCGCCCGTCTGGCGGCGCGGCACAGCTCGGCCGAACGTCTGCTTCAGGACAGCCGCAAAACGCTGGAGAAGTCGGAAGCCGAAGCCCGCAAGGCCCGCGATGCAGTCGCTCAGAGCCAAGCGACCCTCGACAAAGCTGGTGTGGATTTCGCAGCGGCCCAGCAGGCCGAGGCGAGCGCCGTTAGTGCCTCAGCCGCGGCAGATGCGGCTCTTTTGGCTGCGGAAGAAACCCGCGCCGACACGCAGTCGCGCGAAGCCGATGCCCGTGCAGAGCGGTCCGAGGCCGAGGGCGAGGCCAATGCGCTGCGCGCAGAGGTTGGCGCGCTGGCAAAGCTGGTCGAACGCGACACGGCGGAAGGCGGGCAGATCCTCGACCGGTTGCAGGTCGAACATGGGTTTGAAAAGGCGCTCGGCGCGGCTTTGGCCGATGACCTGCGCGCGCCAGAAGTTGCTACCGATCGGCCCTCCGGCTGGTCGATCTTGCCGGGCTACCCAGAGGCGCAGCCGTTGCCCGAAGGGACGACGCCGCTGACGCAGCATGTCACGGTTCCGAAGGTGCTGGAACGCCGCATGAGCCAGATTGGGCTGGTGGATCCTGAGGCGGGCGCGCGGCTTCAGGCGCAGTTGCTGCCCGGGCAACGGCTGGTCTCGGCAGAGGGTGATCTTTGGCGGTGGGACGGGTTCCGAGCCATGGCCGAGGATGCGCCATCGGCTGCGGCCCTGCGCCTGCAGCAGTTGAACCGGTTGGAAGTTCTGAAACAGGCGCTGGAACAGGTGAGCGAACGTGCCGATGCGGCACGGGCCGCGCATGAAACCCTGCAGCAGCAGTTGGCCGAGCAGGCCGAGGCCGACAAACGTGCCCGCGAAGCGCGGCGCGACGCGGATCGACAGGTGGCCGAAGCGGGGCGCGCCCTGAGCCGGGCGGAGGCGGATCGCAACCTTGCTCAAAGCCGTCTGGAATCCCTTGGCCTTGCCGTGAAGCGCCATGAGGAGGCCGCGATTACCGCCCGGGCCGAAGTGATGGACGCCGAACGTACCTTGGCGGGGTTGGACGATCTTGCCGCTGCCCGTGCGACTGTCGACGATATCCGCATGACGGTCGAAGCGTCCCGGATCACGATGATGTCGCGCCGGTCGGCCCATGACGAATTGCGCCGCGAGGGCGAAGCCCGCAGACGCCGGGTGCAAGAGGTCTCGAAAGAGGTCAGCGGCTGGCGGCACCGGTTGGAGACAGCGGGCAAGCGCACCGCCGAATTGGTCGAGCGCAAAGCCGCCTCCGAGGCGGAGTTGGCCGAGGCGGGTGCCGTGCCGGCGGAAATCGCGGCGAAGCGGGAAGAATTGTCAGGTGCGATCACTGCCGCCGAAACGCGACGCACCCATGCGACCGACACGCTGGCCGCCGCCGAAGCTGCGCTGAAGGCGGCGACGGATGCCGAACGCGACGCGGAACGGCAGGCCTCGGACGCGCGGGAAGCCCGCGCCCGGGCCGAGGCGCGCAGCGATGCCGCGCGTGAGACGGTGACCCATGCGGCGGACCGTATTCAGGACGAACGGCAAGTCACGCCCGAGGCCCTGCGCGATGCGCTGGACATCGAGGCGGATCAGACCCCGCCCGTGGACGCGCTGGAAGAGGACGTAAACCGTTACAAAAGGCAGCGGGATTCCTTGGGCGCGGTGAACCTGCGCGCCGAGGATGACGCCAAAGAGATACGCGAAGAGCACGGCGCGCTGCTGACCGAGAAGGCCGATTTGGAAGAGGCAATCAAGACCCTGCGCAGCGGGATCGCGGGCCTCAACCGCGAGGGGCGGGAGCGGCTGCTGACGGCCTTTGAACAGGTGAACGCGAACTTCTCTATGCTGTTTACCCACCTCTTTGGTGGCGGCGAGGCGAACCTCGTGATGGTCGAAAGCGATGATCCATTGGAAGCCGGGTTGGAGATCCTGTGCCAACCGCCGGGCAAGAAGCTGAGCACCCTGAGCCTGCTGTCGGGCGGGGAGCAGACCTTGACCGCGATGGCGCTGATCTTTGCCGTGTTCTTGGCCAATCCGGCGCCGATCTGTGTGCTGGACGAGGTCGACGCGCCGCTTGATGACGCAAATGTGACCAGGTTCTGCGATCTGTTGGATGAGATGTGCCGTCAGACCGATACGCGGTTCCTGATCATCACGCACCATGCGGTGACGATGGCTCGGATGGACCGGCTCTTTGGGGTGACCATGGCGGAGCAGGGGGTCAGCCAGTTGGTTTCTGTCGATCTTAAGAAAGCGGAAACCCTGGTCGCGTAAAGGTGGGAGACGCCGGTTGCGAGGACCGGCCCTTAAAGCGTGCGCGCATCAGGTTGCCGCGGGGTTGCGTGCTGCCGTGAAGCTGTTGCAAGCCGCGTGGCCGAGGCCGTAGTTAGCGTGGACAGAGAGCCGCGATCAGCTTTTGCGCGACACCGTGACGCCAGAGACGTCCTCAATAAACGTTAGAATTCGGGCCTTTACCGCATCGTCCTTGATGGAGCCGATGGCATTCACGATCTCAAGGTGGGGGTCATTGCTGTTCTCGGGGTGGTCGTCATCCAGCCCTTCGAAGAAATAGCCGGGGGTCACATTCAGTATCCGGGCAAGCTCATGCAGGCGGCTGGCGGCAATCCGGTTGGAGCCGATTTCATACTTCTGGATCTGCTGAAACGACAGCTTGAGTTCACGCGCCACATCGGTCTGGGATTGCCTTCGCAGGGTGCGGGCCTGCTTGAGTCGGCGACCGACGTGAACGTCTACAGGGTGGGACATAGTTCAATACCTCAGGTTGAGTACAATACATTCACTACCCGCAATGTGTTGAGGATCAATTGCCTAGATATGGCCCCTTTGGGTTAACCGATTTACCTTGGCTGGATGGATTATGTTGCGTTACCGGATGATTCATGTACCATCCATTGCCTATGAACCAACATATGTCCGATATTGAGCCGGTCGCACCCGTGCCCCCGACCCCGCAAAAGGACCCTGCGCCGGCCCTTTTGTTCGAGATGATACGCTCATTCGTGACCTTGGCACAAACGCTGAACCTCAGCCATGCGGTCGCTCAACTGGCAAGCACGCGGCAAACGGTTCGGCGGCATATCCAGCAATTGGAAGAGGCGATGGGCGCGCCGCTGTTCACCATTGAGAACCGGCGCTATTCCCTGACTAAGGCTGGCGTGGAGGCCTTGCCCGAAGCGCGCGATATCATTGACCGGGGCAAGCTGTGGCTGGATGGCAAGACGCGCCACGCCGACGGGATGCTGCGCCTTTCGCACGAAGAGCCGAACGGATGGAGTTTTCACCAGCAGCAGCAGCCCTTGTCACTGATCTGGGATGGGGGCTCAGCGATGATGCAGGCCGCGCTTCAGGCGTGGTGCATGAGCCGGGGAGAGTTGGAGAGCGAAGCCTTTCGCGCCATGCGCCCCTATGTGCTGGTGTATCGCGACTCGCCCAATGGATGGATCTGTACCGAAGTGGGGGAGAAATCGTTCTACACGCAGTGGTGGGGCTGGACCAACGCGCGCAGCAGCATCGGACGGCCACTGAAGCTGTTTCCGGGCGGGCCCGAGTTTGAGAATATGCTGAACTTCCCCTTTCGAGAGGTGGAGGCGACCTGTGGCGTTCGGTTGGACGAGGTGGTTACCCAAATCCCACGCGAAGAGGGTGGCGAGCCGGTGCCCTTGGCCTACAAACGCCTGCTGATGGCCGGGCGGTATCCGGACAAAAGCTTTGCCCTGATCGCGGCGGTGGACCGGTCGACCTCAGTGAATATCGCCGGTGTTGATGACAGCTTCCTGCGCGAGATGCCTTTGGACGCAAAGGTAACATTCGCAGGCTGACGAACATTGAGGGCAAGATGCAAAAAGGGCCGCCCATCAAGGCGGCCCTTTCTGTTTTGGATGCTAACGCAAAGGCTTAGCTGATCGCTGCGGCTTTCACATCGTCGTCGATATAGGGCAGGTATTGTTCAAAGTTGTCCGAGAACATCTTGACCAGTTTGGCCGCCTGACGGTCATAGGATTCCGGATCGTCCCATGTGCGGCGCGGGTCGAGCAGGATGTCGGCGACGCCGTTGACCGAAACCGGAACGTCGAAGCCAAAGTTCGGGTCTTTGCGGTATTCAGCCTCTGCCAGACGCCCCTCAAGCGCGGCACTCAGCAAAGCGCGGGTGGCTTTGATCGGCATCCGCGAGCCGGTGCCGTAGGCGCCGCCGGTCCAGCCGGTGTTGACCAGCCAGCAGGTGGCACCATGCTGGGCGATCTTCTCGCGCAGGAGGTTGCCGTAGACCTCGGGGCGGCGCGGCATGAAGGGCGCGCCGAAACAGGTGGAGAATGTGGGCTCAGGCTCGGTCACACCACGCTCGGTGCCCGCCACCTTGGAGGTGAAGCCCGACAGGAAGTGGTACATCGCCTGCGCCGGGCTGAGCCGCGCAATCGGAGGCAACACACCGAAGGCATCGCAGGTCAGCATGATGATGTTCTTGGGGTGGCCCCCGACGGCCTTCTCGCTGGCGTTGGAGATATAGTGCAGCGGGTAGGCGGCGCGCATGTTGGCCGTGAGCGAGTCGTCGTCGAAGTCCAGCTCGAAGGTATCGGGGTCAAAGACCATATTCTCGATCACCGTGCCGAACTTGGAGGTCGTCGCGTAGATTTCCGGCTCTGCCTCGGGGTTGAGGTTGATGGTCTTGGCATAGCAGCCGCCTTCGAAGTTGAAGGTGCCGTTGTCGGACCAGCCGTGCTCATCGTCGCCGATCAACGTGCGCTCAGGGTCAGCCGAGAGGGTGGTTTTGCCGGTGCCCGACAGACCAAAGAAAACGGCCGTATCAACGGGGTTTCCGGTGGCATGGTTGGCCGAGCAGTGCATCGGCATGATGCCCTTTTCCGGCAGCAGGTAGTTCAGCAGGGTGAAAACCGACTTCTTGTTCTCGCCCGCGTATTCGGTGCCGCCGATGAGGATCATCTTGCGGTCGAAGTTCATCGCGATCACAGTCTCGCTGCGGCAGTTGTGCTTGGCCGGATCGGCCTGGAAGCTGGGGCAGTTGATCACGGTGAAATCGGCGGTGAAGTCCTGCAGCGCTTCGGCATCGGGGCGGCGCAGCATGGTGCGGATAAAGAGGCCGTGCCATGCCAGTTCCGTCACCATCCGCACGTTGATCGCGTGCTTGGGGTCGGCACCGCCAACGAGGTCTTGGACGAAGTAGTCATTGCCTTGCATGTGAGCGATCATGTCTTGATAGAGCGCGTCAAACCCTTCGGGCGACATCTCGGCGTTGTTTTCCCACCAGATGCTGTCGGCCACGCTGTCGGTTTTGACCACATGTTTATCTTTGGGCGACCGGCCTGTGAACTTGCCGGTGGTCACCAGAAAGGCACCGCCTTTGCCGAGGCTGCCTTCGCCCCGTTTCAATGCCGCCTCGACCAGCGCAGGCTCGGTCAGGTTGTAATAGACATCGCCGAGCCCGCTGATCTGTTGATCTTCGAGGCTGAACTGCGGGTTTACCCGTCCAAATGTCATATGATGTCTCCTGTGGTAGCGCGTGAGCAGCGCAGTACGTGTCCGAGCGGGCGCAATTGCCCTGGGCATCGGGGGCCTTGAGAGCCTCTTAACACGGGCGTTTTCAGGTTGAACAGGCAGCTTTGTCACAGTTAGCGCCATCATGTAAAACTTTGTTTCGAAGCGCTTAGATCCCGGCCCAAAGCGATGCGCACCGCCCTAGTCTTCTCTTGGGTGAGAGTAATTAAAGTGCGGCAATTTAGCCATTCCTAACCAAATTATGACCGAATTGGTGCATCTCAAAGGCACGATTCGCACTTAAGGATTGATTCGATCTGTAATATTGGAGATCACTGACTCCAAAAATAAGAACGAATTGAGCAGCATAAGGAAGCAGGCAATGTCAAAGATTGCATTGGTAGACGATGACAGGAACATCCTGACATCTGTTTCGATGACTCTTGAAGCTGAAGGCTTCGAAGTGGAGACCTACAACGATGGCCAAGCCGCGTTGGACGCCTTCAACAAGAAACTGCCGGATATGGCAGTGCTGGACATCAAGATGCCCCGCATGGACGGCATGGATCTGCTGCAACGTTTGCGTCAGAAAACCGCGATGCCGGTGATCTTTTTGACCTCCAAGGATGATGAGATCGACGAGGTGCTGGGCCTGCGCATGGGGGCCGATGACTACGTCAAAAAGCCGTTCAGCCAGCGCCTGCTGGTCGAGCGTATTCGCGCCCTTCTGCGCCGCCAGGACGCGGTAGAGACGAATGAGGTGGGCGATACCGAAGAGACCAAAGTGATGGAACGTGGCGATCTGCGGATGGACCCGTTACGCCACGCGGTCAGCTGGAAGGGCAAGGACGTGTCTCTGACCGTGACCGAATTCCTGCTGTTGCAGGCTCTCGCACAGCGCCCCGGTTTCGTGAAGTCGCGCGACCAACTGATGGACGTGGCCTATGACGATCAGGTCTATGTGGATGACCGGACGATCGATAGCCACATCAAGCGCCTGCGCAAAAAGATGCGCAGCGCGGATGATGAATTCTCGGCGATCGAGACGCTTTACGGCATCGGCTATAGATATAACGAAGAGTAAACCCGGCGCTTAACGCGGGTCGAAAGGAAGCTTGTGCGGGACATGACTGCTGGCAGGGACGGTGATGTTGTACTGGGGGACGATTGGGTCACTCCTGACAGTGCCGCGCCGGATGAAATTCGGGTCAAGCGCGAACGGCGGGGGCTGTTCTCGCTCCGCTCCTCGCCGCTGACACGCAAGATCATTACCTTTAATCTCATCGCGCTCAGCGTTCTGGTGGCGGGGATCCTCTACCTCAATTCCTCGCGCGACAGTCTGGCGCTACAACGCGCCGCGGCGCTGGTGTCCGAGACGGAGCTGATCGCCGATGTGATCGAAGCGCAGCTTCCCGCAGGCGCACCTGTGAACCTGACCACCGGCGACGGTGTCGACGTGGCCGCCACGCTTGAGGGGCTGGACCTGCGCGGCGGCATCGAAGTTTTCGTCTATGACCCGGCGGAAACGCTGGTGGCCCGCACCGCTGGCAGCCTCACCGTTGCCGAAGCCCTCGCCGCTTCCGAGGCGGGCGAGCGGACACTGTTGAACGACGGGTTGAACTGGCTTTGGGAGCGGGTCTCGGCCCCCTTCGGCACGGATGAGGTCACCGCCTCCCCGCCGCTCGAAGAACAGTTGCGCGGCATGGTCGGCACCAGCGTGACTGGCGGCACCCGGCTGGAAGGCACGCTTGCCATCGAAGGAGGCACGCTGTTCAGCGTTGTGACCCCCATCATGCAGGGCGACACCCCCGTCGGCGTGGTCGCCGTGGCCAGCGCGGCGGGAGAGATTGACCGTCTTGTGCGCAGCGAACGTGAGCGCGTTTTGCAGATGTTCGTCATCGCCACACTGGTCTCTATCGGGCTCAGCCTCGTGCTGGCCTCGACCATTGCCAACCCGCTGGCCGAACTGTCCACTGCCGCCGAACTTGGCCGCGACAAGGATGCGCGCAAGATGAACCCCGGCCGCATTCGCATCCCCGACCTGACCGCGCGCCCCGACGAGATCGGCCGCCTGTCAGGCGCACTGCGCGGGATGGTCTCGGCGCTTTACAACAGGATCGACGGTAACGAACAATTCGCCGCCGATGTGGCCCATGAGATCAAGAACCCGCTCGCCTCTCTGCGGTCTGCTGTCGGCACCCTGCGCATGGTCAAACGCGACGACCAACGCGAGAAGCTGCTGGATGTGATTGAGCATGACGTGCGCCGCCTCGACCGGCTGGTCAGCGACATCTCCAATGCTTCGCGGCTTGATTCCGAACTGGTTAAGGAAGAGGAAGAGCCCTTCGACCTGCTGCAAATGCTGGGCAATCTGGGCCAGTATCTGGGCGAGGATGCGAAATCCAAGGGCATTGACTTTATCACCGATCTGCCCGCCGCGCCGATCACCGTACATGGGCTTGAGGCCCGTTTGGCGCAGGTTTTTGTGAACCTCATCACAAACGCGATCTCCTTTTGCGAAGATGGCGATGCGATCCGGGTCTGGGCGCGCAAGCGTGCCAACCGCGTGCTGATCGTGGTCGAGGACACCGGCCCCGGCATTCCCGAACAGGCGCTTGGCAAGATTTTCAAACGCTTCTATTCGCAGCGCCCGGAAGAGCATTTCGGCAATAACTCAGGTCTCGGCCTCGCGATTTCGAAACAGATCGTCGAAGCCCACGGCGGCGTGATCTGGGCCGAGAATATTCGCCCAACCGAAGCCGACATCACCTCCGAACCGCTCGGCGCGCGTTTTGTCGTGGGGCTGCCTACATAAAGCACGGGCGCGGGGCCTGATATGACAGTCGAGCGCGAAAACCTCCACGCCAGCTGCGTGGCGATCAACGGGCGTGGGGTGCTGATCCTCGGCCCCTCCGGCGCGGGCAAATCGGCCCTTGCCTTGCAATTGATGGCCCTCGGCGCCACGCTGGTGGCAGATGACCGAACCGATGTCACCCGCCATGGCGAGCAGGTGATCGCCAGCGTTCCTGACACGATCCGCGGCCTGATCGAGGCGCGTTACGTGGGCATCTTGCGGGTCGAAGATCACGGCCCCGTGCCCTTGGGCCTTGTCGTCGATCTGGCCCATACCGAACACCAGCGCTTTCCTGAGCGCCACAGCCATCTGATACAGGGTGTCACGTTGCCCTGTTTTCACAAATGCGATAGCGCTCATTTTGCGGCAGCAATTCATCTGTATATAGCAGGTGTGAAAGAACCGAATTGATCAGTCAGACCTCATCAACAGACCCCGCCACTCGGCGGTTGGTCCTTGTCACCGGCCCTTCGGGCGCCGGACGCTCCTCTGCGCTTAACGTGCTGGAGGATGCGGGCTTTGAGGCGATCGACAATCTGCCGCTGCGTTTGCTGCCCGCGCTGCTTGACCGTCCCGGCGATGCGCAGTCGGTGGCCTTGGGCATCGACGCGCGCAACCGCGACTTCTCAACCGAAGGTGTGTTGGAACTGATGGGCCGCCTGTCGGCCGAGCAGGGGTGGAGCGCGGAACTACTCTATCTCGACTGTGCGCCCGATGTGCTGTTGCAGCGATTTTCCGAAACCCGCCGCCGCCACCCGCTGGCCCCCGCCGACCGCCCCGTTGACGGCATCACCCGCGAGCAAGAGCTGCTACACCCGATCCGCGCCCGCGCCGATGTGTTGATCGACACGACCACGCTCAACGTCCACGAGCTGCGCGCCGAGGTGGAGCAGTGGTTCGCCCCCGGCGGCCAGCGCCACCTCACGGTCTCGGTGCAGAGCTTTTCCTACAAACGCGGCCTGCCGCGCGGCGTCGATGTGGTGCATGACTGCCGTTTCCTTAGAAACCCCTATTGGGTGCCCGAATTGCGCAGTGGCGACGGGCGGGATGCAGCTGTCGCGGCCCATGTGGCAGGCGATAAACGCTACACAGAATTCGCCGACAAGGTGCTCGACCTTAGCCTGCTTTTACTGCCCGCCTACCGCGAAGAGGGCAAATCGCATATCTCCATCGCATTTGGCTGCACGGGCGGGCAACACCGCTCCGTCGCCATGGCGGAAGATCACGCTTTGCGCCTTGCAGAGCAGGGCTGGCAGGTGTCAATTAGGCACCGTGAGCTGGACCGTCAGCATCGTGAGGAAAATAAGCCGTGATCGGGATCGTCATCGTCGCACATGGGGGGCTGGCGCAAGAGTATCTTGCCGCCATCGAACATGTCGTGGGATCCCAATTCGGCGTCCGCGCCATCGCGATCGAGGCCGACCACGACCGCGCCGACAAAGAACGCGAGATCTGCACCGCCGCCGATGCGGTGGACCAAGGCGCCGGCGTTGTGGTCGTCACCGATCTTTTCGGCGGATCACCCTCAAACCTCAGCCTCTTGGCGTGCCGCCCGGAAAACCGTCGGATCATCTACGGCGCGAACCTGCCAATGCTGATCAAACTCGCCAAATCGCGGCATATGGATGTGCCCGATGCCGTGCGTGCCGCACTCGAAGCTGGTAAGAAGTATATCGACAGCCAGAATGTCAGCGCAGGTTAGAAGGCCCCAGTACGTCATGCCCGAATTTTCTTTAAAGATCGTAAACGAAAAAGGCCTGCACGCGCGCGCCTCCGCCAAATTGGTCGAAGTGGTCGAGGCTTTTGATGCCCGCGCCGAAGTCAGCAAGGATGGCATGTCGGCCTCAGGCGACAGTATCATGGGGCTGTTGATGCTCGGCGCCTCCCGCGGCACCTCGATTGATGTCCAAACTTCCGGCCCCGATGCCGATGCCTTGGCCGACGCTTTGACCGCCCTCGTAGCGGATAAGTTCGGCGAAGGGTGCTAAGCCCGCCGGGCGGGAAAAAGGATCCTCCGACCCCATGGATGACGCGCAAAAGCAGGCGGCCAAATCGGCCCAGACAGGTAACGGTACGGTGACCTTCACCAAATACGACCGCCGCAGCCTGTCTTATGCCTCGACCTTCGATGACCCATGGAAGGCGCGTGTGATCTCCGCGATGGAGCTTTTCACAGGCAAGCTCAAAATCCTGCGCCTGATCCGCAAGTTTGAGCAACGCGGCACCCCCTCGGGCCAAGCCTTCTGGCGCGCCGCACTCGACACGATGGGCATCGATCTCACCACCCCGCAAGAGCAGCTTGACCGCATCCCCAAAGAAGGGCCGGTCGTGGTCGTGGCGAACCACCCCCACGGCATGGTCGACGGCATGATTTTCGCCGATCTCATCGGCCGTGTGCGCCCCGACTACCGTATCCTCACCCGGTCGCTGCTCACGTCGATCGACGAGGTGGCCGGCAGCTACATGATCCCGGTGCCTTTCCCGCACGACCCGGATGCGCAGCGTAAAGGCGTTGAAATGCGCGCCAAAGCCATGGCCCACCTCAAAGACGGCGGCGTTGTGGCGCTATTCCCCTCCGGCGTCGTTGCCGCATCGGAAAGCTGGTGGGGCCCCGCGGTCGAGGCGGAATGGAACGTTTTCACCGCCAAGATGATCCGCCGCTCTGGTGCGCAGGTGGTCCCTATGCGCTTCCCCGGTCAGAACAGCCGCGCCTATCAGATCGCGAACAAACTCAGCCCGATGCTGCGCCAAGGGTTGTTGCTGCATGAAATCGCCCACGCCTGCGACAAGCCCCAAGGACCGATCGTCGGCCATCCGCTTGCCCAAGAACAGGTCGACCGCTGGGCCGACGACCCGCGCGGCTTCATGGCTTGGCTCCGCGCCCACACTCTGGCGCTGACCAACTGATCTTCATCCTTTTAAAAATACCCGCGGGGGAATCGCGCCAATGGCGCGATGGGGGCAGGGCCCCCAACACCCTTACGGCTTAGCGCGTCGGTACCGGTGTCTCGCCCCGGTAATCATAGAACCCGCGCTGCGTTTTGCGGCCCAACCACCCGGCTTCGACATATTTGGTCAGCAGCGGGCAGGGGCGGTATTTCGTATCGGCCAGCCCATCATGCAGCACGTTCATGATCGCCAGACAGGTGTCCAGACCGATGAAATCCGCCAGTTCCAGAGGGCCCATCGGATGGTTGGCCCCCAGCTTCATCGAACTGTCGATCGACTCGACGTTGCCGACCCCTTCATAAAGCGTATAGACCGCCTCGTTGATCATCGGCATCAGGATGCGGTTCACGATAAAGGCTGGGAAATCCTCGGCCGAGGCGGCGGTCTTGCCCAAGCGGTCCACCACGGCTTTGCAGGCGTCATAGGTCTCCTTATCCGTGGCAATGCCGCGGATCAGTTCGACCAATTGCATCACCGGCACGGGGTTCATGAAATGAAAGCCCATGAATTTCTCGGGGCGGTCGGTGCGGCTGGCCAGACGGGTGATCGAGATCGAAGAGGTGTTCGAGGTCAGGATCGTCGTCGGTTTCAGATGCGGGATCAGATCTTCGAAAATCGCCTGTTTCACCGTTTCCCGTTCCGTGGCGGCTTCGATCACCAGATCGCTCTGGCCCAGATCGCTCAGCGTCTGGGTCGTGGTGATGCGCGCCATGGCGGCATCGCGCTCGGCGGCGGTGATCTTTTCGCGGCTGACTTGACGGTCCATATTGCCGGTCACGGTTTTCATCGCTTTGGCCAGCGCATCGGCGCTGACATCGTTCAGCAGCACGTCGTAGCCCGCCAGCGCCATGACATGGGCGATCCCGTTGCCCATTTGCCCTGCTCCCACGATACCGATTTTCTGGATGTCCATGGCCTGTCCTTTGCTTGAGTTCGGCGCACAATAGGGCGCGTGGCGGGGGTGCCGCAAGGGCAGCTGTTTACGAAAACTCACGGCAAATTCGCCCGTTAACAGAATCGCAGCCCCTACCGTGCAATCTGGCTTTGGGTGAACAACAAAGGTGGGTTCAATGACCTATGACACAGTGGGGCCAGCGCCTCTGGACTATTTGCCATGCCGCTATGGTACCTCAAAGCTGATGTTTCGCGGCCCCCGCCGCAGGCTGGAGGCGCCCTATATCGCCTTTCTCGGCGGGACGGAGACCTATGGCAAATTCATTGAGGAGCCGTTTCCCGCGCGGGTCGAAGCCGAGATCGGCAAAACTTGTGTGAATTTCGGTTTTCCCAACGCGGGGATCGACGCCTTTGCGCATGATCCTTTCGTCGCGCAGGCCGCTTCGCAGGCGGATGTGACGGTGGTTCAGGTCATGGGCGCGCAGAACATGACCAACCGTTTCTATTCGGTCCACCGGCGCCGGAACGACCGGTTTGTCGGGGCTTCCGCGCTGTTGCAGACGATCTACCGCGAGGTCGATTTTTCCCAGTTCCACTTCAACCGCCACATGCTGACCCACCTCATGCAAGTCTCGCCCGAGCGGTTTGAGGCGGTGCGCGCAGAGCTTCAGCAAGCCTGGCTGGCGCGCATGCGTTTGATGCTGGGGCAGATACAGGGGCGCACGCTTTTGCTTTGGTTGGCCGACCGCCCGCCGGTCGCGGAGGCAGAGCAGCCGGTCGGGGAGTTGGGCCATGATCCGCTGTTCGTGACCCGCGAAATGTTGGACGCGGTGGCCCTACATGCCACGGCCAAGATCGAGGTCGTCTCTCCCAAAGACCCCTTTGCCGGGCCGACCGCTGGCATGGTGGTCAGCGAATTCGAGGCGCAGGCCGCGTCGGAAATGCTGGGCCCGATGGCCCATGCCAATGCCGCCGCCGCCCTGACCGATGCGCTGCAAAGCATGTCCTGACGCTCCCGGTACAGGCGCATGCAACGAAAAGGCCCGCCGAGAACGGCGGGCCTTTGGTGTTTCACGTGAAGAGCTTTACAGCTTTTCGATAAGTTCCGGCACGGCGTCGAAAAGGTCCGCCACAAGGCCATAGTCGGCAACTTGGAAGATCGGCGATTCTTCGTCTTTGTTGATCGCGACGATGATCTTGGAGTCCTTCATCCCCGCAAGGTGCTGGATCGCACCGGAGATGCCGACCGCAATATAGAGGTCAGGAGCCACAACTTTACCAGTCTGACCAACCTGCCAATCGTTCGGGGCATAGCCCGAATCAACTGCCGCGCGCGAGGCGCCAACAGCCGCGCCAAGTTTGTCGGCCAGTTTTTCGATCAGGGCGAAGTCCTCTTCGGAGCCGACGCCACGACCACCGGAAACCACCACGCCTGCGCTTGTCAGCTCGGGGCGGTCCGATTCGGCGACCTTGTCTTCGACCCATGTGGACAGGCCGGGGTTGTCGGCAGCCGAGATGGTCTCGACCGAAGCAGAGCCGCCTTCACCCGCGGCATCGAAGGTCGATGTGCGGAAGGTGATGACTTTCTTGGCGTCGTTCGACTTCACGGTCTGCACCGCGTTGCCCGCATAGATCGGGCGCTCGAATGTGTCGGCGTCGACAACGCCCGAAGCATCCGAAATCACCATGACATCAAGCAGGGCCGCGACGCGGGGCATGATGTTCTTGGCATCCGTGGTGGCGGGCGCGACGATGTGGTCGTAGTCACCAGCCAGCGACACGATCAGTGCTGCGGTGGCTTCGGCCAGACGGTGGCCCAGCATCTCGTCTTCGGCGACCAGCACCTTGGAGACGCCATCGATCTTGGCCGCCGCTTCGCCTGCCGCCGCGGCAGAGCTGCCCGCCGCCAGAATGGTCACGTCGCCCAATTTCTTGGCCGCCGTTACCGCCTTGGCGGTGGCGTCCATCGACAATTCACCATCAGAGATTTCGGCAATCAGAAGAACAGCCATTACACAGCCCCCGCTTCTTTGAGTTTCGCCACAAGCTCGTCAACCGAACCAACCTTGATGCCAGCGGCACGCTCGGCAGGCTCGACGGTTTTGACGATTTCCAAGCGGTTGGAGACATCGACGCCGTAATCTTCGGCGGTTTTCTCATCCAGCGGCTTTTTCTTGGCCTTCATGATGTTGGGCAGCGAGGCATAGCGCGGCTCGTTGAGGCGCAGGTCCACGGTGACAACGGTCGGCATGGTAACCTCGATGGTCTGCAGGCCGCCGTCGACTTCGCGGGTCACTTTGGCCTTGTCGCCTTCAATGGCGATCTCGGAGGCAAATGTTGCCTGAGACCAACCCATCAGCGCCGAGAGCATCTGCCCGGTGGCGTTCATGTCGTTGTCGATCGCCTGTTTGCCGCAGAGCACGAGGCCCGGCTGTTCTTCGTCGACGATCGCTTTCAGGATCTTGGCGACGGCCAGCGGCTCGATGTCCTTGTGCACATCGTCCGAAGCAATCACGAGGATCGCGCGGTCCGCGCCCATCGCCAGCGCCGTGCGCAGGGTTTCCTGCGCCTGTTTCACACCGATGGAGACCGCGACGATCTCTTCGGCCTGACCGGCTTCTTTCAGGCGGATGGCCTGTTCGACGGCAATTTCGTCAAACGGGTTCATCGACATTTTCACATTGGCAAGATCAACACCCGATCCATCCGCTTTGACGCGAACTTTCACGTTATAGTCGATCACGCGTTTGACAGGCACCAGTACCTTCATGAGCGGTCTCTCTCCTCAGTTTGTGACGCGGGCTGGTGGCCCGGTCTCCCTAATTCTCCACACGGGTGTAACGAAGCGGATCGGATCAAAACAGGCCAAAATCGGCAGGTCGGCAGTTTTGAACGCGGCGTTTTCCCCGATTTTTGTCTGTTAGCGCTATTTTATGCGCGGTTCGCGCCCGGCACCCAGAGCACGTCTTCCTTGCCCGCGTTATTGGCCATACGCGCGGCGACGAAGAACCAATCGCTGAGACGGTTCAGATAGGTGACACAGGCCGGGTTGATCGCCGTTTGCTCTGACAGCAGAACCGCCAGCCGTTCGGCGCGGCGCGCCACGGTGCGGCAAACATGCAGATGTGCGGCCAGCGCGCGGCCACCGGGCAGGATGAAGCTCCGTAGCGGCTCCAACTCGGTGTTCATCACGTCGATCTCGCGTTCAAGCCGGTCAACCTGTTCTTGCGTGACCCGCAGGGGCGGGTATTCTGCATCGCGGTCGGCCTCCATATCGGGGCGGCAAAGGTCGGCGCCCAGATCAAAAAGGTCGTTCTGGATGCGGGCCAGTGCTTCGTCCGTGGCGCCGGTGGCTTCAAGCCGGGCAACGCCGACAAAGCAGTTCAACTCATCCGAGGTGCCATAGGCCTCGACCCGCGCGTCATGTTTGGCGACACGTTCGCCATTGCCAAGCGCGGTCGTGCCCTTGTCCCCGGTGCGGGTGTAAATCTTGTTCAGTACAACCATCAGATCGTGCCCCCTCGGAAATAGACATAGGCGAGGATCAGCAGCACGGCGATGAACTGCGCGATGATCCGCCAGCGCATCAGTTTGTTGGCGTTGCGTTTGTTGAATTTTCCCCCGTGGCAAAGCCGCCCAGCCCCATCAGGAGCACAACGGCGACCGCCACGACGGAAAGCAGGACGATCACGAAAAACGGATCATTTGGCATGGGCTGTCCTTTCGTTGCCCCGAGATGTAGCGGCGCAGGGCAGTCGCGCAACCAAAATCAGCGGCTGGTGACCCAGTCCAGCGCCCGCGTCGGCAGGATACGCCGCAAAACACCGGCGATATGGGTTGGGGTTGTGACGAAATAGCGCGGGCGGGGCCGGGGGATTCGACGGCATGGGCCAGTTTCTCGACCACCGCCTCGGGCGGGAGTTCGAAACGGTCCTTTTTGCCGCTGTCGTCATAGAGCCGGGGGCGCATGGTGGCCTCATACTCCGCCGCGCGGGGGCTGTTTTTCCAGTCGATCCAACGCTCAAAGCGCGGGATCGCCTTGGTCCGCAGCTTTGAGGTGACGGGGCCGGGTTCGATCAGGATCAACTCAACCCCCGTGCCGCGCATTTCAAGCCGCAGGGTGTCGGTCAGCCCCTCCAGCGCGAATTTCGTGGAGTTATACGCCCCGCGCCATGGCATCGCCACCATGCCAAGCACCGAAGAACATTGCACGATCCGCCCATGCCCTTGATTGCGCATCACCGGGATCACCGCGCGGGTCAGGCTGTGCCAGCCAAAGAAATTCGCCTCGAATATCTCGCGCAGCGCATCGGTGGGAAGGTCTTCGACCAGTCCGGGCGTGGCGTGGGCGCCGTTGTTAAAGACAGCATCCAAGGTGCCGCCGGTTTGCTCTAGTACTTGGGCGAGGGCCGACTGGATGCTGGCCTCATCGGTATAATCGAGACGGGGCGCGTCGAACCCTTCGGCGCTCAGCCGGTCGCAATCCGCTTGTTGGCGGCAGGCGGCAAAGACGCGCCAGCCGCGGGCGCGCATGCCATGGGCGGCGGCATAGCCGATGCCGCTGGAACAACCGGTGATGAGGATGGAACGGGTCGCAGTCATGCAAAGGGCCCTTCATTTGAAAGGCCCTTCATCGCTCGATGCTGTAAGATTGGCAAGTTAGCCGTTGTTGAGCAGGAAGTCGGCCATCCAACCGGATGCCGTGCCGTCGACGCTGCGAAAGCGCACCCAACCGGCACCGTTGTCTTCGACCACCTCTACGGCGTCACCTTTGCCCAGTTTCCCGACCACACCGAAATTGGTGCCCGGCCCACCGCGGACATTGACGCGGGTGCCATTCACTTTGCGAATGTCGGCCTGCGTAGTGCTGACATAGGTCGTGCCGTTGTCGGTGGCGTTGATCAGGCTTGGAATGACGACTGGCGCATTGGCGCTTGTGGTCGAATAGGCGGCCTTTTCTACTTTGGGGGTGCTGGTGCTGACAGCTTTGACGACTTTCGCGCCAGCGCGGTCCGCGGGGGTGGCCACGGCCTTTTGCACCATCGCGTCATTGGCCTGCGGCAAGTCGCTGAGTGTCGTAAGGTTCAGCGCCACGCGGGTCGCAGTCACATCCCGTGCCGGTGCGGGCTCGGCGAAGGGGGTGATGGGGCTTTCGGCCTTGCGGGCTGCATTTGCCGCGGCGGCGGTGACAAGCTTGGACGAGGTCGTGCCGGCTTCTGCGCTGGCGATCAGCGCCGATGCTGCCGTCTCAGAGCTGGCCATCTGCGGGCCTGCTGGCACGAAATCCGCCCCGCCGCTCATCTCGTAGAATGCCCAGCCCATGAAACCAAATGTCAAAAAGATGAACCGTTTCATTTTGCTGTTCCTTGTCCCGTGTCAAAACCATGTTGCTGTTGAGAGACCAACGCGAAACTTCGCGAATGGTTCAATTCCGATTGGCAAGAATTCGCATATCCGGAAAGTATTGCTTTTTTCTCACTTGAAACCGTGTTGGCGACCTTTTTCCCGAGTCGACTGCGGGCAAAGGGCGGGCAATCTGTCGCTTGCCCGCTCTGCCGTGCTTGGCTAAAAGACCCGTCATGTCAGACATAAGCACACCCCCAGAACTCGACCCGAATGACCTGTCCGAGCCGCTGCGCCGCGCCTTGGGAGAGCGGTATCTGACCTATGCCTTGAGCACGATCATGCACCGGGCGCTGCCGGATGCGCGCGATGGGTTGAAACCGGTGCACCGCCGCATCCTTTATGCCATGCGCGAGTTGCGGCTGTCCTCGACGGGCGGCTTCCGTAAATCGGCGAAGATTTCGGGCGACGTGATGGGGAACTATCACCCGCATGGCGATGCCGCGATCTATGACGCGATGGCGCGTCTGGCGCAGGATTTCAACGTGCGCTATCCGCTGGTCGACGGGCAGGGCAACTTTGGCAACATCGACGGCGATAACCCGGCGGCCTCGCGCTATACCGAGGCGCGGATGACCGCCGTGGCCGAAGCCATGCTGGAAGGGCTGAACGAGAACGCCGTCGATTTCCGTGAGAATTACGATGGCACGCTGACCGAGCCGGTGGTGCTGCCCGCGCAATTTCCGAATCTGCTGGCGAATGGTTCTTCGGGCATCGCCGTGGGCATGGCGACAAACATTCCGCCGCATAACATTGCCGAGCTGTGTGACGCCTGTATTCACCTGATCAAGACGCCCGACGCCCGCGACGAGACGTTGTTGAACTACGTCCCCGGCCCGGATTTCCCCACCGGTGGCGTGATCGTCGAGCCGCCTGAGAATATCGCCAATGCCTACCGCACGGGCCGCGGCTCTTTCCGGCTGCGTTGTCGTTGGGAAGTTGAGGACCTTGGCCGGGGCGCTTGGCAGATTGTCGTTACCGAAATTCCCTATCAGGTTCAGAAATCCAAGCTGATCGAAAAGATCGCCGAACTGATCCAGACCAAGAAGATCCCGATTCTTGCCGATGTCCGCGACGAATCCGCCGAAGACATCCGCATGATTATCGAGCCGCGCTCGAAGAACGTCGATCCGAACGTGCTGATGGGGATGCTGTTCCGCAACTCGGACCTTGAGGTGCGCTTCTCGCTCAACATGAACGTGTTGATCGATGGCCAAACGCCCAAGGTCTGCTCGCTCAAGGAAGTGTTGCGCGCTTTCCTTGACCACCGGCGCGAGGTGCTGCAACGCCGCTCGCGGCACCGGATGGACAAGATCGACCACCGGCTTGAGGTGCTGCAGGGCCTGATCACGGCCTTTCTGAACCTTGACCGGGTGATCGAGATCATCCGCTACGACGACGACCCCAAAGCCGCCTTGATGTACGAGGATTGGAGCCGTGCGCATCAGGATACGCTGAGCCGCGCGATGGACGAATCCGCCTATGTCTCGCCCTTGGCGGGGGTCGATGTGTCGAAACTGGCGGTCATCGCGGATGCCGAGGCCGAAGCCACCGGCGTGCTGACTGATAGCGGTGACACCCGCGCCATCCCGCACAGCTATGCAGGCCGCGAGAATGGCCTGTCGGATGTGCAGGCCGAGGCGATCCTCAACATGCGCCTGCGGTCCTTGCGGCGTTTGGAAGAAGACGCGCTGGTGAAAGAGCGTGACACGCTGATGACCGAACGCGCGGGTCTCGAAGACCTGCTGGAAAGCGACGACCTGCAATGGTCCACCATCGCTGACCAGCTGCGCGCGACGAAAAAGCAGTTCGGCAAGGACTGGGTGATCGACGGCATCAAGCGCGGCCAGCGCCTGACCGAATTCGACACCGCCGGAGAGGTTGAGGATGTCCCGATTGAGGCGATGATCGACCGCGAGCCGATTACCGTGGTCTGCAGCCAGATGGGCTGGATCCGCGCCATGACCGGCCATATCGATCTGAACCGCGAGTTGAAGTTCAAAGACGGCGACGGCCCGCGCTTTATCTTCCATGCCGAAACGACGGACCGGTTGCTGGTCTTCGGCTCGAACGGGCGTTTCTACACCGTCTCCGCCGCCAACCTGCCCGGCGGGCGCGGCATGGGCGAGCCTTTGCGTCTGATGGTTGATCTGCCTAACGAAGTGCAGATCGTGTCACTCTTTATCCACCAGCCGGGGCGCAAGCTGTTGGTTGCCTCAACGGCAGGCGACGGTTTCGTGGTGCCCGAGGATGACGTCGTGGCCCAGACCCGCAGCGGCAAACAGGTGCTCAACGTGCGTGGCGAAGGCGTCTCGGCGCTGGTCTGTCATCCGGTGTCGGGCGACAGCGTCGCCACCGTGGGCGAGAACCGCAAGGTGCTGGTCTTTGGCCTTGATGAATTGCCCGAGATGGGCCGGGGCAAGGGCGTGCGCCTGCAGAAGTACAAGGATGGCGGCCTGTCGGACGCCACGACCTTCACGCGGGAAGCGGGCCTCAGCTGGCAAGACCCGGCGGGCCGGACACGTACCGAGGCCGATCTGGCAGAATGGACCGGCAAGCGCGCAAGCTCGGGCCGGATGGCGCCGCGCGGCTTCCCGCGCGACAACAAATTCACGTGAAACAGCCGCGCCTTTCGGGGCGCGGTCAGTCCAGCGGCTCGGCGGTCATCCAGACGCCGCCCTCGGGGCGCAGGGTCAGGATCATCACCGGCTCCGGGTCCTTGCCCGGCACAGGCGTGAACTTGAACCGCCCCAGCAGGGTGGCGAGGATGATTACAGCCTCCTGCAACGCAAAGCTCGCCCCGATGCAGATGCGCGGTCCGTCCCCGAAGGGCAGATAGGCATAGCGGTCAATCGCCTTGCGGTCGGCGAAGCGCTCGGGCCGGAAAGCATCGGGATCGTCCCAAAGCAGTTCATTGCGGCCTAGCGCGTAGATCGGGATCATCACCGTGTCGCCGGGGCGGATTTCGCGGTCGCAGAGCCTGTCGTGCTTTTGCGCCGTGCGCGAAATGATCCCGGCGGCGGGGTAGAGCCGCAGCGCCTCGTCGATGATCATCCGCACCAAGGGCAGCTTGTCCGCATCGTCGCCGGTGCAGGCACGGCCTTGCAGCACATCGCGCACCTCGGCGCGGGCGCGTGCCTGCATCTCGGGGTCGAACCCCATGAGGTACATCGACCAAGCCAGCGTCAGTGCCGTTGTCTCATGCCCCGCGACGATGAAGGTCAAGAGGTTATCGCGTAGCTCTCCGGTGTTCATCCGGCGCTTGGTCTTGGGGTCTTCGCCCTCCAACAGCAGGTCCAGCAGATCTGGCGTGCCGTCATGGCCGCGCGCCACCCGCGCTTCGATCGCCTGATCGGCCATCGCCTTCATTTGCTTCAGCGCCTGACCGGACATCATCCGCCCCGGACGCGGCAGCCAATCGGGCAGGCCGAGGATATCGAAGAGGCTGATCTTGCCCGCCTCGGCGATATAGTCGTCGATGGCGCCATGCACTTTGTCGCGGTCAAAGGTGCCATCGCCTGAGAAGGTCACGTCGCCGATCACCTCGAAAGTCGTCGTCACCATCTCATCGAGCATGTTGACCGCGCGCGGCCCCGCAGCGGCGATGCGCTTGGCTGAGCGGTCGGCGGCGGCGCTCATCACCGGGGCAAGGTTGCGCACGTTGCGCTGCGAAAAGACAGGGGCCGCCGCCCGACGCTGCCAGCGCCAATGCGCGCCCTCTGCAATGAAGAGCGATTCCCCGATGGCCGGGCGCAGCAGGTTCTTGGTGACATCGGACTTCGGGTAGTCCTCCAGCCGGTCGAGCAGGATTTCCCGGATAGCACCCGGATCCATCACCATATGCCAGCGCTTGCCGGTCTTGCCCGAAACCATGGGCTGGGTGGTGGCGATCTTGGGGATGATGCTCAGCACGTTGCGCCGCGCCATCTGCAAACTGCCGAGCATTCCCACAGGCTCGGTCACCAGCGGTACGCGCACGGGCAGGGGGATGGTTGGGTCATGATGCTGTCCTCACTCATATCCAAGATAGACCGGACCGGCGGGCGCGCAACTGCGGCAAATGATTGCGCCCCTCCCGGCCATCGGCTACCCCTTTTCGAAATCTTAACGCCCCCGAAGGATTGCCCATGTTCCGAGTTCTTGCCCTGTTGACCTTCGTCGCGACGCTGGCCGCCTGCAACGGGGCCTCCGACCTCGACAAAGCGCCGACCCCGCTGGGGGACTTCAACCTGCACCACAATATCGTCGTGGCGCCCAAAGCGCAGAAGGGGCCGCTGAGCCGCGAGGTCAGCAAAGAAGAACTGGCCGAGGCCGTGCGCGCCGCCACCGCCGAACGCTTTGACCGCTACGATGGGGAGCGCCTCTATCACTTTGGCATCAGCGTCGAAGGCTACGTGCTGGCACAGCCGGGCATCCCACTGGTCTTTGCCCCGAAGTCGATCCTGATCCTTAACCTCACGGTCTGGGATGACGCGAAGAACATGAAGCTGAACCCCGAGCCGCATCAGATCACTGTCTTCGAATCCCTCGATCAGGGCCCGGTCGTGGGCTCGGGCTATACCAAATCCGCCGAAGAGCAGCTCAAGAACCTCAGCCAGAACGCGGCCAAGTCGATCGAGACCTATCTGGTCAAGCAAAACCGCGAAGAGGGTTGGTTCAGCGGTGGTGTGGCATCGTCGCCTGCCGGGGAGCCAGAGGATAAATAACCCCCGTCGGAACGCGCCGAACCGCTGCCGCATGGCCCCGATGGGCTTTAAGTGGCCCCAAGACGCAAGTCACGCTTGATTTTACCGCCCGAACCCAATACATCGCCCGCCAGATAGGGTTCGGGTCCCCGTTGGGGCCCCTCAATTAAAAGGGCGCCACCATGGCAAAGGCAAAGTTTGAACGTAACAAGCCACACGTCAACATCGGCACAATCGGCCACGTTGACCACGGTAAAACCACGCTGACCGCGGCGATCACCAAATACTTCGGTGACTTCCAAGCGTACGACCAGATCGACGGCGCGCCCGAAGAGAAGGCCCGCGGCATCACCATCTCGACCGCACACGTTGAGTATGAGACCGAAGCACGTCACTACGCCCACGTCGACTGCCCCGGCCACGCTGACTATGTGAAAAACATGATCACCGGTGCGGCTCAGATGGACGGCGCGATCTTGGTTGTGAACGCGGCCGACGGCCCGATGCCCCAGACCCGCGAGCACATCCTGCTCGGCCGTCAGGTTGGCATCCCCGCCATGGTCGTCTTCATGAACAAAGTTGACCAGGTTGACGACGAAGAGCTGCTTGAGCTGGTTGAGATGGAAATCCGCGAGCTGCTGTCTTCCTACGACTACCCCGGCGACGACATCCCCGTTGTGCCCGGTTCCGCTCTGGCGGCGATGGAAGGCCGTGACGAAAACATCGGCGAAAATGCAATCCGCAAGCTGATGGAAGAAGTCGACAACTACATCCCGACACCTGAGCGTGCTGTTGACCAGCCGTTCCTGATGCCCGTCGAAGACGTGTTCTCGATCTCTGGTCGTGGTACCGTTGTGACCGGCCGTGTTGAGCGTGGCGTGATCAACGTTGGCGACGAAATCGAAATCGTCGGCATCCGCGACACCAAGAAAACCACCTGCACAGGCGTGGAAATGTTCCGCAAGCTGCTGGACCGTGGTGAAGCTGGCGACAACATCGGCGCGCTGCTGCGTGGCGTTGAGCGTGACGGCGTTGAGCGCGGTCAGGTTCTCTGCAAGCCCGGTTCCGTGAACCCGCACACCAAGTTCGAAGCCGAAGCCTACATCCTCACCAAAGAGGAAGGTGGCCGTCACACGCCGTTCTTCGCGAACTACCGTCCGCAGTTCTACTTCCGTACAACTGACGTGACCGGCACCGTTCAGCTGGCAGAAGGCACCGAGATGGTTATGCCGGGCGACAACGTGTCCTTCGGCGTTGAGCTGATCGCACCGATCGCCATGGAAAACGGTCTGCGCTTCGCGATCCGTGAAGGTGGCCGTACGGTTGGCGCGGGCGTCGTTTCCAAAATCACTGAGTGATTTTGGGCGGGGCCTTCGGGCCTGACGTCTGAGAGGTTTGAAAGGCCGCAGCGTTTGCTGCGGCCTTTTGCTTTTGTGGGGGAGGGGGCACCTACGGCCCTTTAAACGAAAAAAGGCCAACTCCTGTAGGAGCCAGCCTTTCCCGTTCATATCTATCGCACTTACGCGGCGTCTGCGTTCACACCGCCCTTGGTCGCGATCTCTGTCATGCGGCGGTCGCCGTCATAGGTGTGGTCAAGCTGCTCTTGCAGCTGCGCGCCGTCTTCGTCCTCGCCCAAGCGATTGGCGAAGGCCACAACGCAGCCGTATCCGGCCAATGCGTAATGCACCATGCGCTGATACTGTGTGATGATCATCGCATCGCGGGCATCGTTGTCGCCAAAGTCTTCTTCCAGCACATGTTTATGCGCCTCTTTCACAAGGCCCTCCATGCCGTGGCAGTGCTCTGCGTCGGGGTCGAGGTCATGTTTCGCGCAGATGGACTTCAGCACATCCATCCCCTTGGCGATTCCGTTGCTGCCATCGATCAGCGCTTCCGACAGTTCTTTGTCCTCCGCCGCACGACCCAGTGCGTTGGTCGCTTCAAGCGACTGCTTGCAGGCAGAGTAGAGGTCTTGCAGTTGGTCGGTGTAGACGTCTTTGAGATTGTTCATAGTCATCGGTCGTCCTCCAATTTCGGGCTTGGTTCGACGAGAAAACGTAAGCTGGCCGTGCAATGTTCCCCAAAGAAGAGAATATCGCCGGAAAGGTCAGATCTGCTCTTGATCCGCCGCCCGTTTGCGACTACCCAAACCCCCGGCATAGGGGTTTAGCTCAGTTGGTAGAGCATCGGTCTCCAAAACCGAGGGTCGTGGGTTCGAGTCCCTCAGCCCCTGCCACATCTCTTCAAATATGTAATGATGACCTGAGCTTCTAGCGGGGCAATTGGTTTGTTTTCGCCGCTTGGTGTCTCTTCGGCGTGGGATTTGCCGCCTGAAGGGCTGTTGTGAGTCGCCGCATTGCTTCCGCTTCAGAACTGTACCCCTTCCGTTCGGACGGAACCGCCATGCTGGGACTCGCAGTGACACCCCGATTCACAGGGAATCCGACTCCGACCTTCCTGGGATTAAGGGCGATTCACTCCACCTCAGCCGCAACAGGTCTCAAATACCCCAGCTTCGGGCCTTCCGATGAGCCTGTTTACTGTTTTAAAGTCCCGAAATAGTTAGAGATTTCAGCAACTTGCCCAAAGGTTCCCCGAAACCCTCACTTTTCTCAACTTTCCGCTTGCGGGTTTCTGTCACTCGCCTTAGAACCCCCTCTACCGGCGGCGCAGAGATGCAGCGGCGGGGCGCCAGACGGGGCGGACGGGAGCGGAGACGCTGAGTTCGGTTCGGAAAGCGGATAAAAATTCGAGGTATTAGGGCGGGGCGCGCCAAGAAGTTAGGGCGCATCTCAGTTTCTTTTGTCTCAACGTTGTTTGAAAATTTGATATCTGAAGAGATATGTGGGCGGTTTGGTTCATTCGATGGATCAACGTCTGTATGTCGCGCTCTTAGGGTTTAGGCCCGATGATAGAGTGTCAGCTTCACTGTTTGGACGGCTTTCGACTACTTTGTAGTCTCAAGCACAACAAACAGAGAATGGCTTGTATCTTTCAGTAAGGGATACAGGTCGATGTGCAGAGGTTCGACGTCAAGGATAAGCTAGCAATAGCTTTTCAACTTGAGAGTTTGATCCTGGCTCAGAACGAACGCTGGCGGCAGGCCTAACACATGCAAGTCGAGCGAGACCTTCGGGTCTAGCGGCGGACGGGTTAGTAACGCGTGGGAACGTGCCCTTCTCTGCGGAATAGCCACTGGAAACGGTGAGTAATACCGCATACGCCCTTCGGGGGAAAGATTTATCGGAGAAGGATCGGCCCGCGTTAGATTAGATAGTTGGTGGGGTAACGGCCTACCAAGTCTACGATCTATAGCTGGTTTTAGAGGATGATCAGCAACACTGGGACTGAGACACGGCCCAGACTCCTACGGGAGGCAGCAGTGGGGAATCTTAGACAATGGGCGCAAGCCTGATCTAGCCATGCCGCGTGTGTGATGAAGGTCTTAGGATCGTAAAGCACTTTCGCCAGGGATGATAATGACAGTACCTGGTAAAGAAACCCCGGCTAACTCCGTGCCAGCAGCCGCGGTAATACGGAGGGGGTTAGCGTTGTTCGGAATTACTGGGCGTAAAGCGTACGTAGGCGGATCAGAAAGTAAGGGGTGAAATCCCAGGGCTCAACCCTGGAACTGCCTCTTAAACTCCTGGTCTTGAGTTCGAGAGAGGTGAGTGGAATTCCAAGTGTAGAGGTGAAATTCGTAGATATTTGGAGGAACACCAGTGGCGAAGGCGGCTCACTGGCTCGATACTGACGCTGAGGTACGAAAGTGTGGGGAGCAAACAGGATTAGATACCCTGGTAGTCCACACCGTAAACGATGAATGCCAGTCGTCGGGCAGTATACTGTTCGGTGACACACCTAACGGATTAAGCATTCCGCCTGGGGAGTACGGTCGCAAGATTAAAACTCAAAGGAATTGACGGGGGCCCGCACAAGCGGTGGAGCATGTGGTTTAATTCGAAGCAACGCGCAGAACCTTACCAACCCTTGACATCCTGTGCTAACCCGAGAGATCGGGCGTTCACTTCGGTGACGCAGTGACAGGTGCTGCATGGCTGTCGTCAGCTCGTGTCGTGAGATGTTCGGTTAAGTCCGGCAACGAGCGCAACCCACATCCTTAGTTGCCAGCAGTTCGGCTGGGCACTCTAAGGAAACTGCCCGTGATAAGCGGGAGGAAGGTGTGGATGACGTCAAGTCCTCATGGCCCTTACGGGTTGGGCTACACACGTGCTACAATGGCAGTGACAATGGGTTAATCCCCAAAAGCTGTCTCAGTTCGGATTGGGGTCTGCAACTCGACCCCATGAAGT
This sequence comes from Sulfitobacter profundi, assembly GCF_042661425.1. Classification (NCBI taxonomy): domain Bacteria; kingdom Pseudomonadati; phylum Pseudomonadota; class Alphaproteobacteria; order Rhodobacterales; family Roseobacteraceae; genus Sulfitobacter; species Sulfitobacter profundi. Next base: position 1,131,061 of record NZ_JBHSWA010000001.1, on the reverse strand, counting down.
CGGAATCGCTAGTAATCGTGGAACAGCATGCCACGGTGAATACGTTCCCGGGCCTTGTACACACCGCCCGTCACACCATGGGAGTTGGTTCTACCCGACGGCCGTGCGCCAACCTTTCGAGGAGGCAGCGGACCACGGTAGGATCAGCGACTGGGGTGAAGTCGTAACAAGGTAGCCGTAGGGGAACCTGCGGCTGGATCACCTCCTTTCTAAGGATGTTCCTAGCAGCGAGACTTGTCTCACTCGTGGAACACTTAGCAAGTCGGCAAACAAAGCCGACTATATTAGAACCGAGCCGTCCTCATATCTCTTCAGAAATAGGTCCTGCGCTGACGGCGTAGGTCTCAAAAGTTTGGGGCCTTAGCTCAGCTGGGAGAGCGCCTGATTTGCATTCAGGAGGTCAGGAGTTCGATCCTCCTAGGCTCCACCAAGCCTTTTGCAAAGCAAAAGGCGTCGCCCTGGTTGCCCGTCCAATGGACGTGCGAGAGGGGCAGCGTAACGGTCCTTAAACCTTCAACCACTAAGGGCTGGTTCCTCTCGGGCCATTCCTTCGGAATGCCCTGCCGGAACGACGAGTTTTGCCTTCGGCAAAATCTCTGGGTCGGTAGCTCAGGTGGTTAGAGCGCACGCCTGATAAGCGTGAGGTCGGAGGTTCAAGTCCTCCTCGACCCACCATCCTCCTTGAGGTGGTAAACGGAACATACCTTCAAGCACATACAGTGTGTTTGAACGTCTGTTTCGCAGACGAATTGACATCGTAAAGAGAGATACTAACAACATGTTTGATCGCCCCGCGTTAGGGGATGATCTCGGTTGCTGCCCTTCGGGGCCGGTGTTTGACGGGCTGTTTCCTCGGCCTTTCGGACATATCGCGATCGAAACGAATATGTTGTCCAAGTCAAGTACACTAACCAGAGCGATGACGCGAACCTCCTGCACGGACGGTTCGCTATCTGCATCGCTCATTGTCCAGACGATAGTCTGGGCGGGTAAAAGTATGCTTTTGATACAGGATAAAGAGGATCAGTTTCTTACCAGCTTCTGATCTTCGCGCGAGACGCTAAGTCTTGCTTTTTCTGGATCAAATCAAGCGCGAAAAGGGCGTTTGGTGAATGCCTTGGCAGTAAGAGGCGATGAAAGACGTGATACTCTGCGATAAGCCATGGGGAGCTGAGAATAAGCTTTGATCCATGGATTTCTGAATGGGGCAACCCACCTGATACTTTGTTATTACTGCACTTCGGTGCAGCTAATAACTTGGTAAACCAGGTATTTTTAGGCTGAATATATAGGCTTAAAAAGGCAAACCCGGGGAACTGAAACATCTAAGTACCCGGAGGAAAGGAAATCAATATGATACTCCCCTAGTAGCGGCGAGCGAACGGGGACCAGCCGAGCCATGAGTGTGGTTAGAATGCGTTGGAATGCGCAACCAAAGTGGGTGATAGTCCCGTATAAGAAGCATGATTGGACGTATTAAGTAGGGCGGAACACGTGAAATTCTGTCTGAAGATCGGAGGACCACCTTCGAAGGCTAAGTACTCCTTACTGACCGATAGTGAACCAGTACCGTGAGGGAAAGGTGAAAAGCACCCCGACGAGGGGAGTGAAACAGTACCTGAAACCGAACGCCTACAAACAGTTGGAGGGACCTTGCGTCCTGACAGCGTACCTTTTGTATAATGGGTCATCGACTTGGTCTCACGAGCAAGCTTAAGCCGTTAGGTGTAGGCGTAGCGAAAGCGAGTCTTAATAGGGCGTTGAGTTCGTGGGATCAGACCCGAAACCGAGTGATCTAGGCATGGCCAGGTTGAAGATAAGGTAACACTTATTGGAGGACCGAACCCACATCTGTTGAAAAAGATCGGGATGAGCTGTGCCTAGGGGTGAAAGGCCAATCAAACTCGGAGATAGCTGGTTCTCTGCGAAATCTATTTAGGTAGAGCGTCGACCGAATACCCTCGGGGGTAGAGCACTGGATGGGTAATGGGGCCCCACAGGCTTACTGATCCTAACCAAACTCCGAATACCGAGGAGTACTAGTCGGCAGACACACGGCGAATGCTAACGTCCGTCGTGAAGAGGGAAACAACCCTAACCTCCAGCTAAGGCCCCTAATTCATGGCTAAGTGGGAAAGCAGGTGAGACGACCAAAACAACCAGGAGGTTGGCTTAGAAGCAGCCATCCTTTAAAGATAGCGTAACAGCTCACTGGTCTAAATAAGTTGTCTTGCGGCGAAGATGTAACGGGGCTCAAGCCATGAGCCGAAGCTGAGGATGCATTTATTGCATGGTAGCAGAGCGTAGTGTGACATAGTTCCATGTGTCCTTACCTACTTAGGTAGGATTGGACACAAGGAGCTTTCTGTGAAGCTGGCGCGTGAGCGATCCGGTGGAGAGATCACTAGTGAGAATGATGACATGAGTAGCGACAAAGAGTGTGAGAGACACTCTCGCCGAAAGTCCAAGGGTTCCTGCTTAAAGCTAATCTGAGCAGGGTAAGCCGACCCCTAAGGCGAGGCCGAAAGGCGTAGTCGATGGGAACCAGGTTAATATTCCTGGGCCAGATGGAAGTGACGGATCTCGAGGGTAGTTCATCCTTATCGGATTGAATGGGCTGCTTAGAGGTCCCTGGAAATAGCTCCATCGCTAGATCGTACCCTAAACCGACACAGGTGGACAGGTAGAGAATACCAAGGCGCTTGAGAGAACTATGTTGAAGGAACTCGGCAAAATACCTCCGTAAGTTCGCGAGAAGGAGGCCCGGTTTCTAGGCAACTAGAGGCTGGGGGCACAAACCAGGGGGTGGCGACTGTTTATTAAAAACACAGGGCTCTGCGAAGTCGTAAGACGACGTATAGGGTCTGACGCCTGCCCGGTGCCTGAAGGTTAAAAGGAGGGGTGAGAGCTCTGAATTGAAGCCCAGGTAAACGGCGGCCGTAACTATAACGGTCCTAAGGTAGCGAAATTCCTTGTCGGGTAAGTTCCGACCTGCACGAATGGCGTAACGACTTCCCCGCTGTCTCCAACATAGACTCAGCGAAATTGAATTACCGGTCAAGATGCCGGTTACCCGCGGTTAGACGGAAAGACCCCGTGCACCTTTACTACAGCTTCACACTGGCATTAGGCCGAACATGTGCAGGATAGGTGGTGGGCTTTGAAACCGAGACGCCAGTCTCGGTGGAGCCTCCCTTGAGATACCACCCTTGTTCTGCTTGATGTCTAACCGCGGACCGTTATCCGGTTCCGGGACCCTGTGTGGCGGGTAGTTTGACTGGGGCGGTCGCCTCCTAAATCGTAACGGAGGCGCGCGAAGGTTGGCTCAGAGCGGTCGGAAATCGCTCGTTGAGTGCAATGGCAGAAGCCAGCCTGACTGCGAGACTGACAAGTCGAGCAGAGTCGAAAGACGGCCATAGTGATCCGGTGGTCCCAAGTGGGAGGGCCATCGCTCAACGGATAAAAGGTACGCCGGGGATAACAGGCTGATACTGCCCAAGAGTCCATATCGACGGCAGTGTTTGGCACCTCGATGTCGGCTCATCTCATCCTGGGGCTGGAGCAGGTCCCAAGGGTACGGCTGTTCGCCGTTTAAAGAGGTACGTGAGCTGGGTTTAGAACGTCGTGAGACAGTTCGGTCCCTATCTTCCGTGGGTGTAGGATACTTGAGAGGAGTTGCCCCTAGTACGAGAGGACCGGGGTGAACGATCCACTGGTGGACCAGTTGTTATGCCAATAGCAGTGCTGGGTAGCTATGATCGGACAGGATAACCGCTGAAGGCATCTAAGCGGGAAGCCCCCTCAAAACAAGGTATCCCTGAGAGCCGTGGTAGACCACCACGTCGATAGGCCAGAGATGTAAGCGTGGTAACACGTTCAGTTGACTGGTACTAATTGCTCGATAGGCTTGATTTGATCCAGTAGAAGCAAGACTGCTTAACTGGGCAAAAGCATACACATACAATCAGTTGTACATGACTTGGAACACGCTCTGCGTCGCAACGCGCAGAGCGCTTTATCAGGAATTTATTTGGTTTGGTGATCATAGCGCGAGCAAAACACCTGGTCCCATCCCGAACCCAGCCGTTAAGTGCCGTAGCGCCGATGGTACTGCGTCTTAAGACGTGGGAGAGTAGGTCATCGCCAAACCTAATAAGTTCCTGATAAAAACAGTATCTCTCGACGATCAACAGAATAACAAAACCGCCGCAGCTATAAAGCTGCGGCGGTTTTGTCTTTGGGGGCGGGGCATATTCTTGCCTAATGCCCGACGTCTTCCGCACGAACCTTCAGCGTGAGCGCCACCACCGGCAAGGGGCTCGATCGTCCATTTTCGCTGTTTGGTGTCTCATCTGCGTGGGGAGCGCCGTTTGAAGGGTAATCCCCCTAAAAATAGTGGTGTTCAAAAGTAGAATTTTCTCGGCAAGATATCTGAGGAGATTTATGATGAAGAACGGACGATTTAGCGACGCACAGATCATGGCCGTGTTGAAGCAGGCAGAGGGTGGCGTTCCGGTCTCTGAGCTGTGCCGCGAGCACGGAATGAGCAGCGTGAGTTTTTACAAATGGCGGGCCAAGTTTGGCGGCATGGACGCGTCCTTGATTTCCGAGATGAAGGATATGGCGGAAGAGAACCGTCGTCTGAAGCGCATGTATGCCGAGATGAGCATGCAAAACGACCTGCTGAAGGAAGCGCTTGGAAAAAAGCGTTAAGGCCGTCTCATCGGCGAGAACCTGTCGGGACATTGCTGCGCAATGCCCTGCCGGTCAACGGATGGCCATGAATGCAGTTGAGCAATATGGGGTCAGCATAGCTCTGGCCTGCCGTGCGTTCGAGATCAGCGAGACCTGCTACAGATACAGCCCTGTGCTGAGCGATGAGAACGAAGAGATCGCAGATTGGCTTGAACGCTTGACGACTAACAAGCGGACCTGGGGCTTCGGCCTGTGCTTTTTGTATCTGCGCAACGTGCAGGGCTATGGCTGGAACCATAAAAGAGTCTACCGGATCTACTGTGAGCTGGCGTTGAACTTGCGCCCCTCTCGGGATATTGCTGCGCAATGCCCTGCCGGTTGACAATCAAGCCGAAGAAACGCTTAAAGCGGGACAAGCCGGAGCCACTGGCTGTGCCTGAAAGACCAAATGAAACTTGGTCCATGGACTTCATGGCGGATCAGTTGGCGGATGGCCGGTCGATCAGGACGTTAAACGTCTTGGATGACTTCAATCGCGAAGGACTGGCTATTGAGGTCGACTTCTCGCTGCCTGCTGAACGTGTCGTGCGTGCGCTGAACCAGATCATTGAGTGGCGCGGAAAGCCCCAAGCTATTCGTGTGGACAACGGCCCAGAATACGTCAGCGGGAAGCTCATGGAATGGGCTGAGAAACGCAATGTGCGGCTCGAATATATCCAGCCCGGTAAGCCCCAACAGAATGCCTATATCGAGCGCTACAACCGCACCGTTCGCCCCTCTCATCGCAACTTCGTTGCGACTGCCGGGCAGTGGGACGAATGGCTGGGGCAATACATCTTCGAAACCATTGAGGAGGCACAAGACCAAGCAACACAATGGCTCTGGACTTACAACAACGAGCGACCCAACATGGGCATCGGCGGCATGACACCCGCAATGAAACTGAAAACGGCTGCGTGAATTCTACGGCTGGACCCCATTAAAAATGGGGGGATTACCCCGTTTCATGCGATTGCTGCAACATTGCCCGGCAGTGCATAGCACAGCAATGTCACGAGAGGGGGCCCAGCCGATGACCCTTCGGGAATGCAGGTCCAATATAACAGCCAGATACAGCCAACCCTCGCTTGTCCAAATATAACTGATGTCGCCAACCTATTTCTGGTTTGGCGCATCTGCCGTGAAATCACGATCCAACAGATTGGGCGCGATGTTGAACTTGTGATCGCTGCCCCCTCTCGGCAGATTGCTCCGCAATCGCCTGCCGGGCAATGGTTTTGACCTTGTGCTTACGTGTTCGCGCAATAGATATGCCATTCAGGCCCATCCACTGCCCGGCAGTCGCTGCTTCCAGCGATGAGAGGGAAACGGCCAACACGACGATGGCCAACATCCAGACCAATTTCCTTCACCTCTTCGGTCATGCGCGGCCTGCCATAGCTGCCCAGGCTCAGACGAGACTGCTCTTTGATATGTGCAAGCGTGATCAGATCAAACCGTTGCCTGCGGCTGGCGGACGGCTGGCGGACGGCTGCGGAAGGCGCGCAGACCGCGCGAACTGACCTGCATAACTTGGCACATACGCTGTATGGAAAACGTGGTTTGGTGCTCTTCGGTGAACTTAAACCTCACGGCTTTTGACCCGCAAAGAACACCGTGGCCTTTTGTAGAATCTCCCGCTCCTCCTTGAGAATGCGGCTTCCGCGCCGAAGCCGGTCATTCTTTTGGGCAAGGCTCAAGTCCCCTTTCGACACCACATCTGTATCTCGGTGTGCTGTGATCCACTTGTTCAGCGTCGACATCCCGACGCCAAGATCATCCGCCACTTGCTTGCGTGTAAGTCCACTGTTCAGTGCGATACGCACCGCATCTTGGCGGAACTTGTCCGTCCGTTTCAGTCCCATAGTCAATCTCCTTTGTTGCAGTAAATGCTATCAAAGGAGCGGCATCAAACCGCGTCAGGTCCAAAGCGATTCACGTCACCTCAGAGGCAGCTGACTTAAATACCCGTAACATCCTGTCGCCAGGTGAGCCTGTGTACTGTTTCAAACACCAGAAATATCACATGATTTCAGCCGCTTGCCGAAAGGTTCCCCGAAGCCTTCACTTTTCTCAACTTTCCGCTTGCGGGTTTCTGTCACTCGCCTTAGAACCCCCTCTACCGGCGGCGCAGAGATGCAGCGGCGGGGCGCCAGACGGGGCGGACGGGAGCGGAGACGCTGAGTTCGGTTCGGAAAGCGGATAAAAATTCGAGGTATTAGGGCGGGGCGCGCCAAGGTTATAGGGCGCATCTCAGTTTCTTTTGTCTCAACGCTGTTTGAAAATTTGATATCTGAAGAGATATGTGGGCGGTTTGGTTCATTCGATGGATCAACGTCTGTATATCGCGCTCTTAGGCTTCGGTCGATGATAGAGTGTCAGCTTCACTGTTTGGACGGCTTTCGACTACTTTGTAGTCTCAAGCACAACAAACAGAGAATGGCTTGTATCTTTCAGTAAGGGATACAGGTCGATGTGCAGAGGTTCGACGTCAAGGATAAGCTAGCAATAGCTTTTCAACTTGAGAGTTTGATCCTGGCTCAGAACGAACGCTGGCGGCAGGCCTAACACATGCAAGTCGAGCGAGACCTTCGGGTCTAGCGGCGGACGGGTTAGTAACGCGTGGGAACGTGCCCTTCTCTGCGGAATAGCCACTGGAAACGGTGAGTAATACCGCATACGCCCTTCGGGGGAAAGATTTATCGGAGAAGGATCGGCCCGCGTTAGATTAGATAGTTGGTGGGGTAATGGCCTACCAAGTCTACGATCTATAGCTGGTTTTAGAGGATGATCAGCAACACTGGGACTGAGACACGGCCCAGACTCCTACGGGAGGCAGCAGTGGGGAATCTTAGACAATGGGCGCAAGCCTGATCTAGCCATGCCGCGTGTGTGATGAAGGTCTTAGGATCGTAAAGCACTTTCGCCAGGGATGATAATGACAGTACCTGGTAAAGAAACCCCGGCTAACTCCGTGCCAGCAGCCGCGGTAATACGGAGGGGGTTAGCGTTGTTCGGAATTACTGGGCGTAAAGCGTACGTAGGCGGATCAGAAAGTAAGGGGTGAAATCCCAGGGCTCAACCCTGGAACTGCCTCTTAAACTCCTGGTCTTGAGTTCGAGAGAGGTGAGTGGAATTCCAAGTGTAGAGGTGAAATTCGTAGATATTTGGAGGAACACCAGTGGCGAAGGCGGCTCACTGGCTCGATACTGACGCTGAGGTACGAAAGTGTGGGGAGCAAACAGGATTAGATACCCTGGTAGTCCACACCGTAAACGATGAATGCCAGTCGTCGGGCAGTATACTGTTCGGTGACACACCTAACGGATTAAGCATTCCGCCTGGGGAGTACGGTCGCAAGATTAAAACTCAAAGGAATTGACGGGGGCCCGCACAAGCGGTGGAGCATGTGGTTTAATTCGAAGCAACGCGCAGAACCTTACCAACCCTTGACATCCTGTGCTAACCCGAGAGATCGGGCGTCCACTTCGGTGGCGCAGTGACAGGTGCTGCATGGCTGTCGTCAGCTCGTGTCGTGAGATGTTCGGTTAAGTCCGGCAACGAGCGCAACCCACATCCTTAGTTGCCAGCAGTTCGGCTGGGCACTCTAAGGAAACTGCCCGTGATAAGCGGGAGGAAGGTGTGGATGACGTCAAGTCCTCATGGCCCTTACGGGTTGGGCTACACACGTGCTACAATGGCAGTGACAATGGGTTAATCCCCAAAAGCTGTCTCAGTTCGGATTGGGGTCTGCAACTCGACCCCATGAAGTCGGAATCGCTAGTAATCGTGGAACAGCATGCCACGGTGAATACGTTCCCGGGCCTTGTACACACCGCCCGTCACACCATGGGAGTTGGTTCTACCCGACGGCCGTGCGCCAACCTTTCGAGGAGGCAGCGGACCACGGTAGGATCAGCGACTGGGGTGAAGTCGTAACAAGGTAGCCGTAGGGGAACCTGCGGCTGGATCACCTCCTTTCTAAGGATGTTCCTAGCAGCGAGACTTGTCTCACTCGTGGAACACTTAGCAAGTCGGCAAACAAAGCCGACTATATTAGAACCGAGCCGTCCTCATATCTCTTCAGAAAATAGAACACGGGCTACCGCCCGTATGGGTCGGTAGCTCAGGTGGTTAGAGCGCACGCCTGATAAGCGTGAGGTCGGAGGTTCAAGTCCTCCTCGACCCACCATCGCATCTGCAGTGCAGAAGCCTTTTGGGGCCTTAGCTCAGCTGGGAGAGCGCCTGATTTGCATTCAGGAGGTCAGGAGTTCGATCCTCCTAGGCTCCACCATGAATTCTCTTGTCGCCTCTGGTCTGAGCGGATTAGAAGAGGGCATGAAGATTTGTGCGATCACAATGGTTTACCGCGATTACTGGGCGTTGTCACAATGGTACGCCCATTATTCACGGCACCTCGGTTCAGAACATCTTTATATTGTGGCCCATGGTCATGATCCAAGGATTTCAGAGCTTTGCCCGCGGGCAAATGTGGTCACGGTTCCTCGCGATGATCTTTCTGGTTTCGACCGGGTCCGTGGGCATCTGCTTAACGGACTTCAAGACGGGCTTGGCGCGATTTATGATTGGATTATTCGCACAGATGCGGATGAGTTAATCTGTTTGGACCCGGAACGTTACGCTGATTTCTCTGAATTGTTCGCGTCACGCAAGAGGGCCACTGCTCTCTTTGCTTTGGGTATGAACCTTGCAGAAGCCAATGGCGACCTCGCGCTAGCTAATGAGGATCGGGTGCTGCGCCATCGGCGTCAGGCTCATTTCTCTGGCCACTATAGCAAGGCTTGGGCCGTGCGACGTGGAACGCATCTTGTGCGTCATGGTGTACAGGCTACTGCTGAGAACCTTCAGGATGTGGCTTTTGCCCTTCCGAAAGGGGTCTACTTGGTTCATCTCAAGTACGCCAACGGTAACGCGTTAGTTGACGCGAACAGGCACCGAACGGTGATCGGAAGCGGTGACGGTAAGGGGCTTCCAGGCAAGGCTTGGGCCAAGGCTGACCAGACTGCATCGAGCTTCTTTGACGCTTTTCACGATCTGAATGGGCTCGATTGGCCCTTAGCTGAGCGACGCGCCTACTTGCGTATCAAGCGAGACCCGGTTCGAGATGATAAGCTAAACGTTCTGCGTGCCAGGTCGGTTAAGTTTCCATTTCGTACGACACTGCCTAAATGGTTCGAAAACTGCTGATAGATTAGATCAGCAAGAGCGCTACGGCGCTTTTGCTCGTCCAATCTGGACGTTTGCGTGATATGCCTTACGGCATGCACGCGATTGACATCGTAAAGAGAGATACTAACAACATGTTTGATCGCCCCGCGTTAGGGGATGATCTCGGTTGCTGCCCTTCGGGGCCGGTGTTTGACGGGCTGTTTCCTCGGCCTTTCGGACATATCGCGATCGAAACGAATATGTTGTCCAAGTCAAGTACACTAACCAGAGCGATGACGCGAACCTCCTGCACGGACGGTTCGCTATCTGCATCGCTCATTGTCCAGACGATAGTCTGGGCGGGTAAAAGTATGCTTTTGATACAGGATAAAGAGGATCAGTTTCTTACCAGCTTCTGATCTTCGCGCGAGACGCTAAGTCTTGCTTTTTCTGGATCAAATCAAGCGCGAAAAGGGCGTTTGGTGAATGCCTTGGCAGTAAGAGGCGATGAAAGACGTGATACTCTGCGATAAGCCATGGGGAGCTGAGAATAAGCTTTGATCCATGGATTTCTGAATGGGGCAACCCACCTGATACTTTGTTATTACTGCACTTCGGTGCAGCTAATAACTTGGTAAACCAGGTATTTTTAGGCTGAATATATAGGCTTAAAAAGGCAAACCCGGGGAACTGAAACATCTAAGTACCCGGAGGAAAGGAAATCAATATGATACTCCCCTAGTAGCGGCGAGCGAACGGGGACCAGCCGAGCCATGAGTGTGGTTAGAATGCGTTGGAATGCGCAACCAAAGTGGGTGATAGTCCCGTATAAGAAGCATGATTGGACGTATTAAGTAGGGCGGAACACGTGAAATTCTGTCTGAAGATCGGAGGACCACCTTCGAAGGCTAAGTACTCCTTACTGACCGATAGTGAACCAGTACCGTGAGGGAAAGGTGAAAAGCACCCCGACGAGGGGAGTGAAACAGTACCTGAAACCGAACGCCTACAAACAGTTGGAGGGACCTTGCGTCCTGACAGCGTACCTTTTGTATAATGGGTCATCGACTTGGTCTCACGAGCAAGCTTAAGCCGTTAGGTGTAGGCGTAGCGAAAGCGAGTCTTAATAGGGCGTTGAGTTCGTGGGATCAGACCCGAAACCGAGTGATCTAGGCATGGCCAGGTTGAAGATAAGGTAACACTTATTGGAGGACCGAACCCACATCTGTTGAAAAAGATCGGGATGAGCTGTGCCTAGGGGTGAAAGGCCAATCAAACTCGGAGATAGCTGGTTCTCTGCGAAATCTATTTAGGTAGAGCGTCGACCGAATACCCTCGGGGGTAGAGCACTGGATGGGTAATGGGGCCCCACAGGCTTACTGATCCTAACCAAACTCCGAATACCGAGGAGTACTAGTCGGCAGACACACGGCGAATGCTAACGTCCGTCGTGAAGAGGGAAACAACCCTAACCTCCAGCTAAGGCCCCTAATTCATGGCTAAGTGGGAAAGCAGGTGAGACGACCAAAACAACCAGGAGGTTGGCTTAGAAGCAGCCATCCTTTAAAGATAGCGTAACAGCTCACTGGTCTAAATAAGTTGTCTTGCGGCGAAGATGTAACGGGGCTCAAGCCATGAGCCGAAGCTGAGGATGCATTTATTGCATGGTAGCAGAGCGTAGTGTGACATAGTTCCATGTGTCCTTACCTACTTAGGTAGGATTGGACACAAGGAGCTTTCTGTGAAGCTGGCGCGTGAGCGATCCGGTGGAGAGATCACTAGTGAGAATGATGACATGAGTAGCGACAAAGAGTGTGAGAGACACTCTCGCCGAAAGTCCAAGGGTTCCTGCTTAAAGCTAATCTGAGCAGGGTAAGCCGACCCCTAAGGCGAGGCCGAAAGGCGTAGTCGATGGGAACCAGGTTAATATTCCTGGGCCAGATGGAAGTGACGGATCTCGAGGGTAGTTCATCCTTATCGGATTGAATGGGCTGCTTAGAGGTCCCTGGAAATAGCTCCATCGCTAGATCGTACCCTAAACCGACACAGGTGGACAGGTAGAGAATACCAAGGCGCTTGAGAGAACTATGTTGAAGGAACTCGGCAAAATACCTCCGTAAGTTCGCGAGAAGGAGGCCCGGTTTCTAGGCAACTAGAGGCTGGGGGCACAAACCAGGGGGTGGCGACTGTTTATTAAAAACACAGGGCTCTGCGAAGTCGTAAGACGACGTATAGGGTCTGACGCCTGCCCGGTGCCTGAAGGTTAAAAGGAGGGGTGAGAGCTCTGAATTGAAGCCCAGGTAAACGGCGGCCGTAACTATAACGGTCCTAAGGTAGCGAAATTCCTTGTCGGGTAAGTTCCGACCTGCACGAATGGCGTAACGACTTCCCCGCTGTCTCCAACATAGACTCAGCGAAATTGAATTACCGGTCAAGATGCCGGTTACCCGCGGTTAGACGGAAAGACCCCGTGCACCTTTACTACAGCTTCACACTGGCATTAGGCCGAACATGTGCAGGATAGGTGGTGGGCTTTGAAACCGAGACGCCAGTCTCGGTGGAGCCTCCCTTGAGATACCACCCTTGTTCTGCTTGATGTCTAACCGCGGACCGTTATCCGGTTCCGGGACCCTGTGTGGCGGGTAGTTTGACTGGGGCGGTCGCCTCCTAAATCGTAACGGAGGCGCGCGAAGGTTGGCTCAGAGCGGTCGGAAATCGCTCGTTGAGTGCAATGGCAGAAGCCAGCCTGACTGCGAGACTGACAAGTCGAGCAGAGTCGAAAGACGGCCATAGTGATCCGGTGGTCCCAAGTGGGAGGGCCATCGCTCAACGGATAAAAGGTACGCCGGGGATAACAGGCTGATACTGCCCAAGAGTCCATATCGACGGCAGTGTTTGGCACCTCGATGTCGGCTCATCTCATCCTGGGGCTGGAGCAGGTCCCAAGGGTACGGCTGTTCGCCGTTTAAAGAGGTACGTGAGCTGGGTTTAGAACGTCGTGAGACAGTTCGGTCCCTATCTTCCGTGGGTGTAGGATACTTGAGAGGAGTTGCCCCTAGTACGAGAGGACCGGGGTGAACGATCCACTGGTGGACCAGTTGTTATGCCAATAGCAGTGCTGGGTAGCTATGATCGGACAGGATAACCGCTGAAGGCATCTAAGCGGGAAGCCCCCTCAAAACAAGGTATCCCTGAGAGCCGAGGTAGACCACCTCGTCGATAGGCCAGAGATGTAAGCGTGGTAACACGTTCAGTTGACTGGTACTAATTGCTCGATAGGCTTGATTTGATCCAGTAGAAGCAAGACTGCTTAACTGGGCAAAAGCATACACATACAATCAGTTGTACATGACTTGGACCACGCTCTGCGTCGCAACGCGCAGAGCGCTTTATCAGGAATTTATTTGGTTTGGTGATCATAGCGCGAGCAAAACACCTGGTCCCATCCCGAACCCAGCCGTTAAGTGCCGTAGCGCCGATGGTACTGCGTCTTAAGACGTGGGAGAGTAGGTCATCGCCAAACCTAATAAGTTCCTGATAAAAAAGTATCTCTCGACGATGAGAAAAATAACAAAACCGCCGCAGCTATAAAGCTGCGGCGGTTTTGTCTTTGGGGGCGGGGGCGTTATCGGCACGTTTCTGTGTCCCCAAACTCACGCGCGAACTTTGGCGAAGCGAAAGTTAAGGGTGCTGCGTAAAATCTCAAGAAAAATCTAAATTCTATGTACGAATGCCCTTGCAGCCCTCGTGCTATAAGTCTAAACGAAGGGCATTGGCGCGGGATGGAGCAGCCCGGTAGCTCGTCAGGCTCATAACCTGAAGGTCGTAGGTTCAAATCCTACTCCCGCAACCAAGCCTATCGAACTTTTGTTCGCAAAGCCGCCCTTCGGGGCGGCTTTTGCGTATGTCATTGGGAACTTTGTCAAATCTCCCTCGATGCCCAGGAGGTGTTTTCCTTCCTCCACTTCCTCGACGCTGATGGTTTCCACCAGAACCCGCAGAATATCGCGTGCATGGATGACCATTTCGGGTTCTGCGAGAATCGTTTCCAGCTTTCTGACATGCGCAGCGTAGACCTCTTCTAGGTCGGTTGGCAGCATCGGCCGGGCGTCTTCAATCTGCCGCTGTTGGGACTGTAATTTGAGCTTACGCGCTTCAGCTTTTGACAGGGCTTCAATAAGGGCCGGGCTGTTCACGCCGGCGAGGATCGCGTCGGTTCCGTTACGGATTTCAGTCTCCACTGCGCGGAGCTGCCGGGTGACCGAAGCGCGATCGGCCTGGAGCGACTGCGTCGCATCAGCAAGCGCCCTCGCATACTCCCCCGAAACCGCGTGAAGGCATCGGACCCGAGCAGCGCGCGTTTCACGCCGCCCAAAACTGCCTGTTCTGCTTCGTCCTTCAAGAGCCCTGTCATGCCAGTGCATTGGCTGGGGCCCTGTTCCTTGGCCGTTTTGCAGTAGTAGCGTTTGTGCACGGTGCCAGCGATCGTCAATGGTCCACCGCATTTGGCGCAGCGGAGGAAGCCGGAGAGAAGAAACTTGGGGCGGGGGCCGACGCCGCCGCTGTTGGAGCCCCGCCGGGGTTTGACCTGAAAGCTGTCCTGGCGCGCCTTGACCTTCGCCCAGAGGTCATCGTCGATGAACCTCAGCTCCGGAACCTCCACGCGAACCCATTCTTCCTCCGGCCGCAGGCGGGAGACGCGCTTTTGTGTTTGGGGGTGTCGACGGTACTCGAGGCGATCCCAGACCCTAACGCCGATATAGAGTTCGTTGTTTAGGATGCCGGTGCCGCGCTTGCGGTTGCCGAAGACAGTATTCTGGCGCCATGCTTTTCCGCTCGGGCTTGGGATGCCGTCTTGGTTCAACTGGTCGACGATCTTCTTGGGGGATATCCCCTCGGCAAACTCCGTCATGATCCGACGAACGATTTGCGCCTCGCCCTCATCAATGACCAGCGCGCCTTTGATCTTGTCGCCTCGTTCGTCCCTCGGGATCACATAGCCGTAAGAGCGGCCCCCGGCGCTTTTCCCCGCGGCCACATTGCCAGCAAGGCCGCGGTGAGCCTGTAGCGCGATGGATTTCAGCAAGGCGCCACTCATCAGGGACTTCAGCCCCATGTTCAGCGCGTTCGCCTCGCCATCGATGATTGTCATGATCTTGACGTCATGAAAGGCGCAGAGCTTTTCCAACTGGGCGCTGTGTTCCCCATCGCGGGTCAGACGCTCGATGTTCTCGGCCACCACAACCTCGACCATGCCGCCCTCAATGCCGCGCAGCAGTTCCTGATAGCCGGGTCGGTGATCGCTGTACCCTGTGAGCTCCGCGTCGGTCAGGATGCGTTCAATGTGCCAGCCGTGTCGATCGGCGAACCGCTGGCATTCTGAAATCTGATCATCGAGGGATTTCTGGGTCTGCTTGTTGGTGGAGTAGCGGGCATAGACCCAGGCACGAAGGGCTGGAGAGGTGTCTTTGGTGGGCATAGAAAAGGTCCTTGTGATGAGAAAAGGCCAACGTCGCTACGCAGATTAATGCGCGGCAAGTTCCCTTCTGCCTTTATGCTTAGGACCTTCGCACACGCTTTTGGTGTCGAGCTCGTTCGAGCTCATTTCACAACGCGAAGACCATGTCCGAATGCGTTGTTGTCGTTGCTGGGGTATTTCTCCGGTTCATCGATAAAACCGTACAGCTCTTCGAATTTTGGAACAGAGATCATCAGAGATTTCGCTAAATCTTCTTTGGAAAAATCCAAGTTATCGAAGAAGAACTTAACAACAGTCTTTATTTTTGTAGGCACTTCCTTTTCTGGTTCATACGGTTCTGCCTTGCGATAACCAAGCTTTCCCATCTGAATGAAAAAAGACTTTTTCTGATAGGGCGTGATCATGCCAAGCCGGTCTGCGCGCATGGCGATCGATGACATGGAAACTTTCCAATGACGTTTTAAGTTGGCTATCTGCCTCAAATCGAACTTAATCAATTGGCGTTTCAGCTCTTTTGACGGCAGAAGAAAAGCCCCCGCGAAATGATCCGCTTCTTTCTCCATCTCGTCGTCGTCCATCAGCGTCGTAGTATGTAGAACCATGTGCCCCAACTCATGACATAGCGTATGTCTGATGCGATCAGCAGGAGCGTTCATGTTCACAAAAAACAGCACAGGCAATCCATCTATCCGCTGGCTTACTGCATCGATAAGATCACTCGCAAAGTTGCAAGGAATTACAATGCCTCCATTATCTTCAAGCACTTCAACTACGTTCTCTATTGGGCCATCGGGGATGCCCCACATTTCCCGTAGCTGCTGGGCCGCGCCTTCAATGCTGAAATCTTTTCCGTAACCGCCGCGATATTCGTCGCGATCAATTTCGGGAATAAATCTATTGCTCGGAAGGTCATAGCTGCGCAGGAGTATTTGCAGCTGAATTCTTCGGATGTTCATTTCGGCCACCATTTTTGATAGCCTTTTTGCAGCCAGTTTCTTCCTCTTGCGGTAATGAAACGGGGGCATTCCGTATGGGCGCCCTGTCTCGTAAAAAAACTCAGGCATAAAGCCCAAGGTATTTGCGAGTGCTTCCACGAAATCGAACGGAGGCTCCAAGAGCCCCGCTTCGTATTTGGAGATGGTGCCTTGCTTGACGCCAAGTTTATTTGCGAGTTCCGATTGGCTATAACCCACCGAATCCCTACTTAAAGCCATTAAATGGCGATTAAATTGATCTGGTTTTAACATGTTTAAAGCGCGGCGAAACGTGTTTGCTTTGTGACTTCGTACCAGGCTGCCTCATTTTCATTTCGCAAAGCGCTTGGAGTTATGGCGGCACACCAGCCGAATCCCTTAAGGGGAAGTGAGACTTGTGATCGAACGTATTGTGAGCCGGTGGCGTCCAAAAGATATCCAACAGTAAGGCGAGTAGGTTCAGTAGGCATACCCGGCAAGGTTTCCCCTGCATCAAAGGCAACTGCCTGAGGGGTCGGATAGTTCGAGGATGAACCGTTTTCATCAGTTTTCTTGAACCTGATGATGCAATTTGCTGCTTCAATCAACCATAAGTTCTGACCTCTGATGTCGAAGTGCTTCACTTGCGGCAACTCAGCCAATTCGCCGAGTGCCTTAGACAGAATATGTCTAAATGTACAGTGTGCTTGGGTGGAAGCATCGTGATCCACTACAAACTCTGGCGGATACCGTTCATAGGTCTCATGACCATACCGAAGGATATCGTCAAAAATGTCTATGTAGTCTGCGAGGCCATTCATTACGGTACTGATGTTCGTTTGCATGTCTATCTCCGGCTGCTCAAGCCTGAAATTGCAGTTGAGACGACAAAAGTAAAGAAAAATATTCCTGAAAATATTCCCTTTTCGCGTCTGGTCGCCTTTCTTAGGTCGCATGTTGTTGTTCTGACGCGAGTTTTGGCGCATGCTCTCTCCCACCTCATCTTCAACTCCCGATCAAACGACGACCAGCCAAGGGCTGATCTGAACCCAGAAGCCGCCAAGTGCTTTGCTGACACCCATTCCGACGCCCAGAGGTTCTGGTGACTGGAAAATTCTCATTGCTTGGTCCCTTGAGCTTGTTCACTCGATCCTACTGATGCGCTTACGCTCGGCTTCACTCGCCGCCGCCTGAGGCTCATCGGCAGAAGTCATCTCTCGGGAGATATGCCGCGCGAGAAGAACGATCATGCTCTCCAGCGCAATGTCGCAAGCCGAAGGAGCGGGGGTGGTAGCGGATGTTTCGCGGGCCTCTTTCTGGCGATCGGTTCTCGGTGTCGGGCGAGCGGTTGTGATCTGAGTCATACCAACGTCCTCGACGCCATTGTCGTCAGAGCGATCAGCGCAAGGCTGAGGGCGAGAGCCGGGGTCGCAATACGAAGCAGCCTGTCAAAAAGCAACATCACGTGCCCTCCTGTTTGATTGGCGGTTGCACTTGTTCCGCAGCGGTTGCGGCGAACGCAGCGGTGCCGCTGCACGGGTCTGTGATGGCAGCGGTGTGCTCGATGCTTTGGTTTGCTATCACCAATTCGATAACTTCCCGCGGTGTGCTCACTGGGCGGATCACCTGCTCGAACGCTGCGTGTAGGTCTCTGGCTTTCACGCTGCCTCTCCCTTCATGACTGCAGGCAGCCAGTTGTCGATCGCAGCAACCTCGGCGCGGCTCAGCCCTAAGGCTTCCTGCGTGCTGGCATCGTTGAACAGCTTTTCGAGCTCCTTGCGCTTCTCACCGACCTTCAGTTTGGCGAAGCGCGCCATTTGATCTTCGCGCTCTTCGGTCACCACCAACTCGCGCCAGATGCTATCAAGTGCCTCTGAGCGGCAGGCGTTGAACAGGCTCTCTGCGGTCGGCGTCCAGATACTGCGCGGGGTGACGTCTAGCCGTTGCATCAGGGCGCGGTTGGCGGCGCTAGCAAAGGGCGCGTTCATCGTCCGCGCCAACAGCGTTGTGAGGATCTGATTGCGGTGCTTTTTGCCTTTGGCGATGAAGGCATCGAAAGCCGCGTCGAAGTCTTCACGTGGGTCAGCGGCTTGATCGTCGTCTTCGCCGGTCACGCGCTTATCGACGGTGAGGCTATTGGTAACTTCGGGCAGGCTCAGCTGCTCTTCTGCGCGGATATTGAAGGGGCCGGTGAAACTTGGCATCTCGGTCCAAAGCTGGAAGGCCAACAGATCGAGGGCCATTTCTGGCTGGGCGATCATCCGTGCTTGCAGGGCGAGCCGCTCAATACGGCGTAGGTCCTCGATCCCGGCTTGCGTGATCGGTGGCTTCGGAGCGATCTTCTCGACCTCATCGCCCTCAGCGCCGGAATTTGAGCCGGCGCGCTGTTGAGCGGGCAGGTATGCGGAGCTGATCTCAAGCTTTCCGTCGCGGTCCACCAGTACGAAGACGGTGCCAGCTTCTCGCTCTTCGTCTTTGTAGTCGCCAAGCATTCTTTGTTCGAGGGCGTCAAACTCTGCCTTCTCGGCGTCGGTGAAGGTCTGCGTTTCGCCGAGTTCGCAAAGTTCTGCATGCCGGAGGGAATCCGCTTCGGGCAAGTCGATGGCCTGACGGTAAATCCGCGTCATGCCTTCGGTGTGCTGGTAGCCAACCCACGATTCAAAAACAGGAGTGACCCGGGCGAAACCCTCGCTTGCTTGCAGGTCCTCGGCCGCTTTAATCAGCTTTGTCTCAAACAACTGATGGATCAGTTCCGCGTTGTGCAGCCGAGATTGATCACTGAACAGGTCTTCGTCGAGCGTGCCGCCCTCGGCCCGGTAAAGGTCAAGACCGATAAACTGTACGCGGCGATCTGATGAGGGCACGTTGCCTTCCATCAACTGGTGACGCAGGCGGTCAGCGGAATAGCGGTGCTCCGTCGCCAGCTTCAAAGCCTGTGCCTCGCGCTCTGCGCCGCCGGTCACGGTGAGCACCTGAGCGATGTCGAGGGTAATATCTCCGGATCGTAGGGCATCGAGCGTGGAGGCCGACAATCCTGCCAGTTTCAGGCGGCGCTGAACGTGGGCCCGGGTTTGGCCGAATGCCGCTGCGATCTGATCGGCATCGCTGCCGTGATCGGCCATGGCGGCATAAGCGCGAATTTCATCGGCAGGGTGCAACGGGCGCTGCGTGGCACCTTCGGACCCCGCCCAACTGCGGGCTAGTGCGGGGTCGGTGGTCACGTTCACTGGGATCGCGTCGAAGTCGATGTCCGCGCTGTCGGCGAATGCGCTGCCTTGAGCGCGCAGGTATTCCAGTGCCCGCAGCCGCCGGCCGCCCGCAACGATGCCCAGTTCGCCCCCTTCGTCCAGCGCGTTCAGGTTCTGCATCAGGCCGTTGATGGACAGAGATTTCGCAAGCGCGGCGATGTCTTCGGGGTCATGAACCTGACGCGGGTTGAACGCATGCAGCGAGAGGTCATCAAGCGGCGCGGTGCGGGTGGTCGACATGGGGGATTGGTCGGTCATAGGGTGTTCCGATTATTGGGGGATTTGGTCCAGCGCACATACAGAGTGAGCCCGAATAGGGTCAGTCGCTCTACGCGGTAGGCGGAGCCAAAGCCCGGTACTGTTTCAGTTGTCCATTTCATGCTCTGGCCCTCAGCAAGCGCCGCAGTAGAGCGTGAGGTTTGGCGTGATTTGGATGTGCGCGATCGCGGTGCTTGCGGCGGTCGCGATAGTGGCGAGCAGTGCGGCGAGCAGCAGGGCAAACAGAATGACGCCGAGATAGGCAGGCCACCGGCGGGACTGAACGCAGCGTGAGGGCTCATGCAGCCAAGGACCGCTACCTTCCATTGCCCGTAGCCTCGCAAGGGTGTCGGTGTGCTGGTCTTGTTGCCGCTGTTCATCGCGCTGGACTGCCATCATTTCCTCTAATGCTTTGGTGAGGTCGGGGCGACTACGGCTGAGCGGGGCACTCATGCCGCTGTCTTCTCGAGGGTGTCGCGCAGAGTTCGTGCGCGGTGGGCATCATCGCCGTTCCGATCCAGCAAGAGGATCGTGTTGCAGGCCGCGATCACGGCGGCATCGGAGTAGTGGCAGCAATCCGCGATAATGCCGCGGGCGTGGGCGAGGTCGGCTTCATCCTTGGTCATCATGGGAACAATCCCTTCTGCGTGTTGTCGCCGGGGCGGATGATGGCGACGCTTTCGAGAATGAGGTGCGGCGCACCGGTGCTTTCCGCCAATTGGCTGGCGGCATGCTCGGCATCGTTGAAGGTGCTGTAGCGCTGGCGCGGCTCAGTCTTGGCGCCGGGCCCGGCAGGCTTCCGGCAGATCATCCAGAAACGCGCGAATTGGGGAAGCTCGGACATCACGCCACCTCTTTTGGCGATGCGGCAACGGCAGCCGTGCAGAGCGCGGTAGCTGGCGCTTTAGGGCAGGTGGCCTGCAAAACCACGGTGACCTCGCCGGGATAGCTTTGGTGGATCACGGCATGACAGAGCTTACGGTCACAGCGGTGAAGGCTGCGCCATTTCGCGATATGGAAGCTGCCGTGCATCAGGCCGATCGGCTCATTCCGGTGGGGCGTGCCGATGCTGAACCCAGCATCTTTCGCTGCGCCGATAGCGCTGTCGAGGTCAGGAAATGTGAGCTTCATGCCGCATCCCCGCCGGTGCTGTGTGCCACGTGGTGACGAATGCGTGCGATCAGGCGCGGAGTGCGGCTGTCGAAGTCGGCCAGTACCCGATTGAACGGTTCGGCCTTAACGATATGTGCAGGTGGGCCGAGGCGATCGAGGTCTACGCGCTTGCCGCGCTCGGCCATGAGGATGTCCCAAGCGCAGGCAAGGATGGCGGGCCGCGTGTGAAAGTGTTCGGGGTTCGTGACGACCGCGTGAGCGGTTGTGCCAGTATTTGACGATCTATTCATCAGTGCCTCTCCATTCATAGTGGATAGGTGCACTTGATAGTCCAGTTAATCTGGACTGTAAATGAATAAATTCAGATTATGTGGTTTCGACCGGGTGGGCCGCTCGTGGTTGGCTTGGTTTTGTGGGCTGTTTTTATTGGAGGATGGGTGATTTTCGGGTCAGGCTGCCCTTCTCGTTTATGGGGTCAGTGCTCGATCGCGACCCGCAGGTAATCTTATTGACAACCGCTCGTTCTGTTCTCTTAATGTTCCAATTTAAGGCGGGGGGATATGAACAAATATTTTGTCAAATTTGCGACTTCGCTCATTCGAATTGGGGTGAACGTAAACTGGCTTCTTGATCCGGTTCATTCTCTAAATGTAGCTCTTCGAGGATCGAGAAAATAGAAAGATGTACGTCTGCGGGTAGTTGAGCGAATTCGCCCGCCAGTATGAAGTTGAAGTCGATTCGATGAGCGCGGTACAGCCACCGCATCATGCCTAGTTGCGGGTAGTTGCGAGCCTTCTCTGCATTGTTCCATGCGGTTTGGCCGCAGCCAGCTTCGGCCGCGGCGTCTTTTTGACTGAGGCCTGTATGCATTCGGGCTGCGCGAAGCCGCAGTGCGCAAGCTTCCGGGCTATCATCGTTGATCAACGCAAGGCGTTCTTTATCGAATAAGTACATGCGCTTGGTTTATCTGAGTTACAGAAAATGTGAATTTCTGTTATCTGGGTCTTTACGATCCAGATAAGCTGGACTAACTTGCCGGCATGACCAACGTTCCGAACATATGTGATGCTATTGGGCGGCGTGAACTGGCTGAGCGCTTGGGGGTGGGGGTAACGGCAATTAGCAACGCCTCTGTTGCAGGTGTTTTTCCAGCGAGATGGTACGTCGTCATAAAGGCAGTCTGCGATGAAGCGAATCTGGAATGCCCCTATGAGCTCTTTACGTTCGTTCGTAGCGATCAAAGTCGTGAGCATGCGGCATGAGGTCGGGGACCTCATTTTCGCATAGCCGATGGATGCGCGCTCATAACGGGTGCCGCCTAATGCCGCGTCTCCCTCTACCCTTTTGTCAAAATACCCTGCCATGCACTGAACCTGCTTTGGCCAGTGCATCAAGACCATGGAAACAAACATGAAGATTTCCAGCCAAGCCCTATCCGATAAGATCGACGCCGCACTTCGTCTTCGGGTCGGCCACGGCAAGACCTACTCGTTTGAAGCCTTGGAAGAGGTCACGGGAATCAAGGCTCGGACCCTCCGCAGCTATGAAGAGGGGGTGACGCCGACCGCCGCTGGCCTGATGTCGCTCTTCGCCGCACTGGGGCCCGGGTTCACTTCCGACATTCTGGGCATGGTGGGGCAATCAGCCCGAAAGGGTGAGGGCTGCCAGCCTGAGCATATGCCAACACTCTGCGCTGCGACTGCGTTCTCATCGCTTCTGGCGGAAGCGCTGACTGACGGTCACGTCGATCATCGGGAAGCTGCCGTGCTGCGGCCTATCGCAGTTGAGTTGATGGAGTTGCTGACCCCTATCGCAAATGGGAAGCCGTCTGTTGTGCGGACTGGCGGTGGGGCGTGATCAATTCAGCGGTCTCGGTTGTTCGATTTCGTCATCCGCAGGCTTCGGAGGGACATCGTTGCGATTCCCCTCCGTCGAGCCGCGGTTCCGGGGTGGTGCGCAGCGTCTGGGGATGCGCGCCGCCCCATCCAGTTTGCGTGGCAGGGTGTATCATGCGCCTTTCCTCACCGATGGGGCGCGGTGCCGCGCAAAGCCCCGCCCGGCGTCGGGCCAGCCTGTAGTGCGGCGTCGGGGTCTACTCCCTGTTGAACTTAGGCGCGCGGCTGACAAAGGCTGCGCGTCTCTTTTCACGGGGCCCAATCAGGCGCTAAAGGGGTCGGCGGTTCCTCCCGGCAGCTCTTCCGGCTGCTATACCGCCGCCACAATTTTAGGTCGTCAGCTGTTGATTGTCACCGAGAACTGACCCGGCATTTTCACCGAGACTTGACCCACCCAGTTGTTATGTTCTTTGCGTTATGATGGCGTCAATGCCGCTTTTTCCTTTCGTTTCTGTTTGGCTGTCGCGGAGCTGGCCTTGAACCGGTAGCTGTCATTGCCGGTCTCGAGAATGTGGCAACGATGTGTGAGGCGGTCGAGGAGCGCGGTGGTCATCTTTGCATCACCGAACACGCTGGCCCATTCGCTAAAGCTCAGGTTGGTTGTGATGACGACGCTGGTGCGCTCGTAGAGTTTGCTTAGAAGGTGGAACAGCAACGCGCCACCCGTAGCGCTGAACGGCAGGTATCCCAGCTCATCCAAGACCACTAAATCGGCTTTCACCAGCACCTCGGCGATCTTTCCTGCCTTGCCTTGGGCCTTTTCCTGCTCCAACGCATTGACCAACTCGACCGTGGAGAAGAAGCGCACACGCTTGCGATGATGCTCGATTGCTTGAATGCCGAGGGCGGTAGCGACATGCGATTTTCCCGTTCCAGGGCCTCCGATCAGCACTACATTCTCAGCCGCGTCCATGAACTCGCATCGGTGAAGTTGGCGGACCAAAGCTTCACGGACTTCGCTGGCGCCAAAGTCGAAGCCAGAGATGTCTTTGTATGCCGGAAAGCGTGCTGCCTTCATGTGGTAGGCAATGGAACGCACCTCACGTTCAGCAATCTCGGCCTTTAGCAGCTGCGACAATATGGGGATCGCGGCATCGAAAGCGGGCGATCCCTGCTCATGCAGGTCCTGCACGGCCTGAGCCATGCCTGGCATCTTCAGGCTACGCATCATGATGACGATGGCAGCACCGGCGGGATCATGACGCATGACGTGTTCCTCCCGTGGTGCGTAGCCCGTCATATCGTGCGACATTGGCCTCGGGCTCCTTATTCAAAGAAAGGGCCGCAGGCGGGGTCACATCGGGCTGGTCTATCGGTGCGCCATCCACCAGCCTGTGAAGTAGGTTCAAGACATGGGTTTTTGTTGGTACGCCCGCCTCCAGCGCCATTTCTACTGCGCAAAGCACGGCCTGTTCGTCATGGTGGAGGACCAAGGATAGGACGTCGATCATCTCGCGGTCACCACCTGGCCTACGCAACATATGATCCTGCAGCTTCCGGAACCCTTCTGGCATCTCAACGAAGGGCGCCCCGTTGCGCAGCGCGCCGGGTTTGCGTTGAACCACCGCCAGATAATGGTGCCAGTCATAAATAACGCGCCCTGGCTGACGGTGTGAGCGTTCAATAATGCGCTCATGCGTGCAGACCACATGGCCTTCGGCGACGATGACCAGCCGTTCAGGATAGATGCGGAGACTGACAGGGCGGTTCGCAAAGCTGGCAGGCACTGAGTAGCGATTACGGTCGAATGCTATCAGACAAGTGGGGGATACCCGCTTGCTCTGCTCGACAAAGCCGTCAAACATTGTGGGCAGTGGCATCAGCGCGGCCTTCTCGGCGTCCCAGATATCCGCAATATTGCCAGGCAATCTGCCATGCGGTGTCTCGGCCCAGAGAAGCTTGCAGCGCTCCTCCAGCCATTCATTCAGCGCATTGAGGTCCGGAAAGGCGGGCATGAGTTGCCAAAGCCGATGGCGGGCGTCGCGCACATTCTTCTCAACCTGACCTTTCTCCCACCCTGCCGCAGGATTGCAGAACTCAGGGTCAAAGACATAATGGCTGGTCATCGCAAGGAACCGTGCGTTTACATCGCGCTTCTTGCCGACACCAATCCGGTCAACGGCTGTCTTCATGTTGTCATAGACGCCACGCCCCGGAACACCCTCAAACACCCGAAAGCCATGCCAGTGGGCATCAAACAGCATCTCATGCGTTTGCAGTAGATAGGCCCGCACCAGAAATGCGCGGCTGTGCGACAGCTTGATATGAGCGACCTGAAGCTTGAGGCGCTCGCCGCCGACATAGGCCCAGTCCTCGCTCCAATCGAATTGGAACGCCTCGCCCGGCTGAAAGACCAAGGGCACGAAAACACCCCGGTCAGTCGTATGTTGAGCACGCTGGCGTTCGCCCTTCCAGTTCCGCACGAAGGCCGCGACACGCTCATATGAACCATCAAAGCCGAGCTGAACCAGATCTGCATGCATCTGTTTGGCCGTTCGCCGTTCCTTGCGTGATTTACGCTGCTCAGACAGCAACCAGCCTGTCAGCTTCTCAGCATAAGGGTCTAACTTGCTCGGTCGGTCCAAAATTTGGAACTCGGGCTCAACTATCCCTGTCCGCAGATACTTCTTGATCGTGTTGCGAGACACCCCTGTCCGGCGCGCAATCTCGCGGATGGGCATCTTGTCTCGCAGAGCCCATTTCCGAATAATCCTCAGAAATCCCATGTCTAACACTCCAATAGCTCCCAGCTGATTCAAGCAGGGGCAAGGTTACACATGGGTCAATTCTCAATGACAATTTCTGCAGTTGCCGGGTCAGTTCTCGGTGACAATCAACACCTTCTCGGCCTCGCGTGCCTTATTGGGGGTCCAGCGGTCGGTGATGGTCATGGTCGCAAGGATCACGCCCTCTTGGTCGCGCAGGGCGATGTCCTGACCCAGTTCCAGCTTTTCGGCAAAGGCTTCGCTGACGTCGAGGTTGATCGGCATGGGCCAGAGGCTGCCATCGGCCAGCCGCATGTTCTCGACCACGCCGTCATAGTCTTCCTCAGACAGGAAGCCTTTGAGCGGGTTGAAACCGCCGTTCATCAAAAGCTCCAGATCGCAGATCTGACGCGGGGTGAGATCAAGGCTCACCAGATTGCCGGCTTCGATCTTCAGTTTCTGTGAAGACTCGTAAGAGACATAGAGTTCGGGGATCGGCGCAAGGTTGCTGGGCATCATAACTATCACTTTTTCTAAACTTGGCAGGTGCTTTGAATGGGGCCGCCATAGCTGCAATGCGCGTGATATGTCTATAGATTTAGTGCTCTGAGCCTGAAACTTCCTACCTGTTGCCCATTCAAATTCCCGAAAGTTAGGGGGCGAGATCACAATTTTTCCACCTCACGCCAGCGCCCAAATCGCGCTCCCGCAACTGGACTATCCAATAGATTTAGTCCTCTGACGCCCTGCAGGGCGTACTCTCACTTGCGTTGGAATGGGCAATTCCTCCCGCCCATCGTGGTCTACCCCTCACGCCTTCCCGCACCAACGTCACACGGGCCGTCCCCATCCGACATTCCGCTTCTACCGCAAAACAGCGCGCGCCCCATACGCGAGTTGCCCAAAATTTCACAGTTCGGCTGCCAACTGCCCAATCATACAGCACCCTTTCTGCGGTGCAGAAATTTCCCCGCGGTCGGGGCTTGCTGGCTCGGTCCTCTGAACTGAGGCTGTAGAGGCTCCGCTACGGGGCGTCGCGAACGGAGCTGTCCGGCAAGGGGGCCATCCGCGCGTAACTATAATAAACGCTGTGTGGAAAAGCATTTGGCCTTTGGCATGCTTGCGTCTCCGCTCTTCCGCACACCAAACGGGGATACCGTAATGAGACTTTCCACCAAACGCACACTTACTGCGACCGCTGCCCTATTGATCGCAGGTTCAGCCGCCAGCGCGGAATGCGAGGACCCGATCAAGGTTGGCGTGCTGCACTCTCTGTCCGGCACGATGGCCATTTCCGAGACGACGTTGAAAGACACGATGGAGCTTCTGATCACGCAACAAAACGCTGCGGGCGGTCTGTTGGATTGCGAAATCGAAGCCGTTGTCGTGGATCCCGCCTCGGACTGGCCTTTGTTCGCCGAAAAGGCGCGTGAGCTTCTGACCGTGTCCGAGGTGGATGTCATCTTCGGCTCTTGGACATCTGTTTCGCGCAAATCCGCATTGCCTGTTCTGGAAGAGTTGAACGGCCTGATGTTCTACCCGGTTCAGTATGAGGGCGAGGAAAGCTCGCGCAACGTGTTCTATACGGGCGCGGCCCCGAATCAGCAGGCGATCCCTGCGACCGATTATTTCCTGGAGGAACTGGGCGTCGAGAAATTTGCTCTGCTCGGCACGGACTATGTCTATCCCAGAACCACCAACAATATCCTTGAACAGTACCTTTTGGACAAGGGCATCCCCAAGGAAAACATCTTCGTTAACTATACACCCTTCGGGCATTCGGACTGGTCCACCATTGTGGCGGATGTGGTCGAACTGGGGGCGGATGGCTCTCAGGTGGGCGTGATCTCGACCATCAACGGCGACGCGAATATCGGCTTTTACAAGGAGTTGGCGGCTGCCGGTATCTCGGCTGACGACATTCCGGTCGTGGCATTCTCGGTCGGGGAAGAAGAGCTTTCGGGCCTCGATACCGCTGATCTTGTCGGCCACCTCGCGGCGTGGAACTACTTTCAATCCGCAGAATCCGACGCGAACGATGAGTGGGTCGCCGCTTGGAAAGAGGCGATGGGCGAAGACCGCGTGACCAACGACCCGATGGAAGCCCATTACATCGGTTTCAACATGTGGGTGAACGCGGTCACCGAAGCAGGCACCACGGATGTAGATGCGGTGCGTGCGGCGATGTATGGGCAGGAATTCCCGAACCTCACCGGCGGGACGGCTGTCATGCTGCCCAATCACCACCTCGCCAAGCCGGTCTTGATCGGTGAAATCACCTCTGACGGCCAGTTCGACATCATCAGCCAGACCGAAGAAGTGCCCGGCGATGCATGGACGGACTTCTTGCCTGAATCCGCTGTTCTGGTCTCCGATTGGAAAGAGCTTGAGTGCGGCATGTACAATACCGAAACCAAGACCTGCGTCCAGTTGACCTCGAATTACTAACGCCAACAGTCGGGCGCGTCCTCAGCCGCGCCCGACACTCTTTCTAAACACTCTTTCCGTCCGAAAGCCCCATATCTCATGGTTCGAATACTGCTCAGCCTGATGTGCTTGCTGACATCCGTCAGTCTTGCTTCAGCCCAGGAACTTCAGTCTGTATTGCAGACCCACGCCGAAGAGGTGGCCAAGCCATCGCGCAAATCGGTCGGCGTTTTGCTGGACGATCTGGTGGCATCGGGCCTGCCGCAGGTTCCTGTTTTTCTTGAGCAATGGGCCGAGCGGAGCGTCTGGCAAGACGATGCAACGGGCCTGTTCTACTTTGCGAAGGAAGCCGGCGATACACTCGCGCTGCGCGACGTTGATACGGGCGAAGAGACAGCGGCTTCTTCGGACAGTTTCAGCCAGCTGCGCCCCAACGGCGGTGTGCGGCGTGTCATCGGCACGGCATTGGTGCAGTTCCAACTGTCTGATCCCGACCCCGAACGCCGCAGCGCCGCCCTTGAAAGCATCGCGCGACGCAGTGATGCCAGCCAGCTTGACCCGCTCTTGGCCTCGCTCGAAGGAGAGAATGATCCCATCCTGCGCGCCCGCAAAGAGCAACTGAGCAATTTCTTGACCGCGCGCTTCGGAGCGGCCCCCGAGGCGCGCAATCGTGCGATCGAAAGTCTGTCTTCCGATACCTCTCTCGAAGCCCGCGCGGTGCTGAACCAAATTCTATCTGTAAGGACAGGCGTTGCGGCAGAGCAGCCCGAGGGTAACATCGCCCGCATTCTTGACCCCATGGCGGACCCTTCGGCAAGCTATGAGACGCTGGTCGAAGCTGATCTTGCCCCTGCAATCGTGCCGCCCGGTGATATTCGCGCCGCCCTTGAAGCCAATATCGTCGATGGCCGCGTCGGCGGCATCTCTTTGGCGCAATTGGACGACCCGGACAGGCGGATGGATGCGTATCGCGCGCTTGCCGAGGCGGGGACCGTCCCGCCGTTGGTAACGCCGGATGATATCGTCACCGCCCTGCAGAATGCCGTCTTCTATGAACGCTACGAAGAGGATGACAGGGCGATCACCGACGCTGCCCGCACCACGCTTGACGCGGTTGAGACGCAGGTCGGCTGGGCGCAGACCTTTGATTTGACGTTGGACGGTTTGTCGCTGGCCTCGATTTATTTCCTCGCAGCGATTGGGCTGGCGATCACCTTTGGGCAGATGGGGGTCATCAACATGGCCCATGGCGAGTTTATCATGATGGGCGCCTATACGGGCTATGTCGTGCAACTCATCGTCCCTGACTACACGGTCTCGCTGCTCATCGCGCTGCCGCTAGCCTTTGCCGTTACCTTTGGGGCGGGTGTCGCAATGGAGCGGCTGGTGATCCGGCATCTCTACCATCGCCCGCTTGAAACCTTGTTGGCGACCTTCGGCATCTCAATCGCCTTGCAGCAAATCGCTAAGAATATCTTTGGCACGCAGGCCCGTCCGTTGACCTCGCCTGAGTGGCTTCGGGGCGCGCTCGTGATCTCGGAT
Source organism: Sulfitobacter profundi (assembly GCF_042661425.1). NCBI lineage: Bacteria > Pseudomonadati > Pseudomonadota > Alphaproteobacteria > Rhodobacterales > Roseobacteraceae > Sulfitobacter > Sulfitobacter profundi. The sequence goes on along the minus strand of NZ_JBHSWA010000001.1, from coordinate 1,101,538 downwards.
GTGGTTCAAATCAGTTACATCCGCATTGCCATATTCGTGCTGGCGCTGATCTTTCTATTTTTGCTGCTGTATATCCTCAAGCGCACGCGCCTTGGTTTGGAGGTGCGCGCGGTGACGCAAAACCCGGGCATGGCGGCTTCAATGGGCATCAACCCTGACCGCATCAATATGATGACCTTTGGGCTGGGGTCGGGAATCGCAGGGGTCGCGGGCGTCGGCATCGGCCTTTATGCGCAGGTCACCTCTGAAATGGGCGCGAACTATATCGTGCAAAGCTTCATGACCGTCGTAGTGGGCGGTGTTGGATCGGTATTCGGCACGCTGGCCGGAGCGGGGCTGATTGGCTTCCTGCAAAAGGGGATCGAGTGGTTGAACCCGTCCAACACACTGGCGGCACAGACCTACATGATCCTTTTCATCATCCTGTTCATTCAATTCCGGCCCAAGGGCATCGTCGCCCCCAAAGGCCGGGCAGCGGCGGATTGAGCCATGACCCAGACGCACAGCCAACGACGGTCTTTCATCGGCCGCAATCCTTCGGTTCTCTACTTCCTTGGCGCACTGGGTCTCTTTACAGTCCTTGTGACGGTGATGTCCGAAGCCGCCGGTACCGGTCTTGTCTCAACCTCCTTCGTCAAGACATTGGGCAAAGCCCTGTGTCTTTGCCTCGTGGCCATCGCGATGGATGTCGTTTGGGGGTATTGCGGCATCCTTAGCCTCGGTCATTTCGCCTTTTTCGGGGTCGGCGGCTACGCCATCGGGATGTGGCTCATGTATGCGCGGACGGAAAACATCGTCGCGGAAAGCCTCGCAGGTCAGGTCATCCCGCCAACCCCGCAAGAGATTTCAGACGCCATCGGAAACCAGATTTTCGGTGTCGTCGGCTCATCGGAATTCCCATTGATCTGGGCCTTCGCGGACAACCTTTTTATCCAATTGGCCTTCGTCGTGCTGATCCCCGGCGCCCTTGCGCTGGTCTTTGGCTGGCTCGCATTCCGCAGCCGCGTCAACGGCGTTTACCTGTCGATCCTGACCCAAGCCATGACACTGGCGCTCGCGCTCTACCTGTTTCAGAACGACAGCGGTTTGCGTGGCAACAACGGTCTGTCGGGCCTGCAAAACATCCCCGGCTTCGCCGAAAGCGGCCAAGACGTGGTCTCCATCGTCTTTTTCCTCGCCTCTGCCTTGGCGCTTGCTCTGGGCTATCTGTTTTTCGCATGGATCACCGACAGCAAGCTGGGCAATGTCATCCAAGCCATCCGTGACGATGAATCGCGCGTTCGTTTTCTGGGCTACCATGTAGAGAGCTATAAACTCTTCGTTTTCACCATCACCGCCATCGTCGCAGGCATCGCCGGTGCGCTTTATTACCCGCAAGCGGGCATCATCAACCCGGCTGAAATCGCCCCCATCGCGTCGATCTATCTCGCGGTATGGGTCGCCATCGGCGGACGTGGCCGGCTCTACGGTGCGGTGATCGGTGCGGCAGTGGTCTCACTTTTGTCCAGTTGGTTTACGGGCGGCGGCGCGCCCAGCATCAATCTGGGGGTCTATACGATCCACTGGGTCGATTGGTGGCTGGTGCTGCTTGGCCTGAGCTTTGTACTTATCACGCTGTTTGCCCCCAAGGGCATCGGCGGCCTCTTTGACAAACTGGTGCGCAAGTCATGAGTTCTCTTTTGGAAATGTCCGGAATTTCGAAATCTTTTGACGGGTTTCAGGCGATCAAGAACCTTAGTCTACAGATCGGTGAACCGGAATTGCGCGCGGTGATCGGCCCCAATGGCGCGGGCAAGACGACCTTTATGGACATCATCACCGGCAAGACAAAGCCGGATGAAGGCTATATTCTGTTTGGTGATGACAGCCGCTCTCTTATTGGCATGTCGGAAAGCCAGATCGCGATGCTTGGGATTGGGCGCAAGTTTCAAAAGCCGACAGTGTTTGAGGCGCAAACCGTGCGCGAAAACCTTGCCATGGCGCTAAAGAACCCGCGTGGTACATTCTCGGTGCTGTTCCACCGCAAGACCTCGGAAGGGGCGGCGCGGCTTGAAAAGATCGCCGATGAGATCAACCTGACCGCCCATCTCTCCCGCCCCGCCGGAGAGTTAAGCCACGGGCAAAAGCAATGGCTGGAGATCGGGATGCTGCTTGCGCAATCGCCCCGCTTGCTGCTGGTGGATGAGCCCGCCGCAGGCATGACGGCGCATGAACGCGAACACACCACAGACATCCTGAAAAAGGCCGCCGAGACCCGCGCCGTTATCGTGGTGGAACACGACATGGAGTTTGTGCGGCGGCTGAATTGCAAGGTGACCGTGTTGCACGAAGGATCGGTGCTGGCCGAAGGGTCGCTGGATCATGTCACCAGCAACCAGACTGTTATTGACGTTTATTTGGGGCGCAGCGATGCTGGAGATTGAGAACCTAAACCTGAAATACGGGCAATCTCAGATACTTCATGAGGTCACGTTGAACGCGCCCGTGGGGCAGGTGACCTGTGTGACGGGCACCAATGGGGTCGGCAAAACCAGCTTGCTGAAAGCCATCGCCGGGCGGCATCCTTTTTCGGGCGGGCGGATCAGCCTTGATGGTGAGGAATTGCAACCGGGCCGTGCGGCCCTGTCGGCCAAAGCGGGCGTCGGATATGTGCCACAGGGGCGCGAGATATTTCCGCTCATGACCGTTCAAGAGAACCTTGAAACGGGCTTTGCCTGCCTTCCCAAATCCGAGCATAAGATCCCGGATGACATTTTTGAGCTTTTTCCGGTCCTCGCTGAGATGAAGGCCCGGCGCGGGGGGACTTGTCTGGTGGGCAACAACAGCAGCTTTCCATCGCCCGGGCGCTTATTGCCCGCCCTAAGGTGCTGCTGTTGGATGAACCGACCGAAGGAATTCAGCCCAATATCATCCAGATGATTGGCCACACCATTCGCCTTCTGCGGGATCGGGGGAATTGGCCATTGTGCTGGTGGAGCAGAATTTCGAATTTGCCTACCTCAATGCCGATCATTTCCACGTCATGCAGCGCGGCAAAATCACCCAATCGATCCCAAAATCCGAAGCCCAACGCACGCAACTCTTGGACGCGCTTGCGCTATAAGTGATCGCTGTTGCCCGTCTTGCGCGCAGGCCCGGCTTGCCCGTAAGGCACAAAACCCTTCTATTATTGTGGAGCGGCGGGGCAGCAAAGTCTTGACTTCCCGACCGTCAAACGGTGTACCTGCGCGAAACCTGAAATAGCCCTAGGAAGGGACCATCATGCACGCCTATCGCAGCCATACCTGTGCCGATCTGAGCCTTGAGAACAAGGGTGACACTGTGCGCCTGTCCGGCTGGGTGCACCGGGTGCGGGACCACGGCGGTGTGCTGTTTTTGGACCTGCGCGACCATTACGGGATCACTCAGGTCATCTGCGACCCTGACAGCCCGGCCTTCGCCGAGATGGAAAAGGTCCGCGCGGAATGGTGCGTGCGCATTGATGGCACCGTAAAGGCGCGGGACGAAAGCCTTGTGAACCCCAAGCTGCCCACCGGCGAGATTGAGGTCTATGCGCGCGACATCGAAGTGCTGGGTTCCGCCGCTGAACTGCCGCTTCAGGTCTTCGGCGAGCAGGAATACCCCGAAGAGACGCGCCTGCGCTATCGTTACCTCGACCTGCGCCGTGAGAAGATGCAAAAGAACATGGCGCTGCGTTCCGACGTTGTGACCTCCATCCGCAAGCGCATGTGGGATCAGAACTTCCGTGAGTTCCAGACGCCGATCATCACCGCGTCTTCCCCCGAAGGTGCGCGCGACTTCCTCGTGCCCAGCCGTCTGCACCCCGGCAAGTTCTACGCCCTGCCGCAGGCGCCGCAGCAGTTCAAACAGCTGCTGATGGTCTCGGGCTTTGATAAATATTTCCAGATCGCGCCCTGCTTCCGCGATGAAGACCCGCGCGCCGACCGCTCGCCCACCGATTTCTACCAGCTCGACATGGAGATGTCCTTTGTCACCCAGCAGGACGTTTTCGACACGATCCAGCCGGTGATCGCAGGCATCTTCCAAGAGTTCGGCGGCGGCAAAAAGGTCGATCAGACCTGGGAGCAGATTTCCTACAAAGACGCGGCGCTGTGGTATGGCTCTGACAAACCCGACCTGCGCAACCCGATCAAGATGCAGGTGGTCTCGGACCATTTCCGCGATTCCGGCTTCGCGATTTTCGCCAAGTTGCTGGAGCAGGACGGCACCGAAATCCGCGCGATCCCCGCGCCCAAAGGCGGCAGCCGCAAGTTCTGCGACCGCATGAACGCCTTCGCTCAAAAAGAAGGTCTGCCCGGCATGGGCTATATCTTCTGGCGCGATCAGGGCAACGGGATGGAGGCGGCTGGCCCGCTGGCCAAAAACATCGGCCCCGAGCGCACCGAGGCGATCCGCCAGCAGTTGGATCTGGGTGTCGGCGACGCGGCCTTCTTCCTCGGTGGCAAGCCGAAGTCGTTTGAAGCAGTCGCAGGCCGCGCGCGGAACGTGATCGGCGAGGAGTTGAACCTCACCGACAAAGAACGTTTCGCCTTTGCATGGATCGTGGATTTCCCGATTTACGAGCGTGACGAAGAGACCGGCAAGATCGACTTCGAGCACAACCCCTTCTCCATGCCGCAGGGCGGGATGGAAGCGCTGCAAGGCGATCCGCTCAAAGTGCTGGGCTACCAGTATGATCTGGCCTGCAACGGCTATGAGCTGGTCTCGGGTGCGATCCGAAACCACAAGCCCGAGATCATGTTCAAGGCGTTTGAGATCGCAGGCTATGGCGAAGACGAGGTGCGCAAGCGCTTTGGCGGCATGGTCAACGCATTCCAATACGGCGCCCCGCCCCACGGTGGTTGTGCCGCCGGTATTGACCGGATCGTCATGCTGCTGGCCGAAGAGCAGAACATCCGCGAAGTCATCCTCTTCCCGATGAACCAGCGTGCCGAAGACCTGATGATGAACGCGCCTTCTGAACCCACCAGCGATCAGCTGATGGAACTGGGTCTGCGGGTCATCCCGCAGGAGTGATCCTGTCTGAATGAAGCGTCATCCCCGGCTTAGTCGGGGGTGATATTGCCCGGTAGGATGCCCAGCACCAGAACCGGGCAGCCGCCGCTGCGCCCGGCGGCGATGCGGCTGATAAGTTTATGGGTGCCGGTGGTGCTGGCCCCGAACTTCGCGCTTACGGTCTTGTCGGTCTCATTGCCGAATTTATCCAAGCAATTGCCGAGTGATTTGAAAAAACCGTTCGATAGTTCGCGCGTCACGATGACGCCAACGTCGATCACCCCCGCTTCAAAAAAGCTGCGAAAGGCATAGAGGTCACGGTCGTAGGTCTGGTCTTTGCTGTTCCACTCATAGTCGAAAGCAACGCGGCTGCGCCAAAAGTCGACCATATGGTTGTGGATGAAGTCCTCGCGGATGATGCGGTCGACCTCGGGGGCACTGTCGCCCTTGCCAGCGGTAAGTTGCACCAACAGATCGGCTTTGATGCGCACCTCTTCGTGGAAATTCTCGGCCGCCGCATATTGCGCGAAACGGGTGGTGGCCGACATGCGGTTGCCCCCGGCGCGCGGATTTCATTGCGGCTGATCGTGAACTGCCGCAGCACGCGGATGATCGCGGCCAGTTCTTCGGGCGCGCGCTGTTGTAGCACGGCGGCGGCGCTGCGGTAGCTGGTGACGGAGTAGCGATCGCGCAGATCGACGGGCAGCAGGTCTTCGACGAGCCTTTCATCGTCAAAAACCGCGTCGTCGATGCGCCGCGCCAGATTACTCAGCCGCGACACTGGAATTGTAGCTGTAGGTCTTCCAATCGGGCTTGTAATCCGCCTCGGCCTGATTGCCCCAAACGGTCCAGCCCTCGCGGACACCGCGCCCGAACAGTTCGAGGTAGGGGCCCCAAGAGCAGCTTTCGATCAGGTCATATTGCTCATCCGGCTTGCGCGAATGCTCCCGCTTGCGGGTCTGCATCATGTTCACCTGACGCCGCCCGGCATCCAAGGTGCGCACGTTCTTGCCGCGCACGCCGAACAGCAAAATTTCGGTCACATTGCGGAAATAAAAACCCACGCCGCGCCCGTCACTGCCGCCATCTTTGCGGATTTTGTGCCAGATGATGTTTGATTTATATTCAAATCCCCAGGCCTTGAGCACCTGCAGCCCCTCGGGCAACAGCGCGTTCGGCACCCACATGTAACAATGCGCGCGGTCTTCGAGGTGATCGGCCACGGGCAGGGCGCAGATGTTATCCACCGTCATCGTGGGATAACGGGCCAAGCGCTTATGCTCGGGCGCGACCTTGCCGGTGCGGTTGGTGAAGCGCCACGGCGGGTCCGCCATGACGCATCCAAACCGGTCTTTGCCCAGAAAGTCGCGTAGGTCTTGTGATGGATTATCGCTCATATCCAATATATTGCGTTTCCTCGGGCTTTCTTGCAACCGCTACCTGCCCAGAGGGGCTGGATATCCACAAGAACGTTAAGAGAACACGTTTATCAGGTAAGAGCGTGTCCGGTCAATCCTCAAGACTGTCTTCGCGCTTTTCCTCGATGAGCTTGGCTTCCTTTTCCTTACGCTTCAGGAACTTGTCGCCGAAGGCGTCGTTATGTTCCTCGCCGATGACCTTCTTGGCGCGGGTGAAAAGCTCGTCTTCTTCCTCGTCCATGTGATGCTCGTAGTCATGCTTGAGTTGCTTGAAACGAGTCAGCCAAGCAGAGGACGACATATCGGTTTCGCGCAGCTCTTCCATGATATCGTCAAGCTGCTGGTGTTCGTGAACCGAATGGCGCGCGTGATCTTGGCCCCATGTTTCGGACATCAGCGTGGAATAAAAGGTCTCTTCTTCGGCGGCGGCGTGGGATTTCACGTCATGGTAAAAACGGTCCCAAGCCTTGCGGCGCTCGGCGCTGTCGCCTTCGGTGTCGGCAATGGTGTTGAGCAGGGCGCGGTGTTCATCATGATCTTCTTTGATCGCGTCGTAGATAGAGGGCATGGGAAAAATCCTTTGGTGTTACCTGTGGCTAACGCCGAAGCCACCGGCAGGTTCCCGCCCTAGAAGACCGCGCCCTTCGCCGCTTGGCCGGCGACCTGTTGGAACAGCCCGCCTGTATGGGCGTGAAATGCCGCCAAAGTAACGACCACCAGCCCCAGAACATTCGCGCCCACGACGATCCAATCGACCGGCTTTGCGGGTTTGGCGCTGTCCTTGGCGTGGTGCTGGGTCATATCACCCTCCGGGGGTCGCTTGGGTTTAGCATAATGCTGCAAGCTGAATGTGGCATGAATGTGTAGCTTGGATGCCAAGACTGGGGTCTGGTGGAATTATTTCAAGTTTATTCATCTTGGCGGCCCGATAAGCGCGGTGCATAACTTTGCTATGAACAGCAGATCAGACCCGCGCCCTGTCGGGCCCACGATAGAGAATTGGGCCGAGCCCCAACGGCCCGCCGGTGAGGTGCTCTCCGGGCGCCATGTCGTGTTGGAGCCGCTTTCGGCAGAGAAACACGCCGCGCTGCTCTACCCCGCCTATGTGGGGGAGGACCACGTTTGGGATTATCTGCCCTACGGGCCATTCTCTTCGGCGGCGCAGTATCACCGCTGGGTGCGCGATAGTGCAGCGCAGGTTGATCCGTATTTCATGGCAGTGAAAGACCGCGCGCGGGATCAATGGGCGGGCGTGGCAAGTTTTCTGCGGATCAAGCCCGAGGCAGGCAGTATCGAGGTGGGCCACATCAACTTCAGCCCCGCCCTACAGCGCACCCCCGCGGCGACCGAGGCGATATTCCTGATGATGCAATGGGCCTTTGAGGCGGGCTACCGACGGTTCGAGTGGAAATGCGACGCGCTCAACCGTCCGTCCCGCCGCGCCGCTCAGCGGTTGGGGTTGAGCTATGAGGGTGTCTTTCGGCAAGCGACCATCGTCAAGGGGCGCAACCGCGACACGGCTTGGTTCGCCGCGATCGACACGGAATGGCCCGCGCTGAAAGAGGCGTTCGAAGCTTGGCTGTCCCCCAGTAATTTTGACGGGCAGGGGCAACAGAAGGAACGGCTCGGCGATCTGACCCGCCTTGTTCGTGTAACGAGCGACCCGATGCTTTAAGTGGCCTGCCTGCCGGATGGGTTAAATCGCAATTTTTTCGGTCAATCGAATCTGGATCATTCCGGCTATGGTCGCGGCCTCTGAGCCCGCGGGTTGGCCGAGTGCGCGTTTATGTGCCAAAGCCCTTGCCGCCTCTTCCAGCCTAAGGTCATTCGCGGAGCGGGCAACGCCGCAGAGAAATTGCGCGACATAATCAAGCGTGGGCTCATCCGGTTCGCCGCCGAGGACGCCCGCGATATGGGCAATGTCATCTTGAAAGCCGATCGATCCGGGGAGACATCTTCATCCGGGAGGGCGCGCAGGCCCACGGGGCGACGCTCTTCGGGGAGGGTTTTCAGAATGGCCTGCTGAAAGGATGACAGTGATGTAATCGGCTTCGCGATAAACCCATCGACCCCGGCCGCGCGGGCATCAGGCTCCATATGGCTGTCGCCAGATATGGCGATGATCGTTTCCACCCGGGGCGTGCTTTGTGTGAGTTCGGCGATCAGGTCCAGACCGCTGCCGTCGGGCAGGCCAAGGTCGACCAGCGCCACGGCGGGGCGATAGACCTGTAGATGGCGCCGGGCAGAGCGCAAACTATCTGCCCGCCTGATCCGCGCGCCAGAGCGTAGACAGAGCAGGCGCATCGCCTCGCAAGCGAAACGGCTGTCTTCCACCACCAAAACGGTGAGGCCCAGCAGCGGTCGTTCCGCCGTGGGGGTGGGAGTGGTTCTTTCGAAAGGGTCGGTGTCGTCCATATTCGCCTCCAACAACTTCTGCTGCACAATCGTTACGCCGCGTTGGCTAACGACGCGTTAACGTGACGCATTGTTGTTCAGCGGACGGGCGGGCATAAAGCTGGCAAATCACGAGGAGCACCCAAGATGATCGGACGTCTTAACCATGTGGCCATCGCCGTGCCGGATCTCGATGCGGCGGCGGATCAGTATCGACACGCGCTTGGCGCCAAGGTCGGCGCGCCACAAGCCGAACCGGATCACGGGGTGACCGTGATCTTTATCGAACTGCCCAACACCAAGATCGAATTGCTGCATCCTTTGGGCGATGACAGCCCGATCAATGGCTTTCTGGAAAAGAACCCGTCGGGTGGCATCCACCATATCTGCTATGAGGTCGACGACATCATCGCGGCGCGCGATCATCTGAAATCCACCGGCGCGCGGGTGCTGGGCTCGGGCGAGCCCAAGATCGGCGCCCATGGCAAACCGGTGCTGTTCCTGCATCCCAAGGATTTCAACGGCGCGCTCGTCGAGCTTGAGGAGGTCTGAGCATGGGGATCGTTTCGGGCCTCGTGCTCTTTGCCGTCATCTGGTCGATGACATTCATGGTCGCCCTGCCGATTCGGGTGCAAACCCAAGGGGACGCAGGCGAGGTCGTGCCCGGCACCCATGCGGGCGCGCCAGCGCAGCATCATCTGGGGCGCAAGGCGCTGTGGACCACGCTGGTGGCCGCAATCATCTGGGCGATCAGCGCCACGGTCATCCTGTCGGGCTGGATCAGCGTGGCGGATATCGAAGGCTGGCTGCATCCGAATGCGGCACCAACGCATGGTACAGGTGGGTAAAGGTTGCCGCCCCTAGGATCGGGATCAGCAGGTTCAGCAGCGGCACCGACAGCGGCACCGCCATCAGAACCCCGGCCAGCCAGATCGTGCCCGCATGGCGGCGGCGCAGGCGTTTCGCCTCGTCCCGCCCATGGCGGCGCAGCGCGGCGAGGGTGAAATATTCGCGCCCCAGCAAGAACCCGTTCAGCCCCCAAAAGATGAACAGCGCCGCCGGGGCGAAGAGCAGGTATAGGATCAGCGCCAGCAGGTTTGCCCCCACCAGCACGCCCATGAAGTTGACGGTATCGCGGATCGCATCGCCGATGCCGACACGGTGCGCCGGGGGCAGATGCGGGTAGTGAACCTCTTCCACCGCATCGGCCACGTCATCTAAAAACATTGAGGTAATCGCCGAGGCGACGGGCACCATCAGAAAGACCGAGAGCACCATCAGCAGGATCAGCGCGCTCCAACTCAGCAGATCATCGAGCCAGTTGACTTCGCCCAGTACCGGAAGCCAAGCGTCTTCGGGCGTGATCCAATCCACCAGATAGGCAAAGCCCGCCGTCGCCGCGACCAGCAGCGCCAGCGACAGGCCGACGCCGAGCAGGACCACTTTGCGAAAGCGCGCATCGCCTAATTGGCCAAGCGCGCGGGTAAAGGACCGCAGGATCGCGTTTACAGCCATGTCGTGATCTCGTCGATGTCAGGGCGCGGGCGTTCCGGTGGGGCGGCGGTTTCGGTGCCGATATGGATGATCCCCGCGATACGCTCATGCGGGGCGAGGGCAAAGCCTTCCTCCATGAAGCCGCGGTCATGGGAAGGCCAACCGCTGAGCCAGTTTGCCCCCCAGCCTGCGGCAAGCGCCGCGTTGAGCAGCGCAAGGCAGACGGCCCCGGCGGAATAGGTCTGCTCCAGTGGGGGGATCTTGGGCGAAGGTTTTTGCACCTCAATGACCGCCACGGCGAGGTTGCCTTGATCGAATTGGCCGCGCCCCTTGGCGGTGTCCTCTGGCCCGAGGCCAAGGGCTGCGCCGCGTTTCTCAGCCACTTCGGCCAATCGCGCCATCGCCGCGCGGTCGATGACGACAAAACGCCACGGCTCCAGCTTGCCGTGATCCGGCGTGCGGGCGGCGGCGGTCAGAAGCGGGCGCAGCGCCTCGGCATCGGGCACCGGCAGGCCAAGCGTCTTGGCATGGCGCGAGCGGCGGTTTTGCAGAAAGGCGAGGGTGGCGGGATCAGGTGTCGGCATTGCAGTCTCTTACAGGTCCAGTTGCCGCGCCATATCGTCAATCGACTGGCGCAGGAAGGCGTCAAAGGCAGGCGAGGGTTGGCGGGCGTGCAAGGCACGGGCCATTGGGTCGGGGGCATCGATCTTGCTGCCCGCCAAAGTGGCGATCGTGGCATGGCCGCAGAAGGGGACATAGGCTTCGGAATAGCCGCCTTCGTGCACGAGGACCAGTTTGCCATCGCAGACCTTATCAGCGGTATCACGGATGCGCTTGGTCATCTCGGCAAAGGTGGCGGCGGTGGCCTGCATTCGGGCCAGTGGATCGACGATTGCCGCGTCATAGCCGCAGGCGACGATAATCATGTCGGGGGCGAAAGCCTTGATCGCCGGGATCACCACGCGGTCCATCGCGTGTAGGTAGGCGGTGTGGCCCGAGCCCGCGTGCATCGGCAGGTTGATGTTATAGCCTTCGCCAGCACCCCGCCCGCGATCTGCCAGCGCGCCCGTGTCGATGGGGTAATTCCCTTCTTGGTGCAGAGAGATCGTCAGCACGTCATCGCGGTCATAATAGATCGCCTCGGTGCCATTGCCGTGGTGCACGTCCCAATCCAGCACGACCACGCGCTTGGCCAGCCCCTTGGCCTGTGCGGCCTCGATGGCGATGGCGATATTGGCCAGCAGGCAGAACCCATTGGGGAGATCGGGCAGGCAGTGATGCCCCGGTGGGCGGCTGAGGGCATAGGCATTGTCGAGATCGCCGCATGCCACGGCGTCGACCGCGGCGATGGCCAGCCCGGCAGACAGCGCGGCCAATTCATAGCCGCCGCGGGCGAAGGGGACTGCATGGCCCAAGTCTCCGCCGCCTGCATCAGAGAGTCGCTTGAATTCATCAAGGTAGCTTTCGGGATGCACCCGTGCCAGCGCTTCGCGGCTGGCCGGGGCGGCGCTGCGGGTATCGAGTTCGGCGAACAGGCCCGTCACCTCCATGAGGTTCTTCATGCGGCGCTTGGTTTCGGGGTTTTCCGGCAGGCCGCCTGCCGCGAGGGGCTGCACCAGCCCGCCGACCGGCATGGTAAAGGCGTAGTTCCCGCCTGCGTGCCAGAAGCAGCGTTCGTCCCAGAAAAAACCTGTGGTCATCGTGTGATCCCCTTCATCCTTGCGGGGAACGTGGCGCAGGGCTGCGGGTTTGTCCATGGCAGGCAGGGCCCAGGCGGGCGGTGGTGTGTGGGGTGGGTGCGGGATTCGGTATTTGGAAAAGGATGAAGGGGGAAGGGAGGGGGCTCTGACAGCGGCGTTGCGGTCAGTTTGCCTCGGCCAGTAGGGCGGCGACATCGAGTGGGGAGTTGACCATTTTGAGGTCGCCTTGCGCATCGCGCGGCCAGTCGGCTTGGGGAAGGTCCCGGTACAATTCAACACCGTTGTTGTCGGGATCGCGCAGGTAGACCGCTTCGCTGACGCCGTGATCGGCGGCGCCGTCCAATGTGATGCCAGCCTCAAGCACCCGGCGCAGGGCGCGCGCGAGCTGCTGCCGGTCGGGGTAGAGAAAGGCGCTGTGGTAAAGACCGGTATGGCCCGGCGGCGGCGGTGTGGCGCCCGCGCTTTCCCATGTGTTCAGCCCGATGTGGTGATGATAGCCGCCCGCGCCCAGAAACGCAGCCTGATCGCCGTAGCGTTGGGTCACGGCAAAGCCCAGCAAGTCGCCGTAAAAATGAATGGCGCGGTCAAGGTCAGCGACCTTGAGGTGTATATGGCCGACGGTTGCGTGGTTCATCGCTTGGTCCTTTCGCTTTCCAGTCAAGGTGGCAGCGAGAGGGGGCAGGCGCAATTGCGCAGGAGAGCAAGGGGGCTGTGCGGCATTGCGCGCAGCCCCGGTCTGTTAGCCGACCATGCCGACGATCTCATAGGTGCGCTTGAGGATCGGGGTGGTGATTTCGCGGGCCTGTTCCGCGCCCCGGGCGAGGATGCGGTCGATCTCGGTCTCATCGGCCATCAGGCGCTGCATTTCGGTGGTGATCGGGCCCATTTTGGATACAGCCAGTTCCGCCAGCGCGGGTTTGAAGGTGCCGAACTGCTGGCCGCCGACTTCGGCCAAGACTTGATCGATGGTCTGGTCGCTGAGGGCGGCGTAGATGTTCACGAGGTTGCGCGCTTCGGGGCGGTCCTTCAGGCCCTCGGCCTCGGACGGCAGAGCGTCGGGGTCGGTCTTGGCCTTGCGGAATTTCTTGGCGATCGTGTCGGCATCGTCGGTGAGGTTGATGCGGCTGGCGGGCGAAGGATCGGACTTCGACATTTTCTTTGATCCGTCGCGCAGGGACATGACGCGGGTGGCCGCGCCTTCGATCACTGGTTCGGTGAGGGGGAAGAAATCGACGCCATAGTCGTGGTTAAACTTGGCCGCGATGTCGCGGGTCAATTCGAGGTGCTGTTTCTGGTCCTCGCCCACCGGCACATGGGTGGCGTGGTAGATCAGGATGTCGGCGGCCATCAGCGCGGGGTAGGCGAAAAGGCCCAGCGAGGCGGCCTCGGCATTCTTGCCGGCCTTGTCTTTCCACTGGGTCATGCGGCCCATCCAGCCCATGCGGGCGACGCAGTTGAAAATCCAAGCCAGTTGCGCGTGTTCGGGCACTTGGCTTTGGTTGATCAGGATGGACTTTTCCGGGTCGATGCCCGAAGCGATGAAGCCGGCGCAAAGTTCACGGGTGCTGCGTTTGAGGTCTTCGGGCTTTTGCGGGACCGTGATCGCGTGCAGGTCGACCATGCAATAGATCGACTGCACGCCCTTTTCCTGTGCATCGGCGAAGCGCTTCAGCGCCCCCAGATAGTTGCCCAGATGCAGGTCGCCCGAGGGCTGAATGCCGGAAAACACGCGCGGGGTGAATTGGGTCTCGGACATCGGGCGGCACCTCTGGGCTGGAAAGTCTTGCGCGGCAGGCTTACTTCTGGCCGCGAACCCCGTCAAGGAGCGCCCATGCAAGACCCTGATATCCAGCCCCCGTGAACCCGTTGCCGCCAGTGGTTGTCGTGTTGTTTTTAGCCATTACTGGCGTTGAGGTGGTGTTGTCCTTGGCAGAGGCTGGGCTGGTCGGTGGCCCCGCTGCCGTAGGCTGGCGGCTGGCGCTGGTGCGCGACTTTGGCTTTTCGGGGCTGATCTTTGACGCGATGATCGGGGCGGGCCAGTACCCGATTGAGCATATCTGGCGGGTGGTGACCTATCCGTTCATTCATCTGGGCTTTACCCATGCGATCTTTGCCGTCGTGCTGTTGTTGGCGCTGGGCAAGTTGGTGGCCGAGGCGATGGGGCAGATGGCCTTTCTGGTGATCTTTGTGCTGTCGGGGATCGGCGGGGCGTTGGTTTATGGCGTGCTGTTGAACGACCCGGTTTGGTTGGCGGGCGCCTATCCAAATGTTTATGGGCTGATTGGCGGCTATAGTTTCGTGATGTGGCGGCGGTTGCTTGGCTCGGGCGGGCCGCAGTATCAGGCGTTCACGCTGATCGCTCTGCTGATGGGGCTACAGCTTTTCTGGGGCATCTTTTTTGAGACCGGCTTTTTGTGGGTCGCCGAGTTGGCCGGGTTCTTTTGTGGTTTTGGCCTGAGCTTTTTGGTCGCGCCCGGTGAATGGGCGCGACTGAGGGCGCGGTTGCAGCAGCGTTAACCGCGCCGCATTGCGGATTTGAACTCGGACAGGCGGAAGGCGCCGATCAATTGGCCGATGCCGAAGTAGCTGATCGCGGCAATTGCAAGAAGCATCACCAGCGCCAGCCCACGCCACCATGGCAGGCCCAGCATCGGTTGCAGGGCGGCGTTGCCCAACCAGAGGGCGACCCCCATCACGGCAGAGGCCATGAGGATACGCCAGATGCGTTTGTGAAACCGCGCGTCGAACTTTGCCGCATCCCCGAAACGCCGCGCGCCGATGGCAAGGCAGGCAAACATCGTCCAGCCTGCCAGCGTGGTCGCAACCGCCGGGGCGATCCAGCCGATGAAGGGCGCAAGACCAACGGCGAGGGCGGCGTTCACCACCATAGCGACCACGGCGAAATAGAAGGGGCGGCGGGTGTCTTCGCGGGCGAAATAGACCGGTTGCAGGATCTTTTGCAGCACGAAGGATGGCAGGCCGAGACCGTAGATCATCACCGCTGTGGCAATCGCTGCGGTGTCATCGACGCCAGAGGCGCCGCGCTCGAACAACACAGTGACCAGCGCGAAGGGTATGACCATCAGGGCCACTGCCGAAGGAATGGTCAGCGCGAGCGAGATTTCAGCTGCCCGGCTGAGGGCGGTCTGTGCCCCATCGTTGTCGCCGGCCCGCAAGCGGCGCGACAGGTCGGGCAGCAACACGATGCCCACGGCGATGCCCACAACGCCCAAGGGCAATTGGTACAGACGGTCTGCGGCAAAGAGCCATGAGACGGCTTTGTCATATTGACTGGCGACCAGCTGCCCGACCACGAGGTTAATCTGCATGACGCCTGAGGCCAGCGCGGCGGGCAGGGCGATGACGATCATCGCCCGCATGTCGGGAGTCCAGCGGGGCCGCGTGGGCCGCAGCGGATAGCCCGCCTCAGCCGCAGCGCGCCATGTCAGCGCCAGTTGGGCCACGCCAGCCACTGGGATCGACCAGATCAGCCAAAGCGCCACATCGCCCCCGGTGAGGGCGGCGAATGTCATGGCAGCGATGACAAAAATGTTCAGCAACACCGGCGCGGCGGCGGCCACGGCAAAGCGCCCGGTAGCATTGAGAATGCCCGAGAACAGCGCCGAGAGCGACATGCACAGGATATAGGGGAAGGCGATGCGGCCAAAGGCGACCGTCATGTCAAACCGGGGGTCTCCGACGAAACCTTCGGCGGTCAACCAGACCAGACCGGGCATGAAGATCATGCCCAAAGCGGTCAGCGCGAGCACCACCAGTGACAACCCGTTGAAGGCGTCACGGGCGAACTTACCAGCACCTTCCTCGCCCTCCAGCTTTTTCGCGAACATAGGCACGAAGGCAGCGTTGAACGCGCCCTCGGCAAAGAAACGGCGGAACATATTGGGCAGGCGGAAAGCGGCCACGAAAGCGTCCATCACCGGGCCGGGGCCAATGAGCGACAGAAGCAGTACTTCGCGCAGGAAGCCGAGCACGCGGCTCAGCAGGGTCCAAACACCGACAGTGAAAAAGCCGGACATAAGACGGATAGGTTTCATCAAAAGGTGCCTTAAATTGCGCTGAGGTGATCCCTAGCGCGGGCGCTTACCCGGTGCAATCGCGGTGAGCGGTGCCGGAAGGCTAGCCCCTTGGCTATGGCAAGGTGGCGCTTATCCCCCGGTGGGGTAGATGAACCCATTGATCGGATAGGTGCTGCCAAAGGCGCCGGGCTGGCTTTCAACCTGCACGGCAGACCAGTCGTTGGCCTTGGACACATCAATCACCGCCATCTTGAGCGAGACTTGATTGCGTTTCCAATTGGCGTGATCCACCCGGATTTCGCGCGGCGAGACGACATCGGAAACCACAGCGATATGCCCCATCGGCAACGAGCTGGTCCCGCTAAACGCCATAACGGCACCGACCACCGGCTCATCACCGCGCGGATAAAGCCCCTTGGCCTTGTCCCACCACGTTTCCGCATTGCCGCGAATCTGGATGCCGCTGACATTGCGGGCAAAGGGCACGCACCAAACGCGCTGGCCCTTGGCGCGCATGTCTTGGGCTGTCTGCACGGCCATGAAATGGCGCTGCGGATCTATTCCTGAGAAATCATAGGGCTGCGGGATGTCAGGCGCTTTGGCGCAGGCTGCCGTCAAAAGAAGTGTGGCGCAAAGGGCCATCAGGCCCCGGTTCGGCAGTGCTGCGCGTTTGACGCTCATATGTCCCTCATTCATGGAATCCCGCGCTTCTGCCGGGTTGAAAGGGATTTTGAGGATCCCATGTCAAAAGCAAAGCGCGGAAATAGAGGGTGGCGGGATTTTGCCAGTCAAAGCGTGCCGAAGGAACCCTAGCCCTCGGCCCGCTCAACCCCTGCGGCAATCGCTTCGCGCAAGCGCTTTTCCAAGGTCCGCTGCTTGGCCTCGGTGTAGTATTTCAGGCCGAACATGTCTTTGACGTAGAAGGTATCGACCACCTGCTCGCCAAAGGTCGCGATCACGGCGTTGGCAATATAGACGTTCGAGCCAGCCAAGGTGCGGGTCAGATCATAAAGAAGGCCGGGCCGGTCGCGGGTGTCGACCTCGATGATCGTATAGATTTCAGACCCTTCGTTGTCGAAAGTAATATGGGTCGGCACCTTGAAAGCGCGTTCGCGTTTCTTGACCTTATCGCGCGATTTCAGCGCATCGCGGGCGACGATTTCACCGCGGAGGGTCTTTTCGATCGTGTCGCGCAGGCGCGGCAGACGCGAAGCTTCATAGGCGTTGCCTTCGCTGTCCTGAATCCAGAAGGCATCGGTCACGAAACCGTCTTTGGTGGTATAGCTGCGCGCGTCGACGACATTGGCCCCGACCAGTGCAAGCGCCCCCGCAAGCCGAGCAAAGATGCCCGGATGATCGGCCATGACAAAGCTGGCGCGGGTGGCACCGCGATCCTCATCCGGGTGCAGGTCGATGCGGATATCATCGTTGCCGATGTCGCGCAGCAGTTCCGCAAAGGCGACATGGGCGGTGACATGCAGACCCTGCCAATAGGGCGGGTAGTGGCGGGCGGTCTCTTGCTGCAAAAGCTTGCGCGGCCAGTCGCAAAGCGCGGCGCGCAGGGCTTTCTTGGCCTCCGCCCCCGGTTCTCGCGGTTGAGATCTTCAAGCCCGGTTTCAAGTGCCCGCTCGGTCTGGCGATAGAGGGCCCGGATCAGCACCGCTTTCCAATTGTTCCACGTGTTCGGCCCGACGCCGCGAATGTCGCAGACCGTCAGCACACAGAGCAGGTCGAGCCGTTTGACCGTCTGTACCGCCTTGGCAAAATCGCGCACCGTGCGCGGATCGGCGATGTCACGTTTCTGGGCCATGTCAGACATCAGAAGGTGATAGCGCACCAGCCATTCCACGGTATCGACCTCATCGCGTTTCAGCCCCAGCCGCGGGCCGATGCGCCGCGCGAGTTTCGCGCCGATGATCGAATGATCCTCGGGTCGCCCTTTGCCGATGTCATGCAGCAGCAGTGCCACATAAAGCACCTTGCGATTGACCCCGCGCTTCAGGATCGAAGAGGCAACGGGCAGTTCTTCTTCCAGCTCGCCTTTTTCGATCCGGGCGAGGTTGGCAATGCACTGGATGGTATGTTCGTCCACGGTGTAGGAGTGGTACATATTGAACTGCATCATCGCCACGATGGGCTCAAACTCAGGGATGAAGGCGCCCAAGACGCCCAATTCGTTCATCCGCCGCAGGGAGCGTTCGGGATTGCCGTGTTTCAACAGCAGATCAAGGAAGATGCGCCGCGCCTCGGGTGTGCGGCGCATGTCATCGTCGATCAGCGCGAGGTTGGCTTTAATCAGCCGCATTGCGTCCGGGTGGATCAGCATCCCCGTGCGCAGCGCTTCTTCAAAGATCCGCAGCAGGTTCAACTTGTCTTGCAGAAACTCTTGGTCGTCTTTTAGCGCGATGCGGTTGTGGACCACCTGAAATCCTTCGCGCATTTTCGGGCGGCGGCGAAAGATGCGCTCCAGCAGCGGCTCGGCCTTCATATGCGACGCTTCAAGCCCGCTGACAAAGATACGGGTCAGATCCCCCACAGCCGTTGCGTGGCGGAAATAGGCCTGCATGAAGATCTCGACGCCCCGCCGGCCCCCGATATCCTGATAGCCCATCGCTTGGGCAACCTGCACCTGCATGTCAAAGGTCAACTGTTCCGTCGCGCGACCTGCAATCAGGTGAAGATGCCCGCGCACGGCCCAGAGAAAGGCCTCGGCCTCGCGGAAGGTGTCGTATTCATCGGCGCGAAAGACACCGAGATCGACCAGATCGGCGACCCGGTCCACGTCATGGATGAACTTGGCAATCCAAAAGAGTGAATGCAGATCGCGCAGCCCGCCTTTGCCTTCCTTGACGTTGGGCTCGACCATATAGCGCTCACCCTGTTTCAGGTGGCGGTTGTCGCGCTCCTCCAGCTTGGCTTCGATGAAATCCTTCCCGGCGCCCGAAAAGAGGTCGTTCTTAAGGCGTTCGGAAAGCTCTTGGGCGAGGGTGAGATCGCCATCGATGAACCGGTTTTCCAGCAGAGCGGTCTGGATGGTGTAGTCATCGGCCCCAAGCCGCAGGCAATCTTCGATGGTGCGGGTGGCGTGACCTACCTTCAGCTTCAAATCCCACAGGATATAGAGCATCGATTCAATCACGCTCTCCGACCAAGCGGTGGCCTTGTAGGGGATGAGGAAAAGCAGATCGACATCGGAAAAGGGCGCCATCTCTCCCCGGCCATAGCCGCCCACGCCGATCATGGCGAGCCGTTCACCCTCGGTCGGGTTCGGATTGGGGTGCAGAGCCTGCGTGGCGATCTGCAAGACGCAGCGCAGCAGTTGGTCGGTAAGATAGGTGTAGGAAGAGGTCATCGCCCGCGCATCAAAGGGCGATTCCGCAAAGCCCGCGGCGATTGCCTTGCGGCCTGCCTGCTGGGCTTCTTGGATGAGGGGGACGATCTCGGCCCGCAGCGCGGCACCTTCCAGCGTGCTATCGCGTTGCGAAAGGGCCTGCCAGACGGCTGTATCGTCAAAGATTTGTTCGGGCGCGCAAATCAGGCGCGGGTGTCGACGCGCGCCTGATGTTGTTGTCGGTTTCGCGAGGTCCAATTCAGAAACCAGCCCCGCCAAAGCCGCGCGGCGCTGGGTCTAGCACGACAACCCGGTTGTTGCGGATCGTGGCCACGGCCAGCGCACGTTCATTGGTGCCATCGCGGCGCAGACGGAAGATGCCGCTGGCCCCTTGGAAACCCGCCCCTTGGGTGAGGGCCGCACCGGAAAGCGCGTTGGATTTGCCGCTCTTTACCAAGGACCCGATCGCCGCGATCCCGTCGAAGGCCAGCCCGGCCAAAGGATGGGGGTCGCTGCCATAGGCCGCTTTGTAGCGGTTGGAGAAGGCACCGCTTGCCGCTGTGTCTGGCAGGGCAAACCAGCCGCCCTGCACGCCGGGTAGGGCCAGCGTTTGCTGCGGGATGTCCCAACGGGTCAGGCCGACATATTGTGTGGTCGCCGATTGGATCCCAGCTTCGGGCAGCAGCTCTGCGAAAAGTGGCAGGGCACTGGCCGAGGACGTTGTGAGGAACAGCGCATTCGCGCCACTGCCTTCGATCGTCGCCTTGACCCGCGGCACGGCAGCCACGACCGACTCTTGGCTCAACGCGTAATCCACGGTGCCCGCCAGTGTTGCGCCATTGGCGCTGATCGCCTGAACAATCGCATCACGGCCCAGTTGACCGGCAAGGTCTTGACCATGCAGCACGACCATTTTGTCTTTGCCATTGCGCTTGGCAAAGCTCACCAAACGGTTGGCGGTATTGGCAAAGGTCGGCCCAAGCACGAAGACATTGCCGCCCGCGATGGTCGGGTTGTTCGAGAAAGAGATCACATTGACCCCGGAAGAGGCCACCGCCACGCCGGCCGCATTGGCCGCCTCGCCGTAAACCGGCCCGAGGATGATCTTGGCCCCTTCATTCACCGCCTGAGAGGCAGCGGCAGCGGCTTTGCTGGCGTTGCCCGCGGTGCCATAGACGCGCAGGTCAATCTCGACGCCGCCAAGGTCGCGCATCGCAAGACGCGCTGCATTCTCAAGGTTTTTGGCCAGCAACTCATCGCTAGCAGAGCCACCGCGCGGCACCAAAAGCGCGACAGGAACGGGGGCAGAGGGGTCAATGCGCGGGCCGCCGGAATTGGCGCCGCCGATGGCGACGGGCTGACAGGCCGCCAGCAGGACCGCGAATAGAGGCAATAAGAGCAGGTGCATCTTCTTGCGGAAGGCTCGGAAACAGGCAATCATTTGTATTCACTCCCCGGTGGTGGCAAGACGACGACGGTCGCCGGAACATGGCCGAGATCATAGTCACTGCGAAAGGCGGGTCCAGCGTTGAAATTCCTCAAGACAGATCTAGCCCCAGGACTTTATTTCGTGGGCGTCCCAATCGGCACCGCACGCGATATCACGCTGCGTGCGCTGGACACGCTCGCCGCGGCGGATCTGCTGGCGGCCGAAGACACGCGCAGCCTGCGCAGGCTTATGGAAATCCACGGGGTGCCGCTTAATGGACGCAAGGTGATCGCCCTGCACGACCACAGCGGCCCATCCGTGCAAGAGCGGCTTATCGCGGCGGTCCGTGAGGGCAAATCGGTCGCCTATGCGTCAGAGGCGGGCATGCCCCTGATCGCCGATCCGGGCTTCGAGCTTAGCCGTGCCGCCGCCGAGGCGGGGGTGATGCAGACCTGCGCACCGGGGCCCTCGGCGGTGCTGACCGCGCTGGCGCTGGGCGGCCTGCCGACGGATGCGTTCTTCTTCGCAGGCTTCCTGCCCAATAGTAAATCCGCACGGATCGCGGCGCTGGAAAAGCTGCGCGACGTGCCGGGAACCTTGGTATTTTACGAATCACCCAAACGGCTTGGGGCCATGCTGCGCGATGCGGCAACCGCGCTGGGCGCGGGGCGTAAAGCAGCCATGTGCCGAGAGTTGACCAAGAAGTTCGAAGAGATTCAACGCGATACGCTTGAAAACCTTGCAGAGACCTATCAGGGCCAATCGCCAAAAGGCGAAGTGGTCGTTCTTATTGATCGAAGCCGTTCAGAGTCTGTTAATCACCTTGACCTAGAAACAGATTTGCAACGGGCGCTTAAAGAGATGTCGATGCGTGACGCTGTCGATTTGGTGGCGCAGGCCCATGGCCTGCCACGGCGGCAAGTCTATCAGGCGGCATTGGCGCTCGGCAAAGGTTAGGACAACGGTCGGAGTAACGAACATGGCGCAGGGTGACACAGGAATGATGCGAACTGCGGCCAAACGCCAACGGGGCCGCATGGCCTATCATGCCGGGATCGCAGCCGAAAATAGGATCGCGCAAGACTACGAAAGACGCGGCTTTGCCATCGCGCGCCGCCGCTGGCGTGGCCGCGCCGGAGAGATTGACCTGATCCTGCGCGATGGGGCTGCCCTGATCTTTGTCGAAGTGAAGCAAAGCCGAAGTTTCGCGCGTGCCGCTGAAAGCCTCTCCGCCCGACAGATGCAACGCATTTACCGCTCTGCCGAAGAATTCCTTGCCGGTGAACCTGCTGGCAGCCTGACCGAAGTGCGCTTTGACGTGGCGCTTGTCGATGGGCAGGGAGCCACGGAAATCATCGAAAACGCTTTTGGCTACGGCTGACCCATTGCGCATAGGCCCCTGCTGCGCCATCTAAGAAGCGATCCCAAACGCCTGCACCGTCGGTCCGGGTCGGATCACGACAAGGTAAGCAGCGGGGGACGCCGATGAAAATCGCCTTTCAAATGGACCCGATCGGGGACGTGAACATCAACGCCGACAGCAGCTTTCGGCTGGCTGAAGAAGCGCAGGCGCGGGGGCATGAGCTGTTCTTTTACACACCCGATCATCTGGCGTACCAAGAGGGGCGGATCACCGCGCGGGGCTATGATTTTACCGTACAGCGCGTGCAGGGCGATCATGCCCAGTTCGGAGAGGAGCGAGAGGTCGATCTGGCCGATTTCGACGTGGTTTGGCTGCGCCAAGACCCGCCTTTCGACATGCACTACATTACCTCGACCCATTTGCTGGACCGGCTGAAAGACACCACATTGGTGGTCAACGATCCCTTCTGGGTGCGCAACTATCCCGAGAAACTTTTGGTTCTCGATTTCCCCGACCTGACGCCGCCCACCACCATTGCGCGGGATCTATCGACCATCAAAGCCTTCAAGGCGAAGCACGGCGATGTGATCTTGAAGCCGCTCTATGGCAATGGCGGCGCCGGGGTGTTCCGGCTGGATGCCAATGACCGCAACCTTACCTCGTTGCATGAGCTATTCACCGGTTTCTCTCGGGAGCCGCTGATCGTTCAGAAATTCCTGCCTGCCGTGTCGAAAGGCGACAAGCGCGTCATCCTTGTGGACGGGGAGCCAGTAGGCGCGATCAACCGCGTACCGGCGGAAGGCGAAACGCGGTCGAATATGCATGTCGGCGGGCGACCAGAGAAGGTCGGGTTGACCGAGCGCGATCTGGAGATTTGCGCCGCCATTGGCCCATTGCTGAAAGAAAAGGGTCAGGTCTTCGTCGGTATCGATGTCATCGGCGACTATTTGACCGAAATCAACGTGACCTCTCCCACCGGCATTCAGGAACTGGAACGGTTCGACGGCGAGAATATCGCCGGCAAAATCTGGGAGGCGATCGAGGCCCGCCGCGGGTGAGCCTGCGCCAGCAACTTTTGAACCGCTGCCTGCGTCTGACAGAGAAGCCTTTGTTGGCGCGCGCAAACCCTCAAATGCTGCGGGCCACGATGGAGATGCAGGCGCGGCTCTTTTTCAAAGGGCCGGGCGATGTCTCTGCCGAATGGCGGGGCTTGCCGGGGGCGGGTTCGGCGCTTTGGCTTACGCCACAGGGCCCCTCGAATGGTCGCGTGATCCTCTACATCCATGGCGGTGGATTTGTTTTCGGCAGCCCGGAAACCCACCGTGCCATGGTCGCGCGTTTGTCGCTGCTGACGGGCGCGCAGGCGGTGCTGCCGCGCTATGCGCGGGTGCCGGAGGCGGCCTTTCCCAAACCTGCGGAAGACATCCGCGCGGCTTGGGACGCGCTGTGTCGGACAGGCATCGCCGCGCGGGACATCGTGATTGGCGGCGACAGCGCGGGCGGTGCTTTGGTCTTTGATCTTTTGGCGGAGCTTTGCCGCGAAGGCGCGGCGCTGCCTGCGGGCGTCTTCGGGCTTTCCCCCTTGTTGGACATGACCTTTTCCGGCGCGAGCTTCACGCAGAATGCCGAAAGTGACGTGTTGTT
This sequence comes from Sulfitobacter profundi, assembly GCF_042661425.1. Lineage (NCBI taxonomy): Bacteria > Pseudomonadati > Pseudomonadota > Alphaproteobacteria > Rhodobacterales > Roseobacteraceae > Sulfitobacter > Sulfitobacter profundi. The sequence goes on along the minus strand of NZ_JBHSWA010000001.1, from coordinate 1,077,712 downwards.
GCCCGCCGCCCGCGCGGCAGAGATGGCGCGGCTATATCTGCGGGGGCAGAGCGCAGAGAGCCCGCGGGCAAGTCCAATCCTCGCGGATTTCAATGGGGCGCCGCCGGTCTGGCTTACCGTAAGTGACAGCGAAATCCTACGCGACGACAGCCGCCGCTTGGCGGCCCGTTTGCGCGACGCGCAGGTGCCGGTCACCTTTCAAGAGGTCCATGATCTGCCGCATGTTTGGCCGCTGTTCCAAAACCACCTGCCGGAGGCGCGGGAGACCCTTGCGACCCTGGCCGGGTGGATCAACGCCTTGCCGCCAGGTCGGGCAGGCGAAAGCTGATCGCTTCGGCCATATGGGGGCGGCGCACCTCGGCGGCGCCCTCGAGATCGGCGATGGTGCGGGCCACGCGCATGACCCGGTGATACCCACGCGCGGAGAGGCAAAACCGTTCAGCCGCACGCAGCAGCAGGTCGCGCGCTTCCGCATCCGGGCTGCCGACTGTTTCGAGCAATTCCCCCGCCGCGTCGGCATTGGCCGATATGCCGTCATGCTGGGCGTAGCGGGTTGATTGGAGCGCCCGCGCGGCAGCGACCCTTGCCGCAACCTCGGCAGAGGTGTCTCCGTTGGCGGGCAGGTTGAGGTCACTGTAGCTGACGGGCGGCACGTCGACACGCAGGTCGAAACGGTCCATCAGCGGGCCCGAAATGCGGCCTAGGTAGTCTTCGCCGCAGGCCGGGACGCGGGCGCAGGCGCGGGCCGGATCGGGCAGATAACCGCATTTACACGGGTTTGCTGCGGCCACCAGCATGAAGCGGCAGGGGTATTTCACATGGGCGTTGGCGCGCGCGATCATGACCTCGCCAGTCTCGATTGGCTGGCGCAGGGTTTCGAGGACCGTGCGATTGAACTCTGGAAACTCATCCATGAACAGCACGCCATTATGCGCGAGGGATGCCTCACCCGGTCGTGCTTGGCGTCCGCCGCCGATGATCGCGGCCATCGAGGCCGTGTGATGCGGCTCGCGAAAGGGGCGGCTGCGGGAAATGCCCCCTCATCCAGAAGCCCGGCGAGGGAGTGGATCATCGACGTCTCCAGCGCCTCGGTCGCTGTGAGCGGCGGCAGGATGCCCGGCAGCCGTGCGGCCAGCATGGATTTGCCCGAACCCGGCGTGCCGACCAACATCAAATGGTGCCGTCCGGCGGCGGCGATTTCCAGCGCGCGTTTGGCGCGTTCCTGACCTTTGACTTCGCGTAGATCGCGGCCTGCCGCAGTCAATGGCACTTCCCCCGGCTCTGCGGGGGTGATTGGCACTTGGCCTGTGTAGTGGCGAACAACGTCGCCTAGATTGGCCGCGGCGATGATCTGTGTGTTGCCGACCCAAGCGGCCTCTGCTCCCGATCCTGCGGGGCATAGAAGGCTGCGGTCGTGGGTGGCGGCAGCCATCGCCGCGGGGAGGGCACCGACGACCGGCATCAGCGTGCCGTCGAGCGAAAGCTCTCCCAAGGCGACCACATTCTGGGTGATGTCTTCCGGCAGGATGTCGAGTGCTGACAGAAGTGCCAGTGCGATGGGCAGGTCGAAGTGACTGCCCTCCTTGAGCAGGTCTGCTGGGGAGAGGTTCACGGTGATGCGTTTTGACGGCAATGCGATGGCCATGGCGCTGAGCGCGGTGCGCACCCGGTCGCGCGCTTCTGACACGGCCTTGTCCGCCAGTCCGACGATAGAGAAACCGGGCAGGCCCGCAGTGACCGCGCATTGCACCTCGACAATGCGCGCCTCAACCCCTGGAATGCGACCGTATAGGCCCGCGATACCATTGCCTACTCTCCCGCCTTGCTATGGTTAATCGATAGGCAAGACGGGTTTAGGAATGGTTAATGCAGGTCTTAGGCCGCCTTAGCGACGGGCCAGTCCCGTTTGGGCAAACCAAGCTCATAGGGAAACGGCTCATACGCGGTTTCCAACCCGGCAGCGCGCCATGTTTTGAAGGCCGGATCATGGATTGTGGCGTCGCAATAGGCCCGCGCATCAGCCGAGACAGGCAGGTCATAGCCGACGATCCGCGCGGCAACCGGGGCATAGAATACGTCAGCGAGCGAGTAGGCCCCGAAAAGCCACGGCCCTGCGCTGCGCGATTGGCTGCGGGCATGTCGCCACAAGTCTTCGATGCGCTCTAGGTCTTGCCGGGTGTCGGCATCCGGGTCGAACCCTTCCCACACATGTTGCAATTGCATCGGGCAGGCTCCGCGCAGCGCGCCGAAGCCGGAAGCCATCGCAGCACATAGCCAGCGCGCCGTGGCGCGTGCGGCTGGATCGGCGGGCCAGAGCCCGGCATCGGGATGCCGTTCGGCCAGCGTTTCGGCCATGGCCAGCGTCTCTCCCACCACGGTGCCGTCGGGCAGACGCAGGGCAGGCACCAAACGCGCCGGGGCGAGGGGGCAAGGTCTTGGGCCATGGTCCCACTGTAGAGGCCGACCAGATGCGCGCGATAGGGCAGACCGAATTTCTCAAGCATCAGCCATCCCCTGAGGGACCAACTGGAGAAGGTGCGATCGCCGATATAAAGATCATATGTCATAGGCGAAATTAGGCAGAAGCAGGTCGCCAAGCAAAGCCCTTTGTGCGGCGGTGCAGGCTAGGGCGTGTGATTAATGCCGTTGATCCGCCAAGTGCCGCTTTCATGTACCAAATGCGTGACCGAGAGATTGTCGATCTTATGGGCCATCGCCTCAAGCGGGCCGCCGCCTTGGGCCTGTTGGACCTGCGTGAGGATCACCCCGAAATGCGCCACTGCGATCACATGGGCGTTGGGGTGGGCCGCGTTGATCCGTGCCACCACTCGGTCGACGCGGGCCTTGGTCTGGTTCCAGCTTTCCCCTTCGGGGGCCGCGACATCGCCGGGCGTCTCCCAATAGGCGCGACTGAGGTCGGGGTCACGCGCGGCAACTTCGGAAAAATGCAGCCCGTCCCAAGCGCCGAAATGCAGTTCGCGCAGCCCGTGTTCATGGGGCAGGCGGCGGCGCTTGGGCTGGGCGAGCGCATCCGCCGTATCCACCGCGCGCATCAGGTCCGAGGACACAAGCAGCGCGTCATCAGGCAGGTGCAGGTTCAAACGTGCCAGACGGGGGGCATCGGAAAGGTCGGCCGGGACATCGCGCCAACCGACGAAGTTTTTCTCATGGGTCGGGCCGTGGCGCACCCAGTGCCAGATGGTCATGGCATTTCCCCTTTCAGCAGTTGCGGCAGGCCAACGACGACCTGCACCACGGTGTCCGCCTCGGCGGCCAAGGCGATGTTGAGCCGCCCCTGCGCCTCGCGGAACTGCCGCGCCATAGCGTTCTCGGGCACGATGCCTTGGCCGACCTCGTTCGAGACGATGACCCAATGCGCGGCACAGGCTTGTAGAGCCGTCAAAAGCTGTGCCTGAGCGGTCATTAGATCGCTGTCTTCCATCAAATGATTGCTAAGCCACATGGTCGCGCAGTCGATCAGCACGATTTCGCCTGCGGGCAATTTCGCCAGCGGTTCGGCCAGATCGAGCGGGCATTCAACGGTGCGCCATCCTGCATCACGTCTTGCTTGATGCTTTTTCACGCGTTCTTGAACTTCGTCATCCCAAATGCGTCCGGTGGCAAGGTAAGTCTTTGGCAAACCGTAGGAATTTACGAGGCTCTCAGCCCATTCCGACTTGCCCGAGGCCGCCCCGCCTAGGGCAAAGGTAGTTCTAGGCAACATCTTCTCACCAAATATTTGAACCAAATGGCATGTCTCTGCGTATCTCCACCAACGGCCCATCACAAGGTGCGCCACGCATTTCTCAAGGGGGATACCAAATGTCATTGCAGACCGCTCGCGAATTTTCACTCACCCGCACCGCAATGAAGGCCGAATTGCTCGACGCCGAGACAGAGTTGGAATTGGCCTATGCGTGGCGTGATCAGCGGGATGAGGCCGCTCTGCATCGTTTGATCACCGCCTACATGCGTTTGGCGATCTCAATGGCGGGCAAGTTCAAGCGCTACGGCGCGCCGATGAACGATTTGATCCAAGAGGCTGGTCTGGGCCTGATGAAAGCCGCCGACAAATTCGACCCCGACCGCGGCGTGCGGTTCTCGACCTATGCGGTCTGGTGGATCAAGGCGAGCATTCAGGATCATGTGATGCGCAACTGGTCGATGGTACGGACCGGTTCGACCTCCTCGCAGAAATCCCTGTTTTTCAACATGCGCCGCGTGCAGGCCCGGTTGGAGCGTGAGGCCACGGCCATGGGCGAGACATTGGACAAGCACCAGCTGCGCCAGATGATCTCGACCGAGATCGGCGTGCCGTTGCATGATGTCGAGATGATGGAAGGGCGTCTGTCGGGCTCTGACTATTCGCTGAACGCCACGCAATCGGCTGAGGACGAAGGCCGCGAGTGGATCGAAGCGCTGGCCGACGAAAGCGCGCAGGCCGCGGAACGTGTCGAAGAAAGCCACGACACCGCGCAACTGCGCAACTGGCTGCTGACGGCCATGCAGGGGCTGTCCGAACGGGAGCAGTTCATCGTGCGCGAGCGCAAATTGCGCGACCCTGCCCGCACCTTGGAGAGCCTCGGGGATGAGCTGAGCCTCAGCAAAGAGCGGGTGCGCCAGCTTGAGGCCGCGGCCTTTGGCAAAATGCGCAAGTCGCTTGAACTGCAATCGCGCGAGGTTTTTGCCTTTCTCGCCTGACCCCCTACAGCGATGCCCACCGGGGCTGGCAGATTTCGCCGCCCCGGATTAAGGTCTCCCGAACGCAAACGGGGGCCTTTATGCTGTCGGGCAAACATATTCTGCTGATCATCGGCGGTGGCATTGCCGCCTATAAATCCCTCGATCTGATCCGCCGCCTGCGCGAACGCGGGGCCAAGGTGACCCCGGTTTTGACCCGCGCAGGCGAAGAGTTCGTCACCCCGCTTTCCGTCTCTGCCCTGACCGGGGTGAAGGTGTTTCGCGATCTTTTCGATCTGGGGGATGAGGCCGAGATGGGCCATATTCAACTTAGCCGCGCGGCAGACCTGCTGGTGGTCGCCCCCGCCACGGCTGATCTGATGGCCAAGATGGCGCAGGGTGCGGCGAATGATCTGGCCTCGACCCTGCTGTTGGCCACCGACACGCCCGTATTGCTGGCGCCTGCGATGAATGTGCGCATGTGGCAGCACCCCGCGACACAGCGCAACATCGCCACGTTGCGCGGCGATGGCATCACCATGGTGGGCCCGAATGACGGTGACATGGCCTGCGGCGAATTTGGACCGGGGCGCATGGCCGAACCGCTTGAGATTGTCGCCGCTGTTGAGGCCCAGCTTGGCAATGGACCTCTCAAGGGCAAACGCATCCTCGTTACCTCCGGCCCGACCCATGAGCCGATCGACCCGGTGCGCTACATCGCCAACCGCTCTTCTGGTGCGCAGGGCACGGCCATCGCGCGCGCGCTCAGGGCTTTGGGGGCAGAGGTGACCTTTGTCACCGGCCCGGCAGAGGTTGCGCCGCCCGAGGGGGTCAAGGTGGTGCCCGTGCAAACGGCGCAAGAGATGATGCAGGCGGTAGACGCCGCACTGCCCGCCGATGCCGCCGTCTTTGCCGCTGCGGTGGCCGATTGGCACGTGCAGGGCGCAGGGGACCGCAAGCTGAAGAAATCCAAAGACGGGCTGCCCAGTCTCACATTCGCGGAAAACCCCGACATCTTGAAAACCATCAGCCAGCGCAGCGAAGGCCGCCCCGCGCTCGTCGTGGGCTTCGCGGCAGAGACCGACGATGTGCTGGCCCATGCCACCGAGAAACGCGCGCGCAAGGGCTGTGACTGGATCGTCGCCAACGACGTTTCCCCCGCCACCGGCATCATGGGCGGGCGCGAGAATGCCGTGACGCTGATCACCGACGCGGGCGCAGAGGACTGGCCGCGCATGGGCAAGGATGCCGTGGCCGCCCGTCTGGCCGAACGCATCGCCGCAGCACTTGCCTAAGGGGAAGCTATGACGACGATCAAACTCTGCTGGGCCGATGGCGCGGACCGCAGCCTGCCACTGCCTGCCTATGAAAGCGCAGGCGCGGCGGGCGCGGACCTGCGGGCCAACCTGCCCGAAGGTCCGGTCACGCTGGCCCCTGGCGCGCGGGCGCTGATCTCGACCGGATTGCATATGGCGATCCCGCAGGGGTTCGAGGTGCAGATCCGCCCGCGCTCGGGCCTTGCGCTGAAACATGGGATCACCTTGATCAACAGCCCCGGCACCATCGACAGCGATTATCGCGGCATCGTGGGGGTGATCATGGGCAATATGGGGCAAGAGGCGTTTACCGTCGAACACGGCATGCGCATCGCACAGATGGTCGCGGCCCCGGTGATGCAGGCGGGGTTCGATCTGGCCGACAGCCTTGATGAAACCCTGCGCGGCGCGGGCGGTTTCGGCTCGACGGGGGCGCTCTGATGCTGGCGGTTTTAATCATCGCTGCCGCTCTTTGGTTTGGCGGCGGGTTTCTCGGCCTGCCGCGCGGGCTACGTGCGGGGCTGGTTGCGGTTATGTATCTGGCTTTGGTGGGGCTGCATCTGGTCTTTCCGGCCACGCACCCGCTGCGGCTGGCCACCGGGGGCAGCGCCGCGCCTTGGCTGCTGCTGGGCGGCTTCGTTGCGCTGGTGATGCTCTACCGGCAGGGGCTGGCAACCCTGCGCGCCCGCGCCACACCGCGCGAACCGGCGGCGCCCCAGACCTCGGGCCGTTTCTCGGACAGTGAACTCAGCCGTTATGCCCGCCATATCGTACTACGCGAGGTCGGCGGGGCCGGGCAAAAGGCGTTGAAAAACGCCAAGGTGCTTGTCGTGGGGGCGGGTGGCCTCGGCGCGCCGGCGCTGCAATATCTCGCGGCGGCGGGCGTTGGCACCATCGGGGTGATCGACGACGACACGGTCGAGAACGCGAACCTGCAACGGCAGGTGATCCACAAAGACGCGGCCATCGGCACGCCCAAGGTCTTCTCGGCCCAAGCCGAGATGCTGGCGCAAAACCCCCATATCACCGTGCGCCCCTACCACCGTCGCCTCAGCGACGAGATCGCCGCCGAACTGGTGGCCGACTATGACCTCGTGCTCGACGGGACCGATAATTTCGACACCCGTTACCGGGTCAATGCCGCCTGTGTCGCGGCTGGTAAGCCACTGATTTCAGGCGCGCTCAGCCAGTGGGAGGGGCAGCTCAGCATCTTTGATCCCGCGCGCGGTGCGCCCTGCTATCGCTGCATTTTTCCGCAAGCGCCTGCCGCGGGGCTGGCACCCTCCTGTGCCGAGGCCGGGGTGATCGGGCCGCTGCCCGGCGTGATCGGCACGATGATGGCGCTTGAGGCGGTTAAGCTGATCACCGGCGCGGGCAGCGTGCTGCGCGGCGAGATGATGATCTACGACGGGCTTTACGGTGAGACCCGCAAGATCGGGCTCAAGCGGCGGGCGGGCTGCGAAACCTGCGGCGGGTGATTGCAAGTCTCCTCCCCGCGCCCCATCTAGAGCGCAAAGGAGATTTACATGACAAATCCGCTGCTCGCTGACTGGAACACGCCCTTCGGCATCGCCCCCTTTGATCGCATTTCAGACGATGATTTCGCCCCCGCGCTTGAGGAGGCATTGACCGCCCACCGGGCCGAGATCGACGCCATCGCCGAGAACCCCGAGGCGCCCAGCTTTGCCAATACGATCGAGGCGCTCGAAGCATCCGGCGACGCGCTCGACAAGGTGCTGAGCGTGTTCTTCACCGTCGCGGGGGCCGACAGCAACGGCGCGCGCGAGGCGTTGCAGCGCGATTTCTCGCCCAAGCTTGCCGCGCATCAATCGGCGATCTCGGGCAACACCAAGCTCTTTGCCCGCATCGCTGCCATCTGGGAGGCCCGCGACACGCTCGATCTGACCGAGGAGCAGGCCCGCGTGCTGATGCTGACACATCGCGGCTTCGTCCGCTCTGGCGCGGCGTTGACCGGGGCGGCCGCCGAGCGGATGAAAGAGATTAAGGCACGGCTGGCGGTGCTGGGCACGCAGTTCACGCAAAACCTACTGGCCGATGAGCGGGATTGGTTCATGCCGCTGTCGGAGGGCGATCTGACCGGCCTGCCGGATTTCGCGCTCGACGCCGCCCGCGCGGCGGGCAAGGAGAAGGGCGCGGAGGGCCCGGTGGTCACGCTCTCGCGGTCGCTGATCACACCCTTCCTGCAATTCTCAGACCGTCGCGACCTGCGCGAAAAGGCGTTTCGTGCGTGGGAAGCACGCGGTGCGAATGGCGGGGAAACCGACAACCGCGACATCGCTGCCGAAACGCTGGCCCTGCGCAAGGAGCGCGCGGAACTTCTGGGCTATGAAAATTTCGCCGCCTACAAGCTGGAAACCGAAATGGCCAAGACGCCGGACGCCGTGCGCGACTTGCTGATGTCGGTTTGGAAACCTGCCAAGGCGCAGGCCGACGCCGATGCCGAGGTGCTGACCGCGCTGATGCGCGAGGACGGCGTGAACGGGGCGCTGGAGCCATGGGATTGGCGCTACTACGCCGAAAAGCGCCGCGCGGCAGAGCATGACCTCGATGAGGCGGCGCTGAAACCCTATTTCCAGCTCGATCGGATGATCGACGCGGCCTTCGACTGTGCCAACCGGTTGTTCGGGCTGGCGTTCGCGCCGCTCGACGTGCCGCTCTACCACCCCGACTGCCGGGCGTGGGAGGTGACGCGGAACGGCAAGCATGTGGCGGTCTTTATCGGCGATTACTTCGCGCGCGGCTCGAAGCGTTCGGGCGCATGGTGTTCGGCTATGCGGAGCCAAGCGAAGTTCCCCGCGCGCAGGCGCCGGTGGTGATCAACGTCTGCAATTTCGCCAAGGGCGACCCGGCGCTGCTGTCCTATGACGACGCGCGCACGCTGTTTCACGAATTCGGCCATGCGCTACACCAGATGCTGTCGGACGTGACCTATGAAAGCGTCAGCGGCACCTCGGTGGCGCGGGACTTTGTGGAATTGCCCAGCCAGCTTTATGAGCATTGGCTGGACCAGCCCGAGGTCTTGCAGAAATTCGCCACCCATGCCCGCACGGGCGAGCCGATGCCGCGTGAGATGTTGGACAAGGTGCTGGCGGCGTCGACCTTCGACATGGGGTTCCAGACGGTGGAATATATCGCCTCGGCCCTCGTCGATCTAGAGTTCCACGACGGTGCCCCGCCCGCCGATCCGATGGTGAAACAGGCCGAGGTGCTCAGCAGCATCGGCATGCCTCAGGCGATCCGGATGCGCCACGCCACGCCGCAATTCGCGCATGTCTTCTCGGGTGACGGATATTCCAGCGCCTATTACAGCTACATGTGGTCCGAGGTGATGGACGCCGACGCCTTTGCCGCCTTCGAAGAAGCGGGCGGCGCCTTTGACGCGGAGCGCGCCGAAGCGTTGGAGACCCACATCCTGTCGACCGGCGGCAGCCGCGATCCGGCAGAGCTTTATACCGCGTTCCGGGGGCGACTGCCGGGGGTGGAGGCGCTGCTCAAAGGGCGCGGGCTGGCGGCCTGAGCCTTGACGCGGCCGGGGGTTAGTACCCCCGGTCGCGGTCTACCAGATGTAGCAGAGGCTCTCCGGCCTCACTGCGGCGGATGTTCTCGGCGATGACTTCCGAGGCCGTCTCATTGCGCGTGGCCGCCGCGAGATGCGGGGTTACGGTGACGCGCGGATGCGCCCAATAGGGGTGATCCTCAGGCAGCGGTTCCACGCTGAAGACATCCAGCGTGGCATGGGCAATCTGCCCGCTGTCGAGCGCGGCAAGCAGGGCGTCATCATCAATCAGCGGGCCACGACCGGGGTTGATGATGAACGCGCCTTTGGGCATCTGCGCCAGTGTCTCGGCATTTAGCACATCTCGCGTGGCGGGGGTGTCGGGCAACAGCAGCACGGCGATCTCGGCCCGTTTCAGCGTTTCTGTCAGGCCCGCATCGCCATGCAGGCAGCGCACGCCCTCGATCTGCTTTTTGCTGCGCGACCAGCCGGTCACGTCGAAGCCCAGACCCACCAACGCCGCGGCCACCGCTTGGCCGAGCGCACCGATGCCCAGCACCGCCACGCCCCGCTCGCGTGCCAGTGGCGGGGTGCGCGGCTCCCATTTGGCGTGCTTGCGCAGAATGTCCGCATCCATCCCCAGATGATGGCGCAGCACATGGCCCGTGCACCATTCGACCATGCCGTGGGTCAGGCCGAAATCGACCATCCGTGTCAGCGGGATATTCAAGGTCTCATTGCCGGTGATCGCCTCCACCCCGGCCCAGAGGTTCAGCACCGCTTTGGCGCGGGTGTAGGGGGTGAAATCCTGCAAGTCGCTGTTGGGGGCATAGACGATATAATCGACCTCTTCGGGCGGCAGGTCGGTGGCGAGTGTGAAATCCCGCCCCGGCAGGGCCTTGCGCAGCGCGTCGTTCAACGGTTTTTCGTAGCAGTCCCAGCGTTCGGCTTTGGCGGCGAAGAGAATATTAATCGTCATGAATTACCTCGGTCTATGAACATGTGCCGATTGCACCAGCCCAAAGGCCAGCAGCAGCACCAGCATGGCCGAGCCGCCATAGCTCACCATCGGCAGCGGCACGCCAACCACAGGGGCCAGCCCCATGACCATCGACATGTTAACGGCGAAAAAGAGAAAGAAGTTAAGCGCGATGCCCAGTGTCAGCAGGCTGGAGAACCGGTCTTTGTTCTTCACCGCCGAGGCCACGCAGAACAGGATGATCAGCGCATAAAGCCCCAGCAGAGAGACGCCGCCGACGAAGCCGAACTCTTCGGCCAGCGTGGTAAAGATAAAGTCGGTGTGTTTCTCGGGCAAGAAGTTCAGCCGCGACTGGGTGCCTTGCATGTAGCCACGCCCAGACCAGCCGCCCGAGCCGAGCGCGATCTTGGATTGGGTGATGTGGTAGCCCGCGCCAAGCGGGTCTTGGCTGGGGTCGAGAAAAGTGTCGATGCGGCGGTATTGGTAATCTTTGAGCAGTTGCCACGGGGTGCCGCGCGATTGGAAGACGGCGGTGACCAGCCCGATGGCGGCGGTGATGACAGCGGCGAAATAGGCCCAATGCACACCTGCAAGGAACATCAGCCCGCCCCCGGCGGTCAAAAGCAGGATCGAGGTGCCCAAGTCGGGCTGTTTCAGGACCAAAGCGGTGGGGACCACGATGATCAGGATCGGCAGCAGGACCCAAAAGGGGCGCGAGACCTTTTTGACCGGCAGCCAGTCGTAATAGGCGGCCAGAAACAGCACCAGCGTGATCTTCATCAACTCCGACGGTTGCAGCCGCATGAAGCCAATGTCGATCCAACGCTGCGCGCCCATGCCGACAGAGCCAAAGAGTTCGACCGCGACCAGTAGCACCAAGGTCGCCCCATAGGCCACGCCCGACAGGTTGCGCCAGAGCCAGATCGGCACCATCGCCACAGTGAACATGATCGCAATGCCCATGCCGAAACGCTTCATCTGCGGTTCAGCCCAAGGGGAGAATGACCCGCCCGCGACCGAGTAGAGCATCAAGAACCCCACGCCCGCGACACTGGTCAACAGGATCGCCAGCGGCCAGTTCATGAAAAGGATCTTGCGCAGCCCCGTGGGGACGGATTTGACCGTATGCTCAAGATAGCTCATGCCTGATCGTCTCCCGCTACGCTGGCCGAGGTTTCCGGCGCGGTGTCGCGCAGCTCTTCTTGCTGGGTGGCGATGCGGCCCCGGTCGGACTTGGGGTAGGCTTCGAGCGGCGGCTCGCCCCCGGCCATGGCCTGCAACATCACGTCGCGCGCAATCGGGGCGGCGGCGGTTGATCCGCCCCCCGTGTTCCACCAGCACGCAGGCCGCGTATTTGGGTTTGTCGTAGGGCGCGAAGCACACGAACAGCGCGTGGTCGCGGCGCTCCCACGGCAGGTCGGCGTTGCTGGTCACACCACGGGCGCGTTCGGCGGCGGTGATGTTGCGCACCTGACTGGTGCCGGTCTTGCCCGCCATGCGCATCGTGTCGTCGATGATGCGGCTGCGATAGCCGGTGCCGCGGCGGTCGTTGACCACGTCGTACATCGCTTTGCGCAATTGGCGCAGGTTGTTCTCGTTCAGGCCCATCGGCTCGCCCGCGCCGCTGGGTTGCTCCACCCCGTCGATGGATTTAATCAGCCGCGGCGCCACCGCGCGCCCGGTGGCGATCCGCGCGCTCATCACCGCGAGTTGCAGTGGGGAGGACAGGGTAAAACCCTGCCCGATGGAGGCGTTGACCGTGTCGCCCACGACCCAATCCTCGCCCCGGGCCGAGCGTTTCCACTGTTTGGTCGGCGCAAGCCCGCCCGCGACCGAAGACAGCGCCAGATCGTGTTTGATGCCAAGGCCAAAGCGGTTCGACATGGCGGTGATCTTTTCGATGCCCACCTTCACGGCGAGGTCGTAGTAATAGACGTCGCAGGATTGTTTCAGCGAATCCTGTAAATTAACCCATCCGTGGCCCGCGCGTTTCCAGCAGTGGAACCGCCGCCCCGCGACCTCCAGATGGCCGGGGCAATATACCGTCTCTTCGGGGCCGACGATGCCCTCTTCGATTGCGGCGAGTGCGACGATCATCTTGAAGGTTGAACCGGGCGGGTAGGTGCCCTGCACCGGCTTGTTCACCAAGGGTCGGTATTTGGAATTCAACAGCGGATTATAATCCGCCGAAGAGATGCCGCCGATAAAAAGGTTCGGGTCATAGCTGGGCGAAGAGGCGAGTGCGGCCAGATCGCCATTCTCGCAATCGATGATGACCACGGCGGCGCTTTCTTCACCCAGACGAGCCTGCACATAGCGTTGCAGATTGGCATCCACGGTCAGCTGCAGGTCGGCCCCGGCCTGACCTTCGCGCCGCTCCAACTCGCGCATTACGCGGCCTGTGGCGTTCACCTCTACATGTTTGGTGCCCGCCGCACCGCGCAGCAGGTTCTCGGCGCGGGCTTCGACGTTGATCTTGCCGATTTGAAAGCGCGGAATGCGCAGCACCTGATCGGGGTTTACCAGCGCGTCGAGGTCGGCTTGGCTCACGCGGCCCACGCGGCCCACCACATGGGCGAAATCCGCGCCGCGCGGGTAGACGCGAGTCAGGCCTACTTCGGGGGTGACGCCGGGCAGGGCAGGGGCGTTGACGCTGACCTTGCTCACGACCTCCCAACTGACGTCATCGACGATGGTGACGGGCAGGAAGGGCGCAGAGCGAGCCATCTCGGTCATGGCGCGTTCGCGGGTTTCGTCATCAATTTCGATAACTTGGGCCAAACGTTCCATCACCGCCGCCACGTCGCCCGCGTCTTCGCGCACCATGACGATCCGGTAGGAGGGCACGTTGTCGGCAAGCTGTACGCCGTTGCGGTCGAAAATCTCACCGCGGGAGGGCGGGATCAGGCGGATGTTGATGCGGTTCTCTTCGGCGAGCAGGCGAAATTGGTCGGCCTGATCGACCTGCAGATAGCGCATCCGCGCGGCCAGACCGCCCATGAACAGCAGTTGTGCCCCGCCCAAAAGCGCGGCGCGCCGGGTCAGGCGCGTGTGGTTTGCATCGTTGTCGGCGCGGCTACGTCTCATCTCATCGCTCCCCGATCACACCCGTTTGCCAAGCGCATCCAGATCGCCCGGCGCGGTTTTGCGCACGCCCATGATACCATGGGTCACGGCCACGATCAGCGGATAAGCGAGCGCTGTCAGTGCCAATTCCGTGAGGTTCAGCGTCATGGCGGGCGTGGGCACCAGCGCAAGGCTCAGCAGAATGCGGTTGGCAAAGATCACCATGGTCAGGATCACCACCACGGTCAGCCATTCGGCGGCAAAGCTCGCATCCCGCAGTTGCCGCCCCCGCGATTTGAGGTTTTCGACCCCGATCAGCGCCAGCACCGCCCAAAGGCCGGGCGGACGTTGTAGCAAGAGATCGGCCAGCAGAAAGACCAAGGCCAGAAAAAGGGCGGGCACATATTCAGGCCGTCTCAGCCCCCAAGCGCAGGCAAAGCCCAACAGCAGGTCCGGCCCGGCCCAAGGGCGCGGGGTCGTCTCAAGCGGAAGCAGGTGGAAGAACAAGATCACCAGCGCCAGCGCAACAAAGCTCAGGCGCATGACCCACAGGCGACTGCGTGACAGATCGGTCATGGCTGCACTCCGACCGGCGCCGCCGGATCGGCCAAGGGGCCATCGGAGGTGATGACATGGGCGGTGTCCGGCACGGTTTCATTGCCATGGTGGCGCAGCACGCGCAGGAACTCCAACCGCTCGTAATCCGCCGCCAGCCTGACGCGAAGACGCCCGCCCGGATCGGCGGCGACTTGACCGATGAGGATGCCCGCCGGGAACACCCCGCCATCGCCCGAACTGATCACCCGGTCGCCGGGGCGAACCAACTCGCGGTTTTCAATGAAGTCGAGCGGCGGCGCGGCGCTGTTGTCGCCAGCCACGATGGCCCGCTGGCCCGAGGGTTGGATCGTCGCCGGAATGCGGCTGGAAGCGTCGGTCAGCAGGATCACGCGCGCGGTGTTCTTGCCCACACCGGCGATGCGGCCCACAAGTCCGATGCCGTCCATTGTCGCCCATCCCTCGACCAGCCCGTCGCGCGCGCCGACGTTCAGCAGCACAGATTGGCGATAGGGCGAGCCGCTGTCGGCCAGCACGGTGCCGGTGATGAATGTGAGGCGCGGGTCGAGCCGCACGTTGTTCAAATCCAGCAGGCGGGCGTTCTCTTGCTCTAGCTGAAGGGCCGCTTCTTTCCACGCCTGCATCTGCCGCAGTTCCGAACGCAGCTCGCGGTTCTGTTCGCTCAGACGTTGGTAGCTTTGGAAATCGCGTAGCAGGTTGATCGTGCCAGTCACCGGGGCCATTGCCCAATCAAGGTTCGGCACGAAACGGTCGGTCACCTGCGCGCGAAAGCGTTCAACGCGGGGGCTGTCGATGCGCCAAAGCAAGAAAATCCCGACCAGCGCCAGCACCAACACAGCCAGCAGCAACCGGCGCAGGGGGCCGGTGAAATCGCTGGAACTGGAACGGTCTTTGGGCATCTGTGCCGAAACTCCCACCCGGTCAGGCGGGGCGGTGTCGCCGCGTGCCGGGTCTGGCTAACTTGCCAGTGTTAACTGTCGTAGTCGATCGCGTGGCGCAGTTGTTTCTCGTATTCCAGCGCTTTGCCGGTGCCGAGGGCCACGCAGTTCAGCGGCTCATCCGCGACCGAGATCGCAAGGCCGGTCTGCTCGCGCAGGGCGAGGTCCAAGTCACCTAGCAGCGCACCGCCGCCTGTCAGCATCACGCCCCGGTCGACGATGTCGGCGGCCAGATCCGGCGGGGTGGTTTCCAGTGCGGTCATCACTGCCTCGCAAATCTGCTGCACCGGTTCGGCCAGCGCCTCGGCGATCTGCGCTTGGGTCACTTCGATTTCTTTTGGCACACCATTCAGCAGGTCACGGCCCCGGATCTGCATCGAGGTGCCGCGCCCGTCGTCGGGCATCCGCGCCGTACCGATAGAGGTCTTGACCCGCTCGGCAGTCGTCTCACCGATCAGCAGGTTCTGCTGACGGCGCAGGTAGCTGATGATGCCTTCGTCCATGCGGTCACCGCCGACGCGGACAGAGCGTGCATAGACGATGTCGCCCAGAGACAGCACCGCAACCTCGGTCGTACCGCCGCCGATATCGACGACCATGTTACCCGTGGGATCGGTGATCGGCATGCCCGCACCGATGGCCGCGGCGATAGGCTCCGCAATCAGCCCGGCGCGGCGCGCGCCAGCGCTCAGCACCGACTGGCGGATCGCGCGCTTCTCAACCGGGGTCGCCCCATGCGGCACGCAGACGATGATCTTGGGTTTGGAGAAGGTCGAACGCTTGTGCACCTTACGGATGAAGTGCTTGATCATTTCCTCGGCGGTGTCGAAGTCGGCGATGACCCCTTCACGCATCGGGCGGATCGCTTCAATGCTGCCGGGCGTTCGGCCCAGCATCAGCTTGGCGTCTTCGCCCACGGCGAGCACTTTCTTCACGCCGTCCTTGACGTGATAGGCGACAACCGAAGGTTCGCTCAGCACGATGCCCTTACCCTTGACATAAACCAGCGTATTCGCGGTGCCGAGGTCGATCGCCATATCGGAGGAGAACAGGCCGCGGAATTGATCGAGGATGGACATAACAGTAGCGGAGCCTTGCAAATATTCGGACAGGCCCGCCAGCATGGGACCACGCGCGGGCTATTGGCTCTTATAGGGCGCACAGGGTCAGGGTGAAAGGGGCAAGACCGTAAAGGTGGCGCGATATTGCCGCCGCGCTATCATAGAGCGGTATATTTAGGGCGGAGGTCGGCGATACCATGCAGAAGATACAGACACTTGGGGTGCATCACATCACCCTCACCGGGGCCGATCGGCAAAGTTCAATCGACTTCTGGGAGGGCGTTTTGGGAATGCCTTTCATTTTTGACCAGCCTAATTTGGATGACCCGGATGAGGGGCATTTGTATTTCGATCCGGGCGATGGGCGGCTGATCACGATCTTCACCAATGAGAACCGCAAGCGGGTGCATAACCGCACCCCGATGGATCCGGGCTGCGTGCATCATCTGGCCTTTGAGGTGGACCGCGCGATGTTTGACCAAATCCCCGAGCGGTTAGAGGCGCGGGGCATCGGGCATTCGGGCGTGAAGGATCGAGGCTTTATGCATTCGATCTATTTCAAGGATCCGCTGGGTCTGTTGATTGAACTGGCCTGCTACACGTTCATCCCGCCGCGCGGGTCGAGCCATGCCGAGGTGATGCTAGAGGCGCATAAGCTGCGGGTTGCGGCGGGAGATGATCATATCCAGCGGCAACATCTGGCGGATGCGGTGGTGATGATTGTGGAGCGGGGGCAGGCGTCGCTGAGTGCGGATCGCGGGGCGAAGAACCCGTATTGAGATTGGTTCTTCGGTGACGAATGCCACCCCAGCCCGGAGGCAAGCCGTAGGCGCCGGGCCATCGCCTGCTCGCTCCGTCACGCCGGAGGCGTGCCAGAATGTATTAGGCGCACCTCTGGTGCGACCGGGTAGGCGATTTAGTGAGGCTGGGTGTGACCTAGAAAACGCACACCACGGCTGCACCATAAAGTGGCACCAACTTAGCCTTGGATCGCCGACCCGCGGGCAGGCGATGGCCCTCAAGCGAAAAGGGCGGGGTTTCCCCGCCCTCCGCATCAACTCACATCTTTATAATTGATCTCGCGCTTATCCGTGCCGCCCTTTTCACGCCGCACCAACAGACGGTTCAACGCGTGGATATAGGCCCGCACACTCGCCACCACGGTATCGGTATCGGCAGATTGCCCCGTCACGATGCGGCCCTCTTCCTCCATCCGCACGGACACCGTCGCCTGCGCGTCGGTGCCTTCGGTGACCGCATGCACTTGGTAAAGCTGCAAGCGCGCGGTGTGCGGCACCAGCGCCTTGATGCAGTTGAACGCCGCATCGACGGGGCCATCGCCCGTCTGGTTCGTGCTCTGCTCAACACCATCCACATCCAGCACCATGTCGGCGGTCTGCGGGCCATCGGTGCCGCACACGACCTTCATCGATTTGAGGCGAATGCGGTCCTCTTCAGGATCGGTCGCGGTGCGCATCAGCGCAATCAGGTCATCCTCGTAGATTTCCTTTTTACGGTCGGCCAATTCCTTGAACCGCACGAAGACATCCTTGAGCTGGTTATCCCCCAGTTCAAACCCGAGGTCTTCGAGCTTGGAGCGCAGCGCCGCGCGGCCCGAGTGTTTGCCCATGACGATATTGGTCTCGGTCAGACCCACATCCTCCGGGCGCATGATCTCAAAGGTTTCGGCATTCTTGAGCATGCCGTCTTGGTGGATGCCGCTCTCATGGGCAAAGGCGTTCTTGCCGACGATGGCCTTGTTGAACTGCACCGCAAAACCCGAGACCGTCGCAACACGGCGCGAGATGTTCATGATCTTGGTGCTGTCGATGCGCGTCTCGTAGGGCATGATGTCATTGCGCACCTTGAGCGCCATGACGACCTCTTCGAGCGCCGTGTTGCCCGCGCGTTCGCCCAGACCGTTGATGGTGCATTCCACCTGCCGCGCCCCGGCTTCCACGGCGGCAAGGCTGTTGGCTGTCGCCATGCCCAGATCGTTGTGGCAGTGGGTGGCAAAGATGATCTCATCCGCGCCCGGCACGTTTTCGAGCAGTTTGGCGATCAGATCGGCGCTTTCGCGTGGGGCGGTATAGCCCACGGTGTCGGGGATGTTGATCGTGGTGGCCCCGGCTCTGATGGCGATTTCCACAACGCGGTAGAGGTAATCAAGCTCGGTCCGCGTGGCATCCATCGGCGACCATTGCACGTTGTCACACAGGTTACGCGCGTGGGTCACGGTCTCATGGATACGGTCGGCCATCTCATCCTGTGTCAGGTTCGGAATGGCGCGGTGCAGGGGCGAGGTGCCGATGAAGGTGTGGATGCGCGGCTGACGGGCATGTTTCACGGCCTCCCAGCATCGGTCGATGTCGCCCAATTGGGCGCGGGCAAGGCCGCAGATCACGGCGTTTTGGCTTTGGCGGGCAATCTCGCTCACCGCGTTAAAGTCGCCTTCGGAGGCGATGGGAAAGCCTGCTTCGATGATGTCGACGCCCATCTCATCCAAAAGCTGCGCAATCTCCAGCTTTTCGGCATGGGTCATCGTCGCCCCGGGGGATTGTTCGCCATCCCGCAAGGTGGTGTCAAAAATCAGCACACGGTCCTGTTTCGTCATATCGGTCATCCTGGGTTCTTTCTTTGCTGGTATCCTTGGCGCGCGACACATCCCTCTGAGCGGGCGCGCCGAAGGGCACGCTCAGAGGCGAATTAGGTGCAGCAAGTTGGCACACAGCAGGCCCGCGCAGCAGCGCGGCAGGGTCGGGATATGGACGGCCTGTGTCATGCGGATAGTTATACGCACCCGTTTTCAAATGGAAAGGGGTGTTGCGGCTTTTGTTTGCCCCCGCGTCAGCGCCGCCTATCTGCCTATAAGCAAGGGAGTTCAGGATGCAGTACAAAGCGATACCGCAGGACGCGGCGGCGTGAGTGCGCGGGTGCTTGTGATCGGGGCCAGCGGCGGGATCGGCGCGGCGCTGAGCGACACCTTGCGGGCGCGCGGGGATGAGGTAACGGCGCTCTCTCGCGCCAGCGATGGGCTGGACCTTAGGGATGAGGCTTCGGTTAACGCGGCGCTGGAGGGGCTTACCGGCCCCTTCGACGCGGTGATCGTCGCCACAGGCGCTTTGGAGATCGACGGGGCAGCCCCGGAAAAGTCGCTGCGGGCCATCACGCAAAAGGCGATGCTGGATCAATTCGCACTCAACGCCGTTGGTCCGGCGCTGATCCTGCGTCATGCGGGGCGGCTCTTGCCGCGCGACAGGCGGGCGGTATTCGCCGTGCTTTCGGCGCGGGTCGGTTCTATCGGAGATAATCGCTTGGGCGGTTGGATCAGCTACCGCAGCGCCAAGGCGGCGGTGAACCAGATCGTGCATACCGCCGCGATTGAACTCAGCCGCTCCCATCCGCAAAGTATCTGCGTGGCACTGCACCCCGGCACCGTCGAAACACCCTTTACCGAGAAATACCTGGGCCGCCATCCGGCGGTGCCGCCGGGGAGGCTGCGGGCAATCTGCTGCGGGTGATCGACGGGCTGACCCCGGACAATAGCGGCGGGTTTTTTGATTGGGCCGGAAAGGCGGTGCCGTGGTGAGCCGTTTGATCTTGGTTCTGGGCGATCAACTCTCCCTAAACCTGTCATCGCTGCGCGAGGCCGACAAGGCGCGCGATGTGGTGGTCATGGCCGAGGTCGCGCAAGAGGCGGAATATGTCCGTCACCACCCCAAGAAAATCGCGCTTGTCTTCGCCGCAATGCGCAAATTTGCCCGCCAGTTGGAGGATGACGGCTGGAGCTTGCGCTATACCCGGCTGGATGACCCCGAAAACGCAGGCTCTCTCGTCGGCGAACTGCTTCGTCGGGCGGAGGAAACCGGCGCGGGCGAGGTGATCGTGACAGAGCCGGGGGAGTGGCGGCTGCTCAACACGCTGACCGATGCGCCGATCCCGACGCATCTCTTGCCGGATGACCGCTTTATCGCCACTCGCAAACGGTTCGAAGATTGGGCCGAGGGGCGCAAGGCGCTGCGGATGGAGTATTTCTACCGCGAGATGCGCCGCGAGACCGGCCTGTTGATGGAGGGCGACGATCCCGCAGGGGGCAAATGGAATTTCGACCACGACAACCGCAAGCCCCCGAAGGAGGGGCTGGAGTTCCCCCAGCCGCTCAGCTTTGCGCCTGATGCTGAGACCGAAGCGGTGCTTGACCTTGTGGAGACGCGCTATGGGGACAACTTCGGTGATCTGCTCCCCTTTCACTTTGCCACCACGCGCGCGGAGGCCCTGCAGGTCTTGGCGCATTTCATCACCCACGCCCTGCCGCGATTTGGCGATTATCAGGACGCGATGCTGGAAGGGCAGCCCTATCTCTTTCACGCGCTGATCTCTCCCTATCTGAACCTTGGGTTGCTCGACCCGATGGAGGTCTGCCGGGCTGCCGAAAAGGCGTGGCAGCAGGGGGACGTGCCGATCAACGCTGCCGAAGGGTTCATCCGCCAAATCCTTGGATGGCGCGAATATGTGCGGGGCATCTATTTTCTTGAGGGGCCGGAGTATGTGGCGCGCAACGTGCTGCGACACGACCGCGACTTGCCTGCCTCTTTCTGGGGTGCCGACACGCAGATGAATTGCCTGCGGCAAGCCATCGGGCAAACGCAGAAATACGCTTATGCGCATCACATCCAGCGGCTGATGGTGACGGGCAATTTCGCCCTGCTGGCCGGGATCAATCCGCATCAGGTGCATGAATGGTATCTAGAGATCTACGCCGACGCCTATGAATGGGTCGAAGCGCCCAACACCGTCGGCATGAGCCAATTCGCCGACGGCGGGGTCATCGCCTCGAAACCCTATGTCTCGTCCGGGGCTTACATCAATCGCATGTCTGACTACTGCAAAGGATGCAGCTACAGCGTCACGGCGAAGGCGGGACAGAAAGCCTGCCCGTTCAACCTGCTTTACTGGCACTTTCTTGACCGGCACCGAGAGCGGTTTCAGGGCAATGCGCGTATGAGAAACATGTATGCCACGTGGGACCGCATGGATGCCGACCGCCGCGAGGCGGTCTTGCGCGATGCGGGCAACTGGTTGCGGCGGCTGGAGGCGGGGGAGACGGTCTAGTCCCGGTCAGCCTTCAGCCTTCGGGAGTGGGCCGTGGTGGATGGATTTCCTGACTGTCCTGTGGCGCCTCTGCGCGGTCGAACATACCATAGTCGCGGATCACATGGGCGATGCGCAGGTGGTAATCGGTAAAGATGCCTTCGCGCCCTGCTGCCTGCGCGCCGCGGTGCGCGGTCAGCTTGCGCCAGTTCTGCACCGCCTCTTCATCGCGGAAGAAAGAGAGCGAAAGCAGCTTTTCGGGGTTGGTCAGGCTTTGGAACCGTTCGACAGAGATGAAGCCATCCACCTCATCCAGCAGGGGCCGCATCTTGGCCGCGACATCGAGGTATTCCTCGCGGCGGTCGGGGTGGGGGAAGACTTCGAAAATAACGGCGATCATGGTGGCTCCCTGCGGTTGCTGCCCCCATGCTAGCCCTAGTTTTCGGACAAAGAAAAGGCCCGGAGATCACTCTCCGAGCCTTCTTTGTCCAAGTCTATGGTGGCTTAGCGCAGCACGTTATTGCAGCTTAGCGCACAACGTCGACGATCAGGTTCGTCTCGTTGTCAACGATCACGGTCGCGCCGTTGATGTTGACATAGCGGTATGTGGTTTCCGGGACCTCATAGGTGGTCACGGTCGTGGGGATGCCCGCGCCGACAACTACTTCACCGTCGAGGTACACGGTATCAACCGGGTTCTCGCGGACGTAGGTGATGGTGGATTCCTCTGGCTCAGCAGCGGCGGAACCTGCCGCACCACCTGCGATGCCACCGGCGATGATGCCGCCAATCGGGCCACCAACGGCATAGGCTGTCAGCGCGCCAAGGGTCGCACCGGCAGCAGCGCCTTCGGTCTCATTCTCGGCGGTGCCATCGGGGTCTTCATAGGTCACGGTCCCCACTTCGACGGTCGCGGGGCGGGTGGTCAGGGCCACGGCCTGCTCTTCGACTTCAACGGCGAGGTAATCGGAGTAGGACCAGCCCATCGTGTCGCCGAAATTGACCCGGCACCAGGATTGGCCGTCAAGGCAGCCTTCCACCATAGTGGCTTCGCCACCGGGGATGACACCGACGATGTCGTACTGCGGGCCGGGGCCCGAACGGATGTTGAGATCGGTTGCGGCATAGGCTTCGGCAGACTGTGCATAGACAGGTGCAGCGGCACCCAAAGCGATGGCAGATACCATTCCAAGTTTAACGATATTCATCT
Source organism: Sulfitobacter profundi (assembly GCF_042661425.1). Classification (NCBI taxonomy): domain Bacteria; kingdom Pseudomonadati; phylum Pseudomonadota; class Alphaproteobacteria; order Rhodobacterales; family Roseobacteraceae; genus Sulfitobacter; species Sulfitobacter profundi. Next base: position 1,055,278 of record NZ_JBHSWA010000001.1, on the reverse strand, counting down.
CTTAACCCTTTCTGTTCGGCGGGAGTGCCCTGCGGGAAATCCAGCGCCGTTGTTGGTCGTGTTTGGACAACTGTGGGGGAAAGGGTTCGTTCCCCCATGAAGCACGGAGCGCCCGGTTTTTGGCTCCCATTGGTCAATAATTGGGCGCTAACCTGCTGGCAGGTGGCGGGAAGTCGCTTGCCTCTGGCGCTCAGGGAAAAGTGGGAAACCAGAGAGGTGATCTCGGCGTTATGAGCCATCGCGCCAGTGGGCGGGGTAGGGGGCTCTGGCCGCGATGCCGTGACGCGCGGGCCGGGGGCGGAGCGATTTTTCCGCGGCTGGTTGTTAAAAAGGTGCTCCGCGACCTTTTGGGCGGTCCGCTGGTCAAAGCCCTCCGCTACGCAGTCCCCCACACTGCCGTTCCTTTCTTGCAAGATGCGCAGGATGTCGTCCACTGCGCTATCTTCTTGAGCGCTATCTTCTTGCGAATGTTCCCGCTGCGGAAGCGCCGCAGAGGTTGGGCCTCGCATCCAAGCGCGGTGGGTGGTGTTGCGCCATTGGCAAAGGGCCAGCACCTCGGTCTGGTACAGGTCTTTGATCGGATTGAAATCGCCCGGCACCGCGCTCTGTCCCATGGCGGCCGCGGATTTGTTCTGTGCCGTGAGCAACAGCTCCCCCGCGTCCTGCGCCAAAGCGCGGAGCATCAGGCCGCGCAGGGGGAGCGCGAGGCTATCGGCGCCGACCGCCGCGCCAAGCCCTGCGAGGCGGCCGTGCAGTGTGGACTGTAAATCACCCCCACCGGGACCGCGATCTGGCGGACATTCTCGGACCCCAAAGCGTCTCCTGCGATCGTCGCGGCCAGCGCGGCATCACGCCCCTCGGTCTGTTCGACCAGCACCTTAGAGGCTCCGGCTTTGGCGACATAATCCCGCAGGCCGACAACCAAAGCGCGGTAATCCCGCTCCAGCGCGCTTGGCTGCGGCGCGAGGTCTCCGGCCACGATCTGCCAACCCTCCGGTGCGCGTTCCAGATCGACATGGGCAATGGCCCTGTCAAAGGCAGGCAGGTGCAGCGCCAGCTTGCCACCGGGGTTCAGCGCGAAGGACGCGCCGTCAAAGACCGCCTCGTCCTGCCCCCGACCATATTGAGGCTGATCAGCGGCAACTCCGTCTCGATCACCCGCGCGACCATATGATTCAGCCGCCTGTCCATTGCGCCGCGTTGATGTGGGACCGCATTAGGGATCAAAAGGAATTCGGCCCCCGTTTCGGCCTGCGTTTCGGCCACATCACCAGTCCAGCCATCCGCCCCGATGGGGGAACCGATGCGCAGCCCCTCAACAGCATAGGGGCCACTGATCGGACCTGCATCAAAGCGAGAGTGCCGCGCGGGGCTGTGTTGAAGCACCCGCTGGGCGATCTTGCCACCCTGCAGGATGAGGTAGGCGTTATGAAGTTTCGCCCCCTCGACCCAAGGCGCGCCAAGCGCCAAGGCGGGGCCATCGGCGCAATGGGCGGCGAGCGCCTCAAGATGGGTCACGACATCGCGTTGAAAGGCCGGGTTGTGCAGCAGCGCTTTCGCATCATGCCCGGTTAGGAACAGTTCGGGCAAGGCGACCAGTTGCGCACCCGCGTCGCGCCCGGCCTGCCATGCCTCGCGCGCCAGTGCCGCGTTCCCCGGCAGGTCGCCGACGGTCGGGTTCAATTGCCCGAGGGTGAGGCGAAAACGGTCTGACATGCAAAGGCTCCGGGCTGGCTGGTGTGGGTTGGATGTAGCAGATCGGGCCGAGGGCGAAACCCCTGCGCGCAGGCTGGCCCGCCGCACCGGGTGCGCGGGATCCGCCGAAACCGGCGTGCCTGTCCTGCAAACACGTTGCCTCTGCCCTCTATCACCCGTAACCTCAGGGCAAATGACACCTAACGAGATCGGGAAATTCCGCCCATGTTGCACCGCAGCTTGCCCCTCTGTCTGATCGCTCTTCTGGCCACGCCGCTTGCGGCGCAGGACGGGCAGGTGCTGACCAAGGAATATGACGACGGCGGCATCTATGAGGGCACGTTTCAAGGCGGCCTTCAGCATGGCACCGGTACCTATAAGCTGCCCAACGGCTATGAATATTCCGGCGAATGGGTCGAGGGTGAGATCAAGGGCGAAGGCGTCGCGCGCTTTCCCAATGGCTCGGTCTATGAGGGTAATTTCGCCAAGGGCAAGCCCGAAGGTCTGGGCAAGATCACCTTTGCCGATGGCGGTACCTATGAGGGCGAATGGGAAGCCGGGGCAATCATGGGCCAAGGCGTGGCGATCTATGCCAATGGCGTGCGCTATGAGGGTGAGTTCCGCAACGCCAAACACCACGGCAAGGGCGTGATGCAAAGCCCCGGCGGCTATGAGTACAAGGGCGACTGGGTTGATGGCGTCAAACAGGGCGTCGGCACGATCACCTACCCCGATGGCGCGGTCTATGAAGGTGAAATCGAAGGGGGCAAACGCAGTGGCGAGGGCACGCTGACCATGCCCGACGGGTTGGTCTATGTGGGCTTGTGGAAAGACGGCCAGATCGACGGGACCGGCACGCTGACCCAGCCCAATGGCGATATCTACGAAGGCACGCTGGTCGCGGGCCGCCGTGAGGGCAAGGGCAAGGTCACCTATGAAAACGGCGATACCTATGAAGGCGACTTCAAGGATGACCGCCGCGACGGGCAGGGCACATTCACTGGCACCGATGGCTATGTCTACACAGGCTCTTGGGTCGCCGGGCAGATCGAGGGGAGGGGCAGGTAACCTATCCCGACGGATCGGTTTACGTTGGCACCTTCCGCAATGATCTGGCCGATGGCACGGGCAAGATCACCTATCCCGATGGATCGACCTATGAGGGCGCTTGGGTGGCAGGTGTGATCGAAGGCGAAGGCATCGCGACCTATACCAATGGCGTGGTCTATGAGGGCGAATTCAAAGATGCCCGCAACCATGGCCAAGGGGTGATGACCTATGCCGACGGCTACCGCTATGAGGGCGGCTGGCAGGACGGTCAGCGCCATGGTCAGGGCAAGGCGACCTATCCCGACGGCACGGTCTATGAAGGCGCGTTCAGAAATGGGCAGCGTCACGGTCAGGGTAAGATCACCATGGCCAGCGGTTTCGTCTACGAAGGCGAGTGGACCGAGGGAGAGATCGAAGGGCAGGGCGTGGCGACCTATGCCAATGGCGATGTCTATGAGGGCACGTTCAAAGCGGGCAAGCGGCAGGGCAGCGGCACCATGCGCTATGCCAGCGGCGAGGAAGCCTCGGGCGATTGGGAGAACGGCGCGTTGAGCGATGGGACCGCCGGGGCGGCTTCTGACACCGCAGCCGATCCCGCAGCCGGCACCGCCTCTGGCGCCGCGGCGGAGACTCCTGCGGACGAAGCACAGCCTGCAGATGCGGCACCGGCAGCGGCAGACGCCCCCGATGAGGGCGTGTCAGACGACGGCACCGACGCCGACACCTCTGAGGTTGTGCCCGCCCCGACTGGCACCGCGGCGGACGGCGGCTGACCCCCGCCTTTGCTGGACAACGCCCGCGCCCTGTGGCAAGCCCGCGCGCAACAGGAGTACGCCAGATGTCCAACCCAACGATCACCCGTTTCGCCCCGTCCCCCACTGGCTATATCCACGTGGGCAACCTGCGCACCGCGCTGATGAACTACCTCATCGCGCGCAAGGCGGGCGGCACTTTCATCCTGCGCATCGACGACACCGATCCCGAGCGCAGCCGCGAAGAATACGTCGACGGCATCAAGCAAGACCTCGAATGGTTGGGCTTGGAATGGGACCGGGTCGAGCGACAGTCAGAGCGGTTGGACCGCTACCATACCGCCGCCGAAGACCTGCGCGAAAAGGGCCGTTTCTACGAGGCGTTCGAGACGCCGACAGAGCTGGACCTCAAGCGCAAGAAGCAGCTCAACATGGGCAAGCCGCCGGTCTATGACCGCGCCGCGCTGAACCTCTCCGACGATGAGAAAGCCGCGCTGCGTGCCGAGCGTGGCGATGGCGTTTGGCGGTTCAAGCTCGATCACCAGCGGATCGAATGGGACGACGGTATCTTGGGCGATATTTCCATCGACGCGGCCTCGGTTAGTGACCCCGTACTCATTCGTGGCGATGGGCAGATCCTTTATACCTTGGCGAGCGTCGTGGATGACACCGAAATGGGCGTGACCCATGTGGTGCGCGGGTCGGACCATGTGACCAACACCGCGACCCAGATCCAGATCATGCAGGCGCTCGGCAATGGGGCGGTGCCCTCGTTCGCGCACCACTCGCTGCTCACCGGCCCGCAGGGCGAGGCGCTGAGCAAGCGCCTTGGCACGCTGGCCCTGCGTGATCTGCGCGAGCAGGGGTTCAGCCCTTCGCGCTGCTGAGCCTGATGGCGCGGTTGGGATCGTCTGATCCGGTGGAGCTGCGCACGGATATGGCGGAGTTGATCGAGGGTTTCGACATCAACCGCTTCGGCTCGGCGCCGACCAAGTTCGATGTGCAGGATCTGTTCCCGCTGACAGGGCGGTATTTGCAGCAACTGCCGCTTGAGGCCGTGAAAGACGACATCACCGCCCTTGGCGTGCCGGAAGACAAAGCCGCGCAGTTCTGGGCGGTCACGCGCGAGAATATCTCGACGCTGAAGGATTTGGGTCCGTGGTGGGCTATGTTCCGCGACGGGGCCGAGCCGGTGATTGCCGAGGAAGACCGCGAATTCGTGGCTCAGGCCATGCTGCTGCTGCCGGAGATGCCCTTTGATGAAGCCACGTGGTCAAGCTGGACCGCCGCGGTCAAAGAAGCCACCGGGCGCAAGGGACGTGGGTTGTTCCGGCCCCTGCGTTTGGCGCTGACGGGGCAGGAACACGGGCCAGAGATGGCGCAGGTTCTGCCGTTGCTCCAGACCGTCAAAGCACGCGGCTGAGGCGGGCCGAGGGCATTCGGGGGCGCTGCCCCCGGACCCCGCGGGTATTTGAAAAAGGATGAATTAAAGCGGTCAGAAGTTCTTCTTTGTGAAGGGGACTTCGTCGCGTGATTTCACCTGTAGCGACAAGCGGTCGATGTGGTGATCGACCACGGCCGTTTCTTCTGGCGTTAGGGTCTGGTGGCGCGGGTAAAGGGGCGCTGCGCGGTCGTTCAGGATAGGTGTGTCCCAGCCTTCGGTGGTGTCAAAAAAGCGCGCCGCGCCATCGGTGCCGAACTCGCGCAGGAAGCCTTGGACCACAACATCAAGATAGCTCAGAAGGATGACGTGATCGCCGTGGTCGACCGCGATTTCGAGCGGGATGGCGTAATGGGCGATGTCGGGTGCGGGGACCAGATCATGGACCACGGCGCCGCCTGAGGCGTGGCGTTCGTAGCTGTATTCACGCTGGTCCAGCGCCGCCCAATCCGCGCCCGGCACGGCGGCGATGAGCCCGTCGATGCGGGTGCTTTGGTCTTGCACCACGGAGAGGTAGACGATGTCGCGCCCTTCGGCGCGGACCCATTTGCGCCGCCAGCCGTCGAGCCGGGCGGGCCGGGCGTCGGGGTAGCTGTGGGTGTTGCGATTCACGAGGCTGCCGTAGCCGAAAAAATAGGGGGTCATGCGCGAAAGGTCCTGTATTTGTCGCGCGCACCAAAACATGTGTCGTATCCGGCCACAAGCATGCTTGACGCAGAGGTATGCGGCGGCATACGAAAGGCCCAATCGTCACGGGAGAATCGGTTAACACCGATGCCGAAGGAGCAACCGCCCCGGAAACTCTCAGGCCCCAGGACCGTGACATGACCAAGACTCTGGAGAGATGCGCGGATGCGCACGCCGAAGGGATAACGATCTCAGGCGGAAGGACAGAGGGGGCATCATGCGCAGCGTTAGCGGCGCTAAGGTGCCGGCGTGGTCAAAAGGTCATCCGGAAGCGACAGGAAAGGCGAACCGGATGAGCGATCTCAAGCAGACGGCATTGCATGATTTGCATGTGGAACTGGGGGCCAAGATGGTGCCCTTTGCGGGCTATTCAATGCCCGTGCAATACCCTCTTGGCGTGATGAAAGAGCATTTGCACACCCGCGCCGCCGCCGGGTTGTTTGATGTGAGCCACATGGGGCAGGTCGTGCTGCGGGCCAAATCTGGCAGCTATGAAGATGTGGCCTTGGCGATGGAGAGCCTCGTGCCGGTTGATGTGCTGGGGCTTGCCGAGATGCGCCAGCGTTATGCGATGTTTACGGATGCCACGGGTGGTATCTTGGACGATCTGATGTTGGCCAATCTGGGTGATCATTTGTTCGCTGTTGTGAATGCCGGGTGCAAGGATGATGACATCGCCCTGATGAAAGAGGCGTTGTCGGATCGTTGTGAGATCGAAGTGCTCGAAGATCGTGCGCTGCTGGCCTTGCAGGGGCCGCAGGCCGAAGCGGCGCTGGCCCGGTTGCAGCCCTTGGTGGCGGATATGAAATTTATGGATGTGGCCAAGGATGTCGACATTGACGGGATCACCGTCACCCTTTCGCGCTCGGGCTATACGGGCGAGGACGGCTACGAGATTTCGGTCGCGAATGAAGATGCCGTGGCCTTGGCGCGCAAGCTTTTGGCGCTGGAAGAGGTCGAGCCCATTGGTCTGGGCGCGCGTGACAGTTTGCGGTTGGAGGGCGGGTTGTGCCTTTATGGTCATGACATCGACACCACCACCACGCCGGTTGAGGCGGCGCTGAACTGGGCGATCCAGAAGGTACGGCGCAATGATGGCGAGCGTGCGGGCGGTTTTCCGGGTGCGGGCGTGATCTTGCAACAACTGGCCGATGGGGCGCCGCGCAAGCGGGTGGGGCTGCTGCCCGAAGGCCGGGCGCCGATGCGCGAAGGTGTGCCGATTTTCGATGCAGCCGAGGGCGGCAATGAGGTTGGCACAGTAACCTCTGGCGGCTTTGGTCCGACGGTTGGCGGCCCGGTTGCCATGGGCTATGTCAGCGCCGAGCATGCAAAGGTCGACACGCCGCTTTGGGGCGAGGTGCGCGGCAAGCGCTTGCCACTGACTGTCACGAAAATGCCGTTCGTCGCGGCGAACTTCAAACGCTGAATCTACACAGGGAAATCCGATATGAAATTTACCGAAGAACATGAATGGCTGCGCGTCGAGGGTGACGAAGTGGTCGTGGGCATCACCACACACGCCGCCGAGCAGTTGGGCGATGTCGTATTCGTGGAACTGCCGGACGAAGGCACCACCGTTAGCAAGGATGACGAAGTTGTCGTGATTGAATCCGTCAAGGCGGCGTCGGACATCCTCGCCCCGATTGACGGTGAGATCACCGAGGTGAACAGCACGCTCACGGACAACCCCAGCATGGTCAACGATGACCCGCAGGGCGATGCATGGTTCTTCAAGATGAAGTTCACCGATGCCAGCCAGATGGACGACTTCATGGACGAAGCCGCCTACCAGAAATTCATCGGCTAAACCGCTGCGCGTGCCGGGGGACTGGCGCGCTGCTGATCACCTGCGTCGCCCGCTTTGGGCGGCGCGCCACAACAGGGGCGCCGCTGCCGCGCCGTGACGAGGAACCCGACATGAGCTTCAAGCCCACCGATTATCTGCCCTATGATTTCGCCAACCGGCGTCACATTGGCCCGTCCCCTTCCGAAATGTCGCAGATGCTCGACACCGTGGGCGCCGAAAGCCTTGATGCGCTGATCGACGACACGTTACCCAAGGCGATCCGTGCGAAACAGCCGCTTGATTTCGGCAAGGCGATGAGCGAGCGCGAGGTGCTTGAGCACATGCGCAAGGTTGCGGGCAAGAACAAGGTGCTCACCAGCCTGATCGGGCAGGGCTATCACGGCACCGTCACGCCTCCGGCGATCCAGCGGAATATTCTTGAGAACCCCGCGTGGTACACCGCCTACACGCCCTATCAGCCCGAAATTTCGCAGGGCCGCCTGGAAGCGTTGCTCAATTTCCAGACGATGGTGAGCGACCTTACCGGGTTGGAAATCGCCAATGCGTCGCTTCTGGATGAGGCCACCGCCTGCGCCGAGGCGATGACCATGGCGCTGCGCAGTTCGAAATCCAAGGCCAAGGGCTTCTTTATCGATAGCAATTGCCACCCGCAAAACATCGCCGTGATGAAGACCCGGGCCGAGCCTTTGGGCATTGAGGTCATCGTCGGTGAACCCGAAGAGATGGACGCGGAAAAGGTTTTTGGCGCGATCTTCCAGTATCCGGGCACCTACGGCCATGTGCGCGACTTCACCGATCACATGGCGGCCCTGCATGAGGCCAAGGCCGTCGGCATCGTCACCGCCGACCCGTTGTCGCTGACCCTGCTGAAAGAGCCGGGCGCGATGGGGGCCGACATCGCCGTGGGCAGCACGCAGCGTTTTGGCGTGCCTGAGGGCTATGGCGGCCCGCACGCTGCTTATATGGCCTGCAAGGATTCCATGAAGCGCGCCATGCCGGGGCGGATTGTCGGCGTGTCCATCGACGCCCATGGCAACCGCGCCTACCGTCTGTCGCTGCAAACCCGCGAGCAACACATCCGCCGCGAGAAGGCGACCTCGAACGTTTGCACTGCGCAGGCGCTGCTGGCCGTGATGGCCTCGATGTATGCCGTGTTCCACGGGCCGGAAGGCTTGAAAGCCATCGCGCAGCGCATCCACCGCAAGACAGTGCGTCTGGCGAAGGGCCTGGAGGCCGCTGGCTTTGACGTGCAGCCCGAGAGCTATTTCGACACGGTCACCGTCGAGGTCGGCCCCTTGCAGGCCGCGGTGATGAAATCCGCCGTGGACGAAGGCATCAACCTGCGTCGTGTGGGCGGGACCAAGGTTGGCATCACGCTGGACGAGCGCACCCGCCCCGACACCATCGAAGCGGTCTGGCGCGCCTTTGGCATCCGTCAGGCGGATAATGATTTCACGCCTGAGTACCGTCTGCCCGACGCGATGGTCCGCACGAGCGACTACCTCACGCACCCGATTTTCCACATGAACCGGGCCGAGACCGAGATGATGCGCTACATGCGCCGCTTGGCCGACCGTGATCTGGCGCTGGACCGGGCGATGATCCCGCTGGGGTCTTGCACGATGAAGTTGAACTCGGCGGCTGAGATGATGCCGGTGACGTGGCGTGAATTCTCGCTGATCCATCCCTTCGTGCCCGCCGATCAGGCGCTTGGCTATCAGGAAATGATCGACGATCTGTCGGACAAACTGTGCGAGATCACCGGCTATGACGCGATTTCGATGCAGCCGAACTCGGGCGCGCAGGGCGAATATGCGGGGCTCTTGACCATCGCCGCCTATCACCGCGCCAAGGGCGAGGGGCATCGCAACATCTGCCTTATTCCGATGAGCGCCCATGGCACCAACCCGGCCTCCGCGCAGATGGTGGGTTGGAAGGTCGTGGTCATCAAGACCGCCGCCAACGGTGACATCGACCTTGACGATTTCCGCGCCAAGGCCGAGCAGCACAGCGAAAACCTTGCCGGTTGCATGATCACTTACCCGTCGACCCACGGCGTGTTCGAGGAAACCGTGCATGAGGTGACCAAGATCACCCATGACCACGGCGGCCAAGTCTATATCGACGGCGCCAATATGAACGCGATGGTGGGCCTGTCGCGCCCCGGCGATCTGGGCGGCGACGTGAGCCACCTCAACCTGCACAAGACCTTCTGCATCCCGCATGGCGGCGGCGGCCCCGGCATGGGTCCGATCGGTGTGAAATCGCATCTGATCGCGCATCTGCCGGGCCACCCGAACGAAGAGGGGGCCGCGGTCTCGGCGGCGCCTTACGGCTCGCCCTCGCTGTTGCCGATCTCTTGGTCTTACTGCCTGATGATGGGCGGTGACGGTCTGACGCAGGCGACCCGCGCCGCGATCCTCAACGCCAACTACATCGCCAAGCGTCTCGAAGGGGCCTATGACGTGCTGTATAAAGGGCCGAGCGGTCGGGTGGCGCATGAGTGCATCATCGACGTGCGCCCCTATGAGGAAACCGCGGGCATCACCAACGAAGACGTCGCCAAGCGGCTGGTTGACTGCGGCTTCCACGCGCCAACGATGTCTTGGCCGGTGGCGGGCACGCTAATGGTGGAGCCGACGGAGTCTGAGACCAAGGCCGAGTTGGACCGTTTCTGCGACGCCATGCTGGCGATCCGCGAAGAGATCCGCGAGATCGAAGAGGGCCGCATGGATCGGGCCAACAATCCGCTGAAAAACGCACCGCATACGGTCGAAGATCTGGTGGTGGAATGGGGCGACCGGCCCTACAGCCGCGAGCAGGGCTGCTTCCCTCCGGGGCCTTCCGGGTCGACAAATACTGGCCGCCGGTCAACCGTGTCGACAACGTGCACGGCGACCGCAACCTGATCTGCACCTGCCCACCGCTGGAGGACTACGCCGAAGCGGCGGAGTGATCAGACCACCAAGACAGCCAAAGGGCGCGGGATCATTCCTGCGCCCTTAGCATATCCGCAGGCCGGGCGTTCAGCGCCCTCAGCGCAAAGCCCAAGCCCGCCAAGACCGTCGCCAGCACCCCGCCTGCGATGATCATCAGCGCGTTGGGCCAGACCACGGTGAAATCGGTCTCCATCACGTAATGGCTCACCGCCCAGCCACCCGCGATGCCTGCCATCAGCGCGACGCCCCCGGCAAAGAGACCCAGCAGGGCCGCACGCAGCACAAAGCTGCTGGCAATGGTTCGTCGCGAAGCACCCATGGTTTTCAGCAAGGCCGCTTCATAGCTGCGCGCCCCGGTGCCTGCGGCTGCCGCACCGATCAGCACCATGAAGCCGGTTGCAAGCGTCGCCAGCGCGCCGAACGAAATCGCCGAGGCCAGCCCCGCCAGCACCGCCGCCACCCGGTCGATCGCATCGCGCACCCGGATCGCGGTGATGTTGGGATAGGCTTCGGCCAGATCCCGCAGGATCGCGGTTTCGGCCTCTGGCGCGGCATAGACGGTCGAGATGAAACTATGCGGCGCGCCGGCCAGTGCAGCGGGGTTCATCGTCAGCACAAAGCCGATCCCGGCGGTCGAGAAATCAACCTCGCGAAAGCTGGTGATCTCGCCGGTGATGGCGCGGCCCAGCACGTTGAGGGTCAGGCTGTCGCCAAGGCTCAACCCCAGTTCCTCGGCCTCTTCGGCGGCAAAGCTGATCTGCGGCGGGCCGGTGTAGTCTTCGGCCCACCAGTCTCCCACCGTGATCCGCGTGTCTTCGCCCGGCTTTGCGGCATAGGTGATGCCCCGGTCGCCGCGCACCACCCAGTGATCGCCCGCCACCTCTTGGGCCGGTTGGCCGTTGATCTCGGTCACCACGCCGCGCAGCATCGGGGCGCTTTCAACCCGGCTGACTGCCGCATCGCTGGTAAGCCGTTCGTTGAAGCCGTCGATCTGATCCTTCTGGATGTCGACAAAGAAATAGGACGGCGCCACATCCGGCAGATTCCCCGAAATCGCACGGCGCAGATTGCCGTCGATCTGGCCCACTGCTGCCAAGACCGACAGGCCCAGCCCAAGCGCCAGCACCACCGCCGTGGCCCCTTCGCCCGGTCCGCCTATCGCCGCGAGCGCCCACCGCAGGCGCGGATGCCCCCGCACGCGCTTGGCTGCGGCCCGCGCGATCAGCCGCAACACGGCTGCCGCCAGCGCCAGCACCGCCAGCGTCGCCGCCAAGCCGCCAAGCGTCCAAAGGGTGAGCGACCACGATCCGTTAAACCAGCCCGCCAGCGCCAAGAGCGCGGCCAAGAGCAGCGCCATCGCCACAAGGTAGGGCGCGCCGGGCAGAGGCGATTGGCGCTGCCAGTCATCGCGAAACAGGGTGGCGGCACGCACGTCAGCGCTTCGGGCCAGCGGCCAAAGGGTGAAGAGCGCGGCAGTGAGCAGCCCGTATAGCGCAGCCTCGGCCAGCGGGGCGGGATAAATCCCAAAACGGGCGGGAAGGGGCAGTTGCGCTTCGATCAGCGGGGAAAGCAACAGAGGCAGCCCGGCACCGATCAGCAGGCCAAGCGCCACGCCCATCACGGCCAGCAGCCCGACCTGAATGAAGTAGGTCTGGAAGATCGTCGCCCGGGTTGCGCCCATGGCGCGGAAGGTGGCGATCACAGCGGTCTTGCGTTGCAGATAGGCCCGCACCGCCGCCGCGACGCCGACCCCGCCCACGGCCAGCCCCGACAGCCCCACCAGCACCAGAAAGGCGCTGAGCCGTTCGACGAAACGCGCCACGCCGGGCGCGCCGTTGCGGGCATCGGTCCAGCGCATCCCGGCGTCGGCAAACCGCGCCTCGGCCTCGGATTTCAACGGGTCAAGCGCGGTGCCTTCGGGCAGATCGAGCCGATATTTGCTGTTAAAGAGCGTCCCCGGTGCGAGCAGGCCCGAGCCATCCAGCGCGGCGCGCCGCACCAGCGTGCGAGGACCGAGCGAGAAGCCACTGGCGGCGGAATCCGGTTCGCGTTCAATCAGGGCCGTCAGGCGAAATTCGGTTTCGCCGAGGGCAAAAACATCCCCCGGGGCAAGGCCGAGCCTGTCCGACAAGGCACGTTCCATCACGGCACCGGGCCGTCCTTCGGGCCCGATCTCAAGCGCCTGCTCTAGCGGCAGGGCCGGGTCCAACAACATCTCACCGATCAATGGATAGAGGTCGTCCACCGCCTTGACCTGCGTCAGCGCGCGTTCAGAGGTGTCCCCCGCGCCGACCACGGCCATAGAGCGGAACTCAACGATTTCGGATACACGTTCAGCCCGCTCGGCCATCCACGCCTGCTCATCTGGGCTGGCCGATCGATAGGTGAAATCAAGTTCGGCATCGCCGCCCAAAAGTGCGGCACCCTCGGCTTCCAGCCCCGCTTCAATCGCAGCGCGGACCGAGCCTACGGCGGCCAAAGCGGCCACGCCGAGCGCGAGGCAGGCCAGCAGCAGACGAAAACCGCGCAATCCGCCGCGCATCTCACGGCGGGCGAAACGGGCCGCGAGGGACAGGCTCATGCGAGACGCCCGTCGGCCAATTGCACCACCCGGTCACAACGCGCGGCCAGATCGTCGGCATGGGTCACCAGCACCAGCGTCGCGCCATGGCGGTCGCGCAGCTCAAACAGCAGGTCCATGATCGCCGCGCCATTGCGGCTGTCGAGGCTGCCTGTCGGCTCATCCGCCAGCAGGATCGCCGGGCGCGGGGCGGCGGCGCGGGCGAGGGCCACGCGCTGCTGCTCGCCGCCTGACATCTGCGCAGGGTATTGATCGATGCGGTGGCCAAGACCGACGGCCTCCAACTCGCTGCGCGCGCGGTCAAAGGCGTCCTCGGCCCCCGAAAGCTCCAGCGGTGTGGCGACATTCTCCAGCGCGGTCATGGTGGGAATGAGGTGGAAGGACTGAAACACAATCCCCATGCGGCCTTGGCGAAACTGGGCCAACCCATCCTCGCGCAGCGCGCTGAGATCATGGCCAAGGGCCATGACCTTGCCGCCCGTGGCACGCTCAAGCCCGCCCATGACCATCAGCAGCGAAGATTTGCCCGATCCCGACGCCCCGGTCAGCGCGATGCTTTCCCCTTGCTGGACCTGCAGCGAAATGCCGCGCAGAATATCGACGGTTCCGGCATTGCCCTTGAGGCTTAGCGTGACATCTTGAAGGTCATAGACTGGGTCGCTCATCGGGCCGCCTTTGTTCTGAGTATCAGTTGGATATGGAGGTCCGTGAAGGATGCGCAAGGTATTGATCTGTTGTGCCTTTATTTTAGGCAGCGCGGCACAGGCCGAAGAGGTGGTGATCGCCGCCCTTGGCGACAGTCTGACCCAAGGCTATGGCCTGCCCGCCGAAGAGGGATTCGTGCCGCAATTGCAGGCGTGGCTGGATGCCGAAGGCGTTGAGGCGAAAATCGTCAACGCGGGTGTTTCGGGCGATACGACCGCTGGGGGCGGGCGCGGGTGGATTGGACCCTGACGCCCGAAGTCGACGCGATGATCGTGACACTGGGGGCAATGACATGCTGCGCGGGCTGGACCCGGCGCAGGCGCGCGGCAACATTGATGACATTCTTGCGGCGGCAAAGAGCGCCGAGGTTGAGGTGCTGCTGGTCGGCATGTCGGCACCGGGCAATTACGGCGCGGGGTATAAGGCCGATTTCGAAGCGCTCTATCCCGACTTGGCCGAAGCCCATGGAACGCAGTTCTACCCGGATTTCTTTACCGGACTTCTGGCCGAGGAAAAGGGCGCGGCCAGCGCGCGAAGCGAGACGATCCAACGCTATTTTCAAGGGGATGGTATCCATCCCAATGCCGAAGGCGTGGCGCTGATCGTGGAGGACATCGGCCCGGCGGTGGCCAAGCTTGCCGCACAGGCCGTAGAGACCCGCTAACAAAAAACGGACGCCGCAGCGTCCGTTTCGATCATCGAAATGTGGCCCGGTCAGGCCAGCGCGATGTTGCTCGCGCTTTCGCGGCCATCACGGCCTGCTTCGACATCAAAGGTAACCTTTTGATTGTCGGCAAGCCCGGTCAGGCCTGCGCGCTCTACTGCGGAAATATGGACAAAGATGTCTTTGCCGCCGCTGTCCGGCGCGATGAAGCCGTAGCCTTTTGTCGTGTTGAACCATTTGACGGTGCCAGTAGCCATGACCCGTGTCTCCCTCTGTCTGATCTGCCCGCAACATGCGGCAGCGCGGCTCGGTCGAATTCGTGATCGCTGGAGCCTTAGGGCAGCCGGGTCGAAAAGTCTTCGCGTCGCAGTTGTGATATTGGAATCTCTATTTTTAAAATCAAGGATTTTTACGGGGCGGCATGGGGCAAGCAAGGAAGCGCCCATGAAATATAACCTGCCTGTTACAAAACTGGCAGGTGTCACGGGTTTTTCGGGAAGTCGCGCTTTTCAAAAATTTACCAGTTGATAAAAAAATGATTCCGTGTGAGCATTTTCAAAACACCAAGAAAACGACAGGGATTTTGATATGGCACGAGATGTCTTTGAGCCGGGGATCGTTCCGGGGCGGTTAGAGCCGCAGAACTACGCAGAGGGGTTTTCGGATCTCCATCCACCCTTGGACGAACATGAGGCTCTGGTCGCGGCGGACCGCTGTTACTTCTGCCATGACGCACCTTGCATGACGGCCTGTCCGACCGACATCGACATTCCGCTGTTCATCCGCCAGATCGCCACCGGCACCCCCGATGCGGCGGCCAAGACAATCCTCAGCCAGAACATCCTTGGCGGCATGTGTGCGCGGGTCTGCCCGACCGAAACGCTCTGCGAGGAGGTCTGTGTGCGTGAGGTGGCCGAGGGCAAGCCGGTGTTGATCGGCCAGTTGCAGCGTTATGCCACCGACCATTTGCAGGCCCAAGACGTGCATCCTTTTGAGCGTGCGGCCGTGACGGGCAAACGTGTTGTTGTGGTTGGTGCGGGCCCTGCGGGTCTGTCCTGCGCCCACCGTCTGGCGATGCTGGGCCATGAGGTCGAAATCCTTGATGCGCGGTCCAAGCCCGGCGGGCTGAACGAATATGGCATTGCTGCCTATAAAACACCCAACGGTTTTGCGCAGGCCGAAGTTGATTGGCTGATGCAGATTGGCGGGATCACCTTCCGTCATGAGGTTGCCGTGGGCCGGGATGTCACGCTTGAGGAGTTGAAGGCCGACTATGACGCGGTTTTCCTTGGAATGGGGCTAGTGGGCGTGAACGCTTTGGGCGCCGAAGGCGAGGATAAGGCCGGGGTCGCCAATGCGGTCGATTTCATCTCGGAGCTGCGCCAGTCGGGCGACATGTCAGGCGTGCCGATTGGCCGCGACGTGGTGGTGATCGGTGGCGGCATGACGGCAGTCGATGCCGCGGTGCAGGCGAAACTGCTGGGCGCGTTGAACGTGACGCTGGTCTATCGCCGTGGTCGCGACCGGATGAACGCGAGTGTGTTTGAGCAAGACCTCGCCGCCTCCAAAGGGGTGCGGATCGTGACCCATGCGGTGCCGATCGCGGTGCATGGCAATGGCTCGGTGCGCGAGATTGAATTTGAATATGTCGATGAGGCGATGAAGGGCACCGGCCAAACCCTGCGTCTGCAAGCGGATCAGGTGTTCAAGGCCATCGGTCAGACGCTGTTGGGCGACGGGCTACCCGATCTCGACGGGCGCAAGATCAAGGTTGATGGCACCGGGCGCACCAGTCTGGATGGCGTTTGGGCCGGGGGCGATTGCGCCAGCGGTGGTGATGACCTCACGGTGACCGCTGTGGCCGAGGGCCGCGACGCGGCGATGGACATTCACACCACATTGATGGGGGCGGCGGGCTGAGGCCGCGCCGAGAGGGAGACATAACATGGCTGATCTGAGAAGCGAATTCATCGGGATCAAATCCCCCAACCCGTTCTGGCTGGCCTCGGCGCCGCCGACGGACAAGGAATACAACGTGCGCCGCGCCTATGAGGCGGGCTGGGGCGGGGTGGTCTGGAAGACCCTCGGCATGGAAGGCCCGCCCGTGGTTAACGTCAATGGCCCGCGCTACGGCGCGATCTATGGCGCGGATCGGCGGCTGCTGGGGCTGAACAACATCGAGTTGATCACCGACCGCCCGCTGGAAGTGAACCTGCGCGAGATGAAGGCGGTGAAACGCGACTACCCGGATCGGGCGCTGATTGCCTCGATCATGGTGCCTTGCGAGGAGGAAGCGTGGAAAGCGATCCTGCCGCATGTGGAGGAAACCGGGGCCGACGGGATTGAGCTGAACTTCGGTTGCCCCCATGGCATGGCCGAGCGCGGCATGGGGTCCGCCGTGGGGCAGGTGCCGGAATATATCGAAATGGTCACCCGCTGGTGCAAGATGTACACGCGGATGCCGGTGATCGTGAAGCTGACGCCGAACATCACCAATGTGCTCTACCCCGCCGAGGCCGCCAAGCGCGGTGGCGCGGATGCGGTGAGCCTGATCAACACGATCAACTCGATCACCTCGGTCGATCTGGACCTCTTTGCGCCAGAACCGATGATCGACGGCAAGGGCACCCATGGCGGCTATTGCGGCCCGGCGGTGAAGCCCATTGCGCTCAACATGGTGGCCGAGATTGCGCGTAATCCTGAGACCCACGGCCTGCCGATCAGCGGCATCGGTGGCGTCACAACATGGCGCGACGCGGCTGAGTTTCTGGCCCTCGGCGCGGGCAACGTGCAGGTCTGCACGGCGGCGATGACCTATGGCTTCAAGGTGGTCCAAGAGATGATCTCGGGCCTGTCGGAGTATATGGACGAGAAGGGCATGACCTCGGTCGATGAGCTTGTGGGCCGCGCGGTGCCGAATGTTACCGACTGGAACCAGCTGAACCTGAACTATGTCGCCAAGGCGAAGATCGATCAGGATTTGTGCATCTCTTGTGGCCGCTGTTTTGCCGCCTGCGAGGATACCAGCCACCAAGCCATCGCCATGTCCGAGGACCGCACCTTTACCGTGATCGAAGAGGAATGCGTGGCCTGTAACCTTTGCGTCAATGTGTGTCCTGTCGAAGACTGTATCTCAATGGAAGAATTGGCCGTGGGTGCCACCGACCTGCGCACTGGCAAGACGGTGACACCGGACTACGCCAACTGGACCACGCACCCCAACAACCCCTCTGCCAAAGCGGTTGAACCGGCAGAGTAAGACAAGGCCCGCCGCCCCGCGTTCAGGAGTTTCTCCGCGACGGGGCGGCGGTTTCGGCAGATGGCTGCGGGACCATCCGTGCCAGATCGCGCCGCGCCGCAATCACTGCCATGGCCGCATCCCGCGCCATCTCTTCGCGCGGGATCGGTCGCGCGCTCGCCGCTTCATCAGACCCCTTTGCATTCAGTCCCTTCGCATTCCGCGCAGCCCCTGCGCCGTTAAAATCGCCTACATTCATCACTGCCCCTCTAACTACTAAGGAGCCCACACCCGTAGGCAGATTGCGGCGGAAATGTTAATGGGGGATTAAACGCGGTCCATCTCTGGCGGCTATGGTTAACCGTTTGCCGATGGCTCCGGCAGGTCCAAAAGCGCGCCAAACATCGCCTGAAGATGCGCCTGCGCGCGGGGGCGGGGATCGGTCTCGGGTCCGAGCAGAATTTGCGCCTGTGCCTCGAAATCCGCGTAGTGCTGCGTTGTGGCCCAGATGGAGAAAATCAGATGTTGCGGGTCCAGCGGGGGCAGTTTGCCCGCCGCCACCCAGCCCGCGATCACGGTGCATTTCTCGTCAAAGAGCGGTTTGAGGTGGCGCTTCAACTCTGGCTCGATCCGCGGCGCGCCTTGCAGAATTTCATTGGCGAAAAGCCGGCTTTCGCGCGGGAGTTCGCGCGACATGGTCAGCTTGCGCTCGACATAGTCCAAAATCTCGCGCCGGGGGTCGCCATCGGGGTCTAGCTCGACCAGCGGGTCAAGCCATGTTTCCATAAGCTGCGACAGCAAAGTGACGTGAATGTCTTCTTTGCCATTGAAGTAATAGAGAATATTCGGTTTGCTCAGCCCAGCCTCGGCGGCGATTTGATCCAGCGTGGCGCCCCGGTAGCCATGTTTCGAGAAGACTTCGAGCGCGGCATCCAGAATCACCCGGCGGTTGCGTCTTTGGATGCGGCTGGGTTTTTTGGCGGTGCTTTCGGGCAAGGCAATGATCCTTGGTGCTGCTTAAAAGGGCGTTTGCCGGATCGGCGGCGGGTTGTTTCAAACCAGTTCTTGACAGAGCCTAACCTAATCGCAATCGTGGATTTACCAAATGGTAAAAAAACAATGGCCAAAGCCAATACAGAGGAGTGACCTATGCCCGCGCCCGGAGAGAACCTCAAGATTGATCCTGACCGCCTGTGGGATTCCTTGATGGAGATGGCCAAGATCGGCCCCGGCGTGGCGGGGGGAATAACCGTCAGACGCTGACCGACGAAGATGCCGAAGGCCGCGCGCTGTTCCAAAAGTGGTGCGAAGACGCGGGCTGCACCATGGGTCTTGACCAGATGGGCAATATGTTCGCCCAGCGGGAGGGCACCGATCCCGATGCGCTGCCGGTCTATGTGGGCAGCCACCTCGACACCCAGCCCACGGGCGGGAAATACGATGGCATCCTTGGCGTGCTCGGCGGGTTGGAGATCATCCGCACGATGAACGATCTGGGCATCAAGACCAAACATCCGATCGTCGTGACCAACTTCACCAACGAAGAAGGCACCCGTTACGCCCCCGCGATGCTGTCGTCGGGGGTTTTTGCTGGCATCCACACCCAAGACTGGGCCTACGCGCGCACCGACGCCGAGGGCAAGAGCTTTGGCGACGAGTTGCAGCGCATCGGCTGGAAGGGCGATGAGGAAGTCGGCGCGCGCAAGATGCACGCCTTCTTTGAATTGCACATCGAACAGGGCCCGATTTTGGAATCCGAGGGCAAGGACATCGGCGTCGTGACCCACGGGCAGGGCCTGAGCTGGACGCAGGTGACGATCACCGGCAAGGACAGCCACACCGGTTCCACCCCGATGCCGATGCGCCGCGATGCGGGGCTGGGCATGGCGCGGGTGCTGGAAAAGGTGAACGAGATTGCGCTCAGCCACGCGCCCCATGCGGTGGGGGCGGCAGGCCATATCGAAGTCTACCCGAACTCGCGCAACGTGATCCCGGGCAAGACGGTGTTTACCGTCGATTTCCGGTCACCCGAACTGGCCGTGATCGAGGATATGGAGGCCCGTCTGCGCGACGAGGGCCAAAAGATCGCCGATGATATGGACATGCAGATCGAGTTTGAAAAGGTCGGCGGATTTGATCCCGTGGCCTTTGACGATGGCTGCGTCACGGCCGTGCGCAACGCCGCAGAGCGGTTGGGCTATAGCCATATGAACTTGATTTCGGGCGCGGGGCATGACGCCTGCTGGATCAACCGGGTGGCGCCCACGGCGATGGTGATGTGCCCCTGTGTCGATGGTCTGAGCCACAATGAGGCCGAAGAGATCACCAAGGATTGGGCCAAGGCGGGGGCGGATGTGCTGCTCCATGCGGTGCTGGAGACAGCGGAAATAGAGGGCTGAACACGCGGGCGGAGGTCTGGGGTGCTGCCCCGGCCCCCCGACGTGAATTGCCAGAAAAGATGGGGAGAAGAAGATGAGCAAGGTAATCAAGGGTGGCATGGTTTGCACGGCGGACCGCACATGGAAAGCCGATGTCCTGATCGAAGGCGAGAAGATCAAACAGATCGGCGAAGACCTAAAGGGCGACGAATATATCGACGCCGAGGGCGCCTATGTGATCCCCGGCGGGATTGATCCGCATACGCACCTAGAGATGCCTTTCATGGGCACCACGGCAGCCGAAACCTTTGAGTCCGGCACATGGGCCGCGGCAGTGGGCGGCACCACGATGGTGGTCGATTTCTGCCTGCCGGGCGCCGATGGCAGCATCAAAAACGCGATCAACGAGTGGCACCGCAAATCCGCGCCGCAGATCTGCAGCGACATCGGCTATCACATGGCGATCACCGGCTGGGACGAGACCGTCTTTAACGAGATGAAAGACGCGGTCGACATGGGGGTGAACAGCTTTAAGCACTTCATGGCCTATAAGGGTGCCTTGATGATCGAAGATGACGAGATGTTCGCCTCGTTCAAACGCTGTGCGGAACTTGGCGCGCTGCCGATGGTCCATGCCGAGAACGGCGATCTGGTCGCCGAGTTGCAGCAGAAGTATTTCGATCAGGGCATCACCGGGCCAGAGGGCCACGCCTATTCCCGCCCGCCTGAGCTGGAGGGCGAGGCCGCCAACCGCGCGATCACCATCGCGGACACGGCAGGCGTGCCGCTCTATATCGTGCATGTTTCCTGCGAGCAGACCCATGAGGCGATCCGCCGGGCGCGGCAAAAGGGGATGCGGGTTTATGGCGAGCCGCTGATCCAGTTCCTGACGCTGGATGAGTCTGAGTATTTCAACAAAGATTGGGACCACGCCGCGCGGCGCGTCATGTCGCCGCCCTTCCGCTCGAAAGACCACCAAGACAGCCTTTGGGCCGGGTTGCAGGCGGGCAGTTTGCAGGTGGTGGCAACGGACCACGCGGCGTTCAGCACCGAGCAGAAGCGGGCAGGCCGCGATGATTTCCGGATCATTCCCAACGGCTCGAACGGGCTGGAAGAACGGCTTGCTGTGCTTTGGACCGAAGGGGTGGAGACTGGGCGGCTTACGCCGAATGAATTCGTCGCCGCGACCTCGACCAATATCGCCAAGATCCTCAACATCTATCCGCAGAAGGGCGCGATCGTTGAAGGGGCTGATGCCGATATCGTGGTCTGGGATCCGAAAATCACCAAGACGATCAGCCCGGCGAACCACCATTCCATCCTTGATTACAACGTCTTTGAGGGCTTTGAGGTCAAGGCGCAGAGCCGCTATACCCTCAGCCGAGGTGAGGTGATCTGGGCTTGGGGTCAAAACAGCCAGCCGCAGCCGGGACGTGGGCGTTTCGTGCCGCGCCCAGCCTTCCCAAGCGCCAATGTCGCGCTCAGCAAGTGGAAGGAGCTCAACAGCCCCAAGATGATCAAGCGCGATCCGCTGAACATTCCGGCGGGGATCTGAGCGATGTAGAACCGCCACGACAATCAGGTAAAGTGCCGCGCTAAAAGCGGCCGACCAACAGGGAAGTAAAATTTGTGAATGACAGCCAGAGCGTGATCAGCGCCAGCAATCTAGATCTGACCTTTCAAACCAATGACGGGCCGGTCCATGCGTTGAAAGACGTGAACCTTGAAATCCACAAAGGGGATTTCGTCAGCTTTATCGGCCCGTCGGGCTGCGGGAAGACGACCTTTCTGCGGGTTATGGCCGACCTTGAGCAGCCCACGGGCGGCACCGTGACCATCAACGGTGTCTCGCCCGAGGAGGCGCGCAAATCGCGGGCCTACGGCTACGTCTTTCAGGCGGCGGGGCTCTATCCGTGGCGCACCATCGGCGGCAATATCCGGCTGCCGCTTGAGATCATGGGCATTCCCCGTGCTGAGCAGGCCGAACGGGTGCAGCGCGTGCTGGAACTGGTGGAACTCAGCGGGTTTGAGAAGAAGTTCCCTTGGCAATTGTCGGGGGGATGCAGCAACGGGCCTCTATCGCACGGGCGTTGTCGTTCGATGCCGACATCTTGCTGATGGACGAACCCTTTGGCGCGTTGGACGAAATCGTGCGTGACCACCTCAACGAGCAACTGCTGAAGCTCTGGGCCCGGACGGAAAAGACCATTGCCTTCGTCACCCACTCGATCCCTGAGGCGGTCTATCTGTCGACCAAGATCGTGGTGATGAGCCCGCGGCCCGGTAGGATCGCGGATGTGATCGAAAGCCCGCTGCCGCGTGAACGCCTCTTGGAAATCCGCGAAAGCCCTGAGTTTCTAGAGATCGCGCATCGCGTCCGTGAGGGGCTGCGCGCCGGGCATGGGGACGATTGATGCGTAACATTATCCCCGTTCTTACGGTCGTGGGGCTGTTGATTGTCGTTTGGTATGGCGCTGCTGTCGCGCTCAACGCGCAATGGGCGCGGGATGTGGCGGCGCGGGCGGATAAAACGCTGACATTCTCGGAATTGGTGGCCGATACGTGGTCGCAGGATAAGCCCAAGCTGCCCGCACCGCATCAGGTGGGGGCCGAACTGTGGGAGACCACGGTGATGAAGAAAGTCACGTCGAAACGCTCGCTTGTCTATCACACATGGGTCACCTTCAGCGCGACCTTCCTTGGCTTTGTCATGGGGACCGCACTTGGGACACTGCTGGCGGTGGGGATCGTGTTTAACCGCACGATGGACATGTCGGTGATGCCTTGGGTGATTGCCAGCCAGACCATTCCGATTTTGGCCATCGCACCGATGATCATCGTGGTGCTGAATGCCGTGGGCCTCTCTGGCCTGCTGCCCAAGGCGATCATCAGCATGTATCTGTCGTTTTTCCCGGTGGTCGTGGGCATGGTCAAAGGGCTGCGCAGCCCGGATCAGATGCAGTTGGACCAGATGCGCACTTGGCACGCGAGCGGTTGGCAGACCTTTTGGAAGCTGCGGCTGCCGTCGTCGATGCCGTACTTCTTTACCTCGCTGAAAGTCGGTGTCGCGGCCTCTCTCGTCGGTGCCATCGTGGGCGAGATGCCGACGGGTGCTGTGGCGGGCCTTGGGGCGCGGTTGCTGGCGGGCAGCTACTATGGTCAGACGGTCCAGATTTGGAGCGCGCTTATCATGGCGGCAGCTTTGGCGGCGGTGATGGTGGGGTTGATCGGGTTGATCCAACGGGTCACGCTAAAACGAATGGGGATGGCATGATGGGTTGGATAGTTTTCGCCATCGCCGCTTGGCTGGTCGGGCTTTCGATAAACGTCTGGCTTGCGCGGCAAAAACCGTCCCGTTGGGCGGCGCTCGCTTCGCCGATTGTTTTCGGTCTGACGCTCATCGCGGTTTGGGAAGGGGTGGTGCGCGGTTTTGACATCAACCAAGTGCTGCTGCCTGCGCCTTCGGTGATCGCTGCGCGGTTTGCGACCTCATTGGACATTCTGTGGGTCGACTTTGTGCAGACTGTCATCAAGGGCGCGCTGAGCGGCTATATCATCGGCTGCAGCGCGGCCTTCCTGACAGCGCTGGCGATTGATCGTTTTCCTTTCCTGCAACGCGGGCTGCTCCCGGTGGGCAACTTCGTGGCCGCGCTGCCGATCATCGGCATGGCGCCGATCATGGTGATGTGGTTCGGCTTTGGCTGGCAGTCCAAGGCGGCGATTGTCGTGGTCATGGTGTTCTTTCCGATGCTGGTAAACACGGTGCAGGGCTTGCAGGCCAGCGAC
Source organism: Sulfitobacter profundi (assembly GCF_042661425.1). Classification (NCBI taxonomy): domain Bacteria; kingdom Pseudomonadati; phylum Pseudomonadota; class Alphaproteobacteria; order Rhodobacterales; family Roseobacteraceae; genus Sulfitobacter; species Sulfitobacter profundi. The sequence continues at coordinate 1,031,555 of NZ_JBHSWA010000001.1, read as the reverse complement.
ACCATGCAGCGCGACTTGATGCGGACCTATGCCGCCGGTTATTGGCGCACGCTTTTGAAACTGCGGCTGCCTGCGGCGATGCCTTTTGTCTTCAACGGGTTAAAGATCGGCACCACCCTTGCCCTGATCGGCGCCATCGTTGCTGAATTCTTCGGCTCTCCGGTGCTGGGCATGGGCTTTCGCATCTCCACCTCGGTTGGGCAGCTTGCGCTTGATCTGGTCTGGGCCGAGATTGTTGTCGCGGCAATAGCCGGATCGGCGTTCTATGGTATCATGGCCCTTATCGAAGGACGGGTGACCTTTTGGCACCCCAGCCAGAGGAACTAAAGACGACCAACCAACAGGGAGATAAAAATGAAAACCATCACGAAGATCGCAGCCGGGGCCGCCTTGGGCCTTTGGGGGGCGTGGCGCAGGCCGCCGACGACCTGACGCTGCAGCTCAAATGGGTCACGCAGGCCCAGTTCGCGGGCTATTACGTCGCCAAGGACAAGGGCTTTTACGAGGAAGAGGGGCTGGACGTCACGATCAAGCCCGGCGGGCCGGACATCGCGCCGGTGCAGGTGCTTCTGGGCGGTGGGGCCGACGTGATGGTCGACTGGCTGCCCTCGGCGCTGGCCGCGCGCGAAAAGGGCGCGCCGATTGTGAACATCGCACAACCTTTCGCGAAATCCGGCCTGATGCTGACCTGCCTCAAAGAGCATGGCATCGAAAGCCCCGAGGATTTCCCCGGCAACACGTTGGGCACTTGGTTCTTCGGCAATGAGATCCCGCTGATGAGCTGGATGGGCAAGCTGGGCTATCCCACCGATGGCTCCGACGGTGGGGTGACGATCCAAAAGATCAACTTCAACGTCGACCCGCTGCTGCAAAAGCAGGTCGAATGCGCCACCACCATGACCTACAACGAATATTGGCAGGTGATCGACGCAGGGCTGACGCCCGAGGATCTGGTGGTCTTCAAATATGAGGACGAGGGCATCTCGACGCTGGAAGACGGTCTTTACACCACCGAAGAGAGCCTCGAAGACCCCGAGATGGTCGACAAGCTGGCGCGTTTCGTCCGCGCCTCGATGAAGGGCTGGAAATACGCCGAGGAGAATGTCGAGGAAGCCGCCGACATCGTGCTGGAAAACGACCAGACCGGCGCCCAGACCGAGAAGCACCAGACCCGCATGATGGGCGAGATCGCCAAGCTGACCGAGGGCAGCGATGGCCGCTTGGACGAAACCGCGTTTGACCGCAGTGCGGAGATCACCATGGAAGGTGGCATGATCACGAAAGCGCCCGAGGGGGCTTGGACCCATGACATTACGGATAAAGCGCTTCAGTAAGCTTTGACGGTAATGAGAGTGGAAGGGCTGGCGCGATGCGCTGGCCCTTTCTTTTGGTGTGAGGGGCCAGCGCCTGCACGCGGTCGGCGATCCGACGGAGTTTTGTGCTACTTTATCGTTCAGCCGTGACGCGCCTTTTTAATGGCGCACCCGGCCTCACCAAATCGCCTAGCCGGTCGCACCAAAGGTGCGCTCTATATGCGGCACGCCTTTGGCGTGACGGGCGGGCGGGCGGGCGATGGCCCGGTGCCTGCGGCCTGAGTCCGGGCTGAGCGTTGTCAAAAGGGGCTTAGAGCACCGTGACCTTCGTCCCAATCGGCACACGCTGATAGAGATCGATCACATGTTCGTTCAGCATCCGAATGCAGCCGTTGGAGACCGAACGGCCGATGGAGTTCGGCTGCGTGGTCCCGTGAATGCGGAAAAAGGTGTCCCGCCCATTCTGGAACAGGTAGAGCGCCCGCGCGCCCAAGGGGTTGCCGGGGCCGCCGGGCTGGGCGTCGGTGTTGCCGATGAAACGTTTGTAGGTCTGCGGCTCGCGTTCGATCATCTCATTGGTCGGGCGCCATGTGGGCCATTCTTTTTTGACATCGATGGTGGCGGTGCCGGTGAATTCCAATCCCGCTTTACCGACGCCCACGCCATAGCGCATCGCTTGGCCCGGGGCGGTTACGAAATAGAGGTAATGACTGCGCGGCAGGATCAGCAATTGACCGGGCGCATATTGCGCTTTCATCGGCACCATCTGCGGGGCGGCACTGTAGGCGGCGGTGCGCGCCTGCGCCATCAGGGGAAGGGCGGCTGCGGCCACGGTGCTGGTCAGAAAACTACGGCGGCGCATGGCAGGCTCCATCAATCTATTGCTGTTTCGCTCTGCATTTTGCCACGGGGGCGCATTTTAGCAAGGCTGGACATAAAAAAACCGACCTGCCGGTATCAGCAGGTCGGTCAAATTCTTGCATCAGGGCCGAGGCCCCCGGCCATTAGGCCAGCGCGAGGTTGGTCGCGGATTCACGGCCGTCACGGCCTGCTTCGATGTCGAAGGTCACTTTCTGGTTGTCGGCCAGGCCGGTCAGGCCAGCGCGCTCAACAGCGGAAATGTGCACGAAAACGTCTTTGCTGCCGCCATCGGGAGCAATGAAGCCGAAGCCTTTAGTTGTGTTGAACCATTTTACGGTGCCAGTGGCCATATCCGTAGTCTCCATATTTATGCCATCCGCGTTGGTGCGATGGCCCGGCGTGGTTGGTCTGGATCGATAGACTGAGCGCCGTATGAGGGAGACAGTGGGTCGAAAAAGATAACGTCTGCACCGTCTATATTGCATCAGGAGGGGATTCGTTCAAGGGGCATCGCATTTTGGGGCCACAACAGGTCTGCGCTGTTGCGGATTTCGGCAAATTATCGCCACGAAGTTTCGTGTTCCCCATATTTTGCGGGGAGCGGCCCCGAATGCGCTGTCCCGAGTTTGCCTAAAACTGGTCTCATTGCTGCCCGGCATAGGTGGTTTTTTGTGAGAAAGCCCCAAGTGCGCCTGCCAGCGCCCCCTCATGTGGAGTAATGAGACATGATGCGTATCCTTGCCGTAGACGATGACCCGGTCATCCTTGACCTGCTTACAGGTTGCCTGACCGAGAATGACAATTACGAGCTGACCTGTTGCGAAAGCTCGGAAGAGGCGCTTGAGATCATGCAAGAGTCGAACCGACCGTTCGATTCCTTCCTGCTTGATATCATGATGCCCGGCATCAACGGGATCAGCCTGTGTGAGATGATCCGCGATGTGCCTTTCTACCGCGCTGTGCCGATCATCATGATCACTGCCAGCAAAGAACCTGCGATGATGCAGCGGGCCTTTGATGCGGGGGCCACCGATTTCCTCTGCAAGCCTTTGGATGGTGTCGAGCTCAGCGCGCGGATCAATGCCGCCAGCATGCTCAATGCCTCGCTGCTGCGCGAACGTGAGGCGCAGCATACGCTGAGCGAGTTGACGCAGATGATGCAGATCCGCTTTGACGAGGATTTCGATCTCGATGTCTCGGCCTGTAGCAACGTCTCCGAGCTTGAGAATTACCTGCTGCGCCTGCCGAGCGGTTGTTTCTCGATGAGCCTCTTTTCGATCTCAGTCGAGGGTGCGCGCGGCATCTATCGCGCGGTCAAGGCCCCGGCCTTCCGCCGCCAGATGGAGCAGGTGGCCCGCGCCTCGGTGCATTCGCTGGAGGGCATGCGCTTTCATCTGGCCTATGCGGGCAGTGGGCGTTTCATCGGGGTGGTGATGAGCCGCGCCCGGTTGAACACCGCCTCCATGGCCGATCGCACGCGCGAGCATCTGGAAAAGAATTGGGACGGCAAAGGTATGAACGGCGGGCTGGCCCCGTCCTTGCAAGTGCATTCGGTCACCGAGCAGCGCCTCTGGTCGGGTCTTTCGGCCAGCAACAAGCTGCGTGAGTATCTGCAAAGCTGGGATCCGCTGCACGGTCTGGCGCGGCATGATGAAGACAACCTCTTTGCCCAGCTGGAAACGGCGATCGACGAAGAACGCTGAGGGCTCTGCTCGTCCTCAGCTTTGTGACGCGCCCGTTCTGCCGTGAGGTGGGGCGGGCGTTTCGCGTTCAGGCGATGCCCGGCGTGTCTCCGGGCGGGACCGATGCTGCGCTGAGCAAAGAAAAGGGCGCCGGAAATCCGACGCCCTCCAAATCGCTAATCCGCTATGCTTACCGCGCGAATTTCTTGTGCTTCAGGCGCTTCGGCTCAAGCGCATCGGCACCCAGACGGCGCTTCTTGTCTTCTTCGTAATCTTCGAAGTTGCCTTCGAACCATTCCACATGCGCTTCGCCTTCAAAGGCAAGGATGTGGGTACAGATACGATCGAGGAAAAAACGGTCGTGCGAGATGACCACGGCGCAGCCCGCGAAATCGACCAGCGCGTCTTCGAGCGCGCGGAGGGTTTCGACATCGAGATCGTTGGTCGGTTCATCGAGCAGCAGCACGTTGCCGCCTTCTTTGAGCAGACGCGCCATGTGTACGCGGTTGCGTTCACCACCCGACAGCAGGCCGACTTTCTTCTGCTGGTCGCCGCCCTTGAAGTTGAAGGACGAGCAATAGGCGCGGCTGTTTACCTCGGCATCACCCAGCTTGATGATCTCGGCGCCGCCGGTGATCGCCTGCCAGACGGTGTCATCATGGTTCAGGTCATCGCGGGACTGGTCAACATAGGACAGATCAACCGTGTCGCCGTATTCGATGGTGCCTTCGTCCGGTGTTTCATGCCCGGTGAGCATTTTGAATAGCGTCGATTTACCCGCGCCGTTGGGGCCGATCACACCGACGATACCGCCGGGCGGTAGGCTGAAATTCAGCCCATCAATCAGCTGCTTGTCGCCCATGTGCTTTTTCAGGCCTTCGACCTCGATCACCTTGTTGCCAAGGCGCGGGCCGTTGGGGATGACGATCTGGGCGCGGCTGAGTTTTTCGCGCTCGGAGGTTTCGGCCATCTCGTTATAGGCCGCGATCCGGGCTTTGGATTTGGCCTGACGGGCCTTGGCACCTTGGCGCATCCATTCAAGTTCGCGCTCAAGCGTTTTTTGCTTTGACTTGTCTTCGCGGGCCTCTTGGCTCAGGCGCTTGGCTTTCTGCTCCAGCCAATCGGAATAGTTGCCCTCGTAAGGGATGCCGCGGCCACGGTCCAATTCGAGGATCCAGCTGGTGATGTCATCAAGGAAATAACGGTCGTGGGTGACGGCAAGGATCGTGCCTTTGTAGTCGATCAAGTGCTGTTGCAGCCACGCGATGGTTTCCGCGTCAAGGTGGTTGGTCGGTTCGTCCAAGAGTAGCATGTCGGGCGCTTCGAGCAGCAGTTTGCACAGCGCCACGCGGCGCGCTTCACCGCCCGAGAGGTTTTCGGGCATCGCGTCATCGGGCGGACAGCGCAGCGCTTCCATCGATACGTCGATCTGGCTGTCGAGATCCCAAAGGTCTTGGGCGTCGATGTCGTCTTGCAGCTTGGCCATCTCTTCAGCGGTCTCGTCGCTGTAGTTCATCGCCAGTTCATTGTAGCGATCCAAAATGGCCTTTTTCCCGGCCACGCCCTCCATGACGTTCTCGCGCACGGTCTTGGTCGGGTCGAGCTTGGGTTCCTGTGGCAGGTAGCCGACCTTGGCGCCCTCGGCGGCCCATGCTTCGCCGGTGAAATCCTTGTCGAGCCCGGCCATGATCTTGAGCAGGGTGGATTTACCCGCGCCGTTGACGCCGACGACACCGATCTTCACGCCGGGCAGGAAGTTCAGGTGGATGTTTTCGAATGTCTTCTTGCCCCCAGGGTAGGTCTTGGAGACGCCGGACATGTGATAGACGTATTGATAGGCAGCCATTTGGAGAATCCTCGAAGCGCGATTTGGGGTTTGCAGTGCAATATCGCCCGGGCAGGGCAAGATCAAACACTCTATACGCCGCAGGGCTGTCGACCGCCGGTGTCGCAAGAGGCGCGTCTCGCGCCGCGTGCCTCAGGCGGGCGATGCGGGCTATTGGATGGTTTTACAACGGTTTGGCAGGCGATCTGTGCAGTTGGGAAGCGAAATGCGGTCGACTTTTCTGCGCTTTTTGCGCTAGGATTCTTGCAATCTACGATTGGGCGGCGATTTTCGGCCATCGTGGAGTAGGCAGGCTGAAAGCGGTGCTCACCCTTCGCGGTGTATCGACTGGCAGTCATAAAAACAGGGAAATACTCATGTCAAAATCCACAATCGTTGTGGGTCTGGACGGATCGGAAGCCGGCGCGCGTGCTTTGGCCTTCGCTCAGGCTCAGGCCAAACAGATCGGGGATTGTTCGATCACGGTTTGCTTCGTGATCGAATGGTCGCCTTTCACTTTTCAGACCAAGGAAGAGAACGAGCAGCGCCACATGCGGCGCGAGCAGGAGTTGCAGCGCGCGCATGACGTGGTGCTTGATCCGGCGGTGGCAGAGGCCAAAGCCTCGGGCGTGGAGGTCGAAGGGATCGTGCGGCACGGTGATGTGGCCGATATCCTTGAAGGTGTCGCCAAGAAGCGCGGTGCGCTTCAGATTGTTGTCGGTCGGGTCGGTGAGCGCGGGCTCAAGCGGCTCTTTGGCGGGGTGACGGGCCGGTTGGTCGCGGGCTCCAGCGTGCCTGTCACGATCATTCCCTGAAAGGATAAGCCATGAATAAGCTATTTACCTTTGCGATGGCCATTTTTGCGTCATTGCTGCCGACCCTTGCCGCCGCGCAAGAGGCTGTCGGCGTCGACCAGCGTATCAACCAGATTTTTGCCGATTACACCGGTTGGTATGTTTCGTTCATCTTCGCCCCGCTGCCGGGCACGAATTTCTCATGGATCGCGCTGTGGCTGGTCGTGGGTGCGGTGGTCTTCACCGTCTATTTCGGGGCCATTCAGGTCAAAGGGTTTTGGCATTCGATCCAACTGGTGCGGGGCGATTATTCTGATCCGGACGATGCGGGCGAAGTGAGCCACTTTCAGGCGTTGGCGACGGCGCTGTCGGGCACCGTGGGTCTGGGCAACATCGCGGGCGTGGCCGTAGCCGTCAGCATCGGCGGGCCGGGCGCGACATTCTGGATGGTGGTTGCGGGCCTGTTCGGCATGGCGACCAAGTTCACCGAATGTACGCTGGGCGTGAAATACCGCAATGAATTCCCCGACGGCCACGTCTCGGGCGGGCCGATGTATTATATCGTCAAAGGCTTTTCCGAGCGCGGCTTGCCGCTGGGTGGCTTCATGGCGGTGCTGTTCTCGATCTTCACCATTCTGGGCGCGCTAGGCGGGGGCAACATGTTCCAAGCCAACCAAGCCCATGCGCAGCTTGCAGGTGTTTTGGGGGACTATCCGGGCTGGATTACCGGTGTGATCCTTGCCGGTGTGACCTTTGCCGTGATCGCGGGCGGTCTGAAATCCATCGCGCGGGTGACGGAAAAGATCGTGCCCTTCATGGGTGTCTTCTATGTGCTGGTGTCGGTGCTGATCCTCATCATCAACTGGGACATGATCGGCTGGGCCTTTGGCCAGATTTTCATGGGCGCCTTTACCGGTCTGGGCGTTGTCGGCGGCTTTACTGGGGCGTTGATCCAAGGCTTCCGTCGGGCGGCCTTTTCCAACGAAGCGGGCATCGGTTCGGCGGCCATCGCCCACTCGGCGGTGCGCACCAAAGAGCCGGTGACCGAGGGCTACGTCGCGCTGTTGGAGCCCTTCATCGACACGGTGGTGATCTGCACCATGACGGCTTTGGTCATCGTGATCAGCGGCGTGCTGAACCAAGACCCGGAAACCGGGCTCTACATCTGGAACGCCGAAGCGGGCCGGATCGCGACCGAAGGTGAAGTCAGCGGCGTGGCCCTGACCTCGGCGGCCTATGCGCGGGCGTTCTCGTGGTTCCCGATCTTGTTGATGATTGCGGTGGTGCTCTTTGCATTCTCGACGATGATCAGCTGGTCCTACTATGGCCTCAAGGCTTGGACCTATCTCTTCGGCGAGGGGGCGGTGAAAGAGTTAATCTTTAAGATCATCTTCTGCGTCTTCATCGTGATCGGCGCGGCGGCGAGCCTTGGGCCGGTGATCGACTTCTCCGATGCCATGCTCTTCTCGATGGCGATCGTGAACATCATCGCGCTCTACTTCCTGATGCCGATCGTGAAGCGCGAGCTGAACAGCTATGTCGCGCGGCTGCGTTCGGGCGAGATCGTGAAGCACAAGTAAGCGCCTTGCATTGACAAAGGGCAGCAATGCCCCTCCTTTGGCCCCTGATTTCCGATCGGGGGCCATTTTCTTGCGTAATACCATGCCATTCGCCACAAGTGGGCAGGTCATCGGCCTGCTAGGCGGGTCGTTTGACCCGGCGCATGAGGGGCATGCACATATCACCCGCGAGGCATTGAAACGGTTCGGGCTGGACCGCGTGTGGTGGCTGCTCAGCCCCGGCAACCCGCTGAAAGAACACGGGCCAGCGCCCATGGCGCAGCGCAAAGCGCGGGCGCGGGCGGTGATGGATCACCCGCGCGTTGAGATCACCGATATCGAGGCGCAGCTTGGCACCCGCTACACGGCTCAGACGCTGGCGGCGCTGCGGCGGCACTTCCCCGGCGTGCGCTTTGTCTGGTTGATGGGGGCCGATAACCTTGCGCAGTTTCATCTGTGGCAAGATTGGCGGCAAATCATGGAGACGGTGCCGGTGGGCGTGCTGGCCCGGCCCGGGCAACGTATCTCGGCCCGGATGAGCCGGGCGGCGGCGCTTTATGCGCCTTACCGGATCGCGGGGCGCAACAGCCAGCTTTTGGGCCATGCCACGGCGCCTGCGTGGTGTTTCGTGAATGTGCCGATGGTCGATGTCTCATCCACCGCGCTGCGCGCTGCCGGGGGCTGGCGCTCAGCGTAGCCGGGCCGAGGTGATGCCAGCGGTGATGATGACGGCAAGCCCCGCCCATGTCAGCGCATCGGGCAGGGTGCTAAACAGGAAGAGCCCCAGCAGCACCGCCGCGATCAGTTGGAAATAGACCAAAGGTGCCAGCCGCGTCGCGGGCGCGCGGCGATAGGCGTAGAGCAGCAGCAGATTGCCCAACATCGAAAACAGCGCGCTTGCGGTCGCCAATCCGGCGACGGGCAGGGTGGCTTGGGGCAGGTTCATCAGGCCCAAGGGCAGCAGCATCACCGCGCTCATCGCCAGTTGGGTAAAGGTCAGCGCAAGGGGTGGTGCCAGATCAGAAAGCCAGCGCGACATGGTCAGGAAAACCCCGTAGAACAGCCCCGCGGCCACGGCGAACAGCAGCCCCGGCCCGCCGGTGCCGCCGCCCAGCCCCGGACGCACCACCAGCAGCACACCGCAAAAGCCCAGCAGGATCAAAGCGCTGCGCAGCAGGCTGATGCGTTCGCGCAGGAAAATCGCGGCCAAAAGGTAGCTGACCATCGGCCCGATAAAGAAGGCGGCAAAGACATTGGCAATCGCCTCTGTCTGGAGCGCGGTTTGAATGCAGGTGATGCCCAACGCCAGCGTGGCGGCGCGCAGCCAGAGCCGCCAGTCGCGCATCAGGCCCCAAGTGCCACGCGGCAGGAACGGCAGCACCATCAGCGCGCCGATGGCAAAGCGCGACCACGCCACAAAAACCGGTGCCACGCCCATCCCCGAGGTCAAAATCTTGCCCGCGCTGTCCCCTGCGGGGATCAGTGACATGGCGATAAACATGATCGGAATAGCGCGTTGCATGATGTCGGGGTAGCAGGTCGGCGGTTTTGTGCAACCGCGAAAGGCCCCCTGTTGTCAGACAGGTTGTGGCCGAACGCCGCATGGGGTTTATATCAAGCCCATGAGCCAGAGTTTTACACGACGCATTTTCCTTGGAACGGCTGCCGCTGCGATGGTGGCGGCCTCTGCTTGGGCCGAGTCCCCGACCACTTCGTTGCGCCCCATGGGACGTGATGACGACCTGTATAAACAGGCCATTCCTAACGTTTCCGAGATCATCGCAGACAGCGGGATCAGCGGCACGGTAGCCTTTGCCGTGGTCGATGTCGAAAGCGGCGTCTGGCTGGAGGCGTCCAACGCCACAGATGGCATCCCGCCGGCCAGCAGCATTAAGGCGATCACCGCGCTTTATGCGCTGGACCAACTGGGCCCCGATCACGTTTTCGAGACGCGGTTGCTAGCGACGGGCGGGTGTGGTCAATGGCGAGGTGCAGGGCGATCTGATCCTCGTTGGCGGGGGTGACCCGACACTCGACAGCGACGATCTGGGCCAGATGGCCGAAGAGTTGAAAGAGGCGGGCATCATTGGCGTAAAGGGCACGTTCAAGGTCTATGAGGGCGCATTTCCCGCGACCTTTGCGATTGACCCCGAACAGCCCGACCATGTGGGTTATAACCCCGGCGTTTCAGGCATCGCGCTGAATTACAACCGGGTGCATTTCGAATGGAAACGCAGTGGCGGTGGTTATGACGTGACGATGGAGGGCCGCGCGGGGCGTTATGCGCCTGCGGTGCGCGCCGCGACGATGGAAGTCGTCGATCGAAGCGGGCCGGTTTACACCTATGAGAACAAACCCGACCGCGATGTCTGGACCGTGGCAAAGAGCGCCTTGGGCTCGGGCGGCGCGCGTTGGCTGCCGATCCGGCGGCCCGGCGTCTATGCGGGCGATATTTTCGCGACGATTGCCCGCAGCCACGGTATCAAGCTGGGCGATGCGGAACTGGCCGAAGCGCTGCCCGAAGGGGAGACCCTCGTCACCCATCGCAGCGCCAAGTTGCGGCCGATCCTGAAGGACATGCTGGAATATTCCACCAACCTTACGGCAGAGATGGTCGGCTTGGCCGCCAGCGCCAAACGGCTGGGAACGGTGCCCAGCCTGCGGGCCTCGGCGGCAGAGATGAACAAATGGGCGGTCGAGGAACTGGGCATGGAAAACCCGGCAATGATCGACCACTCGGGCCTTGGCGATGACAGCAAGATGACCGTGCATGACATGGCCGGGGGCTGGCGCGCATTCACGGCACCGGGCTGCGGCCTATTCTGAAGCCGGTCTATCTGCGCGATGACCGGGGCCGTCCAGAGCGGGACAATCCGATCAAGATCGACGCAAAGACCGGGACGCTGAACTTTGTCTCGGCGCTGGCTGGGTTTTTGACCACGCCCGAAGATCGGGTGCTGGCCTTTGCGATCCTGACCGCGAACACCGATGAACGCGCCAAGATCAGCCGGGCGGAACGGGAGCGTCCGCCGGGGGCGCGGACTTGGAACGGGCGGGCCAAACGTGTGCAGCGTGGCCTGCTGGAGCGTTGGGGGCTGCTGTATAACGTGGCCGTGAAACCTGAGCCTGAAGCCGCAGCCGAGCCTGAAACGCAGACGGCCCCCGAGCCTGACGCTGAGGGCGAGGCAGAGCAGGAAGCCGTGCTGGAAGAGTCCTAACCCGCGCTTAGGTCAGATGCCGTGCCCGCGCGCCGCGCTCAATCGCGGCGGCGTGGAGCCGGTCGATGTTGAGCTCATAGCGGATCTCTTCGAGCAGGCGCAGTTCGGCTTCGTCGAGTGTGCCATCGGCGGCGGCCACGTCGCAGGCCAGCGCATAGGCCGTTTCATGCAGGCGTTCGGGCAGCGCTTCGCGGATCAGGCCAAAGAGGGCATCCAGCCCGTCTTCTTGTTCAAACAGGTCAAAGACCGTCTTGCTGATCGTCGCGACGCGGTCGTTGTCGTAGCCCGAGAACACTGGCAGCAGGTTCAGCGCGGATTCGATTTTGACCAGTTCGGCGGTGCGAATGTCTTCGTCCGAGGCCGAGACCGCGATCATCAGCGCGACAAGGCTATCTTGGGCGCTGAGCGAGAGGGAAGATGTGTCGGGCATCGGGAAATCCTTTGAACAGGTATGTTGCAGCGCAGAATATTGACCCTCAGGGTGCGAAGCAATAGGAACGGGCGACCCCGTGCGCATTGGGCGCAGGGGCGCCAAAAGATGGATGATCTAACATGTCCGAGACCCGAGACGCGGCACTCAGCAGCAAAGCATGGCCCTTTGAAGAAGCGCGCCGGGTGCTCAAACGTTACGCCAAGAAACCGCCAGAGAAGGGCTATGTGCTGTTCGAGACGGGCTATGGCCCTTCCGGCTTGCCGCATATCGGGACCTTTGGCGAGGTGCTGCGCACCACGATGATCAAGCGCGCCTTTGAAGAGATCAGCGATATTCCCACCAAGCTGGTGTGCTTCTCGGACGATCTGGACGGCATGCGCAAGGTGCCGGGCAACGTGCCGCAGCAGGACATGCTGAAAGAGCATATGCACAAGCCATTGACCGTGGTGCCGGACCCCTTCGGCACGCATGAGAGCTTTGGCCACCACAACAACGCCATGCTGCGCCGGTTCCTCGATACCTTTGGGTTCGAGTATGACTTTTATTCCGCGCGCGAGTTCTATCGTTCTGGTCAATTCGATGAGGTGCTGCTGCGCGCCTGCGAGAAATACGATGAGATCATGGCGGTGATGCTGAAGTCGCTGCGCGAGGAGCGTCGTCAGACCTATTCGATCTTTCTGCCGATCCACCCCGAGACGGGCCGCGTGCTTTATGTGCCGATGAAAGAGGTCAACGCCAAGGACGGCACGATCACCTTCGACGACGAGGACGGCACCGAGATGACCCTGCCGGTGACAGGCGGCAACGTGAAGCTGCAATGGAAGCCCGATTTCGGCGCGCGTTGGGCCGCTCTGGATGTCGACTTTGAGATGTACGGCAAAGAACACGCGACCAATACCGCGATCTATGACCGTATCTGTGAGATCCTCGGCGGCAAAAAGCCCGAGCATTTCAGCTATGAGCTGTTCCTTGATGAGAACGGTCAGAAGATTTCCAAGTCCTCGGGCAACGGCATTTCGATCGACCAGTGGCTGACCTATGCCAGCACTGAGAGCCTGTCGTATTTCATGTTCCAAAAGCCCAAAACGGCCAAACGCATGTATTTCGACGTGATCCCCAAGGCGGTGGACGAATACCACCAGCAGCTGCGGGCCTATGAAACACAGGACACCAAGGCGCGGCTCAACAACCCGGTTTGGCATATCCACGGCGGCGATGTGCCCCAGTCGGATATGGTGGTGCCCTTCTCGATGCTGCTGAACCTTGCGAGCGTGTCGAGCGCCGAGGACAAGTCGCAGCTTTGGGGCTTTATCCAGCGCTATGCGCCTGAGGCCACGCCGGAAAACAACCCCGGAATGGATCAGGCGGCGGGCCATGCGGTGCGCTATTTCAATGACTTCGTCAAACCGACCAAAGTGTTCCGCGCGCCGAGCGATCTGGAGCGCGAAGCGCTAGAAGACCTGCGCGAGCGGCTGAAGGTTTGGGACGGTGGTCTGGATGCCGAGGCGTTGCTGAGCATGGTTTTTGCCGTCGGCAAAGAGCGTTTCGACCCGCTGCGCGACTGGTTCACGGCGCTTTACGAAGTGCTGCTGGGGGCCAGCCAAGGGCCGCGATTTGGTGGGTTTATCGCGCTTTACGGCGTGGATGAGACCGTGGCACTGATCGACGCCGCACTGGAAGGCAAGCTGACCAACACGTGAAACTTTTGCCTCTGCCCTTGCGTGACTTAGATCATTCAATATGGGCAAAGGGGGAAAGGCGATGCGTAAAGGGATGTTCACATTTTTCGGAGGGCTGGTGCTGTCGGCCCTCCTGAGCTTTGGCGCTATGGCGCAGCAGGCCGAGATCGAAGAGACGATCAACAGCCAATTCGACGCCTTTCGCGCGGATGACTTTGCCGCTGCCCTCGAATTCGCCACGCCGAATTTGCAGCGCTTTTTCCAGACCCCCGAGAACTTTCGCAGCATGGTAAGCAACGGGTATCCCATGGTGCAGAACCCTGCCGAGGTGCGGTTTCTGGACCGTCGCGCGGATGGGTCGCGCTTTTATCAGGTGGTGCAGGTTGTCGACCCCAAGGGGTTTACCCATTTGCTGGGCTATCTGATGGAGCAGACGGACGCAGGCTGGCGCATCGGAGGGGTGCAGATCCTCGACGCGCCGGGGGCCAACGTCTGAGCGCTGTTGCGCGGTGCCCGCACGGCGGGCCAAGCGGCGATTAACACATCGTTGATACTTCCCTGACCTCGCGGTTCGGCCTGTCCGAGCCAGAGCAGTTGAGCGGCGCGCCCCGGTGGGAGGTGCGGACCGGGGAAAGGAAAAGCGATGAACAAGGCGATTACCGACGGCGTGGTGCTGATGCCGGCACCCTTTGCGGCGGGTCTGGATGTCTGGTCAAGCGGCGATGGCACGCCGGGGTCAGACACCTATGAGAACGCGGCCAATGCGGCCTTTGTCCCGGCAGATCAGGATTTCGGCGGGGCGCTGGAGCTGCTGAAGACCCAAAGTACCCAACAATTGCGCTATATGGGGCAAACCACGCTGCTGCCGGGGTGTTACCTGCGGGTGACGGCGCGGGTGAAGGCGGTCAGTGGCAATCTGCCAACGGTGCGGATCGCGGGATACCCGGCGCAATCGGGCGGGGGCCGGGTGAGCGGCGTGACGGAAGCTGGCCCGGCGGAGACGCTGACGACCTATGGCGAGGTGGTCGAGGTGAGCGCGATCATCGGCAGCGGCGACCGGGGCGGCGTCGACATGGTTTGGGGCACCGGGGCCGTCTACGGCCATTTTGGGCTGGACCTGACCGGGCCGACCGGTGGCGTGGTTCGGATCGACGATATCGAGATCGAAGATGTCACTTCTGTTTTCCTGCGGGACATGCTGGCGCAGGTTGATGTGCGCGACTTTGGTGCGGTGGGCAATGGGGTGAGCGATGACACAGCCGCCTTTGAGGCCGCCAATGCCGCCGCCGACGGGCGCACGGTCTTGGTGCCTGCGGGGAATTATCTGCTGAACGGGGATGTCACCTTTGACACGGCGGTCAAGTTTGAGGGCCATGTCACCATGCCGGTGGGGGCCGTTCTGCTGCTGCGCCGCAACTTTGACCTGCCCAGCTATATCGAAGCCTTCGAAAACGAAGAAACCGCTTTTCTCAAATCGTTTCAGGCACTTCTGAACAACGCGGATCACGACTCTCTCGACATGGGCGGGCGCAAGGTGAATGTGACCGGACCGCTGGATATGCAGGCGGCGGTGCCGGACAAGACCAGCTATGCCACGCGTCGGGTGATCCGAAATGGCCAGCTTGAGGCGGCGTCTAGCAGCAATTGGGACACGGTGGTGGTGACCTCTCAGGCGCGCTATGCCGCCTCGGATAGCCGCAAGCTGACCAATGTGACCAATATCGCCAATATCCCCGTCGGCGCGCTGGTTGAAGGCACTGGGGTGGGGCGCGAGATCTATGTGCGCTCCAAAAACGTCGCCACGCAGGAGATCACCCTTAATGCGCCGCTCTACGATGCGGAGGGGACGCAGAATTTCACCTTCCGCAAGTTCCAACACATGGTGGATTTCAGCGGTTTCGCCTCGCTGTCGAAGTTCGTGATGGCCGACATCGAATTCCAGTGCAACAACCGCTGTAGCGCGATCAACCTTGCGCCTGCGGGGCTGATCTTTCACCTGCGCGATTGTTTTGTCAGCCGCCCCAAGGACCGCGGTGTCACGTCGATCGGCGGGGGCTGTCAGGGCATGTTGATCGACCGCTGCCAGTTCCTGTCGGCGGAGGATGCGCTGACGGTGCCGAACCGGACCTCTATCGCGCTCAACACCAACGCCAACGACGTGAAGCTGCGCGACTGCCGCGCCACCAAGTTCCGCCATTTCGCGCTGCTGGCGGGCGGCAACAGCATCGTGACGGGCAATCACTTCTTTCAAGGGGATGAGGTCGACAACGGTGTGCGCTCGGCGGGGCTCATCCTTGCCTCGGCGCATACCAGCGCGGTGGTGACGGGCAATTACGTCGACAACTGCTTTATCGAATGGACGAATGAGCAGGACCCGACCCCCGCCTTCACTTCGGGCTATTCGTTCAGTGCGCTCAGCATCAGCGACAATATCTTTCTGTCGGGGGAGGTGGCGCCTTGGTTCAGCTATATCGTGGTAAAACCGCATGGCGCGGGGCATTTCCTGAGCGGGGTGGCGATCACCGGCAACCGTTTCCGCAGCCTGAACGGCAGCATCGACCGGGCGGAGCGGGTGGATACGACCTTTGCCGACCTTGATCTGTCGCGCTGCAAGAACGTGGTGATGAAGGGCAATTCTTTCCACGCGGTGACCACGCAGGTGGAGAATATGGCCGAGATTGAGTTCACGCAGTCCACGCCGTCAGAGACTTGGGTGATCGATACGGCGGGCCATTTGCCTTTCGAGGGGCAGGCGCTGAACAGCGATGCGGTGGTGGCTCACGGTGCGATCCGCAACAGCAACAACGTGGCGCAGTTTGATATGCCTTACGTGACACATGCCGAAGGGCCGGACCGAGATCAGCTTCATGTGGTCTGGCCGACGCCGGTGAAGGGGAAGGTCTCTGTGTTGGTGCGGATGGACAACCGCTGATCCCGGCGGCTTGCTGAACCACTGAAGGGCCCTGCCGGAGATCGGCGGGGCCTTTTTTATCAGAACTCCCGCCAGAGGCTGAGGGTGAGGGCGGTATTTTCGGGCGCGTCGATTGGAATTTCGCTGCCCAATTGCAGACGGTACTTGCTGAAGCTGGGCGACAGGACGATGGACGGCGCGAATTTGGCGTAGGTTTCGCCACCGGTGTAGGTCAGAAAGACCTGCGCCATTCCGGTGGTCACCGGAGTGAAGTCCAGCCCGGCGGTGCTGTCGATCTTGATGACCTCTTGCGAAAACCCAAACTCCCACCTTGCCGAAGTATCGACGGTCAGCCAGCCGTTTCGCGCGCCCAAGGTGAAGCCGCGGCCCCAAGACAGCCCCGCCCTGAGGTGGGGAGAGATCTGATCCCCCGACCAGCTTGCTCCGGCGCCGATGTCATAGGCCCAACGCCCCATTTCGGTCGGCTCTCCCAAGGGAAACCGCAGGAACACGGTGGCATGGCCGCTTTGTTGGCCAAAGCGGCTTTGGGCGGTGTTCAGGTCGAAGCCGAGGGTCAGGGTCTCGCGCAGCCCGTATTCGATATAGGTGCTTTGGCTAAGGTCGTAGAAGTAGGTCGCCGAGAAGGAGCTTGAGATAAAAGTCGTGCCCTCTTCGCGCAGCCATGGTCCGGCTGGGGCGGCGGCGGGGCTTAGCTGGCAGGCCAGCAGGGTAAGGCAAAAGGCAGATCGCATGGCAGGCTCCTGCGGCGATCTTGGTTAATAGCGGTTAACAAATCGTTGCCTCGGACGGTCGAACGTAAAAACCCGGCGCCATGGGCACCGGGTTTCGGGGTCGTCTATGTCAGGGCTGTTAAACGTGGGCTTTGTTGCCACGTGGGCCTGCGATCAGCCAGACGATGAAGCCGAGTACAGGCAGGATGATGATGCCCAACACCCAAGCGATTTTGGCAGCGCCCGAGGCGTTTGAGGTGATGACCTGATAGATGGCGTAGATGTCGGCGATGAGGACGATGAGCCCTAAAAGTCCATATTCCATTGTATGATCCCTCTCGAATGCGTGTGTTTCTATTGAATCATCAACTTAAGCGAGGGCCAAATAGTTCCCAAGCCGCGCCGCGCAGAAGTGAGCCGATCTTTGCCAGCCCGCCCGCATGACGGGAACCGGCGCCGTCTGCCTTGGGTTTTGTCATTACAGCAATCATGAGAGGAACAAGCCATGACTGACACGACAGCACCCGCATCGCTGGTTTCTTCGGACAATGTGAACGGCACCGCCGTTTTCAGCGCGGATGGGACCGAAATCGGCCATATCGACCACCTGATGATCGACAAGAAATCCGGCAAGGTTGCCTATGCCGTGATGGGTTTCGGCGGCTTTCTCGGCATCGGAGAAGAGCATTACCCCGTGCCTTGGAACGCGCTGGACTATGATCCGGCCCGCGATGGTTTCAGGACAAACATCGACGAGGCCACGGTCAAAGGTGCGCCGGAACGAACCGAACAGTGGCACAGCGACCGCGCATGGCAAGAGCGCACGTTTGACCACTACGGCGTGCCCTACTACTGGCTTTGATCGGTATTCCCGACTGACAAGGGGAGGCGGTATCGCCTCCTTTTTTGTGGGGGCGATATTCAGCGCAGCCCATTGTTTTCGCGGCGCGGATCGGGTCTCATGCCGGGACGGCCGGTTTGGCCGTGACTGAAAAGGGAATTCTCGATGCGCCGATTGATCGCTTTTAGCCTGCTGCTTACCCTCGCGGGGTGCGGCGTGCCATTCGTACCATTCATCTGATGTAGGAGATCCGTTTGATGGAAGCCTTTCTTGATACGCTTGGCGCGGTGGCGCTGATCGCGCTTGTGGTCGTCGGGCTTGCTGCTGGGGCGATTGCTGGCGCCGTGGCAGGCCGGCACCGAATTCTGTACCTCATTCTGGGGGTTGTGGGCGCCGTGGCGCTGCCCTTTATCCTTGCCGCGCTTGGCGTCACGGTGGTGGCGGCGGGGGCTTGCTTTTGCTGCTGGTCGTGGCGGCGATTGGCGCGGCGCTGGTGCTGGCCTTAGTGGCGGCGCTTCGACGGTAGCCTCGCCGCTCTGACATTCTGATCGTGCGTAAGGGCCACCCCATGGGGCGGCCCTTACGCGTTACCGTTTGCGGCGCTTGACGTTGCCGCCGCGCATCCCGCCGCGGCCAGAGGTGCTGCGCCCCGAGGCCTGCTGGGCAGCATCGACGGCGCGGTCCACCGCCTGCTGCCGAGCCATCGGGTCATCGGCCACGGCCAAATCGACCGCCTCAAGCCGTTTGACCTCATCGCGCAGCCTTGCGGCCTCTTCGAACTCAAGGTTCTCGGCCGCTTTGCGCATGTCGGTGCGCAGCCCGTCGAGCACGGTTTGCAAATTGCCGCCTGCCAACGGGTTGTCGACTTTGGCGGTGACGCGGTTCATGTCCACATCGCCTTTGTAGAGCCCGGCAAGGATGTCTTCGACGTTTTTCTTGACCGTCGCGGGGGTGATGCCGTGTTCTTCGTTATAGGCGATCTGCTTGACGCGGCGGCGCTCAGTCTCGCCCATGGCGCGTTCCATCGAACCGGTGATGCGGTCGGCATACATGATGACCCGGCCTTCGGCGTTTCGCGCGGCGCGGCCAATGGTCTGAATCAATGAGGTTTCCGAGCGCAGGAAGCCTTCTTTGTCGGCATCTAGAATGGCCACCAGCCCACATTCGGGAATGTCGAGCCCCTCACGCAGCAGGTTGATCCCGATCAGCACATCAAAGGCCCCGAGCCGCAGATCGCGCAGGATTTCGATCCGCTCGATCGTGTCGATGTCGGAGTGCATGTAGCGCACGCGGATGCCCTGTTCGTGCATGTATTCGGTGAGGTCTTCGGCCATGCGTTTGGTCAGCACGGTGCAGAGTGTGCGGTAGCCATCGGCGGCGACTTTGCGGACCTCATCCAGTAGGTCATCGACCTGCATCTCGACGGGCCGGATCTCGACTTGGGGGTCCAGCAGGCCGGTGGGGCGGATCACCTGTTCGGTGAAAACACCGCCAGTCTGCTCAATCTCCCATGCCGCGGGCGTGGCCGACACAAAGACCGACTGGGGGCGCATGGCGTCCCATTCCTCGAACTTCAACGGGCGGTTGTCCATACAGGACGGCAGACGGAAGCCGTGTTCGGCCAGCGTGAATTTGCGCCGATAGTCGCCTTTGTACATGCCGCCGATCTGCGGGACCGAGACGTGGCTTTCATCGGCAAAGACGATGGCGCTGTCGGGGATGAATTCGAAGAGGGTGGGGGCGGCTCACCCGGTGCGCGGCCCGTCAGATAGCGCGAATAGTTCTCGATCCCGTTGCAGACGCCGGTGGCCTCTAGCATCTCAATGTCGAAATTGGTGCGCTGTTCCAGCCGCTGCGCTTCCAGCAGTTTGCCATCGGCGACCAGTTGGTCGAGCCGGGTGCGCAACTCTTTCTTGATGCCGATGATAGCTTGGGACATCGTCGGTTTCGGCGTGACGTAGTGGCTGTTGGCGTAGACGCGGATCTGGTCGAACGTGTCCGTCTTCTCGCCCGTCAGCGGGTCGAATTCGGTGATGCTTTCCAATTCCTCGCCAAAGAAGCTGAGCCGCCATGCGCGGTCATCAAGGTGAGCGGGGAAGATTTCAAGGCTGTCGCCGCGCACGCGGAAAGAGCCGCGCTGGAATGCTGCATCGTTGCGCTTGTACTGCTGCGCCACCAGATCGGCGATCACCTTGCGCTGGTCGTACATGCCGCCCGCTTTCAAGTCTTGCGTCATCGCGCCGTAGGTCTCGACGCTACCGATGCCGTAGATGCAGGAAACCGAGGCCACGATGATCACGTCGTCACGCTCCAACAGCGCGCGGGTGGCGGAGTGGCGCATCCGGTCGATCTGTTCGTTGATCTGGCTTTCCTTCTCAATGAAGGTATCGGACCGCGCGACATAGGCTTCGGGCTGGTAGTAGTCGTAGTATGAGACGAAATATTCCACCGCGTTGTCGGGGAAGAAGCCCTTGAATTCGCCGTAAAGCTGCGCCGCCAGCGTCTTGTTGGGCGCAAGGATGATCGCTGGGCGCTGCGTTTCCTCGATCACCTTGGCCATGGTGAAAGTCTTGCCCGTGCCGGTCGCGCCCAGAAGCACCTGATCGCGCTCGCCCGAGTTCACCCCTTCGGTCAATTCCTTGATCGCGGTGGGCTGGTCGCCCGCCGGAGCGAACTCGGTCACCAGCTTGAACTTATGGCCGCCCTCCAGCTTGGGGCGGCTGCGCACGTCTGGCGCGGGGTTTGCCAGCATCGGCATCCCCTCGGATTTGTCGGAATGGGCATAGGGCATCGCGGGTATCCTTCGTCAAGCTTCCCATAGGTGCCCTCTTTCACGCGGGGTTCAAGGGGCAGGGGGCCGCGAAGGGCGCTTTTGCCGCTACTTCATCAATCGTTTACGATTCTGTCGCACCTTGCGGGCAAGGGGCGCGAGCGAGGCGTTCATGACCTGATCGGGGCTTTTGCCCAGCATCATTGCCTGCGTCCCGGCGCTGAAGGCTTTAACCATGGCGGGGCCTTTCTCGGCGACCATGCGGTTATTTTCACCGGGGCGCGCGGGCAGCGCACCGGCCATGGCCAAAAGGCGCAGGGACATCACGATCTGGGTTTCGACCGCCAAGGCGGCAAACTGGCTTTGTAAAGCAAAGAAGGTAAAGGGGGTCATATCGTGCACTCCAATGAGGTAGCCATCATGTAGTCTCTGCACCGCAGCATGGTAGGGTTTATTTGCACGATCCTGCATTCCCTTGCCCCTTGGCACGGAATATTAGATAAAGCCCGAGGTTCCTGAAGCGAGAGTCCCGAAATGCGCGCACGTATCTACCAACCCGCCCGTACAGCGATGTCCTCCGGCACGGCCAAGACCCGTGTTTGGTTGCTTGAGTTTTCGCCCGCGGAAGCGCGCAGCGTTGATCCGCTGATGGGCTGGACCTCGTCCGATGATACGCAGAGCCAAGTGCGCTTGCAGTTCGACACCCGCGAAGCCGCCGAAGAATACGCCCGCGATCACGGCATCGACGCGCAGGTGCAACTGCCCAACAAGCGCAAGCCCAACATCCGCGCCGGTGGCTATGGCGAGAATTTCGCGACCGGGCGGCGTGGGGCGTGGACCCACTGAGGGGTAGACGGCTCTGCACTTCACCTGATCAACATCGCTGCTGGCCCCGCTTTCGGAGGGCTTGCGTGAATATGAACCGATGCCGCTGACAACTGTCACAATGGCGAGAACTGGCGTCGTTTAAGCGCCAGCGTCCTTCACTTCGTTCCGCTAAATCAGGTCCCGACCGGGGCTGCCGCCGCTCCGTTTCTGCGGAACGTTACAGCCCCGATGATCGCCTCAAATTCCCCACAATCTGGTGCACGCCGGAGGAATCTCGCCTTCGATCGCCGCCATGGCGTCGACGATAAGATCCTCGCGCCAGCGGCGGCCTGCGATTTGCACGCCGATGGGCTGCGGTCCGCTGGGCAGCTCTGCGATATGCGTGGGGATGTTGCCCGCGGGCAGGCCGGTAAAGTTCATGACGAAAGACCAAAGCCCCTTCCCCAAGACCTCACGAACGCCTTCCAGACCTTCGGTGTCGCGCCCGGATGTGAAGAACGGGGCGAACATGAAGGGGGTCAGCACGAGGGGGTAGTCCTCTAGGAACATCGACCATTCGCGCGCGTAATGGGTGCGTTTGGCGACCATGGAGAGCTGCTCGGTGCCTTTGAAGGGCGGGTATTCGGTGTAGTAATTTTCAAAGATCGCCTTCAGATCGTCAGACCCATGGGCCAGGATATCCTCGCCCATCAGGGCCTCGACTTCGCCCATGAGGGCGCGATACCCATTCTTCCCGGTTTCATAGGCGAGCGGCGGCTCCACCTCTTCGACGGCATAGCCCGCGTTGTCGAGCGCGGATGCCGCCTTGTCGAGGGCGGTGGCCACGTCCGGGTGCAGGCCAAAGCCGAAATCATCGCGGGTGAAAGCCACGCGGATCGGGCCTTCGATCGCTTCGCCGCGCCACGGCAGGGGCACGTGAAACGGATCACGCGCATCCGCGGCGATCAGGCTGGGCATCGACAGATGCAGGTCCGCTGCCCTGCGCGCAATCAGGCCCTGCACCGACATGGATTGCGCCAAAAAGCCCCGCTCGGCCCTCTGGCTGGGGTTGAATGCGGCCACCCGGCCCAGACCCGGCTTTACCGTCACCGCCCCATTGGCCGAGGCCGGGAAGCGCAGGGAGCCGCCGATGTCGTTGCCATGCGCCAGCGCGCCGATCCCCGCCATGACAGCCGCCCCCGCGCCGCCGGAGGAGCCGCCCGCCGACAGGTGTCGCCCCCAAGGGTTGTAGGTGCGCCCATAAAGCGGGTTGTCGGTATCGGCGCGAAAGGAGAATTCCGGCGTGTTGGTGCGCCCGATCACGATTGCGCCCGCTTGTTTGAGGTTGCGCACCACCGGCGCGTCTTCGGGCGCGATGACATCTTTAAAGGCAGGGACGCCGTTGCTGGTGGCGTGGCCCTTTTGATCTACGTTGATTTTGATGGTCACCGGAACACCGTGCAGCGGCCCCTTGGGCGCGCCGCTTTTGTCGAGCGCCGCCGCTTCAGCGCGGGCCTCGGCGGCGAGGTTTTCGACCACCGCGTTCAACGCCGGATTGACCTCTTCCATGCGCGCAATCGCCGCCTCGGTCGCTTCAACCGCCGAGAGTTTGCCTGCGCGGGTCGCGCTTGCGATTTCCTGCGCGTCCCATTGCCAAAGCGGTTTACTGTCGGTCATTCCGGTTCCTTTCGTTCAGTCATTTTTCAAAGCGGCATCCGCGCCCCGATGTCGCGAACTTCGGAGAAAGAATTTAGCAACGCAAGTAAATTCGGGGCGAAATGCGCGGGCGTTGATGGGGTTGGTTATATAGCAGGCTTTTCGTGGCCCTCGCGCGGCTGGCCAATGTTTGGGGGCAGAGCGATCCCGCAAGGGCGGCCAAAAACACGATCATCCGGCCATGATGGCGTTGGCGGCTTCGATGGCCAAGGGCGCTGCTTTGGCGACAAACTCTTCCGGCGTGTATTCCGAGAGGGAACCGGCAAGGTGGATCGCGCTGAGAGGGGCGCCGTTGCGGTCGGTGATGGCAACGCCCACCGCCACTTCGCCCAGTGCATATTCATCGCATACCACGGCAAAGCGATTTTCGCGGGCGAGGCTGAGTTCGGCCACGATCGCTTCGGGGTCGGTCTTGGTGCTGGAGGTGAAGGGATGCAGCGGCGCGCGGGTAAGAATTTCGCGCGCCTCGTCTTCGGGAAGCTGCGAAAGCACCGCCCGCCCGCCTGCGGTGCAAAAGGTTGGCACGCTGTGGCCCACAAGGGTCGCGAAAAAGGTCTCGCGTTTGCTTTGCATCCGCAGGGCATAGATCAGGCGCGTCTCATCATAGAGGCTCAGGTCGACCCGCTCGCGCAGGGATTTGCGCAGTTCCAGCAAGACCGGGGTGGCTTTTTGCACCACAGGGTCGAGCCGCAGCAGATCAAGCGTGTGATCCAGCAGGCGGATGCCCGGCAGATATCCGCGGTCGTCCCCGCTGCGCCGGATATAGCCACTCTTCGTGAGCGTATGCACCAGCCGTTGGGCCGCGGATCGGTCGATCCCGGCGGTCTTGGCGATGTCGGAAAGCGTCATCGGCCCGGTCGCGTGGTGGAAGGCCCCCAGCACCTGCATTGCGCGATCTGCTGCCCGGACGAACAATCGGTCGTCATCTGCCTGATTCTGCGCCGCCTGCGGGGCGTCTTCTCGGAAAAATCTGCTCATGAATGGCCTGTAGTTGACGAATCGTTAATGCGCCGCTTACGCTTGCTGTGCACTATAGGTGTATTGCACTGCGATACTCAAGGGGTGCAGTCCCGCAAATACAGGGGCTGGTAAGGCGAAGGAGACAGGTTTGGGAAGTGGTTCTGGAATGCGCGTCGCTGTTGCGGGCTTTCTGCACGAGACGAACACATTTGCCCCCAATCCGGCGGATATGGAGGCTTTCCAACGCGGCGGTGGCTATGTCCCCATGGTGCGCGGCGCGGCGATGTTCTCCGCCTTCCAAGAGGTCAATCTTGGCATGGCGGGCGCGCTGCGGGTTGGGCAGGCCCAAGGCTGGGATATCGTTCCGATCCTTTGGGCAGGGGCGATCCCCTCGGCCCATGTGAGCCGCGACGCCTATGAGACGATCGCCGGTGAGATCATTGAAGGCATCCGAAATGCCGGGCCGCTTAACGGGGTCTTTTTGGACCTGCACGGCGCCATGGTGGCTGAACATCTCGACGACGGGGAAGGGGAACTAATCCGGCGTCTGCGCGAGGTCGTGGGGCCGGATTTGCCCATCGCAACGGCGCTTGATCTTCATGGCAATATTTCTGAAGATTTTGTTTCGAATGTCGATGTGCTGGTCGGCTTTCGCACCTATCCGCATGTGGATATGGCCGAAACCGGCGCCGCTGCGGCCCGCCATCTTGACCGGATCATGACCACGGGCCTGCGCCCGGCCAAGGCCTTTCGCCAGATGTCTTATCTGGTGCCGATCCCGTTTCAATCGACCGAAATGTCGCCGGGGCGCGAGATCTATGAGGGTGTTGCTGCCTGCGAAGCCGCGGGGGCGCTTTCGGCCAGCCTGTTCATGGGCTTTCCAGCCGCGGATATACCTGACTGTGGCCCCGTGGCCGTGGCCTATGGCGAAACTCAGGCCGACGTAGATGCCGCCGCTGACAGGCTTGCGGCGTCTTATGAAGCCGCAGCGCCCGCTTTTCTAAAGAACGAAGCCTATGACCCCGACGCAGCGGTGGCAGAGGCGCTTTCACGCGCCGCCGGGGCGGGCCGGGGCCTGTCGTCATCGCCGACACCCAAGACAATCCCGGCGCGGGGGCGTTTCAGCGACCACCGGCCTGTTGCGCGCCTTGGTCAAGGCAGAGGCGCAGAATGCAGCCATCGGTTTGATCGTCGACCCCGCCGCCGCCGAAGCGGCCCATCTGGCCGGGGTCGGGGCCGACGTTAATGTCGCCCTTGGCGGCCATGCCAGCGTGACGGACGACGCGCCGTTTCAGACGACGGCCACCGTGGTGCATCTGTCTGACGGGACGCTGCGCGCAACGGGCCCCTATTACGGCGGCACGGCGCTGAACCTCGGCCCTTCTGCCTGTCTGCGCATCGGCGGGGTTCATGTCGTCGTGACCAGCCGCATTGCCCAGATGGCCGACCGCGAGATGTTTCGCTTTGTCGGCATCCCACCCGAAGAGATGGGCCTGCTGGTGGTCAAAAGCTCGACCCATTTCCGAGCAGACTTTGCCCCCATCGCGCGCGACATCCTTGTCGCCTGCGCGCCGGGGCCGATGCCCCTCAATCCGGCCGATTTGCCCTTCACGCGCCTGCGCGTTGGGCTTCGGCTGTCCCCAGATGGTCCCCGGTTCGGGGCCGACGGTGCACCTTCTGCACCACCTGACCATGGCGGCAAGACTGCCATGGCCCAATAAAAAATCAAAAGATCACTCAACAAGGGAAAACCACATGATACCTCTACGATCCGCACTGAAACAGTCGCGCGGACTTGCCGCCGCCTTCGCCGCCACCACGGCGCTTTTGGCGCCCGGCTCACTGGCGGCGCAGGATGGCGAAACGACCATCACGGCGGTCATGCACTCGGGCCTGCGGGTTCTTGATCCGGTCATCACCACCGCGCATATCACCCGCAACCACGGCTATATGATCTATGACGTGCTGACCGCCGTGGACGAGAATTTTGAGCCGCAGCCGCAGATGGCCAGCTGGGAAGTCTCCGAAGACGGGTTGGTTTATACTTTCACCCTGCGCGATGGGCTGATGTTCCATGACGATGCGCCGGTCACCGGCGAAGATGTCGTGGCCTCTCTCAAACGCTGGGGCAAACGTGATGGCGGTGGCCAGCTGATCTTTGACGTGACCGAAAGCCTTGAGGCCAGCGACGAAAAGACCGTCGTTTGGACCCTGACCGAGCCTTTCGGCCCGCTCTTGTCGGTGATCTCCAAACAATCCGCGGTGCCGCCTTTCATCATGCCCAAGCGCGTGGCCGAAACCTCGGCGGATGAGACGATCACGGAATACATCGGCTCCGGCCCCTTCGTCTTTAACCAAGATGAATACGAGCCCGGCGTGAATGTCACCTATGAGAAGTTCGACGACTACGTCCCGCGCGACGAGGAAGCCTCGTGGATGGCGGGCGGCAAGGTCGTCAATGTCGACCGTGTTGTCTGGACCACGATGCCCGACGCGCTGACCGCGATCAACGCGCTCTCGGCGGGGGAGATCGACTATCTTGAACAGGTGCAGATCGACCTGCTGCCGATCCTCGAAAGCAGCCCCGAAGTCTCGGTCGAGACTCGCGATGATCTTGGGTATGTCACCATCGGTCGGCCCAACCACCTGCACCCACCCTTTGACAACAAGCTGGTTCGTCAGGCGGCCATGGCGGCACTGGATCAAGAATCCATGCTGCAAACGATGCAGGGCGACCCGGCCTATTACAACGTCTGCGGCGCGATCTTTGGTTGCTCGACACCCTTGGGTGACGAAGCGGATGCAGAGATCGTGACCGGTGGCGCGGACCCTGAAAAGGCCAAGGCGCTGCTCGAAGAAGCGGGCTATGACGGCACGCCGATCGTGTTGATGGCGCCGACGGATGTGATCAGCCTGATCAACCAACCTGTCGTGGCCGCCCAAGCCCTGCGCGAAGCCGGTTTCGAAGTCGACATGCAGTCGATGGACTGGCAGTCGGTCGTGCAGCGCCGCGCCCAGCAAAGCCCGGTCTCTGAAGGCGGCTGGAACATGTTCTTCACCAACTGGATGGTGCCCGAGGTTTCGGACCCGCTGACCAATGTGATGGTCAGTGGCCGTGGCGACGAGGCATGGTTTGGCTGGCCGACTGATCCCGAGATCGAAGAACTGCGGGCCAAGTTCATGAAAGCCGAAGGGCCCGAGGCGCAAAAAGAAGTGGCTGTAGAGATCCAGAAACACGTCATGGATAACGTCAACTACATCATGATGGGCGAATATCTGATCCCGCAGGCGCGCCGCAACACGATCCAGAACATGCTGCCGTCGCCCGTACCGGTGTTTTGGAACATGACCAAAGAGGCGGAATAATCCAGCCCTCGGAGAGCGCGCCCGCCGCGCTCTCCACCGTCACCTCTGCACGCAGGCAGCGCCCCGAACCGACTTCGGGACTGCCTTCTTTCCGCCGAAAGGGACCTTCCGGAAAATGCTCGTCTATATCCTGAAGCGCGTATTGGCCACGATCCCGGTCATGCTGATCGTCGCCATCTTCGTCTTCCTTCTGCTGCGTCTCACCCCCGGTGATCCGGCAGCCATTCTTGCCGGCGATGCCGCCACCCCCGCACAGCTCGAACGGATCCGTGACCGTCTGGGTCTGAATGATCCGCTGCTGACACAGTTTTTCACATGGATCGGCCAATTGCTGCGCGGTGATCTGGGCGTCTCGCTTTTGTCGAATACCTCTGTGGCGGGCATGTTGGGCGACCGGCTGGGGCCGACCATCAACATTGCGCTGATGACCATCACGATCTCGGTTCTGCTGGCCGTGCCGATGGGCGTGATCGCCGCCTGGCGTCACCGGACATGGGTCGATTTTCTGGTGATGTCCTTCTCGGTACTGGGCTTTTCGGTGCCGGTCTTCGTGATCGGCTATATCCTGATCCAAATCTTCGCGATTGAACTGCGTTGGGTGCCGGTGCAGGGCTACAAGGCCCCGTCGGACGGCATCGGGCCGTTCTTCTCGCGGGCCATTCTGCCCTCGCTGACGCTGGCCACGATTTATGTCGCGCTCATCGCGCGGATGACGCGGGCCTCCATGCTCGAAGTTTTGGGCGAAGACTACATCCGCACTGCGCGGGCCAAGGGCGTGCGCGAGAATGTCGTGCTTTTCCGCCATGCGCTGCGCAATGCCGCGGTGCCGATCTTGACCATCATTGGCACCGGTTTCGCGCTGCTGATCTCGGGCGTGGTGGTGACGGAAAGTGTCTTTAACATTCCCGGCATCGGGCGTCTGACGGTCGATGCGATCCTCGCGCGCGACTACCCCGTCATTCAGGCAATGATCCTGCTGACCGCGGGCATCTACGTCTTCGTGAACCTCTTGGTTGACGTCTCCTATTCATTCTTCGACCCAAGGATCCGGTACTGACATGATCGAGCAACCCCAATCCCGTCACAGCGCCTTTCAGGTGCTGACCGGACTGCTTTCCCTGCCTGCGGGCGCGAGGGTCGGTATCGGCCCCATGCTGGCGGCTCTGACCCTTGTAACCATCGTGCTGGCCTCCATTCTGGCACCGCTCTACGTGCCCTATGACCCGCTCGCGATGAACTCAGCCGCGCGGCTCAAACCACCGTCCGAGGAATTTCTGCTGGGCACCGACCCTTACGGGCGGGACACATTCTCCCGGGTGATGGTGGGCGGGCGCGTGTCGCTGCTCATTGGCGTCGGCGCGGCGCTGGTCAGCGTCGCCATCGGCTTGGCCATCGGCCTTGTGGCGGGGTTCTTTCGGATGGCCGACAGCATCATCATGCGGATCATGGACAGCCTGATGGCGATCCCTGCGATCCTGCTGGCAATTGCCTTGGTGGCGCTGAATGGGCCGAGCCTTGGGTCGGTGATCATCGCGATCACCGTGCCAGAGGTGCCGCGCGTGGTGCGGCTGGTCCGCTCTGTCGTGCTCTCAGCGCGCGAGGAACCCTATGTCGAGGCCGCGATCGCGCTTGGCTCCTCCATGCCCAAAATCCTGATCCAGCACCTGATGCCCAACACGATGGCACCGCTGATCGTGCAGGGCACCTATATCTGCGCCTCGGCGATCCTGATCGAGGCGATCCTCAGCTTCCTTGGCGCGGGCGTCAGCACCGAGATCCCCACATGGGGCAACATCATGGCCGAGGGGCGGACCTACTTTCAGATCAAGCCGGGGCTGATCTTTTGGCCGGGTCTGCTGCTGTCGCTTTGCATCCTGTCGATCAACCTGTTGGGCGACACCGCACGCGATCTGCTCGATCCGCGCATGAAGAAACGGGAGGGCTGAGAGATGCAGTTCAAGAACAAAGACTTCTCGGAGGCGCGTGAGGTGCTCAAAGTGCGCGATCTGCGCATTGGGTTGAGCGGGCGTCCACAGGCCAAACCGGTGATTGACGGCATCGACCTGACGATCCGGGCGGGCGAAACGCATTGCTTGGTGGGTGAATCCGGTTCGGGCAAATCCGTGACCTCGCTCGCGGCCATGGGGCTGCTGCCAAAATCGGCCCTAGAGGTACAGGGCGGCAGCATCACGCTGGATGACTTCGAGATCACCAGCGCCAGCCACGCCCAGATGCGCCAGTTGCGTGCGCGGCGCATCGCGATGATTTTCCAAGAGCCGATGACCGCGCTGAACCCGGTGCTGCGGGTGGGCGAGCAGATCATGGAAGTGCTCAACATGCACAGTGATCTCAGTCAGTCGGAGGTTAAGAAACGCACGCTCGACATGATGGATCAGGTGCATTTGCCGGATGTGAACCGCATTTTCTCGGCCTTCCCGCACCAGCTCTCCGGGGGCAGCGCCAGCGCATCATGATCGCCATGGCGCTGATCCTCGACCCTGATCTGCTGATCGCGGATGAGCCGACAACGGCGCTGGATGTGACCACGCAATTGCAGATCCTCAAACTGATTGCCGAGATGCAAGAGCGACACGGCACCGCCGTTCTCTTCATCACCCACGACATGGGCGTGGTGGCCGAGATCGCGGATACCGTGACGGTCATGCAGCAGGGCAAGATCGTCGAACGCGCGCCGATTGAAAAGCTCCTGACCGATCCGCAAAAGGACTATACCCGCACGCTTTTGACGGCAGTGCCAAACCTCACCCCGCGCCCCGCAAGGGCGGCGGCAGCGCAGAGCGAGGTGGTGCGTGTCGCCGGGCTTGATATGACCTATGGCGGCGGCGGCTTCCTGCGCCGCAGCGAAGGGGTCAAGGCCGCGCAGGATGTCAGCTTTACCATCAAGCCGGGGCGGACGCTGGGCATCGTGGGGGAATCCGGCTCTGGCAAATCCACCGTGGCACGGGCCATCATGCGGCTGATTGATCCGACTGCGGGCAGCGTGAATGTCGCGGGGACCGAGATTGCCAAACTCTCGCGCCGCCAACTGCGCGACCACCGCAAACATCTGCAAATCGTGTTTCAGGATCCCTACCGCTCGCTCAACCCGCGCTGGACCGTGGCGCGCAGTCTTTGCGAAGGGCCGATCAATTTTGGCACCCCGCGTGCCGAAGCGATGCGCCATGCCGCTGAGCTGATGGAACTGGTGGACCTGCCGCGCGATGCGCTCGACCGCTATCCACATCAGTTCTCGGGCGGGCAGCGCCAGCGTATCGCCATTGCGCGCGCGGTGGCGATGAAACCCGATCTGCTGGTCGCGGATGAGGCCGTCTCGGCGCTTGATGTGAGCGTTCAGGCACAGGTGCTCGACCTTTTGGACGACATTCAAGAGAAGTTCGGCGTGGCCATGCTGTTCATCACCCACGATCTGCGCGTCGCGGCGCAGATTTGTGACGAGGTCTTGGTCATGCAGCGCGGGCAGGTCGTTGAATCCGGCCCCGCAGGCGATGTGCTGGCCAATCCACATCACGACTACACCCGCAACCTGATCGAAGCGGCGCCCGGCCGCCATTGGGATTTTGCCAACTATCGCGCGCTCGGCAGCGCTACCATGACGACAGGAGCCACCGCATGACCGTCCTTCCCAAGATCGAAGCCTTTGCCGCCGATCTCACCGCCATCCGTCAAGATATCCACGCCCATCCCGAACTGGGGTTCGAAGAGGTCCGCACCGCGGGCATCGTGGCCGAAAAGCTGCGCGCCTATGGCGTGGACGAGGTGCACGAAGGGCTGGGCGGCACGGGTGTTGTCGGCATCATTAAGGGCGCGGGCGGCGGCAACCGCCGTGTGGGGCTGCGCGCGGATATGGACGCCCTGCCGATTGTGGAGGATTCCGGCGTGCCCTATGCCTCGACCAACCCCGGACGGATGCATGCCTGCGGCCACGACGGCCACACCACCATGCTGCTGGGGGCCGCACGTTATTTGGCGGAGACACGGGATTTCGACGGCACCGTGGTGCTGATCTTTCAACCCGCCGAGGAGGGGTTGGGCGGTGCGCGCCGGATGCTGGAGGAAGGGCTCTTCGAAAAATTCCCCTGTGACGAGATCTACGGCATGCACAACGATCCAAACTCAGAGCCCGGCGTGGTCAATGTCACCCCCGGTGCGGCCATGGCCGGGGCGGCCTTCTTTGACATCACCGTCAAAGGCACCGGCAGCCACGCGGCGATGCCGCATCAATCGCGTGACCCCATCGTCATCGGCACGGCGCTGGTGCAGCAGTTGCAATCCGTGGTCAGCCGCAACACCCCGCCGACCAAGCCGATCGTGCTGTCTGTCACTAAATTCAACGCGGGCTCGGCCTATAACGTGGTGCCCGATACCGCCACCATCGCGGGCACGATCCGTTTTTTCCACCAAGACGTGATCGAGATGGCCGAGGCCCGGATGCGCGAACTCTGCGCAGGCATGGCCACTGCCTATGGGATTGAGATCGCGGTTGATATCCGCAACGTCTTTGACGTGTTGATGAACGATCCGGAACTCACCACCGCCTATGTCGAAGCGGCGGCCAGTGTGGTGGGGGGCGAGAATGCCCATGTCTCGACCGAGCAGGCCAGCGGGTCCGAGGATTTCGCGGATATGCTAAAGGTGGTGCCAGGCGCCTATTGCCGGGTGGGTCATGCGGGCAGCGTGCCGTTGCACAACCCCGGTTTCGTACTGGATGACGCCATTCTGCCCATCGGTGCCTCGATCTATGCAAGGATCGTTGAGACGCGCCTGCCGAAGGTCGGCAGCTAGGCCATTGCACCCACCCGCTTTGATTTAAGCCATTCGCCCTGCTGTCGCGCGGCGGAGAAAAGGAATTTGAATATGACCAACCCGCTCGATTTGCCCTTTGATACCGAAGAAATGCTCACCGGGCTGCGCCCTTGGATTGAAACCGAAAGCCCCACATTCGACGGGGCGGCGGTGAACCGCATGATGGATGTGGTGCAGCACGATCTGGCGATCCTGGGCGCGCGGACCGAGCGTATCCCAAGCCCGATGGGGCTGGGCGACAGCCTGCGCGCGGAGATGCCTCATCCCAAAGCGGGCGAGGGGGCATTCTGCTTCTGGGCCATATGGACACGGTTCACCCCATCGGCACATTGGCCAAACTGCCCTACAAACGCGAAGGCGAGATTTGTTATGGGCCCGGCCTGATGGACATGAAGGGCGGCAATTACGTCTATCTTGATGCGCTGCGCAAACTGCTGGCCGCCGGGGTCGAGACGCCGCTGCCGGTGACGGTGCTGTTCACCCCTGATGAGGAAATCGGCACCCCCGCCACCCGCCGGCTGATCGAAGAGGAGGCCAAGCGCCACAAATACATCCTCGTCCCCGAACCCGCGCGCCCCGACGGCGGCGCGGTGATCGGGCGCTATGCCATCGCGCGGTTCAATCTTCAGACGCGGGGCCGCCCCAGTCACGCGGGCTGGGCGCTGTCCGAAGGCCGATCGGCCATCGCGGAAATGGCCAAGGCCGTGGGCACGATCGAAGGCATGACGACCGAGGACTGCACCTTTTCGCTTGGGGTCTTTCACGCGGGCCAATGGGTCAACTGCGTGTCCTCGGTCTGCGATGCCGAGGTGCTGAGCATGGCCAAGACGCAAGAACAACTCGACGCAGGCGTGGAAAAGATGATGGCGCTGAACTCGGACGAGGGCGACGTGATCATGGAAATCCGCCGCGGTGTCACCCGCCCGGTTTGGGAGCCCGACCAGCCCGGCACGATGGCCATGCTGAAACTTGCCCAAGACATCGGGGGCGAACTGGGGATCGAGATCACCGGAAGCTCTGCCGGGGGCGGATCGGACGGCAACTTTACCGGTTTTCTGGGCCTGCCGACGCTGGATTCCATCGGCGTCCGCGGCAAGGGGCTGCATACGTTGCAAGAGCATATCTATATCGACAGCCTGACCGAGCGGGCCAAGCTGGCGGCGGGTCTGTTCTGTCGGCTGACACCGTAAAGAGGGATCAACAAGGCCCCGGAGGGGGCTGTCGGTTCCCCTCTACGCCAGCCCGGCGGCCATCTGCTGTGCGTCGCTCCATTCGCGGGGGATTGGCCATACATGCGCTTGAATTCCCGGCTGAATTGCGAGGCGCTGACATAGCCCACACCCATCGCCGCTTCGCCGACCGTGCTCCCGCCTGCGATTTTCATGGCGGCATTGTTCAGCCGCATGGATTTGACGAACTGAATCGGCGACATCGTCGTTACCTTTTTGAACTTGCGGTGAAATACCGCGCGGCTCATCCCGGCGCGTTTGGCCATATCGTCGATAGAGATGGGCGCGTCCAAATGGGCGGCGACATGCGAAATCGCCCGCGCAACAGCATTGCCCGCCCCAAAGGCGCGCCGCGCAAAGACCCCTGCCTCCCCTTTGAGAATAGCATAGTATAGCTCACGCAGACGCGCATCGGAGAGCACGGCGCGGTCGGTCTCGCTCTGACCCAATTGCAACAGACGCAACAGCGCGTCAGAGAAGGCATCATCCCATGCGGCCAGCTTGATGCCCTCCGCCCGCAGATCGCCGGGGGCGGGGGGATGAGGCTTCCCGCGCTTTCCATTTCTAGCGATAGTTCGGCCATCAAACGCGCATCAAGGGCGATCAAGACGCCATAAAGCGGGGTTTGGGGTGACGCGCTTGGCGTGCCCGCTTTGACCGGCATCGACATCGGGCAGCACATATAGCGGCTGTCGTCATAGACATAGCGCTTGCCGTCCAAAACAGCCTCCTTGGCGCCGCTGACGATGGCGATGACACAGGGCTCATAGACCGCTGGCACACAGGGGATCGCGCTGGTCGCTTGGAAAAGCTGAACGCCCTTGATGCCGGTCTCGGTCAGGCCGTCGCGCTGGCTGTGCTGTTCGATGATATGTCGGATTTGCTGTTTGCTCATGGCCCCAATCTAGGGCCGCTTGTTTGATGAAAGCAATAGGAGTGAGAGGATCAGGCAAGTAATCGCGACGATCCGGCCTGTTTCCCTTGGGTTGTGAGATTTATCTGCAAGGCCAACGGGGCGCGATGCCTCTTTAACGGTAAGGAGCAAGACCATGGCAGACAAGACTTTCGGCGCGCACGGCTGGACCCCTGAGCGGATTGGCAGGCTGGAGGGGAAGACCTTTGTGATCACCGGGGCCAATGCGGGGGCCGGTTTTCAAGCGGCGCGGACCTTGCTGAGCAAAGGTGCCGCGGTCGTGATGCTGAACCGCAGTACAGAGCGGTCGGCGGAGGCCGTGGCAAAGCTGAAAGACGAATATGGCGCGGCGGCGCAGGTCAGCTTTGTTCGCATGGATTTAGCCGATCTGGACACGGTGCGCAGCGCTGCGGCAGAGGTTCTGAGCGATGTTCCCCGGATCGACGCGCTGATCTGCAACGCCGCCATCGCGCAGGTGCCAAGCCGCCAGCTAACCAAGGCGGGACATGAAAGCCAGTTGGGCACCAACCACTACGGCCACTTCCTGCTCTGCGGGCTGTTGTTCGACCGGATCGAAGAGACCGCGGGCCGGATCGCGGTGGTGGCGAGCCTTGGCTACAAGATGGGCCTGCGCACCATCCAGTTCGACGACATGAACTGGGACAAGAACTACCGCGCCAACCCCGCCTATAGTCAGAGCAAGCTGGCGCAGATGATGTTTGCCTATGAATTGCAGGACCGCGTCGCGCAGGCGGGAAAGAACGTTGAGGTCTATGTCTGCCACCCCGGTGCCTCGGCCACCTCTTTGATCAGCACCAGCGGTGGCCTGATGACGCGGTTCACGTGGTGGCTCATGTCGAAACTGCCGATCGTTCAAACGGCAGAGCGGGGCGCCTATCCAGAGGTCATGTGCGCCACCGAAAACGGGCTGGAGCAGCGCGCGCTTTACGGCCCCACAGGCCGAATGGAGATGGTCGGCCCGGTCGGGCGCGGATCGCTGGAGCCCTATGCCTATGACAACGCCACGATGGTCAAACTCTGGCAGCGGTCCGAGGAAGAAACCGGTTTTCACTGGGCCGTGTGAGGTGGGGCGGGGCATGTAATAGCCCCGCCAAACCCTGCGAAATCAGGCATGCTCGGACCCGGCGCAGAGTGTCGTTTCGTGTGTCAGTTGCACAATAAAGTTGCAGTTGATGAGACGCCTGCGGACAATTCTTGCCAAATGAGATCTTTCGGTTAGTCTCTGATCTCGGGCCGCCCGACCGAAAGCGTATTTCAAAGTAAGCAAAGGGGCGGCCACTCTGGGAGGAGGAAATATGACTGAGACTAAAAAGTTCAATCGACGTTCGTTCCTGACGAAGTCCGCACTTGCTGGGGGGCCGCTACCGGGAGCATGCTGGCCGCACCGGCGGTGTTGGCCCAAGCGCCGATCGTCATCAAGATGCAGACGTCGTGGAATGACGCCAACATCTGGCAAGACTTTGCCCGCGATTACGCGACACGGGTGGAGGAGATGTCAGGAGGGCGTCTCAAGGTCGACGTGCTGCCTGCGGGCGCGGTTGTTGCTGCGTTCCAAGTGCTTGATGCGGTGAACGACGGTTTGATTGATGCGGCGCATTCCGTGCCCGTCTATTGGTACGGCAAAAACAAAGCTGCGTCGCTCTTTGGCACGGGGCCGGTCTTTGGCGGCTCTGCCACAACCATGCTGTCGTGGTTCTACCAAGGCGGCGGTCAGGAGCTTTATAACGAGCTGACGCAAGATATCATGGGCCTCGACGTTGTGGGCTATATGGGCTTCCCGATGTTCGCGCAGCCCTTTGGTTGGTTCAAAGAAGAGGTCAATACGGTCGATGACCTGCAAGGCTTCAAGTACCGCACCGTGGGTCTGGCCGCCGATCTGATGGCCAAGCTGGGCATGTCTGTTGCACAGTTGCCGGGCGGTGAAATCGTACCCGCGATGGAGCGGGGCGTGATCGACGCCTTTGAGTTCAACAACCCCTCATCGGACAAGGATTTCGGCGCACAGGACGTTGCCAAGAACTACTATCTGTCGTCCTATCACCAAGCGTCTGAGAGCTTTGAATTCCTGTTCTCCAAGATGTTCCTCGAAGACCTCGACCCTGATCTTCAAGCGATCCTCAAATACGCTGTGGAAGCGGTTTCGACCGCGAACACGGCCAAGGCGATGGACCGCTATTCGGCGGACCTGCAATTCCTGCAAAACGAAGCGGGCGTGAACGTGCGGCGGACGTCGAAAGATATCCTCGATGCGCAGCTCAAAGCATGGGACGAGTTGATCCCCGAGCTGGAATCCGATCCCTTCATGAAAAAGACCCTCGACAGTCAGCGCGAATGGGTCGACCGCGTGGCCTATTACGAGTTGATGAACTCGCCGGACTACGGGCTTGCTTATGAGCATTACTTCCCCGGCAAGATCAAAATGTGATCACGCATACCCGCAAGTAATGAGGCCCCCGGCGCCACCATGCGCCGGGGGCTCTACGAGACACTGGGGACATCATGATATCTTTCATTCGGTTCGCCGATAACCTTTCCGCATGGTTCGGCAAGGCTTTCGCTTGGCTCATTCTGCTGATGTCGATCGGCACGGGCTACGAAGTTTTTGTGCGCTATGTGCTGAACAACCCGACCGCTTGGGCGCTGGACGTGTCCTTCATCATGTATGGCACGCTCTTTATGATGGGCGGGGCCTATACGCTGTCGCGGGGCGGCCATGTGCGGGGGACTTCCTCTACCGGCTGTTCCAGCCGCGCACCCAAGGCATGATCGATCTCGTGCTCTACATCATCTTCTTTTTCCCCGGGGTCACGGCGCTGATCCTCGCGGGATGGAAATACGCCGCCCGATCTTGGTCATATGGCGAAGTGTCGGTCAACAGCCCGGCGGGCGTGCCGATCTATCAATTCAAGGCGATCATCGTGGCGGCGGGGATCCTGCTGTTCATCCAAGGCATTGCACAGGTTTGCCGCTGTCTTATCGCAATCCGCTCAAATTACTGGCTCGAAGCAGAGGAAGATGTCTTTGAAACCGAAGACCTCATGATGCGCGAAGCCAACAAGGCCGAGAAAGACCATATCACATGACCGATCCGCAAATTGCCCTGATGATGCTCGGGCTCTTCATCGTCTTCGTCTTTCTGGGCTTTCCGATTGCTTTCACGCTGATGGCGATGGGCATCGGCTTTGGCTACTACGCCTATTTCGACGCGCGCCGCATGTGGCGCAGCTTTGACCGGCTGGACGAGGGGGCCGGGCAATGGGAGCAATGGACGACGTGGTTCGAGGGGTTATTCAACAACCGAATATTCGACCTCTTCGTGAACCAGACCTTTACGGTGATGTCGAACGAAGTGCTGACCGCCGTGCCGCTGTTCTTGTTCATGGGCTATATCGTGGAGCGGTCAAATATCGTCGACCGGCTTTTCACCACGCTGAACATCGCGTCGAAGAACATCCCCGGTTCCATGGGGGTCGCGGCGTTGATCACCTGCGCACTTTTCGCGACCGCTACCGGGATCGTCGGTGCTGTTGTGACGCTGATGGGCCTCTTGGCGCTGCCGGCGATGTTGAAGGCCCGCTATGATCCGTCCTTTGCGGCGGGCATCATCTGCGCGGGTGGCACGTTGGGCATCCTGATCCCGCCGTCGATCATGCTGATCGTCTATGCGGCGGCAACGAATGTCTCCATCGTGCGGCTCTATGCGGCGGCGCTGCTGCCGGGGCTGACGCTGGTCGGGCTCTATCTCGTCTACATCATCGGGCGCTCGCTCTTGCAGCCGTCCTCCGCTCCGCGGCCTACGGCGGATGAAGTGCCGGATATGCCGATGGGCAAGCTCTTGTTGATGATTGCCACATCCTTCCTGCCGCTTGCCTTCCTCATCTTCGCGGTGCTGGGCTCGATCCTCTTCGGCCTCGCCACCCCGACAGAGGCGGCCTCGATCGGCGCATTGGGCGGCATATTCCTCGCCTTCATTTACCGCGCGATGACATGGCAGCGAATGCGCGAGAGTGTCTATCTCACGGTGCGCACCACGGCGATGGTTTGCTGGCTTTTCGTCGGCTCCTACACCTTCTCGGCGGTGTTCTCTTACCTTGGGGGGAGCATGTGATTTCCGAGTTCGTGCAGTCGCTGAACCTGTCGCCGATCATGTTCCTGATCCTTGCGCAGCTCATCATCTTCCTGCTGGGCTGGCCGCTGGAATGGTCCGAGATCATCATCATCTTCGTGCCGATCTTCTTGCCCCTGCTGGCGGTGTTCGAGATTGATCCGCTGTTCTTTGGCATCCTCGTGGCGCTGAACCTACAGACCAGTTTCTTAACGCCACCGATGGCCATGTCGGCCTATTACCTCAAGGGGATCGCCCCGCCCGAGTTGCGTCTGACGCAGATTTTCGCGGGCGTGATGCCGTTCCTCTTCTGCGTGATCCTGTCGATGGTGCTGATGTATGTCTTCCCGCAGATCGTCTTCTACCTGCCGGAGGTGTTCTATGGGCGCTGAGCCAAGGATGACCGCAGCGGCAGCACTTGGCGTGACCGAACTGCGGGACCGCTTGGCGAGCGGCGCGCTGGACGCGCTGGCGCTGGTCGAAAGCTACATCGCGCGGATCGAAGCGCGCGAGGAAGTCGTGGGCGCTTGGGCGTGGTTCGATCCCGAGTTCGCCCGCGCACAGGCCCGCACGCTCGACAGTTATCGTCGGGCGGGCCGACCGCTTGGGCGGTTGCACGGGCTGCCGGTGGGGCTGAAAGACGTGATCGACACCCGCAGCATCCCGACTGAGAACGGCGCGGCCCAAGACAAGGGGCGCGTGCCGCTGCGCGATGCTTTCATCGTGGAGCGGCTCAAGGCCGAGGGCGCGATCATCATGGGCAAGACGGTCACGACCGAGCTTGCCTTCATGCATCCGGGCAAGACCACCAATCCGCATAATCCGGCGCATAGCCCCGGCGGCTCGTCCCAAGGTTCGGCGGCGGCTGTGGCGGATGGCATGGTGCCGCTGGCCATCGGCACGCAGACGGGCGGCTCGGTGATCCGGCCTGCGTCCTATTGTGGGGTCACCGGCTTCAAACCGACCTTCGGCGCGATCCCGCGCCGGGGGTGCTGACGCAGTCACCCTCGCTCGACACCATTGGTATCTTTGCCAGCGATCCCGCCGGTGCGGCGCTGCTGGCCGAGGTGCTATTTGGCCATGACCCCGAAGACAGCGCCACCGAACTTGCCCCCAAGCCCGCGCTTTTGGTGCAGACCACCACCGCGCCGCCGATCCCGCCGGTCTTTGGTTTCGTGCGCCCGCCGGGGTGGGAGGATGCCGACCCGCAGCTTCACGCGGCTTTCGAAGAATTGGTCGCAGCGCTCGGCGATCAGGCGTTTGAGCTGCCGCTTCCGGCGGTCTTCAACGGGGCGGCCGAGGCGCGCAAACGCATCAACTTTGCCGAAATGGCCTATCACTATTACCCCTATTTGCGCGATGCTCCCGAATTGCTCTCATCCGCAACCCGCGAGGCGATGGAGGCGGGCAACAAGGTACTGGCCCGCGATTACCAATCGGCCCGCGATCTGCCCAAGGTGCTGACCGCCGCGCTGGAAGAATTGCTGACCCGCTGCGACGTGCTTTTGTGCCCATCGGCCACCGGCCCCGCACCGCACGGGTTGGACACGACCGGGGATCCGATTTTCAACGGGCTATGGACGCTCTGTGGCAGCCCCTGTGTGAACGTGCCTTTGATGACATCGGAAGACGGGCTGCCGATGGGCGTGCAACTGGTCGGCGGACACGGCCAAGACGGCCGTCTGATGCGCAGCGCACAATGGCTTTTCGACTGGGCCGATGGCGCAACCCAATGAGGATTGAAACATGAACCGTTTACTTGCTCTTTTCGCCTTTGCCGCGATTGCGATCTTTCTGCTGATCCTCGCGGTTGAGGTGCCCAGCATTGATCTGATCATCATTGTCGCGGTGACGCTGGCCTTCGTGGCCTATGATTTCTTCACCTCCAGTCGGAAGGATCGGGACTGACCCATGGGCAAGCCTGTCATCTGGATCACCCGGCAGCTTTCTGACGCCACGCTCAACCGGGCGCGGCGTGACTATGAGGTGATCTGGGATCCGGCTGACGCACCCGGCAGCGCCGAGGATATCATCGCGATGAGCGCGCGGGTCGATGGCATGATCCCCTGTCACTCCGAGCATTTCAGCGCCGATGTGGTGGCCCAGCTTGACCCCCGGCTCAAGATCATCGCCAACCACTCCGTCGGGGTGGATCACTGCGACCTGCCCAGCCTCAAGGCGCGGGGAATTGTCGTGACGAACACGCCCGGCGTTCTGTCGGATGCCACGGCAGAACTGGCGCTGATGCTGATGCTGGGGGCTGCGCGGCATGCGGTGGCGGGGGACCAGCTTGTGCGCAGCGGGCAGTGGCAGTCGTGGTCGCCCGCGATGCTGGTCGGCAAACAGCTCTCCGGTGCGCGGCTCGGGATCATCGGTATGGGCGGCGTGGGCCGCGCCTTTGCCCGCAAGGCGCGCGGGCTGGATATGGAGATTCATTACCACAACCGCCGCCCTCTGAACCCGGAGGAGGAGGCGGGCGCGGCTTATCACGCCGACTTGGACGACCTGCTGGCGGTGTCGGACTTCCTATCGCTGCACTGCCCGGCCACACCCGAAACCGTCGGCCTTTTGAACGCAGCACGGCTGGCGCGTCTGCCCAAGGGCTGCGTAATCGTCAACACCGCGCGCGGCAATCTGGTGGATGAGGCGGCGCTGCTTGAGGCGCTGACCTCGGGCCATGTCGGCGCGGCGGGGCTGGATTGTTTCGTGACCGAGCCGGGCGGCAATCCGGCCTTTGCCGCCCATGACAACGTGATGATGATGCCGCATGTCGGCAGCGCCACCGTGGCCACCCGCGATGCGATGGGGTTCAAGGCGCTGGACAACCTCGATCACTTTTTCCGGGGAGAGACGCCGCCGGATCAGCTGTAGCGACGGCGGCCCGTCAAGCGACACCCGGCGGCTGCGCAGGCACGCCGCGGCGCAGCCGTGATGGCAAGGGTAGGGTGATGATGGCAAGACAGCCAATCACCAGCGCCACGCCGATCCAGCCAAGCGGGGAAGGCGTTCGCCCACGATGACCACGGCGAGTACCGCGGCGACGACCGGCTCGAACAGGGTGATCACGGTGGCCATGCTTGCCTCCACCCGGGCAAGGCCGTAGCCGAAGGCGATATAGCCCAAAAACATCGGCACAGCGGCCATATAAAGCCCCACGGCGGCGTTGTTCCATGACGCCAGAAAAGCCCCGCCCGAGACCAGCAGTACCGGCATCAGCAGCAGCCCACCCAGCCCGAAGGTCGCTCCCATGGCCACGGTAGAGCCGGTGCCTTGCAGCATCATCTTGCGCGCGCTCCACGAATAAAGCGCGTAGGTGAAGCCCCCGATCAGGCCCAGCAAGACGCCCAAGGGAACCGATGGCGCGCGCAGCGTTTCCCCATGGGCGGCGTTTTCGGCCAAACAGATCAGCCCCATGCCGATCAGCCCCACCGCCGCGCCAAGGGACCAGCGCAGGGTCAGGCGGCGGCGATCCAGAAGGTACTCGATCAGCGCCGAGAGCAGCGGCGCAGAGCCGATGGTGATGACCGTGCCCACCGTCACCCCCGCCAGCCGCATGGCGCCGTAAAAGGCCAGCGGATAGACCGCTACCGTCACTGCGCCGATGACCAGCAGGCGGCGCTGCTGCCAGAGCCGCGCACGCTGGTTCAGGATGCCGCGCCCGGCCCAAAGGGCCTGCGCGATCCCGCCCAGACCCATGGCCGCAGCACCAATGGCGGCGGCGCTCACGTCGGGGGCAAAGGTGGCGGCGGCGCCGGTGGTGCCCCAGACGACGGCCGCGAAAAGGATGGCGATCACGCCCCAGCGGTGGCCCAGTATCACGTAAGCGTCCTTAGCATATCTTCGGCCATCGCGCGCGCCGTGCGCACCCGGCGGCTGTCACCTTCAAGCCCGGCGCGGGCCATCGCGCCTTCCAACAGAAACGCAAGATGCGCGGCGGTGGCGGCGGCGCGGTCCGGGGCCTCGGGCAATAATTCGGCAAGGTGCTGGGCCAAGATGCGCTCCACCTCCTCTTTGTGCTGGCGCACCGCGTCGCGCCCGGCATCGCCTGCCTCAAGCTCTGCCGCCGCGTTCAACAGGCCACATCCCCGAAAGCCGCGCTCATAGGCGCATTCTGCATGATCCTGATAGGCGTCGAAGACGGCCAAGACCCGCGCCTGAGGTGTCTGTGCGGCAGCGGCCCGCTCGGCGTAAAGCGCAAGCCACTCCGCGTGCCGCGCCTCTAGGCATTGGCTCACCAGATCGGCTTTGGAGGAAAAGTTGTTGTAGAGGCTTTTCTTGGCCACGCCCGCACGGGCGACGATGGCGTCGATCCCCGTGGCACTGATGCCGTGGTTGTAAAACAGCTCCTGCGCGGCCTGCATCAGCCGATCATGGGCGGGGCGTTGTCTGGGGACCTTTGGCATGGTCTCTCCTGCGGGTAGGTAGACCGGTATACCTAATTATACCCCCACGCAAGCCTCTGGATGACGCGAAAGCGCCTGCGCCAAACGCTGCGCGGCGGTCACGGCCTCCGCCCCCGAAGCGGCCAAGTCTGCGTGAGCCCTTCGATGATGAGCAATAAAGCCGTCTCGGCCCCCGCCAGATTGGTGGCCGCGGCGGCCTTGGCCGCGACCTCGGCCTTGTGCCGCGTCAGCAGGGCGCGCAGGCTGTCGCTGCCGGGGTCGGCGGCGACGGCGGCATGGAACAGGCAGCCGTGAGAGGTTTCCGTTTCCATCCACTGCCCGACACGCGCCAAGATCGCCTCCAGCGCGTCGGCGGGTGCCTGCGGTAGGTCGTCGAAGACCAGCGCGAGGTACCGCTGTTGGCGATTTTCCAATGCCGCCAGCACCATTTCAGCGCGGGAAGGGGTGTATTTGTAGAGGGTGCGCAGGCTTACCCCCGCCGCATCGCGCAGGTCTTCGACGCTGGGTTCGGCGAAACCGCGGGCGGCAAAGGCACGCTCAAGCCCGGCGGCGATTTTGCTTTGGGTATCTGTCATGCTTGACGATGTAGGGAGCCCTCTACCTACGCAAGTAGAGTAATCATTCTACACTCGAAGGAGCCGAAGCGATGACCCTACCAGAGACGATGAAAGCCATGCGGCTGACCGGCCACGGCGGCTTGGACAAACTGGAGTGGCGCGAAGACGTTGCGGTGCCAAAGCCCGCAGCCGGAGAGGTTTTGGTCCGCGTCGGCGCGGCGGCGGTGAACAACACGGATGTAAACACGCGCACGGGCTGGTATTCCAAAGCGGTGCGAGGCGATACCGGGTCGGCGGCGAGCGAGGGCTACGACGGCGCCTCGGACGCCGATGGCGGCTGGTCCGGCGCCTTGAGCTTTCCGCGCATCCAAGGCGCCGATTGCTGCGGAGAGATCGTGGCCGTGGGCGAGGGCGTCGATGAGGGGCGGATTGGCGAGCGGATTCTGATCCGGCCCATGTACAGCCCTGCGGGGGCGGGGCCGGATGACCTGGTCACCTTCGGATCGGAACGGGATGGCGGTTTTGCCGAATACGCCACCGCCGAGGCCAGCAATGCGCTACGGATCGACAGCGCACTCACGGACCTCGAACTCGCTTCTTTTCCATGCGCCTTTTCGACTGCCGAAGGGATGATCCAGCGCGCGGCATTGGGGGCGGAGCGTGTGTTGATCACCGGCGCCTCTGGCGGCGTCGGCTCGGCTGCGGTGCAACTGGCCAAACGGCGCGGGGCGCATGTGACGGCGGTGACCAGCCCCGGCAAGATGGAGGCGCTGAAGGCGCTCGGCGCGGATGAGACGCTCGACCGGGATGCGGCGCTGC
This sequence comes from Sulfitobacter profundi, assembly GCF_042661425.1. Lineage (NCBI taxonomy): Bacteria > Pseudomonadati > Pseudomonadota > Alphaproteobacteria > Rhodobacterales > Roseobacteraceae > Sulfitobacter > Sulfitobacter profundi. The sequence continues at coordinate 987,218 of NZ_JBHSWA010000001.1, read as the reverse complement.
CGGAGGATGCCTTTGATGTGGTGCTCGACCTTGTTGGCGGGGCGCGTTGGCCCAAGCTGCTTGATGCGCTGGTGACGTGCGGGCGCTATGTGACCTCGGGCGCGATTGCCGGGCCGATCGTCGAGTTGGACCTGCGCACGCTCTACCTCAAAGATCTGACCCTCATGGGGAGCACGCGGCAGGAACCGAGCGTTTTTGCCGACCTTGTGGGGTATATCGAACGCGGAGAAATCCGGCCTGTCGTCGCGGAAAGCTATGCGCTGCAAGACCTTAAAAAGGCGCAGGAAGCCTTTCTTGAGAAATCTCACATGGGAAAGATCGGCATCACGGTGGCCGGTTAAGCGCGAAAATGGGCCGTTTGCCACAGGGGCAGGCGGCTCTTCCTTGCCAATAAGTAAATTAGATTGATTTAATCGTTGACTCACCCCCTCCCATTTGGGATTTGTCTCTTCGAGACGCCGCATGAACCGGAGGGGAGGCCAGTTTGCAGCAGCTACAGACATTCGCCGACCGGACCGCGCGCGGCTCGAACCAGAGCGGGATGCGGGCCTATAACGAACGGCTCGTCCTGTCGCTTATCCGGCGCAGCGGCCCTACATCCAAGGCAGAGATTGCCCGGCTCACTGGCCTGTCGGCGCAGACTGTATCCGTCATTATGCGCGCCCTCGAAGCGGATGGACTGCTGAAAAAAGGCGCGCGGGTGCGGGGCCGGGTGGGGCAGCCTTCGGTGCCGATCAGCCTAAACGCGGAGGGGGCCTTCTTTCTGGGGCTAAAGGTCGGGCGGCGCAGTGTCGCGTTGATCCTGACCGACTTCGAAGGCCAAGTGACGCGCCGCAGCAGCGAGGTCTATGCCCATCCCACCCCCGCTGCGGTCATGGAATTTGCGCGGCGCGCTTTGCAGGACACGCTCGCCTCTTTGACCGCTGACCAGCAGGCGCGGGTGGCGGGACTGGGGGTCGCCCTGCCGTTTGGCATGTGGGAATGGGAGGTTGCGGGCGGCGATCTGAGCGCGTGGCAGGACTTTGATATCGAAGCCGCTTTGGCGGAGGTGCTCGATCTACCGATCTCCATTTGCAATGACACTTCTGCCGCTTGCGGGGCCGAACTGGTTTTTGGTGCGCAGAACAAGCCGCGCGATTTTCTGTATTTCTACATCGGCTATTTCGTGGGTGGTGGGCTGGTGCTGGATAGCAAACTCTACACCGGCAAAAGCGGCAATGCGGGGGCGCTCGGCTCCATGCCGCTGGTCGGGGGCGTGCCTCGGCAATTGGTCGATGTGGCATCTTTGGCGGTCTTGGAGGCGGCGTTGCAGGAGGCCGGAGAGACTCGCCGCGCCCCGTGGAGCGATCTGGCGGCTTGGGAACTTTCCGCCGGCATTCTGGACCCATGGCTCGACAGCACTGCCGAGGCGCTGGCGCAGGCGGTCCGCGCCGCAACATGCTTGATCGATTTTGACACGGTGATGATCGATGGATCATTTCCTGAGACAATTCGCGCGGATCTGGTGGCGCGCACCCGCCGCCATCTTGCCGCCCAGCCCCTGCCGGGCGTCACCCTTCCGGCCCTGCGCGAAGGGACCGTCGGCAGCGACGCCCGCGCGCTTGGCGCGGCAAGCCTGCCGCTTTCGGACCGTTTCCTCGTCGACCGCGACGCATTTTTGAAAGGCTGACAGATGATCCTTTGCTGCGGAGAAGCCCTGATCGATATGATCCCAACCCCAACCACCGCAGGCCCCGACGGCTTTGTGCCCCATGCGGGCGGAGCGGTCTTTAATACGGCCATCGCCTTGGGGCGGCTCGGGGCGCAGGTGGGGATGCTCTCGGGCCTGTCGTCTGACATGTTCGGGCGGCAGTTGGTCGATGGGCTGAAGGCCAGCCATGTGGATGTCTCGCATCTGGTGGTGTCCGACCGTCCGACGACGCTGGCCTTTGTTCGGCTGGTCGGTGGCCATGCGACCTATGATTTCTATGACGAAAACTCGGCCGGGCGCATGATCACGCCGGGGGATATGCCCGCGCTCTCGGCTGAAGTCTCGGCGCTGTATTTCGGCGGGATCAGCTTGGCTTGCGAGCCGGGCGCGGATGCCTATGCAGATCTGCTGGCGCGAAACGCCGAAGGCCGTGCGGTGATGATCGACCCCAACATCCGCCCCGGTTTCATCAAGGATATCGAGCGGTACCGCCAAAGGCTCGACCGGATGCTGGCGCTGTCGGACATCGTGAAGGTATCGGATGAGGATCTGAACTGGATCAACCCGGCGCCCCTGTCGCTGCGCGATAAGGTGGCCGAGTTGTTGGCCAAGGGGCCGTCGGTTGTCATCCTGACCCGTGGGGGCGAGGGGGCAATGGGCTATCTCGCCAATGGTGAGGAGGTGCAAGTGCCTGCCGTGAAAGCCGAAATCGTCGATACGGTGGGGGCGGGCGATACCTTCAACGCAGGCGTTTTGGCAAAGATGTCTGAGCTGGGTCAGCTCCATAAATCCGCGCTCGCCACCCTTTCGCCCGAAGTGTTGACCGAGGCGCTGGCCTATGGCGCGCGCGTCGCCGCCGTGACCGTTTCGCGCGCCGGGGCGAACGCGCCTTGGGTAGAGGAAATATGAAATGTTGAAGAACCGCCTATCTTTTTCGCTCAGATATGTTAGCGCTACCATTGGCCGCCCTGAGGAGGGCGCAGGAGGGATGGCGATGGCTTTGAGCAGTCGAAAACATGGTGCCGCCGCGCATCAACGCAGGCAGGAGGGCTGACCCCATGGTATCGCGCGTAATCCCCGTTGACCCTTTCGACCTTGTCATTTTCGGCGCGACCGGCGATCTTGCCCGGCGCAAGATCCTGCCCGGTCTGTTCCACCGTTTCACCGTCGGCCAGATGCCCGAAGGCGCACGGATCGTCGGCGCGGCCCGCTCCGAGCTTGATGCTGATGCCTTTCGCAAGATGATCCGCGACAGCCTGCTGGAGTTCGCCCCCAAGCTCGCGCAAGAAAGCGTCGCCTTGGAGCGGTTCCTTGGCATGGTACATTACGTGCGCGTGGATGCCTCGGGCGATGCGGGCTGGGCGGATCTCAAAGACCTGATGCGCGACGATGTCGTGCGGGCTTTCTACCTCTCGGTCTCGCCGTCGCTGTTCGGGACGATCGGCGGCAAGCTGCATGACCACGGCATCGCCACCGCCGACAGCCGGATCGTCGTCGAAAAGCCCTTTGGCCATGATCTGGAAACCGCGCAGGCGCTGAACGCCGATCTGCGCGCCAATTTCGATGAGAGCCAGATTTACCGCATCGACCATTACCTCGGCAAAGAGACGGTGCAGAACCTCATGGCGCTGCGTTTCGCCAATGCCCTTTGGGAGCCGCTGTGGAATTCCACCCATATCGACCATGTTCAGATTACGGTTTCCGAGAGCCTCGGCGTTGAAGGGCGGGGGAGTATTACGATAAATCCGGCGCCATGCGCGACATGGTGCAAAACCACTTGATGCAGCTTTTGTGTCTGACGGCGATGGAGCCGCCCTCGCGTTTTGACCCCAACGCGGTGCGTGATGAGAAGGTGAAGGTGATCGAGGCGTTGGAGCCGGTCGTCCAGAAGGACATCGCCCGCGGCCAATACCGCGCCGCGCAGGGCGAGGGCAGCTACTGCGATCATGCGGGCGACCCCGACAGCCGCACCGAAAGCTTCGTCGCCATGAAGGTAAAGATTGCCAATTGGCGGTGGGCGGGCACGCCCTTCTATCTGCGTACGGGCAAAAAACTGCGTGGCCGCAGTTCCGAGATCGCAGTGATCTTCCGCGACCCGCCGCATATGATCTTCCCGGCGATGGAGGGCCATAAAGGCAACGCCCTGATCATCCGCCTGCAGCCTGACGAAGGCATCACCCTGCGCAACACCATCAAAGACCCCGGCCCCGGTGGCATGCGTCTGGCCGAAGTGTCGCTGGATATGACCTTTGCCGATGCTTTGGGCGAACAGGCCACCCCGCAAGACGCCTATGAGCGGCTAATCATGGACGTGATCCGCGGCGATCAGACGTTGTTCATGCGCGGGGACGAGGTCGAAGCCGCTTGGGCTTGGGCCGATCCGATCATTCACGGCTGGGAAGAGACCCGGCAACCCCCGTACCCCTATGACCCCGGCAGCTCAGGCCCCGAAGAGGCGCTGATGCTGATGCACCGCGACGGCCGCCGCTGGCGCGAGATCACACGAAAGGACGACCAATGACCCTGCATTCCACGATTGACCGCGTCACCGACCGTATCATCGCCCGCAGTGAGGCGACCCGGCGCCCCTACCTCGACCGAATGGAAGCCGCCCGCGCCAAGGGACCGGCCCGCGCGCATCTGTCCTGTAGCGGACAGGCCCATGCCTATGCCGCGTCTGGCGAAGACAAGGATCGGCTGGCGACCACCAGCGCAGGCAACCTCGGGATCGTGACCACCTACAACGACATGCTCTCGGCGCATCAGCCGTTTGAGCGTTACCCTGATTTGATCCGCGACGCGGTACGTTCCGCAGGCGGCACCGCGCAGGTAGCGGGCGGTGTGCCTGCGATGTGCGACGGGGTGACCCAAGGCGAGGCGGGGATGGAACTGTCGCTGTTTTCGCGCGATGTGATTGCCCTGGCGGCGTCGGTGGCACTCAGCCACAACACCTTTGACGCGGCGGTTTTCCTTGGGGTCTGCGACAAGATCGTGCCGGGGCTGGTGATCGCGGCGCAGGCGTTCGGGCATCTGCCAGCCGTCTTCCTGCCCGCCGGGCCGATGGAAAGCGGGCTGTCGAATGACGAAAAGGCCAAGGTGCGCCAGCAGTTTGCCGCGGGCGAAGTCGGGCGCGATGCGCTGATGGCCGCCGAGATGGCCGCCTATCACGGGCCGGGCACCTGCACCTTTTACGGCACCGCCAACACCAACCAGATGTTGATGGAGTTCATGGGGCTGCACCTGCCGGGGGCAAGCTTTGTGCCACCGAACGGCATGCTGCGCGATGCGCTGACCCAAGAGGGCGCGAAACGGGCGCTGGCGCTGAGCGCTCTGGGCAATGACTACACGCCCGTGGCTTCGATCCTTGATGAAAAAGCGTTCGTGAATGGGATCGTCGGGCTCAATGCCACGGGCGGGTCGACCAATCTGCTGATCCACCTTATCGCCATGGCGCGGGCCGGGGGGATCATTTTGGATTGGGAGGATTTCTCGGACATCTCCGACATCACGCCGCTGCTGGCACGGGTCTATCCCAACGGTCTGGCCGATGTGAACCATTTCCACGCGGCGGGGGGCTTGGCTATATGATCGGTGAATTGCTGAAATCCGGTCATCTGCACCCCGACACCCATACCGTCGCCGGGCAGGGGTTGGAGCATTACACCTCCGAGCCGAAGCTAAAGGCCGATGGCCTGGTTTGGGAGAAGGGCGCGGGCGAAAGCCTGAACGAGAAGATCCTTCGCCCCGCCAGCGATCCTTTCCAGCCCACTGGCGGGTTGCGGCGCATGGCCGGATCGCTTGGCACCGCTTGCATGAAAGTCTCTGCCGTGGCGCCCGAACACCACATCATCGAAGCCCCGGCGCGGGTCTTTGCGGATCAGAATGAGGTGAAGGCAGCGTTTAAAGCGGGCGAGCTGACCGACGACGTGATCGTTGTCGTCCGTTTCCAAGGGCCAAAGGCCAACGGTATGCCCGAGTTGCACAGCCTGACGCCGCTTCTGTCGATTCTTCAGGGGCGCGGTCAGAAGGTCGCGCTGGTCACCGATGGCCGCATGTCGGGGGCCTCGGGCAAGGTGCCCGCAGCGATCCACGTCAGCCCCGAGGCGGTCGACGGCGGCCCCATCGCGCGGGTGCAGAATGGTGATATGCTGCGGGTTGACGCGGTGGCCGGTACGCTTGACGTGCTGGCCGAAGGGTTCGATGACCGTCCCAATGTCACCGCTGATCTTTCTGCTTACCATGCCGGGACGGGGCGCGAGTTGTTCGCTATGTTCCGCGACACAGTCGGTTCTGCTACCACCGGCGCAACCATTTTTGGAGGCTGATCCATGACCCTTACTGCAAAAGACGCCAGCCGTCGCACCCGCGAAATCTGTGCGCTTGCCCCGATCGTGCCTGTGCTGGTGATCGAAGATGTCGCCGACGCCCGGCCCTTGGCCGAAGCACTGATCGCTGGAGGGCTGCCTGCGTTGGAAGTGACCCTGCGCACGCCTGCTGCACTCGACGCGATTGCGGCCATGGCCGAAGTCACGGGCGGCCATGTGGGGGCGGGAACGCTGATCACCCCCGAAGACGTGCGCGCGGCGAAACGGGCGGGGGCGACCTTTGGCGTCTCACCGGGTGCCACAGATGCGCTGATCGCCGCCTGCGAGGAAGAAGACCTGCCACTGCTGGCCGGTGCCGCCACGGCGAGCGAGGCGATGCGGCTGTTGGAACGTGGCTATGACATGCTGAAATTCTTCCCCGCCGAAGCCTCTGGCGGGGCGCCTGCGGTCAAAGCCATCGGCGCACCGCTACCGCAGATCACCTTCTGCCCGACTGGCGGCGTTAGCCCGGGCAATGTGGAAAGCTACCTGAGCCTGCCCAATGTGCTTTGCGCGGGCGGCAGTTGGGTGGCCCCGAAGAAACTGATCGACGCGCAGGATTGGGCAGGGATCGAAGCGCTGGCGCGTGCAGCAGCGCAATCAGGAAAGGCGGGCTAATCCCCTAAAGGCTGGTGGCAGTTTGGCTTTGGCGACGGCCATGGAAAGCCTGCCGTCAACAGACCCTTGCTGGCTGGCCGAACTTATCTCTATATTGACTTTAGTTTACGCGCGCAGCGTTACGTCAAGGGAGGGTTAAGATGGGGCAGCAAAAAATCCGCAATATGGAGGAGTTTGCCGCTGTAAGTGGCATTTCCCGGCCCACGCTGTCGAAATACTTTAACGATCCCGACAGCGTACGGCGCTCGACCCGCGAGAAGATTGAAGCGGCGCTGAGCCAGCATGACTATCGCCCCAATGTCTATGCGGTGAACCAAAACCGCCGCAAAACCCGCAACATCGGCGTTGTCGTGCCCAACCTCTCCGACCCGTTCTTTTCCGAGATTGGCCGCGAGGTGGAACTGGCCTGTCTGGCGGCGGGGTATAGTCCGATCTTGCTCAGCTCGCACGGCAACCCGGCGCAAGAGCGGGCCAATCTCGACTCGCTTCGGGCGCTGAAACCTGCGGGCGTGCTTTTGGCGCCCTTCGGCAAAGCCTCGGACCGGGAGGCGATCGCGCGCTTTTGCCGGGATGTGCCCGTCGTGACCTTTGACGCCAATGTCGAAGGGGTCTGTGAGGCTTTCGTGGGTACCGACAATTTTCAAAGTGTGGAGTTGATTGTCGAATATCTGTGCCGCAGCGGAGAGCCGCCCTGCTTTTTCGAGATGAAGACACCCAGCAACCCCAATGCCAATAAACGCCGTCAGGCTTATCTAGAGGCGATGGAGCGGCACGGCTTTGCACCGCATATCTATCAAGTGCCCGGCGAGGGATGGAATTTCGAAGAGATCGGCGCGACCGAGGGCGGGCGGCTGATCTCAACCGGTGCATTTGAGACGGATACAGTGCTGTGCTCGAACGACCGTCTAGCCATCGGGATGCTGTCAGCGGCCTATGAGTTGGGGCTGCGGGTTGGCCACGGCAAGGATTGCGTCATGCGGATCGCGGGGCAGGATGACCACCCGTTCTCGCGCTACACCTGTCCGCCGCTGACCACCATCGCGCAGGATTATGGCGCCATCGCGAATCGTGCGGCCAGCACCCTGTTCCGCATTATCGAAAGCGAAACGCGGCTGGCTGAGCGCGAAGAGACGTTATTTGAGGGCAAACTTGTGATGCGGGCCTCTGCGTAACCCCTTGAGTTCGCAAGTTGCCTGAAAAATAATTAACGCGCGTAAAATTTAAGTTGACGGCGCGTTATGTGGATCGCTAGTCTTGCTTCATCATCTATAGAGGGAGGAACTATCGATGTTCTCGAATAAATCATTGCAAGCCGCGACAGCCATGTCCCTGATCATGGGCGGCGGCGCTTTTGCTGAGACGATCACCATCGCCACCGTGAACAACGGCGACATGATCCGGATGCAAGGCTACACCGACAAATTCACCGAAGAGACCGGCCACGAAGTGGAGTGGGTCACGTTGGAAGAGAACGTGCTGCGCCAGCGCGTCACCACCGACATCTCGACCAAGGGCGGTTCTTTCGACATCATGACCATCGGCATGTACGAGACGCCGATCTGGGGCGCGAACGGCTGGCTGGTGCCGCTGGACGACCTCAGCGAAGACTATGACGCAGACGATATCCTGCCCGCCATGGCCGGTGGTCTGAGCCACGAAGGCACGCTTTACGCCGCACCTTTCTATGGCGAAAGCTCCATGATCATGTACCGCACTGATCTGATGGAAAAAGCTGGCATGGAAATGCCGAAAGACCCGACTTGGGAATTCATCCGCGAAGCTGCGGCTGCCATGACCGACCGTGAAAACGACATCAACGGCATCTGCCTGCGTGGCAAGGCCGGTTGGGGCGAAGGCGGCGCGCTGATCACGGCGATGTCCAACTCCTTTGGCGCACGCTGGTTCGACGAAGACTGGAACGCCCAGTTCGACACCGAGGCTTGGGCCAACACCATCAACTTCTACAAAGACCTGATGGATGAAAGCGGCCCTGCGGGCTACGCTTCCAACGGCTTCAACGAGAACCTCTCGCTGTTCCAGCAGGGCAAATGCGGCATGTGGATCGACGCCACCGTGGCGGCGTCCTTCGTGACCAATGCCGATGATTCCACCGTGGCCGACAAGGTTGGTTTTGCGCTGGCACCGGACACAGGTCTTGGCAAACGTTCCAACTGGCTCTGGGCCTGGGCGCTGGCGATCCCGGCGGGCACTCAGAAAGAAGATGCCGCGAAAGAGTTCATCGAATGGGCCACCTCGAAAGACTACATTGAGCTCGTTGCCGAGAACGAAGGTTGGGCCAACGTTCCTCCCGGCGCGCGCAAGTCGCTCTATGAGAACCCCGAGTATCAGAAAGTGCCCTTCGCACAGATGACACTGGACTCGATCCTGTCGGCTGATCCTGAGAACTCCACCGTCGATCCGACGCCTTATGTCGGTGTTCAGTTCGCCGCGATCCCAGAGTTTGCAGGCATCGCGACCGACGTGAGCCAAGAGTTCTCTGCCGCCTATGCCGGTCAGCAGACCGTCGAAGAGGCACTTGAGAAGGCACAGGACCTGACCAACGACGCAATGGAAGCTGCTGGCTACCGCTAAGCCGCCGCTTCTCCGGCACAAAGGGCGGCGAACACCGCCGCCCTTTTCCGCCCAACCACCTGATATGATACCCTTCACCTAAACGCGGCATCCGCCGCCTGCAGAGGAGATGTGCCCGATGGCTACCCAACATTCCCGATCAGCGGCACGCCTGATGATGGCCCCTGCGGTGGTCTTGCTCCTTGGATGGATGCTCATCCCGCTGACCATGACGCTCTATTTTTCCTTCAAGAAATACCTGCCGATGCGCGGCGGTGATCTGGGCTGGGTGGGGTTTGACAACTACGTGCGTTTCGTCACCTCGAGCGCCTTCTGGCCCTCGGTGATGACCACGCTGATTATCGTCGGCGGTGTGCTGGCGATCACGGTAGGCTTGGGCATCTTGCTCGCCATCCTGTTGAACCAGCCGATGTGGGGGCAGGGCTTTGTCCGCATCCTCGTCATCGCGCCCTTCTTTGTTATGCCCACCGTTTCGGCGCTGGTGTGGAAGAACATGTTCATGGACCCGAACTACGGGCTTTTCGCCTACCTTTGGGAATTCTTCGGGGCGACCCCGGTGCAATGGATGAGCCAAGCCTCGCTGACCTCGATCATTATCATCGTGTCATGGCAGTGGCTGCCCTTTGCGACGCTGATCCTGCTCACCGCGATCCAATCGCTTGACCGCGAGCAGCTTGACGCTGCTGAGATGGACGGCGCCCCCGCCACCAAACGTTTCGCCTATATCACCCTGCCGCATCTGGGCCGCGCGATCACCGTGGTGATCTTGATCCAGACGATCTTTCTGCTGTCGATCTTTGCGGAGATTTTCGTGACCACGGGCGGTGCCTTTGGGACCAAAACACTGACCTATCTCATCTTCCAGCGGGTGCTGGAAAGCCAGAACATCGGCCTCGGATCGGCAGGCGGTGTCTATGCAATCATTCTCGCCAATATCGTTGCCATCTTCCTGATGCGCATCGTCGGCAAGAACCTGGACGCCTGAGGAGGAGACATCATGGCACGCGCAGTCACCAGACAACGCAAGATCGTCAACACGGCCCTCGCATGGGGTATCGGTTTCCTGATCTTCTTCCCCATCCTTTGGACCATCCTCACCAGCTTCAAGACCGAAGCACAGGCCATCGCCGATCCGCCGATCTTCCTCGGCTTTGATTGGACGCTGGCCAATTACGAGGCGGTTCTGGAACGCTCGAACTACGGGCGCTTCTTGTGGAACTCGATTATCATCGCCGGGGGCTCGACCGTTCTTGGCATCTTGATTGCGGTGCCCGCCGCATGGTCGATGGCCTTTGTGCCCGGCAAGCGGACCAAAGACATCCTGCTCTGGATGCTCTCGACCAAGATGCTGCCCGCGGTGGGTGTGCTCTATCCGATCTACCTGCTCTGCATCCAGTTCGGTGTGCTCGACAGCAAGATCGCTTTGGTCATCATCTTGATGCTCATCAACCTGCCGATCATCGTCTGGATGCTTTATACCTACTTCCGCGAGATCCCTGGCGAGATCTTGGAAGCGGCACGGATGGATGGGGCAAGCCTGCGTGAAGAGGTGCTCTATGTCCTCACGCCCATGGCGATCCCCGGCATTGCCTCCACGCTGCTCTTGAACTTCATCCTCGCATGGAACGAAGCCTTCTGGACGCTCAACCTCACAGCGGCCAAAGCGGCACCGCTCACAGCCTTCATCGCGAGCTATTCCAGCCCCGAAGGTCTTTTCTACGCGAAACTCAGCGCGGCCTCGACCATGGCCATCGCGCCAATCCTCATCCTCGGCTGGTTCAGCCAGAAGCAGCTTGTCAGCGGCCTGACATTCGGCGCAGTCAAGTAAGTAAGGGACAGTCACATGGGACAAATCAAACTCAATCAGGTTTCCAAAAGCTTCGGCGATGTGGAAGTCATTCCGCCCCTTGATCTGACCATCGAAGACGGCGAATTCACCGTCTTCGTCGGCCCCTCGGGCTGCGGGAAATCTACACTGCTGCGGCTGATTGCGGGGTTGGAGGATATCACCTCGGGCCATATCGACATCGACGGCACGGATGCGACCCATGTGCCGCCCGCGAAACGCGGTCTGGCGATGGTGTTCCAATCCTACGCGCTTTACCCGCATATGTCGGTGCGCAAGAACATCGCCTTTCCGATGAAGATGGCCGGGCTGCCTGCGGATGAACAAAACCGTCGGATCGAAGCGGCTGCCAAAGCGCTGAACTTGACTGACTACCTTGACCGTCGCCCGGGCCAACTGTCTGGCGGTCAGCGCCAGCGGGTCGCTATTGGCCGTGCCATTGTGCGGGAGCCTTCGGCGTTCCTTTTCGATGAGCCGCTGTCGAACCTCGACGCCGCGCTGCGGGTGGGGATGCGTCTGGAAATCAGCGAGCTTCACAAGCGGCTGGCTACGACGATGATCTACGTCACCCACGATCAGGTCGAAGCGATGACCATGGCCGACAAGATCGTCGTGCTGCGCGCGGGCTATATCGAACAGGTCGGCACCCCGCTTGAGCTTTACTACAAGCCGCGCAACGAATTCGTCGCGGGTTTCATCGGCTCGCCCAAAATGAACCTCATCAAAGGTGCCGAAGCCGAAGCGCGCGGCGCGCCGACCATCGGCATCCGGCCCGAGCATTTTGACGTCTCCACCACCGAGGGCGCTTGGGAAGGCACCATCGGTGTGGCCGAGCATCTGGGCTCTGACACCTTCTTGCACATCCACGGTGTCGCGGGCTGTGACCCGATGACCGTGCGTGTGGATGGGGAGTTGTCGGTCAAACATGGCGACCGGATTTTCCTCACCCCGCAGGCGGACAAGCTGCACCGGTTCGATGCGCAGGGCCTTCGGGTCGAGTGATGCAAGCGACAGGAACGACAGGCCGACCCCCGCACCCTCTCCCCGGTGCGCGGCCCTACAAGGATGTGGATCATGGATAAACTGGTAGACCTCTCGAACGCGACGCTGGGCGATCTTGATATCGCGCGGCCCACCTATGACCGCAGCGCCCTGACCCCCGGCATCGTGCATATCGGCGTCGGCAATTTTCACCGCGCGCATCAGGCGTGGTATCTGCACCGTCTGATGCAGAACGGCCAAGCGCATGACTGGGCGATCCTCGGCGCGGGCGTGCGCCCCTATGATGCGGCGATGCGCGAGAAGCTCTTGGCGCAGGACTGTCTGACGACGCTGATCGAACTCGACCCCGCGCAGACCTCGGCCGAGGTTGTGGGCTCCATGATCGACTACCTGCCGATCGAGGAAGGCAACGGCGCTCTGATCCGCGCCATGGCCGATCCGGCCATTCGCATCGTCGGGCTGACGGTCACGGAAAGCGGCTATTACATCGACCCCGTCAGCAAGGGCTTTGACGCGGCCCACGCCGATATCGTCCATGACGCGGCGAACCCTGACACCCCGCGCACCGCCTTTGGGGCCATCGTCGCGGCCCTGCGGCTGCGCCGCGATGCGGGGCGGGGGCCGTTCACGGGGCTAAGCTGTGACAATCTGCTAGGTAATGGCGATATCCTGCGCCAAGCGGTCGTTTCGCTGGCGCGGATGTCCGACCCGGCGCTGGCCGATTGGATCGAAGCGAACGGCAGTTTCCCCAACTCTATGGTCGATTGCATCGCCCCGGCCACCGGCCCCGCCGAGATCGCGCAGGCGCGAGAGTTTGGCGTGAACGATGCGGCACCCGTCACGCATGAAGCCTTTCGCCAATGGGTGATCGAAGACGACTTCTGCGCAGGCCGCCCCAACTGGGATCAGGTGGGGGCCACCTTCTCGGACGATGTGCATGCCTATGAAAAGATGAAGATCCGTATCCTCAATGCGGGCCATCAGGTTTTGGCGAACGTCGGTGAAGTGCTGGGGATCGAGACGATTTCGGCCACCATGGCGCATCCGGCGATCCGCGCGATGTTCCACCGCGTACAGGCCGAAGAGATCACCCAGACGGTAGCCCCGGTGCCCGGGATGACGCCGCTGGCATACCTCGATCTGATCGAACAGCGGTTCTCGAACCCGCGTATCGTCGACACCACGCGCCGCGTCGCATTTGATGGCTCTGCACGGCACACCGGTTTTGTCCTGCCGATCTTGCGGGATCAACTGGCGGCGGGGCGCTCAGTCTCTGGCTTGGCCTTGGTCGAAGCTCTCTGGGCGCGGATGTGTGCAGGCACGCGCGAAAACGGCAGCGAGATCGTGGCGAATGATCCGATCTGGGACGATCTGCAATTCGTGGCGCAGGCCGCGCGGGAACGGCCCGAAGCGTGGCTAGAGCAAGACCGCCTTTACGGTGATCTGGCGCAGGTCGACGCCTTCCGTGATGCCTTTGTCGCTTGGCTCACGCTGATCTGGGACGAGGGCGCCGTCGCGGCGATGACCGCCTATACGCAGGACGGTCAAAGCAACGGTCGCGCCAGCAAAGCAGGCTAACGGTCAGCCTTGGTCGGGTTTCAATAACCCGACCAGCAGCGCCGACAGGGCCACCATGATCGCCGCCGCCCCCAGCATCAGGGGCAGCCCGCCAATTTGATAGCTCAGCCCCGACATCAATGTGCCCAACAGCCGCCCGGCGGCATTGGCCATGTAGTAAAACCCCACATCCATCGTCACCCGCTCGGCCTTTGTGAAGGACAAGATGAGGTAGGAGTGCAGGGAAGAGTTCACCGCAAAGACCGCGCCAAAGGTCAAGAGGCCGATCACAAGCGTCACGGTGAGCCATGTCTGCGGTCCGTCGCTGAGCAGCGCGGCGAGTGTCAGCGCCGCAGGCACGGCGGCCAATGCCCACGCCCAGCCCTTCGCGGCTAGGATCAACTCACCTGCAGGGCGAGATTTTGCCCGCAGCAAGCGCGGCGCATAGATCTGCACCAAGCCATAAAGGATCACCCAGACCGCCATAAAGGTGCCGATCATGAAGAAGGCCGCGCGGTTGCTTTCTTCCGTGCCGTCCGAGAGGACCGCGTAGAAATAGATGGGGATGCCCACCACGAACCACACATCCCGCGCGCCGAACAGAAACACCCGTGCCGCGCTCAGCCAATTCACGTTGGGGGATTTGGAGAAGACTTCGGAGAACTTCGCGCCCCTGCGGCCCTTCGGCAGGCCGGGCGGCATGGCGGTCAGGACGGCGATCAGGATCAGCGCAAGGATCGCGGCCATGCCCAGCACCGCCCAGACAAAGCCGAGCGTGGCCAGCAACGCCGCGCCGAGCAGAAAGCCCAGACCCTTGACCATGTTCTTGGAGCCCGTCAGCAGCGCGACCCAGCGAAAAAGCCCGCCATCCTCAGCCGGCGCCAGCAGCTTCACGGCGGATTTCGACGACATCTTGGCCAAATCCTTGGCCACCCCGCTTGCACCCTGAACCAGCATGACGAACACCACCGAGGCACCAACCGCCCAAGACGGATCAAGCTGCGCCAGCGCCAGCAGCGCCACGATCTGCAAGCCCAGCCCCGCATAAAGCGTCGAGGCCAGCCCAAACCGCGCCGCGATCCAACCCGCGCAGAGGTTGGTGACAACCCCCGCGATCTCATAAAGCACAAAGAGATAGGCCAGTTGCACGGGCGAAAAGCCAAGCCGGTGAAAGTGCAACAGCACCAACATGCGCAACGCGCCATCGGTCAGCATAAAGGCCCAATAGGCCGCCGTGACTGCGATATAGGCCGATAGCCCCTCGGGGCGGGTCGCGCTCTGGCTCACAGACTTGCCCCGACCATCAGCGCTACGTCAACCAAACGGTGCGCGTAGCCCATCTCATTGTCGTACCAAGCGTAGATTTTTACCTGCGTGCCATTCACCACCATGGTGGAGGGCGCGTCGATGATGCTTGAGCGAGTGTCGTTTGTGTAGTCTGCCGAGACGAGCGGGCGCTCCTCATAGCCGAGGATGTCTTTCAACTCGCCTTCGGCTGCGGCTTTGAACAGGGCGTTCACCTCTTCCACGGTCGTCTCACGCTCTACCTCGAACACGCAATCGGTCAGCGAAGCGTTCAGCAGTGGCACCCGCACCGCATGGCCGTTCAAGCGGCCTTTGAGTTCGGGATAGATTAGCGTGATCGCCGTGGCGCTGCCAGTGGTCGTCGGGATCAGCGAGTTCAGGGCCGAGCGCGCGCGGCGCAGATCTTTGGCAGGGCGGTCGACGATGGTTTGCGTGTTGGTTACATCGTGGATCGTGGTGATGGAGCCGTGTTTGATCTTCATCGCCTCATGGATCACCTTCACCACCGGGGCGAGGCAGTTGGTCGTGCAGCTTGCCGCCGTGACGATCCGGTGCCGGGCAGGGTCATAGACATCATCGTTGACGCCATAGACGATATTGGCCGCGTCACCGTCTTTTACAGGGGCCGAGATCACCACCTTCTTCACCCCCGCCTCGAAATAGGGGGCGAGTTTGGCGTCGGTTTTGAAGACCCCGGTGCAATCGATCACCACATCCACCCCGTCGAGCGGCAGCGCGCTGAGGTCGCGGGTGCCGATAAAGGGCAGGCGGGTGCCGTTGATGCTCACGCTGTCGGCGTCATGCGCGAAATCAGCCTGCCAGCGCCCGTGCACCGTGTCGAACTCCAACAGATGTGCGTGCATCTCCGGGTCGCCCACCGCGTCGTTGATCCATGCGATCTCCGCCCCCTGATCCAGCAGGGGTTTCAAGGCGAGCTTGCCGATGCGGCCAAGGCCATTGATGGCATAGACGGTCATGCGGAGAATCCTTCTTTGTCGGTTTGGCCCGCGTCATCGAGCGCTTTTTGCAGCGAAATACGGTCGAGCGAGGTCAGTGGCAGGCTGGTAAAGCCCAACATTCGGTTGCGCAGCGTGCCATAGGCTTGCTGAAAGGCGAGGCTCTTTTCGGCGTCGGAGCCTTCGACCTTCACCGGATCGGGCAGGCCCCAATGGGCGGTGATCGGTTGGCCGGGCCATGTGGGGCACTCTTCGTTAGCTGCTTGATTGCAAACGGTAAAAACGAAATCAAAACCGGGCGCGTCTTCGGTCTGAAACTCGGATATATGTTTCGACCGAAGCTGCGTCACGTCATGGTCCTTCTGCTTGAGCACCTCTACCGCGAAGGGGTTCAATGCGGATTGTGGCCGGGTGCCTGCGGAGTAGACATTAAACCGATCCCCCGCGAGGTCGCGCAGGATGCTTTCGGCAAAGATCGACCGGGCGGAATTGCCGGTACAGATGAACAGGACGTTGAACTTGTCATCGCTCATGCCCGCGTTTCCATCTGAAGACGTTAGGGGAGGCAAATCTCTGGCCGTCCGCGACAGCAGTCGTTCAGCAGGTAGCCGATGGTGTCACGGGCAGCCGCAAGATCAATCGCATAGCGCAGCGAGGTGCCTTGCCGTTCTTGGGTCACCAGCCCGGCCTGCATCAGCGCGCCGATATAGGTCGAGAGGGTGTTGGGCTTGAGACCAAGCGCTTGCGCCAGTTCGGTCGCTGGCACCCGGTCCGGGTAGCGGCGCATCAGCAGCCGAAAAAGCGCGAGACGCTGCGGATGGCCGAGGGTGGCAAGGCGGTTGGGAATTATTTGTTCCATAATTCGTGAATTACAGAACTATATGTCAGATTGCCAGTGAAAATTTTGTAACAGCGCAATCTTGCAGGCGTATGAAAACGATGCTTCGCTTTGACGATTCACTCGCGACTATAAATTTTACTAGGTTTACAGGCGCACTCAGGCTCAATCAGTCAAGAACTGCCAGAAATTTAATCAAACTATAACAAATGCTTGAGGATCGATCGCGGGAATCTTGTTATCGGAGTTTGCGGCTGCGCTAATGATAGCCAAACAAGAGATGCGCGCTCAGGTTGACGCGATCTTTTGACAGGGCCTGCCATTTGGCTCTGTTCCGGCCCCTGCTTCGGGACGCCGCGCCCTTGTCCGCTGAGTTGGACGCTTTTGTTGTTGTAGGGGGCGCATAGGTTTTCGGGCAGGGGCCGCTTTATGCCCTGCACGGCCTCAAGCGTGGGGGCGAACGTTCCGATCTTTGGTCGGGCGGTCCTTTGCCTTGTCCCTTGGTCATTAGGGCAAAAATGCAACGTCTCTGCCCGTTTCCCCCATTCCGGGAAATCATTCACGGCGGTGATGTTCCCTCAGGGGTTGAGGCGTCCTATCAAGGTGCTCAGTTTTTAACCAAATGAGCTTTTGAACGCCGCCCTATGGTGACCCCGCTTTCCGACCGCTACCTCCTCCTGAAAGAGCAACGACCAGACATCAAGCCGACCGAGATGCTGCAGGTCTTGGCGCAGGAGATGGGGTTGAACAACCTGTCATATCTGGGGTTTCACAAAACCAACCCCGGCAACAGCGATCCGGTCATTCACACGACCTATGACCCGGCTTGGCTGACGCGCTACCAAGAGGAAAGCTATCATTTGATCGACCCGGTGGTTGACCAATCCCTTGAGGGCACCTTGCCCGTGGACTGGAGCGAATTGCCCAAGGTAGACCGGACCACCCGCAATTTTTTCGGGGAGGCGATGGAGTTTGGCGTGCGTCAAAACGGCGTGTCGATCCCCATTCGGGACCACCTGCATGGAAAGGCGGTGCTCACGCTGAACTCTGACCTGCGCATTCATGAATGGCGCAAATACAAGCGTGGCATCATCGCCGATGCTATCTATCTGGGCTGTTTGATCCAAAGTGACATCGTGGCGATCTTGCCAGCGCCCCGCTGGGGCCGCGGTTAAGCACCCGCGAGAAGGAAGTGCTAAAATGGGCCGCCGTGGGCAAAACCGCTTGGGAAACGGGGCAGATCATGACGGTGGCGGCCAGCACGGTGAACCACCACCTCTATAATGCCTGCGCAAAGCTCCAGGTGACCAACAAAACCCATGCGGTGGCCAAGGCAATTCGGGCGCAAATCATCACGATCTGACCGACCGCGCGGGCAGGGCTTGGCGGCAGCTTTGTCGCGCGGTAAGCCGCCGCCAGCATAGGAGAACGACATGGAACTGCGCGACAAACGTATTTTGGTTACCGGCGGCAGCGACGGGATCGGGCGGCACATCTGCCTGAAACTGGCGGAGACCGGCGCGCGGCTGGCCATTCTGGGCCGCGATGAGACGCGGTTGCAGGCGGTGGCCGAGGCCTGCACAGCCGCAGGCGCGGCAGAGGCCGTGGGGCTGACCTGCGATCTGCAAGACCCATCGGCGATCGACCATGCCGCGGCGCAGGTGTTGGCGCGCTTTGGCGGGCTTGATATCCTGATCAACAACGCCGGGATTTGGCACAAGGCCGGGCCGCTCGACACAATCGCGCCTGTGATGCTGCAGGCCACGGTGCAGACCAATCTGACCGGTCTGATGCAGATGACACAGGCAACGCTGCCCGCGCTGCGCGACAATGACGAGGCGATCATCCTCAATGTCGTGTCGAAATCCGGTGTCGTGGCGCAGGCGGGGCAGTCGGTTTATACGGCCACGAAATACGGCGTGCGCGGCTTTACCGAGGTGCTGAAGGCGGATGAGGAAAACACCGGCGTGCGGATTGGCGGGCTGTATCAGTCGGGCACCAATACCGGCATGTTCGCCAAGGCCGGAGAGGATGTGCCGAACCACATTTTCACCGAACCGGATGATCTGGCCGATGTGGTGGTCTTTGTCCTCTCACGTCCGCCGAAACTGTGGATCCACGACATCCGCATCGAACTTTAACCGCGAAGGGCGCGCTTAGTCAGTGCCTTGCAGCGCGCCTTGGGCCGCTTGCGGGGCGGGCTCTGCCTCGGCCCCGATGCCAAATTCGACATGGAAGGTCGATCCGACACCGGCCTCGCTTTCGTAAAACAGATCTCCCGCCATCTGCCGCGCCAGTTGGCGAGAGATATGCAGGCCAAGGCCAGAGCCTTGGGTCGATTTCTGACCGTCGTCGTCAAGTTGTCCGAAGCGGCCAAAGACCCGCTCCTCCATCCCATCAGGGATGCCGCGCCCATGATCGCGGATAGAGATCCGGACCCGGCCTTGGTGCGCCGTCAGCCTGCCCTCCACGGTGTCGCCTACGTGGGAGAATTTCACCGCGTTCGAGATCAGATTGTCGACCACCTGCCGGATCGCAAAGGCATCGCCCAAGACCACGGCAGGCTGCGTGATCTTGCCGATATCCAGCCTGATGCCGCGCTCATGCGCGTACATGCGGTTTTCCTCGATGCTTTCGCGCAGCAGGGCGGGCAGGTCGACGGGCAGCCACTCAAGTGCCAGCGCCTGTACCTCAAGCTTTTGCACCAGCAGGATATTATCAACCAGACGGGACAGGCGGACCCCGTTGCGATGGGCAATGTCGAGCGAGGAACGCAGCGGGCCTTTGACCTCGCCCAGTTTGCCGCTGAGCGCCAATGCCAAGCCGCCCTTCAGTGAGGTCAGCGGCGTGCGCAACTCATGGCTCACGACCGAGATGAATTCATCTTTGGCGCGGTTGGCCTCATCGGCCTCTTTCAGCGCTTGTTCAAGGGCCGTGGTGGTTGCGATCTGGTCGGTGACATCGACGAAGGTGACGCTCCAACCGATGGCGGGGCCGGCGGGGGAGAGCGGGTTTTCGATGGGGTGAATGCGCGGCTCATAGAGGCGTTCATCGCAGGTGATATGGGCAGAGGCGGTCTGCGCCGTTTGCGCCTTTATCCCCGCGATCAGATCATTGCCCAAGGTCGGATCCGTCAAAAGCCCGCTGCGCTTGGCCGCGGCGTTCGAGCGAATGACGTGCCGCCGCGCGTCCAATAGGATGAGTGGTTCGCTCATCGTGTCAAACAGGGTCGATTGCCCGACAGAGGGCATGTCCATCGTTTTGTTGGTCACCAGCAGCCATGAAAAGGCGAAGATGCCCAAGGTGAACATGAAGGCCGTCGGATCAAGGCCAAGGACCGTGAAGCCGAACAGCGCATAGGCCGCGTTCGCGCCCAGTGGGATCAGGGTGATCACCACCAGCATCGTCAGCAGCGGCCAAGCGGCCCGTTTCGCCCGGAAAAATGCGCGCCCCAGCCAGATGAGCGTCGCCATCACAAAGCAATAGAGCACCGCAAGGACAAGGAAATATACCGCGCCATGTTCAAAGGTGATCTGATCCTTGCCGGGCTGGATCGCGGTCTCGGCGGTATAGATCAGGTGGTGCCAGCCGTTCGTCGCGGCGAGGACAAAGGCCGCCAGTGGCACGGCGATCAGGGCCAAAAGGCTCGCCCGGCCACGCGCATGGTTCGAGGGGCCGACATACTCAAAGATGAAGAACGACCACGCGACCGGAACCAGAGCATGACCCAGCCACGCCAGTTGCGCCTGTTGCATCTGGCAGGCGTAGCCGGGCGTTGCGGCTTCGGCTCCGACCATCATCAGGGTCCAGATCATCCCGGCAAAGGTTAGCGCATAGTAAACCTTGCCATGGAACTCTTGAAACTTGAGCGTCCATAGGGCGACAGCCGCAGCGATCACGCTGACGGCAAGCACGGCCCAATAGACCGGGTCAAGCATTAGCCCTTGAAAACACGTTAGCATGGCAGAGTTACCTATGAACCAAATTGAATGTGCGCAGATCAGCATTGGAATGCGGCGCAAGTTTGGCGCTCTAGTGGCGTATTAAGGCAGGGCGACGCAACCCTTGGATGTGAAGGGCGTCAATTGGTACCGTCACTTTCACCAATCGGACGATGCGATTGCATCCCTCAACAGGGGCGAAGGGGCGTTCAGAGTGGGCTACGCGGTGGGGCAAGCGCGCAGTGGCGGGCCGCAGAAACCGGGACATGAGCCCCCGGGAGCGCTTCCCCCGCTCTCCGGCACCTATCGCGGTTTCACTATATGAAATTACCGCCAAAAAGAACCCACTCGAACACGGTTTCGACGCATTCCTCGCGCAACACTGGCCTCATTATCTTGAGGTTTAAAAAATGCTTACAGTGGCTCATTCTATGCACTCTGACCACGATATGACGTTGGTCTTGCTTGCCGCGCTTTTGTGCGCATTCGGCAGCTGGGTGATTGCAAATCTTTACCGACACGGGCTCAAGCAGACACCGCGTCAGGCGTTGTTGTGGTATTTTCTGACCGCCGTGACCTCTGGCATCACCATTTGGTGCACGCATTTCATCGCCATGTTGGCCTATCAGCCCGATGCGCCGGTAAGCTTCGACTTTGGTCTTACTTTCGCCTCGTTGGTGATCGCGATTACCGGGTCTACGGTCGGCATTCTCATTGCGGGGATGTTTCGCAAACGGGTCACGACCGTGATCGGTGGGGTGATCTTGGGGCTGTCGATCTCGGCCATGCATTACACCGGGATGATCGCCTATCGGATCGAGGGGATCATTCACTGGGATAAGACCTATCTTGTTGCCTCGGTTCTGCTCGCCATGGTGCTGTCGACCGTGGCTTTGTTCTTTGGCGCGCAGGGCGACAAATACGCCCGGTCGAAAATGACGGCGAGCTTTGCCTTGGCGATCGTCGGTCTGCACTTTACCGGGATGGCTGCTTTTCATGTGACACCGACAACCTTGATCGGCGGCCATAGCAACCCTGATGAGTACAGACTGCTGGCGCTGGTTATCGCGGGGACGGCTGCGATGATCGTGATGGGCGGGCTGTTCACCTATTTCATCGAAAACCGCACGCGGTTGGAGAACATCGTCGAGTTGCGCCAAGCCCGGGATGAGGCCCGCGACGCCAGCCGCGCCAAGTCAGAGTTCATGAGCGTTCTGAGCCACGAGTTGCGCACGCCGCTAACGATCATCAACGGCTACGCCAGCTTTCTGACGAACCTCAAAGGCCATACTATCGCCAAGCTGAAACCGAACGAGCAGATCTCGAAAGTGCATTTTGAAGAACTGGGCGACCAGACAGAGCGTTACGGCGGCCGTATCAAATCTGCGGGCGACCATTTGTTAACCATCATCAATGAACTCCTCGACTATACTAGTATCGAGCTTAACTCGATCAAGCTTAACAAAACCTTTTTTCAGGCTGGTGAACTGCTGGCCGAGTTGGAGGAGCAATTTCAGGGGCTGGCCAAGGAAAAGCAGGCGGTGCTGGAGATCGAATGTGATGACTTCGACGTTTTCGCCGACCGTGGGCGCTGCAAGCAGATCCTGATTAACCTCTTAGGCAACGCGCTGAAGTTCTCATCGGCCTCCAGCATTCGCATGCGGGCCAAGAGGGTCGGCGATACCTGCCGGCTTGAGGTCGAAGACAACGGCTGCGGGATGCCGGAAGAGGATTTGCAGCGGATCTTCCAAGCCTTCATTCAAGCGGAATCGGCCGCCAAAAGCGCCGATGGCGGCACGGGGCTTGGCCTTGCGATCAGCAAGAAGCTCGCCGCGGCGCATGAGGGAGACATTCAAGTGGAAAGTGCTGTCGGCGTCGGGACGAAGTTCACCGTGGATCTGCCCGATTGCGCTTCGGAGATCAGAGTGGAGAATGCGCTCGCCGCGGCGTAACGGGGGCTGTGGCGGGGCAGGCGCGATTTGAGGTGGTTGCGCTTGCTTGATAGGCGGAAAGCCCAAGGCTCTCCGGGCGCGCTACGGCTTAACTAGCCTTGTTGAACGTCTCAAGCGCTATTGGCAGCCCCCTTTGGTCGCCGGGTCAATGGAAGCCGGGCGCAACTTTTCTCGCGCATGGGTTGCCCACATGTTTCTGAAACTGCTTGCGGTCCCCCACATCAACGCAGTTTGGTACAACTTAACTTAACTTAAATTAGTATCTCTTTGCTTTTATGTTCTAAATTAAAGGGCTACGATCAATAGTGAAGATGGTAAGTACCGGGAGAGCGGGCCTATGGGCGGTGGTAAATCGGCGAATGCGCGCGTGCCGAGATCTGCAATTTTTGCAGCGTCCCCCCATGGCTATCTTGTTTTAGATACTGATCTTATGATCATCGACGTGAATGACCGGTATCTTTGCATCACCGGGTCAAAAGCCGATGATCTCATTGGGAAACTGCTGTTCGATGCATTTCCGGATGATCCTTCTGACGCTACGGCGGATGGCACCAACAATCTGCGCAAGTCGCTTGAGATTGTCGCCGCCACTGGCAAGCCGCATCGGATGGCCGTTCAGAAATACAATATCCCCATTCGCGACAGCGTCGACGGGGCCTTTGAAGAGAAGTATTGGCAGCCGTTCAACGCGCCTGTTTTCCAAGACGGCCAGCTGATCGCGCTTATTCACCATGTCGAAGATGTCACCTCGGAATTCATTGGTCGCCGCGACCAAGCGATACGGCTCAATCTGGCAAAACAGGTGTCGGGTGTCGGCTATGGGGAACTGGACCTTCAGACCGGCACCGCGAATGTATCGCATGAGTTGGCCGATCTTTTCGGCTATCCAGATACCGAGGGAACCTTTCCGATCACCAAGCTTTTTGAGCGTATCCATCCCGATGATCTGGAGCATGTGAAGAAGAGCTTGGAAGGGGTCACGGCCAGTGATGCAACGGTAAACGCCGACTATCGGATCGTCTTGCCCCGAGGGGATATTCGATGGCTGAACACACGTGGCGAAGTGCTTTTTGAGCATGGCAAACCCGCGCGGTTCATCGGTGCGTCCCTCGATCTGACCCATTCCAAAAAGCGCGAAGAGGTCTTGCAGAAAACGCTGACCGAGAGGGACAAGCTTCTAGAGCAGAAAGAAACGCTGCTGGGGGATGTAAATCACCGGATCAAGAACAGCCTGCATCTGGTGTCGAGCATCCTACGCCTTGAAGCCGCGTCGGTGGAAGACGACCACGTCAAACACAGTCTGCAGCAGGCCTCTTTGCGGGTGCATGCCGTAAGCTCGGTTCATGAACTTATCTATAAATCTCAGAACGTTACCCATGTGGATGTCGGTGAATACATCCCGCAACTCGTCGACTTTCTTTCAACCAGCACAGAGACCGACAGCAGGCGGATTGAGAATGTTGTCTACGCGCAGGCGGTCGTTCTTCCGACGGATCTGGCGATCAACCTTGCGCTGCTGATCAATGAGCTTGTGACCAACGCGCATAAACATGCCTTCGTTGAGCGGGAACAGGGCCGGGTAGATGTTCGTTTGCATCAAGAGGGAACCCTTTTGACCTTGACGGTATCGGACGATGGGATCGGTAGCGCGAAAGGTCTAGAGAGGGTCGGTCTCGGTTCGAAGATCGTGGCGGGCATTGTTAGCCAGCTTGGGGCGACGATGGAGAAGAGGGCAACAGAGCATGGTTATTGCGTCGAGATTGAGATCCCCATGCCTGCCGGGTAATGCCCGGTGAATATTCTGATCGTCGAAGATGAATTTCTGATTGCCTTGGACCTTCAGATGCAGCTCGAACAGCTTCAGCATTCCGTTCTTGGCCCGGTCAAGGATTTCGCGGCCTGCCGGGAGGTGGTGACGCAGTCCCGCCCGGACTTGGCGTTCATGGACCTTCGACTGGCGAATGGAGAATCTGGCGAGGACCTCGCACAGTGGTTGCTGAGCGAACACAATATCCGCTGCATCTTTTTGAGCGGCAACCTGGACGAACCGACCCAGACACGGCTGAGAGGGCTTGAACCGATTGCCATGCTCGGCAAACCCACTTTTCCGCATCTGATCGCAGCAGCGATTGACGATTTCGCGCGCGGGTAAGTGGGCGCGGGTAGGCGTGGCGGAAATTGGCGCTCCCTGAAGGATTCGAACCCTCGACCTGCCGATTAGAAGTCGGCTGCTCTATCCAGCTGAGCTAAGGGAGCACTCGGCCGCTTATAGGGGCAAGCCTTGCCCTGCATCAAGAGGAACCCGACGCGGGCCGGGTGGGTTGAGCCGTCATCGACATATAACCCAACGGAGGAAGCCATGTACCTGCGCAATATCCTACTCGGGGCCGCTTTGGCCACAACGGGCGCCGTCGCGGCGCAGGCCGAAGGCCATATGCAAACGGCAGCATCTGCTCAGGTGGCGGGCAATTCGGATGATATCTCAGGCAATGTTACCCTGAACACGACCGCCTCGGGCCGGACCTTGGTAAAGATCGACGTGACTGGCGTGCCCGCGGGCACCCATGGCGTGCACTTGCATGAAACCGGCGATTGTTCTGCGGATGATTTCAAATCTGCTGGGGGCCATATCGCGGGGGACCACAAGCATGGTGTGCTCGTCGAAGGTGGGCCGCATCCGGGTGACATGCCCAATATGGAAGTGGGGGAAGATGGCGTGCTTCAGGCCGAAGTCTTTCTCGATCTGCTCGATATCAAGACCATGATCAAAGATGACGACGGCGCGGCTTTCATTATTCACAGCGGTGCGGACGACTACGAATCGCAGCCCTCCGGCGATGCGGGCTCGCGCATTGCCTGCGGTGCCTTTGAGGCTTCGTAACGGGATCTGAGACTTGGGCACCCCGGTCTCGTTTATTCGGGGTTGGGGTGTCGAATCGGCGCTGTGCAGCTGATCCGCACGGGAAGACATAAAGCGGACGGCATGCCAGTGGGGTGCCGGAAAGAACCGGACTCTCGCACTCAGACTACCGCGCAGCGGCGGGCGTAAGTCGAGGGACCAGCGCCCATGCGAGGGGTGTCATATCTAGCGGAGTGAGAGTTAAATGGTGCTGCTGGAGAGAATTGAACTCTCGCACTCAGACTGACGCATAGCGTCGGGCGTAAGTCGAGAGACCAACGCCTATGCGAGGCAGGGCATATCCAGCGGAGTGACAGGCAAATGGTGCTGCTGGAGAGAATTGAACTCTCGACCTCTCCCTTACCAAGGGAGTGCTCTACCTCTGAGCTACAGCAGCGCCGTGGGCGGGTGATTAGCCGCAATCGAAAGGGGTGCAACCCCTGATCTGGACCCTTCTTGCACCCTGCGCTAGATAGGCGGCATGGCAAAGCAAAACGCCCCGGAAAAGAACGCGAAAACACCCTCTGCGCGGGAGGCGCGGCTGAAGGCTGCGCTCAAGGCGAATATGGCCCGGCGCAAGGCGCAGGCCCGTGCGCGGGCCGAGGATGTGGCGCAGGATACAGGCAATGGCCCCGACGGGTCGGAAAAGGACAGCTGAACGATGGATTCCATTCTGGTCAAAGGCGGCGGTGCGCTGAACGGGCAAATCCCCATCGCGGGGGCCAAGAACGCCTGTCTGGCGCTGATGCCCGCAACATTGCTGAGCGAAGAGCCACTGACGTTGACCAACGCGCCGCGGCTGAGCGACATCCGCACCATGACCGAACTGCTGCGTTCTCTGGGGGCGGAAGTCACCTCAATGCAAGACGGCAAGGTCATCACGATGGCCAGCCACGGGCCGATCAATACCCGTGCGGAATATGACATCGTGCGCAAGATGCGCGCCTCGAACCTCGTGCTGGGTCCGTTGCTGGCGCGGGAAGGCCATGCCGAAGTCTCGCTGCCCGGCGGCTGCGCGATTGGCGCGCGTCCGATGGATATTCACACCGATGGGCTGGCCAAGATGGGCGCGGAAATCGATCTGCGTGACGGCTATCTCTATGCCAAGGCTGAGGGCGGCAAGCTCAAGGGCGCCGTGATCGACTTCCTTTTGCCTCTGTCGGGGCGACCGAGAATATCTTGATGGCCGCGACTTTGGCCAAGGGCACGACCGTCATCAACAACGCCGCGCGGGAGCCTGAGATCGTCGATCTGGCGGACTGTCTGCGGGCCATGGGCGCGCAGATTGAAGGTGACGGCACACCGAGCATCACCATTCAGGGCGTCGATAGCCTGCATGGGGCGACCCATAAAGTTGTGACCGACCGTATTGAGCTTGGCACCTATATGCTGGCGCCAGCCTTTTGCGGCGGCGAAGTGGAACTGCTGGGCGGGCGGATCGACCTGTTGCAGGCGTTCTGCGAAAAGCTCGACGCGGCAGGGATCGAGGTGACTGAGACACAGGCTGGCCTCAAGGTGGCGCGGCGCAATGGCCGCATCTCGGCGGTGGATGTCACGACAGAGCCATTCCCCGGCTTCCCGACCGACCTTCAGGCTCAGATGATGGCGTTGCTCTGCACTGCGGAAGGGACCTCTGTACTGGAAGAGAAGATTTTCGAGAACCGCTTCATGCACGCCCCGGAATTGATCCGCATGGGCGCGCGGATTGATGTGCACGGCGGCACGGCTAAGGTCACTGGCGTTAAGAAACTCAAAGGCGCGCCGGTTATGGCGACCGATTTGCGAGCGTCGATCTCACTCATCCTCGCCGGGCTGGCCGCCACCGGAGAGACCACGGTAAGCCGGGTCTACCACCTTGATCGCGGCTATGAGCATGTGGTGTCCAAGCTGCGCGGCGTGGGTGCGGATATCGAAAGGATCAGCAGCAAATGACCGAAGATGCACGTTTCGAAGATGGCCGCGAAGCGCCGTTGAACCTCGGCGCATTGGATGCCGAGGATCTCACGGTGATCGCCTCGCTCACGCAAGATGCGGTGTTTCCCGCATCGGAAATGCGCTGGCACCGCACGGGCGCGCGTTTCGCGCTGCTGCTGAACCGGCTGCGGCATGAGGATACGGGGGCCGCACGTCATGCGCCCGAGCGGGTGCAATCGGTGCTGATGTTCAACAACGTGCAGCGTGTGGCAAGCCAAGGCGTGCCCAAGGGCGATGCCGATACCATCCTCTCCCTGCTCGACATCACGTTCGAGCAAACCGACGCGCCTTCGGGCCATGTCACGCTGACCTTGGCCGGAGACGGCGCGATCCGGTTAGAGGTCGAGGCTCTGGAGGTAACGCTCAAGGATGTGACACGTCCCTATGTGGCCCCTTCAAAGAAAAGGCCCGTTCACCCCGAGTGACATCCCGTCACGGTGGCAAGGATCGCAAGATGCCGGAACTAAAACAGACTAGATTTACGCGGGGGCGCGTGGCGGCCCTGATGACCGAAGCGACGGGCTGGGCGCTTTTGCTGCTTGGTGTGGCGCTGGCGGTGCGGCATCTGTTGGGCACGGTCACCTTGCCGGGGCTTTTGGCCCCTGCCGCGGCGATTGCGGGCGGGCTGTTTGCCATTCTGGCAGCCCATGTCGCGCGCGCCGTGTTCGACAACGCCCAAGACACCCGCGCCATGCGTTTGGCGCAGCGCTCCGCCCCCAGTGCCGCTGTCAAAACATCGGGCCTGCGGGCCGAGCCCAGCCTGCGCCGTCCTTCCGCGCCTTGATACCTTTGGGCCAGCCCGCTGCGGTGGCCCCCTTTTCGAAAGCCTGACCCCATGCCCGTCACCCTTGATGCCTCCGCCCCCGATTTCGAAGCGGCCTTTGACAAACTGCTGAACGCCAAGCGCGAAGACAGCCCCGATGTCGATGCCGTGGTGGCCGAGATCATCGCCGATGTGCGTGCGCGGGGCGATGCTGCGGTGATCGACCTGTCGCAAAAGTTCGACCGCGTGACCCTCACCCCCGACAGCCTGCGCATCAGTGTTGCCGAGGTTGATGCCGCCGTCGCCGAAGTCTCCCCCGAGGACCGCAAGGCGCTGGAACTGGCCGCCGACCGCATCCGCGCCTATCACGCACGGCAGCTGCCCGAAGACGCCGAGTGGACGGATCCCGACGGCGCCACGTTGGGTTGGCGCTGGACGCCGGTTTCCGCCGCTGGCCTTTATGTACCGGGCGGGCTGGCGAGTTATCCGTCCTCGGTCCTGATGAACGCGGTCCCGGCCAAGGTGGCGGGGGTGGAGCGTTTGGCCATGGTCGTGCCCACGCCCGATGGCGTGTTGAACCCGCTTGTGTTGCTGGCCGCCCGCATCGCCGGAGTGGATGAGATTTACCGCATCGGCGGCGCGCAGGCCGTGGCGGCGCTGGCCTATGGCACCGATACGATCCCCCCGGTGGACAAGATCACCGGCCCCGGCAACGCCTTTGTCGCCGCCGCCAAGCGGCGCGTTTTCGGCAAAGTCGGCATCGATATGATCGCCGGCCCGTCGGAGATCCTTGTCATCGCCGATGGGGACAATGATCCCGATTTCATTGCCCTCGATCTGCTCAGTCAAGCCGAGCACGACGAGAGCGCGCAGAGCATTCTGATCACCACTGACCCCGCCTTTGCCCGCGCGGTGGAAGAGGCGGTCGAGAAACGCCTGCTCACCCTTGAGCGTCGCGCCATCGCGGGCGCAAGCTGGCGCGACAATGGTGCGATCATCACGGTGGCTGACCTCGACGCTGCGGCGGCGCTTAGCAACCGGATCGCGCCGGAACACCTTGAGCTTTGCGTGGCGGACCCAAAGGCGCTGTCGGAAAAGATCACCCATGCGGGCGCGATTTTCCTTGGCCAATGGACGCCCGAGGCGATTGGAGATTATGTCGGCGGGCCGAACCACGTTCTGCCCACGGCGCGGTCGGCGCGCTTCTCTTCGGGGCTGTCGGTGTTGGATTTCATGAAGCGCACCACATTGGCCCAGATGTCGCCCGAAGCCCTCAAAGCCATCGGCCCGGCGGCAGAGCGGTTGGCCCAGTCAGAGAGCCTTGAGGCGCATGGCCTGTCGGTCACCGCGCGCCTGCGCAAGCTGAACGACTAGGGCAGGGGGCAGAAGCCGCCTGCGCAGGAGGCAGGGCGCTGCCCGCTGTGCCCCCGGGCGCGACATTCGCCACCGGGCATGCTCTCGCGCATTGCCCCCTTCCCACCGCTGCGCTATCCACGAAATGGTATCGCCAGCAAAAAGGATGCGTCCATGACCCGCATCACCCATATCGCGCTTGATGACGCGAACATGCCGCCCCCCACGCCTGAGATTGATCAGGAGCGTAAGGTGGCCATGTTCGACCTGCTGGAAGAGAACAGCTTTGTCCTGCCCGAACGGGAGAAGGGCCCGGTGCCCGAAGGGCCTTATCATCTGTCCCTGTCCATCCGTGACAAGCGGCTGGTCTTTGATGTGGAGACCGAAGCGGCTGAAAAGGCGGCGGAATTCCACCTTTCCCTCGGCCCGTTCCGGCAGGTGGTAAAGGATTACTTCCAAATCTGCGAAAGCTATTTCGAGGCGGTCAAGAAACTGCCCCCAGCCAGATCGAGACGATCGACATGGCCCGGCGCGGCATCCACAACGAAGGCTCCCGCGTGCTGCAAGAGCGTCTGTCGGGCAAGGCCGAGATCGACACCGACACCGCGCGGCGGCTCTTTACCCTGATCTGCGTTTTGCATTTCGGCGGATAAATGAAGCAGCTGCTGCCTCAATCCGTTCTCTTCTGCTGCGACCATAACGCCGTCCGTTCGCCCATGGCCGAAGGCTTGATGAAGAAATTCTACGGCACCGGCACCTATGTGCAGTCCGTGGGCGTCAAGAACGACATGGAGATCGACGGTTTTTCCATTGCCGTGTGCAGTGAATTGGATGTGGAGTTGGACCGGCATCGCAGCCGCAGTTTCGATGAGATGGAAGAATGGGGCGACGATCTGGGGTCATTCGATCTGATCATCGCGCTGAGCCCCGCCAGCCAGCGCCGGGCGCTGGAGCTGACGCGGTTTTACCATCTCGACGTGGAATATTGGCCGATCCTTGATCCCACGGGACTGGGCGAGAGCCGCGAGGCCAAACTCACCCAGTTTCGCGCCGCCCGCGATCAGATCGTCGGACGGCTGATTGATCGCTTTGGCCAGCCGCCTAGCGAAAGCTGAGCTATCAGGTGTTGGAGCAGGCCGCCGCGGCGCTCTGGCCATAGGCTTTCCACGTGCTCCAGAAGGCGTTGTCGCTTTTGTTGTCGGACTGACGCATTTCCTGCAAACGGTGGGGGTCGCGGAAAATCTTGGCGCCCTGGCGCTGATCCGAGCGCGACAACGTCTGATCCGCCACCGCTTGTACGCAGCCACAACGCGCATGGCTGGAGCCGCGGCGCCCATCGGCCAGACAAGCCTTTTGAATTGGTCCCGTGGCGAAAAGCACCGGCGTCGGGGAAAAACGCCCTACGGCGGCATCGCTGGAATAACGTGATCCGCCACAACCCGCCAAGACGACGAGCGCCATCAAACTTGCAACTGTCCGCATTGATTTGCCCTATTGTTTTGGACCATGGGGTTTTCCCCTTGTCGGCCCGGTCTGCTCTGCCCATCACTATGCCGCAAAATGGGGCTTCGCGCAATTCTCCTTTGGGGGGCAAGGCGTCTTGGCCTGCGATAAAGCGCCGTGAAGGGCGCGAAGCGGGCTCTGGCGCGCTCAAGGCCAATTGACGCAGGCGCGGCACTGCGCCATATCCCCTTGCATGACACCGCTTGAAAACATCCGCAATTTCTCCATCGTGGCGCATATCGACCACGGCAAATCCACGCTGGCCGACCGGTTGATCCAACTCACCGGCACGGTCGCCGAACGCGACATGCAAAGCCAGCTTCTGGACAACATGGATATCGAGCGGGAGCGGGGCATCACCATCAAGGCCAACACCGTCCGCATCGAATACCCTGCCAAGGACGGCAAGACCTATGTGTTGAACCTGATCGACACGCCCGGACACGTCGACTTCGCCTATGAGGTCGCGCGCTCCATGCATGCGGTCGAAGGTTCGCTGCTGGTGGTAGACGCCACTCAGGGCGTCGAGGCGCAGACGCTGGCCAATGTCTATACCGCCATCGATGCGGATCATGAGATCGTGCCGGTCCTGAACAAGGTCGACCTGCCCGCCTCTGACCCCGACCGCGTGCGCGAACAGATCGAGGACGTGATCGGCATCGACGCCTCCGATGCCTGCCTGATCTCTGCCAAGACCGGCATCGGCATCCCCGACGTGCTGGAAGCGATCGTGAACAAACTGCCCGCACCCAAGGGCGGCGACCCCGATGCGCCGCTCAAAGCGATGCTGGTGGACAGCAAATATGACCAATACCTCGGCGTCATCTGTATCGTCCGGATCATCGACGGCACCCTGAAAAAGGGCGACCGCATTCGCATGATTAAGACCGGCGGCACCTATGACGTGGACGATGTGGGCGTTTACCGGCCCAAGATGACCGGCGTCGAAAGCCTCGGCCCCGGCGAGATCGGTTATCTGAACGCTTCGATCAAACAGGTCCGCGACACCCGCGTCGGCGACACGATCACCCATGAAAAGCGCAAGTGTGAAACCCCGCTGCCGGGCTTTAAGCCCTCGGTGCCGGTGGTTTTCTGTGGTCTCTTCCCGGTCGATGCCAATGACTTCGAAGATATGCGCGATGCGATCGAAAAGCTCGCCCTGAACGATGCCTCCTTCACCTATGAGATGGAAACCTCTGCCGCGCTTGGCTTTGGCTTCCGCTGCGGCTTTCTTGGCCTGCTGCACCTCGAAGTGATCCGCGACCGGCTTGAGCGTGAGTATGACATCGACCTGATCACCACCGCCCCTTCGGTGATCTATCACGTCCACATGAAGGACGGCGAGATGCAGGAGCTGCACAACCCCGCCGACATGCCGGACATGACGCTGGTGGACCACATGCAAGAGCCGCGGATCAAGGCGACGATCCTCGTGCCCGATGAATACCTTGGCGACGTGCTGAAACTCTGCCAAGACCGCCGCGGCATTCAAGAAGACCTGACCTATGCTGGTTCGCGGGCGATGGTTGTCTATGACCTGCCACTGAACGAGGTGGTGTTTGATTTCTACGACCGGCTGAAGTCGGTCACCAAGGGCTACGCCAGTTTTGACTACCAAATGATCGGCTACCGGCAGGACAATCTGGTCAAGATGCAGATCCTTGTGAACGACGAGCCTGTCGACGCCCTTTCGACCATGGTGCACCGCGACCGCGCCGAGATGCGCGGCCGAGCGATGGTGGAAAAGCTCAAAGACCTGATCCCGCGTCACATGTTCAAGATCCCGATCCAAGCGGCCATCGGCGGCAAGGTCATTGCCCGCGAGACCCTCTCCGCGATGCGCAAGGACGTGACCGCGAAGTGTTACGGTGGGGACGCGACGCGGAAGAAGAAGCTGCTGGAGAAGCAGAAGGCCGGTAAGAAGAAGATGCGCCAGTTCGGGAAAGTGGACATCCCGCAGGAGGCATTCATCTCGGCGTTGAAGATGGACGGGTGAACGCCGGTTCTTAGAGATGCTCCGACGTATCGTAAACCGCAGTCGTGAGGGAACAAACAACGCGCGGGCGGGTTTGACCTAAGTAATTCGACTTCGTTTGGCACGATCTTTCACACTTTAGTGAAACGGGTCGATATACTAAGAAATAATTCGATTTTTGGTGTTATACTTAACACCTTGTTAGGAAGTGGTCGGTAAGACGTTAGGGTGCAGGAGGTAACATGAAATTTGTGAAGATTGACATGACTATCGCTATATCAGCATTTCTTGCCACAATGACCGTGGGTGGAACTTTGCTTCTATTGCTTTTCCTAACTTCGTAGTTGTCAGCTTTTTCTAAAAGACGTATTTGAAACGTTGTGGAGAACGTTTCAATGAATGATTGGATTAGCCGGGCAACTTCGGTTTTTACTGGTATGGCAGTAGCATTGAGCCTGCTGGCGATACCCACCTTCTTCTGGTTAACGAGAGAGCTTGATCAGGTTCGGCAAGATATCAGCAAGAATTATTCACTTGCTGATAAGAATGCAGTGCATGCTACCGATGTGAAACTCGGCTTGTCTGAAATTTCGTTAAAGTTGGGTTCGTTGATTGAAGCCAGAGATGACGCGTCGACCCAGCTAAGGTTTGCACGCATTATGTCTGGATATTTGGCTGCTAATTTGGTCGGAAATGAGGAACTTACGCATCAAGCGCTGGAAGGGGTCTTGTCTGACGCAGATTATAAGGGGCTTGTCGCAAGTCAGAAGATAGACATGCTTAAAGCTGCTACGATTGATGGCGACAATGTAGTATTCTTAAAAAATCCGACTTGAAACATTTTACTGCTGCTGAACGAGAAGCATTGAGTGAAATGAAGTCTATCGGCGGGACCGAATTGATCATGTGGGATGAGGGCTTTTTCCTGGCTTTAGTCTGAACGACTAGATTGCAAAAGTTACTGAGAGAAGATCAATCAATACTAAAAGCCCCACATTGGGTCTGCTGGTCCCACAAAAACTCACCATTTTCACACCGGCCCAATTCTCGCGAATTGCGCGCTCGGCATTTTAACAGCCCCCGGACTGTTCAATCCGGCTGCACCACCCTAAACCACCCCCATGACATGCCCCCTCTGCGCCACAGCCAACGCCCCGCTCATCCAAGCCCCGGTCCTCGGCGGCCCCGCTGACGCCAGCGCCTCCATCTGCGCCACCTGCGCCGAGCAGACCGCCAGCGACACGCCAGACCCGGCCCACTTCCGCGCCTTGGCCTCCACCATGTGGTCCGAAGACCCCGCCATTCAGGTCTTGGCCGCCCGCACCCTCGCCAAAATCCCCGAACCTTGGGCCCGCGACCTTGCCGAGCAGCTTTACCTCGACGATGAGACGCGCGCATGGGCCGAGAACGTCCCTCAGCCCTCCGCTCACCGCGACAGCAACGGCGTGCCGCTGGCCTCGGGCGATACCGTGGTGCTGATCAAGGATCTGACCGTCAAAGGCGCGGGCTTCACCGCCAAACGCGGCACCGCCGTGCAGCGGATCTCGCTGGTCGCCGACAATCCCGCCCATATTGAGGGCCGGGTCGAAGGCCAGCGCATCGTGATCCTGACCGAATTTGTGAAAAAGCGCTGAACCGCAACCCGCGTCTGCTGGGTGTACAGCCGATGTCCGTTGTGTGACATTTGACCTCTGATCAACAAATCTCCCCGCAGCCTTCTCAACCTGCGCCAAGCCTCTGCCGCCACAGGACCCCCGCCCATGACCACCCCCTGCATCCTCTGCGTCGCCATCACCGGCTCCGTTCCCACCAAAGCCGCCAACCCCGCCGTGCCGATCTCGATCGCCGAGCAGGTCGAGTCGACCCACGCCGCCTTCGAAGCCGGGGCCTCCATCTGCCACGCCCATGTGCGCAACGACGACGAGACCCCGTCCTCCGACCCCGAGAAATTCGCGCGGCTGATGGAAGGCGTGCAAAAGCAGTGCCCCGGCATGATCATCCAGTTCTCCACCGGCGGGCGCTCGGGCGCGGGGCGGGAGCGGGGCGGTATGCTCTCGCTCCGGCCCGACATGGCCTCGCTTTCGGTCGGGTCCAACAATTTCCCGACGCGCGTTTATGAGAACCCGCCGGAATTGGTCGATTGGTTGGCCTCGGAAATGAAAACCCACGCGGTCAAACCCGAGATCGAGGCTTTTGACCTGAGCCACATCCACAAAGCCGCCGAAATGAACCGCGATGGGCGCATCCCCGGCCAGCTTTATGTGCAATTCGTCATGGGCGTGAAGAACGCCATGCCGGTGGACCGTGAGACCTTTGATTTCTACATCCAGACGCTCAACCGCCTTGCCCCCGATGCGCAGTGGTGTGCCGCCGGGATCGGGCCGAACCAGATTGTGTTGAACGAATGGGCCATCGCCGCGGGCGGCCATACCCGCGCGGGGCTGGAGGATAACGTGCGGCTGGACCGCGACAGGCTGGCGCCCTCCAACGCCGCGCTGATCCAGCGGGCGGCTGATTTATGTGCGAAATACGACCGCCCTGTCGCCACGCCTGCACAAGCGCGTGAGATTCTGGGTCTGCGCCCGGCATAGGCTTGCCGCAAGAAGGGCGCTGCGTTGAAATGCGGGGCGGGGCAGCTATGTCCCGTTCCAGTAACCAACAGGAGCCTGAAATGTCCCAGACCCGCCGCCATTTCCTTGCCACCGCCGCCGCCGCCGCTGGCATCGTAACCCTGCTGCCCTTCGCCGCCCGTGCCGCCGCGCATAGTGGTGACACATTCGACACCAGCGCAGGTCCGATCACGGTGCATCCCGTCGACCACGCCTCTATCGTGCTAGAGACACCAGCGGGCGTGATCTATGTCGATCCAGTGGGCGAGCCCGCGCAATACAGCGACTTCCCCGCCGCCGATCTGATCCTCATCACCCATGAGCATGGCGACCACTACAACGCCGATACGCTGGCCGCGCTGGCCGGGGATGAGGTGCAGATCATCACCAACCCCGCCGTCTTTGACATGCTGCCCGAGGCGCTTGCCGCGAAGGCCAGCAAGATCGCCAATGGCGAAAGCACCGAGTTTAACGGCCTGCCGATCGACGCGATCCCGGCCTATAACATCACCGAAGAGCGCAAGAAGTTTCACCCCGAGGGGCGCGACAACGGCTATATCCTCGGTTTCGACGGCTTCCGCGTCTATATTTCGGGCGACACCGAAGACACGCCCGAGATGCGCGGGCTGACCGATATCTCGCTGGCATTCGTGTGCATGAACCTGCCGTTCACTATGGATTCAAACGCTGCCGCCTCTGCCGTGGCTGAGTTCAAACCGACTTACGTCTACCCCTATCACTTCCGGGGAAAAGACGGCGGCACGCAAGACCCCGAAGAGTTCGCCAAACGGGTCGGCACCGATGTCGAAGTCAAATTCGGCGACTGGTATTAATCTCGAACCCTTTCGGTCACGCCCCAGCGGCGTGACCGTTTTCTCGGACAGGGCCGATCCATCAGATCAGCCGATTCCGGGGTGCAAAGCGGGGCGTTTGTCTCGCACACCGCCGCCCGCGCTCATTTTTCGCTTAACAAATTCAAGAGCCTAACTGCTCCCTCTTCAGATGGCTGAAGTTTCGCTTGATCGCTTTCGGTCCGCGGACTAGCGTGACCTGCGACAAATGCGAAACTATGTTTTGCATTGCGAAACAAGTCTCTGGGAGGAGCCTACATGACAATCTTTAAACACCTGAGCTGCGCCGCAGCTCTGGCGCTGGCTGGTGGCGCGGTAAGCGCTGAAACTGTATTGATTCACGGTGAAGCTGGGCCCAACCGCGGTGCACGCGCCGACGCTTTGCAGTGGTTCGCCGATCAGGTCGCCGAGCGTTCGGACGGCGACATGCGATTCGACATCCAGTGGGGCGGGGCGCTGTTCAAAGCCAACGCCGCTGTGCAATCCATCGCCGATGGCGTGGCCGACACCGGTTCGGTCATCGCAGTCTACTACCCGCAAGAGATGGCCGGCTACGGCATCGCCGACCTGCCGGTGAACAACCCCGACGCTTGGGTCGGCATGCGCGCCACGGATGAGCTGATGCGCTCCAGCCAAGCGATCCAAGACGATCTGGCCGACAAGAACCTCGTTTATATCGGCACTTGGACCACCAGCCAGGTAAACATCGGCTGCAAGGGCGGCGCGATCAAATCCGTGGCGGATATCTCGGGCAAGAAGGTCCGCGGCGTGGGCGCCTACGGCAAGGTCTTTGGTGAGCAGGGCGCGAACATGGTCAACATGTCGATCTATGACGCCTACCAAGGTCTCGACACCGGGCTGATCGACTGTTCGCAGGGCTACAGCTATGCCGTGGCGGCGCTGAAGCAGGCCGAGGTGATGGACAGCTACACGATCCTCGACTGGGGTCAGGTCGGCGGTCTGGGCATCTTCATGAACAAGGACATGCACGACAGCCTGACGCCTGAGCAGCAGGAAACGCTGGCCTCCGTCGGGTCCGACATGGCGGATGAGTTTGGCCGTCTGATCACCGATGCCAACGACAAGGCCATCGCCTCGATGAAGGAACAGGGCGTCGAAGTCATCACCCTGCCCGAAGAGGATCGCGCGCAACTCGTCGAAGCGGGCAAGAAGTTCCTCGACGAATGGGCAGAGACTGCCGGTTCCGCCGGTCTGCCGGGCGACGAACTGCTGGAAGAGTATAAAGGCCTTATCGCTAAATACACCGAGCAGCGCGATGCCGAAGGCTATCCTTGGGAAGCCAAAAGCAACTGATCGCTGATACTGGGGAGGGGCAGCATATGTTGGTAAATCTGGAGAAAATCCTGTTGGGATTGGGCGCTTTGGCGGTGATCGCCTTGGGGGTGTTGATCACCTCCAACGTGATCGCCCGCGCGCTCTTTGCCAGTCAGGTGCCCGATAGCGTGACCATGGTGCGAGAGCTCATGGTCGCCGCCATCCTGCTGCCCCTCGCCGCCGCCACCGCTGCCCGCGCGCATGTCTCGGTCGCTTTTGTGACCGACCGATTTCCCGACCGCGCGCGTTCGGTGTTGATCGTTGCAGGCTCTGCCATCGGGATGCTGGCGCTGGCGCCGCTGATCTATTCCGGCGGGCGCGAGTTCTTTGCCGTGGTCGAGAAAGGCAGCTTTTTCTACGGCGACCTCAATCTGCCGAAATGGCCCGGGCGGCTTTTGTTCCTGATCGGGATGATCGCGACCTTCCTGCGGCTGGCCGAACTGACGTGGCGCGATGGGCGCACCGTGCTGGCGGGCGGCGTGGTCTCTGACGAACAACAACATGCGGCCGACCTTCTGGCCGAGAAGGACGTGCTGTAATGGATGCCTCAACCATCGGTATGATCGCCTTCGCGGCGGTTCTGATCCTGCTCGCCCTGCGCGTGCCGATTGCCTTCACGCTGGCGGCAGTGGCAACCGTCGCTACCTTCTTTATCTTCGCCTTCCGCACCGGGACCTTCATGCCCGAACGTGCGATCAAGGCGACCACCTCGATGGTGTTCTCAAACTCCTTCGACCTCATTCACTCTTACGATCTGTCGATGATCCCGCTTTTCGTGGCGCTTGGACATATCGCGTATCGCGCGGATATTACGACGAAAATCTACCATGCGGCCAAGGTTTGGCTGACCCGCCTGCCGGGTGGGGTGGCCATGGCCTCCGTCATGGGCTGCGGGGGCTTTTCCGCGATCACCGGCTCATCCATCGCCTGCGCCTCGACCATGGGTAAGATCTGCACGCCCGAGATGCTGCGCATGGGCTATGACCCGCGTCTGGCCACAGCTTCGGTCGCGGCGGGGGGCACATTGGGCTCGCTCATTCCCCCGTCGGTTCTGTTCATCATCTACGGCATTTTCACCGAGACTTCGATCTCGTCGCTGTTCCTCGCGGGTGTTCTGCCGGGGCTGCTGACGCTGGCGGGCTTTGTGCTGGTCATCGCCGTCTGGGTCTGGCGCGATCCGGCGGTAGCACCCTCGACCGACCAACGCTACACCGCGCGTGAGCGTTGGCAGGCGGCCCTTGATAGCTGGCCTGCGATCCTGCTTTTCGTGCTGATCATCGGCGGCATCTACGGCGGTATCTTCACCGCGACCGAGGCCGCCGCCGTCTGCGTCGTCTCCGCCACGTTGATCGGTTTCGTGCAGCGCAAGCTGGATTGGGCTGGCCTCTGGGCCGCGGTCAAGGAGACCTGCGTGCAGACCTCCGCGATCTTCCTCATCGCCGCCAGTGCCAAGATCTTTGTGGCCTTCGTCGCGCTGACGGGCGTCGCGGGCACCATCGTTGGGTTCGTCTCAGACGCGCAGATGTCGCTGGTTGTGCTGATGCTCTGCATCGCGCTGATCTATCTGCTCTTGGGCATGTTCCTTGATCCCATCGGTATCATGGTGCTGACCCTGCCGCTGATGATCCCACTGGTGGAAAGCTATGACCTCAACCTCATTTGGTTCGGCGTCGTGGTCATCAAACTGCTGGAGATCGGCCTGATTACACCGCCCGTCGGATTGAACGTCTTTGTCATCGCCAATGTGGTGGGCCGCGAAGCGCCGATTGACAAGATCTTTGCGGGCATCACCCGGTTCCTCAGCGTCGATTTCATCGTGCTGATCCTGATCATGTCCTTCCCGATGATCTCGCTTTTGATCCCGATGGCGGCAAGATGAACAAGGCGGCGTCGGATACCGTCACGGACCGTAAGTTCGCCAATACGCTGGCGCGGGGTCTTGGCATTTTGCGCGCGTTCCGCGCCAGCGACAGCGGGCTGAGCCACGCGCAGATCGCCGAGCGGACGGGCCTGCCGAAACCGACGGTTTCGCGGCTGACCTATACGCTGTGCGAACTGGGCTATCTGGCGCATGGCGGGCGCAACGAGAAGTTCCGGCTTGGGCCTGCGGCGATTGCGCTTGGCTCGGTCGC
Organism: Sulfitobacter profundi; assembly: GCF_042661425.1. Classification (NCBI taxonomy): domain Bacteria; kingdom Pseudomonadati; phylum Pseudomonadota; class Alphaproteobacteria; order Rhodobacterales; family Roseobacteraceae; genus Sulfitobacter; species Sulfitobacter profundi. The sequence goes on along the minus strand of NZ_JBHSWA010000001.1, from coordinate 947,163 downwards.
CTCTGTCGCGGTCAGCTTTGTCGATATGGCGTCAGATGCGATGCAGCAACTGGCGGATGAAACACGCACGCTGGCGCTGATCGCCGTGCGCGACGGCGACCGGATGATGCTGGTGCGCACATGGCGTCCGCATACCGCTTCGACCATCTGGCTAGAGCCGGGTCACCGTATCCCGGTCTATGGTTCGTCCTCTGGCCTCGCCACGCTGGCCAGTCTGGACGAGAACCGTTTTGACGGGCTGGAGCCGGATGACCGGCTGCGCAATTTCCGCCGTGAGGGGTATGAGCAATTGCTGGCGCAGGGCTTTGTCCTCGCCCCGCCTGAAACCCGCTATGCCCGTAGCATCAACGCCGTGAGCGTGCCCTATTACGCAGGGGAATTCGGCGAGCCTGTGGCCTTTACCTGCGGCGCTTTGCCGGGTGACTTGCCCGACAGCCGCATTCTGTCACAAGTGGGGCCAGCGCTGCGCGACGTGGTCAGCGGCATCGAACAACGCACCGGACGGGCACCGGCCCTGTCCCGGCGCGGATAGATCAAGGAGTTACTGATATGACTGACAAGATTGCCTATTCCCGCCATGACGACATCGTCGTGCTGCGCATCGAAAACCCGCCCGTCAACGCGCTGAGCCAAGCCGTGCGGCAGGGGCTCTCCGACGGCATGGACCGCGCCGAGGCCGAAGACGGCGTGCGGGCCGTGATGATCGTGGGCGAAGGCCGCGCCTTTATCGCGGGCGCCGACATCACCGAATTCGGCAAGCCGCCGATGGAGCCGCATCTGCCGAACCTGTGCAGCCGCATCGAAGCGTCGCCGCTTCTGGTCGTGGCCTCCATGCATGGCGTCAGCCTTGGTGGTGGTCTCGAAGTCGCGCTCTCGGCGCATTACCGCATCGCCCAGCCCTCGGCCCGGGTCGGTCTGCCTGAGGTGCACCTTGGCCTGATCCCCGGCGCAGGCGGGACACAACGCCTGCCGCGCCTCATTGGCGTTGAACCCGCGCTGGATGCGATCACCACGGGCCGCCACATCAAGGCACCGCAGGCGCTTGAGATGGGCATCGTCGACCGGGTGGAGGAGGGCGATCCGCAGGAGGTCGGTCTCGCTTACGTTCGCGAGCTGCTCGACAGCGGCGCCGAGCGTCGCCCGATCTGCGAGATGCCCGCGCCTGCGCCGATCGATTGGGACGCCGCCTATGAGGCGACGCTTAAAAAGGGTCGTGGCCAGATTTCCCCTGCCGAGGCCGTGCGCGCCGTGCAGGCGGGTGTCGAAAAACCCTTCGAAGAAGGCATGAAGGCCGAGCGCCGCATCTTCTCGGAACTGATGAACACCGACCAGCGGCAGGGCATGATCCACGCCTTCTTCTCTGAACGTGCCGTTAGCAATCTGCCCGAACTCAAAGGCGTCGAGCCGCGCGCGCTGAAAGCCATTGGCGTGATCGGCGGCGGTACCATGGGCGCGGGCATCGCCACGGCGGCACTGCTGTCGGGCTTCTCGGTCGTGCTCATCGAGATGAAGGACGAGGCCGCTAAGGCCGCGCACGACCGCATTTCGGGCAATCTGCAAGGCGCGCTGAAACGCGGCAAGATCGACCAAGCAAAATTTGACACGTTGACCGGCGAGGCGCTTACTGTTTCGACCGATTACGCCAGCCTTAGCGATGTCGATCTGGTCGTCGAAGCGGTGTTCGAAGACATGGATGTCAAAAAGCAGGTCTTCGGCAAGCTTGACGCCGTCTGCAAACCGGGCTGCGTGCTGGCCTCCAACACCTCCTATCTGGACGTTGACGAAATCGCCGCCAGCACCTCGCGCCCCGCGGATGTGATCGGGCTGCACTTCTTCTCGCCCGCGCATGTGATGAAGCTGCTCGAAGTCGTGGTGGCCGACAAAACCGCGCCGGATGTTGTCGCCACTGGCTTCGCGCTTGGCAAAGCTCTGGGCAAAATCAGTGTCCGCGCCGGGGTCTGCGACGGGTTCATCGGCAACCGGATCCTCGCCACCTACCGCACCGCGGCGGACCACATGGTGCTGGACGGCGCCAGCCCTTACAAGATCGACGCGGCACTTGAGAAATTCGGCTTTGCCATGGGCCCCTTCGCCGTGGCCGACCTTGCCGGGCTCGACATCGGCTGGGCCACCCGTAAGCGCAAAGCCGCCACGCGCCACCCCGAGGAGCGGGTGCCGACCTATATCGACCGGCTCTGCGAACAAGGCCACTTCGGCCAGAAGACCGGCCAAGGTTACTACATCTACGAAAAGGGCAAACGCGGCGGCACGCCGAACCCGGAAATCACCCGCCTGATCGAGGAAGAGCAGAAGGAGCGCGGCATCGCCCCGCGCGAGTTCACCGATGCAGAGATCGTGCGCCGCTACATGTGCGCCATGGTCAATGAGGCGGCCAAAGTGCTGGAAGAGGGCATCGCGAAACGCCCGCTCGACATCGATATGACGCTGCTCTTTGGCTACGGCTTCCCGCGCTATTGGGGTGGCCCAATGAAATGGGCCGATATTCAGGGCCTGCCCAACGTCCTCGCCGCCATCGAAGGGTTTGCCGAGAAAGACCCGTGGTTCTGGAAACCAGCGCCGCTGCTGGTCGATCTGGCCAAAACCAACCGCACATTTGATGATCTGAACAAGGAAGCTGCCAAATGAAACAGGCTGTCATCGTCTCCGCCGTCCGTACCGGGCTGGCCAAATCCTTTCGCGGGTCGTTCAACATGACCCACGGTGCCACCATGGGTGGCCATGTCGTTGCCGAAGCGGTCAAACGCTCGGGCATCGATCCCTCGGCGATCGAAGACGTGATGATCGGCTGCGGCTACCCCGAAGGGGCCACCGGCTCGAACATCGCGCGGCAGATCGCCCTGCGCGCGGGCCTGCCGGTGACCGCCTCGGGCGTGACCGTGAACCGCTTCTGTTCTTCCGGTCTGCAGACCGTCGCCATGGCCGCCAACGCAATCTGCCAAGAGGGCGCAGGCCCGATGGTTGCAGGCGGGGTCGAGAGCATTTCGCTGATCCAGCCGGATGTGAAATCGGTGAAAGAGGCCTGGCTCAAGGAGCATAAGCCCGAGGTCTATATGGCGATGATCGACACAGCCGACATCGTGGCCAAACGCTACAACATCAGCCGCGAGGATCAGGACGCCTACGGTCTGCGCAGCCAGCAGTTGATTGCCGCCGCGCAAGAGGCCGGTCTCTTTGATGACGAAATCGTGCCGATGCAGACCACCATGGGCGTGCAGGACAAGGAGACCAAGGAGATCTCCACCCGCGAGGTCACAGTGGACCGCGACGAATGCAACCGGCCCGGCACCACACTCGAAGGGCTTGCGGGCCTGACGCCCGTGCGCGGCGAGGGGGCCTTCATCACCGCGGGCAACGCCAGCCAGCTTTCCGATGGTGCCGCGGCCCTTGTGCTGATGGACAGCAAAGAGGCCGAGCAGCAGGGCCTGCAAGCCATGGGCGCGTTCAAAGGCTTCGCCGTCGCGGGTTGCGAGCCCGATGAAATGGGCATCGGCCCGGTCTTTGCCGTGCCGCGTCTGCTGGAACGTCACGGGCTGACCGTCGATGACATCGACCTGTGGGAGCTGAACGAGGCCTTCGCGAGCCAAGCGCTCTACTGCCGCGATAAACTCGGCATCGACCCCGATAAATGCAACGTGAATGGCGGCTCGATCGCTATCGGCCACCCCTTCGGCATGACCGGGGCGCGGATGACCGGCCACATTCTGCGCGAAGGCCACCGCCGCGGCGCGAAACTGGGCGTCGTGACGATGTGCATCGGCGGCGGCATGGGGGCGGCTGGCCTCTTCGAAATCTACTAAAGGGGGCCGACATGGACCTGAGCTATACCGACGAAGAACGCGCCTTCCGCGAGGAGGTGCGCCAATTCCTCACCGAGAAACTGCCAAGCGAGCTTTCCGAAAAGGTGCGCCGTGGGCAGGAGCTTTCGAAAGATGATCACGAACGCTGGCACGCCATCCTGAACGATCAAGGCTGGCTGGCCACCAACTGGCCCAAGGAATTCGGCGGGGCCGCGTGGAACGCCGTGCAGCGCCATATTTTCGAGGAAGAGGCCGCTGCCCATCACGCGCCGCGCATCGTGCCCTTTGGCCTGTCGATGCTGGCCCCCGTGCTGCAAAAGTTCGGCTCGAAAGAGCAGCAGGACTACTGGCTGCCGCGCATCCTGTCGGGCGAAGACTGGTGGTGTCAGGGCTACTCTGAGCCGGGCGCTGGGTCGGACCTCGCCTCGCTCAAAACCACGGCGGTCAAGGACGGCGACCATTACATCGTCAACGGCCAAAAGACTTGGACGACGCTGGGCCAACACGCCAACATGATCTTCTGCCTCGTGCGGACCGACAAGGACGTGAAGGAGCAAGAGGGCATTTCTTTCCTGCTGATCGACATGGAGACGCCGGGCATCACCGTGCGCCCGATCATCCTGCTGGATGGCGGCGCCGAGGTGAACGAGGTATTCTTTGACAATGTCAAAGTGCCCGCCGAGAACCTCGTCGGCGAAGAGAACAAGGGCTGGACCTACGCCAAGTACCTGCTGACCCATGAGCGCACTAACATCGCCGGGGTTGGCTTCTCCCAAGCGGGCCTGTCGGCGGTCAAACGCATCGCCAAATCCGAAATGGCCGGGGGCCGCCCGCTGATCGAGAACCCGCATTTCGCTGCCCGCGTAGCGCAGGCAGAGATTGATCTGATGGCGATGGCCACGACCAACTTGCGCATCATCTCCAAGGCCGCCGCAGGGCAGGCACCGGGGGTGGAATCCTCGATGCTCAAGGTCAAAGGCACGATCATCCGGCAGGAAATCAACGACCTCGCGCGCCGTGCGGCTGGCGTCTATGCGATGCCCTTCGCCTCGGAAGCGGTGGCAGGCAGCAACGACGCGCTGCCCGATCCGAACGAGGCCGGTCCGGTGGCCGCGCAGTATTTCAACAACCGTAAGCTGTCGATCTTTGGCGGCTCTAACGAAATCCAGCGGCAGATCATCGCCAAGACAACGCTGGGAGGTGCAAAATGAATTTCGACCTGACCGAAGAACGCCAGATGCTGCAAGACAGCCTGCGCCGTTTCCTGCGCGATAAATACGACACCGCCACGCGCAATGGTATTCTGGAAAGCGAAGCAGGCTTCTCTGCTGACATCTGGGACGGCTTGGCCGAATTGGGCGTCATCGGCGCGCTTTTCACCGAAGACCAGGGCGGCTTTGGCGGCGCGGGTTTCGACGTGACCACCGTGTTCGAAGAACTGGGCCGCGCCGGTGTGGTCGAGCCGCTGCTCGACAGCGCCGTGCTGGCTGGTGGGCTGATTGCCGATCTGGGCAGTGAAGCGCAGCAGGAGCATATTGAGGCACTGATCGGCGGCACGTTGCAACTGGCCTTTGCCCATGGCGAGCCGACCAGCCGCTATGACCTTGAGCGCGTCTCCACCTCCGCGTCGCAAAACGGCGGTGACATCGTGTTGAACGGTCGCAAAGCCGTCGTCGCCAATGCCGAGGCTGCCGACATGCTCGTCGTCTCTGCCCGCGAAAGCGGAGAGGGTGGCGATCAGGCGGGCATTTCGCTGTTCCTTGTGCCAGCGGATACCAAAGGGCTCACCGTCACGGGCTATGCCCTGCTGGCCGGTGGCCGCGCCGCCGAAGTTACACTGGATGATGTAACCCTGCCCGAAAGCGCCCGCTTGGGCGAGGCTGGCAAGGCGTTTGACGCGATTGAGGCCCGTGTGGCCGTCGCGACCACCGCGCTCTGCGCGGAAACGCTGGGCGCGATGGAAACCGCCTGCGATCTGACCCGCGAATATCTCGGCACCCGCAAGCAGTTTGGCCGCCCGATTGGCAGCTTCCAAGCGCTGGCGCACCGCATGTCGGACCTGCTGATTGACCTCGAACAGGCCCGCTCTGCCGTGATCAATGCCGCAGGCCATCTGGCCGACGACCGCGCCAGCCGCGAGCGCCATGTCTCTGCCGCTAAGAACCTGATGGGGCGCGTCGGGCGTTTGGTCTCCGAGGACACGATCCAGATGCACGGCGGCATTGCCATGACGCAGGAATATGAGCTGGCCCATATCGCCAAACGCATCACCATGGCGGACCACCGCTTTGGCGACGTTGATCATCATCTGGAGCGGTTCATTGCACTATCCGCCGCATGAGGCACCGACCAGCGGGGTTCAACAGCTGATCGGGTTTCAACCCGACCTGTCGAACCCCGATGGCAGCACCCGCGTGACACTCGACCTCGGCCCGCAGCACCTGAACGTCTCAGGTGTGCTGCACGGGGGTTGCATACGTTGCTCTTGGATGTGGCCACGGGCTTTGCCTGTGCGCGGCACTGCGCGATGAGCGGGCCCTTCGTGCCGATGCTGACCCTGTCGCTGACCACCGATTACATCTTGGCGGTGCGCGAGGGCCAAGTCGTTGCCACAGGCCGCGTCACGGGCGGGGGTATAAAATCCTCTATGCCGAGGCGCAGTTGCATGATGCCGAGGGCAAGCTGCTGTCGCGTGCGACGGGCGTTTTCAAAAGGGCAAAAACATGAGTGCGCGGATCGAAGACCGGGGCGATCGGTTGATCGTCTGGAACGGCAACGCCGAGAAGCGCGGGGCGCTGACGCCAGAGCTTTATGAAGCGATTGCAGAGGCGATGCGCATGGCCGAAGACCCGCGCATCCGCGCGGTGATCCTCACCTCCGAAGGGCGCTTTTTCTGCGCGGGGGAGACCTTAACGTGCTGATCGAACGGCGCAAATTGACCGAGGCCGAGCGCCGCGAGCGGGTGGATGGGCTGCATGATCTGGTCCGCGCCATGCGTGCTTGTCCGGTGCCTGTTATCGCCGCCATCGAAGGTGGCGCTGCCGGGGCGGGGCTGTCGCTGGCGCTGGCCTGCGACATGATCGTGGCCTGCGAAGAGGCGCAGTTCACTGCCGCCTATGTGAAGGCCGGGTTGGTGCCGGATGCCGGTCTGACGGCTTCTTTGGCGCGGCTTTTACCGCGGCCCTTGTCGATGGAGATGTGCCTTCTGGGCCGTCCCGTCATGGCGATGCGCTTTGCCGAACTGGGCGCGGTCAACCGTATCTGCGCCAAAGGCAAAGCCTTGGACGAGGCGCTGATGCTGGCCGATACGCTCGCCGCCGGGCCGCGTGCTGCCCAAGGCGCGATCCGGCAGTTGGTGGCGCAGGCCTATGAGGCCGAAGAGGCCGATCAGCTTGATGCCGAACGCAACGCCATGGCCCACGCGGCTGGCGGGGATGAGGCCGCCGAAGGGATCGCGGCCTTTTTGGAAAAACGAAAGCCCCGGTTTTAGCCGGGCAGCGGCCGCCGGAGGAGGGGGTCGCGAATAGGCAGGAGGAGACACCCATGAATGCCAGGGTACAGGATTTTCTAGCTGAGCAATTGGCGACCCGACCAGAGGCGCCCGCGCTGAGTGACGCCAGCGGCGCCGCGTGGAGCTATGCCGATCTGGACCGTGCGCGCGTGGCCTTGGCCGCTGAGTTGCGCAGCGCGGGAGTGCAGGCGGGCGACCGCGTGCTTTTGATGGTGGAAAACTGTGTTGCGGCGGTGGCCTCGCTCTATGCCGCGTGGGAGTTGGACGCGGTGGCCATCCCCGTGAACGCCCGCCAGACCGAAGCCGAAGTCACCCGCATCATTGATCACGCCACCCCGGCGGCGGTGCTGCTGACCTGCGATGTCTCGCCCGAAGCGGCGGCCCATGCGGCGCGGCTGAACGCACGTGAGGTCTCGGGCGCTTTCGGCAGCCTGCACCTTGCCACACCGCTGCCCAGCAGCCCGGATGCCGATCTGCATGATGTGGCGGTGCTGCTTTATACCACCGGCACCACGGGCGATCCCAAGGGGGTGATGCTGACCCATCAGAACCTGCGCTTTGGCGCGCGTGCCTCGGCGGACCTGCGACAGATGGTGCCGGGTGATGTGGTTTACGGCGTGCTGCCGATGACCCATGTTTTCGGTTTGGTGTCTGTCTTGATGGCCGCGGTGAGTTCTGGCGCGAAGGTCCGGCAGGAGAGCCGTTTCTCGGCGGCGAAGCTGCATGCCGCAACCCACGAGGATGTCACGATCCTTCCCGCTGTGCCGCAGATGCACGCGCTGGTGATGCAGTACTCGCGCGAGCGCGGGATGCCCAAACTCGAAAGCCCCAAGCTGCGCTATGTTTCATCGGGCGGTGCACCGCTTGATCCGGCGTGGAAACGCAAAGCCGAGGCGTTTTATGAACTGCCGCTGCAAAACGGCTTTGGCATGACCGAGACATGCTCGGGCGCATCGGCCACCACCAACGCGCTTGGCTCGCCCGACACTTCGGTCGGACCGGTCACGCCGGGCACCGAATGCAAGATCGACGACCAAGCCCCCGGCGGCAATGGGGCGGGCGAAGGCGAAGTGCTGGTGCGCGGACCGCATGTGATGAAAGGCTACTACCGCAACCCGACCGAGACCGACAAAGCCATCGACGCCGAGGGCTGGTTGCACACCGGCGATCTGGGCAAGCTCGATGAGGATGGGCGGTTGCACATTCTCGGGCGCAGCAAGGAATTAATCATTCACGGCGGTTTCAACGTTTATCCGCCCGAGGTCGAAGCCGCGTTGAACGATCACCCGCGCGTGGTGCAATCGGCCGTGGTCGGACGGCGGCGCGAAGGCGACGAAGAGGTGCTGGCCTTCGTGCAGGTCGCCCCCGGCGACGAGGTGACGGCAGAGGAGTTGCGCAGTTTCGTCAAAGAGCGGCTGACCGGCTACAAGCGGCCCGCGCAGATCATCGTGGCCACGGACCTGCCCGCCGCACCCACAGGCAAGATCCTGAAACACCGGCTGCTGACGGCCTTTGCCGACCGGCTGGAGGGCTAGGCGCGAATTGAACCGCGCCCGGCCAGATCAGACGTAGGTGCCTTCGGCGGCGGCGCGGATCGCGCGGATGTTCTCGCCGTAGGGGGCGGGGGCGCTGACCGAGCCGCCTTTGAAGACGGCGGAGCCCGCCACCAGCACATCGGCCCCGGCCTGCGCCACCAGCGGCGCGGTCTTGGGATCGACGCCGCCGTCGATCTCGATATGCACGGGCCGGTCACCGATCATCGCGCGCAGGTCGCGGATTTTGGCTGTCATGTCGATGAACTTCTGGCCACCGAAGCCGGGGTTCACGGTCATCACGCAGATGAGGTCGACCATGTCGAGCAGTTCGGCCACCGCGCTGGCTGGCGTGCCGGGGTTTAGTGCCACACCCGCTTTCGCGCCCGCGCCGCGGATCGCCTGAAGCGTGCGGTGGATATGGGGGTGGCCTCGACATGGGCGGTGATCACATCGGCGCCCGCCTTGGCGAAGGCTTCGATATAGGGATCGACCGGGGCGATCATCAGATGCACGTCCATCACGCCCTTGATGTGGGGCCGGATCGCCGCGCAGGTGGCGGGGCCGAAGGTGATGTTGGGCACGAAATGCCCGTCCATCACATCCACATGCACCCAGTCCGCGCCTTGGGCCTCAATGGCTTCGCATTCGGCACCGAAGTTGGCGAAATCGGCGGCGAGGATGGAGGGGGCGATCTTGATCGAACGGTCGAATGTCATGGGGGCAGCCCTTTGTTGCAGAGGTTGGCTTCTCTTAACGGCTGCGCGCTTTTTGCGAAAGGGGTTAGAGGTCGAGTTCCAGCACGCCGCCTGCCTCTGCCGCGCGTGACTGGCAGAGGATGATCGCGCCTTCGCGCTGCTTGGCCGAGAGAACAAAGTCGCGGTGTTCGACTTCGCCGCCGCGCAGGCCGCATTTGCAGACGCCGCAGATGCCATCGCTGCATTTCAGATCCACCGGCACCCCCGCCGCGATCAGCGCGTCGGCGGCTGTTTCCTCGGCAGAGACGGCGATCTCGCGGCCTGAGGTGAGTTTCAGCGTGAAGGGGTGATTGACGTAATCTGGCACCTCGGGGGTTGAGAAATATTCCAGATGCCGCGCGTCTTCGGGGATGCCCGCGGCCTCGGCGGCGGCCATGACCGACTGCATGTAGGCATCCGCGCCGCAGGTGTAGACATGGGTGCCCGGCGCGCTGCGTTCCATGATGGCGGGCAGGTCGGCGCGGGTGCTTTCAGATGAGATATGCAGGTGTACACGGTCGGCCCAAGGGGCCTGCGCCAGTTCCTCGGCAAAGGCCGCCGCTTCCCGGTCTGAGGCCGAGTAGTGCAGGTCAAAGGGTCGCCCAAGGGCGTGCAGCCGGTGCGCAAAAGCGATCATCGGCGTGATGCCGATGCCGCCGCCCATGAACAGGCTATGCGGCGCGTCCTCGACCAGTTCAAAATGGTTCACCGGCTTGCCGACAAAGATGCGTCGCCCCTTGGTGAAAACCCGGTGGAGCAGGGCTGATCCGCCCCGGCCCGCGTCTTCGCGCAGCACCGCGATGCGGTAGCGTTTGCGGTCGGACGGGTCGCCCAGCAGCGAATAGGGGCGCAGGAATTCCGGCGCGACGACCAGATCAAGATGCGCGCCAGCGGACCATGCGGGCAGGTCGTGGCCTTCGGGGTGGGCGATGTCGTAAAGCGCTGTAGTCGGGTTCAGGCGGGTGACGTCGGTGATGCGCAGGTCGAGCACCGGGGTGTCGCTGCCGACCTTGTAAAGGTGCAAATGGTCGGTTTCGCCCGCTGCGGTTTTGCGGCGGTGCTCATCGGCGCTCAGCAGGGCCGCATGGGCGGCAATCCCGGCCTCGCGGTTCATCGGATCGGGGTAGGGCCAAGGATGCGGCGCCAGCGGAGCGGGGTAGACGGCGAGGGTTTGATCCTCGAATTTGAGGTCAAGATCGGGTTGCAGATCACGGGCGTTCACCGGCTGGGCAGGCGTGTCGAACTGGCCCGAGGGCTTGCGCTCGATGTCCCACCACCACTTTTTCACCGGGTTCAGGCGGCCCTTGCCGACCATGTCGTCCAGCTTGGCCAGCAGCGGTGCGGCGGCGGGGATGTTGGAGGCGGCCCAGCGGAAGGGGGCCTCGGCGAAGAGCCCCTCAAGGTTCCACGGGCAGGTCTTCATGCAACGCCCGCACATTGCGCCGCCTTGGTTGGTGATCCGGTAGGTGGCGCATTTTTGGCTGTCGGATTTCCAGATTTCATAGCCGTTGAACATCTTCTTCGGCCCGGCGGTGATCGCCCCCGAGGGGCATTCGCGAGCGCATTTGTTGCAGGCTTCGCAGAACTTTTGCAGGCCGAAGTCGATGGGCTTGTCGTGGTCAACGGGCAGGGTGGTCGTGACCACGCCGGATTTCAGGCGCGGGCCGAGGAACGGGTTCAGGATGACTTCACCAATCCGCGACACTTCGCCCAGTCCCGCCAGCAACAGCAGCGGCGGTTGCAGCACATCGCCATCCATCACCGTATGCGCTTTGGCCGCGTGGCCCAAGTTGCGCAGGTGCTGGGCCATCACGCCGCCCAGCATCGAGAACCGCAGATAGGCCCGCATGGATTGCGACACGGCGATCCAGTCGTCGCCCGAAGACCCCTCCATCGTGTCGAAGCCTTGGTCGATGATAAGGCTCAGCGCTTGGTCATGCGGCGGGGTGATCGGGGTGCCGGTGGCGTCGTGGCTGTACCATGTCCAATCGGGGCAGGCAGAGAGGCCCGCAGCATCGGCCCCCAGAAAGTAGCTTGCCGCTTTAAGGTTCGCGGCATTGCGGGCGCTGTCCGCCATAGCGGGCGCGGCGTCGTTCACCGGGCCATCTTGCAGCAAGATCAGCGCGCCCAGCAGCCGGCGCTGCGCGGCGGAGGGAGCGGATTTGACTACATGGTGCCCGCCTTTCATGGCGTTCTGCACCTTTGGCCCCATGTCGCCGAACTGCCCGCGCGCGAAAAGATCCCCGCGTTTCGGCACGCGCGGCACGTTCGGCGCGTCGATGTAGGTGGTCGGCTCATCCACCCGTTTCAGCGTCTCAAATGGATGCGGCCCTGCGGCATAGTCGCGCCGCGCGTAAGGATCGACATCGCGGGCGCTGACGCCGCCATGGGTGCCCAACTGCCAATGCGGGCCTTTCAGCAGGGACCAAGGCTGCTCGGAGAACGGGCAAAGCGGCAAATCGGGCGCAAGTTCCATGTCGGTCGTCACCACGGCCAGCCCGAAGCGCGAGCCGATCCACGGCGCTTGAAGCGTGCCGTCTTCCCAAACCGCTAGCCCCGCCGCCACGGCCAATTGGCCGAGGTTCACATCAGAGGTGGTGCCTGAATGCACCTTTGCCGCGAACCCCAACTGGCGGATGTATTCGGCCAGCACGGTAGCGTTTTCGGTGCCGCGCAGGCAAGCGCGCTCGGCTTGGGCGTCCATGATCCAATCGCTGCCCGGCTCATCTTCGCGTGGGTCGCGGGGGTGGGCGGTGAGGACCACCAGCGCGTGGCTGTGAGCGTCGATTGAGGTTTCGGGCGCATCAACTGCATCGCGCAGGTTCGCCATGATGATATCGACCCCGGCGGCGAGCGTCTTGGTCTGGCGGTTGCGGAGAAATTCGGCCAGTTGAGCGGTGCCTTCGCTGCGCCGGGGCGTGGCAAGATGTGCCTCATCCGGTAGGGCGCAGACGCCCATCATCGAGGCATCGTTGTAATAACCAAATGATTTGAGGTGATTGGCCCGTTCCACCGGGCTTTCGGGGATCACCGCGCCTGCCGTGTTGACCGGCCCATCGCGCAGTACGTCCATCATCGCTTGGAAAGGGGCCATTGCGTTGCAAATGCTTTGGGGCGCCTCGGGCCGCTCAAACCGCAGCACCGGCATGGGCGCGTCCGGCAGTTGGTCATGGGGGGCATGCAACCGGCGCAGCCGCTCCAACGGGAAGGGGCCGAGGTGCATGGGGCGGGTCTTGGATGAAAAGAGCTTCATGGCAAATCGATGCCATGCTTTGAAATGAGATGCCAGTCCTGGTTGTGGCTGCTGCGGGCGCTCTCGCTTGACTTTCGGCCTGGCCGCCGACCATGCTGCGGCAAAATTGGAGGAGTGAGATCATGACCCTGTTCAACCGCCGTCAGGCCATCGCAACTTTGGGCGCTGCAACCGCCGTGGGGCTGGCGGCACCGGCACTGGCGCAGAACCGCAAGATCACCGTGGGCGCGCTGCGTTTCACCAGTCACGCGGGCAGCTTTGTCGGCTTTGAGCGGGACTATTTCCAAGAGGCCGGTCTGGACGTTGAACTGCGCTTTTTCGAGGCCGCGCAGCCGATGGCCGTGGCGATTGCCAGCGGCGATGTGGACTATGCGATCACCGCGATCTCGGGCGGCTTGGTGTCGCTGGCGCAAAAGGGCGCGGTCAAGGTGATCGGCGGCGGCCTGCAAGAAGAGCCGGGCATCGACGGGCAGAAGTTCCTCGTTTCTGATGCGGCCTATCAGGCGGGCATCACCGAACCCAGCATGCTGGATGGCAAAAGCTTTGGCATGACGCAGGCGGGATCGTCCTTTCACTACATGGGCGCCAAAATGGCCGAGGCTGAGGGGATCAGCCTCAAGTTCAAGCCGCTGCAAAAAGTCGGCGCGGTGATCGGTGCGCTGAAGTCGGGCCAGATCGATGCGTGGTCGATCGTGCCGCATATTGCCAAGCCGCTGGCGGGATCGGGTGCCGTTCATATCATCGGCGATGTGGCGACCTATCTGCCGGATTATCAGGTGACGACAGTCTTTACCTCGACCAAGAACGCCAGTGACGAACAGGAAATGACTAAGAATTTCCTTGCGGGCTATTCCAAAGGTGTCGCCGATTATAACGCCGCGATGATCGCCAAGGACAGCGGCGATGCGGGCGTCGATGAGATGGTCGATCTGATCCATAAATATGTCTACACCGACCGCCCGCGCGACAAGGCGGCGCCGTCGATCATCAACGGCACCATGCGGTTGAACGAAGGTGCCAAGCTGAACGTGGCTTCGGTGCGTGACCAGTTGGAGTGGTTCCAGTCCGAAGGGCTGGTCGATGCCGACATCACGCTGGAGACGCTGATCGACACCTCTTATGTCGAGACGATGGGCAGCTAAGCGCGTTGCTTGCGTGATATGATTGCTTTGTAAAGGCGCGTTCCCCTCGGGCGCGCCTTTACCTTTGCTCCCGCAGGTTGGGATTTCCGGCAGGCATCACTGGCAATGCAGCGGCGCCAAGATACCTTTGGTGCTGATGCGGGGCCAAGCCCCTGACCATAAAACGGGAATGTGCAGTGAGCGACGGCAGTTTTTTCGCCCTGAACGGCTATCATTTCGCCTTGGGGGCCGTCGGCGCCGTGGTGATCCTTGCCCATTGGCTGCCCCGCTTTTTCAGTCGGCGAGAGCCTGCCGCCTCGGGGCTGTTGATCCTTTTGGGGATGGGGGTTTTCGCCCTTGTTCCCGGCATGCCGAGTTTCCCCGACCCGCGCGCCACCCCTTTCCATGGGAAATCGTGTCGGAGCTTTGCGTTATCGTCGCGCTCTTCGCGACGGGGCTGCGGATCGACAGGCTTTCTGATTGGTCCCGCTGGGGGCCAACGGCGCGGTTGTTGGCGCTGACCATGCCGCTGACGATCCTGTCGGTCGCGGTGATGGGCTGGGCCTTTGCCGGGATGACCGCAGCCGGGGCGATTTTGCTGGGCGCGGTGATGGCACCCACCGATCCGGTTTTGGCCGCTGACGTGCAGGTTGGCCCGCCGCAGGAAGGGGGCGAACATCCGGTGCGCTTTGCCCTGACCACAGAGGCGGCGCTGAACGATGGTTTGGCCTTTCCCTTCGTCTACCTTGGTATTCTGGTCGCGGCCGAGGGCTTGGCCCCGGCGACTTGGGGCGTGGAGTGGCTGGCGCGCGATGTCTTTTGGCGCATCGCTGTGGGCGCCATCATGGGCGCCGCAGGCGGATGGGTCTTGGGACAGGTCTTGTTCGCCGTACCGCGCAAGGCGGTGTTGGCCGAAACGTCTTCTGGTGTGGTGGCCTTGGCGGGGGTGCTCTTGTGCTATGGCACGACGGAGCTTGCCGAAGGCTATGGTTTCATCGCCGTGGCGGTGGCCGGTCTGGTGATCCGACGGGTTGAGGCAGACCACGAATTCCACCGTCGTTTGCATGATTTCACCGCCGCCGTTGAACACGCGCTGACGGCGCTTTTGCTGGTGGCGATTGGCGCGGTGTTGCCCGCCTTGCTGAGCGATCTGACCCTGTCGGGCGCGGTGATCGTGCTGGCGCTGATCTTTGTCGTGCGCCCCTTGGCGGGGTGGCTATCCCTTTTGGGAACGTCGCTCGAGACGCGCCCCCGCTGGGTTGTGGCGCTTTATGGGATCCGGGGGATCGGGTCGATCTACTACCTTGCCTATGCGGCGGGGAAGGTGGAGTTTCTGGACGAAGAGCCGCTTTGGGCGATGGTGGGTTTTGCGATCCTCGTGTCGACCTTGGTGCATGGTTTTACCGCCGGGATCGCGGTGGACGGCCTGAGCCGCAAAGAGGGTGAGCAGCCCTAAGCGCGCCACCGGCGCAGGGCGGTTGCGCCGGGACGCGGATCGCACATTGCGCGCGGGGCGTTTTTGCCGGAAAAGGGCGGCATGGACCTCAAGCTTTCCTCCGTCAGCCATTATTATGGCGATACCCAAGTGCTGCGTGACATCACGCTCGATATTCCGTCTGGCCAGATCGTTTGCATCGTCGGCCCCTCCGGCTGCGGCAAATCCACCCTGCTGCGGATGCTGGGCGGGTTGGAGCGGCCCAGCGAAGGCCGCGTGTTGCAAATGGGCGATGCGCCTGAGGGCTGTCTGAACCCGCTCACTTATATTTTCCAAGATTTCGCGCTGCTGCCGTGGCGCACGGTGCGGGGCAATGTGGCGCTGGTGCTTGAGGATCACGGGCTGGGCAAGGCTCAGCGTGAGGCGATCATCGCCGATGTGCTGGCGCGGACCAAATTGACCGATTTCGCCGATGCGCTGCCCAAACAGCTTTCGGGCGGCATGAAGCAGCGCGTGGCGATTGCCCGTGCGCTGGCGGTGAACCCGGCGGTGATGCTGATGGACGAGCCGCTGAGCGCGCTCGACAGCCAGACCCGCGAGCTTTTGATGGACGACCTTGTGGCGCTCTGGACGCGGCAGCCGTTCACGGCGGTCTATGTGACCCACAACCTCGCTGAAGCGGTGCGGTTGGGGCATAAGATCGTCGTGCTCTCGCGCCGTCCGGGTGAATTGCGCGAGGTGGTGAACCTAGACATGCCGCTGGCCGAGCGGCGCCATGGCGACCCGGCGTTGGAGGCGCAGCAACAGCACCTATGGGGGCTGATGCGCGATGAGGCCGCGGCGGCGGATGCGGAGTTAATCGATGGCTGAAATAACGGATGTGAATGCCCGCGAAGTCACCTTTCGCGGCGGTGGCTTCCAGCCCGGCACGCGGCGGGGCGTGGGGCTTGCGGTTTTCGTGGTGCTGATCCTACTGGCGGAATGGGGCACGCGCAGCGGCTTTATCTCGGCCCTGACGTTGCCTCGGCCCAGCGATGTGCTGCTAACGTTTCAAGAGCTTTACCAGTCGGGGATGTTGTTCAAACACCTCGGCCCCTCGTTGACCCGCTTGGCCGTAGGCGCGCTGATCGGTGCCTCGCTGGGCATCGGGATTGGCGTGTTGATCGGGCTGTTTTCTCTGGCCCGCGCGGGTCTGGTGCCGCTGGTGGCAGCGATTTTCCCCATTCCCAAGATCGCGCTGTTGCCGCTGTTTGTGATTTGGTTCGGCATTGATGAGGCGAGTAAGTACGCGCTCATCGCCTTTGGCACTTTCACGCCCACCGTTGTCGCCACCTATGCGGCGGTCGACAATGTGGACCGGGTGTTGATCCGCATGGGGCAGAGTTTCGGCCTCGGTTGGTGGTCGATTGTTTCGAAAATCGTGGTGCCCGGCGCGATGCCGGGGATCCTGTCGGGGCTGCGGATTTCGCTGACGATTGCGATTATTCTGTTGGTGGCGGCTGAGATGCTGGGCGCGGAATATGGGATCGGGGCGTATATTTTGCAGGCGGGGAGCCTGTATGATTTGGAGCGTCTGTTTGCGGGTGTGGTGATCCTGTCGCTGCTGGGCGTGGCGGTGTCTGCGGCTGTTGCCTTCGTGGAACGGCGCGTGCTGAGCTGGCGGGTCTGAGGGCCAGCGCCTGACCGCGGGTTGGCGATCTGACGTAAATTGGTGCCACTTTATTTCTCGGCTTTGATGTGCGGTCCGCGAGGGCACACCCAGCCTCACCAAATCGCCTACCCGGTCGCACCAAAGGTGCGCTCATATAGGCTGGCACGCCTCCGGCGTGACGGGCGGGCAGGCGATGGCCCGGCGCCTACGGCTTGTCCCGGGCCCGGGTGGTAGTCAAAACGTTGAGAGCCCGGCGCCTGCGGCTTGATTCCGGGACCGGGGTGGCAACATCGATCCATTTGCTTATCAATAGCGCCAACCGCCCTCACAAACGGACCCCTCCCATGACCGAACACACCACCACCCACGCCGCCGACGAAGACGCCCGCAACCAGGACATCAAGATCTACGTCAACGGCGACATCGTGCACCGCGACGAGGCCAAGGTCTCGGTCTATGACGCGGGCTTCATGCTGGGCGACGGCATCTGGGAAGGCATGCGCCTCTATAACGGGACATGGGCGTTCTTCGACGAGCATATGGACCGCTTCTTTAATTCCTGCAAAGCAATCTCGCTCGGCGTGGGCCTGGACAAAGACGGCATCGCCGAGGCGCTGCGCCGCACGGCAGAGGCGAACGACATGCACAGTGACGTGCACTGCCGCCTAATGCTCACGCGGGGGATCAAGGATAAACCCTTCCAGCACCCCTCGCTCAGCACGACCGGGCCGACGCTGGTGATCATCATGGAGCATTCCAAACCCGTGGATCGCCTGCAATCTGCGGGCATTCGTTTGGCGAGCGTCCCGCAGGTGCGCGGGCTGCCACATAGCCAAGACCCCAAGCTTAACAGTCATTCCAAGCTGAACTGCATCATCGCCTGCCTTCAGGCCGAGGAAGCGGGCGCGGATGAGGCGCTGATGCTCGACCCACATGGTTTTGTGAACACCACCAACGCTTGCAACTTTTTCATCGTGCGGCGGGGGAGGTTTGGACCTCGACCGGGGACTATTGCATGAACGGGGTGACGCGGCAAAAGGTGATCGACCTGTGCCATGAAAACGGCATTCCGATGCGGGAGAAGAACTTCTCGCTCTACGAGGCTTATGGCGCGGATGAAGCCTTTCTCACTGGCACCTTTGGCGCGCAGACCCCGGTGGCAGAGATTGACGGCAAGGCCATCGGCAGCGGAGAACGGCCCGTCACCAAACGCATTCAGGCGCTTTATAAAGAACTGATCAAACAGCACACGGCCTAAGGGCCAAGCGGTGCCCGCCCCCGCGAAGGGGCGGGCGGCATTTCAGGACACCATGCGTTTCAGCACTGGCACACGGCGCAGCAACAACCAATCCAGCAGCCCGACGACCAGCAGGGTGATCCCCGCCATCGGAAAGGCCAGCGCCACGGCCAAACCAACCACAACCGCGCCTTTCCACAGCGTCATATTGCGCGGCGGAGGCGGGGCCGCGAGCCAGCCCGCCGGGTTTGCCGGGCGGCGTTTCCACCACATCACCACGCCAGAGACGCAAAGAAAGATCACCGACAGGCAAAAGAGCGTATTGGCCATGACACTCGGCCAGCCCAAGGTGCCCATATGCAGCGCGATGCCCACGGCCATCGCCTTGCCCGCCAGCGAATAATCCGCGTAGCGCACATCGGCGAGGACCTTGCCCGTGTGCCGGTCGATATGCACCGTGCGGTCGCTGGTGGGGTCGGTCGCATCGGTGTTCATCGTATCCCGGCTTAGGGTCCAGACACCCTCTTTGCCCTGCGGCAGGTTCATCTGGTAGCGTGCGTCAAACCCGATCTGCCGCGCCAGCGCATCAATCGTGTCGAGCGTGGCAGGCGTGCCTTCGGCCATCCGGCCCGACGGTCACCGTCTCCACCCCGTGACCTGTGCACAGCACCATGGTCAGCGCGCCTTGCTGGCGCTCTGGCATGGTTCCGGGCGCAAACGCCGAGAACGCCCCAAACAACACCACCACCGCCCAAAGGCAGAGGTGTCGAAGCGGGCCGGTCAACGCCTTGCGGCGCATCCTGCGACTGGCTTGGGGTTAGTGTTTTTGCGCGTGCGCGCCGTGATCCATGGCGCCCGCATCATGCCCGCGGCGGCTTTCGACGTTGAATATCACCTCCAAGGTCCCGGCCTTTTCAAAGGTCAGGGTGGCGGGGATTTTCTCGCCTTCCTCGAAAGGGTCACCGTCGCGGCCCATGAACATGATATGCAGCCCACCGGGCTTAAGCGTCACCGTCTCACCTGCAGGCAGATCGAGGCCGCCGATATGCGACATGCGCGCGACGCCCATATCATCGGTGGTCGTCTGATGGAGGGAGACTTCGTCGAAGCCCTCGGCGCTGATGCTGACGAGGCGGTCTGCGCTGTCTCCGCCATTGGTGATCGTCAGATAGCCGCCGCCGACGCGGGCGGTTTTCGGGGTTTCAAAGGCCACCGGATGATCGACGGTCAAAGCACCGGCGGTGTACTCATGCGCGGCGGCGGGCAGGGCAAGTAGGGCAGCCAAGGCTGCGGTATAGAAAGATTTCATTGTCGTGGTCCATTGTCTGAGTATTGCGAAAGAAGCGATGGCTCAGACGAATGGCGGCCCCCGGACGGGCGGGGGCGCCCCCGCAGGGCTGCGCGGTGCGCCGAGGGCACGGGCCGCGCGCGGTTTGGCAAAACGCAGCCTCCCGCCCGGCAGCAAGACATCTGTCGGGGTCGGCAAGATCAACGCATTGACGATCCGGCAGGCTTCGCAATCCAAGGCCGCATGGTTCTGCCCCTCGAGCGGGCCGTCGCAAAGATCGCTCAGCGTGCCGCCCGCTTGGATAAAGGCGATGAAGGCCGGGTCTTGCTGTACCTGCGCGGTCGCACGATGTGCGAAGGGCAAGCTGGCAAGGGCCAGCACCAGCAAGAGGGTCAGGCTAACCCGAAGCGAGGATATGCGCGAAACGGCGGACATGCGCGCTGATACCGCGGCTGACACCGCAACGCTATAGGGCGCTTTGGTCTGCGACGTGATGTCGTAGGGGCGCTGTGCGGTAGTCGGTGATGGCTATCGGGGAGTGTGTTGGCTGGGATGGTAGGATTCGAACCTACGGTACACTGTACCAAAAACAGTTGCCTTACCACTTGGCTACATCCCAACACAGGGCGCTAATTAGAGTTCTCTGGCCCGGGGTGCAAGACCCGTTTTTGATAAATTAGCCTATTCTTCGGCGGCATCAACGGAGAGCAGGTCTTTGCTGGGCAATTCGGCGCGTTCCTGCGCGACGATGCGGGTCAGCTCACGCTCGGTTTGGGGGGCAACTGGCTGTGCGGCGGCGGGATTCGCGGGCGCGCTCGGCGTTTGGGGCGATCGTGTTGCGCGGTTGGGGACGATTCGCTTTGGGTGATCAGCCGATAAGCGGGAGGCTGTGCGGTGAGGCCCGCCGCGTCAAAGGCGGCCAGCGTCAGTCGAATCGCTTCGCTGCGCGCAGCGACCAGATCGGTGGTCTCTTGATTGATCCAACCGGCGAATTGCATGTTGATCCAGTGATCGGCGACCTCCTCCACCCAAGCGGCGGCTTCGGGGCTGGGCAGGACAAAGGGAAGGCCATTCAACACCTCCAGCGCCAAGTCTCGGGCGCGGGCCAGATCGGCGTCGCTGGTCACCGAAAGGGTAAAGGTGAACCGCCGCTCGGCGTTGCGCGAATAGTTGATGATCCGACTTTTAAAGACGGTGGCATTGGGAATGCGCAGATGGTTGCCGTCATAGCTGAGCAAGATCGTGGCGCGGCTGGTCAGGCGGATCACCTTGCCGGTGTCGCCGTCAATCTCGACCGTGTCATTGGGGCGGAACGGCTGGCGGATCGACAGCATGATGGAGGCAATGAAGTTCTCGACCGTGTCGCGCACCGCGAAACCGATTGCGAGGCCGACGATCCCCGCCGCGCCAAGGATGCCCGACAGCAGCGCGGTGGCCCCAAGGATATCCAGCGCCACGACCAGCGCCGCGATGATAAAGGCCAGCCGGATGATCTGGCGGTAAATGTCAGCGATAAAGGCGTTGGGGGCCAGCCGCTCCCACGGGTTGCGCAGCCGCGCCAGCGCCAGTCCGGCCACGACGATCAGGGCAAAGACCCCAAGTGCCACCAAGGCCAGCGGCAGGAAAGCCACGGCCTGTTCCATCCGGCCCCGGAAGCGGTCCACGGCAGGGTTGAGCCGTTCCGACACATCGGTGCTTTCGCGGACCTCGTTGCGGATTGCCACCACCCCTTCGACACGGCCCGCCAGTTCGCTCAGCCGTCCGGCGCTGGCGGTGTCGAGCGTGGTGCCGCGTAGGGTGACGATGCCCGAGGACACGGAGACGCCGACCTTCTCAAATCCCTCAAGCTCGCGCAGGATGGCGCGGATGCGGTTGGCGATGGCGGCGTCTGCCGTGGCGTCCCCTTCGAGGGCGATGGTACCTTCGGGCTGGTCGTTGTCCTGCGCCGAGGCGGGGGCCAGCGGCAGGGCAAGAAGCAGAAATAGACACAAGAGCAGGCGGGGCAGGGCAGGGATCAGGCGCATGGGGGTCTCCGTCGACGGGCAGGGCCACCGCCCCTCGGTGAGGGCGGTGGCTGGTCAATTAGCGCACTACCCCCGACAATCGAGCAGCACCGCCCCGCTGCGCTGTCCGGCCTCGACCAAGGCATGCGCGCGGGCGGCCTCGGAAAGCGGGAGAACCGTATCGACGGGGCAGCGCAGGGCCCCGTCTTCCAGCGCGTGATGCAGTCGGGTGATCGCCTGTTCGCGCGGGCCTGCGGGCAGGAGGTAGATCAGGATGATGTCGATGGTCACCGCTTTGAACAGAAGCGGGTAGAAGGGCAGTGTGGGCGACATTTCCGCCGCCGAGCCATAGGCGGCGATGCGGCCATTGGGGGCGATGACCTCGGTGTCGGTGGTGATGTTCAGGCCGAACTCTGTCTCGACGATTGTGTCGACGGGCTTGCCGCCGTTGGCCTCCAGAACGGCACGGGCGAGATCGGGATCGGCGTAGTTCAGCACCGCATCGGCGCCAGCCTCGCGGACCAGATCATTGTCGCGCGGGCTGCAGGTGGCAATCACTTTGGCCCCGCCCCATTTCGCCAGTTGCACGGCAAGGTAGCCCACAGTTCCGGCACCGCCTTGGATCAGCACCGTCTCCCCGGCCACGCCACCGCCGCCGAAAACGGCGTGGCAGGCCGTCAGCCCCGGAATGCCAAGCTGCGCGCCGGTCTCAAAAGAGACGCCTTTGGGCAACGGCACGGCCTGATGCGCGGGCAGGGTGATCTGCTGTGCCGCCGTGCCAAAGGCGCGTTGCCATTGGGCGTTCCAGACCCAGACCTTTTGACCCACACGGGCAGAATCGACGCCCGCACCCACGGCGATGATCTCTCCCGCGCCATCGCTATGGGGAATGACCTGCGGGAAGGGTGGTTTGGTCACGCCGGGGCGGGTGCCCGCGCGGGCCTTTACGTCCGATGGGTTCACGCCCGAATGGCTCAGCGCCACGCAGACCTCGCCGGGTTGCGGGGCGGGGCTGTCGATCTCTGACAGACGCAGCACATCTGCGGCGGCTCCGAATTGGTCATAGGTGATGGCTTGCATGGCGCTCTCTCCGGCTTGAATTTTGCCGGCAGAGTGGCGCAAGCGCCGGGATCATGCAATTGGCCTGAAAGGCGGTGTTATTCGCGCAGCTCCTTGGGGCCAACACCCCAAAGCCGCACTTTGGGGGCCCAGCCGGTAAAGCCGCCCGAACGCAACTCGCACCATTCAAGCGTGCATTCGCCCAAGCGCGCCACCACGCCCAGTTCCAACCGCGCCACCACGGCGGCCTTTGGGTCGGGGTTGACGTGAAGCTGCAGCATGTCTTGTTCGACCAAGACAGTGCGGGTGCCCGACAAAAGCGAGTAATGCACCCAGCCGCCCATGCCATCGCGGTCTTCGACCCGGCGCCAGTGGCCATGTTCGGCGGTGATCCTGAGCGGCAGGTCGCGGCGTTTGTACACCCAGTCGATCCGGTGCGACAGCGACGGGCCGCGGCGGACGTTGCCCTCTGAGGCTTTCATCGAAACGAAACGGGGGAGGGGCAGGTTGGTGACCTGTCCGCGCGCCTCTTGTGCGACGCCGGAGGTCGCCTGCGCCAAAAGCAGCGCGCCCACCATCAGGGCACTGCGAAGGAAAGCGGTTATCATGGAATTGCCTGCTATGCGGTTCACTGCTGTGGGTCGGTGCTGTGCAAATCTGCGGGTTATTGTTGCTCTTTTTCCGGCGCGAGTTCTTGTGCCTCGTCGCTGCATGAGACACCATGCCTGTGAAACGAGGCGACGCCAAGACCGGGAGAGCAGGCATGTCAAAGAAGCGGTTGAGTGTTGTAGTGACGCGACGGTTGCCAGAGGCGGTGGAAACACGGCTGTCAGAGCTGTTTGACGTGACCCTACGCGAAGATGACAAGCCCATGACCCGCGAGGAATTGGGCGCGGCGATGCGCCAAGCGGATGTGCTGGTGCCGACGATCACGGATGAAATCGACGCGCCGCTGATCACGCAGGCGGGCGAGCGGCTGAAACTGATCGCCAACTATGGCGCGGGGGTTGATCATATCGACGTGGGCACCGCGCGCCAACGCGGCGTGTTGGTGTCGAACACTCCCGGCGTGCTGACCGACGATACCGCTGATATGACCATGGCGCTGATCTTGGCCGTGACCCGCCGCATGCCTGAGGGCATGGCGGTGATGCAATCGGGCAATTGGGATGGCTGGGCGCCAACAGCTTTGATGGGCGGTCGGGTCGGCGGGCGTCGTCTCGGCATTCTGGGCATGGGCCGGATCGGTCAGGCCGTGGCGCGCCGGGCGCGGGCCTTTGGGATGCAGGTACATTACCACAATCGCAAACGCCTGCGTGAAGAGGTCGAAAGCGCCTTGGAGGCGACCTATTGGGACAGCCTTGATCAGATGGTCAGCCGGATGGACGTGATCAGCATCAACTGCCCCCATACGCCCAGTACCTTTCATCTGATGAACGCCCGCCGTTTGGGGCTGATGAAGCCCGACGCGGTGATCGTGAACACCTCCCGCGGGGAGGTGATCGACGAGAACGCCCTGACGCGGATGCTCCGTGCGGGTGACATCAAAGGCGCGGGGCTGGATGTTTATGAGCATGGGCGGGAGATTAATCCCCGTCTGCGCGAGTTGAAAAACGTCGTGCTGCTGCCGCATATGGGGTCGGCCACACTCGAAGGCCGGATCGAGATGGGCGAGAAGGTCTTGATCAATATCAAAACCTTCGATGACGGCCACCGGCCGCCAGATCAGGTTGTGCCCTCCATGCTGTAAGCCCGCAGGAGCGGCGGACTGGCGGCTATTGAAGGAACGTATTTTCGCAGTTGCGTCCGCAGGCATTCCAGCGGCGCACAGACGCTGTTGGGAGATGAAAATTGACGAAGATCGCAGAACTGCAGCGCAATGAGGCGGGCATTGCCGCAGCGTTAGATAAATTGGCACAAGCCTTTGGGCCCAATCTGCTGACCGGCCAAGCCATTCGCGAACAGCATGGCCACACCACCACATGGATCGAGACGCAGGCCCCCGACGGGGTGGTCATGGCGCGCTCGGCCGACGATGTGGCGCAGGCGGTGCGTATTTGTGCCGCGCATCGGGTGCCGGTGATTGCCTTCGGCACGGGCACCTCGCTCGAAGGACATGTGAACGCGCCGGCGGGCGGGATTTGCATTGATGTCATGCAGATGGACCGGGTGCTTGAGGTGAACGCGGGCGATCTGGATTGCCGGGTGCAACCCGGCGTGACCCGCGAGGCGTTGAACACCCATTTGCGCGATCAGGGGCTGTTTTTCCCGATTGATCCCGGTGCCAATGCCTCGCTTGGGGGATGACCGCGACGCGGGCCAGCGGCACCAATGCGGTGCGCTATGGCACGATGAAAGACAATGTCCTGAGCCTTGAGGTGGTGATGGCCGATGGCCGGGTGATCCGCACCGGCGGCCGGGCGCGGAAATCTTCGGCGGGCTATGATTTGACGCGGTTGATGGTGGGCTCGGAAGGGACGCTGGGGATCATCACGGAGATCACGCTGCGTTTGCAGGGCATTCCCGAGGCGATCTCCTCGGCGCGCTGTTCTTTCCCGACGGTGCAGGCGGCCTGTGAGACCGTTATGGCAGTGATCCAATACGGCCTGCCCGTGGCCCGGATTGAGCTTTTGGACGCCGATGTGGTGAAGGCCGTGAACGCCTATTCCAAGCTGACCCTGCCCGAAACGCCGCTTTTGTTGTTGGAATTCCACGGCTCAGACGCCGGGGTTGTCGAACAGGCCGAGACCTTTGGCATGCTGGCCGAAGAATTTGGTGGCACCGGCTATGCGGCGACCACAACCCCAGAAGAGCGCAACAAACTCTGGCAGGCGCGGCATGACGGCTATTGGGCCGTTCTGGCGCTGCGACCGGGGTGCAAGGCCGTGGCGACGGATGTCTGCGTGCCGATCTCCCGGTTGGCCGATGCCGTGGTCGCGGCACAGGCGCGGGCGGAGGAGTTGAAGCTGATCGCGCCCATCGTGGGCCACGCAGGCGACGGGAACTTCCATGCCTCGCTGTTGATCGACATGGACGACGCCGATGAGGTGGCGCGGGGCGAGGTGTTCGTCAGCTGGTTGGCGGAATTGGCGATCTCTATGGATGGGACATGCACCGGCGAACATGGGATCGGGCAGGGCAAGCGGGCCTATCTGGGCAAGGAATTGGGCGCTGCGGTGGATGTGATGGCGACGCTCAAGGCGGCGCTGGATCCGGATAATATTTTGAACCCGGGGAAGATCTTGCCGGGGTGAGATGGGGGCTGCCCTGATGTTGTGCGGCGGGAAATGTGGTGCACGGTATTTGTAAAAGAATGAAGTTGGGGTGGCGGTGCTCTGACGCGGGATTGGCGCGTATGGTGAGGGGTAAGGTCGGTTTTTGGCCATGTTGGGTCGGCTGGTGCCTGCGGTCTCTTGCCCTGCTGCGTACAACGGGGTGAGCCTAGGGCAGAGGGATTGGCAGATGAAAACGCAAGTCAAAGCATTGGTTGTCGGGGGCGGCGCGGTTGGCACGTCGATTGCCTATCATCTGGCGAAGGCGGGTTGGGATGATGTGATGCTGTTGGAGCGGGACGAGCTGACCTCGGGCTCGACCTGGCATGCGGCGGGGTTGCTGCCGTTGTTCAACATGTCTTTTGCGACGACGCATATTCATCAGTACTCGGTCGAGTTTTATAAGACCTTGGAGGCTGAGACCGGGTTGAATGCTGGTTTTGCCGTGGTGGGCAATCTGCGGATGGCTCAGACCGATGCGCGGATGGATGAGTATATGCTCTATGCCTCGACCGCGGAGACCTGCGGCGTGCCGTATGAATGGCTCACCCCGGATGAGATCAAGGCGAAGTGGCCGTTGATTGAGACATCGGATTTGAAGGGTGCGCTTTATCACCAGACGGACGGGTATATTAACCCCGCCGATGTGACGATGGCGATGGCCAAGGGTGCGCGCCAGCGGGGCGTGGCGATTGAGCGCAAGTGGCAGGCGGATGCCTTTGAGTGGAATGGCACCCATTGGGAAGTGACTTGCACCAAGATGGTGGAGAAGGGCGGCAACCTTGTCGCCAGTGATGAGCAGATCGTCATTACCGCCGAGCATGTGGTTACCGCGAGCGGCAACCATGCGCAGCGCACCGCGCGGATGTTGGGGATCAAGATGCCCGCGATGCCCGTGGAACATCAGTTCATTGTCATGGACCGCGATCCGGCGCTGGTTGATTACCGTGCGGCGGGGCATGGCGAGCATCCGGTGATCCGGGATGCCGATGCGCAGAGCTATGTGCGTGAGGAACGGGGCGGCTGGATACTTGGGGTCTATGAGAAGAACGCCCCGGCGCGGTTTGAATATGGGGTGCCGGATAGTTTCCGGGCGGATCTGTTTCAGTTGGATTTGGAGCGGATCGAAGATCAGTATATGGCGATGAACCACCGTATCCCCTCGGCTGAGAATTGCGGGTTGAAGGACGATTTCAACGGGCCAATTTGTTATACGCCGGATGGTAATCCGCTGGTCGGCCCTGCGCCGGGCTTGCGCAACATGTGGTTGGCGGAAGGGTTTTCGTTTGGGATCACGGCGGCGGGGGGCACGGGGTATTATTTGGCGCAGATGATGGTTGAGGGCGAGGCCGAGATCGACATGGCGAGCCTTGATCCGAAACGCTACGGCGATTGGGTGACCACGGAATATGCCGCGCGGAAGAATGAAGAGGCTTACGACCACGTTTATATCCTGCACCATCCGGATGAGGAGCGTCCTGCGTGTCGGCCTTTGCGGACCTCTCCGGCCTATGACCGGCAGGCGGCGCGGGGGGCGCAGTTTGGGCAGGTGAATGGCTGGGAGCGGCCGAATTATTTTGCGCCCGAAGGGTTTAATGATCATGACAGCCGATCCTTTCGGCGCGGGGGCTGGTGGCAGCACGCGGTGGACGAGGCGAAATCCATCCGCGAAGGGGTGGGCTTGATTGACGCCACGGCCTTTACCAAACATCTGGTCCGCGGGCCGGGGGCAACGGCTTTCTTGGATTGGTTCACCTGCAATAAGCTGCCCTCGGTGGGGCGGATTAACCTGACCTATGCGCTGACGGGGGCAGGGACGACGCGGACGGAATATACCATCGTGCGGCTGGCGCAGGACGAATACTACCTTGTCTCGGCGGGCGCGTGGAGCGCCTATGACAGCGATTACCTGCGCAAGGCGATTGCCGACAAGATGCCCGAGGTAGGTTATGTCGAATGTCATGACGTGACCACGCAGTGGGGAGTTTTTGCGATTGCTGGGCCGAAGTCGCGTGATGTGCTGCGGGATTTGGTGCGCGATGCGGAGCCCGACACGGTGCTGAGCAACAAGCGGTTCCCCTGGCTGACCATGCGCAACATTGAGTTGGGGATGGTGCCGGTACGAGCGATCCGGGTGGCCTATACCGGGGAGCTCGGTTGGGAATTGCATCATCCGATTGAGATGCAGAACCATTTGTTTGATCAGTTGGAAAAGGCGGGCGCGCCGCATGGCATGAAGCTGGTTGGCGCGCGGGCGCAGAACTGGCTGAGGCAAGAGAAGAGCTATCGCGCCTTTGGCAATGAGTTGGGCCGGGATGCGACGCCGTTGGAGGCGGATTTGCCGCGCTTTGTGGATCTGAATAAAGAGTTTCACGGGAAGCAGGCGATGCTCGATCACGGCATTCGCGTGAAATGCGTGACGGTTCTGATCGACGGGCCGGAGGATGCGGACCCTTGGGGGCGTGAGGTGCTTTACAATGGCGCGCGGCGCACCGGGCGGCTGACCTCGGGTGGCTATTCGGTTGCATTCGGCAAGAGCATCGGCATGGGCTATGTGCAACTGCAAGACGCGGTGGTAGGCACGAAGCTGAAGGTAAAGATGCTTGATCAATTGTGGGAGGCCGAGGTGGTCGAAGACAGTCCCTATGATCCGAAGAACCAGCGCATCCGGGCGGACGGTTGATCCGGCGGGGGTTGCTTGCTTTTTTCTGTGTACTGGCGCTGACGGCGGCGCTGTTGCGGGACAATCCGGTTGTCAGCGCGGCGCAGGGCTATGCCGCGGATGTGGCGACTACGGCGGCGGCGAGCTATGTCACGCTGCGCACGTTGAATGCCTTTCTATCGACAGCGCAAGAGATCGAGGTTGGGCTATCCTTCATCGCTTCGGGGTCGGCGCGACCTTTGAAGGTGTTGGAACCGATTGACGACACGGTTGAGCGGATCGCGGGGTTGGTTTTCGGCGTGATGGTGGCCACCGGGGTGATCGCGGTGGCGCTTGGCCCGGTGAGTGCGATTGGCTTGGGCTTGCTGAGCCTCGCGCTTGGGATATGGGCCTTGAGCAAGCGTGGGCATGGGGGCTGCCCCGGCGTTTGGCTTGGTATGGTGGGTTTCTGGGGTTTGCGCTGCCGCTGGCCTTGGTGGTGTCGGAGCCGCTGGCCGGGACGCTGACCGAGGAGTCTATGACCGCAATATGAAGGTGATCGAGGAGATCACCGCCCGTGTCGGTGGCAGCGAGGCTTTGGGTGAGGAAGAGCCGGGGCTGACGGAGTATCGGCAGCTTGCGAGCAACCTCTGGAGCCGGGCGGATGAGTTGATTGGCGCGCTGTTGGCGGTGCTGGGCGTGCATGTGTTTCGGATATTCTTGCTGCCGCTTTTGTTGGTGGGCGGGCTGTTTGTCGTGGCGCGTCATTACGCGCGGGATTGAGGGCGGCCGCAAGCGGCGCGCGCGGGGGTAAGGTGGCGCAGCGGTATTTAAGAAAGGATGAAGGGAGGGGGGGATGCGTTCCCCCCTTTGGCTTTAGCGTGCGGCGCGGGTGGCGACCCAGTTTTGCCATTGGGCGCTGCTGCCGGAGAAGGCGTTGAGGTCTACGTCACCGCCAATGCCGGGGACGATGCCGGTGGCGCTGTATTGCCAGAAGCGCCAAGTTTGGCCGGGGTAGGCCTCGGCGGGGGTTTTGGCGGTGGTGCGCAGCCAGAAGTCATAGCCGTTAAAGCCAGATAGGCCATTTTCGCGGTAGAATTTCGGCGTTGTGTAGATGACCGGGCGCTGGCCGTAGTGACGCTCTACCACGGCGAGCCAGCGGCGCATTTGGTCGCGGACTTCGGATGCAGGCGGGCGGATGTGGGCGCAGGTGGGGGAAAACGGGTTCCATTCCATGTCGAGCACCGGGGGCAGCATGCCGGGGGTGCGGGGGACGTTGCGGATGAACCAGCGGGCCTGATCCTCGGGTGAGGTGCAGAAGTAATAGAAATGGTAGGCGCCGCGTTTGACGGCGGCTTGGCCTGCGCCTTGCCAGTGGGTGTCGAAGTTGATGTCTTTCAGGTCTCCGCCTTCGGTGGCTTTGATGAAGGCGAAGTTCACACCGTTTCTGCGGGCGGTGTTCCAGTCGATGTTGTTCTGAAAACGGGCCACGTCAATCCCGTGGACGGGGAAAGATTGCGGTGTGCGGCCGTTGAAATCCACCGGGTCGCTGTCGCCGAAACGGGCCGGAAAGAGCGTGCCGGGATCGGCGGGGGCGGGCTGCCGGAGCGGCCACAGGCGGCGAGGGCAAGGAGCGACAGGATCAGGGCGCGGCGGAGGATCATGGGCTGGGCTTTCTGGCGATGAATGCGAGGTTATTGGCGGGCATGTCCACTTCGTCGATCGGGCTAAGGCCCGCATCGCTAAGCCAGCGGGCCATGTCGATGTTGTCTTTGTAGCCGATCGTGGGGTCGGCGGTGCGCAGTTCGGCGTCAAAACGGGTGTCGCCGGGAGAGGTGGTTTGGCCGGCGCGTTTGAAGGGGCCGTAGAGGATTAGTGTGCCGCCGGGGGCGAGGGCTGTGGCGGCTTCGGTGATCAGGCTCCGAGTGGCGGGGGTTGGGATGAGGTGCAGCAGGTTGGCCAACATGATCAGGTCGAAGGGGCCATGCTCGGCTGCCCAGCCGGGGCTGGTCGCGTCGAGTGGCAGGGCCGGGGCGATATTGGGCAGGGTGGCCTCGGCCGCGTGGGCGTTGATGCTGGCGCGGCGGGCTGTGTCGATGTCGCTGGGCAGCCATGTGAGGCCCGGCAGGCGTTTGGCAAAGCCGACCACATGCTGGCCGGTGCCGCTGGCGATTTCCAGCGCGCGGCCTTTTTGTGGAGCGTGGGTTGCCAGCAGATCGCAAAGCGCGTCGAGATTGCGTGCGGCGGCGGGGGCGAAAAGACGGTCGCCGCCTGCGTTTTCGGCGACGCTGGCACTCGGGGGCAGTCGGCTCATGATTGCTCTTCCAGCCGATCGGTGGCCGGGGGCGGTGTGGGCGAGAGCGCGGCGATGGCGGCGTAGGTCTGCGGCGTCATGTGGTAGTTCAGCGCGGCTAGTGACGGTTCAAGCTGTGCCAAAGAGCGGGCGGAAATGATCGGGGTTGGCCGCGTGGGGTGTGCCGCCGCCCATGCCACGGCGAGGGTCGCCGGATGGGTGCCGAGATCGCGGGCGAGGGCGGCCAGCCCGGCAGCGGCGCCGTGCATCACCTCTTGTCCGTAGCGGGCAGCATAACGGTCATCTTCGCTGAGGCGACCTGTGCCTCCGGTGGCATATTTCCCGGTCAGCAGCCCGCCGCCCAGGGGGAGTAGGGCGCGACGAGAATGTCGAGGTCATGGGCCATGGGGAGGATCTCGACCTCGGCTTGGCGTTTGACGAGGTTGTACATCGGTTGGATCACGGCGATCTCTAGGCCGAAGTCGGCGGCGATATGGGCCGCTTTGACGACCTGCCATGCGGCGAAGTTGGACAGGCCAATTTGACGGATATGGCCCAGATCTTTCAACTCGGCCAGCGCGGCGAAGCTTTCGGTCAGCGGTGTGTCTGGGTCGAAGCGGTGCAAGTAGAGCACGTCGAGCGTATCAAGCTGCATCCGCTGGCGCGAAGTCTCGGCAGAGGCGAGGATATTGGCACGCCCTGCGCCGCCGATATAGGCGGCTTTGGTGGCCACGATCAGGCTGTCGCGGCGGTCTTGCACGAACTGGCCCAGCAGCGTCTCGGACGCCCCGTCGGTATAGACGTGGGCCGTGTCGAAATGGGTGATCCCCGCCTCGATACAGGCGTCGAACATCGCGCGGGAGGCCGCTGCATCGGCGCGACCGCCGAATTGCATCGTGCCGAAGGCGAGGCGGCTGGCGGGGGTGCCGTCAAGGCTGGTGAGCATCTGGTTCATGCACGATTGGTGGCATGGGCGCTGCCCGCGCGCAATGGGCTTGGCGCCGGGCAGGCGGTGGGGCGCTAGTCGTCTTGTGGCTCGCCCTTTTCTAGCGCGCGTTGGTAAGCGGGGCGGTTTTGGATCGTCTCGATGAAGCCTTTGAGGGCGGGGTAATCCGCAGCCCGGCCTTGTCGCATGGCAACCTCGGCGGGGAAGCTCAGCATGATGTCGGCGGCCGAAAGCGTATCTTGTACGAAGTGCCCGGAGGGGCGCACGAGGCTGTTCATATAGCTGTAGTGGTTGTCCAACTCTGAACTGATACGCGGGTGCAGCGGCGCGGCGGCATCGCCCAAGCGCGAGACATAGAGGTTCAGCAGGATCGGCGTCATGGCAGAGCCTTCGGCGAAATGCATCAGCTCCATATGGCGCAGGAAGGCGGGCGTATCGCGTTCAGGGATCATTTCGGGCGCGAAGCGGGTGCAGAGCAGATCGACGATGGCAGCGCTTTCGACAACCAACTGGCCGTCAATCTCAATCATCGGGGATTTGCCCAAAGGATGCACCAGTTTCAACTCGGGCGGGGCGAGGTTGGTTTCGGCATCGCGCTGGTAGCGGATGACGTCATAGGGCTGATCCAACTCCTCCAGCAGCCAAAGGATGCGCTGTGAGCGGGAGCGGTTGAGGTGGTGCACGGTGATCATGGCAAGCGCCTTTCACGAAGAGGGAAGGGCGAGCCTAGCAACCCCGGCGCGGGCCGCAACGAAAAAGGGGCGCACGGTTGCCCGCACGCCCCTGTCATCTGTGAGCCGGTTCGGCTTACTGCGGGATCGTGCCTTCGATGCCTTCGACATAGAAGTTCATGCCCGCGAGCGTGCCGTCATCGGCGGTCTCGCCCTCGGCCAGCCAAGCGGAGCCGTCCTGTTTGTTGATCGGCCCGGTGAAGGGGTGGTATTCGCCCGATGCGATCTTGTCTTTCATTTCCAGCGCTTCGGCTTTCACGTCGGCGGGAACGGCGTCAGAGATCTCGCCAATGCCGACCATGCCCGGCCCGATGCCGTCCCATGTGTCGGTGGATTCCCATGTGCCGTCCATGACCGCTTTGACGCGCTCGATGTAGTAGGGTGCCCAGTCGTCAATGATCGAAGAGACGCGCGGCTTGGGACCGTATTGCGCCATGTCGGACGCCTGACCGAAGGTGATCACGTTGCCCGCTTCCTGTGCCGCCGCTTGGGGTGCTGTGGAATCGGTGTGTTGCAGGACCACGTCAGCGCCTTGTTCGATCAGAACCTTGGCGGCGTCGGCTTCTTTGGCCGGGTCAAACCATGTGTAGGCCCAGACGATTTTGAACTGAACGTCGGGGTTCACTTTCTTGGCGTGGATATAGGCGGAGTTGATGCCGCGGATCACTTCGGGGATCGGGAAGGAGCCGATGTAGCCGATGATGTTGCTCTCGGTCATCGAGCCCGCAATGTGGCCCTGAATGGCACGGCCTTCGTAGAAACGCGCGGAGTACGTCGAGACGTTGTCGGCGCGTTTGTAGCCGGTGGCGTGCTCGAACTTCACGTCGGGGAATTTC
This sequence comes from Sulfitobacter profundi, assembly GCF_042661425.1. Lineage (NCBI taxonomy): Bacteria > Pseudomonadati > Pseudomonadota > Alphaproteobacteria > Rhodobacterales > Roseobacteraceae > Sulfitobacter > Sulfitobacter profundi. The sequence goes on along the minus strand of NZ_JBHSWA010000001.1, from coordinate 913,799 downwards.
TTAGCGACGTTGATCGTGGGGTCCATGTAGCCAAAGGAGGTGGTGAAGATCAGGTCGGCACCGTCGAGCGCCATCTGGGTCATCACACGCTCAGAGTCCGGGCCTTCGGCAACGCTTTCGACGAAGACGGTTTCGACCTTATCGCCGAACTCTTCTTCGACGGCCAAGCGGCCTTCGTTATGCTCGTAGGTCCAGCCGCCGTCGCCCACGGGGCCAACAAAGACAAAGCCGACCTTGGTCTTGTCTTGGGCAACAGCGCCCGAAGCAAGGCCGAGCGCAAGTGCCGCGCTGGTCATAAGGGTGGATAGTTTCATGAGGTTTCCCCTGTTTACGTGCCCCTTGCTGGGGCTTGATGTGCGGCGCAGGGCCGCGTGACGTGATGCCCCTAGTTTGAGGCGTGGAAGGTTCGGCCCAGTGAGGCCGGCGCGGCGCTTTTATCCGCCGACAGCACCACCAGAACGATGATGGTGATGATATACGGCGACATTGCCAGATACTCTACCGGTATGGCAACGCCCGCGCCTTGCAAGTTCAACTGCAACTGGGTGATGCCGCCGAAAAGATAGGCACCCAGCAGCGCGCGCCATGGTTTCCAGCTGGCAAAGACGACGAGGGCAAGGGCGATCCAGCCGATCCCGGCGGTCATGCCTTCGGTCCATTGCGGCACACGGATCAGGCTGATGTAGGCGCCGCCCAAGCCCGCGCAGGCCCCGCCGAACAAGATTGCCATCGTGCGGATGCGTTTAACCTTATAGCCAAGCGCATGGGCCGCGTCGTGGCTTTCGCCCACCGCGCGCAGGATCAGCCCGGCGCGGGTGAATTTCAGCACCGCCCAGACCCCGGCGACCAGCGCGATGCCCAGGTAAAGGATGATGTCATGGGTAAAGAGGATCGGCCCGATGACGGGAATGTCGGCCAAGCGGCCAAAGTCGATATCGCCCAACCGTGGCGGTTTGATCCCGACGTAGCTTTGGCCGATCAGCGCCGAGAGGCCGAGGCCAAAGAGGGTGAGTGATAGGCCAGAGGCGACCTGATTGGCCAGCGCCACCTGCGTCAGGAAGGCGAAGAGCAGGCTGAGGACGGCACCGCCAACAGCAGCGGCGGCAAAGCCTAAAAGCGGCGAGCCGGTCTCAACCGCCGTGGCAAAGCCGCAGATCGCGCCAGTGATCATCATGCCTTCGACGCCGAGGTTCAGCACGCCGGATTTCTCGACCACCAATTCGCCGATGGCGGCAAAAATCAGCGGTGTGGCCGCGACAAGGAAGCCTGCGACAAACAAGAGCGGGTTGATTGCAGAGAGATCCATCAGGCAGCCTCCGCCGCGCCAAGACGCAGCCGGTAATGTGTGAAAACGTCCAGCGCGAGCAGGAAGAACAGGAGCATCCCTTGGAACACTTGGATCGCAGCGGCGGGCAGGCCGAGGTTGGACTGCGCGATGTCGCCGCCGATGTAGGTCAGCGCCATCAATCCGCCTGCGAGCAGAATGCCGATGGGGTGCAGACGGCCAAGGAAGGCCACGATGATCGCGGTGAACCCATAGCCCACGTTAAAGTCGATGGTGATCTGACCCGAGGGGCCCGCGACCTCAAACATCCCCGCAAGCCCGGCGAGCAGGCCCGAGGTGCCAAGGCAAAACAACACCAGCCGCGCCGGGTTCACACCCGAGAAACGTGCGGCGCGGGGGCCTCGCCTGTCACGCGGATGGCAAAGCCCAACCGGTGTTTGGCGAGTAGGACGTAGGCGAATATCACCGCGATGAGAGCCGCGACCACGCCCCAATGCATGCCGGACCCCGCGAAAAGCTCGGCGTTATGCGCGGGCGCATATTGTTGCAGGTTGCGCGAGCCGGGAAAGCCATAGCCTTCGGGGTTCTTCAGCAAACCCAATGACATAGAAGCAAGGAATTGCTCGGCCACATAGACCAGCATCAGCGAGACGAGGATTTCATTCGTGCCAAAACGCACCTTCAAAAGGGCCGGGATCATCGCCCAAAGCCAACCGCCAAAGGCGCCCGCGAGCACCATCAGCGGGAAGATGTACCACCCTTCGGCAGGGTAGAACGCCAGCCCCGCAGCCGCGCCAAAGATGGCGCCCATGATGTACTGCCCCTCGGCCCCGATGTTCCAGATGCCCGCTTTGAACCCAAGGCTGAGGCCGATGGCGATCAGCACCAAGGGCGCGCCTTTGATCAGCAGTTGTGGGCGGTAATAAAAGGCATATTCGCCAAACAGCGGCTGCCAAAAGATCGTTTGCAGCGCCTCGACCGGGTCTTTGCCCAGCACGGCGAACAAGAGCCCGCCGAAGATGAAAGTGGCCAGCACCGCCATGATCGGCGTCGACAGGGAAAGGGCCCGGCTGGGCTGCGGGCGCTTTTCAAGGCGGATCACAGATCACCCCCAATGGTCAGAGTGAAAGATACGGAGGCTGCGTCAAACATGCGCCACCTCCATGCCATGCGCGCCGCCCATCATCAGGCCAATCTCGTCGACCGTCAGCCCCTGCGCGGGGCGCGTCGGCGACAGGCGGCCCTCGTTCAGGGCGGCGAAATTGTCGGAAATCTCCATCAACTCATCAAGGTCTTGGCTGATGACGATCACGGCGGTGCCGCCGGAAGCGAGGTCCAAAAGCGCCTGCCGGATCGCGGCGGCGGCAGAGGCATCGACACCCCAAGTCGGCTGGTTCACCACCAGCAGCTCGGGCCGTTGCAGGACCTCGCGTCCGATGACGAATTTCTGCAGGTTCCCACCCGAGAGCGAGCGCGCCGCATTGCCGGGGCCGGGGGTGCGCACGTCGAATGTCTTGATGATCTTCTCGGCAAAGCTGCGCGCCTTGCCCCAGTCGAGCATGCCGCCCCGCTCCAGCCCTTCGCGGGCGGCACCGGTCAGCATCGCGTTTTCAGTTAGCGACATATCCGGAACGGCAGCATGGCCCAGCCGCTCTTCGGGCGCGGTCAACACGCCAAGCGCACGGCGGGCGGTGGGGCCCAGAAGGCCGATGTCGCGCCCGTCAAAGGTGATCATGCCCGCGCCGACCAGCGTTTCACCCGAGAGAGCGTTGAGCAATTCATCCTGCCCATTGCCCGCAACGCCGCCGATGCCCAGCACCTCACCGCGCCGTACCTCGACCGAAATCTCGCGCAGCGGCATGCCGAAAGCATGGGGCGACCGCGCCGAGAGTTTGTTGAGCGTCAGCGTCACTTCGCCCGGTTCTTTGCTGTCGCGCGTGGGCGTTTTCAGCGCCGAGCCGACCATCATTTCAGCCATGTCGCGCGCGGATGTTTCGCGCGGGGTGCAATGGCCGACGACCTTGCCCAACCGCAGGATCGTCGCGCTGTCGCAAAGGCTGCGGATCTCTTCGAGCTTGTGCGAGATATAAAGGATCGCGGTGCCCTCTGCGCTGAGCTTGCGCAGGGTTTTGAACAGGATTTCAACCTCTTGCGGCGTTAGGACTGAGGTCGGCTCGTCCATGATCAGCAGTTTGGGCTCTTGCAGCAGGCAGCGGATGATCTCAACCCGCTGACGTTCGCCTGCCGACAGATCGCCGACGGTGCGGTCAGGGGCAAGCGGCAGGCCATAGGTATCCGACACATCGCGGATTTGCTGGCTCAGCTCACGCATGCGCGGCGGGTTTTCCATGCCGAGGGCGATGTTCTCTGCCACGCTGAGCGCATCGAAAAGCGAGAAATGTTGAAACACCATGCCGACGCCCGCCTGTCGTGCCGCATGGGGATCGGTGGGGGCAAAGTTCTCGCCCCGCATTTGCATCTGACCCGCGTCAGGTTTGACCAGCCCGTAGATCATTTTGACCAGTGTGGATTTGCCCGCGCCATTCTCGCCCAGCAGGGCGTGGACCTCACCCGGGGCGATCCGCAAGGACACGTCATCGTTCGCGACGACGCCGGGGTAGGCCTTGGTCAACCCAGAGAGGTCGAGAAGTTTGTCAGTCATGCGGAAACCTTTGTCTGGGTCCGGGCGATGAGAGAGATCAACGCACCATGTGCAATCTGGGCGGGCAGCTTGCCCAGCGACTTATCGCCAATAGGGCAGATGATGCCAGAGGGATCCAGCCCCATGTCGCGCAAGCGGCGGGAAAACCGTGACTTTTTTGTGTCAGAGCCGATCAAGCCGACACTCTCTGCCCCGCGTTTAAGCAGGGCAGCGCAGAGGGCGAGGTCGATGTCATGGGAATAGGTGAAGATCAGGTGATGCGCGTTTTGCGGCGCGTGGACGGCAAGGCGCGGCATGTCGGCGGCGGGGGTGGCGGTGACATGGGGCGGCACGTCTTTGGGGAAACGGTCCGTCGCGCTGTCGATCCATGTGATGGCAAAGGCACTGGCTGGGCAGGCGGCCACCACCGCGCGGCCCACGTGCCCCGCCCCCAAAGCCAGAGGGGCGTGTCGCTCTCGAATGTGGCGTCCAGCGGCAGCGGCGTGGGGTTGTCGAGCGGGCGGGGCGCGGCAGTGTAGCGCAGGCTTACCGCGCCGCCGCAGCATTGGCCAAGGCCGGGGCCGAGAGGCAGGGTTTGGCTGTCCTCGAAACGCCCTTCGGCCAGCAGGCGCCGGGCATGGGCAATCGCCTGATGCTCCAACGCGCCGCCGCCGATGGTGCCGTCGATGCTGTCCGGCGTGACTTTCATCGCCGTGCCCGCATCACGCGGGGCCGATCCGTGCGTGGCGGTGACCTCGACATAAACCGCGCTCATTCCCGCGCCCGTCCCACGGCGGCAAGGACGGCCTCGGCGGTGGCGGGCGCTTGCAGATCGGCGTAGCGCTCTCCGCAGGCCGATACCGCATCCGACAGCGCCATGAAGGCCGAGATGCCCAGCATGAAGGGCGGCTCCCCCACGGCTTTGGAGCGGTAGACCGTCTGCGCCGGGTTTGGCTGGTCCCAGAGTTTCACGTTGAACACGGGCGGCCGGTCGGAGCAGGCGGGGATTTTATAGGTCGAAGGCGCGTGGGTGCGCAGGGTGCCGGTTTCGTCCCAGACCAGTTCCTCGGTCGTGAGCCAGCCCGCGCCTTGCACGTATCCGCCCTCAATCTGGCCGATGTCCAGCGCCGGGTTCAGCGAGGCGCCCGCGTCATGCAGGATGTCAGTGCGCAGAATGCGGTTTTCGCCGGTCAGCGTGTCGATCACCACTTCGGTGCAGGCGGCACCATAGGCGAAGTAGTAGAATGGCCGCCCGCGTCCGGCGATGCGGTCCCATTCGATGTCGGGCGTTTTGTAGAATCCCGTGGCCGAAAGGCTGACGCGGTTTTCATAGGCCGAAGCGGCGGCAGCGGCAAAGGTGATCTCTTCGCCCCCGATCTGCACCATGCCGTCGGTGAACCGCACTTGATCCGGCGTGGTCTGGTAGCGTTCGGCCAGATGCGTCGCCATGCGGTCGCGGATCGTGTCACAGGCGTTTTGCGCGGCCATCCCGTTGAGGTCTGACCCGGAAGATGCCGCCGTGGCCGAGGTGTTGGGCACTTTGGCGGTATCGGTGGCTGTAATCTTGACCGCCTCGGGCGAGACGCCAAAGCGCGACGCGGCGACTTGCGCAACCTTCTGGAACAGCCCTTGCCCCATCTCGGTCCCGCCATGGTTCAGGTGGATCGAGCCATCCTGATAGACATGCACGAGCGCGCCCGCTTGATTGAGGTGGGTGAGCGTGAAGGAGATGCCAAATTTAACCGGGGTGATAGCGATGCCGCGTTTCAGTAACGGGTTTGCGGCGTTCCATTCGGCGATGGCGGCGCGGCGGGCGTTGTAGTCGGCACTCTCAACCAGTCGGTCGGTCAGTGCATTGATGATACAGTCGGTGACCGGCTGCTGATAGGGCGTGGTCTGCACGTCCGACGGGGTTTCAGGGATCGCAGCCTTGCCAGTCGGCGCAGGGGGCGCGCCGCGAGAGGATAGATCGGCCTCTGCATCCGGTGGGGTGCGGTTGTCGATCGCGGTGCCGGTGGCCTCCACCTCGGTCGGGCGGTGGGCGTTGTCGGTGTAGTAATTCGCCCGGCGCACGGCGAGCGGGTCGAGGCCCAGTTCATGAGCGATATGGTCCATGACCCGCTCAATACCGACCACCCCTTGCGGCCCGCCAAAACCGCGAAACGCCGTGGCGCTGGCGGTATTGGTGCGCAAGCGGTGCGAGGTGATGCGGATGTCGTGCAGATGGTAAGCGTTGTCGGCGTGCAGCATGGCGCGGTCGGCCACGGGCAGGCTGAGGTCCATCGACCAGCCACAGCGGGTGTAATGGGTCACGTCCAGCGCGGTGATGCGCCCCGTCTCGTCAAAGCCTGCGTCGTAAGCGATGCGGAAATCATGCCGCTTGCCGGTGATGATCATATCGTCATCGCGGTCATAGCGCATTTTGCAGGGTTTGCCCGTCAGAGACGCGGCGACAGAACAGGCAATCGCCAGCGCGTTGCCTTGGCTTTCCTTGCCACCGAAACCACCGCCCATGCGCCGGGTCTCGACCCGCACGGCATGCATCGGGCGGCCAATGGCATGGGCCACTTTGTGCTGAATTTCGGTCGGGTGCTGGGTCGAGGAATGCACCAGCATGTCGCCGTTGTCCTGCGGCAGCGCCATGGCGGCCTGACCTTCGAGATAGAAATGCTCCTGCCCGCCCATCTCGATCTGGCCCGAGAGGCGGCGGCTGGCCTTGGAGAGCGCGGCCTCGGCATCGCCCTTCTGGTAGATGCGGGGGCCGTCTTCGAACCGGCTGTCGGCGGCGAGCGCCTGCTCGACGGTCAGGATCGGATCACGCGGGGTGATCTGTGGTTTGCCCAGTTGCGCGGCGCGACGGGCAGCGAGGTGGCTGGTGGCCACGACCAGATAGAGCGGTTGGCCCGCGAAATGGATTTCGCCCGTCGCCAAAAGCGGCTCGTCATGGTTCGAGGGTGAGGTGTCGCAGTCATGGAGGAGATCATCGGCAGTCAGCACTTTGACCACGCCGGGCGCAGACCGCACGGCGTCGAGGTCAAGCGCCGTCAATTCGCCCGCCGCGACGGGGCTGAGGCCAAAGGCCAGATGCAGCGTGCCGCGCGGGGTGGGGATGTCGTCTACATAGCGCGCGGCACCGGTGACATGGAGCTTCGCGGCGTCATGGGGAAGGGCTTTGCAACGCTCATGCCGAGACCTCCTGCAGGTTGGTGGCTTGACCGTTGGCGTCATGGAAATAGCGCAGCAGCATGTTTTGCGCCGCCTCCATCCGGTAGCTGGCAGAGGCGCGCATGTCCGAGAGGGGGTGAAATCGTCGGTCATCGCTGCCATCGCCTTGCGGATGGTGTCTTCGCTCCACGGTTGGCCGACCAGCGCCGCCTCAGCCGCAGCAGCGCGTTTCGGTGTTGCCGCCATGCCGCCAAAGGCGATGCGCGCGGTGAGGATTTCGGTGCCATTGCCGGTGATCGAAATACAGCCGCAGACCGCCGAAATATCTTGATCGAAGCGTTTCGACAGTTTGTAGCAGCGCAGGGTGTCATGTTGGCGGGGGATGAGGATGGCTTCGACAAATTCTCCCGCCGCGCGGTCTTGTTTGCCGTAGTCGAGAAAGAAATCCTCAAGCGCTATTTCGCGTCGCGCATTACCGCGCCGCAACTGCAGGGTCGCCCCAAGCGCAATCAGCGCGGGCGGGCCATCCCCGATGGGCGAGCCATTGGCTATATTGCCGCCCAGCGTCGCCGCGTTGCGCACCTGCGTCGAGCCATAGCGGCGCAGCATGGTACCCAAGCTGGGATGCAGGGGGCAAGCTTTGCCTCTACCTCGGTCAGCGTGGTCATTGCACCGATGCGCAGGCCGGTTTCGTCCTCGGTGATGCCGCGCAGATCGGCGCAGCGGTTGAGGAAGGCGACGGCGCCAAGATCGCGGAAGCCTTTGGTGACCCAAAGGCCCACGTCCGTCGCCCCGGCGATCAGCGTGGCATCGGGATTGTCGAGATACCAAGCGGCGAGTTCATCGCTGCTTTCGGGCTGCACATGCGGCGCGCCATCGGCTTTGGTAGGCGCGGGGATGTCCTGCGCCAACGTGTCTTTCAGGCTGCGCAGATGGGCGGGCACCGGCGCGCCTGCGGCGGCCTCCGCGGCGCGGATGATCGGGGCGTAGCCGGTGCAGCGGCAAAGGTTGCCAGCCAGTTGCACGTCATGATCCGTCGCACCATTGAGATGCGCCGTGGCCATGGAGACCACGAAGCCCGGCGTGCAGAACCCGCACTGGCTGCCGTGATGCTCTATCATCGTCTCCTGCACCGGGTGCAGCGTGCCATCGGCGCTCGCCATGCCCTCGACCGTGGTGACGGCCTTGCCGTTCACCTGCGGCAGAAACAGGATACAGCCATTGAGCGCGCGGCTGCCGTTTTCATCGGTGATCATCACCGAACAGGCTCCGCAGTCGCCCTCGTTACAGCCCTCCTTGGTGCCGGTCAGGCCACGCTCTTCGCGCAGCCAGTCGAGCAGGGTGGTGGTCGGGGACACGTTGGAGAGTGACACGACTTCTCCATTGAGAAGAAAAGTGATGTCCATTGGTTCTCATCCGCCGCAGTACAAAGTGGCCCATAACGGTGCGCGGGGTTCGATGCGGCGTAGAACCGGGCGCGGGCGAGGTAGAGGTTAGGCTAGCGGGGCGGGGGGCGTTTTGGCAAGAAAAAATACCTTGGGCGAAAAATGCGCTGGGTGCGATCCGGTGCTGGTGCCTTTGGGGTGGGTGGCGTAAAAATGCGCCATGTCCAATGATCCCCGATTCATTCACCTGCGTAGCCATTCCGAGTATTCCTTGCTGGAGGGCGCGCTGCGGTTGAAAAAACTGCCCGGCATGTGCCGCGATGCGGGCATGCCCGCGCTGGCGCTGACCGACACCAACAACATGTTCGCCGCCCTCGAATTCTCTGTCGCCATGGCGGGCGCGGGCGTGCAGCCGATCATCGGCTGTCAGGTCGATATCGCCTATGTCGAGGTGCAGCCGGGTGAGAAGCCGCGCCCGCCCGCACCGGTGGTCCTGCTGGCGCAAAGCGAATTGGGCTATGAAAACCTAATGAGGCTGAACTCCTGCCTCTACCTCGACAAGGGGGCGCGGTGGCCGAGGTGACGCTGGCGGAGCTTGAGGCGCTGAGCGCCGATCTCATCTGCCTGACGGGTGGCCCGTTGGGGCCGGTGGGGATGCTTTTGCAAGGCGGCCAGCGCCCGGCGGCAGAGGCGTTGATGGCCCGGCTGCAGGGTGCCTTTGGCGACCGGCTTTATGTCGAGTTGCAGCGCCACCCCGAAGACGGCGGACAGCCCGAGCCCGAGCGTCTGACCGAGCGCGGCTTTATCGAGATGGCCTATGCGATGGATATCCCGCTGGTTGCGACCAACGATGTCTATTTCCCGAAACCGGATATGTACGAGGCCCATGACGCGCTGATCTGCATCGCCGAGGGTGCCTATGTTGACCAAAGCCAGCCCCGGCGTCGCCTGACCGCGCAGCATTACTTCAAGTCGCAGGCCGAGATGGCGACGCTTTTCGCCGATCTGCCCGAAGCGCTAAGCAACACTGTCGAGATCGCCAAACGCTGCGCCTTCATGGCCTACCGCCGCGATCCGATCTTGCCGAAGTTCGCCGACGATGAGGTGGCCGAACTGCGCCGCATGGCCAACGAGGGGCTACAGGCGCGTCTGGCGGTGATCCCCCATGCGGTCAGCGTGGAGGACTACCAAAAGCGCCTCGATTTCGAGCTGGGCATCATCGAAGGCATGGGGTTCCCCGGCTACTTCCTGATCGTTGCCGACTTCATCCAATGGGCCAAAGACAATGACATTCCGGTGGGGCCGGGGCGGGGCTCGGGGGCGGGGTCGCTCGTGGCCTATGCGCTGACCATCACCGACCTCGACCCCCTTCGCTATTCGCTCCTGTTCGAGCGTTTCCTCAACCCCGAGCGGGTCTCGATGCCCGACTTCGACATCGACTTTTGCATGGACCGCCGCGAAGAGGTGATCCGCTACGTGCAAGAGAAATATGGCCGCGACAAGGTGGGGCAGATCATCACCTTCGGTGCGCTTTTGTCCAAGGCGGCGGTGCGCGATATTGGTCGCGTGTTGCAGATGCCCTACGGGCAGGTCGACCGTCTGTCGAAGATGATCCCGGTGGAAGGGGTGAAACCCGTCTCCATCGAAAAGGCGCTGGCGGATGAGCCGCGCCTGCGCGAAGAGGCCAAGAACGAAGAGGTCGTGGACCGCTTGCTGACCTATGGCCAGCAGGTCGAAGGGCTGCTCCGGAACGCCTCGACCCACGCGGCGGGTGTGGTCATCGGCGACCGGCCGCTGGACCATCTGGTGCCGCTCTACCAAGACCCGCGCTCGGACATGCCAGCGACGCAGTTCAACATGAAATGGGTCGAACAGGCCGGGCTGGTGAAATTCGACTTTCTGGGCCTGAAGACTCTCACCGTCATCCAAAACGCGCTTGATCAGATCAAAGCGGGCGGGCGGCATCTGCACCTCGCCGCCGATGGTCGCCAAATTTATGAGCCGCCAGAGGGGCACGTGGATGACGTGGCCACGATCCCGCTCGATGATAAGGCGACCTACAAGCTTTACTCCAGCGCCAAGACGGTCGCGGTCTTTCAGGTGGAATCCAGCGGCATGATGGATGCGCTCAAGCGCATGAAGCCGACCTGTATCGAAGACATCGTGGCCCTCGTGGCGCTTTACCGTCCCGGCCCGATGGAGAACATTCCGGTCTATTGCGAGGTCAAGAATGGCCAGCGCGAGTTGGAATCCGTGCACCCGTCGATCGACTACATCCTTGAAGAGACCCAAGGCATCATCGTTTACCAAGAACAGGTGATGCAGATCGCGCAGGTCATGGCGGGCTACTCGCTTGGCGGCGCGGACCTGTTGCGCCGTGCGATGGGTAAGAAAATCGCCGAGGAAATGGCCAAGGAGCGCCCCAAATTCGAAAAGGGCGCGATGGCCAATGGGGTCGATAAAAAGAAGGCGGCAGAGGTTTTCGACCTTCTGGAAAAATTCGCCAACTACGGTTTTAACAAGTCCCACGCCGCGGCCTATGCGGTGGTCAGCTACCAGACCGCTTGGCTAAAGGCGAACCATCCGGTTGAGTTCATGGCCGGGGTGATGAACTGCGATATTCACCTGACCGACAAGCTGGCGGTTTACTTCGAGGAAGTGCGCAAGCGGCTGGAACTGCCTTGGGTGCCGCCCTGCGTGAACCGCTCGGATGCGACCTTCAAAGTGGTCGACGGCGCGCTGGTCTATGCGCTTGGCGCGCTGAAAAATGTCGGGCTTGAGGCGATGCGGCTGGTGACCGAGGGGCGCAAGGTCGACGGTGTCGATAAGCCCTTTGCCACGCTCTTTGATCTCGCCCGTCGGGTGGACCTCAAGCGCGTGGGCAAGCGCCCGCTTGAGATGCTGGTGCGCTCGGGTGCCTTCGATCAGCTCGACAGCAACCGGCGGCGGGTGTTCCAATCGCTCGACGGGCTGGTCAGCTACTCCGCGGCGATCCATGAGCAGAAAGCCAGCAACCAGGTGTCGCTCTTTGGTGAGGCGGGCGACGATCTGCCCGAACCGCGCATGTTGCCCTGCGACGACTGGCAATCGGCAGAGCGGCTGGCCGAGGAATTCAAGGCCGTGGGTTTCTACCTTTCGGGCCATCCGCTTGATGACTACATGCCGCCGCTGAAACGCAAATGGGCGCGCGAGGCGGGCTTGCCCTTCCTCACGCTGGACGAATTGAACGAAAAGGTCAGCACCCGCGGCGCGATGAACGCGCGGCTGGCGGGCGTGGTCGCCGGACGGCAAGAGCGCAAGTCGGCGCGGGGCAACCGCTTTGCCTTTGCGCAGCTTTCGGACACCACAGGCGGCTACGAGGTGACGATCTTCTCTGACGTGCTGGAGGCGTCGCGCGATCATCTGGAGGTCGGCTCCAAGGTCGTCGTTACGGTCGAAGCCACGATGGAAAGCGACCAGTTGAAGCTTTTGGCACGCGGCATCGGCCCGATCGACGCGGCGGTTGCGGATGCGGGCAGCATGGGACTGCGCGTTTTCATCGACGGGCCGGGGGCCATTCAATCGGTGGCCGATGTGCTTGATGGCGCGCGCCAAGCGGTCAAAGCGGCGGGGAAGGGGCCGGTGCAGTTCTGCCTGATAAACCCAAGCCTGCCCGGCGAGGTCGAGGTTGATCTGGGGCGCGAGTTCCCGGTGACACCGCAGATCAAGGGCGCGATCCGTTCGCTTGATGGGGTGATGGAGGTCGAGGAAATCTGATCTCGCCCCTCGCGCAGATCCGCCCTTTTTCCGCCCGTCAGTGGACGGCAAGCAGTGGCTGCGCTAACTGCCTGACAAGCAACGGGGAGCAGAGCATGAAACGACGCATCGGCCTTTTGATCATGGCAGCGCTTCCCTCGGCCTGCGGCATGGCGCCCTCCGCGCCGGCGCCTCAGGTTGCCGAGATCGGCTTTGGCACCGCCCTGCCTTTTGGGGAGGTCGCCCGCGTCTGTGATGTGCGAGAGCAGGATTTGGGCAAGATGGTCGAAGAACCTGCGGCGCGGGGCTATCGGCTGTTCGATCGCAACCCGGCAGCGCGGGGGCGCGCAGTTTCTACATCACCGGTTTTGCGGATGACTGCGCGCGCCAGTTGACGGCGGCCAATGTCTTGTTCGGCACGCCCTCGGTCTATGAGCAGTTGCACTATGGCCCGGGTGGGGAAAACCTGCCCATCGCCGAGACCGACGCGGCCTATGAGGCGATCAAGGCCAGTGTCTGTGGCGTGGGCAAGGGCAAACCCTGCGGCAAGCGGATTGGCACGCTCGACAAAACGGCGTTTTTCGTCAACGCCTATGAGCGTTTGGGCCAGACCGCACGTTGGTCTGAGGTGTTGGTGCATGACGGGGCGGTGGCCGCCGTGGCAATGAAATCAGCGGATTGAGCGGGTTGCGGGCATAGACCGGGGCTGCCGCTTAGTAATGCGGGGGCCGTTCATCGCCCATGACGACAGCGCCGCCGCCCGAAGCATCCCGTTCCCCCTCGCGCTGCATCAACATATGCACGCGGCGGTTCAGGGTCACGATCTCATCCTCCTGACGGGTGACGATCTCTGACATATCGTCGACCGCGCGGGTCAGATGGGCGATCTGCTCTTCGAGACGGCTGATATGGTCTGCGGTTTGGTCTGGGGTCTGTTCTGTCATGACGCGCATCCTTTTTGCGCGATCTAGCACGGTCGCGCGGCGCGGGACAGGGGCGCGATGCCGCGTTGCTTGCTCTTGCGGGGGCTTGGGCTAGACGCGAGGCCAATTGATGCACCGAGGATCCTTGCCATGGCAAAGCCCAAGAAAACCCCCGTCCCAAGGCGCAGACCCCGAAAGGGTTCCGCGATTATTTCGGGACCGAGGTGACCCATCGGGCCGAGATGCTCAGCAAGATCGCCGCCGTTTATCACCGCTATGGGTTCGACGCGCTGGAAAGCTCGGGCGTGGAGACGATTGAGGCGCTTGGCAAATTCCTCCCCGATGTGGACCGCCCCAACGAAGGCGTTTTCGCGTGGCAGGAAGATTCCGAAGGCGACAAGCCCGGTGATTGGCTGGCGCTGCGCTATGATCTGACAGCGCCCTTGGCGCGGGTCTATGCCCAGCACCGCAACGATCTGCCGATGCCGTACCGCCGCTATGCGATGGGGCCGGTCTGGCGCAATGAAAAGCCAGGGCCGGGGCGGTTTCGTCAGTTTTATCAGTGCGATGCGGATACCGTAGGCGCGCCATCGGTGGCGGCGGATGCCGAGATTTGCGCGATGCTGGCCGATTGTCTGGAAGAAGTGGGGATCGCACGCGGCGACTATGTGGTGCGGGTGAACAACCGCAAGGTGCTGAATGGGGTGCTGGAAGTTGCGGGCCTTGCCGGAGACGACAAGGACACCGAACGCGGCATCGTGCTGCGCGCCATCGACAAGTTGGACCGCCTCGGCGCAGAGGGCGTGCGCGCCTTGCTGGGCGAGGGCCGCAAGGACGACAGCGGCGATTTCACCAAGGGTGCCGGGTTGGAAGACGCGCAGGCCGATGTGGTCATGGGTTTCATGCAGGCCAAGCGGGACAGTGGGGCCGAGACAGTGTCGCGGCTGCGCGAGTTGGTCGCGGGCTCCGATGTCGGCGTGCAGGGCGTAGATGAGCTTGAGTTGATCTCTGACCTGCTGGCCGCGGGTGGCTATGGCCCTGACCGGGTTGAGATTGATCCGTCGGTCGTGCGCGGCCTTGGCTACTACACAGGGCCGGTGTTCGAGGCCGAGCTTACCTTTGAGATCAAAGACGAAAAGGGCCGCGCGCGGAACTTCGGCTCGGTCGCGGGCGGCGGGCGCTATGATGATCTGGTCAAGCGGTTTACAGGGCAGGAAGTGCCTGCCACGGGCGTCTCCATCGGCGTTGACCGGCTGTTGGCCGCGCTGGCCGCGAAGGGGCGGCTTGAGGGCGAAGCCACAGGCCCCGTCGTCGTCACCGTGATGGACCGCGACCGCATGGCCGATTATCAGGCGATGGTCGCCGAGTTGCGGCAGGCGGGCATCCGGGCAGAGGTGTATCTGGGCAACCCCAAGAACTTCGGCAACCAGATGAAATACGCCGACAAGCGGCAAAGCCCGGTTGTGGTCATCGAAGGCGGTGACGAGAAAGACCGCGGCGTGGTGCAGATCAAGGACATGGTGCTGGGTGCGCAACTGGCGCAAGAGGCGAGCCATGATGAGTGGAAAGAGCGCCCGAACCAATATGAAGTGCCCCGCGCTGATCTGATCAAAGCGGTCCGCGATATTCTGGATCGGACAAGCTGATGCCGACACGTTCCGAAACGCTGGCGCGGGCGGCGTCGCTACGCGCGATTTTCGACGCGCAGGGCGCTGTGCTCGTCGAGCCGCCGATCCTGCAACCGGCCGACACGCTGCTGGACCTCTACGGCGAGGACATCCGCGCGCGCGCCTACGTCACCTCGGACGCGCTGCGTGGCGAGCAGATGCTGCGCCCCGATTTCACCGTGCCCGTGGTGCAGATGCATATGGCCCATGGGGCCGAGCCCGCGCGCTATACCTATTCCGGCGAGGTTTTCCGCCGTCAGGAACACGACCCAAACCGCGCCAATGAATACATTCAGGTGGGTTTCGAGGTTTTCGACCGCGCCGACCCGGCGGCGGCAGATGCCGAGGTTTTCGCCCTGATCGCCGAGGCGATGCAGGGGCTGCCGGTGCGCCCGGTGACGGGGGATATCGGTGTGCTGATGGCGGCGGTGCAGGGGCTTGATACCTCGCCCGCGCGTAAACAGGCATTGATGCGTCACATCTGGCGCCCGCGCCGCTTTCGCGCGCTGCTGGACCGCTACGCGGGGCGTACCCCTGTGCCTGCCGGACGCAAAGCGTTGCTGGCCAAGGCAGAGGCCGAGATTTCGGCACCCATGGTCGGACTGCGCTCACAGGCAGAGATCGAAGCCCGCGTGGCAGCGCTGCGCGAGGACGCCAAGACCGCGCCGATTTCCGCGCAGCAAGTCGATCTGTTTGAGGCGCTGTTGGAGGTCAAAGAAACCCTGCCGAACGCGCTGAGCCGTCTGCGCGATCTGGCCGTCGACATGCCCGCCATCGGCGATGCCGTGGCCCGGGTTGCGGCCCGTGCCGATGCGATGCGCGCCCGTGGGATCGATACCGATGCGCTGCTCTTCGAGGCCAGCCATGGGCGGTCTTCGATGGAATATTACGACGGTTTCGTTTTTGCCTTCCGCGCGGCCTCGCGGCCCGATCTGCCCAGCATCGCCAGCGGCGGGCGCTATGACGCGCTGACCCGGCGGTTGGGGCAGGGCGATGAAATCCCGGCGGTGGGCGGTGTGATGCGCCCCGGTCTGATGCTGGAACTGGAGGCCGGGCAATGACGCTGAAACTTGGTGTGCCGTCCAAGGGGCGGCTGATGGAAAAGACCTTTGAATGGTTCGGCGCGCGCGGCGTGAGCTTGCAGCGCACCGGGTCCGACCGCGAATATGCGGGCAAGGTCGAGGGCATCGAAGATGTCTCTCTGGTGCTGCTCTCAGCCGGAGAAATCCCGCGCGAACTGTCGGCGGGGCGGATCCACCTTGGCGTGACCGGCACCGATCTGGTGCAAGAGAAGCTGGCGCTTTGGGATCAACTGGTCGAGCCGCTGGAGGAATTGAACTTTGGCCATGCCGACCTGATCATCGCGGTGCCGCAGGCTTGGGTCGATGTCGATACGCTGGATGATCTGGATGCCGCCGCGGCGGCCTTCCGCGCTGAACATGGCTTCCGCCTGCGCATTGCCACGAAATACCACCGGTTGGTGCGGGAATTCCTGCGCACCCACGGTGTGGCCGATTACGCGCTGGTCGACAGCCAAGGCGCGACCGAGGGCACGGTGCTGAATGAAACCGCCGAGGCGATTGCCGATATCACCTCCAGCGGAGAGACGCTGCGCGCCAATCACCTCAAGATCCTCAGCGACGGTTTGATCCTGCAATCGCAGGCCACACTCTGGCGGTCGCGCATGGCGCCCCTAGAGGATCACAGCCGCAAAGCGCTGAAAACCCTGATCGCGCAACTGACCTGACGTAGCGTCACAGCCACGGGTTTTTCCCTTCCCTTCCATATGATTGCACCTCCCGAGCCTCTCTGGCTCGGGCGCCTGTCGCCCTGCGACCTATCAAGAGACTTGCGGGATAGCGCGCTTCGGATAGGGTGAAAGGGTCAACAGGCCGATACCACAAGCTCCGCCAAAAGGGGCAGGGATCGGGACATAGGGAGGATCCGTCGATGATCGGATGTCACGCGCCCCTTGCGAGGGGCCGCAGCCGTCGCCGCATGGGAGTGGGCGATTGCTGAAGATTGAGGATTTGCATCTGTCCTTTGGCGGCATCAAGGCGCTGCAGGGGGTGAATTTCGAAGCCGGGGCCGGAGAGATCACCGGTGTCATTGGCCCCAACGGCGCGGGCAAGACCTCGCTTTTCAATGCAATATCAGGGTTTTACAAGCCCGACCGGGGGCGTGTGTCCTTTGACGGGCAGGATATCACGACGCTCAGCCCCGACAGGCGCGCAGGGCTGGGGCTGGCGCGGACCTTCCAGAACATCGCGCTGTTTCGCGGCATGACCGTGCTCGACAACATCAAGCTCGGCGGTCACACGCGGCTCAATACCAACGTCTGGCAAGCGCTGCGCTATTTCGGCGCGGCGCAGAAGGCCGAGTTGGAGCTGCGCCGCGAGATCGAAGAGCAGGTCATCGATTTCCTTGAGATCGACCACATCCGCAAATACCCGATTACCATGCTGCCTTATGGTCTGCAAAAGCGGGTCGAACTGGGCCGCGCGCTGGCGATGCGCCCGCGCGTGCTGCTGCTGGATGAGCCGGTGGCGGGCATGAACCGGGAAGAGACCGCCGACATGGCGCGGTTCATCCTCGACGTGCAGGAGCAGTTCGGCACCACGATCCTGCTGGTGGAACATGACATGCACATGGTGATGGACATCTGCAGCCGCATTGTCGTGCTGAACTTTGGCCAACAGATCGCCAGCGGCACGCCCGAGGAGGTCTCGAACAACCCGGCAGTTATCGAAGCCTATCTGGGTGCCGCGGCATGACGCCGATTTCCTTTGAAGAAATCGCGCCGGAATTTTTGAAAAATTCCGAGGGTAAGGAAAGGGAGGCGCTTTGATGGGGCAGTTCGTGCAATTCGCGATCAACGGGCTGATGGCCGGAGCGATCTACGCGCTGATCGCCGTGGGGATCGTCAGCGTTTACAAGGCGACCAAGGTGGTGAACTTCGCCCATGGTTACCTGATCATGTTCGGGGCCTATTTCTATTTCACCTTCGCCGTGATCGTCCCGGGCCAGCCTTGGGCGCCGGCTTGGCTCGCCTCTTGGCAGCCGGGCTGGATGGTCGAAATGCGGGGCGAACTGCCGATGTTTTCGCCCGTGGCGGCGGTGCTTGATTGGGTGGCGAACCTGCCGCGCATCCTGTTGGGGCTGGCGGGGGCGCTGGTCTGCAACGCCATTCTGGGCCGGATCATCGAGCGGGTGTTGATGCGCCCGCTGATGGGGCAATCTATTTTTGCGATGATCATGGTCACGGTTGGCCTGATCTCAATCCTGTCGGGCGCGGCGCAGTTGATCTGGACGGCGGATGCGGCAAGCGTGCCCTATATCGCGCCCAACATGCCGATCCGGTTCGAGTTGTTCGGCACGATGATCTTCCTCTTTGGCACTGATCTGGTGAACATGGTCGTGGCCCTGCTGCTTTTCGGTGGCATCGTCGCCTTCGTGAAGTTCACCAAGGGCGGCATCGCCATCCGCGCCACCGCCGAGGACCAGTCGACCGCCTATTCCATGGGTATTTCGGTGCCCAAGGTCTTCTCCCGCGCTTGGGTGCTGGCCAGCACCACCGGCGCCATCGCGGGGGCGATCCTCGCCACCCGCAACGGCATTTCACCGAGCCTCGGGCTTTTTGGTTTTTCGGTGCTGGCGATCGTGCTGATGGGCGGGCTCGACAGCTATGTCGGCGTGCTGATCGCGGCGATGGTCGTGGGCGTGCTTGAGGCGATGACCCAGTGGCAGATGGGCGGCGGCTGGGCCGAGATCGTGCCCTACGTCACCGTGCTGGTGGTGCTGATCTGGCGCCCGCACGGCCTGATGGGGCAGAAAGAGGTCGAGCGGATATGATCAACGCAAATCTCAAATCCAGCTATGCCGCCGATGAGCGGGTGCTGAACAACCGCTACAAACAGGCCTTCGTTTACGGGTCGATCCTTGCGCTGGCGCTTTTCACCCTGTTCGGCAATGACTACCTGATCCTGATTGCCAGCCAGATGGGCATCCTGCTGATCGCCGTGGTGGGGATCAACATCCTGACCGGCTATACCGGGCTGGTCTCGCTGGGCCATGGCGCCTTCGTGGCCATCGGTGCCTATGCGGTGACCATCTTCGGTAACCTCGGCGACGGGGTGATCCCGGCAGGGTTGATGCCCTTCGTCTCGGTGCCCTTGGCCGTGGCGCTGGCGGCGGCGGTGGGCGTGTTGGTCGGCCTGCCGAGCCTGCGGGTCAAGGGGCTCTACCTCGCCGTGGCGACGCTGGCGGCGAATTTCATCGTGATCTTTTTGATCGAAGAAGACCTCTTTGCCCCTTGGACTGGCGGCATGGTGGGGATCAATACCAATGTGCCCAATCTGCTGGGCTGGGAGTTGGATACCAAACGCGAGATGTTCGGTCTGATTGCGGCGGTGGGGTTGGTGTCGCTGCTGGCGGCGCAGAACTTGATCCGCACCCGCGTGGGTCGTGCCTTCATCGCCATTCGCGACCGCGACTATTCCGCCGAGATCCTCGGCATCTCGCTCTTGCGCTACAAGTTGATGAGCTTTGCCCTCTCGGCCGCGTACTGTGGTCTGGCGGGGGCGCTTTTCGCCTATTTCTACGCCCGCATCCTGCCCGAGCAGTTCGAACTGGCGCTGTCGCTGAACCTTGTGGCGGCGCTGATCATCGGTGGCATGGGGCGCACGATGGGGCCGGTTTTCGGGGTCATCATCGTGGTGATGGTGCCCGAACTTATCAAAGTGCTCTTTGGCGCGCTTGCGGGTGACAGCGCCGGCGCGGGGCAATTGCGCGCGCCCTTGCAGCAGATCGCCTTCGGCGTGCTGCTGGTGTTGTTCCTGCTCAAGGAACCCTTGGGCATCAACCAAATCGTCGACCGTATCCTGCGCGCCGCAAACCGTTGGCCGTTTGCGCGCGGGTAAGAATTCACAAGGCCACATCAGGGAGAAGACCAGATGACCATGAACCGCCGATCCTTCCTCGCCACCACCGCCGCCGCGACGGCGGCCATGGGCACGCCGATGATCCTGCGCGCCCAGCCCAAGGAGTATGTGCTCGGCGCCTCGCTGCCGCTCACCGGGCCCTTTGCCACCGCCGGTCAGTTGGTCGCGCCTGCCTTTGCCATGGCCGCGAAGCTTTTCAACGACGAGGGTGGGGTGGCCGGGGTGCCCATTCGCTTCGTCACCGAGGATTCGGGCTATGTGCCGCAGAATGCGCTCAACAACTACCAGCGGGCGCTGGCCTCTGAAGGCAAGAACATGATCGGCTATTTCGCTGACAGCACGGGGGCGATGAAGCTGATCGCGCCCGAGCTTAAGGGCGAGAACGCCCGGATTATGGGCTCGACCTCTTTCGCCTCGGAACTGGCCGACCCTGCGACGCATCCCTACCAGTATCTCTCGGGTCCAACCTACCAAAGCCAGTTCGACATCCTGTTGCAGAACATCAAGAACGAGGGCGGGCAGAAGGTCGCCTTCATCTTCTCCAACACTGAGTTTGGCCGCGATCCGATCGAACACGGGCGCAAGACCGCCGAGGAGCTGGGCCTTGAAGTCGTGCTGGAGGAAAGCACCAAGGCCGAAGGCGCCGATATCCCCACGCACGTCACCAAACTGGCGCAGTCCGGCGCGGATCACTGCATCCTTCAGGGCTATGTCACTGGCGTCTGGCCGCAGCTTATTGGCGGCGCGCGGCAGTTTGGTCTGCCGGTCAAATTCAAGGGCACCTTCTGGGGCATGGAGAAGCTGATTGCCGACCGCATCACCGCCGAGGCGGGGCCGTTCCTTGCGGGCTATGAGGGCGTCATGCCTTACCGCTATTTCTATGACCGCGAAGAGGCGCCGCGCTATCAGCAGTACGCCGAACTCAGCAAGCAAATGTTCGCGGGCACGCCGTTGGAGAACTACATGTCGACATGGGCGATCCAGACCATGTGCGGGCTGGAGATCGCCATGAAGGCCTTCCGCGACACCGCCGAGGCCGGGCTGGAGCTGACACCCGACAACATCGCCGAGAAGCTGGCGGGGATCTCGGACTGGGATTCGGGCGGCTTCTTTGGTGGGCCGGTGAGCATGGAAAACAACGCCATCGGGACGGGCCGGGTCTATGGCTACAACCCCGAGGACGGGTTGTTCACGCCGAAATCCGATTGGTTCACCGTTTGATAAACGCGGGGCGTCCGGCGGGCGCCCCACACCCTAGAAAAAGGACGCGCCCGTGCTGACCATCGAGAACATCGAAGTGACCTACCACCATACGGTGCAGGCGCTGCGCGGGCTGTCGCTGGAAGTGCCCGACGGCAAGATCGTCACGCTTCTGGGCACCAATGGCGCGGGCAAGACCACCACGTTGAAGGCGGCGAGCAACCTGCTCGCGCTTGAGAATGGCGAGGTCGGCGAGGGTCGGATCAGCTTCAAAGGTCAGTCGATCATGACGATCCAGCCCGACCGTCTGGTGCAGCAGGGGCTGTTCCACGTGCGCGAGGGGCGGCGGATCTTTAGCGAGATGACGGTGGAGGACAACCTGATTGCCGCCTCCTACGCGCTGGACCGGCGGCAGGCGAAGCCGGACTATGACAAGGTCTATGCCTTTTTCCCACGGCTGAAAGAACGGCGCCGCCAGATTGCGGGCTACCTTTCGGGCGGGGAGCAGCAGATGCTGGCCTTTGGCCGGGCGATGATCGCGCGGCCTGAGTTGATCTTGATGGACGAGCCCTCGCTCGGCCTCGCGCCCAAGGTGGTGGCCGAGATTTTCGACACGATCAAGCGGCTGAACCAAGAGGACGGCACCGCGATCCTGCTGGTGGAGCAGAACGCCGGGGTGGCCTTTTCGGTCGCCGACTACGGCTACATCATGGAGAGCGGCCAGATCGTCATGGAAGGCGATGTGGCCAAGCTGCGCGGCGACAAGGACATCCAGTCCTTCTACCTCGGCATGGGCGAGGAGGGCGGCGCGCGGCAGTCCTTCCGCGATGTGAAACATTACAAGCGCCGCAAACGCTGGCTCAGCTAGGGAGGTCCGCCATGGCATTTGACGAGTTCAAGGGCGACTTCGCGCCGCTGGTCCGCATGGTGCACAACCATGCCAAGAACCGCCCCACGGGCGTGGCGATGCGGCAAAAGGAATTCGGCATCTGGAACGAGATCACCTGGGAGGGGCTGCAAGAGATCATGCAGGCCACCGCCGCAGGGCTGGTCGATCTGGGGCTGAACGCTGGCGATCATGTCGGCATCCTCAGCGAGAACCGCAGCGAATGGGTGCAGGCGCAGTTCGGCATCAATGCGGCGGCGGGGGTCGTGGTGGGCATGTATCCCACCAGCCCGGCGGCGGAGCTGGAGCATCTGGTAAATGCCTCGGATACCACGGTGCTGTTCATCGAAGATCAGGAGCAGCTGGACAAGATCAAGGAACTGGGCGACCGGGTGCCGCAGCTGCGGCAGTTGGTGATTTTTAACCCCAAGGGCACGCGGGGCGAAGATCTGCTGGGGCTGATCAGTTTCGACGACTTGCTTGAGCAGGGCAGGGCGCGGCTTTCGGGTCTCGCCGACGATCTGCGCGCGCGGCAGGCGGGGATCGAGCCCGACGACACGGCGATGATGGTCTTCACCTCCGGCTCCACCGGGCTGCCTAAGGCGGCTGAGATTTCCTATGGCAATATCCACGCGGGCGTCGGCGTGGCGCGTGACGTTTTCGGGGACTACCCGCCCGGGACGGATGTGCTGAGCTATCTGCCGCTGTGCCACATCGCCGAACAGGCGGTGACGGTGATCAACGGGCTGGCGCAGCAATTCGTGATGAATTTTGGCGAGAGCCTTCGGACCATCACCCTTGATCTGCGCGAGGTCGCGCCGCAGGTCTTCTTTGGCGTGCCGCGAATTTGGGAAAAGATGCAGGCGGGGGTGTTGGTGCAGGCGCAGACCGCGGGCCGGATCAAAGGGCCGATGACGCTGATGGCGCTGAAAGGCGCACAGCGGCGCGGCATGATCCGGCGCGACAAGTGGAGCGCGGGGGACCGCATGGCGCATGCCTTTTGGGATACGCTCGTCTACCGGCACATCCGCAGCTATCTGGGACTGGGGCGCACGAGTTTCGCGATCTCTGCCGCCGCGCCGATCAGCGCCGAGCTTCTGGGCTTTATGCGCGGCATCGGGGTCAATATCCGTGAGGCATGGGGCATGTCCGAAACCTCGGGCGTGGGCACGATCCAGAAATCATGGGGCCAATGCGACGGGCGCATCGGCTTTCCGGTCAGCGGCGTGCGCACCCGCATCGCCGAGGATGGCGAGGTGCTGTTCTCGGGCGGGACCATCTTCAAGGGTTATTACAAGAACCCCAAAGCCACCGCCGAGACCATTCAGGATGGCTGGCTGCACACGGGCGATGTGGGGCGCGAGGAGGCCGATGGCTCGATCACCCTGATCGACCGCAAGAAGGACATCATGATCAACGCGGCGGGCAAGAACCTTGCGCCCGCGCATATCGAGAATGTCATCAAGGCCAGCCCCTTCATCAAGGAGGTCGTGGCCGTTGCCGACAAGCGGCCCTATGTGACGGCGCTGGTGCAGATCGACATGGACACCGTGCGGCTCTGGGCCGAGGGGCAGGGGATTGCCTATACCACCTTCCGCTCGCTCGCTGAGCATCCCAAGGTGCAAGAATTGATCGACGCTGAGGTGGCCAAGCAGAACCGCGATCTGGCTCGGGTCGAGCAGGTCAAGAAGGTCTGGCTGATGCGCAAGGAGCTTGATCACGACGACGGAGAGGTGACGGCGACGATGAAGGTGCGCCGGGCCAAAATCTACGAACTCTACGGCGACCAGATCGAAGCGCTCTACGCTGCGTGAGGCTCAGAGCACGCCGATCTCGGCCAGAGCGCGGTTCAGCTCGACAGGCAGGTCGGCCTCGGCTTCGCGGCCCTCGGGCAGGTCGGGGGCGCGTCCTCGGGTTTGAGGTAGCGCCAGCCTTGGAAAGCGCGGCGCAGGCTGTTTTGGGTGCGGATGATCTCAGGGTCGAGCACGATGGCGCAGCGGCGGATGCCGTCCGCGCGGGTGATCTCCTCCAGGCGGATAATGCGCTGGCGGGCTTGGATGACGCCTTTGATGACCCAATAGATCGAGCCGCCGTTGAGAATCTCGGCCTCGCGCTTGGGCCACATCCGCGTGACATGGCGCGGCAGACCGTCCTTGGTCCGCACGTCCTTGCGCGCCTGCCATTTGGCGAGGCTCTCGACGCCTTCGGTGCCGACCGAAAGTTTGATTAGATTGATGTAGTTATCCAAAAGTTCCCCCGCACGGTTTCCTGAGAATGCGCCCCTATATAGTAGTTTCTCCTTCGGAGCTAGCAAGGTATTGTGGTAGGCTGAAGAATAAATTCCCGTAGATGTGCATTTTGGGCGTTGAGAAATCGGCCCTTCATGTTGTATCGATGCCAACTCTTAAGTCGCATTCGTGCTGCCCTCACGACTCAAAGGAACCGTTGTATGTCCCGCTTTACCGCCCCGATCGCCGAACAAATCTGGGATATGAAATACCGTTTTAAAGGGGCCGATGGCACCGCGAAAGATGTCACGGTAGAGGACACATGGCGCCGCATCGCCCGCGACCTCGCGCAGGTCGATCGAAGGCGGATGTTTGGGAAGACAAGTTTTTCAACGCGCTGGAGGATTTCAAATACCTCCCCGCTGGCCGCATCACCGCAGGCGCGGGCACCGCGCGCCGCGTGACGCTGTTCAACTGCTTCGTCATGGGCACCGTGCCTGACAGCATGTCGGGTATCTTTGACATGCTGAAAGAGGCTGCATTGACCATGCAGCAGGGCGGGGGAATCGGTTATGATTTCTCGACCATCCGGCCACGCGGCGCGGATGTGCTGGGCGTCTCGGCAGATGCTTCCGGCCCGCTGTCCTTTATGGATGTCTGGGACGCGATGTGCCGCACTATCATGTCCGCAGGCTCGCGCCGGGGCGCGATGATGGCGACCATGCGCTGCGACCACCCGGATGTGGAGGATTTCATCGCCGCCAAATCCGACCCCGCGCGTTTGCGCATGTTCAACATGTCCGTGCTGGTCACCGACCCCTTCATGGAGGCTGTGAAGGCCGACGGTTCGTGGGACCTCGTTTTCGGCGGCAAGGTCTATAAGACCGTGCAAGCGCGCGACCTGTGGAACAAGATCATGCAGGCGACCTATGACTACGCCGAGCCGGGCGTGATCTTTATCGACCGCATCAATGCCGCCAACAACCTGAACTATTGCGAGACCATTGCCGCCACCAACCCCTGTGGCGAGCAGCCTCTGCCGCCCTATGGCGCCTGTCTGCTAGGTTCGATCAACCTCGCGCGTCTGGTCGCGCAGCCTTTCGAAGACGACGCCCATCTTGACCAAGATGCGATGAGCGAGCTTGTCGCCACCGCCGTCCGCATGATGGACAACGTCGTCGACGTGTCGAACTTCCCGCTGCCCGAACAGGCCGCTGAGGCGCAGAACAAGCGCCGCATTGGTCTGGGCGTCACCGGTCTTGCCGATGCGCTGCTGATGGTCGGCCTGCGCTATGGCTCAGACGAGGCGGCGGCCCAGACGGAAAGCTGGCTGAAGGCCATCGCGCGGGCCTCTTATTTGGCGAGCGTTGAGTTGGCGAAAGAGAAGGGGGCCTTCCCCCTCTTTGACGCGGAAAAATTCCTCGCCTCCGGCACCATGATGCAGATGGACGACGATGTGCGCGACGCGATCCGCGAACACGGCATCCGCAACGCGCTGCTAACCTCCATCGCGCCCACCGGCACGATCAGCCTTTATGCGGGCAACGTAAGCTCTGGGATCGAGCCGGTTTTTGCCTATGCCTACACCCGTAAGGTGCTGCAGAAAGACGGCAGCCGGACCGAGGAAGAGGTCGTCGACTACGCCGTGCAGATGTGGCGCGAGTTGAAAGGCGACACGCCACTGCCCGACTATTTCGTCAACGCCCAGACCCTGCCGCCCGCCGACCACGTCAAGATGCAGGCCGCGGCGCAGAAATGGATCGACAGTTCGATCTCCAAGACCATCAACTGCCCCGAAGATATCTCCTTCGATGCCTTCAAGGACGTCTATATGCAGGCGTGGGATACGGGCTGCAAAGGCTGCACCACCTACCGCCCCAACGACGTGACCGGTTCGGTCCTGAGCGTCTCGTCGGAGAAGACCGACAAGGCCCCCGCCGACAGCCCCGATCAGGTCAGCGAGGGCGGCGAGATCGTCTATATGTCCGACCCGCTGGACCGTCCGGCCGAGTTGGAGGGCAACACCTACAAGGTCAAATGGCCCGATAGTGAACACGCGCTCTACATCACCATCAACGATATCGTGCTGAACGGTCACCGTCGCCCCTTTGAGGTCTTCATCAACTCCAAGAACATGGAGCATTTCGCCTGGACCGTGGCGCTGACGCGGATGGTCTCTGCCGTGTTCCGCCGTGGTGGTGACGTGTCCTTTGTGGTTGAGGAACTCAAGGCTGTCTTCGACCCGCGCGGTGGGGCTTGGATGCAGGGCAAATACATCCCCTCCATCCTCGCGGCCATCGGCGGCGTGATCGAGCGCCACATGATCGCCACCGGCTTCATCGCGGGCGAGGGCATGGGCCTGAAGACCGACCCGCAGGCGAAGGTCGTCGGCCTCGATGCGCCGCGTGGCAAGTCATGCCCGTCTTGCGGTCAGTTCGATATGCGGATGGTCGAGGGGTGCATGACTTGTGGGAGCTGTGGGCATAGTAAGTGTGGGTGATTTTTGGGGTGGTAGTTTGTAGGTGATCTTACGGGCGTAGTTAAGCCAAAACCCGTAAGTTCGCCTGCCAAGAGTCGGGGCCTGTTTTGCCGAAAGGCTGTTGAGGTTGAAATCAATGGATTTTTTGAGAACGCGTATCCAAGCCTGTATTGGCAAAAAAATACAGCTGTTACAGTCCTGCTGTTCCGACTACCAATCAATTGCCACCGGCCGGGTTAGAATGGCCATTTTGTAAGCATAAGAAGTCAATCGAACGGACGCGTAATTTCCCCAAGTAGGGGGCTAAGCGGTGTAAGCGTGCCATCGCCCCTGCCTTGGATGGCAAGGGCCGACTTAGCGGCGACGGGGATTAAGTTTAAGAGTTTCTCAGTCTCTGAGATTGAGGCGTTGTCACGATTAAGTGGGGATCATCCTTCAGCTTACCTTCGAGATGCCATAGCCAAAACAATCAAACTTGGGTCTCCGTAGGAACACAACGAAAAGGGCGGCTCACGCCGCCCTTGAAGAACAATCTTCATCTTCTCTTTGGTGACCGCCACGCACCTATCGCACTTTCATAGCGCGTATGAGGCGATCTACTTCTCACGCTTCGAATGATACCCAAACCGTGGCGAGTATTGAACGTGGCTCCCAGATATTGTTCCTGATGCTCTCATCGTTTCCAATTTCATGGAAGCCTACAAATTGAGACTACGCGACAGTGCCGGTGGTGACGAAGGCAGCGATTTCGCGGCCGCTATGCGTGACACGCCGATCTACCGGCACATAGCTTGGGCTAAGTGTTCTGACTACCAATTAATGGCCACCGGCCGGGTTAGAATAGCCGTTGTGCAAGCATAAGAAGTCAATCGAGCGGAAACGCGTAATTTCCTCATGTTCGAGGTGCTAAGCGGTATAAGCGTGCGATCGTCCCTGTTTTGGATGGCAAGGGGGGACTTAGCAGCGTCCGGGATTAAGTTTAGGAGTTCCTCGGTCTGAGATTGCGGCGTTTCAGGGCTAAGTAGGCATCACCCCTCAGCTTACCTTCGAGATGCCTTAGCCAAGACAATCAAACTTGGGTCTCCGTAGGGACACAACAAAAAAGGGCGGCTCACGCCGCCCTTGAAGAACAATCTTCAACCGTTCTTTGTACCGCCACGCACCTACCGCACTTTCATAGCGCGTATGAGGCGTTTAACGCTGTTGATTGTCACCGAGAACTGACCCGGCATTTTCACCGAGACTTGACCCACCCAGTTGTTATGTTCTTTGCGTTATGATGGCGTCAATGCCGCTTTTTCCTTTCGTTTCTGTTTGGCTGTCGCGGAGCTGGCCTTGAACCGGTAGCTGTCATTGCCGGTCTCGAGAATGTGGCAACGATGTGTGAGGCGGTCGAGGAGCGCGGTGGTCATCTTTGCATCACCGAACACGCTGGCCCATTCGCTAAAGCTCAGGTTGGTTGTGATGACGACGCTGGTGCGCTCGTAGAGTTTGCTTAGAAGGTGGAACAGCAACGCGCCACCCGTAGCGCTGAACGGCAGGTATCCCAGCTCATCCAAGACCACTAAATCGGCTTTCACCAGCACCTCGGCGATCTTTCCTGCCTTGCCTTGGGCCTTTTCCTGCTCCAACGCATTGACCAACTCGACCGTGGAGAAGAAGCGCACACGCTTGCGATGATGCTCGATTGCTTGAATGCCGAGGGCGGTAGCGACATGCGATTTTCCCGTTCCAGGGCCTCCGATCAGCACTACATTCTCAGCCGCGTCCATGAACTCGCATCGGTGAAGTTGGCGGACCAAAGCTTCACGGACTTCGCTGGCGCCAAAGTCGAAGCCAGAGATGTCTTTGTATGCCGGAAAGCGTGCTGCCTTCATGTGGTAGGCAATGGAACGCACCTCACGTTCAGCAATCTCGGCCTTTAGCAGCTGCGACAATATGGGGATCGCGGCATCGAAAGCGGGCGATCCCTGCTCATGCAGGTCCTGCACGGCCTGAGCCATGCCTGGCATCTTCAGGCTACGCATCATGATGACGATGGCAGCACCGGCGGGATCATGACGCATGACGTGTTCCTCCCGTGGTGCGTAGCCCGTCATATCGTGCGACATTGGCCTCGGGCTCCTTATTCAAAGAAAGGGCCGCAGGCGGGGTCACATCGGGCTGGTCTATCGGTGCGCCATCCACCAGCCTGTGAAGTAGGTTCAAGACATGGGTTTTTGTTGGTACGCCCGCCTCCAGCGCCATTTCTACTGCGCAAAGCACGGCCTGTTCGTCATGGTGGAGGACCAAGGATAGGACGTCGATCATCTCGCGGTCACCACCTGGCCTACGCAACATATGATCCTGCAGCTTCCGGAACCCTTCTGGCATCTCAACGAAGGGCGCCCCGTTGCGCAGCGCGCCGGGTTTGCGTTGAACCACCGCCAGATAATGGTGCCAGTCATAAATAACGCGCCCTGGCTGACGGTGTGAGCGTTCAATAATGCGCTCATGCGTGCAGACCACATGGCCTTCGGCGACGATGACCAGCCGTTCAGGATAGATGCGGAGACTGACAGGGCGGTTCGCAAAGCTGGCAGGCACTGAGTAGCGATTACGGTCGAATGCTATCAGAC
Source organism: Sulfitobacter profundi (assembly GCF_042661425.1). NCBI lineage: Bacteria > Pseudomonadati > Pseudomonadota > Alphaproteobacteria > Rhodobacterales > Roseobacteraceae > Sulfitobacter > Sulfitobacter profundi. The sequence goes on along the minus strand of NZ_JBHSWA010000001.1, from coordinate 884,647 downwards.
AAGTGGGGGATACCCGCTTGCTCTGCTCGACAAAGCCGTCAAACATTGTGGGCAGTGGCATCAGCGCGGCCTTCTCGGCGTCCCAGATATCCGCAATATTGCCAGGCAATCTGCCATGCGGTGTCTCGGCCCAGAGAAGCTTGCAGCGCTCCTCCAGCCATTCATTCAGCGCATTGAGGTCCGGAAAGGCGGGCATGAGTTGCCAAAGCCGATGGCGGGCGTCGCGCACATTCTTCTCAACCTGACCTTTCTCCCACCCTGCCGCGGGATTGCAGAACTCAGGGTCAAAAACATAATGGCTGGTCATCGCAAGGAACCGTGCGTTTACATCGCGCTTCTTGCCGACACCAATCCGGTCAACGGCTGTCTTCATGTTGTCATAGACGCCACGCCCCGGAACACCCTCAAACACCCGAAAGCCATGCCAGTGGGCATCGAACAGCATCTCATGCGTTTGCAGCCGATATGCCCGCACCAGAAATGCGCGGCTGTGTGACAGCTTGATATGAGCGACCTGAAGCTTGAGGCGCTCGCCGCCGACATAGGCCCAGTCCTCGCTCCAATCGAATTGGAACGCCTCGCCCGGCTGAAAGACCAAGGGCACGAAAACACCCCGGTCAGTCGTATGTTGAGCACGCTGGCGTTCGCCCTTCCAGTTCCGCACGAAGGCCGCGACACGCTCATATGAACCATCAAAGCCGAGCTGAACCAGATCTGCATGCATCTGTTTGGCCGTTCGCCGTTCCTTGCGTGATTTACGCTGCTCAGACAGCAACCAGCCTGTCAGCTTCTCAGCATAAGGGTCTAACTTGCTCGGTCGGTCCAAAATTTGGAACTCGGGCTCAACTATCCCTGTCCGCAGATACTTCTTGATCGTGTTGCGAGACACCCCTGTCCGGCGCGCAATCTCGCGGATGGGCATCTTGTCTCGCAGAGCCCATTTCCGAATAATCCTCAGAAATCCCATGTCTAACACTCCAATAGCTCCCAGCTGATTCAAGCAGGGGCAAGGTTACACATGGGTCAATTCTCAATGACAATTTCTGCAGTTGCCGGGTCAGTTCTCGGTGACAATCAACAGTTGCAGATCTAACCAGCCGTTTCCTGGCCCATCAACAAGCCTGGCTTCCAGCCATTTGTCAAAGTCCGTCAGTTCACGAATCTCGCGGTCAAACTCACCAGCAACAATGGCTGGCGCGATAGACCGGAATTGCGTCACGGTGTCATATCGCGCGAAGGGCTGGGTCTCCCGCCAGAGCGGGACAAGAGGGTGCTCATGCGCAAGGCAGATAGTCACGTGCGGAACCAGCCAGTGCCCGCGGATTGCCATCGAATGCTCTGGTGAACGTTCCGATGAACTGGCGTCCTGTTTCAGACAGATCGGACATCCCCGGATTTCAGGGCTGCGGATGGTTTTTGCAGGATAGATTTCGCCGCAAAGTTCATGGCGACGACCTTCAAGTTTTGTTCCCGACCAGTGTTGTAGGCACTCGTGATCAGTCCCGCCCAACAAGGCTAGTATCCTGATCATATCCCGTTCACCGTTCAGAATGCGCTGGAAGGGAATACCCAGTTCAAAGCCGAATTCCCGTAAGTCTACTTTATTTGCTGCCGCCAGCCTAGACATGTGGGAGAATGCAGTTTCCCGCGGGACGGAGGCTGTCCTGAGAGGAAGGGGCGCGACATCGATCATGAATTGCTCTTATTTTTCGTTTCATGACTCAGTTATGCCACGTTTAATCAACTGCAAGCCAATACCCTGTTTCAATGGCCGTCTTTCGTAAAGCCGGATCCACAGCATCCACAATCAAGCTCCATTGAGACTTTGTCAGGCGTATCCGAATGAAACCAAACCTCTCTACGGCAGATGACCCAGGAACAGAGCGCAACGCGATGTCAGAGTAGTCTCTGCCTCAAGTGACCGACACGAACGGCCCACACCTGCCGTTCGTGACTTGCGCGGCGAAAGTCAGCTTCCGAGTCCTTTTTGTCGCACAGCGCAGCCGCAGCACCGGTCAGCGACAATGCGCAGAATAGGCCACCCTAAAAAGACATTTGGCGCCGAGGTGGATAGGTGCAATGCGGCTCTGCAGTCATTTGCAGAGTTATGAACCCGCGTGGCTCCCTCAGGCATCACGCGGCAGAAGATCAGTGCGTTCGATTTATCAGAGCAAAGATCCCGCGACTCAAGCCTCTCGCGCGTCACGCCGGCGCCGCATGGCCTTGGCAATGGGCCAGACAATCACGAGGAGAGTGGCGATGGCGAGCGCCGCAGAGATCGGGCGAGTCAGCAGGTCGGTGGCGTCGCCACGGCTGATCAGCAGGGCGCGCCGGACGCTTTGTTCAGCCATCGGGCCCAAGATCATACCAAGGATAATCGGTGCCAGCGGAACGTTCACCTTTTCCAGGAAATACCCCACGAGGCCTGCGGCGAGCATCACCCAGAGGTCGACGGGGCGGCCGTTGATAACATAGACACCCACGCACATCAGGATGAGGATTGACGGCACCAGAAGCACCCCAGGCAGGCGCTGGAACTGGGCAAAGACGCGAGTGGCGACGGCCCCTCCGAGAGCGAAGATCAAGACCGAAGTTAGGAGCATCTCCATCATGAAACCGCCGACCAGCACCGGGTTCTGATGGAACAGCTGCGGGCCGGGTTGCAGCCCATGGATGGTCAACGCGCTCAGCACCAGCGCCGCGACAACGTTGCCGGGGATGCCGAGCGCCAGCGCCGGGATCATCGACGCGGCGTTGTCGGCGTTGTTGCCACATTCCGCCGCGGCTACGCCCTGCGGGTTACCTTTGCCGAAACTCGACGGATCGTCCGAGGCGTTCTTGGCGGCGTTGTAGCTGAGAAAGGCCGCGATGTTGCCGCCCGCGCCTGGCAGGATGCCGACACCTATGCCGATGCCCGAGGAGCGCAGCCAAGTCGGGATCAATGCACGGCGTTCGCCGAGTTTGAAAGGCACATCGGTCAGCTTAAGTTGCGCGGCAGATAGCCCCTTGAGGTCGGCCTTTTCAGCCAATTGCAGGACCGGCGGCAGAGCATAAAGCCCCACCAGCACCACGATCAGGTCGAGCCCACCCAAAAGCCAGGTTTGGCCGAAGGTAAACCGAGCTTGGCCTGAAAGGTTGTCGATCCCCATCGTGCCGATCAGCAGACCGAGCACGGCAGCCATGATCCCCTTGACAGGGTCTGAACCGACCATGACGCCGACCGATGCCATGCCGAAGATCGCGATCCAGAAATATTCGGCTGGGCCGAAATATAAGGTTACTCTTGCCAACAGTGGTCCGACCGTCATCAAAGCGATCGCGCTGGCGATGCCCCCAACAGCGGAGGACCAACAAGCAATCTTCAGCGCTTTCGCAGCCTCGCCTTTGTCGGCCATAGGGAAGCCGTCAAAGGTGGTGGCGATTGAGGCCGGAGTGCCGGGAATGCGCAGCAGTATCGCCGGGATTGCGCCGCCGTACATCGAGCCGTTGTAGATGCCTGCCACCATGGCCAGTGCCACTAACGGATCCATCGAATAGGTCAGGGGCAACAGGAGCGCGATAGCCATCACCGGGTTAAGCCCCGGCAGAGCGCCGATAAATACGCCCAGCAGCGTGGCACCGATCATTGCTGTCAGCGGCCCGAAGGTCAGAACTTGGGCCAATGCATTGGTGTAAAATTCCATATCATGCTCCGGGTGCGAAGATGGATAGGAGGGCTTCACGCGGTAGCGGCTTTTCCAACAGCAATGAGAAAACGAGGTAAATCAGGATCATGAAAACCAGCGCCACGATCAACGCATAGATACCCTGGCGAAAACCAAGCGCCACCGGCAGAGCCAGCATCAAAAGAAAGGACGCGGTGTAAAAGCCCAATGGCACAACCAGCGCCACGTAGATCGTCGAGAGTACAGCCGCGATGAACATCTGCGTGGGCGCGCTAATCAGCGGCCGCGCCTCGTTACGGCCTGAGCGGACAGCCTTGACCGTCACGGCTCCGCCGAGAAGCGCCAGGATCAGGCCGAGTGACATCGGGTAATTCCCGCTGGCCCCGTTGTAATCGGTCGCCTTCCAGGCCGCGGCAATGCCGAGGCCGGCAAAAAGCAGCCCGAGGACGATATCCTGACGCTTCTCCATCGCTCAGAGCCCGAGGTTCTTGGAGACTTCGGCCAGTGCGTCGTATTCTCCTTGCAGCCGTTTGCCCAGATCTTCGCCCTTAACCACATTGGGCACTTCGCCCTTGGTGGCCAGAAACTCGACATAAGTAGGATCATTGACCGCCTCGTCGATCATGTCGGCCAGCTTGTCAACGATGGCCTGATCAAGACCCTTCGGCCCAAGAATGGCACGCCATAGAAGCGTTTCCTTGTCGCCAAGCCCCAATACCTCAAGCCCGGAAGCGCCCGGTAGGGCCGGAACGCCAGAGGCTGAAGTTACCAACGGGCACTTGGCTTCGCCGTTTTCGACGTAAGGCAAAACGGTCGAGATTGAACCGCCGTAGATATCCACGTGACCGCCAAGGAAATTTTGAAGCGTCTCGCCCGCGCCACCGAAGGGAATGGCGAGAGCCTCGATCCCCTTGGCCTGGAAGACCCGCTCGGCAGCGAGCTGCATGGTGCCGCCGATGCCGTCATTGCCATAGGTGTACTTGCCCGGGTTGGCTTCCAGTTCGGCCAGGAACTCTTCGCCCGTGGTGGCCGGGAAATCAGACTTCACGCAAAGCGTATAGGCGGTTTGCGAGGTCGAGGCGATGGGGGTGAAGCTGTCGAGCGAATAGGCCACGTTCTGCACCTGCGGCACGGTGGTCAGGGGGCTGTTCCATGTGGCGAACAGTGAATAGCCGTCCGCGTTGGCCTGCATGAATTGCGAAGCCCCGACAGAGCCGCCGCCGCCACCCACATTCAGGATCGCAATGGAGGTACCGAGCTTTTCTTCTAAAAGGATCGCCAATTTACGGGCGCTGGTGTCGGTGCCCCCGCCGGCGCCGGCTGGTATGGTCAGTTCAATGGCACGTTCTGGGTATTCTGCCAGTGCCGGGGCAGCCAGCGCTGCGGCGGCGGACAGTCCGAGCAAAGTTGTCTTAATCATCATGGTCTCTCTCCCTTTGAAATTGAAGTCGTCAATTGATTTCGCTGCGATAGCGGAAGCCCTCGGCATTTCCGCTGGCGATGCGCCATTCGACGGGCTTGCCCTCGATGTCGAAGGCTGTGCGACAGATTACCGCCAGAGGATCATTCGTACGGATGCGCAGTTGTTGCGCCACTGCGTCCGAGGCACGCCCGAACGACACTTCGTCTGTCGCGCGTTTCACCAGCACGCCGAAATGCTCGAAGTAGGTAGGATAAAGCAGCGGCCCGAAAGCGGCGTCCGGTAGGGCTTCGAAGCCAGAAAACCGCGCTTTGGGAATGTAGATCTCCTCGAACAGTACCGGCTGATCGGCCAAGCTGCGCAGACGCACAATCTTTATCACATCCTTTGTGCCAAGCGCCCCGGCAGCCTCTGCGGACGCTTCTGCCAAGCTGCGCTTGATCATTTTGCTCTGCGGGATCGTCATCGGCTCACCGTTGCCCTCACGCATTGGGAAGAAGCGGAACAGGGTGGCGTTAAAGGACGGCGCACGCATGTAGGTACCCGACCCCTGGCGCCGTTCCAGAAGGCCCTCGCCCACCAGTCCGTCTACCGCCTTGCGCACCGTGCCTACAGAGACGTCGAATTCTCGCGCCAGACGCGCCTCCGACGGGATCGGCTGGTCGGGCGTCCAGTCGCCCGCAGCAATGCGCGCCGTTAAGGTGTCGCGCAACCGCGCATAGGCCGGCAACCGTGCGTCTGTCATAGCGAATCTGGTGCTCATTGTCGTCCCCCCAAGAATGACCTAACGGATATTGACCCATTCAGTCAACTGGTTATATATATGAATTGGCCAAGGAGCACATTATGATCCAGTTCGACTGCCATGCGCATGTGTATGAAACGACTACTGCCGTCGACGGGGCGCGGTACGTCCCTGCTCGACCGGCGCCATTGGCGGAGTGGCTGGGCCATCAGGAAACACATAAGCTACAAGGCGGCGTCATCGTGCAGGTCAGCTTCCTTGGCACCGACAATTCGGAGATGTGCGCCGCACTTTCAAAATTGGACCGCTCGCGTTTCGCGGGAGTCGGTGTTGTCCCGTTAGACGTAGCCGACGAGGAACTGGACCGCCTCGCGCACGCTGGAATGCGCGGGGTTCGCTGGAATCTCGTCCGCGGCGCGGCAATCCCCCGCCTGAACGCGACCCCAACACAGCGATTTTTGGCAAAACTGAGAGACCGGAACCTGCACCTTGAGCTTCACCTTGAAGGCCCGCGCATCGCACCGGTCCTTCCTGCGCTCGCAGACCAGGGGGTGAACCTGGTGATCGACCATTTCGGTCTACCGTCTGAACCGGACCCGCACAACGATCCGATGATCCGAGCGGTTGCCGCGATGTATGACCGAAGCGCGCTTTACTTCAAGTTCGCCGCGCACTACCGCATCCCGTTCGACATCACGTTCCATGCCAGCGAACTACTGGGTGTACTGCCCGACAGTCACGTTGTCTGGGGCAGTGATTGGCCGCATACTCAGCACGAGAACCACACTGGCTATGCTGACGTCTGGTCCCGCAACAAAGAGTGGCGCAACTTATCGAGCAGAACCGCAGCGAGAAAACTGTACGGCATACGCTGAATTCCAAGCGAGATCGGCCCAACCCATCTGCTGCCCCGGAATCTATATGCGCCCAGTTGAAATGCAGCCCGGAGATCACAACGGCCGGCGCAAGCCATTTCGGGGCATCCCACCGCGATGCATGTATTCGCCATCGTCCCTGACAGGACATTCATGCGACTCGTGGCGAACGGCAGTGAAAAACCCGAACCAACAAGCGCTCCAGTATGAATGAAGCTCAGCGAAACGCAAAATGCGGGCATTGCCAAACTGCAAAGCTTAGTAAATGTTCTGAGCAAGGGAATGGGTAGTTCAGAAGCACCACCGACCTGCTCTGCGGTTGTCCTTCTCTGAAACTTGATAGAATCGATTATGCCCCACGAACTGCCCCCTGATCTTGGTAATGCCCTACAGTTTTCAACTGAGGTTTTAGACGTTGAGTTTAAGCGCTCACTGCCCTTGCGCGAGAATATAGGCAAAGCGAAGCTTGCCAAGGAAATCTGCGCTTTGGCCACTCATGGTGGAGGGTGGATCGTATTGGGTCGCGAAGACGATGGATCTTACCCGGATGCAATCCCAACAGAGATTATAACCGTCGATCAAGACCAAGTTAATCAAATCGCGGCTGCTTATTTGCAACCAGCACCGCACTGCACCGTCAGTAAACAGCAACCGGAGGGAGTAGCTTTTGCTGTGCCAGTCATCTGGGTGCCCCCATGCGGCACATCACCAGTTTGCGCAAAAAAGAATGGACCAGACGACGAACGCGGGCGCACGCAAGGCGTTACAAAGGGCATACACTACACCCGTAAGGCGGGCCCTGTTTCAGCGCCTATTGAATCTCCAGATGAATGGCAGGACGTGATAAGGCACTGTGTTCTAAGTGATAAAGCTTCATTGCTTGGCGCTTTGTCAACCATGATCGAACAACCCCGACCTACGCCTGAGACGGTGGAAGAAAGCGTTTTCGAAGCTGACTTCGAACATACCGTTGGAAAATGGAAGGAGGAGGCTCAGGAACACCCATATGAAGTTGATCTATCGAATTGCTTTGTGGGTTATGGCTTTCACCTGGTTGATGCTGAACCAGCAACAACCGATCAGATTGCTGAGTGTTTGCGCCAACGTCCGCATGATGCACGCGGCGGCCATGTCTTTTTCGAAAGCAACTACAATACCCCTTATCGTCCCTTTGTAATCGAGGTAGCGGGCCATGACGGGCTCGAGGTCCATGTAAATACCGCAGACTTCGATCATCGTGCCGTTTGGCGGCTTAGTGAGTGGTTAAGCGGAACGGAGGCTATCTCGTATTGGGAGGACACCGCCTGGATAAAGGATGCCGTTGAGCACAGTTCCTCACTTACCTGGGAACGAGGCCAGCATATATGGATAGCTCAACAGGTTTCCTACGCTAATAGTTTCCTCGCAACGGTGAAGCACATTGCTGACTACTTTGATTTCACCGGTGACGTCCGCATCCGTGTTTTGTTTAGTGGATTGAGTGGGCGAAACCTCAGATCCACCAACATTGGGGTCTACTACAGCATGGACTACCGGGCTCGCCAGAACACAAAGCAAATCGACTTTGTCCTAAAAGCTTCAGATTTAGCTGCCGAAACTCGGAGCTCGGCAATTGCTTCGATCATTCAGCCGATGAACAAACTCACTCAAGGACCCGTAGTTAACGCTGAGAGCGTCGTTCGCAGCCTTAGGGCTAATTGAGGATAGAGCTGCCTACAATAGGTTGGGTGCCCGCCCCGCAAAGCTGGCCGGCCGCATAGCGAAGGTCAAAAATTTTCTCGTAGCTGACCCTCATGCCTCACGCAGCGAATGACCGCATTCCGCCCTTCGTCCCAGAGACTGCTCAATAGAAGATTCCCGCCCCCACAGCTTCTATGTACTCGACGACTTGCTGTGCTTTGCCTGCCTGAACGAGTTGCATCGCAGTTTGGCCATCAAAGCCCGCCAGTGGTTCGGACCTATACCAGTGATAAGCCATGACCGGTGTAGCGAACCGGGGTCCCACTTTGTTCAGTACATCCACAAGGTTGTCTAATCGGTTCTGCGTCTCATCCGACATCATCTGCGGGCCTTGCAGTTCCTCCTGGTCGACCCCGGCTGCTACGGCTAACTCTGTGATGGAGGTACGCAAGATGAACGCGACTTTTCGTGGATCAGCTTGTCCGTGGTGGTTGAAATAATCAATTGAGTGCATCGCAATCTCCCTTACGACTAGGACGTTTCTACAGCTGCGTTCTTTCCTTCTTCGTCTTCGACTTGGGCAGCGTCCTGGTTCTCAGGCGTCTGAATTGCGGCAAGTCGTTCCAAGGGGGCCGACTCAACGAACCGCCTCACGAGCTCCATATCGGGGCCAGTGCTTTTTGCCGATAAGTGATAAGCGCGCCAGGATACAAATAGAGCTGCGCCGCAGACGATTAAGGCTGTGATTGAAAAAATTGCCTGGGGGCTCAGGAAGGTGTGGGTCTGATCTGAGCTATAGACCAGGCAGTTTTCGATGTGACCTTTCAAGTATCTACTAAGGTTAAGCATCGCTGAGGCCTGCGGAAACTTGATCTGCCTTGATGCAAGCTTGTGCCTCAAACGGGGTGAGCCTAAGGGCGTCTGCGAGACCAACCCTGCCATAGAGCAATGAACGCAGCTGTCTCCGACTTGCATTTTCGCCCAACCGGTACCATCGGGTCGACGTGCGGGCCCAAGCACCCTCTTCGTCCAACTCACAAAGCCGAGACGTATTGATGAACTTACTCCGCAGCGTTGGGTGCCCATCCTGCGCGCCAACTAGGATTGCGCCCCCGTATTCTGGATCAAGGATGGCAGACCATGGGGAGAGGGTTGGCGCCAGGTCAAGTTCGGCAGTAGACGGCCCCACCTTGCTGAGTTCGAGGGACCGCCGCTTCATGCGTTCCATAAGCTCGACGATCAGCTTCTCCTTGCACGACACCCAGTTCTCTACTGGGAAATTAAGCCTTTCGCCCACTTCAACCCATGCCATCGTTAAGTTGAGCTGTCCGATTGCTTCATGAATCTCGGGCGGGATGGAGTCGGCTACAGCATAGGCAGCGCCATCAGTATCAGTGATTACAAGTGGGGCGCACCGTCTTATAGTCTCAAGAAACTTGAGGTCAGCCGAGTTAGGATCCATCGTGGCTCACCCAAAGACCTGCTTCGAACAGATATTCACTCTCTGGCCGAAGGAACTCCCGACAATATCCCACGCTCACGTTCCGAACGTCGGTTTGTCCAACCATGGCGCGTAGCCGGCGATGTGAATGGCCAAAGAACCATGCAGATGGGGCAAACCTGGCAATTAGGTCTGTTAAATCAGAGTGAAATGCGGGTGTAAGGCCATCCACTGGCCCTGCGACCGACAGATGGGGCCCATGATGGGTCACGACGACCGTGCGACCTGCCTTTCCGCAAGGGTGGGGGACATCAACTTGTCCTCAAGCCAAGCGCGGTGGTCGCGGTGAACGCCAAGTGTATCAGAAGGTTCTATTTCGGTCGCTGAACGTTGCCACGATATCCCGCCCCCGTCACCTGAACCTGCGGGGGGATCAACCCATATATGGGAGTAATCCCGCATAACGCTTCCAGCGATGCCCATTGCCGTTTCGGCATCCCCCAACAGATCGAAATCCGTCCAGAGCGTGCAACATAGGAACCGTGTTTCGCCGTGATACAATTCCTCTTTCTGCACGTAGTGTGCGCCGACTGACCGCGCGTGTTCGGCGAGTAGATGGTCATCCGTAAGTGTGCCGCCATAATAGTCATGGTTTCCGGGCATCACATAGATGCGTTCTGGCGGGAGGTGCGGTGTCAGTTGAGCAAGCCCCTGGATCCATTTACGCGCAGGTCCATCCGTAAGGTCGCCGGCGATTATAAGTCCATCAAGCGTGTCGTTCACGACAGCATGAAGACCCAGCGCAGCAATCGGATCAGTCCCTCTGTGCTCGTATGTATTGGCATGCAAGTCCGAAAGGATCACGATCCGGCCGCTGTTGAATGGAATTGTCAGTGTCATGCCGGAAGCCCTCGCCTATGGGAAGCTGATTTCCCATCCATGTGGCACTTTACTGAGATTTGAGTCAACCACATGTTTTTAAACGATTTTATAAGGGTATACCTATTTCGTTATTAGCAAGCTTTCAGAATTCAGTATATGTAGCCTAATATGGGTATTCAGAGGATGTTTCTGCTGTTTTTCGCAAAACTGGCGCTTTTGAATATGGTCGTGGTTTCAAATTTCGCAAAGAAGCACGGGCCAGTGAAAGCCAGCTGAACCTATGTCTGGAATATTGCTGTTCTAGCGAAGCCCAACCTTGAAAGGAAAAAGCAAAAGCTCTGCGCAGACTTCCGGTTCCAGATAGCTCTAGCGCCTAACCTTGATCTACAGGACCCTTGGCTGGACGGCTCCGTCGCATCTGTTGAAGCATTGATGACGAGTAAAGGATCAGCGCCGCCCAGATCATCGGGAAGGCGATCATTCGCGCGCGACCAAACTCTTCGCCGAATACGAATACTGCGACGATGAAGATCATGCTCGGCGCGATGTATTGCAGAATTCCGATGGTCGAGAGCCGCAGGAGTTTCGCACCGTTGGCATAGACCAGCAAAGGCACCGCTGTAACCGCGCCACAGCCGAGCAAGAGCCAGGTATCGACCGACGCCCCGGTGAGGAAGTTCCCCTGACCTGTCGTCGCAAGGTAGGCAATATAGGCGAGGGCCGGGACAAGCAAAAGCAGCAATTCGAGCAAGAAACCTTGGTTCGGCCCGATCGGCAGGCTTTTCTTGGCCAGCGCGTAAAAGCCCCAGCTCAGTGTCAGCCCCAAGGCAACCCAAGGGATCGATCCGGTGTCCAGAGCCAGCACGAGCACGGCCCCTACGGCGAGGCCCACTGCGAGCAATTGCCGCTTGGACATGCGTTCGCCTAAGAGAAGCGCGCCCAATAGAATGCTGAACAGAGGGTTGATGTAATAACCCAACGCCGCATCAAGCGCGTGGCCCGAGGCGATCGCCCAGACATAGATGCCCCAATTTATCGAGATCAGCGTCGCCGTTACCACGCCCATGAGCAGCGTTCGGGGGAGAGCAAAGCCGCTTTCAAATCTTGCGTCCGCCGCATCGCCACAAGTACTAACGCGGCAATCGGCACAGACCAGACCACCCGGTGGGCGACGACTTCGGCCGCCGGGATATGCGCCAGCGCCTTCATATAGAGCGGCAGGAACCCCCAGAACACATAGGCTGTAATGGCAAAGGCCAGACCTTGGGGTGTGTCTTCGTTGGGTCTGGTCGTGAGGCTGTCGGGGTTGCGCATGGGTGGTCCTCCGCATTCGTCCTAACCTCTTCTATGAACGCCTGCCAGCGTCAAACTATCCTGTCGTCTGAATGGCTGAACTTGCAGGCAGGGCTTCGGATGGCGCTAGTTCGGCTTTCCCTCAGTTCAGGTATCTACCGGCACCAATGGGATCGCCATTCCAGCGCTACGGCCAGCGGTTCAGACGGCCTCCAATGCGATGGCGATCCCTTGGCCAACGCCGATACACATTGTAGAAAGGGACTTCTCTCCGGGTTTCAACTCCAGCATGGCTGTGCCGGTGATCCTGGCCCCTGACATGCCAAGCGGATGTCCAAGACTGATTGCGCCGCCGTTGGGGTTCACCCGTGGATCGTCGTCTGCGATGCCCAAATCACGTAAGGTGGCAAGGCCCTGAGACGCGAAAGCCTCGTTCAGTTCGATGACACTGAAATCCTCTTGCTTCAGCCCGAGCCGCGCCATCAGCTTTTTGGACGCAGGCGCAGGACCAAAGCCCATGATACGCGGTGCGACTCCGGCCGTCGCGCCGCCGAGGACTTTGGCAATAGGGGTCAGCCCACGTTTCTCTGCGGCTTCTTTCGTGGCGAGGATCAATGCCGCCGCACCATCATTGACGCCGGAGGCATTGCCTGCCGTCACCGTACCATCCGCTTTGGCAAAGGATTTAAGCTTTTGTAGCGCTTCCAAGGTGGTCGAAGGGCGGGGATGTTCATCTTCTGACACAAGGATAGGATCACCCCGGCGCTGTGGGATAGAGACAGGCACGATCTCTTGCGCCAGACGCCCACTTGTCATGGCAGCGCCTGCTTTTTGCTGGGACCGGAGGGCGAAGGCATCTTGATCTGCACGGGTAACGTCAAAATCCTCCGCCACGTTCTCCGCGGTTTCGGGCATTGAATCGACGCCGTATTGCGCCTTCATCATCTTGTTGACGAAACGCCAGCCGATGGTGGTGTCAAAGACCTCGTTGCTCCGTGCAAAGGCGGTCTCGGCCTTTGGCATCACGAAGGGCGCGCGTGACATGCTCTCAACCCCGCCCGCGACGATCAACTCGGCCTCTCCGGCCTTGATCGCCCGCGCGGCGGTGATCACCGTATCCATGCCAGAGCCGCAGAGCCGGTTCATCGTGGTGCCAGGGACGGTCTCGGGGTAGCCCGCAAGCAGCAGCGACATGCGCGCGACGTTGCGGTTGTCTTCGCCCGCCTGATTGGCGCAGCCAAAGATGACTTCATCGATTGCCGCAGGGTCCAAAGAGGGGTTGCGTTCGATCAGCGCCTTGAGGGGCACAGCGCCCAGATCATCGGCCCGGACAGAGGACAGCGCCCCGCCATATCGGCCAATGGGGGTGCGGATGTAATCACAGATATAGACGTCGATCATGCCAGTTCCTCAGGTACGATAAGATCGGCAACATCGCCTTCAATGTGCAACGTGGCCCCGGTGACGGCCTGTAGAGCGTCCATGCTGAGCCCCGGCACTTTCTCCCGCAGGATGAACCTGCCGCCCTTGATGTCGATCACCGCGAGCGAGGTATAGACTTGGGTGACACATCCCAAGCCAGTGAGCGGGAAGGTGCAGCGTTCGACCAGTTTCGGGCCGCCATCCTTGGTGACATGATCGGTGACCACGGCCACCCGTTTAGCGCCATGCACAAGGTCCATCGCGCCGCCCACGGCAGGCACGCCCTTGGTGCCGACGCGCCAATTCGCTAGGTCGCCATTCTGAGCAACCTGATAGGCCCCCAGTACGGCGAGATCGAGATGCCCGCCGCGCACCATCGCGAAACTGTCGGCATGGTGGAAAAACGCGGCACCGGGCTTGAGCGTGATGGGCTTTTTGCCGGCATTGATCAGATCCCAATCCTCTTTACCCTCTTTCGGAGCCTGACCGAAACCCAGTACCCCGTTTTCGGTGTGATAGGTCACATCGCGGCCTTCGGGCTGGAATTTGGCGATCATCTCGGGGAAGCCGATGCCGAGGTTAACGTAAGATCCGTCTTCGATGTCCTGCGCCGCGCGCCATGCGATCTGCGCGTTCGAGAGCTTGTCTTGCATGATGTTGAACTCCGCCATCAGTAAACCACTCCCGTGCGCACAAGCACTTCTTCTTGTTGAGGTTCTGCCACTTCCACGATTGCGTCGACAAAGATGCCCGGGGTGATGACCTCTTGCGGGTCGATGCTGCCGGGCGCGCCCAGCACGCTGACCTGCGCGATGGTTTTTTCTGCCGCCATGGCCATCAGCGGGTTAAAGTTACGTCCCGCCATGCGGTAGGTCAGGTTGCCGGTGCGATCCCCGTCCTGCCCCTTGATCAGCGCAAAATCCGCCTTCAGCCATCTTTCGCGGACATACATCTTGCCATCGAATTCTTCGGTCGGTTTGCCTTCGGCAAGTTCCGTGCCGAAGGAGGTCGGCGTGTAGAAGACGGGGATGCCGGCACCGGCAGCGCGGATGCGCTCGGCCAATGTGCCTTGGGGGACGAGGTCCAGCTCGATCTCGCCCGCGAGGTACTTTTCATTGAAGGCTTCGGCGTTGGAGCTGCGCGGGAAAGAGCAGATCATCTTGCGGACCATGCCTGCTTTGATCATCGCCGCGATGCCGCAATAGCCGTTGCCCGCGTTGTTGTTGATGACAGTAATGGCCGCCGGGCTGCCGGTGGCGCGAAAGCGGTCGATAAGGGCGTGGATCAGTTCGATTGGCGCGCCAGAGCCGCCGAACCCTCCGATCATCACCATCGCGCCATCCGGGATATCGGCCACAGCCTCGGCCACGGTAGGAAGTGCTTTGTCCATTGCTGGTCTCCTCAGGTTACCGAGGGTCTAGCGGTCGGGCGTATGCAGAACCAGAAATTTGTGCGTATATTGACATTTGTTCGTTTTGCGCAATTTGTTGTGCGCATGACGAACAAATCCAGCAGTACAATCTCATCTCTCGCCAAGGGACTTCGGGTGATCGAATGTTTCGATGCGCAGCGCCCCAAGCTGTCGATTAGCGAGGTCGCCGCGCTGACCGGGCTTGACCGTGCTACTTCGCGCCGGTGCCTGTTGACGCTCCATGCCGAAGGCTATGCTGCCTATGATGGGAAATACTTCGCTCTCACACACCGCTGTTTGCGCCTCGGCACGGGGGCCATCGGCGCTCTGCAACTGCCGCAGGTCGTGCAGCCTTGGCTGGATCAGCTGACCGAACAGATCGGTCAAAGCTGCTCGGTCGCCATTCTTGACGAGATCGAAATTGTCTATCTCGCTCGGGCATCGCAGCGGCGTGTCATGTCGATTGGCCTGATGCCCGGATCGCGCCTTCCGGCGCATAGCACGTCCATGGGGCGCGTGTTGTTAGGCGCGATGCCGGAGGCAGAAGCGCGCCGGATTATTGAGGCGTCCGACCTCTCCCCGCGCACCCGGTTCAGCTTGACGGATCCGGATGAGATCATGATGCACGTGCAGGCAGCGCGGACGCGCGGCTATGCGGTGGTCGATCAAGAAGTTGAGATCAGTCTGCGCTCGCTCGCGGTGCCAGTGCTCAACAGCAAGGGTGCCGTGGTTGCGGCGCTAAACACCGGGATGGCAGCAACGCAGCCGGACCCGGCGGAATTAGTCGAAAGTTACCTGCCAGCGTTACTAAAGGTGCAGGCCGGGATCGCCCGTGTTCTTGGGTAATCCTCAGGAAGCAACGTTTTGGTTAATCAGCCTCAAACCGAATGTTCGCGCATGTCGGCCACGATAAAATCGATCAACGTCCGTACCTTACGCGGCAGGGCGCGGCCTTCGAGGTAGACCGCCGCCACATCGCCTTTCTCCCCGGTCCACTCGGGCAAAAGCGGCACCAGCGCACCGCGTTCGATGGCGTCACTCACCGCGAAGCTCGGGATATAGGCCACTCCAAGCCCTTGGCGCGCGAGTTCTGCCGCCGCGTGAGCGGAGTTCACCTGAAACCGTCCTTTGACTTGGGCGACCCGTTCCTCAGACGCCCGAGTGAAGTTCCAGCGACGCGCAAGGCGCCGGTTCGTATCGACGATACAGCTTACCTCGGACAGGTCTTCAGGCCTTGTGATCTTGGGACTCTGGGCCAGAAAGGCGGGGCTGGCGACAAGAATGCTTTCGAAACGGGTCAGGCGGCGGACCTTCATGGACGACAGATCGAAATGGCCAATGCGCAGGGCCAGGTCGATCCCATCTGATGCAAGGTCCGCATAGGTATCGCTCAATCGCAGATCGATTGTTAGATCAGGGTAAATGGCGCCGAAGCGTGCCAGCATGCCGGCCACGTAAATCTCGCCAAAAGTGACGGGGGCCGTGATCCGGAGCGGACCGGACAGACCTTCGGACCCTTGCGAAACTTCCTCTAGGAGGTCGTCGATCCCATCAAGGAGCGCGGGGACACCGGCCAGCAAGGTTTCCCCAGCCGGGGACAGCCCAACCTGCCGTGTCGTTCTTTGCAGCAGGCGAACCCCAAGCCTCTGCTCAAGCTCGGCCACGTACTTTGACGTCAGGCGGTTGGAGGTGCCTAATTCTTCGGCCGCCGCGGTGAACGATCCGCTTCGGGCCGTTGCCACGAAGGCGCGCAATTGATCGAGCAGGTCCATCTTATTCAGTACACTTCATGGATAGTCATTCCATATATTCGCCATTTTGAGCGAGGGGTGCAAGGCGTATGTAGGGGACATACCAACAACAGGGCCGCTTGCATGCGGTCTCTCCCCAGAAGGAACCAAACGAATGGCAACGCAATCCAATACCGATCTCGCAGCCCTAACGCTCCGTCTCTCCAGCGGTGTTCTCTTTCTCGCCCACGGGTGGATGAAGGTGAGCCTTTTCACCATTCCCGGCACCGTCGCGTTTTTTGAAAGCCTCGGGCTGCCGGGCTTCTTTGCTTACCTGACAATCCTCGCTGAGCTTGGTGGGGGTCTTTTGTTGATCGCTGGCGTTGCGGTCCGTCTTGTGTCCTTGCCGCTGATTGCCATCCTCCTTGGGTCGGTCTGGGCTCATGCCGGGTTCGGCTGGACCTTCTCAAACGAAGGTGGTGGATGGGAATTCCCGCTGTTCTGGGCGGTAGTCCAAGGCGTGATCGCCCTGCTGGGTGCGGGCGCTTATGCGCTGCGCTTGCCGGTGATTGACCGTGCCTTGGGCAAATTCGCCTGATCTGCTGAAACCTCCCGGATCACCCGATCAAGGGTGATCCGGCCAACCGAGGAGACATCATTATGCAGACCCATAGCTTGCACAGCCTGCGCGACCGCTTTGCGCCTACTCAAAGAATGCCGGTTGTCTTTCTCGGTCATGGTAGCCCCATGCACGCCATTGCGGAGGGGCCTTTCAGCCAGGCTTGGGCCACTTTGGGGCAGGGCCTTCCACGGCCAAACGCGATCCTCGTGGTATCGGCCCATTGGATGACACGCGGAACAACGCTGGTCGATGTCTCTGCGCTGCCGCGCACGATTCACGACTTCAATGGCTTTCCCGACGCGCTTTATGCCGAACAATATCCGGCACAGGGCCAGCCGAATCTGGCGCGCGAAGTTGTCTCTCTCCTCGCGAGCCACCGGGCCGAGGAAGACGACACTTGGGGGCTGGACCACGGCGCTTGGGCGGTTCTGAAGTATCTCTACCCCGAGGCGGATGTTCCTGTCTTTCAGGTCTCCATCGACATGGGGCAGGGGCTGACGCATCAACTCGAGATCGGCCAAGCGCTGTCCGATCTGCGAGACCGTGGCGTGCTCATTCTCGGGTCTGGCAATATCGTTCACAATCTGCGGCGGCTAAGCTTTGATGGAAAGCCCGAAGCCTTTGCGCTGGAGTTCGATGATCTGGTCACAGGCCGTTTGATTGAGCGTGATTTCGATACGCTGGCAAACCGCGAAAAGTTGGGCAGCCTTCTCTCCGAAGCGCACCCCAGCGTGGACCATTACTTGCCCGCGCTCACAATCGCGGGCGCATCGGATCAGCGCGATGACCTGCTGTTCATGACCGACAGTATCGACCTTGGGTCGATCTCCATGCGGTCCTTTATCTTTCATCCGAGGTAGGCCACGGCCCTTCGAGCGTGTTTCAAGCGCCCGCCCGGAAGAACCGGCGCGGGTGCCTTCGATTTTTGGCGGCACCTTTGGCTGACCATAAGATAGCCGTTCATTACACCCGACGCGCTGCGTGAAATCGCAGGGTATCACCTAAGACCCCACCCATCATCGACAGAAACCGAATTCGGCGGGCATTCTGTGCTGCAGATGAAAACTTGCAGATGCGGTGAAGCCCATGACGAAGATCGACCAAATCGAGACGATGATCCTCGACATCCCGACCATTCGAGGACACGTGCTTTCGATGGCGACGATGCGCACGCAGACCGCTGTTTTGGTTCGGATCAAATACTCTGATGGGTCGGAAGGGATCGGTGAGGGCACGACCATCGGCGGTCTGAGCTACGGGGCCGAAAGCCCAGAGGGCATCCAATCTGCAATTGATACCTATATCACGCCGCTCTTGCTGGGCCGTGAAGCTGATAATGTGAACGGCGCGATCCAACTGATCGACAAGCTGGTGAAGGGAAACCGCATTGCCAAAACCGCAGTGGAAATCGCGCTGTGGGACGGGTTGGGCAAACGGCTCGGTGTGCCGGTCTCGCAGCTGTTCGGCGGAGCGGTGCATCAGAAATTGCCCGTCGCTTGGACCTTGGCCTCGGGGAATTCCGATACGGACATCGCCGAAGCGCAGGAAATGATCGAAACCCGGCGTCACAATATCTTTAAGCTGAAAATCGGCAAACGGTCCGTGCGGGAGGATGTCACGCATGTTGCGCGTATCAAACAGGCCGTAGGCGATGCGGCAAGTGTAAGGGTGGATGTCAATACGGCGTGGTCCCTTCAGGAAGCACGCTGGGGTTTGAAGGGGTTGCAGGATGCTGGCTGTGAGCTGGTCGAACAGCCTGTCGCCGCGCGCTATCGCCGGGCGATGGCCGAACTGACCAAGGGCTATGAGATCGCCGTCATGGCGGATGAAGCTCTGAATGGCCCGGAGGACGCTTTGGCCGCCGTCCGTGAGAATTGCGCCGACGTTTTCGCCGTGAAAGTTTCCCAGTCAGGCGGGCTAAAACGCGCCTCTGAGGTTATCGCGATCGGTCAGGCCGCTGGCCTTGGCCTTTACGGCGGCACCATGCTTGAGACCGGATTGGGCACGGCAGCAGCGCTGCAACTCTTTGCGACGATCGAGACCCTGCACTGGGGCACCGAATTTTTCGGACCCTTGTTGCTGACAGACGGGATCCTCGCGGAGCCGCTTATCTACCGGGACTTCTGTGTCGAAGTCCCGTCCGGCCCGGGCATCGGTGTCACGCTCGACCCCGACAAGATCACCGCATTCCGACGTTGTGCGCAACGCAGCATGAAAGCCGTCGCTGGCTGATTGCCAGCGGGGGAAATGAAAAAATCAGCCGACACGCTGGAGAAGCGTGACGGCGTCTAGGAGGAGGACCAAATGTTCACACAATCCAATCTTGATGCGTTCCAGACGCGCCTTGACGGCGCGATCCAAGATGATCCTGAAAACGGTGTATTCCGTTGTCGCCGGGACATCTTCACCGATGAAGAGATGTTCGAACTGGAGATCAAACATATCTTCGAAGGCAACTGGATCTACTTGGCGCATGAAAGCCAGATCCCGAACTCGGGCGACTACTTTACCCTGACGATGGGGCGCACGCCGGTTGTCATCACCCGCGACAAGGAAGGCGAACTGCACGCGCTGGTGAACGCTTGTTCGCACCGTGGGGCGCAGCTTTGCCGGTTCAAACGTCGCAATCAAAAGACATTTACCTGCCCTTTCCACGGTTGGACCTTTTCGAACACCGGCAAGCTTTTGAAGGTCAAAGACCCCAAAGGCGCAGGCTACCCTGAGCAGTTCAACAAGGACGGCAGCCACGACCTTACCAAAGTGGCGAAGTTCGAGAACTATCGCGGGTTCCTATTCGGCTCGCTCAGCGAGGACGTTCAACCGCTGACTGACTACCTGGGCGATGCGTGCAAGATGATCGACATGATCGTGGATCAGGCCGACGAGGGGCTTGAGGTCCTGCGCGGCGCGTCGACCTACACCTATGACGGCAATTGGAAACTACAGGCCGAGAATGGGGCCGATGGCTATCACGTCTCGGCGGTTCATTGGAACTATGTGGCGACCACGGCCCACCGCACCGACGATGGTAAGGAAGACGACATCAAGGCAACGGATGCCAGCAAATGGGCCAAGCAGCGGGGCGGCTTTCACGCCTATGAGAACGGTCACATCCTGCTCTGGACCGAATGGGCCGATCCGACCAACCGTCCGGGATATTCGCGCCTTGAGGAATGGACCGAAAAGCACGGCGAAACCAAAGCCGACTGGATGGTAGGTGTGTTGCGCAACCTTTGCCTCTACCCAAACGTCTTCCTGATGGATCAGTTCAGTTCCCAGATCCGGGTCTTCCGCCCGATCAGCGTCAATGAGACCGAAGTGACCATCTATTGCATCGCCCCGAAAGGGGAGAGCCAGGAAGCACGGACCCGCCGCATTCGGCAGTACGAGGACTTCTTCAATGCCTCAGGGATGGCCACACCGGATGATACCGAAGAATTTCGGGCCACACAGCGCGGCTATGCCGGTGCTGCACATGCCAAATGGAACGACCTGACCCGCGGGGCCACCCAGTGGATCAAGGGGCCGGATGAGGATGCCAAGAAGCTTGGGATCGAACCGATCCTGTCCGGTGCGCGGACGGAAGACGAAGGACTCTTCGTGATCCAGCACAGCAACTGGCAAGAGCGTATGAACCATGCCATCGCAAAGGAACGCGAAACCGCGCCTGATGCGACTTTGGCAGCAGAATAAGGGGGTCTGAGATGAGCACTGCAACACTTGAGCGCACAGAAGCTGCCTCGGCCATGAGCTATGAAGAGATCCAAGCCTTTCTGTTCGCAGAGGCCCGCGCCCTAGATGACCGGGACTGGGACACTTGGCTGACCTTCTACCACAAGGATTGCCCCTTCTGGATGCCGGCATGGGACGATTATGACACGCTGACCGAAGACCCGGCGAACGAGATTTCACTGATGTACTATCCCAACAAACAGGGCATTGAAGATCGCGTCTTTCGGATCAAGACCGACCGGTCATCGGCCACATCACTGCCAGAGCCACGGACCAATCATTACCTCTCTGGTATCGAGGTGCTGGCCCGCACCGGCAGCGAGATCAAGCTGCGCTTCAATTGGCAAACGCTGAGCTACCGCTACGGTGAGACAGACCAACACTGGGGCACGTCTTTTTACACGGTCGACATCACCGGCCCCAAGCCGCTGATCACTGACAAAAAAGTAGTCCTGAAGAACGACCACATCCACCACGTGATCGACGTCTACCACACCTGATCCCGTTCAGTCGGGAGCCACTACACCCCCGCGCAGCCCGGCAGGCTGCGTGGCCAAGGAGGAGCATGCCATGACAAGCTACAATGTCGCCCTGAACTTTGAGGATGGTGTCACCCGCGTCATCCAATGCGAAGACGATGAGAAGGTAACGGATGCGGCCTTCCGGCAGAAAATCAACCTGCCGATGGATTGTCGCGATGGTGTTTGCGGCACCTGCAAATGTTTTGCCGAAAAAGGCACCTACGAGCTTGAGTTCTACATGGACGAGTCCATGAGCGACGAGGAAGCCGAAGCGGGCTTTGTCCTGACCTGTCAGATGATACCCGAAAGCGACTGCGTGTTGCGCGTGCCGACATCATCCGCAGCCTGCAAAACCGCGCCGGAGGCCGTCGAAGGCGAGGTGCTGGCCGTCGAAACCCTTTCTGAGACATCCTTCAGCTTGAAGCTGAAACTGGCCAAACCCCTGGGTTTCCTGCCCGGGCAATATGTCAACGTGACCGTCCCGGGAACCGGACAGCACCGCTCTTATTCCTTCTCCTCCGCGCCAGGCAGTGATGAGGCGACCTTCCTGATCCGCAATCTGCCCGGTGGGGTGATGAGCAGCTATCTGGGCGAGCGGGCCAAACCGGGCGATCAGGTGACGCTCACGGGGCCGATGGGGGCGTTTTACCTGCGCCCCATCGAACGTAACCAGCTTTGGCTGGCAGGCGGCACCGGCCTCGCGCCTTTCCTCTCGATGCTGGAGCAATTGGCCGAGCTGGGGGCCGATCAGCCCATCAAACTCTATTACGCGGTGACCCGTGCTGCGGATCTGGTCGAATTGGACCGGGTCAACGCGCTGGCCGAGAAGATTGGCAATGTCACCGTCGTGACCGTCCTCGCAGCAGAGGACGAGGCGCATGACCGCAAGGGGTTTGTGACCGATCACCTTTCGGCAGAGGACCTTTGCGGCGGGGATTGCGATGTCTACCTCTGCGGCCCGCCGCCCATGGTGGATGCGGTGCGGTCGCACTTCGACATATTGGGCGTGGCACCGGTGAGCTTTCATTATGAAAAGTTCAACCCGACAGAAACCTCGGCAGAAGCCGCATGAGTGCGCGTTTCGAAGGCAAGGTTATGGTGGTCACGGGTGCGGCGCAGGGCATCGGTCGATCGGTGGCAGAGCGCGCGGCGAAAGAGGGCGCACGGGTTCTGATCGTCGACCGTTCTCCCGCCCGCAACGAGGTGGTCAAAGCGATCCGCAGTGCCGGGTGGGAGGCCGAAGCGATTAGCGTCAACCTCGAGACATGGACCGGCTGCGCAAAGGCCATGCAAAAGGCCGTCGATTTATGGGGCCAGATCGACATCCTGATCAACAACGTGGGCGGCACCATCTGGGCCAAACCCTATGAGCATTACGAGCCAACGCAGATTGAGGCAGAGGTACGTCGCTCGCTTTTCCCGACACTGTTTTGCTGTCGCGCTGCGATCGACCACATGTTGCAACGCGAAAGTGGCGTGATCGTCAACGTATCTTCCATCGCCACACGGGGGCTCAACCGCGTGCCTTACGGCGCGGCCAAAGGGGGTGAACGCGATCACCGCGAACCTTGCCTGGGAGATGGCCGAGCGGGGCATTCGCGTGGTGGCGACAGCGCCCGGTGGCACCGAAGCGCCCGCGCGCGTGGTGCCGCGCAATCCGAATGCCGAAGAAGAACAACGCGAGGACTGGTATCAGACCATCGTCGACCAGACGATCCAGTCCTCCTTCATGAAACGATACGGAACACTCGACGAACAGGCAGGTCCGATCCTGTTTCTGGCGTCGGATGACGCGTCCTACATCACCGGCGTCACGGTGCCGGTGGGTGGGGGCGATCTTGGTTAGACCCTGAGGGGGGTCTTAGTTCAACTGGAGGAGAATAAAATGAAACGTACTATTCTGGCGGCCCTTGGGCTCGCCACTGGTCTGGCTGTGCCTGCCGCTGCGCAAGACTTCAAAGTCGGTATGCTACTGCCTTTCTCGGGGGTCTACGCCTCGCTTGGCAATGAGATTGAGACAGGCTTCAACCTTGGGATCGAAAAATTTGGCTCGGAAACCGATGCGACTTTTGAGATCGTCAGCGAGGATACCGAGGTGAAACCTCCGGTCGCCTTGGGCAAGGCGAAGAAACTGATCCTTCAGGATAAGGTCGATGTCATGATGGGCATCGTCAGCTCCGGCGTGTTGGGTGCTGTGCGTGATATGGTACATGGTGCCGGCGTTCCACTGATCGTCGCCAATGCCGGCAACGACGAGGCCACCGGGATCAATTGTTCGCCCTATATCACGCGCATGTCGTTCTCCAACGGGCAGGTGAACCGTCCGATGGGCAAATGGATGTATGAGCAGGGGATCCGCAAGGTCTATACCCTCGCGCCTGATTATGCCGCCGGTCGGCAAATGATCGGCGGATTTACCGAAACATTCACCGCAGCGGGCGGAGAGATCGTCGGGCAGGAATACACGCCGTTCCAGAAAACGCAGGATTTCGGTCCCTATCTGGCCCAAGCCAAATCCAGTGGCGCTGATGCTGTGTTCGTCTTCTATGCGGGCGGAGAGGCGATCTCTTTCGTGAAGCAGTACGACAGCTTTGGCCTGAAGGCCGATCTGCCGCTCTATGGTTCCGGCTTTCTGACGTCTCCGCTTTACGTGAATGCCGAAGGTCCCGCCGCCGAAGGGGTAATCACCGCCCTCCATTACGCCCCGACGATCGATAGCCCCGAAAATGCGGCTTTCGTATCGGCCTTCAAAGAGAAGACTGGCCGCGCACCGTCCGAGTTTGCCGTACATGGCTATGACGCGGCCCGCGCGCTGATTGAGGCGACGAAAGCCGGTGCGACGGATCGTGAAACCCTCGCCAACGCCCTGCGCAAGGTCAAGTTCGATGGCCCGCGCGGAACGCTTTCGATTGATCCTGCGACCAACAATATCGTCCAGCCGATCTACGTCTACGAGACGGTCGCAGGCGATGGCGGGCAGACACAGAAAGTCTTGGCAAAGCTTCCCGCAGAAGCGGATCCCGCCAACGGCTGTGAGATGGCTCCAGTTTCAAACTAACGCCAGTCGCCCGGCCGCGCCGTTGCGGCCGGGTCTTTCCAACAAGGAGGGCCTTCCATGTCACATGACCTTGGCTTCTGGATACTTCAGGCGCTGAACGCGCTGCAGCTTTCCATGCTATTGTTTCTTCTTTCCATCGGCCTGACCGTAATCTTTGGGCTGATGCATTTCGTGAACCTCGCACATGGGTCGCTCTACGCGCTTGGCGCTTATTTCGCGGCCTCCCTCGCGGCGATTGGCGGCTATTGGCTGGGTTTCTTTCTGGCACCGGTCGCTGTCGCCGGTGTTGGCATGTTGCTCTATTCCGGCCTGATCAAGCGCATGCGGAAATCCGGTCCGATGGCGCAGGTTCTGGTCACCTTCGGTTTGATCTTCGCGCTGCTCGATCTCACCCGCATTTTTTGGGGCGATCTGGCGCTTGGCATCGCGGTGCCGGATGTCTTTCAAGGGCGCACGGCGTTTCTTGGAGTAGAATACCCGACGTATCGCTTGTTCATCATCGCCCTTGGTATAGCCGTGCTCGCTACTTTGGGGTTTGTCCTTCGGCGCACGCAAATCGGTGCAATGATCCGAGCAGGCGTCGACAATGATGTGATGGCCGCCTGTCTCGGGATCAACGTCGAGCGGCTGTTCTTCATCGTTTTCTGCGTTGGCTGTGCGCTTGCAGGTCTGGCCGGTGCGGTGGCCGCGCCCTTGCTGAGCGTGACGCCTGACATGGGGCTACAAATCCTGATCCCGACGTTGATCGTGATCGTGATCGGTGGGCTTGGGTCGCTCAAAGGCGCCATTGCCGGGTCGCTGATCTATGGCTGTGTTCAGACTTTTGGCGCTGTGCTTGCCCCACAACTGGCCTCCGTTCTCATTTATGCGCTCTTGGCTGCGGTCCTTGTGATCAAGCCGGTGGGCCTCTTTCCGGCGAAAGGATAAGCTGATGTTCAGCCACAATACACTTCGCTACGTTTTCTTGGTGATGCTCTTTGGTGGGGCACTGTTTCAGGCCTTTGCGGCCGAGTATTTCGGCCTCGAAATCCTGACCGAGATTCTAATCCTCGCCATGCTGGTTCTGGCGCTCGATATTGTCGCGGGCTTTGGCGGAATGGTCTCACTCTGCCACGGCGCGCTGATGGGAGTGGGGGCCTATGCCTTCGCGCTTTTCTCCACCCAGTTCGGCGCCACGCCCTTGATGGCAATGGGTGCCGCGATTGCCATTACCGGCGTGGCGGCTTGGGTGATTGGTGCGGTCTGTTCGCGCAGCCATGGGATTTACTTCATCATGGCCACGCTGGCTTTCGGGCAGATGGCTTACTCCTATATCTTCGAAGCACCACTCTTCGGAGGCGATGACGGGCTGGGGGCATCTCACGCCTCGACCTCAGCCTGATCGGCGTGGACCTTGATGACAGCCGCAGCTTTGCTTTGTTCTGTCTTGCATTGCTCGCAGGGGTCTACCTGATGTCGGTCTTGATCCTGCGGTCGGGCCTTGGCCGTTCGCTGACGGGCGTCATGCACAACGAGCAACGGATGCGGGCGCTTGGGCTGACGGTCTGGCGGGTAAAGGCGGATGTCTTTGGGCTTTCCGGCATGATCGCTGGCCTTGCGGGGGCGCTGACGGCCCAGCATATCATGTATATCTCTCCCGGCCTGCTGGGCTGGACCGTTTCGGGCGAGGCGCTTGTGGTGGTCATCCTTGGCGGATTGGGCACCCTGGTAGGCCCGCTTGTTGGCGCCGTCGCCTTCGTCCTGCTCAAACATGAGCTGAGCGCTGTGACGACCTATTGGCACCTTGTGGTGGGCGTTGTCCTGATCGCCGTGGTGATGAGCCGGGCAAACGGAATTTATGGCTTTATTGAGGGCCGTTGGATCGTCTGGCAAAAGGGCCGAGGCACCAAGCAGCCCGCCAGCCACGCGACACGAGAGGTTATGAGCGATGCTTGAGACACGTAAACTGGATAAAAGCTTCGGCGCGATCCATGTGACCCGACATGTTTCCCTGAAGCTGGAGCGCGGCGAACGGCGGGTCATCCTTGGGCCTAACGGCGCAGGCAAAACGACCCTATTCAATCAATTGGTAGGTGAACTGGCCCCGAGCAGCGGAAGTATTCATCTGGCAGGCGAGGATGTAACGACCCTGCCGGTTGCCAAGCGGGTCCGGCGCGGTCTGTCACGCAGCTACCAAAAGAACACACTCTTCGATGGGCTGACTGTGGGGGAAAATCTCGGGCTGGCCGCTGCGGTTCATACGGGCCACGCGACGCGGCTGTGGTCAGACAGCCTATCGAAACCCGAGGTCCGCGAGATCGTTGCAGAAGTTGCCGAGCAGGTAATGCTGCTGCCCTATCTCGACGCAAAAGTCTCGGAAATCAGCTATGGGGTGCGAAGGCAGTTGGAGGTCGGCGTGGCGCTCGCCACGCGGCCACTTGTGCTGCTAATGGATGAACCTACCAGTGGCGTCGGGCCAGAGATGGCCAAGGGATTTCACGACCTGCTGAACAATCTGCCTCGTGATCTGACCATGCTGATCATCGAGCATGACATGGATCTGGCGTTTGACGTCGCTGATACGATCACCGTGCTGAACTACGGCGAAGTTGTCTTTGACGGATTACCAGAGGCGGCGCGGGGATCGCCTATGTTGAAAGAAATCTATCTGGGGAGTTGGGAAGATGCTTGAACTCAATGCCATCGAATCCGGCTATGGTGAGACCCAAGTTCTCTATGGTCTTTCGCTGAAAGCGCAAAAGGGCAGGGTACTGGCCGTGCTGGGACGCAATGGGGCGGGGAAATCCACGACCCTCAAAACGATCATGGGGTTGCTGCCGTTGAAGTCCGGAGACATCGTTTTTGACGGCGCGCCCATTGCCGCGCAGCCCTTTGATATTGCCAAGGCCGGGATCGCCTATGTTCCCGAAACGCGCGATATCTTCCCGTCCCTTACCGTGCGGGAGAACCTTGATCTCGCCGCCAAACGGTTCGGCGGACCACAGGCCGAATGGACAATGGAACGTGTTCTGGACGTCTTTCCCCGGCTTGCAGAACGCATGGACAACGGCGGCGCACAGTTGTCGGGGGGCGAGCAACAGATGCTGGCCATTGCCCGTGGTCTGCTGATGAACCCAAAATTGCTGATACTGGATGAGCCGACAGAAGGCTTGGCGCCCATCATCGTCAAGCTGTTGCACGACACGCTGCAGGAGTTGCGAGACGGCGGTCTGTCGATGGTCATCGTCGAACAGAACTTCGGGTTTGCGACCTCACTTGCGGACGATGTCGTGGTCGTCGGCAAAGGGCAGGTCGTCTGGTCTGGGACCGCAGCCGAGATCAGGGGGAACGAAGAAGTTCAGCGCACCTGGCTTGGCGTGTAGTGCAGGCAGCAGGCTGAGGTCCAGGCTGGCCTCTGCCTACTTCTTCAAAGGGCTGTTTCTCGCAACCTTCTGCGCGACGTTTACGAAGTTTTTGACGTGAACCCCTTGGTCGTCGAGCCGGTAATTCACCGACAACTCGGTACGTGCAATTTCCGGTTCAATCTTGAGAAACTTCATGCCCTTGCGCGGTGCGCTCGAGACAGACTCTGGCACGATGCAGACCCCTTCGCCCACTGCCACGAGGCTTAGGGCGGTTTGCAGGTCCATGCACCATAGCCGCAAGGGTGCTTCAAACCCCGCCTCTTTGACCGCGTTGAGGACCATATCAGCATAGCTAGGCCGTGGCCGCTCCGGGTACAAAATGAGGTTGTGTGTCATCAACCTTTCAAGCCGTGCCACTGTGCGCCCTCCGGTATTAACGACGTCAGGAAGCGCGAGGATCAGTTTTTCTTCGGCAAGATGTTTGGAGAGAAACTCAGGGTCCTTCAGGGTGGGGCGGGCAAACACGGCGTCTAACTCGCGCGACACCAAAGCACGATGAAGGTCCGCGTTGTTCATCGGAATGAGGCTGAGGTTAACGTCGGGGTAGTTGGCGCGATAGGACCGGATGATATTGGGCAGAATCCCATAGGTCGCCGATCCGACGAAACCGATCCGCAGCCTGCCTTCCGCCCCTTGGCCAAGACGGCGCAGTTCCAACCGCGTATCATCCAACTGAGCGATGATCGACTTGCCGCGATGAAGCAGCCGTTCACCCGCCTGTGTCAGGCTGATGGAGCTGCGACCCCGATTGAACAGCACCGCGCCGAGGTCTTCTTCCAATTGCTTGATCTGCCGGCTTAGAGGCGGCTGCGCCATGTCCAGACGCTCTGCAGCGCGGCCAAAGTGAAGCTCTTCTGCCACGGCGATAAAGTAGCTGAGCTGCTTGAAATTCATTGTGACGCTCCCCCTGAAACCGATGCTATGTGATCCCCACTCACAAAAAAAGGCCCCCGAAGCACGGGGGCCAGTTCACAGGGAGGTGTGAGGAATTACTCGGCGGCCACAGCCTGGGAAACCGCGCTTTCTTTGAGGACGAAATCGAACTCGAAATGCAGGTCCGTGCCTAGGTCTTGGCTTGCCGGGTTGAACTTGCCGATCAGACTTTCCTTCACGGCAAAGACACTGTCATCGTCTAGCCACGCGCTGTCAGCGTCGTAGATCTGGCTGATCAGGGGGCGATAGCCATCCTTGGAAATCATGAAATGCATATGGCCGGGGCGGTTCGGGTGATGCCCCATGAAGCGCAGCAACTCGCCAGCGGTTTCATCATCGGGAATGGGGTAAGGGACCGGACGCACGGCGATAAATGCGTAATGGCCGTTCTTGTCCGTCTCAAAGCGGCCCCGTAGGTTGTACTCAGGTTGGTCGGGATCGAGGTTTTCATAGATACCATTGGGCGCGTCCTCCCAAACGTCGAGCGTCACACCAGCGATACCATTGCCATTTTCGTCCTTGATGTGACCTTCGAAAAAGACGGTCTCTTCGTTTTCAAAGTGTTTCTGAATGACCGAGGCGCCCTTGGGCAGCACCGGCGGGTTTTCCCGGTAGAACGGCCCCAGTACCGTGGATTCACTCTCTTTGCCTTCGACCGGATTGGTCATCATGTCGACAAGGACTTCGAGACCCAAAATATCGCCCAGCAAAATGAACTCTTGGCGGTTGTCATCGCACAGTTTGCCTGCACGGGCTAGGTAATCGCAGGCGGCGAGGAACTCATGATGTTGGAGTTTCACATCCTTGATGAAGCCATGCAGATGTTTGATCATTGATGTTGCGATCTCACGCTCGCGGCTGGTGATATCCCCGTGTTTTCCGAGGCTCTCTGTCACGACGGCGGTAATATTATCTTGGTTAACGATGCCCATGGTTTCCTCCTCCTGGCAGTCTGGAAGCAAGCTGCACTGGCAGTTTGCCCCCGTTGAACTAACCATCCGCGATCGGGGTGCTTTGCCCAATGCCTGTCTTGGTATTGAGTGATACCGCGCCGCAGAGCTAGCGCTTCGTTGGCATTGTGCGCTGGTTTCAGAGTATCACCCCATACCCCCGTTGGCATGGCCCCGGGCGGGGTGATCGTGGCACCAAGCTTGCATCTTGCGAATGTATGGGAGGCTCAGGTGATCGAGAATTTTAAGCGTATTCAGGCTACACTCGCAAAGTCGCCGCATCTTTTGCGGCTCGGACGGCTCTTCTCTGAGACGGTCCTTATCGAAGTCGATGGCAACGAATACTACCTGTCCTTTGAGAAGGGGCATATCACCCGGATCGAGCAAGGGCCAAGCCGCAAAACACCTTGGCGTTTCGCGCTTCGCACCGACGCTGAGGCATTGAATAAGTTCTGGCAGCCGCGTCCTGACCCTGGGTTTCATGACATCTTCGGCCTGGTGAAGATCGGACGTGGGCGGATTGATGGCGACATCCTGTGCCTCGTGAAAAACCTTCGTTTCTTCAAGGAAGTTTTGGGCATCGCACGCACGCAGGAGGGCGTATCCGCATGAGCATCGAACCGATCATTGGCCGCTACATTACCGTCAAAGTTGAAGGTACCGCCCGACGCATTTATTTCGAAGAGGCGGGGCAGGGCCGCCCAGTTCTCTGCCTGCACACCGCCGGCGCTGACACGCGGCAATGGCGTCATTTGCTTAACGATGCTGAGCTTACCGCTTCAAACCGGTTGATCGCCTTCGATATGCCTTGGCACGGTAAATCTCTGCCGCCGGAGGGGTTCGAGACCGAGGAATATCTACTCACCACTGAAGCATATATTGAAACGATCCTGGCATTGATCGACGGACTGGGACTGGACCGCCCTGTGCTTGCAGGCTGCTCGATGGGGGGCCGTATCGCGTTGCAACTCGCCGCCTTGCATCCGGAAAAGTTCAGTGGTTTCATTGCCATCGAAGCTTCAGATTTTCAGCCTGCATGGTACGATATCGACTGGTTCCACCGTCCTGACGCCCATGGCGGGGAAATGGGTGCGGCCCTTGTCTCGGCCAATATCTCGCCCTACGCGCCACCGGCAGAGCGGGCGAATACGCTTTGGATGTTCATGCAAAGCGGACCTGGCGTATTCCGTGGCGACCTGAGTTTTTACACCAAGGATGACAGTCTGATCGCGCGGTTGCAACAGATCGATACAAGCCGCACGCCGGTGCATATCATTGTCGGGGCCTACGACCTGACCTGCACCCCCGAGGACGCTGCACGCACTGCAAAGGCGATCCCGGGGGCAACCCTGTCCGTCATGGATGAGCTTGGGCATTTCCCAATGAGCGAGCACCCAGAAGGGTTTCGTCCCTTCTTTGTAGAAGCATTAGATAAGGTCGCCAATTTAGCGGCTGTGGTGGCATAAGCCATTGTGGTGACGCGGCTCATTGAAAGGGGACAATATGTCTGACGTGGCGCGCACCCCTAGGTTCGGCTTGGGTGATCTGTCAGGCTCCGCCATAGGGGCGGGGTTCTTGGCCGTTCTGGTCTCCTATGCAGGGCCCTTGCTCATCTACCTCAGCGCGGCTGAAGCGATGGGTGTCTCGAAGGACAGCTTCTCCTCTTGGGTCTTTGCGATTTCGCTCGCTGCAGGCATTTCAAGCATCGGATTAAGTCTTTGGTACCGCATGCCATTGGCGATGGCATGGTCTGCGCCCGGCACCGTGCTTTTGCTCGGCCTTGGCCAATCAATGTCCCTTGCCGAGATGGTAGGCGCGTATCTCGCCGTCGCCGCTACGCTGCTGTTGATCGGGATCACAGGGGTGTTTGAGCGGCTGGTGAGCTTTTTGCCCGCCTCGGTGACGAATGGGATGATGGCCGGCATATTGTTCGGTTTTGGCCTCAAGGCTGCAGGAGGGCTCGCGACGGACCCGGCGGCTGTTGCCGTGCTTGTCCTAGTGTTTACCCTTGGAACCACGCTTCTTCCCCGCTATGCGATGCTAATCCTTCTAATCGCGGCGATGATTGTGAGTGCTGTCTTTTACGATGCCGCGATTGGCCAGGTAGGGGCTACATTCGCCAGCCCCGAGTTTGCAGCGCCTCATTTCTCCACCCAAGCCATGCTTAGTCTCGCCCTGCCATTGCTGATCACCACGCTCAGTGGTCAATACCTTCCGGGAATGGCGATTATACGGGCGAATGGGTATAGGATATCGGCCAACCCCATCCTGATCGCAGGGGCCATAGTATCGATCGTCGCAGCGCTTATGGGCGGTATCACGACAGCATTGGCGTCGATCACTGCGGCGTTTTGTGCGGGGTCGGATAGCCACCCCGATCCGAACCGTCGCTATGTAGCGGGCGTGTCCTGCGGTGTGTTTTTCTGCGTTGGTGGACTGTTTTCGGGAAGTATTATCGAACTTTTGATCATCCTGCCCTCTGCGCTCATCGCATTGTTGGCGGGTCTTGCCCTGCTGCAGCCGATCCTGAAGTTTACCCTCGAGACATTGAACTCGGACGATCCCCAAGCCGGCATTCTGACTTTCATGTTTACCGCCTCTGGTGCCTCCCTCTTCGGAATCGGCGCAGCCTTCTGGGGCGTTATCGTCGGAATTGCTGTGCATTTTTTGACCAAAGCCGCAAGGCGTCTGGTACATCGCTGAACAGACTAAACTTTAGTCCTGCCTCATGGGGAAACTAGCTTGGGGTTTGAGTGCCAGTATCCGCGTAACACAATTGCTTTAATGCATTAGCAAATACCGCGGCCCCCAATGGGATCAGCTCGTCTGGAAAATCGAAGTCTGGGTTGTGAAGACTTGCTGTTTCTTCCCCGGAACCAAGTAGAAACATGGCGGCTTTAGACCTTGTGCCAAAACGACCAAAATCTTCGGACCCGCGCATGGGAAGTTCAGCCTTTGTGCGTGGGATGTTGGCTTGGGAAAGGGATGTGTCTAATATTCGGGTTGCGTCAGCGTTGTTTTCGCAATGATCAAAGACATCATGGTACGAGATTTCGTGGGTCAGCCCAGCTTCTTGTGCCAACTGTTCAACAGAGCCTTCTGCTTTTGCAACCAGATCCACCATTCCTGAATTCTTCTGGGTGCGTAGCGTGAACCAAAGGTCAGCACGGCCTGGTGTGATACCGAAAGCTGGCTTTCCGAGACGCGCGTGCGTTACGGTGACCCGCGCGAAATCTGGGTCGGCAGCGTCATCGGATTGGTTCAGCTTGGGAAGTTCGGTCAACAATCGGGCAAGGACCGGTGTTGGGGAATTTCCATTCTCAGGTTGGGACGCATGTGCTGTGCGCCCGGTCAGCGTGACTTTCATGCCGCGGGATGCGCAGTTCATTGGCCCTGCTGATAGAACGGCCGCACCCATTGGCAGGCCAGGGAAATTGTGCAGAGAGAAACTGTAATCTGGCGAAAGCTCGGCGAAACGCGGGTCGGCGATAACTGCCCTGGCTCCCGACCCGTCTTCTTCTGCGGGTTGAAACAATAAGATCACTCGCCCGTGCGTGGGCCGATTGCGATCCAACCAGCGGGCCATTGCAGCAATAATAGCCATATGACCATCGTGACCACACAAATGCCCTCTCCCTTGAATCACAGAGCAATGGGGCAATTTCGCATTCAGTTCTGCGATCGGTAAACCGTCAAGCTCGCATCGCAAAAGTACCGAGGGTCCTGGGGCCTGACCTTCGTAAACGGCCGCAACACCATGGCCACCGAGCCCAGTCAGAATGCTATCCGGTGCGCATCGTTTTAACATGCTTACAACCCGTTCAGCCGTTGCAGTTTCGTCGCCCGAAAGATCTGGGTGGCGGTGCAAATCTTGGCGCCAGCGCGTCAGTTCATCAATATCGCTTTCGGTAAGAATCGTTTCTGGCGTGACAGTATTCATACCAAACCCTGTACCAGTTTCTGCTCTTTACGAGCGACCATTCCAAAGAGATCGCGAGGATCATCTGGGTCGGCCAGCAGGTCAATGTTGGTAAAAAATGGGCGGGTTTTAAGCTGTTTTCGTACATAGCGCAGAGCGCTGAAATCTTCTGTCGCAAAGCCTACGCTGTCGAACAGGGTGATCTGACTGTCAGAGGTTCGACCCGCTGCCCTCCCTAAAATTACCTGCCAAACTTCAGTAACAGGATGATCGGCATCCAGCTGTTGGATCTCCCCCTCAATGCGGGTTTGCTCTGGATATTCGACAAAGATGTCAGAGCGCGTGAGGATATCGCGGTGCAGTTCTGTTTTGCCGGGGCAGTCCCCGCCGATCGCATTGATATGCACACCGGCGCCGACCATATTGTCGCTCAGGATCGTCGCATACTGTTTGTCCGCAGTGCAGGTCGTGATGATTTCTGCACCCTGGACAGCCTCCTCAGCGGTCTGACAGGAGATGACTTCGAGACCGTAGCCTTCGAGATTGCGGGCCACCTTTGCAGTTGCGTGCCTGTCGATGTCAAATAGCTGCACGCGCTGGATTCCGCAGACAGCTTTGAAGGCCAGCGTCTGAAATTCCGCCTGCGCGCCATTTCCGATCATGGCCATGGTGTGTGCGTTCTTCGGCATCAGATGCTTTGCCACCATCGCTGAAGTGGCGGCCGTACGTAGTGCTGTCAGCAAAGTCATTTCACTAAGTAGTAGCGGATAGCCAGTTTCCACATCGGCCAAAACACCAAACGCGGTGACAGTCTGGCGCCCGCTGCGTGTGTTTTGGGGGTGGCCATTAACATATTTGAAACCATAGGCCTCACCGTCTGAAGTCGGCATCAATTCGATCACGCCCTTTTCAGAGTGAGCGGCGACGCGTGGGGTTTTATCAAATAGCTCCCACCGCCGGAAATCTTCCTCGATTGCGTCAGCCAGTTCGCAAAGCATGCGCTCGGTCCCGATGTCGATGAGAAGGCGCATCATGTCATCAACGCTGACGAAAGGAACAAGACTGTTTGGGCCAGGAAGCAGAGAAGACATGAGAGGGGTCCTTAAGCGAGGTCGACTGCGATTGCTTCCTATCTACGATAAAACCGCCAACTGTCAACAGTTGACAGTATGGACTGCAGGTGCCATTCATGTCCGCGAGTTCGCAACTCGTGAAACTCAAGACGATAAACGGGAGGGTCTAAATGCGTATTGCTAAACTTATTGCCGCCACAGGGACTGCATTGGTGCTGTCTCTTCCGGCTTTCGCACAGCAGCAGGGAGGGACGCTTAAAGTTGCACTAAGTCCTGAACCCCCAAGCGCTATTGCAGGAATGTCGGGCCTCGGTGCTGCTGAAATCCTTTATTCAAAGATTTACGAAGGACTTTTTCTTACGAACAAGATCTGACTCCGCAGGGTGTCTTGGCCAAGGATTGGTCAGTTTCGGAGGATCACCGCACTTTCACAGTGCTGCTGAAAGAGGGCGTTCGGTGGCATGATGGGGAAGCATTTGACGCGGAAGATGTGGTTACGTCTTTCAGTGTCTTCGCCAAGGAAAACCCGAACTTGGCGGTGGTAGCAGCGCAGGTCGATTCAGTAGAAGCGAGCGGGCCGCATGAGGTTACTTTTAACCTTAAGGGTCCGGTCCCGGCGCTGCCATACGGACTGGCGCTCGGCAACATGGCGATCATACCAGACCATATCTATGGCGGAGACGCTTCGTTTCGTGAAAATCCGATGAACGACACCCCGATCGGCACCGGTCCCTTCAAGCTGGCTGAATGGGAAAAAGGCAACTTCATCAAGCTGCAGCGAAACGAAGACTACCATGTTGACGGGCAACCTTATCTCGACAACCTGTTTTTCGTTATTATTCCCGACAGCCAGGGTCGTGCAGTGGCTTTCGAACAGGGGTCCATCGACGTTGTTTCTGCATCCAACCTTGAGCTTTTTGATGTAGAGCGTTTGTCCAAGACCGATAATGCGGAAATCACTAAGGCGGGTTGGGAATTCTTTTCGCCCCACGCCTTCATGTGGATCAACAACGACAAACCTCCTTTCAATGAGAAAGGCTTCCGCCAAGCGCTGAACTACGCGATGGACAAAGAGTTCATCCGCGATGTGGTTTTCAGTGGCCATGCAAAGCCTCCGAAGGGTCCAATTGGCTCTCGCACGCGCTTCTTTGATGGTGCCACCGAAGGCTATGCCTACGATCCGGAAAAAGCCAAAGAACTTGTCGAGGCCTCTTCATACGACGGTCGCGAGTTGAAACTGGCCCCTGCCTCATTTCTTGGCTCGAGCTGGAGCAGGATGGCTGAATATCAGGTTCAAGCCTATCGCGATGTTGGGATCAACGTGACGCTCGATTCAATGGACGTGGGCTCATACCTGAAAAAGCTGTCCGATCGCGATTACGATATGGGTCAGATGTACCTGTATCAGCGTGCTGACCCTGCCATCGGTATCTCGCGCAATTTCCTCTCGACGACAGCTAACCCCGGTTCTCCGTGGAACAACGTTGCGATGTATAAAGATGCTGAGACGGACAAGCTTTTGAACGCGGCTGACGCAGCAACCGAAGAAGCAAACCGATCCGATCTCTATAAGCAGGCGCAAGTCCGCATTGCAGAGGAAGCGCCCGTCGTGTGGTTGGCCGAGTTAGATTTTCCGACCCTCTACAAGCGTAAGGTCAAGGATCTGATTACAGATGCCAGCGGGCTTAGCTCGAACTTCGCTAACGTGTGGATCGAAGAGTAAAACAACTGTCGGGCAGCAATCTTGTTGCCCGACTTCTACTTCCACGGAGAAATGATGACCCGCACACTCGTAATCGAAACGCTAAAACGCCTACTTGTGATCGTCGTTGTGATCACCGGGACTTTCTTGTTGATACGTTCGGCACCTGGCGATCCTGCCGAATTCATCGCAGGTGAAGCGGCCTCGGGTGACCCGGCGTTTATTGAGCAGCTGCGCATGCAGATGGGTTTGGATAAGCCCGTCATAGTTCAATTAGGGATTTATCTTCGAGATGTCGCCACGCTTGATTTCGGCATGTCGTACCGCGAAGGGCGCCCGGTGTTAGAGATCATCCTTGAGCGGCTGCCAAATACCCTCATTCTCGCCGGAACGGCTTTTGTGCTGGCCTTGGTGCTTGGCACGTTTGCCGGTTTCATCGCAGCAGTCTTTCGCGGTACCTGGATTGACCGAGTGATCTCGCTAGGGTCGGTTCTGTTTTTCTCTTCTCCCTATTACTGGGTTGCGCTGCTCGCAATCATCCTCTTTTCGGCAAAACTAAACTGGCTCCCCGCGGGCGGCACTCAGACGATTGGCGCTGACTATACGGGTTTTCGGTCCGCGCTCGATTATATCCATCATTTGATCATGCCTGCGACGGCCTCCGCCCTTTTCACGATGGCGATCTATGCCCGCCTCGTGCGTGCCTCTATGACCGATCTTGCCAATACTTTGTTTGTCAAAGCAGCCCACGCTAAGGGCATGGCCCCTATGCGGATCTGGTTCCGCCATGTTTTGCGAACGTCACTGCTCCCGATCACGACGATGGCTGGAGTGCAGGCTGGGCAACTGGTCGCCGGGACTATTCTGACTGAGACTGTCTTTGCTTGGCCGGGGATCGGCAGGCTTATGTATGACGCCTTAATTGCGCGCGATTACAACGTGGTTATCGGCGTTTTCATCATGACCTCTCTCATCGTCATTTTCGCCAACCTCGTTGTCGACCTTCTTTATCGCTACGTCGACCCGCGCACGCGCGCCGCTTGAGAAAGGGCAAACCCATGCCAATCTGGAAATCTATTCTGACGCGCCCCGATGGTATTATCGCGGTCCTGTTCTTGGTCATCGTAGGCTGTGCAGCCTTGCTTGCCCCTGTCATCTTTCCGGAAGGACCTTGGCGGATGGTCGCGCGGCCATTCCAACTGCCCTTTCAGGACAACGGCAATCTATTGGGCACCGACGCTCTTGGCCGCGACATGCTGATCATGATGACATATGGCGCACGCACATCGCTGGGTATCGGTCTGGTATCTACCGTGGTCGCCGTTTTGCTTGGGCTGACCATCGGAGGGGCTGCAGGGTTCTTCGGTGGCCGCGTCGACAGTTTTCTGATGCGCGCGACCGAGATGTTTCAAACGGTGCCCAACTTTGCCTTGGCGCACCTTCTCATCGCGATCTACTCGCCGTCGATCACATCGGTTGTTGTTGCGATCTCCGTTGTTAGCTGGCCACCGGTCGCGCGGCTCGCCCGAGCCGAGTTTCTAAGCCTGCGCCGCCGCGAATTTGTTCAGGCTGCCCTGCTGTCGGGCCAAAGCAACCTGCGTGTGGCGTTGACCCAAGTGCTACCCAACGCGCTTTCGCCCCTTATTGTCATGGCCGCTTTAATGGTATCTATGGCGATCCTTTTTGAAAGCGCTTTGAGCTTTCTCGGCCTCGGCGATCCAAACGTTGTCAGTTGGGGCTATCTTATCGGGGCGGCCCGTGCGGTCATTTCTCAAAGCTGGTGGCTGACCTTATGCCTGGCCTCGCGATCATGCTCACCGTCGTTGCCATTTCCACCATCGGCGATGCGATCAGCGACAGCCAAGACCCCTTCTTCGACCGCCGGGAGACAACCTGATGACCGTGCTTTCAATCAACAATCTGCAAGTTAGCTATGGAATGGATTCTCACATAGTCAAAGGCGTGAGCTTTGATGTTGAAAAGAGCAAAACCACCTGCCTTGTTGGTGAGAGTGGGTCGGGGAAATCCATGATCGCCAACGCGGTAATGGATCTTCTCCCCTCGAAAAAGCTGCGAATTACCGGCGGTGACATTCGCTACCATGATCAAACGTTGGTAGGACGTCCCGCACGCGATATTCGCGCCATCCGAGGCCGCTCAATTTCGATGATCTTTCAAGATCCTATGTCGGCTCTGAACCCGGTGCGGGGGATACGCACGCAGTTTGATGAGGTGTTTTCCAGTCATAACATCGAGCCAGAACAAGGTCGGCGTGCGCGGATGCTCGAGTTGCTTGAACTTGCGCGCCTTCCCAATCCTCCCCGTATTCTTGATGCGTATCCCTTTGAATTGTCCGGCGGCCAGCGACAGCGGGTGATGATCTCGATGGCGATGGCCCTGAATCCAGATGTTCTGATCGCGGACGAGCCGACAACCGCGTTGGATGTGACCACGCAAGCCCAGATCCTCGGCCTCATCCGGGATTTGCAGCGTGACTTCGGCACAGCGGTTTTGTTCATTACGCACGACTTTGGCGTGGTGGCTCAGATCGCGGATGATGTCGTCGTCTTGCGGCACGGCGAGGTGGTCGAGCACGGGCAGGCAGCCCATTTGCTGAAAAACGCCGAGAATGACTATACCCGTGAACTGATCTCTGCCATTCCCAATTGGCACCCCCGCCACGCAACACCAGAGGCGCCGGCGCTGGTGAATGCCGTTGATGTGGTTAAGACGTTTCATACCAAAAGCGGAGAGGTGAAAGCGCTCGATCGCGTTTCCCTTCGTGCAAAGCGGGGGAGACAATTGGCATCGTTGGGGAAAGCGGATCGGGAAAGTCGACGATTGCAAAATGCCTTGTGGGTCTGGAAGAGGCGGATGAGGGCGCCATCTTAATTGCTGGGACCGACCTGCTCGCGCAGCCCATCAATCAGCGCAAATCGCACCGCAAACTAATGCAGGTGGTCTTTCAGGACCCGAACGCGGCGCTAAACCCGCGGCATACCGTTGGAAGGACCGTTCTCGACGTATTGAGAGCGAATGGGTGCGAACGGCGCATGTTGCGCGAGACAGCATTGACCCTTCTCGAAGACGTTAAGTTGGATCGCAAGTTCTTTGAGCGTTTTCCGCATGAGCTTTCCGGCGGGCAGCGCCAGCGCGTCTGTATCGCCCGTGCGCTGGCAGCCAAGCCTGAGATACTTATCGCAGATGAAGCGCTTTCGGCGCTCGATGTTTCTGTGCAGCGGCAGATGTTGCAGCTGTTTGCGGATCTGCGGGAAAAACATAATCTTACGATACTTTTCATCACTCACGATCTGCGCGTCGCCGCAGAAATCTGTGACGACCTTATTGTCATGAAATCTGGGCAGGTTGTCGTAGCAGGTGCGCCCGCAGGCGTACTCGAAGGCGATCTTCACCCCTATGTCGAAGAGCTTATGAATGCGATACCAGGGCAGGAATGGTTCCCAGTTGGCGGGAAGCGGATTGCACATGCGGAGATGTGAAAATGGCGATTGTCATCGACAAGGTTGAAAGCAAAGGGCTTACTGATACGATCGGAGAAGAACTGGTACGGCTCATCGCCCAAGGCGATATGAAACCGGGTGAGCGTCTAAACGAAGTCCGCTTGGCCGAAAGTTTTGGGGTTAGTCGAGGTCCTGTTCGCGAAGCTGCGCGCGAATTGGAAGGGCAGGGGTTGCTTGTCAGCCGGCCTCGGCGCGGCTTCTATGTGGCGAATTTCACTCCCGATCAGATCGTAGATCTTTATGAAGTCAAACGTTGGATCGACCCTGCGCTGATATATGACTTCCAGACCTATTCCAGCACAGAAACAAGCCTCGAAATACTCGCTGAAGTCGACACAATCGACATCTCTGAAAAAGTCGCGTTTTCTCGGACACTATTTGAGTTCCGCCAGCGATTGGTTGCGCGTTTCCACAACCGGGTGCTCGCTGCACACGCGATGTCCCTCTATCGGCAATTCCATATCGTTACCGCGCTGATCGACGTCACCGACCCAGAACAACGCATGATCCGCATCGTTGATACCCTACGAAGATTTTGGTCGGTGATGGCGCAGGGCGACTTTGATGAAGCGCAATTGATCATGCAAAAAGACGCCGAATTCTGGCGCAACGACGTCGCCCCCGCTTTGGCAAGGGGCGCTCTGATTCACCCAATTAAGGCATCTCAACCCATGGACTTACCCCTCTCAAATACCATCACTGCCGCTTTGCCAGACCTTCAAGCAATTCGGCGCGACCTACATCGGAATCCGGAACTCAGTTTCGATCTTCCGCGGACCGCGGGTATCGTCGCCGAACGACTCCGCGCTTGGGGGTTTGACGAGGTGATTGAGGGTATTGCTAAGACTGGCGTTGTTGGGATTTTACACGGCACGTCGGGCCCTGCATCCGATCCCAGCCAACGGGTGCTGCTTCGGGCTGACATGGATGCTTTGCCGATCCAAGAAGCCACCGGGGCGGAACACGCCTCGCAGGTCGAGGGCAGAATGCACGCTTGTGGCCACGATGGGCACACAACGATGCTGCTCGGCGCAGCCGAACAGCTGGCTCACTTGCGGAATTTTGACGGCACGTTGGTGTTTTGCTTCCAACCAGCAGAAGAGCTTGGCGGGGGAGCGAAGGTAATGATTGACGAAGGCTTGCTCCAACGCTTTCCTGTTAAGGCCGCCTATGCCGCACATAACTGGCCCCAAATGCCGGTCGGTCAGTTTGGCGTCATTCATGGGGGCGATGGCCTCAGCTGATGGTGTTTTAATTACTGTTGAAGGAACGGGCGGCCATTCCGCGCAACCGCATATGGCCCGCGATCCACTTGTTTGCGCAGCGGCGATCATTGGCAGTGTCCAGACGATTGTTTCCAGAACGGTCAGCCCCTTTGAACAGGCGGTTGTTTCGATAACATCAATTCACGGCGGCGAAGCGTGGAACGTCATTCCCGACAAAATACAGATGCGATGCAACTTTCGGAGCTTTTCGGAATCCGTCTCGGCCAAGATTGAGATGGAACTTAAGCGAATTTGTCACGGGACAGCACAGGCGCATGGCTGCACCGTTCATATCGAACGGCCGCCAATGACCCCCTATCCACCAACGGTCAACCACCCTGCTGAGACGCGCTTAGCAATTGAAGCGATGTCGGCTGTCGCTGGGGCCGAAAACGTCCACCAGAACCTTGAGCCCGTTATGGGTTCGGAAGACTTCGCGTTCTTTCTTCGTGAGGTACCAGGTGCCTATATTTTTATTGGCAATGGAGACAGCGCGGCGCTGCACAATCCCGCATATGATTTCAATGACGACGCTTTAGGTTATGGCGTCGCCTATTGGACCGAATTGGCACGGCGCGCTTTGCCCTGCGCCTAATAACAGCCCTATTCGATTGAGGTTCAAAAATGACAGAGATGCACTATTGGTCCGTAGCTGAGACAGCAGATCGCCTAAAGCGCGGTGACGTCTCTGTACTTGAGGTGACACAGGCGCAGTTTGATCGCATCTCCGCGGTTAATCCCGCAATTAATGCCATCACAACTCTGGTAAACGAAGCCCTGGACGTCGCTAAAGCTCTGGATCAGCAGGGTCGTCCAGAAGATGCGGGGCCCCTATGGGGCGTACCGGTGACCACAAAGATAAACGTTGATCAAAAGGGCTACCCGAATTCTAACGGTGTGGCCGCCAATGCTGATGCCATCGCGACCGAAGACTCGCCTGTCATTGCTAATCTAAAACGTAGTGGTGCGGTGATCGTAGGGCGAACCAGTACGCCTGAGTTTTCTATGCGTTGGTTTACTTCCAATCCGATTCACGGAACCAGCAAAAATCCTTGGGACGCAAAACTGACTCCCGGCGGGTCCAGTGGCGCGGCGGCCGCTGCGGTGGCCTGTGGGATCGGGGTGATCGGCCACGGAAACGACCTTGGCGGCTCTCTGCGTTACCCGGCCTATTGTTGTGGGGTTGCGACGATCCGCCCGTCGCTGGGCCGCATCCCCGCGATGAACCCGACCCAATCCGCAGCTGGTATCGAACGGGGTCCCTTCACCCAGCTTATGGCCGTCCAAGGTCCTATCGCCCGCTCCATCGCAGACCTAAAGGCAGGGCTATCGGGAATGTCAATGCAGGACCCGCGCGATCCGCTTTGGGTTCCCGGACGGGGCCATGCCCGCGATGCGCGCGGAGCGCTCACGGTCGGGTATGCCATGAACCCGTTCGGGGGCGGGATTGACCCGGAGGTGGAGACCGCGATGCACACCGCTATTGCTGCATTCAAAGATAGCGGCGCAAAATTACGTGCTGTCGCTCCGCCGGCGGCTGAAACGCTGCCAAGCCTCTGGGGAACGCTGATGTTCACCGAGACCGAAGCACTTCTACGAGAAACCATTGAGAGAAAGGGGTCCGATGAGATGTGGGAATATTATCAATCGTTCATCGGCCATTTCGATATAGCAGATGTAAAAGGACTGTTGCAGGCGATGCAGCGCAGGATCGTGTGCCAGCGCGCATGGGCTGAAATGTTCTCTCAAGTGGATGTGTTGCTGTTGCCGACCTCCCTGCGCCGGCCTTTCTTCAACGATCAAGACTTCGAAAATCCAGCCAGTCTCGGCAAAATCGTATCGGCTCAGTCTCCGCTTCTTGCCATCAACGTGCTTGGACTGCCTTCGGTTGCATTGCCCACACACCTCGATGATAGAACCCCGCTCGGGGTGCAGCTAATAGGACCTATGTACCAAGATGAATTTGTGCTCAATGCCGCTGACAGGCTGGAACAGGAACTGGGTACCGTTTGGCAGCATCTGACGTGAAGTCTATCAGAATTAGACTGGCGTCTATTTAAAACGGAAATCTGGCGTGCAAGCTATGGCAGATCAGAACATCCCCTTCGTACTGGCGAACGGGTATGGAGATGCCGAAAGCATCACGGCAAGCTATCCGCCAGCGGTTGTCACGAGCAAGCCGTTCACGGCAAAAGTCTTGCGAAAGCAATTGAGGCGGCCCTTTCACGATAGCTGTCTTATTGTTTGTACCCTTCAAAGTAGACATCGACGCTGACCGCGGCGTGCTATTTTGAAGGCTGCCGTGCCCACCAACCTCAATACAACCTTCTCATAGCAGCCGTAGGCGCAACCGCAGCGAAATGGCGCTCTGTCCCGCTCTCCTGACCTTCGACATGGTGCTGATATCGCTCCTGCAGCGAATGGCCCTTCTGATGAAGCTGCACTGCAGCGCAGTCGGCGATCATAG
Source organism: Sulfitobacter profundi (assembly GCF_042661425.1). Taxonomy (NCBI): domain Bacteria; kingdom Pseudomonadati; phylum Pseudomonadota; class Alphaproteobacteria; order Rhodobacterales; family Roseobacteraceae; genus Sulfitobacter; species Sulfitobacter profundi. The sequence continues at coordinate 840,916 of NZ_JBHSWA010000001.1, read as the reverse complement.
ATGGCCGCTATGGGCCGTGAGCGACCGCTATCCACCCGTGACATCAAGGTCGGGATTGAGAAAGCTATTTCGGCTATTCTTCGTTAATGAACGGGCAGGGCATTTAGTCGGATGGGTTCGCATAGTAATACCGAAAAGATGTAGAAATCTTGAGCGAGGAGCCTTATTCTTTTGTGTTGATTGCAATCGACGAACAAGCAGCGAGACGCAATGGATCAAGAAACGCATGTCGCACGCCGGGCAGGCATTCGAGAACCGCAGCGGCAGCGGGGATCGCGCGGTTTCAAAAACTTCTCGACGCGACCGAGGTTATTCTGACCAAGACGCCTGACAGCGACATAAGCCTTGCGGTCGTGGCAGAGGCGGCGGGGGTGCCTTTGCCCTCGATCTACCACTTCTTCCCCAACAAAGACGCGATCCTTGTTGCTTTGGCGCAGCGCTATCATCAGGCACTTTCCACACTCGCGCAAAAGCCGCTGGACCCGCCCCCGGCTCTTGGCAGGAAATCATCCGCCGACGACAGATCGGCGGGGTCGCATATCTCAACCGCCATCCTGCAGCGCTGCGTCTTTTCATGGGGGCAGGGGTTAGCGCCGAAGTGCGCACCTTAGACCTGCAGGGCAATGCGTCCCTGTCGGCGATACGTTCGGCGGAGTTCAGGCGGTGGTTTGATTTTTCCGCCGTGCCAGATCTTGAGCACCGGGTCGGGCTGTCGATTGGGATCATGGATGGTATCTGGGCGATCTCATGGTCCCAGCACCGCCGCATCACCGAAGACTACCTTACCGAGAGCATCCGCGCGTCGACATGTTACCTGCGCTGCTTCTTGCCAGAGATTCTGCCGGCGCGCGAACCAATTGCGAATTAACCAAACTTTCTATGACTAACTTGTTGCCTTTTTTGTGACGGCTAGGCGTTGGTCAGTTCAAGCCGCACCATGAATTTATGCGCTTTCGCCCCAGTCCATAAAGAAATTCTGCCAATCGACGCCATTCAAGCAAAGCGAACTATAGGCGATTTACTGACCATCAATACCCTCTATGCAGCCAAAAATTCCCCCGCTAACCTGATCTGCATGGCTCAGCAGGCCAACAGTTAAACCGCACCGATCACAGTCATTTCCAGCCGGCCGACGGGCAGATTGGCGGTCACGGGCCCGACAGGGCGCGGCACCTTATTCCTGCCTGATCCATCGGCCTCACAGAATGCTGGGGCGGAGAAACAAGCAAAGGGGACTATGGTATGAATACGGCTTCATCTTTCAAGACCACGGCACGGCGGCGGGGCACGGCCTTGCTTTTAGGTACGACCAGCGCGCTGATGTTCGGCTCCGCGGTTGCAGCGCAGGATACGCTTGTCGTGGGCCGCTCAATGGACGTCAATTCGCTCGATCCGTCGCGGGCCTTCTGTGATACCTGTCAAATCTACCTCACAGCCGTCTATGAGCCGCTGATCACGCTCGGCGCAGACAATGAGACGCTGGAGCCGAAGCTTGCGACAAGCTGGGAGCACAACGAGGATTTCACCGAGTTCACCTTTAACCTCAACCCCGACGCCGTCTTCTCTGACGGAAGCCCGGTTGAAGCCTCCGATGTGGTCTGGACCTTCGAGCGACTTCGCAACCTTAAAGGGTCGCCCTCCTTTTTGATGGATGGCACGCAGTCCATCGAGGCGGTGGACGCCCATACCGTGAAGGTGACGGTGGAGGCGCCAAATTCTGAATTTCTCAATAAGGTTTCCGCCCCCTACACAGGTATACTAAACGCCGAAGCCGCCATGGCGGGCGGGGCGCTGGCGGATGAAACTGCGGCGACTGCCGATGGAGCCGAAGGTTGGTTCTTGGAGAATTCGGTAGGCAGTGGGCCCTTTGTTCTGGCCAACTACGCACCCGAAGACGAGCTGCGTCTGTCGCGCAATGACAGCTACTATGGCACCGCCCCCGCCTTTTCCGAGGTGGTGATCACGCAGATGCAGGATTCCGTCAGTCAGGCGCAGGCGCTTGAGACGGGCTCGGTTGATATTGCCATGCAGATCGACGCGGATACGGCCAAATCCCTCGACACCCCGGACGTGGTGACTGAGATTATCCCTTCCTTCAACTTTGTCTATTTCGCTTTCATGCCGGGTTCGACCGCGATGAAGGACAAGCTGACCCCTCAGGTGCGCGAGGCGCTGACTTATGCGGTCGACTATGACGGGATGATTGAATTCACCGTTGGCGGCAACGGCAACAAGATCGCAGCACCCATTCCCAACGGCTTTCCGGGCACCAAGAACCTTGAGCCGCGCGCGCAAGATGTGGAAAAAGCTAAGTCGATGCTGGCAGAGGCGGGCATGGACAGCGGGCTTGAGATGGTTGCCGTGTACCCCAACGACAATGTCTACGGCGTTGACCTCAACGTGATGATGCAAAAGCTGCAACAAGATTTCTCGCAGGTGGGGGTCGAGGTCACGCTCAAACCGGTGACCTATCCGGTCTGGCGCGAGGAAATGGCTGCGGGTACGGCTGACCTTACTGCAGTCTATTACGCACCTGACTACTACGGTTCAGGCCAATATGCGGCCTATTTCGGGATGACGGAAGGCTCCACTTGGGTCAGCCGTGCGGGCTACCAATCGCCCGAAACCGTGCTGAACGAGAAAGAGGGCGAAATCTACGCGCAGGCGCTGGCCGCGTCGGGTGAAGAGGCCGCTGCAAAGTATGAGGAGCTGGCCCGAGAGTTGATGGCAGACAATGTCATCATTCCGCTCGTAAGTCCCAACCTTGTGCTGGCCCACCGCGCTGACATCGACGGGGTGCGCTACAGCGCCTGCTGTAACCTGCCGCTCGCCGAAATCTCGCGCAAGTAAGCAAGTAAAAGGGGCAAGGCCATGCTGCGCTATATCATACGCCGAGTGCTGGGAGTGCCGTTTCTCCTGCTCGGCGTGGCCAGTGTGGCCTTCATCCTGTCGCAAAGCACCAAGGGCGATCCGCTTTCCGCCTTGGTGCCCGAGCGGATGATGAACAACCCCGAGATCGTGCAGGCCGTGGAGGCGCAGTGGGGTTTGGATAAGCCGTTGCCGGTGCGCTACGTCGTCTACATGAAAAACTTGGTACAGGGCGACATGGGGACCTCCTTCAACACCCGCCGCCCCGTCGCCCGCGATATTGCCGAGCGTTTGCCCGCGACGTTGGAACTGGTGGTCGCCGCGATGATCGTCGGCACCACCATTGGGATGGCAATTGGCTTGCTGTCGGCACGGTTCCGTCACTCTATCTTCGACAATGCTGCCCGCGGGTTTGCCCTGCTGGGATCCTCGCTGCCGATCTTCTGGTCGGGGCTGATCATACTTTATATCTTCTCGGTACAGCTTAAATGGACGCCCGGCACGGGACGACTTGACGCACGGAGCCAAGCGCCAGATGGGATCACCGGGTTCTATACCGTTGATGCGCTGCTGGCTGGCAATGGCGGACTTTTCATCGAGGCGCTCAGCCATCTTGCGCTGCCAGCGCTGGTCTTAGGCTGGTCGGTTATCGGAATTGTCGCGCGGCTGGTCCGCTCATCGCTGCTCGACGCGCTTGGGCAGGATTATGTGCGCACAGCACGGGCCAAGGGCGCATCCGAGCGGGTCGTGCTGATCAACCACGCGCTGCGCAACGCGCTTATACCGGTGCTCACGGTGTTGGGCTTTACCTTTGCCTACCTCATCACGGGCGCAGTCCTGACCGAGGCGATCTTTAGCTGGCCGGGCATCGGCTCTTATGCCGTGTCGGCCGCGCGTTCGCTGGACTATCCCGCCATTGGCGGCGTCACCATCGTCGGCGCGACGGCCTTCCTTTTGGCTAATCTAGTCACCGACATCGCCTACGCTTGGGCCAACCCGCGCATCAAGGTGTCGGGATGAGCGCGGTCGAGACCCTCCGCCCCGCAAGCCGCAGCCGGCCTCGCCGTGCGTGGACCTTTGTGCGCCGCTTGCCCCTAACCGGACAGATCGGCATCCTGATCCTTTTGTTTTGGGCCGTGACCTTGCTGACCGTTCAGTTCTGGCCACTTGTCGATCCACTGATGATGGCAGGACGGCGGTTGCAGCCGCCCTCCGCTGACCATTGGCTGGGGACCGACGCGCTTGGTCGTGACGTGCTGTCGCGGACCCTGCATGGGTCAACCTACACGATCCCCGTGGCACTTATGGTGGTGGTCTCTGCCGTTGTCATCGGCTCGGCCCTAGGGGCTGCGGCGGGCTACCTTGGCGGCTGGACGGATGCAGTTATCATGCGGGCCGCCGATGTGACTTTGTCCTTCCCGCCGATCCTACTGGCGATGACCGTCGCTGCGACCTTGGGCCCGGGATTGCCGAATGCAGGCCTCGCGATGGTGATCGTCTGGTGGCCGATCTATGCGCGGCTGATGCGCGCACAGGTGTTGGAGGTTCGCACCCGCGAACATGTCGAAGCGGCCATCGCAGGCGGAGCCGGGCGTAGTCGCGTGCTGGTGGTGCATATCCTGCCGCTGTGCTGGACGCCCACGCTGATCAACGCGACGATGGACTTCGGGCAGGTGGCGCTGCTGGCCGCCTCGCTTAGCTTCATCGGTCTGGGGGCTGTGCCGCCAAGCCCGGAATGGGGCAGCATGATCTCGGAAGGGGCGGCGAAATTCTACAGCTGGTGGATCGCTTTTGGTCCCGGCATGGCGATCCTTTCCGTGGTGCTGGCAACCGCATTCTTAGGCGACGGTCTGCGTGACGTGCTTGACCGCAGGGGGCCGAAATGAGCGCCGCACCCCTTTTGGAAATCCGCGATCTGCGCGCCGCCTTTCCTGGCCCGCACGGCCCGGTTGAGGCGGTGCGCGGCATCGACCTTACGCTTGACGCAGGCGAGGTGCTGGGGATCGTGGGCGAAAGCGGTTCGGGCAAATCCGTGGCGATGATGGCGCTGCTACAACTGCTCCCACCAAGCGCCATCGTCAGCGGTTCGGCCCGGTTTAAGGGGCGCGAGTTGGTCGGCATGCCGCGCCGAGAAATCCGTCAGATCTTGGGTCAAGAAATCGGCTGTATCTTCCAAGACCCGCTTAGTGCCTTTAACCCGGTGTTGACCATCGGCGACCAGATCCTTGAAGCGATCCGTTTGCATGACCGCAAGATCAGCAACCATGACGCAAAACGTCGGGTGCTGGACCTTTTAGTGTCGGTTTCGATCCCACAGCCAGACCGGCGCGTGGACCAGTATCCGCATGAATTTTCCGGCGGGATGCGCCAGCGCGCCATGATCGCCATGGCGCTCGCCAACAATCCCAGCCTGCTGATCGCTGATGAGCCGACCACAGCGCTTGATGTGACGGTGCAGGCGCAGATCCTTGATCTGCTGCGGCAATTGGCCGAGGAACGCGGGATTGGCATGGTGCTTATCACCCATGACTTGGGCGTTGTGGCGGGCATGGCGCGGGACATCGCGGTTATGTACGGCGGCCGGGTGGTCGAAACTGGTACGGCAGACGACATTTTCTACGACACGTGCCATCCCTACACGCGCGGACTGATCGCCGCGATGCCCCGGCTTGAGACGATCACCGAAAAACTCGTGTCCATCGAAGGCACGCCACCGTCAATCTTTGACCGCCCCTCGGGGTGCAGCTTTGCACCGCGCTGCAAATTGGCACTCCCTACATGCCGCGCGACCGACCCAGCCCTACGCCCGGTGCATCGCACATCCGTGGCTTGCCTGCGTGCGGAAGAAATCATTGCAGCCACGCAAGGTGCAGCGCGCGCAGAATTTGAGGAGGGGGCATTATGACCCAGACACCTCCCTCCCAACCTGTTCTATCTGTGCGTAACCTTTCCAAGGACTACCCCATCGGTTCCAACCTTCTGGGCACCAAACCTGCGCAGCTTTTGCGAGCCGTCAGCGACGTGAGCTTTGACGTGGCGCCGGGCCAGACCTTTGGGCTGGTGGGGGAAAGCGGCTGCGGTAAGACGACGCTGGGCCGCTGCATCCTGCGGCTGATTGAACCGACCGATGGCGAGATCGTGTTGGCCGGGACCAACATTACCCGGCTGGATGCAGCCGATATGCGGCCTGTTCGGCGGGACCTGCAAATCGTGTTTCAGGATCCGATGTCCTCGCTGCATCCCGGCATGACCATCCGGCGCATTCTGGTCGAGGGGATGCGCCTGTTGAAGCTGGACGCTAAGGCGACCGAGGCGCGCATTCGTGACCTGTTGGAACTGGTGCAATTGCCGCAGGACGTGGCAGACCGTTATCCGCACGAGCTTTCGGGCGGACAACGGCAGCGCATCGGTATCGCGCGCGCCATTTCGGTCGACCCCAAGGTGGTGGTTCTGGACGAACCTGTCTCGGCGCTGGATGTGTCCATTCAGGCGGGGGTGCTGAACCTGCTGCGCGATTTGCAGGATCGGCTGGGGATCGCCTTTTTGTTCATCGCCCATGACCTTAGCGTCGTGCGCTATATCTCGCACCGGATCGCGGTGATGTACCTTGGCCAGATTGTCGAGGTCGGCGCGGCGGATGCACTGTTTGCGGCACCGCAGCACCCCTACACACAGGCATTGCTCTCGGCGATCCCGCTGGCTGACCCCCGCGCCGAGCGCAGCCGCAAACGGACCATGCTGAAGGGCGATTTGCCCAGTCCGCTGAACCCCCCATCGGGCTGTCGTTTCAGAACCCGCTGTCCCCGCGCGCAACCGATTTGTGCCGAGGTCAGCCCAGTCTTGACGCCAGACGCGGATGATCATGCCGTCGCCTGCCATTTTCCCGGCCCCGACCCGGCGCTGGACGGCATCGCACCCACAATTGCAAATTCTCATAACGGAGCGGATAGATGAATTCGCCTATGCTTCAGACCAACGAGTCTCAGGACAGCCGCCTGCGCGCGCGGGCCGCGCGTGTCATTCCCGGCGGCATGTGGGGCCACCAGCGGGCCGAGGCGCTGCCGAAGGGCTATCCGCAGTTCTTCGCCAGTGGCGAGGGCGCACGGGTGACCGATGTCGACGGTCGTGAATACATCGATTTCATGTGCGCTTGGGGGCCGATTATTCTGGGTCATCAGCATGAGGGGGTCGAAGCGGCTGCCGCGGCACAGGCGAGTGTGGGGAACTGTCTTAATGGCCCCACTGAACATGCCGTAATCCTTGCCGAAAGGTTGGTGGAAACGGTGGCCCATGCAGATTGGGCGCTGCTGCAAAAGAACGGCTCGGACGCGATGACCACCTGCATCACCACCGCTCGCGCGGCGACAGGACGACGCAAGATCCTCATCGCGAAAGGGGCCTATCACGGGGCGGTGCCTTGGTGCTCGCCTTCGCTGGTGGGTGTGACCAGCGAAGACCGCGCGCATTTGCTGCACTTCACATTCAACGATGCTGAAAGTCTTGTCGCGGCTGTTGCCGACGCGGGTGACGACCTTGCCGCGATCGTGGTCTCGGCGTTTCGGCATGATCTGGGCATTCCCCAAGAGTTACCGACTGAGGCCTTTGCCCGTGCCGTGCGCAAACACTGTGACGCCACCAAAGCGGTTATGGTGCTTGATGATGTGCGGGCGGGATTTCGGCTTAATATGGCTGGATCGTGGGAAGGGACGGGCGTGCGCCCTGATCTGACCGCCTTTTCCAAAGCAATCGCAAACGGTCACGCGCTCTCTGCCGTTACAGGAAGCGATTGGCTGCGCGACGCGGCCAATAGCGTCTTTGTGACCGGCTCATTCTGGTACGCCGGTGCGCAGATGGCTGCAGGGGTTGCCACTCTGGATGAATTAACGCGGATCGATGGCCCCGCGCTTATGGCCCGCGCCGGACACCGGCTGCGAAACGGATTGGACGAACAGGCCGCGCGCCATGGCTTTGCCCTCAACCAAAGCGGGCCGGTCGCAATGCCGCTTGTGCAGTTCGCAGGCGACAACGCCAAAGCATCGCTCGGCGAGGCGTTCTGCGGCGAAGCGCTGCGCCGCGGGGTCTATCTGCATCACCGCCACAACATGTTCCTCAGCACGGCACATACGGACGCAGAGATCGACCGCGCGCTGGAGGCCACAGAGGATGCGTTCGCTGCCATGGCGCGGAACCGTACCAAAAATCAAGGAGACGCCACATGACCCCCGAGCGCAACAACGTCAGTCTGTCGGTTCTGGAAGAAAAGGCGAAGTTCATCCGAACCGAAACTGTGCGACTGTCCCGCATTGCCGGGGCGGGGCATTACTCATCGACATTCTCCTGTGCCGAACTGCTGGCGACCCTCTACTACGATCAGATGCGTCTGGAGCCCGGTCAACCTGACTGGCCGGAGCGGGATCGCTTCGTGATGTCCAAGGGGCATGCCGCCATCGGGCTTTACCCCGTGCTGGCCGATCTGGGGTTTTTCGACCCGTCCGAGCTCGACACCTATACCCGGCTGGGGTCCAACTACGGTGACCATCCGGACATGAAGAAGGTCAAAGGGATCGACTTTTCCTCCGGGTCACTGGGGCATGGGCTGTCTATCGGCGTCGGTCTGGCGCTGGCGGCGCGGATGACGCAGCGCGACTACCGCACCTACGTGATGCTTGGCGATGGCGAGTTGAGCGAGGGACAGATTTGGGAGGCCGCGAATTCGGCTGGGCATTTCGGACTGCAAAACCTCGTGGCCATTGTGGACCGCAACGGTCTGTCGATCGACGGGCATACCGAAGACATCATGACCGTTGAGCCGATGGAGGACCGATTTGGGGCCTTCGGCTGGAACGTGCAGCGCATTGATGGCCATGACATTAACGCCGTCCGCGAGGCATTCGCGCGCCTGCCTTCGGGCCGCGACGGTCGACCGCAGGTGATCATCGCCGACACCGTAAAGGGGCGCGGTGTGGCGCATATGGAGATGTCGTTAGATTGGCACGTCGGCAACCTCGTGGGCGAAGACTATGACGCCGTGATGGTCGAGTTGGAAGCAGGCCTGAAACCCTATGAGCCGGAGAGCATGGCATGACCAAGGATATGCAAGACGAAAGCGAAATTTTCCGCGGCACCACCACCGGCAGCACCCGGCTGCGCGATGCTCGTTCGGTGCGCGGCACGCCCAAGGCTGGGATGCCGGCCTTTGTTTTGGGGGAAGAACTGGCCGACCTGGCAGACAGCGATCCGCGCATTGTCGTGGCGACGGCAGATCTGGCTTCGGCCAACCGCACCAATGATTTTCGCGACCGGCATCCTGTGCGTTTCGTGAACTTCTCAATTGCTGAGAAGAACATGATCACAGCCGCGGCTGGCATGGCTTCGACCGGGCTGGTGCCCTATGTCGCGACCTTCGCCAGCTTTGCGGCCATCCTCGGGGCCGAGGCGATCCGCACCGATTGCGCCTATCCGCGTATGAAGGTCCGGGTTATCGGAAGCCACTCTGGCATGTCGATGGGGTTCTACGGCAGCTCGCATCATGCGTTAGAAGACCTCGGGATGCTGCGCTGTATGGCCGATCTGACGGTTGTGTGTGCGACAGATGCCAATCACCTGCGCGCGATCTTGCGCGCCTCGGTTGACCACCCGGAGGCGATGTATATCCGGCTTGGTCGGGGCCGCGATCCAGAGGTGTATCCATCCGTGCCGCAAATCACTTTCGGCAAGGCGGCGCGCCTTCGTGAAGGGAGCGATTTGACCATAATCACCTGCGGCTCACAGGTCCGCGCCAGCCTCGACGCAGCAGAGCTTTTGGCAGGCGAGGGGATTTCCGTTCGCGTCGTCGACATGTTCACGATCAGCGAGATGGATCGCGATGAGATTAAGGCCGCCGCCGAGGAAACTGGCGCGATCTTGACCGTAGAAGAGCACAACATCACCGGCGGTCTCGGGTCAGCGGTGACCGAAGTTTTGATTGACCTGCCAAGGTGCAAGTTTCGCAAGCACGGCGTTCCCGACAAGTACGTTGAAGTCGGTCCACCTGCGGCGCTTTACGCGCACTACCGTCTAAACGCGGATGGTGTCGCTGAAGTTGCTCGTGAGTTTCTTTCGGTCTGACTCACATAACGTCGCTCTCAATGTTTTTTGTCATAGGATAGAGAACCAAAAACCTGAATGCATTTTCGTTGCTGGCCCAAGATCACCCGCTACTGCCGGCTGATACAAAAATTAGTTTTACCGGCTGATCGAAGTTAAAGCCGGTAAAAATACCGCAGCAGTGCTGCCCAGTGGGATTGTCACCTTGTACTGATCGGAGAGCGCAAACGTTTCGATGCGGACCGAGCAGAAAATCAACTCAATGGGTTGATCATATGAGCTAAACTGAGCGATGGGCCGCAATAGATACGAAATAGCGACATACGTTGTCGGCTGGCTATGCGCATTCAGTTTTGGCAACGAACTCACACTGAATCTTTTTAATGTTCAGAGAGGGCGGAAAGTGTGCATTCGCTGCTTTGCAGCAAGAATCTTGAGAAGCCGCGAAAGCGGACCTTCAAACCCGAGCGGTCTGGTCGTCGCTGTATTGGGGTAATTCTGTCAGGTAAGCGGTTCTTCGCCGCACGTGCGCAGTATGGTTGGCTGGAGCGCAAAGAGCTGCCGTAGACTGCGATGTTACTTACCGTCCAAGATGTTGATATCGGGGCAAAGTAACCTCCCAATCAACAGTCAAAGTCGAAGGGCGTGAGGTTTAAGCCGATCGATTGCTGGACGCTTTAAAGCGTGAAACTGATGAGACACGAATGCACGAGAGACATAGGCGCTTTAGAAGCACAACTATAGACTGCACAATCATTGCCTTTTTTCGCTTGGAGTGTTTGGCTAGCACCGAATTAGTTGAAGAGATTTCCTTGAATGGCTGACGTTTCTCGCAAAGAGTTTTTTGATCGGATCGACGGCACGCCGCAGAAGCGAATGTTTCTTTCCATTATGGCAGATTACGATCTGCCGACAGCGATCTGTGAATTGGTCGACAATGCAATTGACCACTGGATGTCCACAGGGAAGCCATCTGGCACAATCATTCGGTTGTTTCTCGATACTGAACGCCAACTGATTGCGGTGCGAGATAACGCGGGAGGAGTGCCCGTAGATCAGTTGCGGCTTTTGATTGCTCCGGGCGCGACAAGGCCTCTGGATGCCGAGAATCTGATTGGCAACTTTGGTGTTGGCGGGAAGCGAGCTAGCGTTGCGCTTGGAGAACACGTTGTTATCTCTTCACGCAACAAACAGCGAGACAGCTTTCAAATCGAGATTACAAGAGATTGGCTTGCCGATGAAGACTGGAAAATTGACGTAAATCAAATACCAAATATTGACCCGAATACTACCAACGTGCGCATCTCGGAGGTGCGCCAAAACTTCACACAGACTGATTTGGACGACTTGTACCAACACTTAGAGGCCACCTATGCGGTATTCATTCAGCAAGGGTGTGAACTACACTTAAACGGAAGACCCGTGGGCGTGACGGTTTACGACAATTGGGCCTTTCCGCCGGACTACAGTCCTAAGCAAATGGCCTTTGAAATTAGGCCATCTGACAGCGATAGTCGATCTCTTAAAGTTAAGGTAACTGGAGGGCTGATCAGGGATCGTATTCCAGAAGCAGACAATTATGGTGTCTATTTTTACTGTAATGGTCGACTTATTTTGAGAGAACTAAAAACGAGAGAAGTTGGGTACTTCATTACAGCAGAAGCCGGGGTTCCGCATCCTGACGGTTCCCTTTGCCGGGTCATTGTTGAGCTAGATGGTCCGGCAGAACTAATGCCCTGGAACAGCAGCAAGAACGGCATTAGCTTTAGTCACCCTGCATTTCTTCAAGTCAGACCGAGCATAATTGAACTTGTGACTTACTTTTCGGAACTTTCTCGCCGGTTCAAAGGCGATCGTCAAGGGCATGTATACCAACACGACGCTGGTACTGTTGAACCAATGTCCCCTACGCCTAGTACGACCAAAAAACGTCTGGTTTTGCCCCCCGTCAAACGAGATCCAAAACTATCCTATTCGCAAAGGATGTTGCAACTAAACTAAGGAAACATAGCCCGAAAACCATGGACGCTTGGGTTGGTCGAAGCAATGGGGATGGTTGAAATTGCTTTGGATCAAAATTTTGAAACCAAGAACAGAACGGCCCTAATCTTGTTGGATAGTAACCTCGAAATTGGAATGAAGGTGTTGATTGTCACCGAGAACTGACCCGGCATTTTCACCGAGACTTGACCCACCCAGTTGTTATGTTCTTTGCGTTATGATGGCGTCAATGCCGCTTTTTCCTTTCGTTTCTGTTTGGCTGTCGCGGAGCTGGCCTTGAACCGGTAGCTGTCATTGCCGGTCTCGAGAATGTGGCAACGATGTGTGAGGCGGTCGAGGAGCGCGGTGGTCATCTTTGCATCACCGAACACGCTGGCCCATTCGCTAAAGCTCAGGTTGGTTGTGATGACGACGCTGGTGCGCTCGTAGAGTTTGCTTAGAAGGTGGAACAGCAACGCGCCACCCGTAGCGCTGAACGGCAGGTATCCCAGCTCATCCAAGACCACTAAATCGGCTTTCACCAGCACCTCGGCGATCTTTCCTGCCTTGCCTTGGGCCTTTTCCTGCTCCAACGCATTGACCAACTCGACCGTGGAGAAGAAGCGCACACGCTTGCGATGATGCTCGATTGCTTGAATGCCGAGGGCGGTAGCGACATGCGATTTTCCCGTTCCAGGGCCTCCGATCAGCACTACATTCTCAGCCGCGTCCATGAACTCGCATCGGTGAAGTTGGCGGACCAAAGCTTCACGGACTTCGCTGGCGCCAAAGTCGAAGCCAGAGATGTCTTTGTATGCCGGAAAGCGTGCTGCCTTCATGTGGTAGGCAATGGAACGCACCTCACGTTCAGCAATCTCGGCTTTAAGCAGCTGCGACAACATGGGGATCGCTGCATCGAAAGCAGGCGATCCCTGCTCATGCAGGTCCTGCACGGCCTGAGCCATGCCTGGCATCTTCAGGCTACGCATCATGATGACGATGGCAGCACCGGCGGGATCATGACGCATGACGTGTTCCTCCCGTGGTGCGTAGCCCGTCATATCGTGCGACATTGGCCTCGGGCTCCTTATTCAAAGAAAGGGCCGCAGGCGGGGTCACATCGGGCTGGTCTATCGGTGCGCCATCCACCAGCCTGTGAAGTAGGTTCAAGACATGGGTTTTTGTTGGTACGCCCGCCTCCAGCGCCATTTCTACTGCGCAAAGCACGGCCTGTTCGTCATGGTGGAGGACCAAGGATAGGACGTCGATCATCTCGCGGTCACCACCTGGCCTACGCAACATATGATCCTGCAGCTTCCGGAACCCTTCTGGCATCTCAACGAAGGGCGCCCCGTTGCGCAGCGCGCCGGGTTTGCGTTGAACCACCGCCAGATAATGGTGCCAGTCATAAATAACGCGCCCTGGCTGACGGTGTGAGCGTTCAATAATGCGCTCATGCGTGCAGACCACATGGCCTTCGGCGACGATGACCAGCCGTTCAGGATAGATGCGGAGACTGACAGGGCGGTTCGCAAAGCTGGCAGGCACTGAGTAGCGATTACGGTCGAATGCTATCAGACAAGTGGGGGATACCCGCTTGCTCTGCTCGACAAAGCCGTCAAACATTGTGGGCAGTGGCATCAGCGCGGCCTTCTCGGCGTCCCAGATATCCGCAATATTGCCAGGCAATCTGCCATGCGGTGTCTCGGCCCAGAGAAGCTTGCAGCGCTCCTCCAGCCATTCATTCAGCGCATTGAGGTCCGGAAAGGCGGGCATGAGTTGCCAAAGCCGATGGCGGGCGTCGCGCACATTCTTCTCAACCTGACCTTTCTCCCACCCTGCCGCAGGATTGCAGAACTCAGGGTCAAAGACATAATGGCTGGTCATCGCAAGGAACCGTGCGTTTACATCGCGCTTCTTGCCGACACCAATCCGGTCAACGGCTGTCTTCATGTTGTCATAGACGCCACGCCCCGGAACACCCTCAAACACCCGAAAGCCATGCCAGTGGGCATCAAACAGCATCTCATGCGTTTGCAGTAGATAGGCCCGCACCAGAAATGCGCGGCTGTGCGACAGCTTGATATGAGCGACCTGAAGCTTGAGGCGCTCGCCGCCGACATAGGCCCAGTCCTCGCTCCAATCGAATTGGAACGCCTCGCCCGGCTGAAAGACCAAGGGCACGAAAACACCCCGGTCAGTCGTATGTTGAGCACGCTGGCGTTCGCCCTTCCAGTTCCGCACGAAGGCCGCGACACGCTCATATGAACCATCAAAGCCGAGCTGAACCAGATCTGCATGCATCTGTTTGGCCGTTCGCCGTTCCTTGCGTGATTTACGCTGCTCAGACAGCAACCAGCCTGTCAGCTTCTCAGCATAAGGGTCTAACTTGCTCGGTCGGTCCAAAATTTGGAACTCGGGCTCAACTATCCCTGTCCGCAGATACTTCTTGATCGTGTTGCGAGACACCCCTGTCCGGCGCGCAATCTCGCGGATGGGCATCTTGTCTCGCAGAGCCCATTTCCGAATAATCCTCAGAAATCCCATGTCTAACACTCCAATAGCTCCCAGCTGATTCAAGCAGGGGCAAGGTTACACATGGGTCAATTCTCAATGACAATTTCTGCAGTTGCCGGGTCAGTTCTCGGTGACAATCAACAGCCCTTGGAGGCCAATTGAGCGAGGCGGCCAAAGGTTTTCTTGATTTCACTGATGCAGCTCTCGTAGCCAGTTGCTTGTCCAACGAGTTAATTTTCGTTTCTCACGACAGAGACTTCGAGCAGATTGACTTCGATTTGGTCACGGCGAATCCAAGGGTCCTCAATAGAGCATGAGAATGCTGAGAATTGCGGGATTTAACGGTTTCAATACGTTCAGAAAGTGGGCGCGCCTCATAGCCGCGGACTCGAGCGAAGGTAGGGTTGTAGGCAGTTCTTGTACCATGATGGCTGATGATTGGAGGTGTGCTATCCCCATCGGGCAGGGTTGGGGGGCGCACCGACCTTCCACTATACAGCAAATAGCGGTCACTCATACCATGCTCGGCGAAGGGAAGCTTGCCGCCTTTCACGTTGGAAATGCCGCGGGCTGGGGGGAATTGGGCTTGCGACGCCGATTACACTGTATGCCTGACGCGCAGATCGTTTATCCGCCCTACCTTGCCTCAGGCCCCCACATCCCGGACCAAGCCTAATAGACGCCGGAACTCGGCGTCGTCAGAAGCCTGCTTCCAGAAATTGATGAAGCGGCACACGATCTGCAGATTGTCCTTGGCATAATGACCGTTGCTGTCGATACGGTCCAAGGAAGGCAACATGTTGTTATCCGTTTGCGCACCTTGGAACTGGAATGACAGGCCAGTAATGGCGCAGCGATCTTCTTGGATTTTGAGGAGGTAACGGATTAGCTTGTCCAACTCGGCGTCGGACATCTGAAGTTCCTTGTTCTTAACCGTCGTCGGAACAACTTGGCTGGACCTGTCGCGTATTTGTGCCGCTCCGAGTGCTCGTTTAAGCCACCTTTCGCTCGAAAGCGACAGGGCTTTTCCAACCCAATGCTGAGTGGCGGCGGCGCGGATTGTAGAACCCGTTTATGTATTCAAAGATCGCCATCTCAGCCTTGCGCCTTGTCTCCCAAGGATGCCGCCAGATCAGCTCTGCTTTGATGGTCTTGAAGAACGTCTCGACCGCCGCGTTGTCATAGCAATTGCCCTTGCCGCTCATCGATACCTTGAACCCGTGCTGGCGCAGGAGTTTCTGGTAGTCGTGTGAACAATATTGCGACCCACGATCCGTGTGATGAATGCAGCCTTTGGGTGGTTGCCGGAACGCGATGGCCATCTTCAACGCCCGGATCGCGAGGTCACGCTTCATGCGGTTACTCACAGCCCAGCCGATGACGCGTCGGGAATGCAGATCCAAGATCACGGCCAGATACAACCAGCCCTCGCGCGTCCAGACATAGCTGATGTCACCGGCCCATTTCTGGTTTGGTTGATCCGCCGTGAAGTTCCGATCCAATAGGTTGGGCGCAATGTTGAACTTGTGATCGCTGTCGGTCGTCACCTTATGTTTGCGTGTTCTCACAACAGATACGCCGTTCTGACGCATCAATCTGCCAACACGGCGGTGCCCGACATCCAAGCCGATCTCCTTAAGCTCTTCCGTCATCCGCGGCCTGCCGTAGCTGCCCAGGCTGAGACGGGACTGTTCTTTGATATGTGCCAGCGTCACCAGATCAGACCGCTGTCTGCGGCTGGCTGGCCGACTGCGGAAAGCCCGCAAACCGCGCATGCTGACATCCATAACCTGACACAGGCGCGCTGCCGGAAACGCATCCCGGTGTTCTTCCACGAACCTAAACCTCACGGCTTTTGGCTCGCGAAGAACTGCGTTGCTTTTTTAGGATGTCCCGCTCCTCCTTGAGAATGCGGTTCTCACGCCGAAGCCGGTCATTCTCTTGAGCAAGGCTCAAATCTTCTTTCGACACCACGTCTGTGTCTCTGTGCGCGGTGATCCATTTGTTAAGCGTCGACATACCGACGCCGAGATCATCCGCCACCTGCTTACGCGTTAGCCCGCTGGTCAGCGCGATCCGCACCGCATCTTGGCGAAATTCGTCCGTCCGTTTCAATCCCATAGTCAGTCTCCTTTGTTGCAGTAAATGCTATCAAAGGAGCGGCACAAATACGCGACAGGTCCAGCCCAGACATCAAGCAGATAGAAGTGATTGTTGTTCAAGTTGCCTTCTGTAAGGACAGAAAAGCCGACCAGTCGCTTACCCTGCTGGCTCGCATGCGTCGGTATCGTGAGAGGGGCGGGGCTTTCTTCTCCTGACGGAAGTTTCCTTGGGGTTTCCGGCCTTTCGATTACATCGAAGTCCTCTCCATCGGTCAGGATGACTGTGGGAGGCAGCGTCTTAGCTCCTTCGGCTTGGAGCACAACCCAAGTCTACAATCATCCTTGTTCCGATTCCGACTAACGCATGACCTCGGCGTGCCGGACGGCGTTCAGCTTCTCGATCCAGGGTTCAGGCAAACCGTGCTGGACGGCCCCCTCGCGGATCAAAGTGATATAGCGCAGCGACGGATTGCTGTCCTCGGGCAACCCGTCGGCGATCAGGCTGAAGGCGCGGAGCCTGTTGCCCTCACGATCCTCGACATCGAGCCAGACCGGATAGTATCGCCAGCCCGGCACGCCTTCGGTCGAGTGCAGCCAGACCATGTCGCGGCGGGTCATGCGGTAGAGCACGCCCCAGACCTCCGTCTCCGGGTCCGGCGCGATATTGGCCGGGGCGGACAATCCCTTGGGCCGCCCGTGCAGGTTGAAGCGCAGCCGATAGCCCGGCAGGCGGCCGACGCGCCATTCCAGGGGCGTCATCTTCCGCCGGTCCAGAAAAACGCTGTCGTTCATGTTGGCGCCGAAGGCGAAATACCAGACCTCGTCGTCTGGATGACCATCAAGCTGCAAGCCCCAGCCGCGATACCAGAGCCGCGCCAGCGGCCAGCTCCGCAGAATAATCGGCAGCCACAGGCGCTTGAGGAAACGGCGGAAGGCGATCATCGGGTTCCATTCGGCGCAAGTTTAGATATGCGCAGAAGCAGCACCAGTTGCAGCAGCGCGGCGAGGATGGCGGCGACGAACACCGCCTGGATCGAGACCAGCGAGACGAGCCCTGCGCCAAAGAGCGGCAGCAGCGCCGCGGGCGAGGCCATGGCGTTGAAATAGGCGGAATAGGCGGGGCGGCGATCGTCGGGAGAGATCTCCATCAAATAGCCGAGATAGCCGATGGTCACGCCGTTCATCATCGCGCCGATCACCACGAACAACGCCATGTAGCCGACAACGCCCGCCCCCAGCCCGAGCAGGACAAGGACGATCAGTGGCGGCAGCAATCTGATGGCCGCGACGGTTTGCAGCATTCGAAGTTTGCCCGCGCTGTCGCCGAGCTTGCCCCAGACCGGGTTCGAGGCAAGAGCGCCGGCGGTCTGCGCGCCAAGCAGCAGTCCCACATCCGCCGGTGTGACGCCGCTTTTGTCCGCCGCGACGACGTAGAAGGGCAGCGCCATCAGCGTCGCGCCCCCAGCCATTGCGAATAAAGAAAAAGGCGGAAGCGGCCATCGCCGCTCAGAACATGCCAGCCGCCCCTGAGAAACGAGCGCACGTCCCCGGGTGTCTCTTGCCCGTCCTGGCGCGGCGGCATGGGCGGCTCTCCGGCCGAGACGAAGAGCGTCGATGAAAGGATCAGGAGCATCGCCGCGAGCCCAAAGATCAAAGCATAGGCCTGAAGGTTCGGGAGGATGTCGAGGCTGAGGCTGACGAAGGCCGCGACGCCAAGAGCGAAGATCCCGCCGCCGAAGAACCGCCAGGCCAGCATCCGGCTGCGCGCCTCGGAGCGGATCGAACGCCCGACGATATCATTGTAGGGCACGGCAACGACGCCGCTCACGAAGGCGTAGACCGTCCAGAGCGCCAGGAACGCCACCCCCAGAAGGGCCGGGGACAGGCCGCCACCGAACCAAAGCAAAAGCGCGATCAACCCGGCCATGAGCGCCCGGCCATAGGCGCCGAAGACGTAGAACGGCATCCGCCGCTCGGCCCGCTCGGCAAGAAAGCCCACGACGAGCTGCGGCAGAAGCCAGCCCAGGCGCAGCACGGCGCTGGCGAAGCCCACGGCAAAGGCGCTGCCGGTCAGCTGGAAAACAAGGCTCGCCACGATGGTCGCGGAATCGATCGCCGAGGCGCCGGCCTGAAACGCGGCGCCCGCGCCGGCGATGCGCCAGAAGCGGCCACGCTCGCCGGGATGGGGGCGGCTTCAGACACGGATATCGGCGGCCTCCGCCTCAATGCGCGCGCGGCGGATGTCGATGCCCGATTGCCAAAGCACGATGAGCCCGACTCCCACGACGAGGATAATCGACATCATCCAGTTGAACAGGATCATCAGCAAGGCCTGTTCCTCTGGCACGCCGAGGAGATCGAAGGCCAGCGCCGAGCCGATGACGAAGCCGCCGGGCACCCGCACGAAACGCGAGAGCACCAGCGAGAAGCCGGCGAAGACCATCAGGAAGAGATAGTCGAACGGCGCCAGAACCACGCCCACAGCCAGCCCCGCCCAGAGGTAATGTGTGGCCGAGACCAGCTTGGCCGCCACCGCGCCGATCAGAACGTTCAGCCGATGCCAACGGCTTTGCGGCCACACCACGCCGTCGCAAAGCGATCCGCGCAGGGCGGCGCCGTTCGCGCGGAACCACTTCGCCACCCAGTCGAAGAGCCGGCAGATCAGCGGCCCCTCGCGCGCGAAGAGCGCGCGGAACCGGAACATCGCCCAGAGGAGAGTGCCGAAAAGTGCGAAGTTCAACGCGCCGGCGACGGCGAGGCCGAGCTCGAGGTTGCCCGCGATCTGCGGCATCTTTCCCGCCATCGCCACCAGCCCGGCGAAAAGCGCGAAGACGACACCGTCGATGAACCGCGCGAGGACCGTGGTGGTCAGCACCGTGCCCATCTTCAGGTCCTCCATCCGCGCGATCAGCCAGGAGCGCACCAGCGGGCTGATCCCGAGCGGCACCAGCACATTGGCGCCGTAACCCGCGAGCAGCGCGCTGGTCAGCCGCAGTGTCCGCACCGGCTTGACGTCATGCAAGATCTGCCGCCACTTCCAGCCGTTGACGAGTTGCTCAAGCAGGATCGTCAGCCCCAGCATCGCGATCCAGCCGGCATGGGCCGCGCCGAGCCCTTCCACAAAACGACCGAAGTCGAGGTCGCGATAGAGCCAGAAGATCAACGCCAATGCGACGACGCCGCCGACGAACGGCGGCAGCCATCGCGAGACAAGACGGCGCGTCCCGCCTTTAGACCGGGTGCTCGGCTCCATAAGGCGGGATTTGCGACCGGACCAGCCCGGCAGGTCATGATGTTCTATCTTTTCCGGCAAGTCAGCCCCTGAAAAGGGACAGAATATCTTCTGTAGTATGCCGTCAAGGTGCTCAACGGGGCGCTCGCGATAAAGTTAACGTGTCGACTGAAGAAAAGAAGGTCTCTCGCAAATGTTGTTAAAAGGCTCGACGCCGACACCGCGCTTCGATTCTCTGACACGCTTATCGGGATATCTCGACCAACAGTGCATAGGGCAGCCATCACTGCCAGCATGGCCCGTATTCCTTCGAGCGCCGGAGTTGCTTATCGGCAGTTCCCCGAAGCAAGACGCGGATCTGGTCGAACGCCGGGATCGGCTCCCAGATCGTCGTAGATTTCTACCGCCCTGCACCGGCTTTCGTGGTCCATTGCTTGACCACTTCCCGGACGGGGTCGCGATGGTTTCACCGCCAGACGATCTCGTCGAGGTATCGCTGGAGGTGCTGTCGCCCCATGTTGTGGTAGATGCCGAACAGAGCACGCTGCATCTGGGAGATCTCCGCGTCGACCGTGTTCGCGTGGGTGCCGGTTTCCGGGTTGGCATATTCTTTCTGGCTGTGGATCACATACTGGTGGTCGGCCATGGTTTTTCCCAGGCCCCGGTAGCTCTTGCTTCCATCGGCCATTAGCCTCGTTGTCCCCGGGGCAAACCATTCCAAGAGAACCGGCTCGAGCGTTGCCCTTTTGTCATCAGAAACGGCCTTGACGCGCGCTTGCCCGTCCCGAGAGGCTGCTACGAAAATCATCGGCTTACCGGTGCCCTTGCCGCGTGGATAGTAGGCCCCTGAAAGGGATTTCGGGGCTCCCCCGACATATGCCTCGTCCACCTCGACGATGTCCTTTAATGGCAGTAGCTCGGCGTTGCACTCGTCCATCATTTCCCTGATGTCGTGTCCCCATCTTCCAGGCGGTCTTCTGGTTCACCCCGAGCAGCCGTGCCATCACGACCGAGGAGATGCCCTTTCTCGATGTTAGCATAAGGAACATCGAGCAGATACAGATATGCAGATCGAGCTCAATGCCGTGCATCGGGGTGAGCATGGTGACCGTAACTGGAGCCAGCAGTCTCGGCACTGGAAGAGCCCGGTCGGCAGGTCCGGCCGCTTAGCGCCGAGTTGCCTATCGACCCACAATGCGGACAGTGCCTGCCAGTCGACCATATGATACCTTCCAGGAAGTTTCGCGCGTGCATCTCGCTCGGCATCCGCTTCCAGGTTTCTGGAATAAATTTCAGTTCGGTGATCAACAGGACTCTCCGCTCGTTCCGCCTGTCGTGCAATATTGGCCCGGTGCGTGTTCGGCGAAGAATAAACGTGAAAAATCGCGCAAAATGCGGCGGAATGGCGGAAAAGATCAGCTAAGTCAGGTGACCTGCTCCCCATTGAGTCCGCTAATTTAGGTTAGCTCTGTTCAGGTTTTGGTCCTCTTCTGACCTGTTAGCATATTCGACTGGCGTCAGGCCAGCGAGGCTTGTGTGTGGGCGGTGGTGGTTGAAGTCGGTACGCCACGCAGCGATCAACTGGCGGGCATGGCGCTGGTTGTCTAACAGGTGCTCGTTTAGACATTCATCCCGCATCCTCCCGTTGAAGCTTTCCACGAACCCATTTTGCATGGGCTTGCCCGGTGCGATGTAGTGCCAGTCAACCTTTCGTTCTTCCTGCCATTTCAGGATCGCATTCGAAGTTAGCTCTGTGCCGTTATCGCTGACCACCATGCAGGGGTAGCCGCGCATCTCAGCAATGCGGTCCAGCTCACGACCCACACGGTCGCCTGAGAGCGATGTGTCGACCACGGCAGCCAAACATTCGCGGCTAAAGTCGTCGATCACGTTCAGAATGCGGAACCGGCGACCGCAGGACAGGCTGTCGGACACAAAGTCGAGCGACCACCGTTGGTTTGGCCCCTGCGGGATCGCCATCGGCGCTCGGGTGCCCACTGCACGCTTGCGACCGCCACGTATACGGACTGTTAATCCCTCTTCGCGGTAAATCCGGTACAGCTTTTTCCAGTTTACTTGCCAGCCTTCGCGTTTGAGCAGGATGTGCAGACGACGATAACCAAACCGCCGCCGCTCAGACGACAGATCCTTCAACCGATCTCGCAGATCAGTATCCGCTGGCCGCTTCGACGTACGCCGATAAACACGCGGGTCGATCCCAGCCAAGGCGCACGCCCGCTTCTGATTGTATCGTTTCTCTGTCATGGCCCAGGTCACCGCGCTTCTGCGTGAACCGGGCCTCAAAAGTTTTTTCCCAACATCTCCTTGAGCGTTGAGACATCCATCATCTGTTCCGCCAGAAGTTTCTTCAGTTTCGCATTCTCAGCTTCCAGCGCTTTCAACTTCTTCGCGTCTTCTTCGCGTCGGACACCTCCATGCCGCCATACTTAGATCGCCATTTATAAAACGTCGCATCACTGACGCCATGCTTGCGACAAAGCTCCTTCGCGCCAAGCCCAGCCTGATGCTCCTTCAATATCACGATTATCTGCTCTTCGCTGAAACGGCTTCTCTTCATCGTCTGTCTCCTTTTGAGAGAACAGGCTAACTCAAAAACCGGACTTTTCAGGGGAGCAGGTCATTTTCCATATAGGTGCGCAGGTAGATCAAGCCCTATCATCGACCATTCGACCTTTGACTGACACCAGCTCTCGTGTGTTGGTAGAACATAGGATTGATCGTCAATCACACCAGCTTTCACAAAAACGGTTTGGGGAAGGTGTTTAGATGTTCCGAATAGTGGAGCACCGCATCCGAGGCAAAAGTTACGGGTTAACTCTCTTCCCGCGTCCGAAACCTTAGTGAACGAACTAATTCTACCGGACATGACTTGAAAGCCGCTTGCTTCGAAAGGGACGGCGACACTGAATGCAGCGCCAGTGGATTTACGACAATCCGTGCAGTGGCAATAGCTGCCCGTTCCCAATGGACGGCCACATATCAGTCGTGCCTCGCCACAGAGGCAGGTAGCCGTAATTTCATCTGCCATATTACCCTCAAGCCTTCAGGACTTTACCAATATCTCACAGGCCTTCCTCTGTGACTATGGGCTCCAAGCGGACCTTCGCCGCGCTCACCACGAAGGGCCGCTAAGGACCGGAAACGGGCGATAGGCGTTAACGATGCTGCGGCAACGGATTATCTTCTATTGCGGGTAATCTGGCGGGCAGGATCGAGGTGGCGCGAAAGGCGGGCTTAGACCTATAAAGGCGGTAATCGCGCCCGCTCAGCGGGCACTTTCCATCAGTATCTCCACGAACGCTTGCGCGGGCGGCGCCAGCACCTGCGACTCGGGTAGCACCAGCTTCAATTCACAGGGTATACTGGGGCTGAAGGGACGTATTTCGATCTCAAGGTTCGAATAGGCGTCTGCTGTCAGAATGTCCATGATCGACACGCCCATCCCGCTCGCGACCAAGCTGCAGATTGGGCCTGTGTAGGTGGAGTCCAGAATGACGTTTGGCGTGACATTTGCCTCGTTGAACGCTTTCAGCAGTCGCTTTCGCATTAGGCTGCTCTCCGAAATCAGTAGCAGAGGGGTCTCTTTGAGATCCTGCGGCGCAACGGAGTTCAATTTGGCCAGAGCGTGGTCCTTTGGCATTACACAGACAAGGTTGGTCTCGGGCATCGTCTTGATGGCCACACCGTGGACATTAAGCGGCAAAAGCGCCAACCCGATGTCGCATCTGCCTTTTTCCACATGTTCGACGACCTCAGGCGATGGCCCGCTAACCAAGCTGATCACCACATCTGGCCAGCGCGCGTGAAAAGTCTTGATGACCTCGGGGAGAAAAAATACGAATGCCCGACGGTAGAGGCGAGGCGCAGTCTCTTTTTGCGGTGAGCGCCGAGTTCAGTGGCGAACTTGACCATCTGTTCCAGTTCTCCGTAACAGCGTTCGACTTCCGCATGGAGAGCAATGGCATCCTTGGTCGGGTCGATGCGGCCGGCATGACGGGCAAACAGCTGTAGACCATACTCTTCTTCAAGGTCGCGGATCAGGCGGCTGATGGCGGGCTGGGTGACGCCAAGCACTTCGCCCGCTTGAGTCATATTTCCAGTTTCAATCACTGCGCGAAACGCCTCGATCTGCCGAATGTTAAATCGTAGCATGAAATTCGACCCCATCAGGTTTTGTTATGATGTGATGCTAATTTAGAATTTGCTTTATGCCCAGCCCTAAGCAAAGTTTCTACAAGATCGACCAGTCAGATAAATATCAGGCGGTCGCACAGGCACAAATCGGGAGCTGCAGGGAGGCAGCTTTCGGTAGGAATGAGTGCCAATATATCTCTGGGAGGAGACCGCTGATGAGACCGATGTACCTTGCGCTTTCTGCGAGCCTTTTGGCCAGCACCGCCATGCCGGCGATGGCCGGTAAGGCGGATGACACATTGAATTGGGCCACCGACAAGGAAGTCGCCGTTGTCGACCCCTATTTCAGCGTGACCCGTGAACTCGTCATCATGGGGCATATGGGGTGGGACGGCCTTGTCCTTTTCAACAATGAGACCGGCGAGTTTGACCCGCTGTTGGCCACCTCGTGGGAGTGGAAAAGCAACACTGAGGTCGAGTTCGATCTGCGTGAGGGCGTCGTCTTCCACGATGGCAGTACCTTTGATGCGGATGACGTTGTCTATACGATCAATTTTTTGGCGGACGAAGCCAATGGCGTTCCTGCACAGTCTGTCGTCAACTGGATGAAAGGCGCGACCAAGATCGATCAGTACAAGGTTCGTCTGGAATTGGTTCAGCCTTTCCCGAACGCCTTTGCCTATCTGGCGAATGAAATCTCGATCATGCCCGAAGGCTACTACGAAAATTCAACAATCGGTGCAGATGGCACTCGGGACCTGTCGAAGGTGACGCCAATCGGGACGGGCCCCTATACGGTCAGTGATGTGAGAACGGGTAAATACGTCAACTGGGCGAAGAATGACCAGTATTTTGCCGACGGGCCGAAAGGCACTCCTCAGATTGGCAACATCAACTTCCGGACAATTGGCGAGTCGAACACCCAACTGGCCGAACTGATGACAGGCGGGCTCGATTGGGCATGGGACGTGCCGAAAGAGCAGGCTCTGCGTCTTGAGGAAAGCGGACAGGTGCAGGTGGTCAACGAAAAGACGCTGCGGATTTCTTATCTGGCCTTTGATGTCGATGGCAGTTCTGGTCAGGATTACTTCACAGATCAAAAGGTCCGCGCCGCTTTTGCCCATGCCATCAACCGCGAAGCCATTGCAAAAGAACTGGTCGGCCCGGCCTCTGTCGCCATCCATTCCGCCTGCCACCCTGAGCAGTTTGCCTGTTCTCAGGATGTGCCGCACTATGACTATAACCCGGAAAAGGCCAAAGAGCTGTTGGCTGAGGCGGGATACCCGGACGGTTTCAAGTTCGACCTTTATGGCTATCGAGAGCGTGAGTTCACCGAAGCGGTGATCGGCGATCTGGCGGCGGTTGGCATTCAGGCCAATCTGAACTGGCTGCAGTACAGCTCGCTGCTTGAAAAAGTTCAGAACGGCGAGACCCCGGTGAACCACATGACCTGGGGTTCAAGTTCGATCCCCGATGTCGCGGCGATCACCAGCCATTTCTTCTCGGGCAGCAGCGATGATCCGGCCAAGGATCCGCGCACTGCCGAAGCGCTGGCGCGCGGTGATACCTCGGTCGATCCCGAAGTGCGCAAAGAGGCCTATCAAGAGGCGCTGAATATCATCGCCGAAGAAGTCTATTGGCTGCCGATGTTCACCTACGCCAAATACTACGTGTTCTCCAATGATCTCAACTTCACGCCCACCGCGGATGAGATCCCCCGTCTCTATGAGGCGAGCTGGAAGTAACACGCCGCTTGAGGGCGGGGCCGTATGGGCTTCGCCCCATTTAGGCTCCCCAAACCTGCGGGTACCCAGAACCTGGGTATCCGCAGACGGGGCAAACCCAATATCCACAGCATTAACAATCGAGGTTGACCGGTGCTTGCATTCCTTCTCAGGCGAATATCGACGGCTCTACTCGTCGCTTTGACCGTGTCGTCGCTCACCTTTTCGCTCAATTTCCTTTCGGGGGATCCGGCCATTGCCCTTGCGGGCGAAAGCGCCACCCAAGAGGACCTACAGACCATTCGCGAGGCTTATGGCTACGACAAACCTATCCCGGTTCAGTACTTCAACTGGCTAACCGGGGCGCTGCAGGGGACTTGGGCCAGTCGCATTACCTCAACCAGCCGGTTGCAGATGAGATCTTCCAACGCCTGCCCACCACCATGACACTTGGACTGAGCGCACTTGTCTTTGCGCTGGTCCTCTCGATCCCCTTGGGGGTGTTGGCGGCGATCCGACCCAACAGTCTGTTTGACCGATTTGCCCTGACCGTGGCCGTGGTGGGGCAGGCGATGCCCAGCTTCTGGTTCGCGCTGACGATGATGCTGTGGTTCGCCATCAATTGGCGCATCCTGCCGGTCTCTGGCAGCAATACCTGGCTGCATTTCGTCATGCCCTCCATTGCCCTTGGCTACTACATCACACCGGGCGTCATGCGCCTGACCCGAGCAGGAATGCTGGAAGTCCTGCGTTCCGACTACATTCGGACTGCCCGCGCCAAGGGGGTCAGTCGCTTCTCGCTGATGTTCAAACATGCGCTGCGCAACGCAATCATCCCGGTGGTATCACTGGCGGCCGTGCAGTTCGGCTTCATGCTGGGCGGGTCCATCGTGATCGAGACGATTTTTGCGATCAACGGCCTCGGCTTCTTGGCTTGGGAGTCGATCCAACGGGCGGACCTGCCGATGATGCAGGCCATCGTGCTGGTTCTCAGCTTTTTTACATCGCACTCACCTTCCTCGCCGACGTTCTGAACGCTTGGCTGGACCCGCGGATTAGGATCGGATGATATGAGCACGCTGCAAAACAACGCCCCCACGATGCCCAGCGAAGCGCTCGTTCGCTCCCCCGGCAGATGATGTTCCAACATGCGAAGACCCATCGCGGATTGATGCTCGGCGGCTTTGTCATCGCTGTAATCGTTCTGGTGGCCCTCCTGGCGCCGCTGATCGCACCGCATGATCCCTATGCGCAGATGCTGTCGCGCAAGCTGATCCCGCCGGTTTGGTTCGATAGCCCGAAAACAACTTGGGACCATGTACTTGGCACGGACCATCTGGGCCGCGACTACCTTTCCCGTCTGATGTATGGCGCGCGGATCTCGCTGATGATCGGTTTCTCCGCCATGCTGATCTCGGGAGTGATCGGCACCATCCTGGGCATCTGTGCCGGATATTTCGGCGGCCGGGTGGATATGGTGATCAACTTTATCATCACCACGCGCCTTTCGATGCCGGTGGTTCTGGTGGCGCTGGCCGTCATCAGCATTGTCGGGTCTTCGCTGACGGTGGTGATCTGGGTGATCGGCCTTCTGATCTGGGACCGTTTCGCGGTGGTGGTGCGCAGTGCGACCCAGCAGGTGCGGGGGCTGGATTTCGTGGCCTCGGCGCAGGCTTTGGGAAGTTCCACACCGCGTATCCTTTTCAGTGATGTCCTGCCCAATATCTCTAACCATATCATCGTGATCGCCACCCTTGAGATGGCCCACGCCATCCTGCTCGAAGCGGCGCTGTCCTTCCTCGGGTTGGGGGTGCAGCCGCCCACACCAAGTTGGGGGCTGATGATCTCGGACGCCAAGGGGCTGATGTTCTTTGACGGTTGGCTGATCGCCGTGCCGGGGACCGCGCTCTTTATGTTGGTGCTGGCAATCAATCTGCTCGGCGACGGGCTGCGCGACGTGACCGCCCCGGAGGACCGCAGCTGATGGGCAATCTGATGAAACACTCTGGCAAGATCGGTGAGCACATGACCAATTCGACCAAGCCAATTCTTTCGATCCGCAACCTCACGGTGGCCTTGCCGGTTCAGGTGGAACGCGCCAACGCGGTCGAGAACCTGACCTTTGACGTCCGGCCCAAGGAAATCCTCTGCGTTGTGGGTGAATCCGGCTCCGGCAAGTCGATCACGTCGCTGGCCACGATGGGGCTCTTGGCCTCCAGCCTGAAGGTGACCGGGGGAGATCGAGTTTGACGGACGCGATGTTCTGAAACTCAGCGAAAGCGAGCATAACAAGCTTCGCGGCGACCGTATGGCGATGATCTTTCAGGAGCCGATGACCGCCCTCAACCCGGCCTATACCGTCGGCAACCAGATCGAAGAGGTCTTGCGCGTCCACCGGTCCTTTGATGCGGCAGAGCGGCGTGAGCGCACGTTGAAGCTGCTGGATGAGGTGCGGCTTCCGGACCCCGAGCGGCTGTTCAACTCATACCCACACCAGCTCTCAGGTGGCCAGCGGCAGCGGATCATGATCGCCATGGCGCTGGCGCTGGACCCCAAACTCCTGATCGCGGACGAGCCGACCACCGCGCTGGATGTCACGACTCAAAAGCAAATCCTGCATCTGCTGAAACAGCTCAACGCTAAACACGACGCCGGCATCATGTTCATCACCCATGACTTTGGTGTGGTGGCCGAGATCGCCGACCGTGTGGTTGTCATGCGCCACGGCCAGATCGTAGAGCAGGGCACCGCCGATGAGGTGCTGAACAATCCGCAACACCCCTACACCCGTGCGCTGATCGACGCGGTGCCGCGCCGTGCCGAAGACCGCGAGATGACAATCTCGGAAAACCCGGTTGTTGTTGACGTGCAGGGGCTGATGAAGACCTTTCACACCTCAGGCGGCATGTTCAAGAAAAGCCGGACCGTCGCCGCGGTGAACGATATTTCCTTTCAGGTGCGCCGGGGCGAGACACTGGGCATTGTGGGCGAATCCGGTTCGGGCAAGACCACGCTGGTGCGCTGTCTGATGCGTCTCATTGACCCCGACAGCGGGGCAATCAACATCTCGGGTGTGGACTTTGCCAGCAAGACCGCTGCCGAGTTGCGCCGCCACCGCAAGGACATTCAAATCGTCTTTCAGGACCCCTATGGCTCGCTCAATCCGCGCCGCACCATCGGCAGCCAGTTGATCCAAGGCGCGATCAATTTCGGAATGCCGCGCGAAGAAGCGTGGAAGCGAGTCTATGAACTGCTCGAAATCGTGCAGATGCCAAAATATTCCGTTCACCGCTATCCCAGCCAGTTCTCGGGCGGTCAGCGCCAACGCCTGTGCATCGCACGCGCACTTGTGGTCAATCCCAAGGTGCTTATCGCGGATGAAGCGGTGTCGGCGCTGGACGTATCGATCCAGCGTGAGGTGCTCAAGCTGATCAACGACATCCGCGACCGGCTTGGCCTTACCGTAATCTTCATCACCCACGACCTGCGGGTCGCGGCGCAGATTTGCAACGAAGTGCTGGTGATGAAGCATGGCGAAGTGGTGGAACGGGGCGGCGTTGGCCGCATCTTCACCAACCCGCAGCATGAATACACCAAGGCACTGATCGCTGCGCAACCGGGGCAGGGCTGGGAGATACCCGACATGGCCGAATTTGCACCACAGACCCTGTCGGGTGGACATAAGGTAGCCGAGATATGAGCGACGCGGCTTATGACTTCATCATCGTCGGCGCGGGCTCGACCGGCTGCGTGCTGGCCAATCGCTTGTCGGCCAAGCCGGGCTTGCGCGTGCTGTTGCTTGAGGCCGGACCGCGCGATTTGAACCCCTGGATCCACATCCCTATTGGCTACTACCGCACGATGGATGACACGCGCATCAACTGGCAGTACCAGACCGAAGATGTGCCGCAATCTGCCGGTCGGCGCTTTGACTGGCCGCGGGGCAAGGTGCTGGGCGGCTGCAGTTCGATCAACGGGCTGGTCTATGCCCGGGGGCAGGCGGCGGATTTTGATCATTGGCGGCAGCTTGGCAATCCGGGTTGGAGCTATGCAGATGTGTTGCCTTACTTCCGCCGGGCCGAGGGTGCGTCGATCGACGATATCGACGAGGAATTCCATGGTCGCGACGGCCCGCTCGGTGTCAGCCGCGCAAGTGCGAACCCGCTGTGCGACGCCTATATCGCCGCGGCAGATGAGGCCGGCATTCCACCAAATCCCGATTACAATGGTCGTGAGCAGGAAGGTGCCGGATACTTTCAGGTCACCACCCGTAACGGCTGGCGCAGCAGTGCAGCGACAGCCTATCTGAAACCCGCCCGCAAACGGCCCAATCTACATGTGCAGACCGACACGCTTGTACGCCGTCTGATCCTCGAAGGCACCCGCGTGGTTGGGGTCGAGGTCGAACAGGGCGGCAAGGTCGAAACCCTGCGCGCCGGGCGCGAAGTGCTGCTGGCGGCGGGGGCGATAAACTCGCCGCAGATCTTACAGGTTTCGGGCATCGGTGACGCCGAGATGCTGCGCAGGGCTGGCGTTGATGTGGAGCATGATCTGCCAGAGGTCGGTGAGAACCTTCAAGACCACTACACCTGCCGCAGCACCTACCGCTGCGCGCAGCCTGTCACCGTCAATGACGAGGTCCGCAGCTGGCCGCGCAAGGTCGGGGTCGCGCTGCAATGGCTAAAGGACCGCAGCGGCCCGATGTCGCTCAGCGCGGGCCAGGTCGGCGTTTTTGCCAAGACCCGCCCGGAATGCGACACCCCGGATGTGCAATTCCACTTCTTGCGCTACAGCGCGCAGAAACGCGGCCGCACACTGGACCCGTTTTCAGGCTTCACCGTGACCATGTGTCAGCTGCGCCCAGAAAGCCGTGGCCATGTCCGGATCACGGGTCCGGATCATCGGGCGAAACCGGCGATCCAGCCGAATTACCTTGATGCAATCATCGACCGCGACACCATGGTCGCCGGTATGAAACTGGTCCGCAAAGTCGCGGCGCAACCGTCTTTGGCCGATTACATCAGCGAGGAAATGTTGCCCGGTCGTGATGTGACCAGCGATGATGCCCTGCTGGACTACGTTCGTGCCAATGGTTCGTCAATTTTTCACCCCAGTTCTACCTGCCGCATGGGAGTGGACACGGGCGCCGTGGTCGACCCGCGGCTCAGGGTGCATGGTCTGACCGGCCTGCGGGTGGCGGACGCTTCGATTATGCCGACACTGGTTTCGGCCAACACCAATGCCGCCTGCATCATGATTGGTGAAAAAGCCGCTGACATGATCCTCGAGGACATCGCCTGACATGACCCACATCGAACCCAAGAAGCGAGCAAGCAGATGAAGATCAAGGATATTAAGACCTTCGTGGTCGGCAATAAATCCATTCACCGGGGCGGTCCTTACTGGGTCTTCGTCAAGGTCACCACCGATTGCGGCACAGTGGGCTACGGCGAAATCTACGGCGTGGCGTTTCATCCCAAGGCGCTGACCGCGATGATCGACGACATGTTCGAGCGCCATTTCGCAGGCACGGACCCTTTCAAGATCGAACGCCACTTCCGACTGGTCTATTCGGCAGGCTTTTCCCAGCGTCCGGATCCGACGGTCATGGGCATCTTCAGCGGCATCGAGATGGCCCTGTGGGACATCATCGGCAAGGCGCTCGACAAGCCGGTCTATGAATTGCTCGGCGGGCAAGTGCATGAACGCCTGCGCAGCTACACCTATCTTAATGCCGCCCCCGATGCCGCGTCGAACCAGAAGGTCTATGACGATCCGGACGCTGCGGCAGAGCGGGCATTGGAATATGTCGCCCAAGGATTCACGGCCCTGAAATTCGATCCGGCGCGGCCCTATACTGCCTTTGATCCCCGCCAGCTTTCGATGGAGACCCTCGACTTTGCCGACCGCTATACGGCGCGTGTCCGGGAGGCGGTGGGCGCAAGCTGCGATATCCTGATTGGCACCCACGGCGAGATGTCCCCCTCGGGCGCGCTGCGCCTCGCGCGCAAGTTGGAGCCGCACGATCCGCTCTGGTTCGAGGAGCCGACACCGCCTGACAACATCTCTGGCATGGCTCTCGTCGCCGCCGGGACCCGCATCCCTGTGGCAACAGGCGAGCGGTTGACCACCAAATACGAATTCGCCGATCTGCTGCGCCAGAATGCTGCGTCGATCTTGCAGATGAACCTCGGCCGGGTCGGGGGCATTCTGGAGGCCAAGAAGGTCGCTTCCATGGGCGAGGCCTTTCACGCCCAAATCGCACCGCATCTGTTCTGCGGCCCGCTGGTCGGTGCGGCGAACATTCAGGTTTCTGCCTGTAGCCCGAACTTCCTCATCATGGAGGGGATCGAGCAATGGGGCGGCTTTCAGGCCGAAATTCTCAAGACCCCGATCCACTGGGAAGACGGCTATGTCATCCCACCGACCGCGCCGGGATTGGGTGTCGAACTCGATGAAGCCGTGGCCGAGGCCAATCCTTACACCGGCGAACGTCTGCAACTGCGGATGAAGGACACGCCAGCATGACCCAAACGACTGGAGACAACCCCATGAAGAACCCATTCTCGCTTGAAGGCAAAGTCGCCATCGTGACTGGCGGCAGCAAAGGGATCGGCCTGTCCATCGCGCACCACCTTGCCGCCATGGGCGCCAAGGTCGCCATCGCCAGCCGCAAGATTGAGGCCTGCGAAGCCGCCGCACAGGAAATCCGCGATGCCGGGGGCGAGGCGATGGCCGTGGCTTGCAACATCTCGCGTCGCGACGAATGTGAAGCCTTGGTGGCCAAGACCCATGACACATGGGGCCGTCTGGACATTTTCGTCGCCAACGCGGCGGTGAACCCGATCTATGGCCCGCTCGCCGACCTAACTGACGAGGCGTTCAACAAAGTAATGACCTCCAACGTCCACAGTGCGATCTGGTTCGCCAACGCCGCCATGCCGCATATGGCCGAAGCGGGTGGCGGGGCGTTCATCATCGTTTCCTCCATCGGCGGTCTACGTGGCTCGGCTACCCTGGGGGCATACGGCATTTCGAAAACAGCGGATGTCGGTGTCACGCGATCCCTCGCGGTGGAGTGGGGGCCGAAGAATATCACCGTCAACTGCATCATGCCGGGGCTGATCAAGACCGATTTCGCCCGCGCCCTTTGGGAGAACGACAGCCTGCGCGATGACCGTATTGCGCGGACCCCGGTCCGGCGACTTGGCGCGCCGGAAGACATCGGCGGGGTGGCGACTTTCTTGGCCGGACCATCGGCCCGGTTCATCACCGGCGAGGTCATCGTCGTGGACGGGGGGACAACCATCGTCGGGCCATAAGGCCGCGTTTCTGAGCAAAAACTGAACCCAAGCTGCAGGAGGTAGCGCAACGGCCGACTTTAGGCCGCGGCCTCTTGCACCTTGAAAACGGCCGCGGGCCGGAAAATAAAGGAGTAATATCAATGGATTTCGATCACAGCCCCAAGGTGAAAGACCTCTGCGACAGGCTCAACGCCTTCATGGAAGAGCACATCTACCCCAATCAGGAGCTTCACAATCAGCAGCTCCAGGAAATGGGCCACGGCATCGAGCACTGGGAAAACTGGGGCGGCGTACCGATCATCGAAGAGCTCAAACCCAAGGCCCGCGAGGCCGGGTTGTGGAACCTCTTTCTGCCCGAGAGCCGACGGGGTGGCGGACTGACCAACCTCGAATATGCACCGCTTTGCGAGATCATGGGTCGCGCACCTTGGTCGGCGGAAGTGTTCAACTGTTCCGCACCCGATACCGGGAATATGGAAACGCTGGAACGTTTTGGCACCGAGGCGCAGAAGAAAGAGTGGATGGAGCCGCTTTTGGCGGGCGAAATCCGCTCCTGCTTTTCCATGACAGAACCCGATGTCGCGTCCTCGGACGCGCGTAACATCAGCCTGACCATCACCCGCGAAGGCGATGAATACGTCATCAACGGGCGCAAATGGTGGACCTCAGGTTCGGGCGACTCGCGCTGCAAACTGTTCATCGTGATGGGTAAAACTGACCCAGAGGCCGAACCTTATCGCCAACAGAGCATGATCCTAGTGCCGCGTGACACACCGGGCCTGACGATCAAGCGGATGATCCCAGTCTTCGGCTTTTCCGACGCGCCGCATGGGCATGGCGAGATCCTTTACGACAATGTTCGCGTGCCTGCGGAAAACATCCTGCTGGGCGAAGGGCGCGGCTTTGAGATCGCTCAAGGGCGGCTTGGACCCGGACGCATCCACCACTGCATGCGCATGATCGGGCAGGCCGAAGTGGCCCTTGAGAAGATGTGCAAACGTGCGCTCGAGCGGCGACCCTTCGGCAAGCTGCTTTCCGATCAAGGCGTCACGCGCGAGCGGATCGCGGAATCCCGCATTATGATTGATCAGGCGCGTTTGCTGACGCTCAAGGCCGCGGACCGGATGGACAAGGTCGGCAATAAAGAGGCCCGCAAAGACATTGGCATGATCAAAGTCGTCGCCCCGCGCATGGCTGCGCAGGTCATCGACTGGGCAATCCAAGTCCACGGTGCCGCCGGGATTTCCAGCGATTTCGGTCTCTCCTACGCCTATGCACGGGCCCGCGCGATCCGCTTGGCGGACGGGCCGGACGAGGTTCACCAGAACCAGATCGCCCGGTTGGAACTGAAGCCTTACACCAATGAAAGGGTTTGAAATGAGCGCTCCTAAAACCATCGGTTTCATCGGGTTGGGCCAAATGGGCGAACCCATGTGCGCCTTCATTTGCAAGGGCGACACCCCCGTATTGTGCTATGACCGGGTGCCGGACCGAACCCCTAAGGGCGGCACCGCCAAAGATAGCCTTGCCGAGGTTGTTGCGGGTGCCGACACGGTCTTCCTGTCATTGCCCGACGGCAAGATCGTGAACGCTGTCGTCGACGATATCGCCGCCCTGCCGAATGTCGCGGGCAAGGTCATCATCGACATGTCCACCATCGGCCCCGCCGCCGCAAAACAGGCCGCCGCCACCATCGAAGGCGCGGGCATGACTTATGTCGATGCGCCGGTCAGCGGCGGGCGGCAAGGCGCGCTCAAGGCTGCGATCACCATCATCTGGTCCGGTCCTAAGACCGAAATGGAGCGGCATCAGGCAATCCTCGATCTGTTCAGCAAGAATACGTTCCATGTCGGTGAAACGCCCGGACAGGGGCAGGCGGTGAAGCTTTTGAACAACTTCCTGTCGGCCACGGCCATGGCGGCCTCCTCCGAGGCGGTGTTGTTTGGCTTGGCGCATGGGGTCGAGATGAAAACCATCCTCGACGTGGTGAAGGTCTCGACCGGTAATAATACGGCCATTGAGGACAAGTTCCCCAATCGCGTCCTGCCCGGCACGTATGACGCAGGCTTCTTCGCGGAACTGCTAAACAAGGACGTCCGCCTCTACAACGAGTTCGTGAAAGAGGCGGGCACCTCCAACCTGATGGGCGAACGCGTGGCCGAGGTCTGGAACCTTGTTGAAGACAGTCTGCCACCGCAATCGGACTTCACCCGCGTGTTTGAGGTTTTGGAAAAGAGGAACCGGTCATGAGCTATGAACGACCATATGAAGGGCTGAAGGTCGTTGACCTCTCCCAAGGACTGGCAGGGCCCTATTGCGGCATGCTGATGGCCCAGCAGGGCGCTGACGTGATCAAGATCGAACCGCATGGGGGCGATTGGGCCCGCCTGATCGGGGGCGTTTTTGGCGATCACACGGCCTATTCCATCGTTGCCAACACCGGCAAGCGGGCCCTGGCGATGAACCTCAAGAGCGAACCCAGCGGCGAGATCGTCGACAAACTGATTGCGCAGGCGGATGTCTTTATCGAGGGCTACCGTCCGGGCGTTGCCGAACGGCTGGGCTATGGCTACGAACGGCTGCGCGCGCTCAATCCGGGGCTGATCTATGTGTCGGTATCTGGCTTCGGGCAATGCGGCCCAATGCGCGACCGGCCCGCGATGGACCCGATGTTGCAGGCGTTCAGCGGTTTCGTTGCAGAAAACACGGGGACCGACGGTACGCCTCACCACACACCGGTCAGCTATTTCGACATGTCCACAGGGCTTTATGCGCAACAAGCACTGGCCGCTGCACTTTACGCGCGACGTGATGGGGCGGAGGGCCGCAAGATCGAAGTGAGCCTGCTCGAAGCGGCAGCCAGCATTCAGGCCGTGCGTCTGCTGAGCGGCTATCGCACCGGGCCGCGACGCGCTTCCACCGCGCCCTCGGGGACCTTTCAGACCAGCGATGGGCATATCCAGATCAACATCGTGCGCGACCGCGAGTTCAAGGTGTTCTGCGACCTGCTGAAGCTGGACGATCTTTGGGCCAACGAGAAGTATCACACCATTGCCGGACGCTTGGAGGATATCGACTTCCTCTACGACTACGTGCGCCGCTTCACCGCAAGCTGGAAAACGGCGGAACTGTCGGACCTGCTAAGCAAGGCAGGATTGCAGAACGAGGTCGTGCAGACCTACCGCGAGCTTGTACACCATCCGCAGGCCGAGGCTGTTGGCGTTTTCTCATGGCTGCAGCAAGCCGGTGCCAATGATCCTTGGCCGGTGCCGAATATCCCCGGCCTGCCGGCCTTCGTTCCGGGCGATGATCGCGCCCAATCCCCCACCGTCGGCCAGCACACGCGCCAGATCCTCACGGAGCTGGGCTACGGCAACGACCAGATTGACACACTCTATGCGGATGGCGTGGTCGCCTGACCACCCCTGCAGGCACAAAGCAAAAGGAATAGACAAATGGACGAGAAACTTTTCGAACTGGGCCTTCAGCAACGCAAGAAGGTCGTCGGCGCAGAGTATGTCGAGAAGAACCTCGCGGCAGCCGATGACTTTTCGCTGCCGTTTCAGGAAGCGATGACCGCCTGGTGCTGGGGCTTTGGCTGGGGCGATGACACCATCGACCTCAAGACCCGCTCGATGCTCAATCTCGTGATGCTGGCCGCTTTGGGCAAGATGCACGAATGGGAGATCCATTGTAACGGCGCGATCAACAACGGCGTCACGAAGGAAGAGATCCGTTCGATCTTGCACATCATCGGCATCTACTGCGGCGTGCCCCAGTCGCTGGAATGTTTCCGCCATGCCCGCAAGGTACTGGAAGAACGCGGTCTTCTGGAGGTTGCAGCCAAGTGAACGGACATCAGGACGGCATGATCACAGTCGATAAACATTACATCGACGGCGCGTGGGTCGCAGGGCAGGGCGGCAAGCCCTTCCCAATTATGAACCCCGCCACGGAGGCGCAGTTCGGCACCGTCACTCTGGGCAGTGCCGCAGATGTTGACCATGCCGTCGCCGCCGCCACACGCGCGTTTGCCAGCTTTTCGCTGAGCTCCAAGGCCGAACGTCTGGGATATCTGCGCGCGCTGCAAAAGGCGCTGGAAGACCGCACTGACGACATGGGCCGGGCGATCAGTCAGGAGATGGGCGCTCCTATGACATTGGCGCGCAACGCGCAAGCCGGCTGCGGGCCGCGTCATGCCGCCGCCTATATCGCAGCGCTAGAGGCGCATGAGGAAGAATACACGCTGCCAAATGGCGATATCATCCGCAAAGAACCCATCGGTGTCTGCGGTCTGATCACGCCATGGAACTGGCCAATTAACCAGATCGCACAAAAGGTGATGCCGGCGCTTGCCGCCGGGGCGACCTGCGTGCTTAAACCGTCTGAGCACACGCCACTGTCGGCGGTTATCTTTGCCGAGTGCGTGCATGAAGCAGGCTACCCCGCCGGCGTGTTCAACCTTGTCTTTGGTGATGGGGCCGATGTGGGCAGCGCCATGTCGCGCCACCCGGATGTAGCGATGATGTCTTTCACCGGATCGACCCGCGCCGGGGCCATGGTATCGCGCGACAGTTCCGAGAGCGTGAAGCGCGTGGCATTGGAATTGGGAGGCAAATCGGCCAATCTGGTCTTTGCCGATGCCGATCTGGAAACGGTTGTTCCGGCGTCGGTCACGCGCTGCTTTCTCAACACAGGTCAGGGCTGCAACGCGCCGACGCGCATGTTGGTGGAACGCAGTTGCTATGACAAGGTCGTCGATCTAGCGCGCCAGACCGCCGAGGCGCAGGTGGTGGATGATCCGGCCAAGGAAGGCAGCCATATCGGCCCGCTCTTTGATGAGATGCAGTTCAATCGGGTGCAGTCAATGATCCAGCTTGGCATTGACGAGGGCGCACGGCTCTTGGCGGGCGGACTGGGGCGGCCAGAAGGGTTGGCCAAAGGCTGGTTCGCCAAGCCGACTATCTTTGCCGATGTGAACAACGACATGCGCATCGCTCGCGAGGAAATCTTTGGCCCCGTGCTTTCGATCATCCCCTTTGAAACCGAAGAAGACGCCATCCGCATCGCCAATGACAGCGACTACGGCCTTGCAGCCTATGTCCAAACCGGCAGCGCCGCTCGGGCGCAGCGCGTGGCCAACCAGTTGCGCGCGGGGGTCGTGGCGATCAACGGACAGGGCGCGGCCTATGGCTCGCCTTTCGGGGGCTTCAAACTTTCCGGAAACGGACGCGAAGGCGGTGCCTTTGGGCTGGAGGAATATCTTGAAGTCAAAGTGATGCCCTCGATCGATGCGATGGCCGAAGCTGGCCGTTTCACCACGGCCTGAGCCAATACCGCAAGGAGCAGAAGATGTTGGACGCCTATATCTATGACGGACTCCGCAGCCCCTTCGGACGGCACGGCGGGGCGCTAGCGGCGATCAGGCCCGATGATCTGATGGCACAGGTCATCAATGCACTGATGTCGCGCAGCACCTTGCAGGCCGAATGGGTCGAGGATGTGGTGCTTGGGAATGTTTGCCAATCCGGCGAGGACAGCCGCAATATTTCGCGTTTCTCGGCACTGCTCGCCGGCCTGCCGGAAGCGGTCGGCGGACAGACAGTGAACCGGCTGTGTGGATCGAGCATGTCTGCCGCGCTGGATGTGGCGCGGGCGGTGACCGTCGGTGAGGGTGAACTGTTTGTTGCAGGCGGTGTTGAAAGCATGACCCGTGCGCCTTTTGTCATGGGGAAGTCTGCGACCGCTTGGTCGCGTCAGGGGGAAATTCATGATGCGACTGCGGGCAAACCTTTCCCCAATCCACGTTTTCAGGCGGCTTTTGGACAGGACAGCATGCCGCAAACGGCCGATAATCTCGCCGCCGATTACGGTTTGACACGCGCAGCCTGCGACGCTTTTGCCGCCAACAGCCAGCGCCGTTTTGAAACCGCTCGCAAAGGTGGGTTCTTCGACGGCGAGTTGATCCCGATTGAGATTGCTGGACGCAAAGGCGCGGTCACCACCGTGGCCGAGGACGAGCATCCGCGCCCGGACACCACGCTGGAAAAGATGGCCAGCCTGCGGCCGCTGGACCCGGCGGGTGTCGTGACCGCCGCGAATGCGTCAGGCATCAATGATGGCGCTGCGGCTTTGCTGATTGGCCAGAACGGCCTTGGCCCCGCGCCACGCGGGCGCATCCTCGCCGGGGCTGTATCGGGTGTGGCCCCTCGAGTGATGGGCATCGGCCCCGCGCTGGCCATCCCTAAGGCGCTCAGCCGGGCAGGGCTATCCCTTGAGCAAATGGATGTGATCGAGATCAACGAAGCTTTCGCGTCGCAGGTGCTCGCCTGCTGCAAGGCGCTCGACCTCTCGCCAGATGACAGCCGGCTCAATCCAAACGGCGGCGCCATTGCCGTGGGCCATCCGCTTGGTGCGTCAGGCGCGCGTCTCATGCTCACTGGGCTTCGGCAGCTCGAGGCCAGCGGCGGGCGCTATGGCTGTCTGTCGATGTGCATCGGCTTTGGTCAGGGCATCGCAGTGATCATCGAACGGTTGAAATGAACGGGGAAGGGGCAAGGGCCATGAAAGATAATGTCAGCGGATTGGTGGTCATCGAGACAGAGGGTGAGATCGGGTTGATCCGGCTGGCTAAGCCGCCCGTCAATGCCATCGGGCTGGCGCTCCGCACGGCGATCTATGAGGGCTTCAAAACCCTGCAGAAAGATCCCGCTGTCCGGGCCATTGTGCTCTACGGCGAAGGGCGCTTTTTCTCAGCAGGTGCCGACATCAAAGACTTTGGCAAGGCCGATATCCAACCCACCCTGCCGCATATCCTCAAAGCGCTGAATGACAGCGAAAAGCCAGTGATCGTGGCGCTGCACGGTGTAGCTTTTGGCGGAGCGCTGGAAGTGGCGCTGGCCACCCACCTGCGCGTCGGCGTCGGGGATTTGCGCATCGGCCTACCGGAAGTGAAGCTGGGGTTGCTGCCCGGCGCCGGGGGCGCGCAGCGACTGCCGAGGCTCTCTGGGCTGGCAGGGGCGATAGATATCATCTGTTCCGGGCGCGACGTGTCTGCGCGTGAGGCGCTGGACCTTGGCATTCTGGATCGACTTGCCGAAGGCGCGCCACGCGAGGCGGGCATCATCGCCGCGCGCGACGTGTTGGCCGGAAAGCTTGCTGCCCGCCGGACAGATACGCGCGATGTGGCCGAAGACCTTGCCGCAGTGAAGGCCGCAAAAGCACGCTTGAAGGCTAAGCGCCCTGCCTTGCAAGCACCGCTCACAGCACTGGAGGCCGTCTGCGCCGCCACCCTGCCGATTGACGAAGGGCTCGCCAAAGAACGGGCGCTGTTCATGGAATTGATGGCGGGAGAGGAACGTGCCGCGCTGGTGCATGCGTTCTTTGCTGAACGCGCCACTGTCGATATTCCTGAGAAGGCCGCGCACCCCCGGCAAATAGACCGCATCGCCGTGATCGGCGGCGGGACGATGGGGGTCGGCATTGCCACGTCCCTGCTCATCGGCGGTTACCACGTCGACCTGATCGAAGCGCAGAGCGAACGAGTCGCGCAGGCGCGTGCCGGGGTGGAGAGCAATCTTGCCGGCGCGCTGAAACGCGGCAAGCTGACCGAACAAGCGCATGATGCCGCTCTCGCTGCGCTGGACTGCGCTGACAGTCTGGATGCCGCAGGCCGGGCCGATCTGGTGATCGAGGCGATCTTTGAAGATATGTCAGCCAAGACGGCACTTTTCACCAAGCTGGATACGATCTGCAAACCCGGCGCGATCCTTGCTACCAACACCTCCTATCTCGATGTGAATGAGATCGCCGCCGCGACCAAGCGGCCCCAGGATGTGATTGGTCTGCATTTCTTCTCGCCCGCCCATATCATGCGGCTGATCGAAGTGGTGGTCGCGAAGGAGACCGCGCCGGACTGTGTTGCTTCGGCCTTCGCCTTGGCACGCAAACTCGGCAAGGTGCCGGTGCGGGCAGAGGTCTGCGACGGCTTCATCGGCAATCGCATCTTGACCCAATACCGCCGAGCGGCCGATTACCTACTGCTCGACGGCGCCAGCTTCACCGAGATCGACGGCGCGTTGGAGGATTTCGGCTTTGCCATGGGGCCCTTCGCGGTGTCCGATCTTGCCGGGCTCGACATCGCCAAGGCGACCCGCGATCGAAAAGCTGCCACGCGGCCAGCGGAGGAACGCTATTCCCGCGTGGCCGATCTGATTTGCGATCAGGGTTGGTTTGGTCGAAAGACCGGGCAGGGCTATTACGTCTACGAGGGCGGAAAGCAGCAGGGTGGCAACCCCGGAGCATTTGAGATTGTTGCAGCGGAGCGCCGCGCTCTGAACCTGCCCAAGCGCAGCTTCACCAGCGAAGAGATCGTTTCACGCTGCCTCACCGCCATGATCGCCGAAGCTGTCCGTGTGCTCGAAGAGGGCATCGCCTTACGGCCCGTGGATATCGATGCGGTCGAGCTTTTCGGCTACGGCTTTCCCCGCCACCGCGGTGGGCCGATGCATCAGGCGGACCTGATCGGCCCCGCAGAGCTGATCCGGCGGATTGAGCTCTATGCCAACGATGACCCCCAGTTTTGGCAAGTGCCGCACTTGCTGCGCGACATGGCGCGCGAGGGTCGCAGTTTTGCGGATCTGAACGGCGCATTGACAGGACATGTCACAAAAGGAAGCACAAAATGAGCGAGAATGGTGGCCCCCCTTATCACAGTCAGCGAAGCCCTCAGCTTTGACGAGGCCGCGCTAAAGGCCTATCTGTCCGACCATTTGGAAGGATTTTCCGGCGACCTGCAGGTGCGCCAGTTCAATGCGGGCCAAAGCAATCCAACCTATCAACTGTCCGCCGGTGGGCGCAAATACGTCCTGCGCAAGAAACCCCCGGGCACGCTACTGCCTTCTGCCCATGCCGTTGATCGCGAATACCGGGTGATGGATGCCCTGCGCGACACGCCGGTCCCGGTGCCGAAGATGCTGCATCTCTGCACTGATCCATCGGTGATCGGCACTGATTTTTACGTGATGGAAATGGTCGAAGGTCGGGTCTTTCACGATCCCAGCCTGCCGGGATTGACCCCGTCTGAGCGCCGTGCCTTTTACGAAAGCTTCATCAAGGCTTTGGCTGACTTGCATGCGGTCAAGCCCGAGGCTGTGGGGTTGGGTGATTTCGGCCGTCCCGAAGGATATCTGTCGCGTCAGGTCGCCCGCTGGACCAAGCAATACAAAGCGACAGAAACCGAGACCATCATGGCGATGGACAAGCTGATGGAATGGCTGCCAGCCAATCTGCCTGCCGATGACGAGGCCGCGATCGTACATGGCGACTTCCGCCCTGGAAATGCGATCGTGCGCGACGGCACGCCCGAGGTAACTGCGCTGCTGGATTGGGAGCTTTGCACGCTGGGCCACCCGCTCGCCGATCTGGGGTATGTCTGCGCGAATTATCACGCCGACAACCTGCCCACGGGGCAGTTCAAGGGGCTGGACTTCGAGGCCTTGGGGATTCCGACCGAACAGGAGTTTTTGGAACTCTACTGCCGCTATTCAGGGCGTGAGAATGTATCGAACCATCTGTTTTTCGTTGTGTTTTCCTTCTTCCGCAGTGCCGCGATCATTCAAGGGGTCTACAAGCGCGGACTTGATGGCAACGCCGCGTCGCAAAAAGCGT
Organism: Sulfitobacter profundi; assembly: GCF_042661425.1. Lineage (NCBI taxonomy): Bacteria > Pseudomonadati > Pseudomonadota > Alphaproteobacteria > Rhodobacterales > Roseobacteraceae > Sulfitobacter > Sulfitobacter profundi. Next base: position 798,279 of record NZ_JBHSWA010000001.1, on the reverse strand, counting down.
TGAAATTGGGCCATCTCGCCCGTGTGCGAGCCGAAAACGCATGGCGGATCGTGGAGCAGAACCTGTGATCTCTGCCCCGCAAAAGAGTGATCGGCAATGAAATACACCTCAAGATGAGTAGGGCTAAAATCATGCCATCCCTGTCCCACATCCATTCCGAGCCTCGCACCTGATGTCTGGGTTGGCGCCTATGGCCGGGCTCAAGGTCGTCGAACTGGCGCGAATTCTCGCAGGGCCTTGGATCGGGCAAACGCTCGCGGATCTCGGGGCGGAGGTGATTAAGGTCGAAGCCCCGGAGGGCGATGATACTCGCCGTTGGGGCCCGCCGTTCATTGAACGGACTCGGCCCGATGGCAGCACCGAAACGGTATCGGCTTATTTCCAATCGGCAAATCGTGGCAAGACCTCACTGACCTGCGACTTCACCAATCTCGCGGATCTGGCGGAACTGAAAGCGCTGATCGCGGAGGCCGATGTGGTGATCGAGAACTTCAAAGTCGGGGGCTGGTCAAGTTTGGCTTGGACTACGCGTCAGTGGCAGCTGAGAACCCGGGTCTGGTCTATGCCTCTGTCAGTGGCTTTGGTCAGGACGGACCACGTGCCAAGGAGGCGGGTTATGATTTCCTGATCCAAGGCATGTGCGGGATCATGGACCTGACAGGCGAGCCAGACGGTGCGCCCCAGAAAGTCGGCGTGGCATGGGTGGATGTTTTTACCGGGCTTTACGGCGTGATCGGCATTCAGGCGGCGCTGGCCGAGCGTGCGCGGTCGGGACAGGGGCAACATGTCGATCTGTCGTTGCTGGATTGCGGGGTTGGCGTTCTGGCCAATCAGGCGAGTAATTACCTCTTGAGCGACGCCGCCCCCAAACGGCTCGGCAATGCGCACCCCAACATCGTACCCTATCAGGTGTTTCCGACCCAAGAGGGGCATTTGATTATTGCCTGCGGCAATGACCGGCAGTTCCGCAAACTCTGCGAGGTGCTGGATATGCCCGAGGCGGCTGGCGACACGCGATACGCGACAAACCCCGCCCGGGTTCGGCACCGGGATACGCTCTGTCGCCTGATTGCGGAACGCACCGCTCATCACACGAAAGCGTCTTTGATCGAACGGCTCACCGAATGCGGGGTGCCTGCAGGCCCGATCAATACGGTCGCGGAGGCGTTGAACGAGCCACAGATCGTGGCCCGCAGCATGCGGATTGACCCCGAGGGTATTGATGGGCTGCGCACGCCGGTGCGTTTTTCTCGGAGCCAACTGGCGCTGGATCGGGCAGCACCAATGTTAGCCACTGGTAGCCGCGGTTTTGGGTTTCGCAGGTAGATCAGTTCTAATGCCAAGAAGCCATTCGCGACGTGACTGTTTCGCAAGGCGCGCCTTCTGCGGTTTTTATGAGCATGTCATGCCGATGATATCAAACGGCAATGTGGATACTGAGCAAAGTCGGATGCGAACCTTCTGCTGCGTACCGGTCTCAAGCTTCGCGGGTCCTGCGTTCTCTTTTGCGAATTTACTAGCTACCAACCCTATTCAAGAGCGCCTGGATTGCGGAGAACAGCGGAAAACCCCTCTGGATGCCCACATTAGGCTGGAATACCGATCATGGCCGAACATGCGGCGGCTGCGATCCCGGGCCGCGCGCCTCACTTCCGACTACGAAGCGAAATGCCCTTAGGTTCAAGGCGACCCTAGACTTTTAGATCAAGCTGTTTCCCACACCTGATTTAGACCCTCTGCCATATCGGCTTCGATATCGCGTATTTCAGCAAGTTTGATCTGGCGATCTTTGAAAGCTGCCACCATTACTGCCGTATAGTTCTCGGGCGGCAATGTTGCATTGATTGGCTCTTTTGTTTTTTGGGCAGCAATAGGTTGTTCGGCAAGCCAAACCTCTCAATTTCACCAATTGGAATTGCGGGGCTGCGATCACCGATTGCTAACTTGGACCAGCTGCTTCGGACCTTGGCTGTGAGGAGGTACATGAACAGCACGCGGGGATCGCAGTAGTGGAGCCCGTCTTTCGCGGGTGTTGACCTGCGGGGACGGAATATCAGAAGTGACTGAGCTGCCCATACTTTAGAGGCGTCAACTTCACTGCCGTTGACGTATGCAACCCGCCCGACTGGCCCCCGGTGAGCAAACAAGACGTCACCCGGCTTCAAGAGTTGTTCCTCTAAGCCTCTTTCTAACGTCGCACGTATATTGATTTGGCGTGATGCCCCGGAAATTTCGCCGTTTTCAGTGAGGTCGCCTGCGCGCACCTCTCGCAACAGCAGCGTCCCAACCGGGTCACCTTTCGTCGTCTTTGGCCGAATGATCTCGAAAAAATCGGCAAGCCGGTGCCTGGTGGGTTTGTAAGTGTTCTGGAAATGATCAGAAAGGCTACGCCCACCGGTGGGACCGTCGCCGAGATACCGGGAGGGTGCGAGCGAACCACCAGCAGCAAGTATTTCGTCAACAGCGACGACATCGGATTTCCCACGAAGGTTCCTTTGGTAGAGTTCCATACCAGTAAAGCGGTGTACCGTATCTGCGGACACCATCTGAATTGTTTCGTTTGCACCGTATGTTGCACCGAGTTTAATCAGGAACTGTCTTGGCGACGCAGCGTTGATCTCAGAAACCCTACTGATGCGCCCGCTCTCCAATAGGCGTTGCCGGGTACCTACAGTGACTGTCTATGGTCTGAACGTCTGGCGGCTTCGGCGCTGATTTCGCCAAGCTGCTCAGCTCGCAAGTATGGCATCGCATAGCCAAGCGCGGTCAGGTCGTTCAACAAGCGGACATGAGGGCAAGCGAATTGTCGGGCCAAGTCCTCGGCTATGATTGACCAGCCGCGGTTGGTCAATCTGGCGCTGCCCTCATGCACCGGACCCGCAACCGCGATGACAATTTCGGAAGGGGAGGCGGTGACCTGTCCTTGCAGATAGTCCTCAATCACCGCGTCGATGCTTGCCCAGTCCGTATTCGCCTATCTTTTGACGGAGCCAGCCTTCAACGCCCGTCTGGCAGAGCGCCAGACGGGCGTTGATGCCGCCGATATCCGCAACAAGACGCAGGGACATCAGTTCAGACGCAGGCCGGTGTCGGGCGCAAAATAGGAGACTTTGCCCAGATCGAATGCCAACCGCTGTGTCACGCCGGGTGAAGCGGTGGTTTCGGCGTGCAACCGCGCGGTGACATGTTTGCCGCCCAACTCCATGACGGCATAGGTGTCAGCACCAGCAGGTTCCACAATGTCGATCACGCAGTCGGCTTCCTGCGAGTCCGAGCCGGATTGCGCCTTTGCATCCGCAATGTTCTCGGGGCGCACGCCGATGATCACATCCTCCGGCAGGCTGAGGTTCTTGCGGTCCGTTAGTACCATCGGCCCGCCCGACTTGCGGGCAATTTCGATCCGAGTTCCGGCACTGTCTGATTTGGCCTTTGCCGGGATCAGGTTCATCGCCGGGCTGCCCATGAAGTCCGCCACAAAGAGGTTCGCCGGGTGGTTATAGATCTCTGCCGGCGTGCCAATCTGCTGAATGATTCCGCCTTTCATCACGACGATCTTGGTGGCAAGGGTCATCGCCTCAATCTGGTCGTGGGTTACATAGACCATAGAGGCGCCCAAACGCTGGTGCAGGGACTTGATCTCGGTCCGCATTTCGACGCGCAGCTTTGCATCAAGGTTGGACAACGGCTCATCAAAAAGGAACAGCTTCGGATCGCGCACCAAGGCGCGGCCCATGGCCACCCGCTGGCGCTGGCCGCCCGACAGATGGCCGGGTTTGCGGTTGAGCAATTGCTCGATCTGCAACTGTTGCGCTACATAGGCGAGCTTCTTGTCCTGCGTCGCCTGATCCACACCGCGGACCTTCATGCCGAAGGTGATGTTCTTGGCCACGGTCATCGTCGGGTAGAGGGCGTAAGATTGGAACACCATGGCGATGTCCCGGTCCTTGGGGCTGACATTGGTCATGTCGCGCCCCCGATATGGACTTCGCCGCCGCTGATCGGCTCAAGCCCGGCGATACAGTTGAGCAAAGTCGATTTGCCGCAGCCGGATGGGCCGACCAGTACAAGGAAGTCACCCTGTTCGATCGACACGTTAATGTCTTTGAGGATCTCAATCGAACCATAGCTCTTGTAGAGGTTGTTGATTTCGAGGATCGGAGCCATTGGTTTATCCTTTCACGGATCCAGCGGTCAGACCGCGGACAAAGTATTTCCCGGCAATCACATAGACCAAGAGGGTCGGCAGACCTGCGATGATCGCGGCGGCCATGTCCACGTTGTATGCCTTGATGCCAGTGGTCGAATTGACGATGTTGTTGAGCGCCACGGTGACGGGCTGGGTGCCTGCCTGACTGAACGAAACGCCGAAGAGGAAGTCATTCCAGATTTGGGTGAACTGCCAGATCACAGTCACCACGATGATCGGCAGCGACAGCGGCAGGAAGATCGACCAGAATATGCGGAAGAACCCCGCGCCATCCACTTTGGCCGCCTTGGTCAGTTCGGACGGGATCGAGACATAGTAATTGCGGAAGAACAGCGTGGTGAAGCCGAGCCCATAGATCACATGAACGAAGATCAGCCCCGGGATGGTGCCCGCCATGCCCATCAGTCCCAGCACCCGCGCCATCGGCAAAAGCACCACCTGAAAGGGGATGAAGCAGCCGAACAACATCAGCGAAAAGAACAGGTTCGCGCCACGAAAGCTCCATTGTGCCACGACATAGCCGTTCATCGCACCAAGCAGCGTCGAGATTGCCACCGCCGGAAGGGCGATCAGCACAGAGTTCCAGAAGAATGGCCGCACCCCTTCGCATTGGATGCCGGTGCAGGCTTCTGACCATGCCGTGCGCCATGCGGCGAAAGTCACCTCGCGGGGCAGGGCGATCAGATCACCGGTGCGGATCTCCTCAAGGCTTTTCAGCGAGGTCGTCAACATCACGAAAAGCGGCAGCAGGTAGAACAGTGCGAAGAGCACCAGTACGATGTAAAGCACCCACCGTAGGACGATCTTGCCTGTCTGGCGATCCGCCGGGGCCTGCGCCTGAGACATTGAGAGCTCAACCATCTTTGGACCTCAATTCCGAATAAAGATAAGGGACCACGATCGAGAAGACGACGAGCATCATAATCATGGCGGAACTGGCCGCTTGACCGATATCGCCGCGCGAAAACGCCATGGCATACATGTAGGTGGCAGGCAGATCGGTTGCATATCCCGGGCCGCCGCCGGTAAGCGCGATGACCAGATCAAAGCTTTTGACGGCAAGGTGTGACAGCACGATGAAGGCCGACAAGAAGATCGGCGCCATCGCCGGAATGATAATCGCGGTATAAACCCGCCATGTCGGGATACCGTCGACCTGAGCGGCCTTGATGATCTCGCCATCGACGGAGCGCAGACCGGCGAGAAACAGCGCCATCACGAAACCGGAGCTTTGCCAGATTGCCGCGAGGACGATCGTGTAAATCGCCATGTCGGGGTCAACAAGCCAGTCAAAGGTGAAATCTTCAAACCCCCAGCCGCGCACCATGGCCTCAAGACCAAGCCCCGGATTGAGGATCCATTTCCACGCCGTGCCGGTGACGATCATCGACAGCGCCATGGGGTAGAGGTAAATCGTGCGGATCGCGCCTTCGGTGCGGATGTTCTGGTCGAGTAAGATGGCCAGCGCGAGGCCCAGCACCATAGCGATTACGATAAACAAAATACCGAAGACGAAGAGGTTGCCAAAGGCCGTCTCCCAGCGGGGCGACGCAAACAGCCGCTCGTATTGAATGAAGCCTTCGATTTCATATTTTGGCAGCAGGCGCGAGCGCGTCAGCGAGACCCATGCGGTCCAGGCGATGAAGCCGTAGACGAAGATCAGAACTGCGATGAACGAGGGCGCCAGAACCAATTTGGGCGTGTTTTCTTCAAGCCACTTGATCATTTGATTGTCCCGGATTTGGCCTGCCCCCACGAAAACGCGGGGGCAGGAGCAGGCGTTACATGCTGTTCGCGATACCGTCTGCGAGCATCTGGACCGCATCGGCAGAGGACATGTCCGAGTTGAAATGCGCCGTCACCACATCGGTGATCGCACCGGCCTGCGCGCCGCGCAGGGCCATGCCATGTGCATAGCTTGGCAGCAGCGCATCACCGTCGGAACTGGCTTGCATGTCATCGGCGGAAAGACGGGCGCAGTCGTCGAATTCATCCAGCGCTACATCGGTGCGGGCGGGGATCGACCCTTTGTTGAGGTTGAACACCTTTTGGAAGTTCTGACCGACGACCAGTTCAGCAAGCAGTTGCTGCCCGGCTTTCTTGTCTTCGCCATCCACGTCGAACATCGCGAAGCTGTCTACGTTGTAGAGGAAGCCTTCGCCCGGCGCAGAGGCGCAGAGGAAGTCTTCGCCCGGCACTTTGCCTGCGGCCATAAACTCACCCTTGGCCCAGTCGCCCATGATCTGGAAGGCGGCTTCGCCGTTCATCACCATCGAGGTGGCGAGGTTCCAGTCACGGCCCGAGAAGTTGCTGTCGACAAAGCCACGCATGATGCGCATCTGGTCGAACACCGCAATCATAGCATCGGAAGTGAGTGTCTCTTTGTCGAGCTCTACAAAGGCCTTGCGATAGCCTTCTGGCCCGAGGATGCCCAGAGCCACAGCCTCAAAAACCGTGGCGTCTTGCCAAGCCTGTCCACCATGCGCCAGCGGGATGATCCCGGCCTCTTGCAGTTTCTCGGCGGCGGCGTTGAACTCTTCCCAAGTCGTCGGCATCTCAATGCCATTGGCGCTCAGTACTTCCGCATTGGCCCAGATCCAGTCGACCCGGTGCACGTTAACGGGTGCGGCACACCATGTGCCTTCACACTTCATATGGCCGGCGATGGAGGCGGGCAGCACCGCGTCCCAGTCGTTGGCTTCGGCAACATCAGAGATATCGGCCAGAACGCCTTCTTCGTACCATTCCTGAATTGCGGGGCCTTTGAGCTGCACCGCCGTCGGCGCATTGCCCGACAGCACGCGGGCGCGCAGTGCGGTCATCGCCGCGTCACCACCGCCACCGGCCACTGGCATATCGGTCCAACTGCCGCCTTTGTCAGCGAATTCTTTTTGCAGAACGGCAACGGATTTGGCTTCGCCGCCAGATGTCCAATAGTGCAGCACTTCGGCGGTCGGTTCGGCAACAGCCGAAGTTGCTACAATCATCGACAGAGCAGAGACTGCCCCAGTTACATAGGCTTTCATTAGATGTCCTCCCGTGGAAACTACGGCCCTCCCAGACCGGATAACGGGAGACTGAGCCTGAAGGGCAAAGCATGCAATGCGGACATAGCGGGTATCTGCGCCCGACATGCATTTATTCCCACCGCCCGTTACAGCTTGTTACTTAGCCGTGGATTTTGTTGCATCATATTACATAAACGAGGGGCGAGGCAGCGGTATCCCGCGCCAGCCTAAGGAGGAGAGCGGTTGACGATTCCCCGAATTCTGGTGGTCGATGACGACCCCGAAATGCGTCAGATGATGACGCAATTCCTCCGTAAACACGGGACAATCGCGCTGCCCGCTGCCACGGAAGCCGAGGTTGCGGCTCATCTCGAAGGCGGGCGGGTCGATCTGATTTTGTTAGACGTCATGCTGGGGGACGAAAACGGGCTCGATATCTGTGGGCGGCTGCGACAGGAGCAGGACGTGCCGATCATCATGGTGTCGGCCCTTTCGGCAGATCACCAGCGCATGGAGGGCTACGCGGTGGGGGCCGATGATTACATCGCCAAGCCTTTTAACCCCGAACTCCTGCTCGCCCGCGTAAAGGCCGTGCTGCACCGAACGCGGCGGTCGTCTTCGCTGGTGCATCGCCGCAACACCAAGACGTTCACCTTTTCCGGCTGGACCTATGACGCAAAGCACAACGAGGCGCGCTCTCCTACCGGGGTTCAGGTGTCCCTTTCCCGGCGCGAGACTGCCTTGCTGCGGGTGCTTCTTGCAAATCCCCACATACCCCTGACCCGCGAGGAGATCGCCGTCGCGCTTGACGTCACCGGCGAGGCAGAACCGCAGGGCGAAGGACTTGGTCGCGCCATCGACGTGCTGGTCGGGCGGCTGCGCTCAAAGATTGAGGCAGACCCCAAGCACCCCAAATTCCTCAAAACCGAACGCGGGGTCGGCTACGTTTTTGCGGTCGACGTGATGGAACAGGACACGTGATCAAGCGCCGCAGCCTTCGGACGATCGGCAGCCTCCTCATTATCGCGGCCTTCATAGCGGGCGGGCTTGCCGTCTGGCTTTGGAGCAATTCAAATGCAAGCTGGCGGGCGCATCAGGAGCGGGCCTATGTCGCGGGCATCAACCTTTACTACGCCGTGCAAAACGGCACCGTCCCGGCCGAAGAGGTGCAAATTCGTGCCCTGTCACCGGAAGATCAGGTCCACGCCGCTAACGGGGCCTTTCGCCAGATTTCGCAGGCCCCTCACGCCGCGCGGGTGACCATCGTCTTGATCTCTGCCGACAGCGCCAACAGTCAGACCGGTGCGCCCCTCACCATGGCGATCCTGTCGCCCGACCTTACCTACAAACTGGCCGAGATTCCTAACCGGGCCTATCAAACGGCAGCGGAAAAGGCTGGCGAGGTGTTTCGACTGGTAGCCTCCTATTGCACCGATCCGGTCGTGCTTGCCCAGATGGGCAGCGCCCCGTGGTTTGAGATTGACGGCGCTTCGGTGCTCAACTGCGACGCAGCGCCCGCCGACCATCGCATGTGGGCAGTTCTGCTGGCCGCACTTTCCATGGGGGCGATCCTCACGGTGATCCTGAACCTCTCGGCTGAGTTTTCTCAATTCGCCGAACAATTACGCAGCCGCCGACGCATCGGTGGCCCGGCGAGCTATGAGTTGCCCGGACCACAAGAATTGCAGGAGATCGTCGCCGCCGTGAACCGTTTCCTCGAAGATGAGCGCCAGCAATTGTCCAGCCGCGCTGCCGTCCTTTCAGGGGTCAGTCACGACCTTGGAACACCCGCCACGCGGCTTCGGCTGCGGACTGCGCTGATCCCGGATTCCGAATTGCGCCAGAAGCTTGAGGCCGATATCGACAGCATGACAGGCATTATCGAAAGCGTGCTGACCTATACGCGGGCCGAGATGAATGTCGAAGCGCCCCGCAAGCTCTCGCTCGGCTCGCTGATCGATTCAATCGTCGCGGACTATCAGGATATGGGCAAGGATGTGACCTTCCGCGAAGGCTCTGACATTATTGTGCAAGGCGCGCGCTCGGTCTTCACGTCGCGGCAGGGCCAAAGCGTATTCGCACCTGACCGGGACGTTACCGTGATGGGGCGGCCGATCTCGCTTGAACGCGCGGTAACAAACCTCATCGAAAACGCCCTCAAATACGGTCGACGCGCCACCGTCGCGTTGGAAGCCGATGCCCAGACGGCAACGATCGTTATCGAAGACGAGGGCTCGGAAAGCTCTGCTGCGGATATGGAAGCTCTGATGGCGCCATTCCAGCGCGGTACCAACACAGCAACGATCGACGGTTATGGCCTTGGCCTTACAATCGTCGCAGCGATTGCGAAACTGCACGGTGGATCGCTGTCGTTCAAGGACACGCCCGTCGGCCTATCCGCCTGCCTTTTGATCGATAGAGGGTGATTAAAGAGGTTAATTGGTGCCGCGTTTGGAACATTCACAGTGACGAAATGCGCGCCGTTTCAATCGCTGCTCTTTATCGCGATTGGCAGCATCGCCATAGGCGCAGGTATCTCAACGCCGTTGCGCATTTCATTGCGTTTTATGATGGCGTATTGGTCGATGTCACAAGAGTTCCCAGCACTGAATTCAATCGCGTCCATTGGGGTGGGCACCGCGAATTGACGTTTCGCCCGATCTGTCGACCTTCACTCTTCGGAAATGTTGCGCCATGCATGGCCGGTTTGGTGAAGCTACACTGCAGCGCTCGGCCGTGAAGCGAACGGAAGGTAAGAGCCGGTATTACCTATCAAAGCGAGTAGAAAGTGGCTTGCCAACGTGACACTCGGCAGTCGAATACCCCGCAAGGGACTGGCATTGGCGGCGTGCTTGGCAAACCGGCCCTGAGGAAAATGGTTGCGACGATAGGCGGTGGGCCGATATTCCGGCTAACTGGCGCGGCCCTAAGCGTTGAGGAGCATTGGCAAAAGCTCTCCCAACCATAGGCTGGGCCTATTTGCTTGGAATCCGTGATCGGTATTTCTTCTGCGGCAATCAATGCTCAACAGGAGAGACCCAAATGAAAGCCCCCACCACCCTAATCAAAGGCGGCCTGCTGGCGGTTAGCCTTGCGGCCTTTGCACCGGTTGCCGCCTTGGCTGCCGATGTGTCCATCCGACTTGGCCACGTTCTGCCGGAAAGCCACAGCTGGCACACCGCTGCAAGCGGGTTCGCGGACGAAGTGAACAGCCGCACCGAGGGCCGCGTCGCGATTGAGGTCTTCCCTTCGGGCCAACTTGGCAGCGAAAAAGAAGTGATCGAGGGCCTACAATTCGGCTCGGTTCAGGCCGGACTGATCGGCTCAGGCTCGTTTCAAGGGATTGAGCCACGCATGGGCATCATCGAGATGCCCTACGCATGGGGCGCCCGCGAACAGGCGTTTGCCGCGCTTGACGGCGATCTGGGTGCCGCGCTGGCCGAGATGATGGACGCCAAAGGCATCAAGGTTTTGGGTTGGTGGGAAAACGGCTTCCGCAACATCACCAATAATGTCCGCCCAATTGAAAATCCGGAAGACCTCGCCGGTCTAAAAATCCGCGTCACACCAGACAAGGTGCGGCTTGCTACGTTCGAAGGACTGGGCGCTGAGCCCGCACCGCTGTCCTTCGGTGAGCTATATTCAGCGCTGCAACAAGGTCTGTTCGACGCGCAGGAAAACCCGCTGGCGATCATCTACTCGGCCTCTTTCTTTGAGGTGCAGAAGTACGTCTCGCTGTCTGAGCACATCTGGGGTGCCGCGACGCTGACCATGTCGAGCGCGACGTGGGACAAAATCTCGCCCGAGGACCAGACCATCGTGATGGAGGCCGCCACTACTTGGGGTCTGAAACAGCGCGATATGGTTGCCGCCGCGAATGACGAGTTGATTGCGCAGCTTGAAGCGAAGGGCATGGCGTTCAACGAGGTCGACAAGGCTGCCTTTATCGAAGCGGTCGCGCCGATCTGGGAAAGCCAAAAGGACGTCTATGGCGAAGAACTTCTGACCATCCTTGACCAGTACCGCAAATGACCCTGCGGCCTGAAATCACAGAAGTTGCATCGGTGGAGCCGGTGCAACTTTTCGACTTTACACAGAAAGTGCTGTTTTCACCGGCGGCACGCGGAGAGGGCTTTATCAAGCTTTCCGTGACCACCGGCCGAAAGGGGGCGAAGTCCACCGCGCACAGCCATCCCCGGGACGAGGTTACGCTGACACTTAAAGGAGAGGCGATCCTACGGGCAGGGGGCGAGGAATACCATATGACCGAAGGCACCGCCGTACGCCTGCCGCCGGGGCTCGATCACACGGTCGAGGTGATCTCAGACGAATGGGTCGTTGTCGCGGCCTATTGCGACGAATGCATGCTCTGTCGCGGACCGGAAGGATTTCTGAAACCATGACACTCGGGACCGGGTCGCTGTGCGCGGCCACTTTGATCGACCGTGCCGCGCGCTGGTTTGGCGCCGCTCTGGTGGCGGGGTTTGCCGCGATGGTCGTCTACGTCGTCATCTCGCGCTACCTGTTTTCCTCCACACCGCGTTGGGCTGAGGAACTGCCCCGGCTGGCGTTGGTCTGGCTCACCTTCGTGGGCGCGATCTCGGGCTTTGTGCGCGGCTCGCATTTTCGCGCCGGGCTGCTCGACCTGATCGTCATGCCGCCGATGCTGCGCCGTGGGCTGGCCGTTCTTGCCTGGCTGGCGAGCTTTGTTTTTCTTGCGGTGTTCATCTTGACCGGCTGGAAATTGACCGCAATCACATGGTCGCATCAGACGACCGCACTCTCGCTACCCGTAGGTCTGTTCTACCTCTCCCTGCCGGTCTGCTGCGGTCTCGCCCTTCTGGGCCTCATCCTGAAAGGGGGCCGGACATGAGCCTTGCGCTTGCTCTTCTTCTCGTGGTCTTCGTTGTATTGGTGCTGCTGGACGCGCCGATTGCCGTCGCGTTGGGCTTGTCGTCGATGTTCTACCTGCTGATTGCCGATGCTGCGCCGATGATCGTTGTGGCCCAGCGGGCCGTGGCAGGGATCAACAGCTTTACGCTGCTGGCAATCCCACTGTTTCTTTTGGCCGGGCTGTTAATGGTCCATGGCGGGCTCGCACCCCGGATCATTGCACTGTGTTCGGCGCTCATCGGGCGGCGCACCGGCGGGCTGGCGATGGTCATGATCATTGCTTGCATGATGTTCGGCTCGCTTTCCGGGTCTGGCGTGGCCGATGTGGTGGCGATCGGGACGATGATGCTGCCTGCAATGCGCGACCAAGGCTATGCGCCGGGGTTCAGCGCGGCAGCTCTGGGCTGCGCGGGGTCGCTCGGCACCGTGATACCGCCTTCAATCGTGCTGATCGTCTATGGCACCGCCACCAACAGCTCAATCGGCCAACTTTTCGTGGCCGCGATCATACCCGGCATCCTTCTGGGCCTCGGGCTGATGTTGGTAGCGTGGTGGATTTCGCGCCGCAACGGATGGCAGGGCGGAGAGCCGTTTTCTTGGGGTGAACTTGGCCGTGCCGCAAAGGGCTCGATCCTCGCGATGCTAGCGCCGATCATCATTGTCGGTGGGATACGACTGGGGATATTTACCCCGACCGAAGCTGCGGGCATCGGCGTGGCCTATGCGCTTTTTATCGGCATTTTTGTCTATCGCGCGCTGAGCCTCAAGATGCTGGCCCAACTCTTGCGTGAGACTACGGAAATGACCGGTGTGATCTTGCTGGTGATTGCCGCGGCGTCGGTCTTTGGCTGGATCCTCGCTGCCGAACAGGTGCCGCAGATGGCCGTTGCAGGGATCACGCAGGCGACCGAAAGCGGCACTGTTGCCTTGCTGATGATGATGGCGGTCTTGTTGATCCTCGGCACGTTCATGGAAAGCATCGCGATCATTCTGATCCTCGCGCCGGTCTTCCTGCCAATCCTTGGCCACTACGGTATCGACCCCGTCTACTTTGGCATTTTGCTGACCATCAACCTTGCCATCGGCGCGAACACCCCACCGCTTGGCATTGACCTGATGGCCGCCTGTCGTGTGGGGCAAATTCCGCTTAGCGACTCGTTTAAATACCTCGTGCCGCTGCTTGGCGTGATGGTCGGCGTGTTGCTGCTTCTTGTCCTGTTTCCTGCTCTAATTACCGATCTTCCGGGCCTCCTGTTCTGATCCCGGCTCTCAAGAAAGAAAGTTTCTCATGTCAATAACTCCCGATACCCGCGTTGACCTCGATCGGTTCTGGTCGACCATTGAAGCCTCGGCAGAGATCGGCAAAGGCCGCCCGGGCGGGTTGTCGCGCCTGACGCTGAGCGATGACGACCAAGCCATGCGAGACCTGTTTCGTAGCTGGTGCGAAGAGGCCGGGCTGAGCGTCGAGGTGGACGCCGTCGGCAATATCTTTGGTCGCCGCGACGGCACCGATAACGACCTGCCGCCCATCCTGATCGGCAGCCATCTCGACACCCAGATTAACGGCGGGCGCTTTGATGGCATCGCAGGCGTGCTGGCCGGGCTGGAAGTGATCCGCAGCCTCAACGATGCGGGCCATGTCACCAGACGCCCTATCGTCGTTGTCGATTGGACCAATGAGGAAGGCGCGCGGTTCTCGCCGCCGATGGTCGCGTCGGGTTGTTTTATCGGAAAATACGATATCGATTGGGTGCATGACCTAGTCGGCGACGATGGCGCGCGCTTTGGGGATGAGCTGGAGCGGATCGGCTACAAGGGCGACCGCGCCTGTAAGGCGGGGAGATCGACGCCTATTTCGAGCTGCATATCGAGCAGGGGCCGATCCTTGACGCAGAAAATAGGCAGGTCGGCATCGTCACCGGCGGTTACCCTGTGCGCGGCATGCGGGCGTCGTTCAAGGGCCAGACCTCGCACACCGGGCCGACGCCGATGGATCTGCGCAAGAACGCACTGGCGGCAGGGGCGCGCTGGCTGACGGCGGTGGACGACATTGGCTGGGATTTCGCGGTTCATGACGGCAAGGCCACCGCCGCACGGTTGACCGCCTGGCCCAATAAACCGGGCATCCTGTCGGACAAGGCCGAGGCGGTTTGCGACGTCCGGCATCCCGATCCGATCACGACCCGTGCGATGGCGGAAAAGATGCGCCGTGCGCTTTATGAATCCGCTGCGCGCTGTGGTTGCGAGGCGCAGATCGAAGATGAATGGGAATGGGGTGGCGACATCTTCGATCACGAGATGATCGACGGCATCCGCGATGAGGCGATCCGAATGGGTTTCAACTGGCGGGATATCCAGAGCCAAGCAGGCCATGACGCCTATTTCCTTGCCACCCATTGCCCGACCGCGATGATCTTCACGCCCTGCGAAAACGGCATCACCCACAATAACGAAGAAAATTGCACGCCCGAGAATTTCGTCGCCGGGCTGAATATCTTGCTGCATGCCGTCGTCAATCGGGCCGATCGATGAGCGCATTGATCGGACATGAGGCGCTTGAAGCGGCGCTGGGCTGGCCCGATCTGATCGGGCAATTGCGCGACTGGTACTGCGGCAACGCGGTGCAGGCCCCGGACCGGCAGGTGCTGAGCATCGCTCAGCCCGATGGCAGCGAGGCCTCGCTTCTGATCATGCCCGCATGGGTTCCGGGTGAAAGCATCGGCGTCAAGGTGGTGACCTTTTTCCCGGCAACGCCGCCAAAGGGTGCCCGACGATCAATGCAGGGTATCTGTTGTTTAATGGCGAAACCGGACAGATGCAGGCGGCGCTGGATGGCGACGCATTGACCGCGCGGCGCACGGCGGCGGCCTCGGCACTGGCGGCGGATTTCCTCGCACGTAAGGACGCCCGTCATTTGCTGATCGTCGGCACCGGGCAGCTTTCGCTCGCCGTGGCGGCGGCGCATTGTGCGGTGCGGTCTTACACAACGGTATCGATATGGGGGCGCAGCCGCGAAAAGGCGGTGGCTGTCGCCGAAGCGCTCCGCGCACAGGGTCTGCCTGCGCAAGCCGCGCGTGACCTCGAAGTGGCGTGCCGAGCCGCGGATGTGATCAGCACAGTCACCGCCTCGACAGCGCCGATCATCCATGGCCACTGGCTCAAACCCGGCAGTCACCTTGACCTGATTGGTGCCTTTAAGGGTGATATGCGCGAAAGCGACGATCAGGCGATCACGCAGGCGGAGCTGTTCGTTGATCTGCGCGCCGGGGCCTCTCTGGCGGGTGACCTTGCTCAGCCGCTGGACGCAGGGCAGATCACGCCGGGCCACATCCGTGCCGATCTGGCCGAATTGTGCCAAAGGGCGCATCCGGGCCGGAGGGATGACACAGCACGCACCGTTTTCAAATCCGCAGGCATGGCGCTTCAGGACTTGGCTGCGGCCAACCTAGCGCGCGATCACGCCATATCGGGGTAAAGCGCCAGTAGTTCCTCCGCGATATCGACGAATTTCTGCTCCGAGGGCGACAGCTTCTCTCTCGGGGCGTGCACGAGATAGACATCGGCGCCGATGGCCTCGTCGGTGATCTTGAGCGGCCAGAGATCGCCGCGCCGGATGTCGTCCTGCGCGGTCATCAGCGGCAGGATGCCAACGCCAAGGCCGGCCACGATCATCCTGCGAACCTCTTCTATGTTGGTGCTCAGCCCGTTGATGCGGCTGCCCAGCCGGGTGCCTTCGCGCAGAACCGACATCGGCTCGAGCCCCATGCCTTCGGTGGCGCAGGCGAAGCTGATGAAGGGCTCGTGCCTGAGATCCCGCAGTGCCACGGTCTCCTGCCCGAAGAGCGGATGCTCGGCACCGCAGAAGACAAGGAACTCTTCTCGAAATAGGCGGATCGACGGCAGATTGACCAACGGTTTGGCCAAGAGGCAAAATCCGATCGTGCCGCGCCCCTGTTGGATCGAGCGGACGATGGACTGGCTGTTCTGGACCTCGCTTTGAAAGGCCACGGAAGGATAGCGCTGATGATAAAGCCGCAGCAACTCGTCCAACATCGGTGACACCAGATTGCTGATGATCTGATACCGGACCTGCCCCCGTTCCTCTTCTTCAGCATTGCGCACCAGAAGGCTGATCCGCTCGGCACTGTGAAAGATATCGCGGCATTCCTGAAAAATCTTGTCGCCGCGTGTCGTCAGTTCGAAATGGCGGCTGTCGCGGAAGACCAACTGGCAATCGAGTTGCGCTTCGAGCTTTTGCAGCGCATTGCTGACCGAAGGCTGGCTTAGGCCCAGCTGCCTGGCCGCCTTGGTGATGCTCTGCTCTTTCGCAATCATGTAGAACATGCGCAGCAGGTTCCAGTTCAGGTCGGATTGCGATTGGGTGATCATGGGGGCGACTCGATTTTGTTCGGGTTGGCTGAGAATGCCCTATTTTTGGTCACTGGCCACATAGTCAATGCGAATGCCTGTGATTGACAGCGCCTATGTGGCGCAACTGTGCGCTTCGCCCGCCGTCGGATAGGCTTGCCGCTCATTTAATCGGAAAGCGAAAAGCATGAGCATCATACGACTGCACCCAGGCCCGCGCATGAGCCAGGCCGTCATTCACAACAACACCGTCTACCTCGCCGGCCAAGTCGGCACCGCCGGTGCGGATGTCGCCACCCAGACCCAGGACTGCCTGAATGCCATCGACCGCCTGCTGGATGAGGCGGGCAGCAGTAAATCCAAGCTGTTGCAGGTTATTATCTGGCTGGACGATATGGCAAATTTCCAAGAGATGAACGCGGTTTACGACGCATGGATTGATCCTGCCAATCCGGCCGCGCGCGCTTGTGGCGAGGCCAAGCTGGCCACGCCTGACTACAAGGTGGAATTCATCGTCACCGCGGCGGTCTGAGCACCGCATCCCGGCCCGGGGGTTATGCCTGTCATAACTCCCGGCTATTTGACCCATTAGCTCTCTCGCCGCCATCCTTTTCCTAGAAAACAGGCGACAGGACAGAGCATGACACCCCAACTCGACCTCTCGGACATCGAAACGGCGACGCTGGGCCATTTCCTTGAAACCGGCTTCATGGCGCCGTCGCTGCAGGGGCTGTTGCCCGGCCGTCGGGTATTTGGCCCGGCGCTGACCGTGCGCATACAAGGCGACGATGGCGCGATGCTCACCGATGCACTCTCTGCCGCGAAACCCGGTCAGGTCATTGTCATCGACCGTTGCGGCGATCTGCGCCATGCCTGCTGGGGCGCGGTTACCACCGCCGCCGCCAAGGCGCGCGGCGTGGTGGGCGCGGTGATTGATGGCTTTGTCACCGACCGGTCCGCCATAGAGCACGAAGACTTCCCGGTCTGGTGCCGCGGCCGCTCGCCAATCACCACCAAGCCGCGCCGGCTTGGCGGCGACTTCAACGTGACCGTGGGCTGTGGCGGTGTCTCCGTCCGGCCTGGCGACATGATCCTGGCCGACGAAAACGGCGTTGTCGTGCTGGACAAGAAACAGGCCGCAAACCACGCGGCGCGCGCCCGCAAGATGCAGGAAGACGAGGTCGGGATTCTCGAACGCCTGCGCGCGGGCGAGACACTGGCCGACATCACGCGGGGCGCAAAGCAGCCTTCCTAGAACCGGAAAACCGGCACCACCTTTCTTCACTTCACTCAACCGACAGAGAGACCCATGATTCAAACTGTATCTAGAAAACGTTTCACCGGGATGGCGGCGCTTGCCGCCAGCACAGCGCTGATGCTGGGCACGCCCGCATTGGCCGACAAGGCATCCAATACGCTCAACGTGGCCTTCGCCGCCGAACCCGAGCCGCTTGACACCTATAAGATCGCCGGTCGTCAGGGCCTGATCCTCGCGCGGCACATCTATGACGGGTTGCTTTACAAGAACCTCGACACGGGAGAGATCGTGCCCGCCTTGGCGGAATCT
Organism: Sulfitobacter profundi; assembly: GCF_042661425.1. Lineage (NCBI taxonomy): Bacteria > Pseudomonadati > Pseudomonadota > Alphaproteobacteria > Rhodobacterales > Roseobacteraceae > Sulfitobacter > Sulfitobacter profundi. The sequence goes on along the minus strand of NZ_JBHSWA010000001.1, from coordinate 780,236 downwards.
TGGGAATTCACCGGCCCGCTGACGATGGAGTTCACTCTGCGTCAGGGTGTGAAGTTCCACAATGGCGCCGATTTCACCGCCGCCGACGTGGTCGAAACGCTCAATACCGTGATCACCCCGGAATACGGCACCCGCTATTCGATTTCGGTCGACTGGATCGACAACGTCGAGATGCTGGGCGATTACAAGGTGCGCATCAATATGTCCAAGCCCTTTGCCGGCGCGGTCGAGATGCTGGCCGATGCGCTTCCGATCTATCCGCATGAGTTCTTTGCTGAAAACGGGTCTGCCGGGATAGCCGCCACGCCGATCGGCACCGGGCCGTACAAGCTGGTGAGCCAAGAGCCGGGCATTCGATACGAGATGGAGCGGTTCGAAGATCACTACGCCGGCAGCCCCAAGGGTGGCGCGACCATCGACAAGATCACCGTCCGTACCATCCCCGAAATGAACACCCAGTATGCCGAGCTGATGTCGGGCTCGCTTGACTGGATCTGGCGCATTCCCCGGATCAGGCGTCGCGTCTGGAAGGCCGGGTTCAAATCATCAGCGCGCCGATCATGCGCATCGGATATGTGGGTTTTGCTCCAGAAGCGATGGCGGGCGACACGCCGATTGCCGACAAGAAGGTACGTCAGGCGCTAATCCATGCCACCAACCGAGGCGCGATTGTCGAAGCTTTCGCGGGCGGCGCCTCCGAGGTGCTGAATACCCCTGCAACCCGGCCCAATTCGGGTGCGCGCAGGACGTTCCGGCCTATGAATACGACCCGGAGAAAGCCAAGGCTCTGTTGGCCGAAGCAGGCTATGAAGACGGCTTCGAGATGGAAATGGTGTTTGCCGCCATGCCCCGCCCGACGGCCGAGGCTGTGGCTGCGGACCTCGCGAATGTCGGCGTGACGCTGGAGTTGAACGAACAGCAATATTCCTCGGGTATCGGCAAGTGGCGCGCCAAGGAGCTTCCGGCGTTCTTTTCGAACTGGGGCAGCTACGGCATTGGCGACACGGCGTTTATCCTGTCGAACTTCTTTGGCGGCGGCGCGGACGATCTTGTGCAGGACGCCGAACTGGCTGAATGGCTGACCGAGGCCGATACCGCATCCGACCGCGAGGTGCGCGCCGAGAACTACGCCAAGGCCGTCAAGAAGGTCGCGGACGAGGCCTATTGGATGCCGATGTACAACTTCAACGTCAACTACGGGCTGTCCAACGACCTGAACTTCACCCCGCACCCCGACGAGTTCGCCCGTTGGTGGGCGGCCAGCTGGAAATAGGCTGACCCCTCCAGCGGAACAGGGCCGGGCGGACCGCTCCCCACTGTCCGGCCCCTATTAATGGAAAGACCGATGCTCTCTTTCATCTCCAAACGCTTGGCCGTGGCGCTGCTGGTCTGTTTGACCGTTTCAGCGCTGAGCTTCGGGCTGATGTTCCTGTCGGGCGACCCGGCGATTGCCATCGCGGGCTCCGGCGGCAGGGCTGAGGACGCCGAGGCGGTCCGTATCGCCTATGGCTTCGATAGGCCGCTGATTGTGCAATATCTCGATTGGATCGGCAGCGCGCTGACCGGAAATTTGGGGCAGAGCATTTATTTCAACGTGCCGGTGACCGAGATCATCGGCAATCGTGTCGGCGTCACCCTGACGTTGGGGTTCGTCTCCTTCATCGTTGCCTTGGTGATCGCCGTGCCCTTGGGCGTCGCGGCGGCGCTGCGGCCGAATGGCTGGATTGACCGCCTCGCGCTGGTGATCGCCGTCTCGGGACAGGCGATCCCGAGCTTCTGGCTGGGGCTCATGGCCATCGTCGTCTTCGGCGTCTGGTACGGCATGGTGCCGATTTCAGGTGCGGACACGTGGCAGGGCTATATCCTGCCGGTAATCGTGCTGAGCTATTACGCCATTCCAGAACTTATGCGGATCACCCGCTCGGGCATGATCGATGTGCTGGCCACAGAGTACATCCGAGCGGCCAAAGCCAAAGGGCTGCCAATGCACTTGGTGATTTCACGCCACGCGCTGCGCAACGCGGTGCTGCCGCTGGTATCGCTGGCGGCCGTGCAACTGGGCCAGCTTCTGTCCGGGTCCATCGTGATCGAGAGCGTTTTTGCGCTGAACGGGCTGGGGCGGCTGGCTTGGGAATCGCTGCTGCGCAGTGACCTGCCGGTGATGCAGGCGATTATCCTGATCCTGTCGCTGCTCTACGTCGTTCTGACCACACTGGCCGACATTCTAAACGCTGTACTTGATCCGCGCCTGCGGGGGCTTCCTGATGTCCGAAGTCACCATGGAAACCGCACGGCCCAGCCTTTGGCGCAAGATGCGCGGCAATACCGGGGCGCTGATTGGCGGCACGCTGCTGGCGGGGATCATTCTGATCGCGCTGTTGGCGCCGTTGCTCGCCCCGCATGACCCGATCGCGCAGGACCTGACGCGCCGCCTTCTGCCGCCGTTCTGGCATGACCGTTCCGTGCCCGAACACCTTCTGGGCACCGATCACCTTGGCCGCGACTACCTGTCGCGCCTGATCTATGGCGCGCGGGTGTCTCTGGGTGTGGGGCTGGGGGTTATCCTCGTCTCGGGTGCCATCGGCATCACGCTGGGCCTTCTTGCAGGTTATTTTGGCGGCTGGATCGACATGGTTATCAGCTTCGCCATCACAACCCGGCTGTCGCTGCCCATCGTGCTGATCGCACTGGCGGCGGTGGCACTTGGCGGCGCGTCGCTGATCACGCTGATCACGGTTCTGGGTCTGCTGCTCTGGGATCGGTTCGCCGTCGTCACCCGCGCTGCCGCACAAAGCCTTCGACATCAGGAATTCATCATGGGCCTGCGGGCCATCGGGGCGAGCCGAACCCGCATCCTATTCCTCGAGATTCTGCCCAACATGCGCGCCACGATCCTTGTCGTCGTCTCGCTGGAGGTCGCAAACGTAATCCTTCTGGAAGCCGCGCTCTCCTTTCTCGGGCTGGGGGTGCGCCCCCCGACGCCAAGCTGGGGGCTGATGATTTCCGAGGGTCGCGACAATATTCTGTTTGATCCGTGGCTGATCGCCCTTCCCGGATCGGCGCTCTGTCTGCTGGTGCTGGCTGTGAACCTCTTTGGCGACGGACTGCGCGATATAACGGGACCTGCACGGAAATGACCGAGATGATGCTTGATATTCGCAACCTGCGCGTTTCGATCCCCACCGAACGGGGCATCTTGAACGCGGTTCGCGGGGTGGATCTGCAAATTGCCAAAGGCGAGACGCTCTGCCTTGTGGGCGAGTCGGGCTGCGGCAAATCGCTGACCGCGACCTCGATCATGGGACTGCTGCCGCGCTACGCCAAGGTCACATCCGACCGCTTTCAGATGGCGGGTCAGGATCTGACCACGAGGACCGATGGCAAGCTGGCAAAGCTGCGTGGCCGTGATGTTGCGATGATCTTTCAGGATCCGACCAGCGCGCTGAATCCGACGCTGACCATCGGGCGACAGCTGACCGAAGGCGTCATGCGCCACGAAAAGCTGAGCCGTAAGGACGCTAACTCCCGCGCCATCGAGATGCTCGACCGCGTGGGCATCGCCAATCCGGCGGCGCGCCTGACGCAATATCCGCACGGGTTCTCCGGCGGCCAACGCCAGCGCATCATGATCGCTTCGGCGCTCATGGGGCGGCCCGGACTGCTGATCGCGGACGAGCCGACGACCGCGCTGGATGTAACCATTCAAGCCCAGATCTTGGCGCTTCTGGGCGAGCTGCAAAGCGATCTTGGCCTATCGCTTTTGCTAATCACGCATGATCTGGGCGTGGTCGCGGCCATCGCTGACGATGTCGCGGTGATGTACGCCGGACGCATCGCCGAACGCGCGCCCGCCGCTGACCTCTTTGCCGCGCCGCGCCACCCCTATACCCAAGGCCTACTTGCTGCGATCCCGGTGCCGGGCGTCACCCCGCGCGGGAGCGAATTGCCCGCCATTCCGGGGCGCGTGCCGGGGCTGATCGGCACAATGCAGGGCTGCGCCTTTCGCGACCGCTGCGCCCTTGCGGGACCGGGCTGCATCAATGACCCGGTGCCGCGCGTCGACACCGGTCCCGGCCATTTCGTTGAATGTGTCAAGGCAGCGGAGGTGGCAGCATGACGCCGCCCATGATCCGAATGACCAACATCCGCAAAGCCTACCGTCTGCGCCGCGGCATGTTCGCTCCGACCGAGGAGCTGGTGGCGGTCAACGACCTGTCGCTTGAGGTGTCCGAGGGCGAAACGCTTGGGCTCGTCGGCGAATCCGGTTGCGGCAAAAGCACGGCGGTCAGCATTATGCTGGGCCTGTTGCAGCCAGACCAAGGCGAGGTCGAGATCGCGGGCCGGAAGATCGGCGCCATGCCGGTGGCCGACCGCGTGCGGCTGATCCAACCGGTGTTTCAGAACCCCAATGCCTCGCTCAACCCGGTCAAGCGCATTCAGACCCTCGTCGGCCAGCCGCTGCGCCTGCACGGCGGCACAAATGTCGACGCCGAGGTCAAGCGAATGCTCGATCTGGTGGGGCTGCCCGCGCGATTGGCCGATGCCTATCCCGGCGAGCTTTCGGGCGGGCAAAGGCAGCGTGTCGCCATCGCCCGCGCGCTCATCCTCGGCCCACGTGTGCTGATCTGTGACGAGCCGACCTCGGCACTTGATGTCTCGGTACAGGCGCAGATCATCAATCTGCTGCTTTCGCTCAAGAAAGAGCTTGGCCTCACGATGGTTTTCGTCAGCCACAATCTGGCCGTGGTCGAGCATTTGGCCGACCACGTGGCTGTCATGTACCTTGGGCAAAAGATTGAAGAAGCCGGAACCGATACACTTTTCGAAAATCCCTGCCATCCCTATACACGTGCCCTTCTTGCCGCGACCTTGTTGCCGGACCCACAGGTAGGGCTGCCGGAACAAAAGCTGGGCGCGGCGGCGGCGGACCCGTTTGCCGCACGCCGCGGGTGCCTTTTCGCGCCGCGCTGTCCGGATGTGCGGGAAGGCTGCGTCAAAGGCCCGCAAGAGCTCCGGGAGTTGCGCGACACCCATGTCAGGTGCGAGCGGGCGGCATGACGTCGTGTTCCTTCTGCGGCTGAACCACGCCGGTGAGCATTTCGGCAACGCGCTGTTTTGCTTTGCGTGCAGGAACGAGACCCGCAGCCCCGAGCCCTTCGCCAAACATAAGGGCAGGCTGCGGTAAATCGCGATCAATCGGCAGAACCTGCGCGAGGCGCTAGGCGGTAATCCCCCCACTGAAGCGAACCACCCCTGCAGGCCGGTCTTGGCAAGCTTTTTGAGCAACGCCACTCACGTAGACTTCTTCGACAGCGCGGTCGTCCCCCATGATTTGCAGCACGAACAACTCCTCCGCGAGGCTCTCGGCGCGCTCCATGCGCAGGGCCATCGCGCTTGTGGCAGATGAGTTCAAAATCACAACGTCTGCCTCCGTTCCCGATGCCAACGTACCGATTTTGTCCTCCAGACCCAGAACATTGGCGTTGCCTCGTGTGGCCCAATCGAAAGCTTGGAGCGGATGCATAGATTGCCCCTGTAGCTGCAGAACTTTATAGCCCTCCTTCAGGGTTTGGAGCATCGAATAGCTTGTGCCCGCGCCCACGTCCGTCGCAATCCCGCTCTGAACGCCACGCGCAGTTAGGTTGCGATGATCAAACAGACCGCTGCCGAGAAAAAGGTTCGAAGTGGGGCAGAACACGGGATGCGCGCCGGTTTCCGCCAGCGCGTCAACCTCTCTAGGTTCGAGATGAATGGCGTGTCCTAACAGTGTGTTGTCCCGCAACAGGCCGTAGGACTGGTACACATCCAAATAATCACGCGCCTGCGGATAGAGCTCTCTGGTGAAGGCGATTTCATCTTTGTTTTCGGACAAATGCGTCTGGATGTGGCAGTCAGGATGCTCCGCACCGAGCGCCATCGCCGTTTCCATCTGCTCTGGCGATGACGTGATGCCGAACCGGGGCGTTATGACATAGCCGTTCCGGCCTTTGCTGTGCCATTCGGAGATCAACGCCTTTGTTTCATCATACCCTTTCTGCGGTGTGTCGAGGAGATCGGCTGGCGCATTGCGGTCCATCAAGACCTTACCGCCCAGCATCCGCATATTGCGCCGCGTCGCTTCTGAGAAAAAAGCGTCCGCCGAGGTCTTGTGAACCGAACAATATGCGGCGGCGCTGGTCGTGCCATGCGCAACCAACTGGTCAAAGAACGCCTGTGCCATGCGGTGACTGTGGTCTTCGCAGGCAAAGCGCGTTTCTTCCGGGAAAGTGTAATTGTTGAGCCAGTCCAGCAGTTGCGAACCCCATGAGGCGATCACCTGCACCTGCGGAAAGTGAATATGGGTGTCGATGAAACCTGCCATCATCAAATGAGGGCGGTGATCCGTGATCGGCACATCGGGGGCTTTGGCCAATATACTGTCGAAGGGACCACTGCCTTGAATGATGCCATCGCTGATCAACAAACCGGCATCTTCAAGGTAGGTGTAAGCTTGGGTATCAGAGCCATCTTGCGGCGCGCGGTGAAAGGTCAACAGGCGACCGCGAAGCAGTTTTTGGGTCATAGGTTTCTCAAATCTAGGGAAGAGTTTAGAGGGGCGGCGACCTGCCGCCCATCGTTTGGTTACGCCTGATGGGCGGGCATATCTTCATCCATGAAGTCTGGCTCATCGGGCACAACAATGCGGTGCTCTAGGTCCTCTTTCGGTGCGACCAACGGATATAGGTACATGAAGGCGCCGACGATCAAGTAGCCTATGGTGATCGGGTCCAGCTGCGGCAGTTGCAGCTTGTAGGAATGAATGATCCCGACCGACGACATCAAAGACGCTGCGATTGCAAAACCGCCTGCCATTTTGAAGCGGCCGTCAATGATGTCAGCGACGATCGCACCCCAGATAAGTCCGGTGATAATCGCCCCCTGACTAAGCGCCAGATGGCCTTCGTAATGCGCGCCTTCCATCAAAAGCGCGGCGGTGAGCGCTTCGTCACCCAAAGATGGCAGACCCTCAACGCCGGAACTGCGCAGGGCATTCATCAACGAACCCCATTTGGTCACCAAGAAGGCCGAGATATGCGGCAGGATGGCGAAGGACACGGCGGCCATATGCATCGGCTTTACCGCCCATGCCGTATTGGTGATCAGGCTGACGGATACGAAGACCAAGACCGGTGCGGCCGCGGCAACCGGGATCAGACCTGCAAGGAACGACAAGAGCCCGACAAATGCGGCAGCGGCGATGACGACAGCAACACCAATGATATAGCCCGCATGTGCGTCAAGCCGTTTGTAGGCGGGATGGCCGATGTAGACAGTCGTCGGAAAGGGCGATCCAAAGAGTGCGCCCAGCATCGTGCCCGCCCCATCGGTAACCTGACACAGACCGACCGGATAGTGGTCGCCTGCCGCTTCCGCAGATTCCACGTTGTTCATGGTTTCGATGAAGTTGTAGATCTGCACCGGGATCAGCACGAGGAACAGTTCAGGGTTCGCGAACAGGTACTGAATGCCGGCAAGCAGATCGCCGATGTAGGGAACCGGCGGGTAGAACCCGATTCCGCTTACGTCAACTTTGGACTCCCCAAGACAATGGCGATCACTGTACCCGCAGCGATTGCCACCAGACCGGCAGGCAAGTTGCCCGGAAGGCGAAACCGTCCGATCAGCCCCCATAGGATGAACAACAACGACGTGAAGGCGATGATCGGGCTTTCGAAAATCTGCGCCAAGGGCACCGAGCCGATAAACACAAGCGCGATGCCGCATAGGGTGCCCAGCATGCCCGCGCGCGGCGTGATCTCTTTCAACCACGGCCCGACGATAGCCCCAAGTGCAGCGACGACACCGCCCATGAAGCCAGCCCCGATGCCGACCTGCCATGCCAGCAACGGGTCGTTCGTGGCCCAGTAGATTGGCCCGATGACTCCGAACAGATAGACGAACATCACGGGTGTCGAGATGCCATAGGGCAGGGCGGTCACGTCTTTGCCCTGTTTGTTGGCTGCCCATTTGGCCATATAGGTATAGACCGCAACACCGGCCAAAATGGCGATGGCCGCGCCGGGTACGATGCGGCCAAAAACGATCTCGGGTGGCATCTGAAACACGAACTGGCAAACGCCAGTCAGGATCAGCAAGTTCACAAGGTTGTCGGTAAATAACGCCCAAAAAGCGTTAAAATCGCTGCGTGCAAACAGCTTGTAGTTATAAATCCTCCCGTCCATGACGGTCTCCTCCACTGATAGGGCGGAACGCCTCTGGCCAATCAGGCCAGTCTCCCCGTTCGGCCCAGATATGCGCGCCCGTGGGGCGCTTCTATTGCCCCGATCGGGGCGGTTGCGGCAGTTTCAGTGGTCAATTCAGCGATCACCTCGGCAACCACGAAGGCTGCAATGACGCTGGGCCGCTTGTCGCGGCTACCGCATGCCCCAATGGGGCAATTCAAATCTTCGATCGTTTGGCCGTCGCAGTGCATGCGCGCCCAGTTTTTAAATTTTGCGCGCTTGGTCGCCGAGCCGATCATACCGACGTACAAGGCATCACCCCGTTCCAACGCGGCGGAGGTCAGCAGAAAGTCTAACGCATGATCATGGGTCAGAACGATAAAAGCACTGCCTGCTGGCGCGCTCCAGATATCGGCCTCTGGCAGCACGCTGATACGGGTCTCTACCGCTGCCGTATTGAGGGCGATCTCCTCGGTTCGGGTGTCAATCAGGATGCATCTGACGGGCAAATGTTGAAACAGGTCGGCCAAGGCCCGCCCGACATGACCAGCCCCCATGACATAGACATGAGGCAGGGCGGCTTTTGTCTCGCGAGCCCGGTCCGCTGCGGCGCGCTTGTCTGATGACCGCATCCGTGTCAGGCGGATTTCGACCCTTCCCCCGCAGCATTGGCCGATCTCAGGGCCAAGCGGCACGTCCAACTCTCGCACCAAATCTCCACTCTGCAGCATGTCCCGCGCTGCTTGGATGGCCAGAAATTCCAGCTGGCCACCGCCTATCGTTCCCCAAAGCCCTTGGGCAGAGGCAAACATCTCAGTTCCCTCGTTCCGGGGGAGGAGCCACGTACGCGGGTCAGTGCGACGCGAATGACCGATGCATGTGCCGCAAGAAATTCATCCAAAGAAACGGCGTTATTCGACATGGTTCACCCCTCGGCCTGCAACCGTGCCACAGCCAGCAACACCCGTTCCGGCGTGGCCGGCGCATCAAGACGCGGACACGCGCGGTAGTTGGCCACCGAAGCGACGGCCATCGACAGCGCTTCGAACACCGAAATGCCAAGCATGAAGGGCGGCTCTCCTACCGCCTTGGAGCGCTTCACGGTCAGTTCGCGGTTCTCCGACCAGTCGGCGAGGTTCACGTTGAATATGCGGGGGCGGTCGGAAGCGAGGGGAATTTTATATGTAGAGGGCGCATGGGTCCGCAGTCGTCCGGCATTGTCCCACCATAACTCTTCGGTTGTGAGCCAGCCCATGCCTTGGATGAACGCGCCTTCGACCTGGCCTTTGTCGAGCGCCGGATTGAGGGAGCGGCCCACATCATGCAGGATGTCGGTACGCTCGACACGGTATTCGCCCGTCAATGTGTCGATTGTCACTTCAGAGCATGCTGCCCCGTAAGCATAGTAATAGAACGGACGCCCTTGGCCTTTGGCGCGGTCCCAGTGAATTTTCGGCGTCTTGTAGAAACCGGCCGCCGAAAGCTGCACGCGGGCAAGATAGGCCTGCTTGATGAAGGCCGCAAATGTCAGGATGTCTTTGCCAATAAACACATGATTGGCGTGGAAACTTACCTCTTCTGCGGTAACACCCCAAGTTCTTGTCGCGAACTCGACCAACCGCGCTTTGATTTGTTCCACCGCGTTGAGCGCGGCCATGCCGTTCAGGTCGGTTCCGCTGGAGGCAGCGGTTGCTGACGTGTTCGGCACTTTCTCAGTGGTGGTCTTGGTAATCTTGATCTGCTCAAAATCGACCTGAAACGCCTCGGCGACAATCTGTGCCACCTTGGTGTTCAACCCCTGACCCATCTCTGTGCCGCCGTGGTTCAGGTGGATCGAGCCGTCGTTATAGACATGCACCAATGCGCCGGCCTGATTGTACCACGTCGCCGTGAACGAGATCCCGAACTTGACCGGGGTCAGGGCAATCCCCTTTTTGAGCACCGGCGAGGTCTCATTGAAGGCCATGATGTCTTTGCGGCGCTGGCGGTAGTCAGAGGTGGTTTCCAACTCCTCGACAAGCCGTTCGAGAATGCTGTCTTCGACTTTCTGATGATAGGGCGTGATGTCTCGCCCTTTGCCGCCGTAGAAGTTCGCCTTGCGCACGTCCAGTGGATCTTGGCCTGTGGCATAGGCGATCTCTTCGATAATTCGTTCAGCCGCCACCACACCCTGCGGGCCGCCAAAGCCACGAAAAGCCGTGTTGGAGACTGTGTTGGTCTTCATCGGATGGCTTTCAAGCCGCACATTCGGGTAAAAATAAGCGTTATCGGCGTGAAAGAGGGCACGGTCGGTCACGGGGCCCGAGAGGTCGGATGAAAAACCGCACCGTGCAGCAAAGCTGCCATTCACCGCTTCGATGCGTCCCGCTGCGTCGAAAGACACATCGTAATCGATTACAAAATCGTGGCGTTTCCCCGTAGCCGTCATGTCTTGGTCCCGGTCGGGGCGGATCTTCACGGCGCGGTTCCACTTTTTCGCCGCCATTGCGGCAACAGCGCAGAACAGGTTCATCTGGCTTTCCTTGCCGCCGAACCCGCCGCCCATGCGGCGCACGTTCACCACAACCGCATTCGAGGGCACGCCGAGAACTTGAGCCACCATATGCTGCGCCTCGGAGGGGTGCTGCGTGGAGGAATGCACGATGATATCATCGTCTTCCCCGGGAATGGCCAAGGCGATATGCCCTTCGAGGTACATGTGGTCCTGTCCGCCTACAGCGATCCTGCCCTTGATCCGATTGCTGGCGGTTTCAAACGCCCCATCGACATCGCCGCGTTCGAGTTTCAACGGAGCGGTGACGTGTGGGTATCCCGCCTGTTGCGCCTGAATGGGATCAAGCGCATGGGGTAAAACATCACAGTTGATCTTGGCTTTTTCTGCGGCGTGGCGCGCAATGTCCCGTGTCTCTGCGATCACCGCAAACAGGGGTTGGCCATGAAATTGAATCAAATCAGTGGGGAAAACTGGCTCATCATTCCGTCCCGTGGGGCTTAGGTCGTTGACGCCTGGCACATCCTCGGCGGTTAGGATGCCGATCACGCCCGGAGTTGCCAGAACATCGGTATAGTCGATGTCCAAAAGCGTCGCATGGGCAACATCCGAGACACCTAGATAGGCATGCAACGTGCCTTCGGGCAGCGTAATGTCGTCGGTGTAGTCTGCCGCGCCCGTGACGTGTTTTGACGCGCTGTCATGAATGCGGTCGCTGTGGGCGGTGCCGGTAATGGAAACGTTGTCTTTCATTTTTGCGTCTCCTTGCTTTAAGCGTTGATGAGTTGAACGGGAGCGGCGCTTTGCGCATCCTGTTCCAGATAAAAACGGCGCAGAAGATTCTGAGCAGAGAGCTTTCGATACGCCGCGGAGGCGCGCCAGTCCGTAAGCGGTTCGAAATCCTCGGCCAGCGCTGCTGCGGCGGCCTCGAAGTTTTCTCGCGTCCAGCGCTGACCATTCAGCGCAGCTTCTGCCGCCGTCGCACGTTTGGGTGTCGCGGCCATGCCGCCAAAGGCAATGCGGGCATTGCTGATGACGTTTCCGGTTACCGTCATATGGATGCCAACGGCCACCGACGAGATATCCTCGTCGCGCCGTTTGGAGATTTTATAGGCGGCGTTCAAATCATCGGGGCCGGGCAGGGGAACCTGAATGCTCTCGACAAATTCCGCCGGTGCGCGGTCCTGCTTGCCATAGTCTATAAAGAACTTTTCAAGAGGCACGTTTCGACGGGCAGCACCGTGGCGGAGCGTGATCTCTGCGCCAAGCGCGATCAGGACGGGCGGGGTATCACCGATAGGAGAACCATTGGCGATATTGCCCCCGACCGTGCCCATGTTTCGCACCTGCCATCCCGCGATACGGTTCCAGTAGGGGAGAAGATGAGGCAGGTGCTCTGACAGAATGGCCTGACAATCGGTGTAGCTGGCCCCGGCCCCGATTTTTAGCTGCCCTCCCTGACGCTCAACTGTTTTCAGCGCGTTCAGATGGCCGGTGAAAATCGCGGGCCCGATTTTACGCAGAAATTTTGTCACCCAAAGCCCGACGTCTGTGGACCCCGCCACGATGGTTGCGTTCGGGTAGCTCAAAAGGCAATCGGCCAGATCATCCACGTTAGCCGGGATGATGCTCAGGTTGTCTTTGGGTCCGGAGACGATGCGCTTGCCATGCTGAAGCGCTTGCAGTCGCGTCATTATCTGCGCGCGTTCGGCATTCAGAAGATCCGATGATGGCGTGCCATAGCGCGACACGGCCACCGCTGCCTTGATGATGGGCTCATAGCCGGTGCAGCGGCACAGGTTCCCCTGTAGGGCCGTCTCAACCTCTTGCGATGTTGGTTCGGGCGTCTGCATCCAGAGCGCATAAAGCGACATGACAAATCCGGGCGTGCAGAAACCACATTGGCTCCCGTGATGTTCAATCATTGCTTCCTGAACAGGGTGCAGCCGACCTTTCGGGCCGGAGAGATGCTCGACCGTGACCACATGACAACCGTTGATCGAGGCCAGAAACCGAATGCAGGCATTGATGGGCTCATAGACCAGCCCGGCATTGCCAAGCCGGCCCACCAGTACGGTACAGGCGCCGCAATCGCCTTCGGCGCAGCCTTCTTTTGACCCGGTCAGACGGCGTTCGAGCCGAAGAAAGTCCAAAAGCGTTTGGCTGGCTGAAACGTCGTCCAGCGCCACGTCTGTGCCGTTGAGGATGAAACGAATGTCGCGTTGATAGTCCAAGGGGTGCCTCCCAATCGCCAGTCTGGCTGTGATCGTCGCCGCTACGATAGACACAGTTGTTTAGGTAAAAAAATCACCGGAAACGCTAAATACTTTCAACAAAACGTTGAAAATTCATCGGACCTTGGGCATGTTCATGTGGAAGGGGGGCGCCGTATGTCTTATATCGAAAGCTTGCGCGTCTTCGTTCGCGTGATGGACTTGGGAAGTATCACCGCGGGCGGGCGGGACCTGAGGCTGACGCCTGCAGTTGCCAGCAAGCGTTTGAAAGAGCTAGAGAAACATCTCGGCGTGCGCCTGTTTAACAGGACGACCCGCTCGATAACCCCGACAGAGGTCGGTACCGTTTTTTACGATGAGGCCCATGCTATTTTGCAGGCGCTGGATAACGCCGAGGCCCGGGTCGCCAGCTTTTCCGACGCCCCGCGAGGGGCCCTGCGGATCACGGCACCGCTTGGGGTCGGGCGTCGAATAGTTGCACCTTTGGTCCCGGAATTCTCTGAAACCTATCCTGATACTGAGATAAGGATGCGGCTGTCCGACCGACGGGTAGACATCATGGCAGACGGGCTCGATATCGCTTTCTTTATCGGGGAGCCGAGTGATTCCACGATGAAGCTGCGAAAGTTCGCGGATTGCGATCGGGTCTTATGTGCCTCTCCGGATTATCTTTCGCGTTGTGGAACGCCGATGACGCCTGACGATCTTCATGATCAGGCGCACAACTGCCTTTTGCTGCGGTATCCAAGATCGCCAGAGTATTATTGGACACTTCAGACCGATATGGGCCCCCGAAAGCTGGAGGTTCGCGGTCGGTTCGATGCCGATGACGGTGATGTACTGACCGATTGGGCGCTGGCCGGGCGTGGGATCATCAACAAGCCGCGCTTTGATGTGCGTGAACACCTCAAGTCGGGACGACTTGTCGAGGTATTACCGCACACTCCGCCAAAGCCGACCATTTTTGGCTGCCTGTATCCCCACAAAAAGCTTCAGGATCCAAAGGTTCGTCTGTTCGTTGATCACATCGCACGAAACAGCAAACGCTTCTTCGTCTGAGTTCGACGCCCGTTCAGCGTTGCACTCTGGTGTGACGGATGGCCGGGTGCCTGCCGCCGCGCCAAAGGTTTTTTGGCAATTGCAGTAGTGAACGCGCGCTGTCGGTGCCGATAAATCTTTGAAATAAATGCGGAATGCGGAGCGTTACTGGCTACGCACTTCGCGCACCCAAGCGACAATATTGCGTCGCGCTTCCTCGTCCATTTGTACGGCATTTGGCGGGGGCATGGCGTGGCTCACGCCCGCTTGGAGATAGATCTGGTCCGCATGACGCGCAACGTCGCCGGGGGTCTCAAGGTAGACCCCCTTTGGCGCCCACTGCATATTGCCCCAGACTGGTTCTCGGGCATGGCACATAGAGCAATTGCCGATGACGGTATCGTAAGCGCTCTCGAACCCCTCAGCAGAGGCATAGGCCTGCTCATATGCCGTCAGATCTCGGGCTTCTGCGTCTTCCCATGTCTCCCCCGTTCTGATGGTGGAAAGCCATGCGATCAAAACCATAAGCAGCACGGTCACCGCCCAAGTCCAATGCGGACCGGAACCGGTTTTGTGCATCGTGTTGAAGTAGTGGCGAATGGTGACACCGGTCAAAAAGATCAGGCTTGCGATGATCCAGCTGAACTCTGTTCCAAATGCCAGCGGGTAATGGTTCGACAGCATCAGGAACACCACCGGCAAGGTAAGGTAGTTGTTGTGGGTCGAGCGCACCTTGGCGATCTTGCCGTATTTCGCGTCAGGTGTGCGACCGGCCTTAAGGTCTTCGACAACGACCCGTTGGTTGGGCATGATCTGGAAAAACACATTGGCGGTCATGATCGTCGCCGTGAAAGCGCCGAGATGCAGCAACGCCGCCCTGCCGGTGAAAATTTGGTTGTATCCCCATGACATGATCACAAGGATTACGAACAAAAGCAGCATCAGAACTGTGGGGTGGTCGGCCAATTTGGATTTGCACATCGCATCATAGAGCAACCAGCCAATCGTCAGGGAGCCGCCGGAGATCAGGATGCCCTGAAACAGCGAAATATCGGCTTTGGTGGGGTCGAGTAGGAACAATTCACCGCCGACCCAGTAGATGATCATCAAGAGTGCCGCCCCTGACAACCAAGTGCTGTAGCTTTGCCATTTGTGCCATGTCAGGTGCTCTGGCATCCGGGCGGGCGCGACCAGATATTTGACTGTGTGATAAAAACCCCCGCCATGTACTTCCCATTCTTCGCCGTAGGCGCCGTCGGGCAGGGCGTCGTTTGGTTTAAGCATTAGATCGAGCGCGATAAAATAGAACGACGCACCGATCCACGCCATTGCAGTGATCACGTGTAGCCAGCGGACGCTGAACGCGATCCAGTCCCACAGAATTGCCAAATCGTACATGGCTGGTCTCCTTAGATTCGAAATTTCTAACACCCTAGGCGAGACGGGTTTGTTCTGGTATCGCCGTAAAGGACCAAGCAGCATCAAAAAAGACAGAATAATGTCCTACTTCGATAACATCCGCACTTTTGTGCGCGTCTATGAACTGGGCAGCATGTCTGCCGCGGGGCGGGATTTGCGGATATCTCCAGCTGTTACGTCATCACGGATTTCACAATTAGAAGAACGGCTTGGCGTCAGACTTTTTCAACGGACGACACGCAGTCTATCCCCGACCGAGCAGGGCAAGTCGTTCTACCGCGGGGCGACTGAAATCCTCGAAGCCGTCGAAAGCGCCGAGGCGCAGATCGTCAACATCACCGAGAACCTGAAAGGATCGCTCTATGTTGCGGCGCCTTTAGGTGTCGGTCGTAGGTTAATCGCCCCGCAGGTCCCGGGTTTCTTGAAGAACTATCCCGAAGTCAGCGTGAGGTTGCGTTTGTCCGACCGGAAAGTGGACTTGACCACAGAGGGTCTGGATTTGGCATTCTTTCTGGGGCAGCCCGAGGACAGCAATCTGCGCATCCGAAAAATTGCAGACGTGGAGCGGGTGCTCTGCGCATCGCCGGACTATATTGCGCGCCGTGGCATGCCCGACAGCGGAAGCGCGCTGGTGGCGGAGGGACATGAATGCCTGAGCCTTCGCTTTCCGGGGGCGACCGAATTTCAATGGCGGCTAACGACACCGGACGGCCCCAAGCGATTTCGTGTCCCGGGGCGCTATGAGTCAGATGACGGGGACGTGCTCACCGATTGGGCACTTGCCGGTCATGGCGTCGCAATGAAGCCGGTTTTCGAAATTGCAGAACACTTGCGGACCGGCGCTTTGGTGCCTGTCGCTGAAAAGACGCCTCCCGAGCCGATTCAGATGGCGTGCCTATTTACGCATCGCCGTAGACAGGACCCGAAAACGCGCCTTTTCATGGAGTTCATGGTTGATCGCATCGCCGCGACAATCTAGCGAAGCAATCAGTGGGCCGAAGCCTCAGCTTCCGCGATATGTTGAGTATCCGAAAGGAGAAAGCAACAAGGGCACGTGGTAGTGCGATTGCTCGGACATCCCAAAGCGGATCGGTATGACGCCTAGAAACCGGGGGTCTTCAGGCGGCGTGCCGCTTGCATCCAGATAGGGGCCTGCGTGGAACACCAGTTCATATTCACCCACTTCGAACTCTGCTTCAGGCAGGATTTGTTCGTCAGTGCGCCCGTCGTTGTTCGTCGTAAGCGTTTTCAACAGATGCCGTTCAACACCGCTGATGCGAAACAATTCAATTTTCAGCCCTTCGGCGGGGCACCCAAGGGCGGTGTCGAGGACATGGGTTGTAAGATAGCCGGCCATTTTTAACTTCTCCTGAAACGCTGTCTGTTTCTAGGCTGAATGCCTTTAAGTGACAAATCTCCACTAACAGAAGGCTCCTTTAAAATTTTTTTGAAAAACAGATCCATTTTTCCTGTTTAGGTTGGGTTTTAGAAGAAAAGGAATATTTGCGTGAAACGTTACCCAAGAGATATGACCGGCTATGGTGGCGCTGTACCAGCGGCGCAATGGCCGAATGGCGCAAAAATCGCCGTTCAGATCGTGCTGAACTATGAAGAAGGTGGGGAAAACAATATTCTCCACGGTGATGCTGCGTCTGAAGCGTTCCTATCGGAAATCACCGGGGCCGCTCCCTGGCAGGGTCAACGCCATTGGAACATGGAATCGATCTATGAATACGGCAGCCGCGCCGGGTTCTGGCGTGTTCACAAACTGCTCAAAAACACGCCAATTACTGTTTATGGTGTAGCAACCGCTCTTATGCGGGCGCCCCAGCAGCTCAAGGCGATGAAGGAGGCGGGCTGGGAGATTGCCAGCCATGGTCTGAAATGGATCGAACACAAGGATATGGAGCCGCAGGAAGAGCGCGCCCAGATCCGCGAGGCAATCCGCCTGCATACCGAAGTGGTGGGGGAGGCCCCGCGCGGCTGGTACACTGGACGCTGCTCTATGAACACTGTGGACCTTGCCGCCGAGGAGGGCGATTTCGCCTATATCGCCGACAGCTATGCTGATGATTTGCCCTACTGGGTGCGGGCTGGCGGTAAGAACCAGTTGATCGTGCCTTACACGATGGACTGCAACGACATGCGCTTTGCGATTCAAGCGGGATACACGAACGGTGATCAGTTTGAGAGCTATCTCAAGGATAGCTTTGACATGCTCTATGCCGAGGGGGCCGAAGGTGCGCCCAAGATGCTTTCGATCGGTTTGCACTGTCGTCTTATCGGGCGTCCGGGGCGCGCAATGGCGTTGAAACGCGCCTTGGAACATTTCGCGAAACACGACGGGGTCTGGTTCGCCACAAGGGAACAGATCGCCGATCACTGGGCAAGCCTGCACCCGCCTGCCGAGGGGACCGCGCCATCTGATATGGACAGGGGAACCTTTGTCGCGGAATTTGGTGGCATGTTCGAACACAGCCCTTGGATTGCCGAGGGTGCCTTTGATCTTGAGCTTGGTGCGACCCATGACAATGCAGCAGGCATTCACAACGCACTGGCGCGTGTGTTCCGTAACGCATCCGAAGAACAGCGGCTGGGTGTGCTGACCGCCCACCCTGACTTGGCGGGAAAACTGGCGGCAGCCGGGCGCCTCACAAAGGAAAGCACTGCCGAACAGGCGGGTGCCGGACTGGATTTGCTGACCGACGAAGAACGGGAGACCTTCCAGAACCTCAACGCTGAATACGTTGAGCGGCACGGCTTTCCTTTCATCATCGCCGTGAAGGATAACACCAAATCGAGCATTCTTGAGGCATTTCACCGCCGTATCAAAAATGACCGCGATACCGAGTTCTCCGAAGCCTGCCGACAGGTTGAGCGAATTGCAGAACTGCGCCTGATTGAGAGGTTTGCATCATGAACAACGTTTTGACGGCAACCACAATTAATTCCGATGCCATTGCGGGGCTAGCAGAACTGATCGATGCATCAGACACGCCCGACAAGTTCATAAACCAAGGGCGTTGCGGACGTTTTCATGATCGGGCGACCCTCGACGTTGATGGTCGCGTAGGGGTCAGCGTCTTTCAATCCACATCGTTCTCCATGCCTTTCAAAATGGAAATGATGGAGCGTCATCCTTTGGGCAGCCAAGCTTTTCTGCCGATGCAGGAAGGCGAATATCTGGTCGTGCTAGCCGAAGATAAAGACGGTGCTCCGGTTGCGCCCCGGGCCTTTATTGCTGGGCCGGGGCAGGGCGTAAACATCGGGCGCAACGTCTGGCACGGGGTTTTGTGTCCGCTGTCCGATCCGGGGCTTTTCATGGTCGTCGACCGCGTCAGCGAGGGGCCAAATCTGGAGGAACATTGGTTCGATGAGCCATTCATCATCGAGCGATAATAAATAACTCGGCAAAAAAAGCGCCGGCTCACGCATCCATAGGGAGGGACAATTATAATGTCTGATGCATCCATCGGAACGCCGGACCAACTCCGCGATCCAAATTACACCCCGCCGCTCACAAAAGCGGTGCCGCTGGGGATCCAGCACGTGCTGGCGATGTTCGTATCGAACGTCACTCCGGCGATCATCGTGTGCGGCGCTGCAGGTTTCGGCTTTGGCTCAAACAGCCCTGATTTCCCGCAAATGATCTACATGATACAGATGTCCATGTTCTTTGCCGGGGTCGCGACGCTGTTTCAGTCGATCGGCGTAGGTCCGATTGGCGCGCGCTTGCCGATCGTGCAGGGCACATCGTTTGCCTTTATTCCAATTATGATCCCGCTTGTCGCCGGGAAGGGCGTGGACGCGATTGCGGTCCTGATGGGGGTATCGTCGCCGGTGGCCTGTTCCACGCCTTTTTGGGGCTATTCATCGGGAGACTTCGTTTTGCACTGCCGCCGTTGGTCACTGGCTTGGTCGTGACCATGATTGGCCTGGCTCTGGTCAAGGTCGGTGTTCAATATGCGGCAGGGGGTGTGCCTGCAATCGGCACCGAAGAATACGGCTCCGGGCTCAACTGGTTCATGGCAGGTACCGTGATTTTGGTGACCCTCGGCCTGAAGTTCTTTACCCGCGGCATGCTTTCTGTGTCGGCCGTTCTGATCGGCCTTTTGGTTGGCTATGTCGTCGCCTTTGCGCTTGGTCAGGTCAATCTTGGCAATGTAGGTCAAGCGGCAAGCTTTGCGCTGCCGAACCCGCTACACTTTGGCATCGAATTCTCGGCCGCCGCGGTCATCGGCTTTTGTGCCATGTCTTTCGTCTCGGCCATCGAAACTGTTGGCGATGTTTCCGGGATCACCAAAGGGGGCGCAGGCCGCGAGGCGAGCGACCGCGAAATCCAAGGGGCGACCTATGCAGATGGGATCGGCACGGCCATCTCGGGCATGTTCGGCGCGCTGCCCAATACGTCGTTCAGTCAGAACGTAGGTCTCATCGCCATGACGGGTGTGATGAGCCGGATGGTCGTTACAATCGGGGCGATTTTTCTGATCATATGCGGTCTTGTTCCCAAAATCGGTGCGGTGATCTCTTCGATCCCGATCGAAGTGCTGGGCGGTGGTGTCATCGTGATGTTCGGCATGGTGGTCGCGGCTGGTATCTCGATGCTGTCCGATGTGAACTGGAACCGTCGCAACATGGTCATTTTTGCCATCGCGCTGTCACTTGGTCTGGGCCTGCAGCTTGAGCCGGATGCGCTTCAGTATCTGCCGGGCACGCTGAAAGTCCTAGGGACTTCGGGCATTCTGCCTGCGGCCCTCATCGCCATCGTTCTCAATCTGGTACTGCCCGAGGAGCTTTCGGGTGAAGCCACCGAGGAAGTCTCTGGCGGTATGGCAGGACAAGGGAGCGGATCACTCGCGCAGAGTGACCGCGTCTGATGTCGCTTTCGCGGTGAGATGATTGCTGCGGAATAGGAATAGCAAATGCGGCGCAGGTCTCTGCGCCGCATTTTTTTCGTGGGTAACTGCTAGGGCTGGAAGAAGTACGTGCCGGGATCACCGGGTTCATTTCGGGACTTGGCCAGCCCGACGGAGAGCAGCGTCAAAGGGGACGGCTCAAACAGATAAAGGATACATGGGGGTCAAAACACTAGGCGATGCCACCTCCAAAGGCCGCAACGATAGCTGCACCTGTGCCAACGTGCAGCTCGCCAGCGCTGGTTTGCCCAAGGTTCAGACATCGCTCACAGAGCGCGGCCCTCTTCTGAAATATATCTTTAACCTTTCAGAGGTGCGTCATTCCCGGCAGATCACCGGCTTCTCGCCGCGAGGCGTTCCGCCATTTCAAGCATGCGTGCAGAGAAGCCCCATTCGTTGTCGTACCACCCAAAGACGCGCAGCTGGCGCTGTTCGATCGATTGCGTTTCGGGAAGGGCGATCACCAGAGATTCAGGGCGGCTCCGAAAATCGGTCGAAACACAGGGGTCTTCTGTCAGACCAATGAGGGTCGAGTCTGCAAAGGCTTCGCGCAAGAACTCGACAAAAGAACCTTCGGGCTTTTCCAAGATTTGCAGCGTCGCATCGATTGCCGAAACTGAGATGCAGGGAACCCGGACGGCGCTGACACTGAGGCGTCCGTGAAATTCTGGCAAGACGTTAAAGATTTGATTAAGCGCGCTGGTTGTTGTCGGAACCATTGAGACAGCAGCAGCACGGCTTCTTTCAAGACTGGCACCGGGCTGGTCAACAGTCGGTTGGCTCCCGGTGTAGCAATGAATGGTCGTTACATGTGCTCTGGAAATTCCAAGCCCTAGATCAATCGTGCGGAGGAGGGGGCGATCGCATTGGTCGTACAAGACGCATTGGACACGATCCGCGCATCGCCAAGTTCTTGTTCATTGGCGCCCAAGACAACCGTCTGGTCGGCGACCTCGGACGGGCCGGAAATCAGAATATTCGATGCCCCAGCCTCGATGCCTGCTTCTGCAAAGTCTCTATCCTTGACCCTTCCGGTGCATTCCAAAACAACATCCACACCGCGTAAATCCAAGGCCCGCAGGTCCGGTTCGCAGGTAAATGGGATGGGGCGACCGCCAATTGTTATCTGGCGATCTCCCGTTTCCACTTGGAGGGGTAAAGGACCGAAAACACTGTCGTAGCGCAGCAGGTACGCGCAAGTTTCGAGTGGCGCGATATCGTTGATGCCAACGACTTTGACGGCGGACTGGCTTTCATTTTGTAAAATCTGGCGCAACAAAGTCCTGCCGATGCGACCAAAACCGTTGATAAAGACACTTAGCTGGCGGGTCACGTTCAAGCTCCGTACATCAGGAAAAGGGCGGGGAGCCAGGCAGTCAGCACGCCGCTTAGGAGTGTGGCAACTGCTGTTTGATCTTGAACCGGTTTCTTCAACGTCAAAGTGACGAAATACATGAACCAAAGACCCGACCAAATAAGCCAGCAAATGCCCAGCCAGATATCAATGAATTTCGCTGCAGAGGCGAGGGCTAAAAAGGCCTGAGGCAATACGGAAAGAGAGACAAACAGGCTGAACCAGCCCAGACCGCGGCCATCGGCGCCATTCAACCGATTAACCGCCACCCAAAGGTAGGTCGCGCTGAACAGCAGCGTCAGGGCAACAGAGCGGATTTCATCCCCGGTCGTGGCGCGCACGAGTGACACAGCGGCGACTGTGGCGGTAATTGCCGCTGTGGCAAAGTTGATGACAACAATCTCTCGATCCGAGATGCGCCCAGACATCCAAAGACCATTCAACACAAGAACTGCCCCCACAAACAGCAGGGATATTGGCAAAAACATGAAACCTACCGTTTGTGCGCTGAAAGAAAGTCTTTCGGTTTCTGGGCCAGTTCAATGTGCCTTGGCTTAGAAGTCCACGTCGATTGCGACGCCCTGTTCAACGGCCAAATCAACGACTTTGGCCGCCACCGCGAGGTCCTGAAGGCCCACGCCGGTCCCGTCGAACAGTGTGATTTGATGATCCGACGTGCGGCCCGGATTGGTCCCATTGATGACCGCGCCAAGCTGGGCGACATCCGTGTCCTTGATAAGCCCTTCAGCAATGGCATGTTGCGCCTCGCCGATGCTCACGGACTGGGCGACCTCATCGGTGAACACCGAGGCCCGTGCCAGCAAGGCCGCTTCGACCTCCTGTTTGCCTTTGGTGTCGGTGCCCATACAGGCGATATGGGTTCCGGGGCTGACGTGATCGGCCATCAAAGACGGTGAAAAGGCGGAGGTGATCGAGATGATGACGTCGGCTTCGGTCATGCCGGGCAGATCGACGGCTTCAAAGGGAACCCCAGCCTCATGCGCGACTTTCTCGATATTGGGCAGCATCTCTGGGTGGTAGTTCCAGCCGATCACCTTCTCGAACTTTCGCTGCTCCAATGCGGCACGTAGCTGGAAGGTGGCTTGGTGGCCTGCGCCTACCATGCCGATGACGGTCGCGTTTTCACGTGCCAAGTGTTTGATTGAAACCGACGAAGCCGCCGCCGTACGCAACGCTGTCAGCAAATTGCCACCGACCATCGCTTTGACCTTGCCGGTGTCAGGATCGAACAGGAATACGGTGGACTGGTGGTTGATAAGGTTGCGTTTTTCAAGATTGTTCGGCCAGTATCCACCGGCCTTCAATCCCAAGCTCAACCCGGCGCGATCAAAACCGCCTTTGAACCCGTAAAGCGCATCTTCGTGCCCAATCGCTTCGCGTACGACGGGGAAGTTGTAGGCGTCGCCGGAGGCCATTGCGGCAAAGACTTTCTCGATAGCATCAAAAGCTGCCTCGCGGGTCATTAGGTTGGCGATCTCACGTTCAGGTACGATCAGCATGTGTCTCTCCAAATATTTCGTTTCAGAAGACTCCGAGAGGTTCGCCAATGGCTTGAGAACGTCGCGCCGCAGGTTGGGGCGGAAAAGAGTATTCTGACACGCTTCAAATCAGTTCGCCCATGTGCCCGCCGGAAGCAGACACATGGGGCAGTTGTCTTACATCGCTAGATCAGTAGGCGTGACCGCGTGCCGAAACTGGCCAGAGGCATTCAACCTTGCCGTTCCGAACACCAACATACCAATCATGGACGTTGGCGGTCGGATCGCAGTGACCCGGAACCAGCTTCAGCTTGTCGTTGACCTTCAGCGCGCCGTTTGGGTCCATCACCACCCCATGCTCGTCCGAACACTTGATATATTCGACATCATTGCGCCCGTAGACCACTGGCAAGCCGCTATCGACGGATTGAGCCTTGAGGCCAGCGTCGACGATCGCCTTGTCCGCCTTTGCATGGCTCATCACGCTTGTGAGGATGAAAAAGGCATTCTCCCATTCCCCTTGGTCGATGCGTTTGCCGTCTTTGTCGAGGATGCGCCCATAGTCCGCGTCCATGAAGGCATAGGAGCCGCACTGCAGTTCGTTATACACACCCGAGTTGGACTCGAAATAGTAGGAGCCAGTGCCGCCACCGCCGACGATGTCACAGTCCAAACCTTCTGCCTTCAACGTATCGACCGCATCTTTGACCATCGCCACGGCGATATCGATTTTCGCCTTGCGTTCGTCATAGCTGTCGAGGTGCTGCATTGCGCCTTGATAGGCTTGCAGGCCGGAAAACTTAAGCCCCTCGGCACCGTCGATGGCCTTGGCAATCGCCACCACGTCACGCGTGGTGGTCACACCGCAGCGCCCCGCGCCACAATCGATTTCGACAAGACATTCGATCTCGGTGCCATGTTTTTGCGCCGCCGATGACAGATCAGCCACATTGGCAAGGTCGTCAACGCAACAGATCGTGCGGGCGCCAAGCTTGGGCAGACGGGCGAGGCGGTCGATTTTGGCGGGATCGCGTACTTGGTTCGAGACGAGGATATCTTTGATGCCGCCCCGCGCAAAGACTTCGGCCTCTGAGACTTTTTGGCAGCAGACACCGCATGCACCGCCGAGCTTTTCTTGAAGCCTTTGGACATCGACCGACTTGTGCATCTTGCCGTGGGTCCGGTGGCGCATGCCGTGCGCCTTGGCGTAGTCTCCCATTTTCTTGATGTTGCGCTCCAGCGCGTCAAGATCAAGCACAAGGCTCGGAGTTTGGATGTCGGCCTCGTCCATGCCCGGTTTTGCCGGGATATCGTAGCCCACTTCGAATTCGTCGAGATTGGTCATATCTTTCATGTCCGTGCTCCTTCGTTTTTCAGTCGATATTTGAGATCAGGCGGCGTTCAGCCACGGCAGCTTGTCGAGGTCGACATTGCCGCCCGTGATGATCAGGCCGACGCGCTTGCCCCTAAAGGCTTCGGGGTTCTTGAGAACTGTCGCAAGCGGCACAGCAGAGGATGGCTCCATGACCACGCGCAGATGCTTCCAGGTCAGCTTCATCGCCTCAATGATCTCTTGCTCGGATGCCGTGTAGATTTCGGACACGTGGTTTGAGACAAAATGCCAAGTCAGGTCCTTGAGCGGGACCAGAAGGCCGTCGGCAATGGTCTTGGGGGCATCGTCGGCGATGATATGACCCGCCTTGAAGCTGCGGTAAGCGTCGTCTGCCTGTTCAGGCTCGGCCGCGATGATATGAGTTTCGGGCGCGAGGGTCGCGAGGGTGAGGCAGGTGCCCGATATCATGCCGCCACCACCAATTGGCGCCACCACAGCATCAAGGCCATCCGTCTGCTCAATGAATTCTTTCGAACATGTGCCCTGTCCGGCGATCACTCGGGGATCGTTGTAGGGGTGTACGAAATCGCCCCCTGTCGCAGCTTGCACCTCGGCAAAGGTCGCCTCACGGGAACTGGTCGACGGCTCGCATTCGGTAATGACACCGCCAAAACGGCGCACCGTATCCTTCTTTGCCTGAGGGGCTGTGCGGGGCATCACCACGTTGCATGGAATGCCGCGCTTCATAGCGGCATAAGACAGGCAGGATGCATGGTTGCCTGAGGAATGTGTTGCGACGCCTTTGGCCGCCTGCTCCTCGCTAAGCCCGAACACCGCGTTCGAGGCGCCCCTCACCTTAAAGGCACCCGGCTCTTGAAAGTTCTCGCATTTGAAGAACAGCTCGCAACCGGCAAGTTCGTTGAGGTAGTCCGAGGTGCGGATCGGCGTGCGGCGAATATAGGGGCCGATCCGCGCGTGGGCGTCCAACATGTCCTCGTACGTCGGGATGTACATCTGGTAATCCTTCATCACGCCGCGTCTTTTTGCGCTGCCGCGGTATGGCCGCGATAGTATTCTTGGGCCGCCGCGACCCCGGAGCCGAGTTTGATGTCCAATCCAAGATCGACCATGCACATTTCGGCGGTCGCGATGCCGGAGAGTGCCATGACATCCGTCAGGCTGCCGAGGTGGCCAATCCGGAAGACCTTGCCGGCGACCTCACCGAGCCCCACGCCAAAGGCCACGCCATACTTGTTGGCGGCATGTGTCACGATATCGGTTGCGTTGAAGTCTTCGGGCGTCCGAATGGCACTGACAGTGTCAGAGTAAACCGAAGGGTCCGTGGCGCAAAGATCAAGGCCCCAAGCGCCCACCGCCGCGCGCACACCCTCCGCAATCCGGAAGTGCCGGGCAAACACGTTCTCCAGACCTTCGGTCAGCAGCATGTTGCAGGCTTGGTTCAGACCGTTCAGCAGTCCCACAGCAGGCGTATAGGGATAGGCGTTGTTTGCGTAGCCTTTGGCCATGTCGTGTACGTCGAAAAACGTGCGGGGCAGAGAGGCGGTTTTGGTGGCCTCCATCGCCTTGGGTGAGAAGCCAACGATGGCGAGACCAGCGGGCAGCATGAAGCCTTTCTGTGACCCGGTCACGGCAACATCCACGCCCCATTCGTCGAAACGGAAATCCATTGAGGCAATCGACGAAACACCATCGACCAGCAGCATCGCTGGATGGCCCGATGCGTCCAGCGCACGGCGCACGGCCGCAATGTCTGATTTCACGCCGGTGGCTGTTTCATTATGCGTGGCGAGAACGGCCTTGATCTCATGGCTTTTGTCAGCGGTCAGGATCTCTTCGTAGCGATCCGCCGGGATCCCTGCGCCCCATGCGGTTTCGACTGTCTGCACAGCAAGACCATGACGCTGGCACATATCGATCCAACGATGGCTGAACATACCGTTGCGTGCCGCAAGCACTTTGTCACCCGATGAGAGCGTGTTGGTCAGCGCAGTTTCCCACCCCCGTGCCGGTGGACGGAAAAATGAAGATTTCTGCGTTGTCGCTTTTGAGGATCTTACGAACACTTGCGCGAGCGGGATGTAGAATTTGCCCAAACAGCGGTGACCGGTGGTCGATCGTAGGCATGTCGCAAGCCTTGCGCAGGCTCTCGGGAATGTTGGTCGGGCCCGGGATGAAAACGGGATTTTGAAAGCTCATGGACGGTCTCCTTCCGTTGTTGGCTTCACAATAGACGGAACCAGCGCGAACCGATATTTTTTTGAAATAGGGTTTCAGTTTTTGGGTTCATGCGTAAAGATGAATGTTGTCAGTGCGTTATATTTTTCACATGGTGATTTCGGCTTTCACATAGAAACGAAGGGTTCTTATGGAATCTCAAGACAATGGTTCAGGAACTGGTCGGAAAGCACGCGGAAGGCCCCGTGGCTGGACGGACAAGACCGCGCAAAACACGATCAAATCGCTCGACCGGGCCATGGAGGTGTTCGAGTATCTCAGCGAAGCGCAGGGCAAGCCGCTCTCTAAGTTGGCAGATGAGATGCGCCAATCGCCAGCGACCGTCTACCGTATCCTTGTAACCCTTGAGGGCAGGGGGCTGGTCGAATTCGATCACGAAGAGCAGGTTTGGTACATTGGTCCGCGCGCGTTTGTGATCGGCGCGCGTTTCCTTCGGCGCACAAGTCTTGTCGATCGAGCGCGACCCATCATGCGAAAGCTGATGGAAACGACCGGTGAAACAGCTAATATCGGCGTCGGAAAAGAAGAGGCGGTCCTGTTTCTGAGCCAAGTGGAGACACATGCGAACATCCGCGCCTTTTTCCCGCCCGGCAGCCTTTCTCCGATGCATGCATCCGGCATTGGCAAGGCGTTGCTCGCATATATGGATCCTGAGCGTTTGGACAAACTACTCTTGAAGGGGCAGATGACGCGGTTTACCGCACATACGATCATCGATCCGACGGCCCTGCGCCAGAATCTCGAAGCCATTCGGGAAAGCGGCTTTTCAGTTGATAATGAAGAGAGAAACGAAGGCATGCGCTGTATCGCGGCGCCGGTATTCGACGTGAATGGCGAAGCTGTCGCGGGAATTTCGATATCCGGGCCAACCAGCAGGGTCGGCGCGTCCGAGGTCGAAGAATTGAGCCGCCCCGTCATCAAGGCGGCTCACCAATTGAGCTTCGCAATCGGGGGCAGCGTTACTCGGCCGCAGCCTTGAGGCGCTGATGTTGAGGGTATGACGCGGCGCCGGGACGGAGCGCCATATGGCGATTTACGTCCTTGTAAAGCAGGTACCGGAACCGCCCCGGGCCACCCGCATAGCATGCCTGGGGGCAAAAAGCGCGGAGCCACATGTAATCGCCAGCCTCGACCTCGACCCAATCATTGTTTAGATTGTAAACGGCTTTGCCCTCCAACACATAGAGCCCGTGCTCCATCACATGTGTCTCAAGAAAGGGAATGACGCCGCCCGGTTCGAATGTCACAATCGTGACATGCATGTCGTGGCGCAGGTCGGATGGGTCGACAAAGCGGGTCGTCGACCATTTGCCATCTGTGCCCGGCATGGGCGTCGGTTCGATGTCGTTTTCGTTCAGGACCAACACATCGGGCATATCCAACCCTTCGACGGCCTCATATGCCTTGCGCACCCAATGGAAGCGCAAGACTTCATCGCCCTCGTTTCGCAGGGTCCAGGCGCTCGACGGGGGCAGGTATGCGTAACCGCCCGGGCTCAGCTCGTAAGTCTCGCCCCCGACACGCAAAGTGGCCGCGCCTTCCACAACGAATAATACGCCCTCGGCTTCCGGATCCAATTCAGCCTTTTCAGAACCGCCTCCGGGCTGTACCTCCATGATGTATTGCGAAAATGTCTCGGCGAAGCCGCTCATCGGGCGCGCGATGACCCACAGGCGCGTATCCTCCCAAAAAGGCAAAAAGCTGGTGACGATATCCCGCATCGTACCTTTTGGGATGACCGCATAGGCATCCTTGAAAACTGCGCGATCAGTGAGAAGCTGCTCTTGCCCGGGATGTCCCCCGTGTGGCGCGAAATATTTGGTGCTCATGGATGCTCCGGAAGAAAAAGACTGTTTATGCGAGGGTATTCGATGCGGCTAGGGGGCGACCACCAGCAAAGTGACGACAACTCTATTCGGTGAGATTTGAAAATAGGCGTGATAGGGCCAATGTCGATTGCTTCAGGTTAGATGTCCGCCTGTTTTCAAGATCGCCAGAGGCGTTCGAGGTGTCGCCCCGGACGTCCATTGAGACACGCAGCATCAGTCCCGGCGGTATTGCCGCTTTCAGCCCATGAAGGCATGAGCTGCCCTTCAATTGGCGTCCGGCTGATTTTCGGGGCGTGCGGCGTCAAAGGCCGGGAGGCGCAGGGCCTGCTGTTCGATCTCAAGCAGCCGCGCGAAGGGTGTCATCTCAACGCCCCACCGGTGGGCGTTGTAAAGCTGCGGGATAAGGCAAAGGTCGCAAAGCAGCGGTTGATCGGCAAAGCTGAATTTCGGGCCGTCCGGCAGCAGCGCTTGATAGGCGTGCAGCCCTTCAGTCATCCAATGGCGCATCCATGCTGTTCCTTCATCCGCGGTCAGTCCGTGATGGGTTTTCAGGTGGCTGACCACCTTGAGGTTGTTGATCGGATGAATGTCCGTCGCGATCAACTGAGCGGCGGCCAGTACCTGAGCCCGCTCAAACGCAGGCTCGGGCAAAAGGGCAGGGTCTGGCGCGATCTCGTTCAGATAGGCCATGATTGCCAGCGATTGGGTCAACGCCCGCCCGTCTTCAAGAAGCAAGGTTGGCACCCCCTTGATGGGGTTCTTGGCCACATAGTCTGGGCTGCGTTGGTCCCCGGCCACGAGGTCCACCGGAACCACCCGATAGGGCAGGCCCTTGAGATTCAGCGCTATCCGCACGCGGTAAGATGTGGTCGAGCGCCAGTAGGAATACAGCGTAAGCATCGCGTTATTCATTACCCGGCGTGCCGACCAAGTTTATTTCCATATCCGCCCAGCAGTCGATGTAACCATCCTGAGGCTGTGTCTCTTTTCTGGAAGGCTGGGTATGCACAACTTTGAGCACCGTGCTCATGACTTGAGGCAGGGCATCGGGGAGCGCTTTGGGCTCGAAATAGTCGCCACCGGGCATACAGCTGGGCCTGTCCCCTCTGGCCGGATTGAGCCCGTTTTTGTCAGTGCCAGTCATCAATCTTTCCCCTCCCCTCGATCCTTCATGCGTCGGCCATAAACCATGCCAGAACCGCCGTTTCAGAATCGTTACAATTGCAACTAATAGGGAGCCGTGGGACAATCCGTCAAGAAAATTCCAGGTGCAACGATCGCGGGAGGGCCGTTCCGGATGGCATCGGATGACTTCAACCTGTCGGACTTCCTCCCCTACAGACTGTCCGTATTGGCCGCGCACAACCCGGTTGCAGGACGCTTTAGATGAACAAACGGACGAGCTCTGAACGACGGGTCAACGAAATTAACCGACGTTGGCCGCGTAGAGCTTGCCGATTTCCTCTGCCGTCTCGGTCAGTTTTTTCAAATGCGCTTTGGCGATGGCGGCGACGCTATGCTGTTCGGCCAGCCAAATCAGGCTAACCGCGCCGACAGCATGACCCTGTGACCCTATGGCGACCGCAATCGCGCTTGGAATGCCGCCGTAATCCACCGCACGCCCCCAATAGCCGTCCTCTCGGATGGCGAAACCCTGCGCGCGCACCTCGCGCAACTTTGCTGGCAGCGCCAAAGCGGCGGCGCGGTCTTTGCGGGTGGTGTGGACGGCCAAACGGGCGGAATATTCTGCCTCCTGCTCAGGCTCCAGTGCCGCCAGAAAAGCGCACCCCAGTGCAGAGCGGAAAGGCGAGGGCCTGTAGCCGATGCAATCGGGAAAGATACCGTGGGTGGAAAAGGTCCGCGTCGTATCCACAATCTCGACCCGGCCATTGCCGATGGGCGCGGCAAGGTCCACGCCAAGTCCCGTGGCATCAGAAAGGGAAAGGATCGCAGAGGCACCTGCTTCGACCAGCGTGTCTATCGACGTAGGGCGGGAATTCACCCGCGGGAAACGGGATCCGACCCTGTAGCGGCTGTCACTTCTGCTTTGGGTCAGCCAGCGCTGTTGGACCAATGTGGCGCAGATGCGCAGGATTGTCGGCTTGGGCAAGCCGGTGCGCTCGGCCAGAAAGGCCAAGGAACACACGCCATTGCTGGAGATAACTTCGAGGATGTTGAGCCCGCGTTCAACGGAGCGATTTAATTTCGTCATAGCGTTCCACCTAGTGAAATCCATGTTGGACCGTTACCCCTTCGCTGTCTAGTTTTTGCGCAATCACGGCAGGGGCGGAGGAGGTCTTTGCCGGGGTGCCGCATTTAGGGGGATGAGGACCGATGCAAAACCTGCTTTCAAAATCCGTGACCGGATTGAACCTTGCGCTATCGGGACTGATCATCGCCGTCGTTTTCTACGTTTCCGTCTTTGGCGTGTTCAGCGAGTCCTATCTGCGCGTCGGGATGCTGCTGGTCGGAGGGTTGTTGATCCTGTTGACCCAGATGGAACGCGGCCAAACTGGCGCTGAAAAACCTTTGGCCCTGCTTACGGCGGCACTATTGGGGGTCTCGGTCTTTCAATACTTTCGCGCAGCGGCAGAGATCGAAACCGGGCTGTATTTCCTGACCTCCACCGACATTTGGCTGGGCACTTTGGGGCTGATCGCCGTGATCGAACTTACGCGCCGGTCTGTTGGCATGGTCATGGCAAGCGTGGCGGCCCTTGTGCTGCTTTATGGGGCCTTTGGGCAATATGCGCCGGGGTTCATGCGCCATGCGGGCATGACCTCAGAAGAGTTGATCCAAGTTCTATGGTATTCCTTTGACGGTGTGTTTGGCCGCCCCATGGCGACGGTCGTCTCGACCATCCTAATCTTTATTATTTTCGGCGCTTTCCTTGAGTTTCTCACGATCGACCGGGTGCTGGTAAAGCTGGCGCTTGCGGCGACCGGGCGGGTCCGTTCGGGGCCAGCGGCGGCGGCGACCATTGCCAGCGGATTGTTCGGCACGATTTCCGGCAGCGCGGTGGCCAATGTCGTCGGCACCGGCGTCATTACGATACCGCTGATCAAGAAACGCGGGTTCAAAGCGCATTTTGCCGGAGCGGTCGAAGCCGCGGCCTCAAGCGGGGGCAGATCACGCCGCCCATCATGGGGGCCGTGGCCTTTATCATGGCCGATGTCACCGGTGAGCCCTATCTGACCATCTGCGCGGCGGCCGCCGTTCCGGCGATCCTTTATTACGTTGGGTTGTTCATGGCGACCTCAAGTGCGGCGCGGAGCATGGATCTGGACGTTTCCGAACAGCCAAAGCCCAGTTTCGTTTGGCGTGAGCTTGCGCAGATCATTGTCTTTATGCTGTCGCTGACGGCCATCGTCGTTGCCATGGTCGGCGGCTCTTCTCCGGCCTATGCAGGCTTTATCGGCGTGGCCTTTGCCGTCGTGCTGGGTTTCGCGATCAAGCCGGGCCTTTTGACCGATCTATCGTCGTGGGTCAGGTTCATTCGCTCGGCGGGCCTGATCTCGGCCCAGCTTGTGGTGATCGTGGGCGCGGTTGGTATCATCATCGGTATTTTGAACCTGACCGGCGTCGGCCTGCGGTTCGCGTCGTTGGTGGCAAGTTATGCGGATGGGCAGTTGGCGATTTCGCTGTTGCTGATGGCCGTGGCCTGTCTGCTTTTGGGCATGGGGATGCCCACCGTGCCTGCCTATCTGATCATCGTGTTGGTCATGGGGCCAGCGCTGCAACGGCTCGGCGTGCCGATCATTCACACGCATATGTTCGTGCTCTATTTCGGCGTGCTCTCTGCGGTGACCCCGCCTGTGGCGCTTGCGGCCTTTGCCGCGGCACCCATCGCGAGGGCAGGGGCCATGCGCACGGCGATCGAGGCGTCACGACTGGCAATGCCCGGTTTCGTGATCCCTTTCGCCTTTATCTACCAGCCGGCCATGCTGCTTGGGACGGGCTACCCGCTGGCACAATCCGCGCAGTCAATCCTGTTCGTTACTTTGGCGGTGCTGCATATCTCGCGCGCCTGCTACCCGGCGAAAGGCAAGGCGGGCTATGCGCCCTTGGGCCTCGGGATTGCCTTTGCCCTTTTGTTTTTCGGACCGCTGGTGTCGTGGATTGCCGTGGCAGCCACCGTGGCGCTTTGGTCCGCCGTTCGGTTCGGGGCGTTTATGACACCCGAAGTTTCATAATCCAGAGGAGGACAACCCATGACCAACCCAACATTCTCACGCCGCGGTTTTTTAGGCACCGCCACAGGTGCCGCCGCGCTTGCCGCTTTGCCGGGCGGGGCTTTTGCGAAAGATATTCTGCGCATGTCGACGCTGGGGCCGGGCACCAGTCCGAACCTCGTGATGACCACCTTCGCGAGCATCGTGAACGGCGCGCTGCCGGATTATGAAATTCAGTTGAACGCGACCGGCGCGGCCACGCGCCATGTGCTGGAAGTGGCGATGGGACGCAGCGATTTTTGCATGTCTTCGCCCGTCATTCACGCGCTGATGCGCCGTCAGGCGGCCATGTATGAAAAGATCGAACAGGCGCCTGAACTGGTCAACAACCTGCGCACCGTGCTGAACTTCCCGATGGGGGTCTATCACATCGCGGTTTACGATTCCTCCGGCATCACGTCGATGGATCAGATCGCTGGCAAGCGCGTCTTCCTTGGCCCCCCGGCGGCGCGGCCTACACCACCATGGCGCGCCTGTTCAAAGCCGTGGCCGGGCTGGAAGAAGGCACCGATTACGAAGCCGTCAAGCTCGGCTGGGATGCGGCGGCGGCGGCTTTCCAAGACGGCAACCTCGACGTGTACTGCAACCCGACCAACGCGCCCAGTCCTGCGCTGACCCAAATCGCGGTGACCAACAAGATCCGCTTCCTTGGTATTCCTGCCGATACGCTTGAAACCGAAGGCGTTCAGGCGCTTGTTGGCCGCCCGGGCTTCAGCGCGGCCACGCTGCCTGCGGGCATCTATGGCGACAATCAGGCCAATGAGGGGGATGTCACGACACTGGGCGTAATCGTTGGGATCGTAACCAACAAGGACGCGGACGAGGAGATGATCTATCAGATGACCAAAGCCTTCTACGACGGTGTCAAAGAGGCGGGCGAAAGTGCACCTTGGCTGCGGGCAATCACGCCAGCGGGCGCTGTGCAAGACATCAACCTGCTGCTGCACCCCGGCGCTTTGCGTGCCTTGACCGAACTGGGGGTTGAGATCCCCGACGCGGCGAAAGCCTAACCTCAAGGACCGGGGCGCGCCCAGCCCCGGTCCCCTCTGCTATAGCTTAAATACACCTCGGACCCGGACGCCATCATGACAAAAAACGTACTCTTCATCATGTGTGATCAACTGCGATGGGATTACCTGTCCTGCGCAGGGCATCCGGGGCTTGATACGCCGCATATTGACGCTTTGGCCAAACGCGGCGTGCGGTTTGATCGCGCCTATGTGCAGTCGACGATCTGCGGCCCATCGCGCATGTCCTTCTACACGGGCCGCTACGTCAGTTCGCATGGATCGATGTGGAACAACGTACCGCTGAAAGTGGGCGAGATGACCCTGGGCGACCATTTGCGCCCCCTGGGCGTGCGCACGGCACTCTGCGGCAAGACCCATATGAGCGCCGATGCCGAAGGGATGAAACGCCTCGGTTTGGCCCCCGACAGCACCATCGGCGCTTTGGTGTCTGAATGTGGTTTCGAGCCTTATGAGCGCGACGACGGGCTGCACCCAAGCACCAGTTACGGCAAGCGCAACAAAGCCTATGATGACTACATGAAAGACCGCGGCTGGGAGGATGAAAATCCTTGGGAGAGCGTCGCCAACAGTGGCGAGGATGCAGACGGCAACATCCTGAGCGGCTGGTTCCTCGACAATTCGGACGCCAAGGCCCGCGCCTCGGATGAAGAGAGTGAGACCCCCTATATCACCCGCCGTTCGATGGACTTCATTCAAGAGGCGGGCGACACGCCATGGTGCCTGCATCTTAGCTATATCAAACCGCATTGGCCCTATATCGTGCCGGAACCCTACCACGATATGTACCCGCCAGAGACCCATCAGCCGGTGCTGCGCAGCGACGCGGAACAAACGGACCCGCATCCGGTGTTTGGTGCCTTCATGGAAGAGCGGGTGTCTAAAGCCTTTACCAGTGACATCACCCGGACCAAGGTGATCGGCGCCTATATGGGGTTGATCAAACAGATCGACGATCAGATGGGCGAACTCATGGCGTTTCTGGACGCCAAGGGTTTGACCGATGAGACGATGATCGTCTTCACCTCGGATCATGGCGACTATCTGGGCGATCACTGGCTTGGCGAGAAGGAGTTGTTTCACGACCCTTCGGCACGCATTCCCCTGATCGTTGTCGACCCCAGCAAAGAGGCGGATGCCACACGCGGCACGGTGTCAGACGCGCTGGTCGAAGCGATTGATGTGGTGCCGACCATCCTCGACTATTTCGATGGGGCCGCCGTTCCGCATATCATCGAGGGCAAGTCCCTGCGTCCGCTCATGCAGGGCAAGGCGGACTCCTTGCGCGATTTTGTCATCTCCGAATATGACTACTCTTTCCGGCAAGCCCGCCGTCGTTTGGGCGTGAGCGTTGCCGAGGCCAAACTGACGATGCTTTTTGATGGACGTTGGAAATACGTCTTTGCCGAAGGCTTCCGCCCGATGCTGTTCGATTTGCAGGCTGATCCGGATGAGTTCAACGATCTGGGCGATGATCCGCATTCCGCGCAAGAATGCGAACGGCTGCAAAACCTGTTCTTTCAATGGACCCGCCGCATCAGCCAGCGCACCACGATGTCCGACGCTGAAATTGAACGGCGCGGGATCGACCTCAACGAAGCGCGGGCGGGTGTGCTGATCGGCTTTCCGACGGAGGCCGACCTTGAAGCTGCCTTTGCAGCGGCAGGCGAGAAGCCCAAGAGGTAGGGGCGGCTGCGCATGCCATAGCACCGCGAAGTTCTGTGGCATGCGCACTTGGTCTGGGCCATTAACGCCACTGCTGGAGCTGGCGTTCTGAGGCTGGGGCCTCAATGTGGCCGGTTGCGACCTGCCTGAGCGGCCTGTTCGCGGGGCGGCCAAGTCGATCGGATGTAGGCGAGAATGTCCCAGATGTCCGCGTCCGACAGAACCCCTTCAAAGGCGGGCATTCCGCTGGCGAAATCATCAATCCCGCGCGCGGCCAATGCGGCGCTGCCGCCGCGCTTGGTATATTCAAAGAGCAGGGCATTGTCGTGGTGCCAGGTATGGCCTGTGGCATCATGAGGGGGTGCTGGCAGAATGCCGCCCTCATCCGGTGTCCGCCAGTCAGGCTGGCCTTCGAGGTTGGCGCCATGACAGGCCGCGCAGGTCTCGGCATAGAGCGTGCGACCCGCATCGATGTCGCGGCCCTCAAGCTCGTGGCCCGCCTGCGCCGTGGTCGCCCAGACAAGGGCAAGCAGTGAATATCGGATCATGTGACCTCTACCCATGTTCGCATCCCTCCGATGGCATGGCTTAGCATATGGCAGTGGATCAGCCAGCGGCCCGGATTGTCAAAAACGCAAAGCACATCCCGGCTTTCACCTGCCGCCACCAAGGTCGTATCGCGCAGATCACCAAGGCTATCATCGGCGGCAAGTTCATAGAAATGATGGCCATGCAGATGGATGCCATGCGGAAAGGCGGTATCATTAACCAAGGTGATCCGCACCGTTTCGCCGCGTTCTATGGCGGCAAAGGGGTCCTGTGGCAGGTCCGAGACATCGTTGAAGGACCAGATATTGGCACCGCCGTGCCGCCCGCCCATGGCACCGCCCATCATGGTCAGCGTCAGGTGCTGGGAGGGGGCACCCGGTGCGGGGAGGTCCGGTGCCGCCAAGGTCGGCAGAGGCCCCGATTGCCGATCCGTATTTTTGCCAGAGATGGACAATTCGGCCAGACGGTAAGGTTCCTGTCGCGTGGGCATGTCAAAGCCGACCGGGCCGGTGACATCGACGATCAGGTCGGCCCGCTGGGCCGGCGCCAGAACGAGGTCAGAGGCCGCGCGGGGTTGGCGCAGTGCCATGCCGTCCAGGGCGACAACCGAACCAGAAACGCCAGAGATGCTTAGGGGGAAAATACGATTCGTCGCCGTATTGATCAGCCGCAGGCGGATGCGATCACCTTGCCGCACCTCGCTTCGCGATAGGAAGCCGCGGGCGAAATTGCCCATATAGCCCGCATGGGCGACGCTGTGCATGTCGGTGAATTCATCAACAAGGCTGCCATCTTCGTCGATGATCCAATCGGACAGGATCACGGTGATGTCATGATCCAGATCGAGGGGGCGTCGTCTTCGACGATCAGCGGCCCCATCAAGCCGCGCGCCACCTGCTCTTGCGAGATATAGTGCGAATGATACCAATAGGTCCCCGCATCGGGCGGCACGAAGCTGTAGGTCTTGCTGTCACCGGGGTTGATCAGGTCTTGCGTCAGCACCGGGACGCCGTCCATCCGGTTTTCCAGCCGGATGCCGTGCCAGTGAACGGCGGTGCCCTCTTCAAGCCCGTTCTCGACCTCAATCGATGCCCGCGCACCCCGTTTAAGCCTGATCTCAGGTCCCGGCATCGAGCCGTTGAACCCCAGCATTGCGGTGGTGCCTTCGCCTTCGGGAAGGATTTGCTGGCTTACCGTTTCGGCCTTCAGCTTCAGTGGCGTCTGGCCAGCAAAGCCCGGAAGGGGCAGAACCGCGGCGGCGGAAACGCTGGCGAGGAATTGTCTTCTGTTCATGTCATGCCTTATCGGAATGAATTGCGGTTGATGCTGCCACGGGGGACGGCGCGCGCCGATGTCCAAGGCATGTAGGTATGTCCTGCCGGGGCCAATTCCAACTGTCGGTGTCGGTGACGGGGTGGAGGTGGACCGCCTATGCGCTCTCTATCGGGAAGGAGAATGGGCCGAACCATTTGGGTCACCCCTTGTCAGACAGGGGCGCGCGTCCCGCCATGACCTGCAGCACGAAGCTGCCTGACGCCGTAATCATGAGAAAGCCGTGAAATGCCTCTATCCCGGTGATGAAGCGCAGGTGCCCCACGGGGGTCAAGTCGCCGCGCCCCAAGGTGGTGAAGTTGACCAGCGAGAAATAGAAATAATCCATCATCGTGGTGGGCTTGCCCGCCGGGACGGATCCGTTCAGCGCGCCGATTTGCAAACCCTGCACGGCCCAAAGGAAGAACAGCGTATAGATGAAAGCCTCGATGACATGCGCGATTGTGATTGCGCCGACTGCCAAGCCAAGGTTCTGGCCATGCGCAGCACTTTTGCGCTGCGCGATGGTATCGGAAACCCGTTTGAGCACGAGATAGTGGATCGCCGTGCAGATGCTGACGACCAGAACGGATAGAAGCATTGCTTGGATCATGAAGGGGCAACCTGTTTTGCGGGGGCGTTTCCTCAAGCGATTACGCCGGGGCGGCGTTTGATCTGGTTGCAGGGCCTATCGCTGAGCCCTTCACAGCCGCAGTTTGCAGGGCCTCTGCGGGCATCAATGCGTCATCCATCAAATCCTCAATGAACGTGCTCAGCAACTGCGTGCGTCCGGTGACGGCAGCCTTGCGATAAATCGCGTTTGTCTGCGCCTTGATCGTCCCTTCAGAGGTGCCGCGCAGGTCCGCAATGTCGCGGGTGCTCAGGCCCTTTACCAGAAAGACCGCTACATCCCGCTCGGCGGGGGTCAGACGCCAATCCGTGAAATGTTGCGTCATCACCATCGAAAACTCCGAGGTGCATCGGCGCATCTTCTCTTCGGCGAGCCGCGCACGTTGCAGACTTGTCCTGAGGGCGATCCAGCCAAGCGCCACGCCGAGGTTCAACCCGATGGCCAGCACGGTCTGTTGATACTCATGGCTCTGCCAGATCAGAAATTCAGGCTCCAGTCCGACAGCGTCCAGCAAGAAGCAGACGGAAAAGAAGATTGCCACAATTGCCTGTAGTGCAGCGATGGCCCAAAGGGCGATGGTTCCACGCGTTCTCATTGCTCGAACTGCCATTTTTTGGGGAAAGAGCAGGGCCAGCCCGTTCGCCGGCCCTGCTGTCGGCGCTTACTTCATCGCTGTGACGGTCAGCTTGCCTTTCACACGGTCGGCCACGAATTCGATGTTCTGGCCTTCCTTCATATTGGCGATCAGCGTCTCATCGGCTTTGAACACCATGGTCATCGACGGCATGTCGAGGTTTTCCAACGGGCCGTGGATGATGGTGACCTTCTTGCCCTTCGTGTCGACCTTTTTGATCTTGCCGGTGGAGTAGACCGCGGGCGCTTCTGGCGCCTCATCAGACTGCGCCACGGTGATCGGGCCATGCATGCCGGATTCGTAGTGGCCGGGGATCAGGCAGGCGAACTCGAAGGAGCCTTCGTTGGCGAAGGTCCAGATCACCTCGCCCTCCATGCCGGAGTCGAGACGGACCGAATTCGGGTCGTCATGCTCCATGTCCATCTTGGCCATGGCTTCCTTGTGCTTGGCGTTGCCTTCCATCGTGTCGATCACGAACTCATGCTCGATCTCGCCTTTGTTGGTGACGGCAAAGCGGATCGTCTCGCCCTTCTTGATGTCGAACTCGGCGGGCTCAAAGATCATCTCGCCATCGTCGGTTTCGCGCATGGTCACGTCGATGGTGCGATCGACCGCCTCGGCCTTGCCAGGCATGCCGATGGCCATCTCTTCGTGCATGTCGCCGTGGCCATCATCGTCATGACCGCCGTCATGGGTGCCCGCGGCAAAGGCAGGGGCGGTGATGAGAAGGCTGAGGGCGGTCGAAAGAAGAAGTTTGTTCATGGTGTTTCCTGTATGGGTTGGTTGTCATTGTGGTCCGAGGGCCGCTTAGCCCTCGGAGGTTGGTTTCGGCGTGATTTGGGTTTTTGGGCTGTGGTTCTGCGCAAAGTCTGGCAGTTCGCCCGTCCATTCATACGCCTCGGTGCCCGGCGGGTTTTCGTACCAGCCGGGATCTTCGTAGTCGTCCGCGTCGATGCCTTGGCGCACCTTCACGACCGAGAACATGCCGCCCATTTCTAGCGGGCCATGTGGCCCCCAACCGGCCATCATCGACACGGTGTTGTCGGGCAGGGGCATCGACATTTCGCCCATATCCGCCATGCCCGCCGTGCCCATGGGCATAAACTCGGGCTGCACGCGGCGGACCTGACGTGTCATGTTCGAACTGCTGGTGCCGATCAGCGTCGGCACGTCGTGGCCCATGGCGTTCATCGTGTGGTGCGACTTGTGGCAATGGATCGCCCAGTCGCCCAGATGGTCGGCCACGAACTCATAGGCGCGCATGGCACCCACAGGGATGTCGATGGAGACCTCGGGCCATTGCGCCGATTCTGGCACCCAGCCGCCATCGGTGCAGGTAACCTTGAAGTCATAGCCGTGCATGTGGATCGGGTGGTTGGTCATCGTCAGGTTGCCGACGCGCACGCGCACCTTGTCCCCTTGATTGACCACCAGCGGGTCAATGTCGGGGAAGATGCGGCTGTTCCAAGTCCACAGGTTGAAATCCGTCATCGTCATGATGCGGGGTATGTAGGTGCCCGGATCAATATCAAAAGCGTTCAGCATGATCAGGAAGTCCCGATCGACGCGCATGAAATCGGGATCCTTGGGGTGGACCACGAACATGCCCATCATGCCCATCGCCATCTGCACCATCTCATCGCCGTGAGGGTGGTACATGAAGGTGCCGGATTTGGTCAGATCGAACTCATAGACAAAGGTCTTGCCCGGCGGAATGCCGGGATGGCTGAGCCCGCCGACACCGTCCATGCCCGAGGGCAGGATCAGACCGTGCCAATGGATCGTCGTATGCTCGGGCAGGCGGTTGGTGACGTAGATGCGCACCCGGTCGCCCTCGACGGCTTCGATGGTCGGGCCAGTGGATTGGCCGTTGTAGCCCCAAAGCCGCGCGACCATTCCGTCGGCCAGTTCACGTTCCACCGGTTCGGCAACAAGGTGGAATTCCTTGACGCCGTTGTTCATCCGGTGGGGTAGGGTCCAGCCGTTAAGCGTGACCACGGGGTTATAATCCGGCCCGCTGGTGGGACGGGTCGGGGCTTGGGTCAGCGCGCTGTCCATCACCGCGGCTTCGGGCAGGCCCATGTTCATGGTCTGGCCCCATGCTTTGGAGGACACGAGCGTTGCACCCGCAGCACCGGCCCCCAGAAGTTGACGTCTGTTGATCATGTGGTTGCTTCCTTGTCTCAATGTCCGGCGCCGCCACCGGCGGCGATTTGGGTTTCTCCACCGGCGCCACCGCCGCCGCTGCCACCGCCGTAGATCGCGGCAGTCAGACCAGCCGAGGCCAGCCAGAATTCACGCTTGGCGCTGGCTGCTTCGAGCTGGCTCGCGATCTTCTCGCGGGCGTCGTTCAGCAGATCGAATGTGCTGGTGATCATGCCGTTGTTGCTGAGCAGTGCTTCCTCGTCGATTGTGCGGCGCAGGGGCAGCACGACGTCTGAGTAGTGCCGCGCGATCTGGTGGCTTGATCGGTAGGCCGTGGCCGCCGCCCGCGCTTCGGAGCGGACGTTCACAGCCTGCTCGGCCAGCACATTGGCCGCCTGAAGATAGCTCAGCTCGGCCTTGCGCAGCCGCGCTTTGCCGCTGTCGAAGATTGGGATCACGAACTCAAACTCGACCTGCGGTGACACGCTGGTCTCAATCTCCCCGTTCTCTTCTTCACGCTCGATCTCGGCTCCGGCGATGACTTCCAAATCGGTCAGGGTCCGGGTGGCATCGGTCAGGCCATAGGCTTTGGCCGTGGCGGCAAGGCCAAGCCGCGCGACTTCCAGATCAACCCGATTGGCCAGTGCCAGCCGTTCGATGCCCCGGTGGCTGCTGACCGTGTTCGGCACACGCGGCAGGGCATCGGGCACGTAATAGGCCACGTCCTGCCCCCAAAGGCCCATAAGCCGGGTCAGTTGCTCCTTGGCCAATTGCGCGTCCAGCCGCGCCTGTGCCAATTGGCCCGCCATTTCGGCGTTGAACGCCTGCTCTCGGGCCTGCGCGGCTTTGTTAAGCGCGCCGGTCTTGCCCAGCTGCTGCGCCAGTTCCGCCGCCGCATCGGTGGTGACGGCCGCGCGTTTCAGATAGCTGACCGTTTCAAAGGCCGCGACCGCATTGACCCAAGCCTCGCGCGTTTCATTGGCCAGCGCCAGCGTGTCGCTGACGGCTTGCATCTGCGC
Source organism: Sulfitobacter profundi (assembly GCF_042661425.1). Classification (NCBI taxonomy): domain Bacteria; kingdom Pseudomonadati; phylum Pseudomonadota; class Alphaproteobacteria; order Rhodobacterales; family Roseobacteraceae; genus Sulfitobacter; species Sulfitobacter profundi. The sequence continues at coordinate 738,428 of NZ_JBHSWA010000001.1, read as the reverse complement.
GTGCTGGAACTCGGCCTCGGCAGCGGCGATGCGCTGTTTGCGGGTGCGGGCGTCCAGAAGGTTAACGGCGATCATGCTCTCCAAGGCGCGGTACAGCCCGACCTCGGGCGCACCGATGCCTAAAAGACCAATGGAAACGACAGGGTTTTCTGGCGTGGACTGTTGCCATGCTTCGGCCGCCGAAAGGCCGATCTGCGCATAGGATGCCTGAAGCCCTTTGTTGTTCAAAAGCGCGACCTGCACCGCGGTTTCAGCACTGATCGTCTTGCCCTGCACCATGGCGCGGACCTGTTTGGAGGCCGCGACGGTCTCGGCCTGCGACTGAGCCCAGACGGTGCGCTTGCCGATGGCCTTGGAGGTGCGCGCCTCAACGGCGGCAAAACCGGCATCGCGGGCCGAGTAATTTACCGGCAGCACCGGGGCCGTGCAGGCGCCCAAGATCAGAGGCGTAATGACGGCGGCGGTTTTCAATTTCCAACGCATCAGTGGTTCATCCCTTGCATTGCGCCCGGCTTGGGGGCCTGTTCCGCATTCAGTCGCCGCCAATCGAGCGGTTCGACGACACCGCGACGACGGTAGCCTGAAAAGGGCTGTTCCTCGGCGGTGGCAGCACTGCCACGTGCGCTGTTGTCGGCGGCGGTCATCGCGGCGACTTGGGGCAGAGGCGTGGGCTGCTGCACATAGGCGGCAGTGACATCAGGAAGAGGCGGGAGCGCCGTGGCGCAGGCGCCAAGGGTCAGGGACAGCGTCCCTGCGATCAGTGGTAATTTCATTGGTATTTTGCCTGAGAAAGAGGTGATCTTACCCGCGGCTCGAAACCGCGGATGCAAAGGCCGTCAGGGGGCCGGGATCAACTCAGGCTCGAGGCGGACGCAATTGGCCCGTGGGCTGGCCAGAGGCGACAGAGTGGGACACGCTGGTATATTCAACGGATCGCACGGCCGTCATCTTGGCGTCCTGCGAAGTGGTCAGCGCTGCCGTCAGACAGATGCCACCACAGCAAGGCTCGCCTTCGAAACTCTCTGGTATGTCTGTCAGATCAGGTAGCGCCGCAACATCCTGTTGCAGGTCTGACGCTGCGGTCATCTGGTGGCCCGCGTGATGCGCCGCCTGCGCGCTTTCGTGCATTCCGCTTTCGGCATGAACCGAAGAGGGCGGAAGCAGCAGCAAACCACAGGCCAGAACCACACCCAGTAGGGTGCGGCAGAGGTTTGATATGTTTGCCAGAGCACGCATGGCCTTAGCAGTGTCGTAAGTCGCGATGCCTGTCAACGCGTCCAGCGCTGGAAGGATTGCAATTAAATCTTCGGCCTTTGCATCAAAGCCGCGAAAGTCGAAGGGAGGCCCACCCGGTTCGGCAGGCCCCCTTGGCGAGGGTCACATCTCGTTCGTGCAGTCCAGGAACCCGCGGTAGCCAACGGTCAGCCCGCGGTCGAGATGGAATTTCATCTCGGCTTCCGAGCGGCGCAGGTTGCTTTCGGTATCGGTCCAATCCGCCCCGGCAAGGGGGTGACGGTCACGTCAACGCCATCGGCGGTGAAACGGGCGCCATCGGCAAGCGCGGCTTGGTCAATGGCCTCATCGGATTGCAATTCGATCAAGGTGCCCGAGAGTTTGATGCCCCCGGCGTTGCCCGCCATCACAAGGCTTGGGTCGCCTTCGTTGGTGCGGCCAAACTCACAGGTGGCGGCGCTGCCAAGCAGGCTTTTGATATCCTCAGGGGTCAGCCCCGCCGGGTCGACTTTTGCGACCTCTGCGGAGGATAGCGCGTCGTCCACCGTACCGACTTCGGGCTGGCTTTCGGCCTCGCCCAGTTCCGGATCAACCGCGTCGCCGTTCTCTTCGATGTCGGCGATCAGGCTGCGCATCTCGGCGATCTCTTTGCGCTGTGCGGCGATGATGCCATCGGCCATCTTGCGCACGCGCGGGTCCGAAAGCTCTGCCCGTTCAGAGGTCATAATGGCGATCGAATGGTGCGGGATCATGGCGCGCATATAGCTGGTATCGCCCACGGTAACTTGGCTGCGCACCAGCCAAAGGGTCAGGGCGAAGACCGCGATGGAGCCGATATAGATGGCGATGTTGATGGCCTTGTTGGAATACATCGACAACATGAAGCTTAGCATGATGACCGCCATCACAGCCCCCATCAGCAGCGCCATATAGGTCCGCGTTTCGCTGAAAAAGACATGCTCAAATGCGTAGGTGTTCAGGTACATCAGGCCAAACATCACGATGGTCGAAGTCGCGATCATTGCGGCGAAACGCCAGTAGGACATGGGGTGTCTCCTCTTTCAAATTTCTGCGCGATTGCGGCGCGCACCGTGGCAATCAAGGGCATGGGGGGCTATGATCGCCAAAGCCAATGCGGGCCTTGCAACGCGCCGGCAAAGTGCGAATGAGGCGGCCCTAGATACCCCCTATGGTATGTTAACTGGCCACGGTCGTCTTAGTTCCGATAGGTGGAGGCACCAAACGTGGAAGCAAAGCAGAACAAGGCAGCGATCCTTAAGCGACTGGCGCGGCTGGAAGGGCAGTTGCGCGGCGTCACACGGATGGTCGATGAGGGGCGCTATTGCGTGGACGTGCTGGTGCAAACCGCCGCCGTCCGCTCGGCACTGCGCGCGGTCGAGCGATTGGTGATCGAGGATCACGCCAACCACTGTATGGAAGAGGCGATCCTATCGGGCGACCGCGAAGAGCAGCGCCAGAAGTTCCGTGAATTGGTCGCCTTGCTGGAAAAGGCACGCGACTAGGGGTTCGTTTTGGAGGTGGGCGGTTTGCGCTTAATATCCTAGACGCGAGACCCGCGGGGTTGGCCGCGAATGTGATGCGCAAACCGCATGGCGACCGGCAAGCTACGCGGCGAAAGTCAGGCATGTGCCAAAGACGGCACGCGGTAGAGGCGCAGCCTCCCGATTGGCACCTGAGACAGGTGTTCATGATGCGCAAGTTTTCTCTCATCTCTGCCCCGTGGTGAAACCCTAGCCACGGGGCGAACATTGGCCCTCTGTAGCCCTAGTTTTTTTGAACGCCCCGCTTTTCGGGGCCGCAACTGTTAGGAATGCGCCATGACAGATCAGAATTTTGATGCCCTCGACAGCCCGCAGAGCCAGCCCGGTCAGGAACATAAGATGGACCCTGCGCCCGAGTACACGCCGCGCTACCCCGGCTCGGATCGGCTCAAGGATAAGGTTGCGCTTATCACCGGGGGGGACAGCGGGATCGGACGGGCCACGGCGCTTCTCTATGCGCGCGAGGGAGCGGATGTCGCCATCGTTTACCGCAACGAAAGCCGTGATGCCGAAGAGACCAAACAGTTGGTCGAGGCCGAGGGCCGCCGGGCGCTGTTGCTGGAGGGCGATGTCGGCCAGAAAGACTTTTGCAAAGATGCCGTGCGCCGCACGATGGAGACCTTCGGCAAGATCGACATTCTGGTCAATGACGCCGGCGAACAGCACGCGCAGGAGCGCCTTGAGGATATCGAAGAAGCCCAGATTGAGCGCACGTTCCGCACCAATATCATTGGCATGATCTTGATGACGCAGGCGACGTTGCCGCACCTGAAAAAGGGCGCGCGGATCATCTGTGTCACCTCGATCACCGCCTATAAAGGGCAGGATTTGCTGATCGACTATGCTTCGACCAAAGGGGCGATCCTGTCTTTCTTGCGCGCCATGGCAAGCAAGCTCGCGCCCGAGGGTATTTTGGTCAATGGTGTGGCACCGGGGCCGATCCGGACGCCCCTGATCCCGGCGTCCTTCCCCGCCGATAAAGTTGAGGAGTTTGGCCAGAACGCCCCCTTGGCCGCCCCGGTCAGCCGAATGAGGTCGCGCCCTCCCTGCTGTTTCTCGCCTGCGAGGATTCGTCCTATATGAGCGGGCAGGTGTTGCACCCGAACGGCGGCACGCTGGTTGGGGGATAGACCAGTTGCCTTATGCCCCGCACAGTATGGCAGTTGCCGTGCGGGGTGATACCGGGGGCGTTTCAGCGCACCCAGTGGAAAGACAACTGAGCCGGCCTGCGGCTCAGTTCAGCCTCTTTCACAGAAATCGTACTCAGCCCACTGGATGCCGCCGCGCCCCGGATCGCAAAGGCAAAGTGCCGTCATCGACGCCTTTAATCGTGACCGATGCCTCGATCTTGGTCCGTGGCATGATCGAGATGTCGTGGATACGCCAGTGCAGGTCCAGCAGCTTTGCCTCCGCCGCCTCGATCCTTTCCGCAGAACAGCCGTTCTCATGGGCCACGACGTAGATCGTGCCGGTCAGAAAACGCCCTTCCTCATGCAGACGCAGGCGGCTTTCGCGCACCCACGGCAGCGCTCCAAAGGTCTTTTGAACCTCTTCGATCAGGGGATCGAACTCTTTGTCTTCGATCGTCCGGGGCATCTCATCGCTGAGGTCGCGGATCGCCGCGCCGGTATGCTTGAAGCCGTCGTGAAGCACGTCCAACGCGATCACGATGGCCGCGACAGCATCGGCCCACCACCAGCCCATCCCGATCCCGAGGATGCCCACGATCCCGGCAAGCCCCGTCATCCAGTCCGCCTTGTTCATCATGGCGTCCGCGTAGAGGGTCTTGTCATGCAACATCTTGGCGGGCTTCATCTTTAGATGGCCGAAAATGACCGGCATCACGACGCTATAGGCCAGCGCCGCGATCATCACCCAGCCGAACCAGATGGTGGCACCAAAGAGTTCGACACTGCCGATGGTAGGGTGCTCTTGTTTGATCAAGGCGATGGAGGAATCGACGATGAGAAATATCCCCACGCCGCCAAGGGCCACCGCGCTGATCAGATAAGCGATTGAGGTGACACGGATATACCCCAGCGGGAAGCGGCGGTTCGGTTTCCACCCCTCGATCCATGACCCCACGAGAAAGGCGATGGGCGGTACAAAGCTGAGCAGGTCTTCGATCCATGCGGTTTTCATCGCTTGGCTGCTGCCCACCGCAAAGTAAATCGCGGCCACGATGGAGGCCAAGACGACGAGCCAGATGGCCTCCAACCAACGGGCCCGGTGGAGCGCCCTCTTTTGCGCCTCGGGCATGGTGCGGATGGAACGGGTCACGGTGCATAGGCGCGCAAACGCGCCCCGATGGTCCCGGCCTCGCGCCGGAAGAAATCCTCGATCTTCATCAGCCAAGCGTTCTCGCCTTGCTGCACGGCGACGACATGTTCCGCCCGGTCCAGCGTCGTTTCGGTCGCGGCAAGGTCTTTCACCGCAAGTTGCCAATGCGGAAGGGCGGCGAGGGTCTGATCCTCGGTCCATTGGTCTACCGGAATGCCGCCTTCCTCCGCCACCAGTGCGGCGAGGGGGAGGTGGGGTGGTACGAAAACCTGCTGATCTTCGATGTCATGGGGCCGGGCGTTTGGCGTGCGGCTGCCTATGACAAAGGCTTCTTCGAAATAGGTATAGCTTGGCGCAGCACCTTTCACCTTGGTCACGTCTTTGCGGGCAAAGCTCCCGATGGCGAGGTCGATATCGCCCTTTTCCAACCCCTCCAGCGCCGCGAATGCGCCGAGAGGCTTCCATTCGATGGCGACCCCCAATTCTTCGGCAAAGGCGCGCGCCAGATCGGCTTCGACACCCTGTGGCGGGCCACTGTCAGGCAACACGACCCATGGCGGGTTTTCCGATACCGCGACGGTCATTTCTTGGTCGGAGAGAACGGTCTCGAGGGTTCCTTCCACATCGCGAGGGAACCGCAGATCGTCGCAGGCGGCAAGCAGGCTCACCCCCGCGAGGAGCATTGCAGTCGTAAAGTTGAGTGGGTTTCCCACGCCTTTGGCACCGTGCGGCGTGGCTTTGCGGGGCGTCATCTCTTTATTCCTTCGGGCCGGATCGCAAGGGGATAACGGGCGGTTTATCAAAAGGTTCCGGGGCAGGAGGGCGGCCCGGGGCGGCGCTTAGGTCTCTGCGCGCTTCAACCACAGGTCGGTCATTTCCTGCCGGTAGGGGGGCTGACCAACTCTTTCGGAACACCGACCCCGATGTGGCAATTTATACCATAGGAATGGCGCCCCACGGTGCCGCGCCCGATGAGTGACAACGCGCAGTAGATGGTCGGCGTCTATGCTGATGAAGCCCCGAATACAGGCCGCTGACCGCATTAACAGCCCGAAAGGAGAACGTCATGCCAAACGAGCCAGATCACGCCAAAGAGAAACGCCCACCCCACCGGGAGCGCCACAATGCGCAGGATGACCACGAAGGCGCGGCGCACCGTCCTGAGGAGTTCGATCCAAAGAACCCGCAAAAGGCGGTGAAGAAAGAGAAGTGAACGCGAAAGCAGTGCGAAATTCCCGCGCTGCTTTCTCGCATCGCTCAGTTATTATTGTCGGGCGAAAAATACCCTAAGCGGTGCCGCGGACGGGGCGGGATCAGCCCCACGGTCTTGCGGCGCTCGCGGCAAAGGTCGATGCGCTCGGCGCATTCCTAGTCCGGCCACAACACTTTGTTCTCCCCGAAAAACCTCTCTAGCCGTAGCGTAACTTCGCGACACGCGCGCCGGGCATCTATACCCCGGCGGTGGAACCGGCTATGCCTATGACCAAGATCGTTGCGGCGGGCAAACTGCCGCGGCTGATCGCATTGCAGGCAGAGACGCGCTGTCGTTCAGCGATGGCGGTGTTTCGACCGCGATAGCAGGTGGGGCGACTGGCCCATGCCACTGCGAGGGGCGGCGGTAAACGCCGCGTAACCGACCATTACGCCGAGCGCTTTGTCAGAGCGCTTGACCAAGAAAACAAACATAGGGGGATACAATGACCAATTTCACAAAACGTCAAAACGGACCGAGCCGTCGCAGTTTTCTAGCCGGGAGCGCGGCTGCGGTGGGGGCAGGGCTGATCTTGCCACAGGGCGCACGGGCACAGGCTCAGCCCAAAAAGGGTGGCACGCTGCGGGTTGGCTTCACCCAAGGGTCGACCTCCGACAGCCTTGATCCCGCAACCTTCAACAACGACTTCATGTTTGCCAGCGGCTATGCGGTCTTCAACACTCTGACGGAAATCGCCCCCGACGGCACCGCCCAGCCCGACTTGGCTGAGAGCTTTGAGGCCAGCAGCGATGCCGCCACATGGACCTTCCGCCTGCGCGACAACGCGCAATTCTCGGACGGCAAAACGGCGACAGCGAATGATGTGATCGCCTCGATCCGTCACCACATGGGGCCAGAGTCCAAATCCGGCATCAAACCGCTGCTTGAGCAGATCACCGACATCCGTGCCGATGGCGACAAGGTCGTGATCTTTGAACTGGCCGCAGGGAACGCGGATTTCCCGTTTATCTTCAATGACTACCACCTCGGGATTCGCCAAGACACCGGCGATGGCACGATCGACCCCAACAGCCGCATCGGCACAGGCGGCTATGTGATCGACGTTTTCGAGCCGGGCGTACGGGTCGAACTGACGCGCCGCGATGACTACTGGAAAGAGGGCCGCGCGCATTTCGACAAGGTCGTGATCTTGAAAGTCGGCGATCCGGCGGCCCGGATGAACGCGCTGATGACCGGCGAGGTTGACCTGATCGACCGGCCCGACCTCAAGACGATCAACCTGCTGGGCCGCGCGCCCAACGTGAAGATCCACACCCAAGACGGCACGCTGCATTACATCATGCCGATGCAGACCAACACGGCCCCGTTTGATGACGTGAACGTGCGGATGGCGTTGAAATACGGCATCAACCGCGAAGATATGATCGAAAAGGTTCTGCGCGGCTATGGTACCGTGGGCAACGACCAACCGATCTCGCGTTCCATGCCCTATTACAACGACGACCTTGAGCAGATCACCTATGATCCGGAGCGGGCGAAGTACCACCTGAAACAGGCGGGGCTTGAAAGCCTTGATGTGACGCTGTCCACCTCGGATGCTGCCTTTAACGGGGCGGTGGATGCCTCGGTTCTCTTTGCCGAAAACGCGCGGCCTGCGGGGCTGAACATCGAGGTGAAGCGTGAGCCGGATGATGGCTATTGGTCGAATGTCTGGCTGCAAAAGCCCTTCTGCTGCTCCTATTGGGGTGGCCGTCCGACGCCTGACCTGATGTTCTCGACCGGCTATGCCGCCGATGCGGAGTGGAACGAGACCAAATGGGACAACGAGCGCTTTAACGAGTTGCTGTTGCAAGCGCGGCCTGAGCTGGACCAGACCCGCCGCGCCGAGATGTACGGCGAGATGCAAAAGATCGTGAAAGAGCAGGGCGGCGCGCTGATCCCGGCCTTTGGTCAATATGTCTCGGCCATGAGCGAAAGCGTTCAGATGCCTGAGGAAGTGTCCGAGATGTGGGATCTCGACAGCCAGCGCTTCATCGAACGCTGGTGGATGTCCTAAGCCACAGCCTCATCCGGGCGGCCCCAAGGGGCCGTCCGTTTCCGCACCAATGGCCCGATCCGGGCCGGAGAAAACCTTAAAATGTCCCGGCTTCAGAAGCTTGTTATCGGCCGAGTGTCCCTCGGCATTCTGACCCTTTTTGTCGTATCCGCCCTCATGTTCGTTGGCATCGAATTCTTGCCCGGTGATCTGGCGCAGCAGATCCTTGGCCAATCAGCGACCGAGTCGACCCTCGCGGCATTTCGCGCCGAACTGGGCCTCGATCAGCCCGCGCATCTTCGTTATTTCGATTGGCTGAGCGGCGTGTTGCGCGGTGATTTTGGCACCTCGCTGGCCTCGGGGCGCGAGGTGTCCGAGCTTTTGGGGCCGCGCCTTGCCAATACCATGTTCTTGGCCACCTATGCCGCCGCCATCGCCGCTCCGCTGGCGGTGATCCTTGGTCTTTTGGCCGCTCTGTGGCGCAACACGCTGTTTGACCGGGGCGTCAATTTGACCGCGCTTTCGGCGATCTCCATGCCGGAGTTTTTCGTGGGCTACGTGCTGATCCTGTTTCTGTCGATCAAGGCCGGCGTCTTTCCGACGCTGGCGCGGATCGACAGCGCCACGGGGCTGTGGGACGCGCTTTACCGCAGCTTTCTGCCCGCGCTGACGCTTATTCTGGTGGTTGTCGCTCATATGATGCGGATGACGCGGGCGGCCATCATCAACGTGCTCGCCTCGCCCTATATCGAGATGGCGCGCCTTAAAGGTGTGCCGCGCTGGCGCATCATCGTGCAGCACGCGCTGCCTAACGCATTGGCGCCGATCGTCAATGTCGTGGCCCTGAACCTTGCCTATCTGGTGGTCGGCGTGGTGGTGGTAGAGGTCGTCTTTTCCTACCCCGGTCTTGGGCAGTTACTGGTGGATGCGGTCTCCAGCCGGGATTTCCCGGTGGTGCAGGCGGTGGGGCTGTTCTTTGCCGCTGTTTATATCACGCTCAACGTCTTGGCCGACATCATCTCGATCATGTCGAACCCGCGTCTGCGGCACGGGAGATAACGATGAAATCTTTGCTGAAATCCGCGCCCCCTCGGCGATCTTTGGGATGGTGGTGCTGGCCATCGTCGCCTTTACGGGGATATTCGCGCCCATCGTCGCGCCCTATGGCGAGACGCAGGTGGTAGGCGATGCCTATTTGCCATGGAGTGCGGCGCATCCGCTGGGCACCGACAATCTGGGCCGCGATATGCTGTCGCGCATGATCTTTGGCGCGCGCAATACGGTCGGGCTGGCGCTGCTGACGACGGCTATTTCCTTTTCGGTCGGGTCGACGCTGGGGATGCTGGCCGCGCTCAAAGGCGGCTGGCTGGACGAAGTCCTGTCGCGCTTGGTCGATGTGCTGATGGCCGTGCCGCCGCTGATCTTGGCGCTGATGCTCTTGGCCATCGTCGGCCCGTCGATCCCGAATATGGTCGGGGTGATCGCGGTGATCTATGTGGCGCCGGTCTACCGGTTGTCGCGGGCTGCGGCGATGAATGTGGTCGGCCTTGATTTCGTCGAAGCCGCAAGGCTGCGCGGAGAGCGCACGCCATGGCTGCTACGGCGCGAGATTCTGCCCAACATCTGGTCGACCCTGATCGCCGAGTTTGGGGTGCGCTTTTGTTTTGTGTTCCTCTTTATCGCGGCGCTGTCCTTTCTTGGCATCGGGATCCAGCCACCCACGGCGGACTGGGGGTCGATGGTAAAGGAAAACGCCACCTTGATCAGTTTCGGGGATATCACCCCGCTGATCCCGGCGGCGGCCATCGCCTTGCTGACCGTTGCGATCAACCTGATCGTCGATTGGATGCTGCACCGCGCCAGCGGTCTGAAAAGTTAACCGAGCAGGGGTCAAGCATATGGGAAATCTTCTGAACATTCGCGGTCTCCGGCTTGAGGCAGGCAGCCGCGCGCGGCCCAGTGTGATTATCAAAGGGCTCGATCTGGAACTCGACCGGGGTGAGGTGCTGGGCCTTGTCGGTGAAAGCGGCGCGGGCAAAAGCTCAGCCGGGTTGGCGGCGATGGGCTATGTCCGCGACGGGGTGCGCTTTGCCGGGGGCAGCGTCGAATTCGACGGGACCGAATTGATCGGCATGGCGGGCGGGCAATTGCGCCGTCTGCACGGCAAGCGGATCGCCTATGTCGCCCAGTCCGCCGCGGCAAGCTTTAACCCCGCCAAGACGCTGATCGACCAATATACCGAAGCGCCGCGACTGCACGGTGTCTCTGGCCGCGCGGCGGCAGAGCAGGACGCCGTCGCACTCTACCGTCAGATGCAATTGCCCAACCCCGAAGAGATCGGCTTTCGCTATCCGCACCAAGTGTCGGGCGGCCAGTTGCAGCGGGCGATGACGGCCATGGCCATGGCCTGCCGCCCCGACCTGATCATCTTTGACGAGCCGACGACCGCCTTGGACGTCACCACCCAGATCGAAGTGCTGGGCGCCATCCGCGATATTGTCGAGCAATATGACACGGCGGCGATCTACATCACGCATGACCTTGCCGTGGTCAGCCAGATGGCCGACCGCATCTGCGTGATGAAAGACGGTGAGGCGGTCGAGACCGCGCCGACCAAAATCATGCTGGACGCCCCGCAAGAGGATTACACCCGGTCGCTCTGGGCCGTGCGGTCGTTTCGCCGCCCCGATGCAGAGGCGGGGGAGGCTCCGGCGCTGATCCGCTGCGAGGGAGTTTCGGCGGCCTATGGGCCGATGACCGTGTTGGACAATCTCAACTTCACCTTTCCGCGCGGCCAGACGACGGCGGTGGTGGGGGAAAGCGGGTCGGGGAAATCCACTCTCGCGCGGGTGATCGCGGGGCTGCTGCCCCCGCCTCGGGGCAGTTTTTCTGGAACGACGCGCCGCTGGAACCGCGATTGGCCAAACGCGGGGCCGAGACGCTGCGCAATATCCAGATGATCTATCAATCGGCGGATACCTCGCTGAACCCGCGCCACAATATCCGCGAGATTTTGTCCCGTCCGGTGCGCAAGTTCACGGGCCGCAAGGGCCGGGTGCTTCGGGCGCGGGTGGAGGAACTGATGGATCTGGTCGATCTTGACCGCGCCTTCCTTGACCGCAAACCCAGCGAGCTTTCCGGCGGTCAGAAGCAGCGCGTGGGCATCGCCCGTGCGCTGGCCGCCGAGCCTGAGTTTATCATCTGCGACGAGGTGACCAGCGCGCTTGATCAACTGGTGGCCGAGGGGATCTTGCGGCTGTTGGTGCGTTTGCAGACCGAGCTGCACCTGACCTTTATGTTCATCACCCATGATCTGGCCACGGTTGAGGCGATTGCCCATAAGGTGATCGTGCTCAAGAACGGCCAGATCGTCGAACAGGGCGGGCGCGATGAGATCTTCGGCGCGCCAAAGCAGGCCTATACCAAACGGTTGCTGACCTCGGTGCCGCAGATGGATCCGGAATGGCTGACCGAGGCCCGCGCGCGGGAGCGGTCCTTGCGCGAGGCGGAGTAGGGCGCTGGCGGGTTATACATCCGCGGCGCGGGCCGCAGCAAAGGCGGCCTCTGCCACGTCGAGAAACAATGCGGCTTCGGGCTGCTGCAAGACAAGGGGCGGGCGGATCTTCAGCACATTGGCCCTTGGCCCGGTGGCGCTGATCAAGACGCCATTCTGGCGCATGTGGTTCACCACGAATTTCGCGCGGGCGGCGTCGGGGGCATTGGTCGCGCGCGAAGTGACGCACTCAACGGCCAGAAACAGCCCCGCGCCGCGCACATGGCCGATCTCGGGGTAACGCGCCGCGATATCCTGCAGGCCGTTCTTGAGGGCCCCGCCGACCGTGGCAGCATTGTTCTGCAACCCTTCATCCGCGATCACGTCGAGCACGGCCATGCCCGCGGCGGCGGCCACGGGGTTGCCGCCAAAGGTGTTAAAATAGCGTGCCTTTTCGCCAAATTCTTGCACCAGCTCTGGCCGCATCGCGGTGCCGGAAAGGGGAAGCCATTGCCCATCGGCTTGCCCATCGTGACCATGTCAGGCACCAGCCCGTGGCGCTGGAACCCCCAGAAGGCATCGCCGGTGCGGGCAAAGCCAGGCTGCACTTCGTCAGCGATGAAAAGCCCCCTCGGCGCGGATCAGATCGACCGCCGGTTGCAGGAACCCCGCCGGATCGGGGTGCAGCCCGTCGCTGGAAAAGATCGTATCGACGATGAAGGCCGCAGGCTCGATCCCATCGGCGCGTATCTCGGCAATCGCTTGGGCCAGATCGGCGGCGAGTTTCGCGCCCTGCTGCGCCTCGGGGATGCGGAGCGTGTCGGGCGCGTCGATCAGCCGGATGCGCGGGCGGCGCGGGGTGAAATCCCCCAAGGAGGGGGACAGTTCCGCCACCGCCTCGGTCAGCCCATGATAGGCAAGGCGGGTGACGATGACCCCTTCGCGCCGGGTATAGCTGCGGGCGATGCGCAGGGCGATGTCATTCGCCTCGGACCCGGTGCAGGTGAACATCACATGGCCGAGTGCGTCGGGCATTGTGGCGAGCAGCCGTTCGGCGTAAGTCACCACGTTTTCATGTAGATAGCGGGTGTGGGTGTTCAGCACGCCCAACTGCTGAGTAATCGCCTCGACCACGCGCGGATGACAATGACCGACCGAGGCGACGTTGTTATAGGCATCAAGGTATTTGCGCCCGTCCTTGTCCCACAGCCAGACGCCTTCGCTGCGCTCAATGTGCAGCGGTTGGTCGTAAAACAGCCGGTAGGCGGGGCCGAGCGCCTTGGCGCGGCGGTCGATCAGGGCGCGGTCGTCCGGGCTGAGGGCCTCGGCTTGGGCGCTGTCATAGGCGTTGATCATGGTCATCGGTCACTCCGTTCCCGCCGCACGGTGCAGGGCTTTGATCGCGGCGGCGTCGGCAATTTCGTCGAGTGCTGCCAGCCCGCGTTGCGAGGCGGCGGCGTTGCGCAGGATATAGGGGGCGTTATCGGGATAGCGCCGGGCGCGGGAAGCGCCGATTGCCAAGGTGGTGGCATGGCGCAGGCGGATCAGACTGGGCAGAAGCGCGATTTCCTCGGCCTCCAGCGGCAGCCGTGCGGCAAAGCCCGCGACCATCTCGCAGACGTTTTGTAGCGGCTCAGCGCCTTGGCCGAGTTGATAGGAGCAAGCCACCGCCAGATCGCAGGCCAGCGGCGTATGCACCATGTCACCGAAATCAATCAGCCCGACGGGATGCTGCGCCTCTGGTCCGTCGACCAGAATATTGTGCGGATTGAAATCGTTATGGACGACCTGTGCCCGCAGATGTGGAAGCTGGGGCGCGACTTCTGCATCAAAGTGATCGAGGGTTCGCCCCAGTTGGGCGCGCAGGGCGGCGTCTTGCACATCCGCCAGCAGCGGGCGCAGATGGCCCGCCTGTTTGATGTCCCACTGCAGGAAATGCCCCCCGCCGGATGGAAAAAACCGCGCAGACCAAGGGTGACCCGCGCGTGAAAATCCCCCAAGGCGCGGTGCAGGCCGGGGCGCGGCGTGGCATTGCTGAGGACAGTGCCGCGAAGGAAGGTCATGAGCCGCACGACATGGGGCTGACCGTCAGCCGCTGTGGCAACCTCGGCCGCCTTGCCATTGAGGCTGGCGCAGATGCGCTGCACCGGCAGATCGGGATCAGCAGAGGCCAGATGCATCAGGGCTGCGGTCTGCATATCGGTCACGGCACGCTCTTCGGCGGCATTGGTGATCTTCAGCAGCGCCTGTTGCCCGGTGGGCAGGGTGATCAGGAAATTCGCATCCTTTTCCGCCGCAAGCGGCTTGATTTCGCCTGAGATACCATAGCGCTGCAAGGCAACCTCTGCCGCGCGCGCCGCGTCAAAGGCGGGCGGATCTTGCGCTAGAAGATCGGTCTTGTTGCCGCTCTCTTCGACCAGCACGCCGCTGAGGAAGGGGGCAGGCCGCCCTGAGGCGTGATCCCGACCTCGGTCATGGGGTGATGTCCTCGGTCCCGCACCATTCGGCGATAAACAGCGCCATGGCTTGGGTGATTTTCTTGACCGAACTCAGGCTGACGGATTCATTGATCCCGTGGATGTTGCGCGACTTCGGCCCGTAACAGAGCGCCGGGATCTTGTTATACAGCGCATAGACCCGCGTATCGAGATAGCCCGCCGTCATGAAAGACTGCAGCGGCGCGCCGATGGCGTCTTCGTGGGCGCGTTCCAGCACCGCTTCGGCCTCGCTGCCCGGCTCCAGCACATAGCCTTCGGCGTGAAAGCCGTTAAAGACCACTTCGGGCGGGTTGTTGGACAGGAAGTTGTCGGTCTGGGCAAAGGCTTTGACCCGCTCGGTAATCTCGCGCGCGGCATCCTCGGCGCTTCGGCCCGGATAGATGGAAACGCGGCAATCGATATTGCACCATGACGGCACCGATGACGCCCAATCGCCGCCTTCAATCTTGCCGATGTTGAGGTTGATCGGATGCGCTTCGTCTTCAAAATGCGGGTGGTCGCCTTTCTCGGCGTTCCAGTCTTCCTCCATCTCGCGCAGGGCGGTCATAACCCGGGTCGCCGCGTCAATCGCATTGGCGCCTTCGCCCATTTCGCGCACATGGACGGGCACGCCGCGCACCTGCACCTGAAACCAGATGACGCCGGTATTGGCGCGCACCAACATTTCTTCTTCGGGTTCGGGAATGAAAACCGCATCGGCGGTGTAGCCTTGTAGGAACGTCTGCAACGCGCCGTTGCCGGTGGATTCCTCTTCGACCACGGATTGCACATAGACAGTCGCCGCTGGTTGCAACCCAATGCGGCGCAGCGCGTCTAGGGCAAAGATATTCGCCGCAGCACCCGCCTTCATATCGCCTGCGCCCCGGCCATACATCCAGTCGCCGCCGATCTTGGCCGAGTAGGGCGGATCATCCCACATGTCGTGCAGCCCTTCGGGCACCACGTCGAGATGCGATTGCAGGATCAGCGAGCGGCCCGCCTCATCGCGCGGGCGGTGGATGCCCACGACGATGGGCGCGTCGGAGTGATCGTCCGAGTATCTCGAGCCGCCGGGGTGCGCCTCAATCGCGGCGCGGTCCATCTTGAAACGGTCCATCGCGTAGCCACGGCTTTGCAGGTTGCGAAACAGCAGGTCTTGGATCGCATGTTCATGGCCGCGCAGCGAAGGGGTCTGCACGAGTTGTTGGGTAAAGCTCACTTGCTCAGCGAAGCCATCTTCAACGGCCTGAAGGATGCGGGATTTCAGATCAGGATCGAGGGTCATGTCGTGTCCTTTCGAGGGGTTAAAGCATCGCTTCGATGAGGAAAGGGCCGGGTTCTTTCGCCGCGTCTTCGATGGCGCGCATCAGCTCGGTCACGTCTTCGACCCGTTTGCCCGGCACGCCCATGCCCTTGGCCATGGCAACGAAATCCAATTGCGGACGGTCGAGGTTCAGCATGCTCAGCGCGTCGGGGCCGGGCTGCGCGCCGACGTTGTGCAATTCGCCCTTGAGGATCTCATAGGACTGATTGGCGAGGATGATCGTGGTGACGTTGGAGTTCTCGCGCGCTTGGGTCCAGAGTCCTTGGATGGTGTACATGGCCGAGCCATCTGCCTGCAGCGTGATGACCGGACGGTCGGGGCAGGCGATGGCCGCTCCGGCAGAAAGCGGGATACCGATGCCGATGGACCCGCCGGTCAGGGCCAGCCACGTGTTCGGCGCCGCACTGTCGCCCGCGGGGAAGGTGGCTCCGCCGGAGGAGACGGCTTCATCCACCACAATCGCATCTTCGGGCAATGCGTTCGCCAAGGCCGCGCCGAGGTTTTGCAGGGTGATGCCGCCTGCCTGCGGTGCGGCGGGTCGTTCGTGGTCGCGCGGGGTGGCGGGTTTCGCGCCGATGCGGTCTGCGAGTGCGGCCAAAGCCGTGGAGCCGTCCGCATCGACGGCGGCCAATGTGACGGTGTGGCAATCGACCGGCAGCAGCAGGCTCGGCTTGCCGGGATAGGCAAAGAAGGCCACGGGGGTGGCGTCTCAATCAGGATCGCGCGGCTGTAGGGGGCAAGGCATTCAAGGGCCGCGTTGATCGGGTAGGGGACTTTGTTGATCGCAAAGCGGCCCTGTCCGCGCTCCATCCGGCGGTTCGAGGTGGGCGCGAGGATGTCGGCCCCGGTCTTTTCTGCGATGCCGTGCAGTAGGGCCATCGCTTCTTGGCTTTCCAGCACCGCGCTGCCGACCAGCAGAACGGTTTTCTCACCGCTCTCCAAAGCGTTGATCGCGGCATCTAGCGCGCGTTCATCCAGCGGGGCAGGGGCAGCGGGGGCCACGGCCTCGGCCATCTTGCCGCCCGCGTCCCAGCCGATGTCCGCAGGGGCGATCAGTGTGGCGACCTTGCCGGGCTTGCTTTGCGCCACGGCGAGGGCGGTCATCGCATCCGCCGCAAAGCTGCCAGCATCCCGGCCCGAACGCACCCAATCGCTGAAGGGCGCACAGGCGCCTTCGACATCTGCCGAGAGGGGCGCGTCATACTTTTGGTGCCGCAGCGCGTGGTCGCCCACAAGGTTCACCATCGGCACCCGTGCCTTGCGGGCGTTGTGCAGGTTGGCGGCGGCGTTGGCAAAACCGGGCGCGAGGTGCAGCAGGGTCACTGCCGGTTTCCCGGCCATGCGCGCATAGCCATCGGCGGCACCGGTCACCACGCCTTCGAACAGGCCCAAGACGCAGCGCATCAGTTTGGTCCGGTCCAGCGCGTCGACAAACTGCATCTCGGAGGTGCCGGGATTGGCGAAACAGACCTCCACCCCGCCCGCGTGCAGGCTGCGGACAACGCTTTCAGCGCCATTCATCTCTTTGGGTGTCTTGCTCATGCTGTGGCCTCGCGGAATGTCGTGAGAAATGATTTTGCGTTATCGGCAAGGGAGGGGCCAAGGTAGCCGCCCTCTTGGATCAATGCTGTGGGAAGGTGGAGCGCCGTCAAGCGCCGCGCCATTTCGGCAAAGCCGTCGGGGTAGACGTTTACGGCGGCCAGCGGATCATCGGCGGCCATGTCAAAACCCAGTGAGACCACGAGCGCCTCGGCTCCGAAATCACGGATCGCGGCGATGCCTTTGTCGAGCAAGGCCAGCACGTCATCTTGGCTCGCGCCCTGTTCCAGCAGCAGGTTCAGCGATTTGCCCGCCCCGTCGCCTTCGCCCGTTTCATCCGCATGGCCAAGGTAGAAGGTGGGGTAGGTGGCCGGGTCGGGGTGCAGCGAGCAGAAGAAGATGTCGCCGCGTTCATAGAGGATGTCGAGCGAGCCATTGCCGGTGTGCACGTCGATATCGATCAGTGCGACCTTTTTGTAGGTCTGGGTCAGATGCTCCGCCGCAATGCAGGCGTTGTTGAAAAAGCAAAACCCGTTCGCGCAATCGCGCATCGCGTGGTGGCCGGGCGGACGGCAAAGCGCATAGGCGGCGCGGGCACCGGCCGCCACGGTCTCGGCGGCCTCCACGGCGGTTTGGGCCGACCAATAGGCCGCGTCCCATGACCCTTCGGTCAGCGGGGTCGATGTGTCGGTCATCCACCAGCCCAACTGGCCGTGAATGTCTTTGGGTTCTTTACCGCGCCGCACGCCGGGGTGCATGGTGGGAATGGCCAGCGCCTCTGGCCCCGCGCTTTCGACGAAGCGGGCATGGGCGTCGGGCAGGAAATCAACGTAATCGGGGTTGTGCACCGCCTTGATCGGGGCAAGTCCGTGGTCTTGGGGTTTGGCAATCTCAAACCCTTCGCCGATTAACATATCGCGTAGAATTTCAGCACGTTGTGGCTGTTCTTGATGCGGCATGGCCGCGCCGCGCCGAAAGTAGTGGGTCGGTGCGTGGCCAAGCTGGCGTTCGTCGAAAAAGACTTTCATCACATTCCCTGTGGTCTGATGTCGCTGCGGCGGAGCATTGCAGTTTTAATTTGCAGGCTCAATAGAAATGATGCATCATGCATCAAAACTGGCCACGGTTTGGTCGGTAAGGACGAGGGCGCGATGGCCGAGATCAGTCAAGTTTCATTGGGCGATGCGATCTATGATCGGGTCTGTCAGGACTTGGTGGAAGGCAAGCTGCGCCCGAATGAAAAGGTCACCATTCGCGGGTTGGCTGAGCGGTTGGGCACCAGTTCGACGCCAGTGCGCGACGCGGTGCAGCGGCTCTTGCGGGATGAGGCTTTGATCCAGCGCAGCATGCGCGACGTGCGCGTGCCGGTGCTGACAGAGGCGCAGTATCTTGAGATCGCAAGCATCCGGCGCGAGTTGGAGGGGTTCGCCGCAGGCCGCGCCGCCGAGATGGTGGGCCCCAAGGAAATCCGCCGCCTGAAAAAGATCGTGGAGCGGAATGAGGCTGCAGCCGTGGCCGGGCGTTGGCCGCAGGCGGTCAAGTACAATCAGGAGTTCCATTTCGCATTGGTGGAGGCGGCTGAGATGCCCATTCTGCTGGCGATACTCGGCGGGCTGTGGCTGCGCATGGGGCCGCTGATTGCCGGGTACTATGCGCGGGAACAGCTGGGGCTGGTCCGGCATCATCAGGCGATCATTGCCGCCTGTGAAAGTCGCGATCCTGCGGCGGCTGCCGCGGAGATGCGCGCAGACATAGATGACGCAAAGGAGGGGATCATCAGATACATCCAATCGTTCACCATAGACGAATGAGCAATTCAAGCGCTGCGCATCGCGCGGCCATCACCCGAGCGACTGCAAGAAGCCGACACCAGAGCGGACGCTGTCACTGGGCGAGTCAAAGCAAAACCAATGGGGATTTACATGCTACACACCACTAAATTAACCGCAGCCGTTCTGGCGCTGGCACTGGCCGGGCCACTGGCCGCGCAGGATGGCGAACCAAAGTCCGGCGGCACGCTCAACGTTGTGATCCAGCCCGAACCGCCCAGCCTGATGATCGGCCTTGTGCAGAACGGCCCGACACAGATGGTCGGCGGCGATATTTATGAAAGCCTGCTGCGCTATGATTTCGATCTGAAACCCGAAGGCCAATTGGCTGAATCTTGGGAGATTTCAGAGGACGGCAAGACCTATACCTTCAAGCTTCGCGAAGGCGTGGTTTTCCATGATGGAGAACCGTTCACCTCGGCGGATGTCGAATTCTCCATGGATAAGTTCCTGCGCGAAAGCCATTCGCGGATGCGCACCTATATGGAGCATGTCGAGAGCATCGAGACGCCCGACGATCACACGGTTGTCTTTAACCTAAAGCAGCCCTTCGGCCCCTTCATCGGTATCTTTGAGCCCGGCACCGCGCCGATGATCCCAAAGCACATCTACGAAGGCACGGATTTCGCCAACAATGAGGCGAACAACACGCCCATCGGCACCGGCCCGTTCAAGTTCGACGAATGGGAAAAGGGCAGCTTCATCCATCTGGTGAAGAACGAAGACTACTACATGGAGGGCAAGCCCTACGTCGACGAAGTCTATTACCACGTGATCCCCGATGCGGCCTCGCGCGCGGTGGCCTATGAGACCGGCAAGGTCGATGTGCTGCCCGGCGGCTCGGTCGAAAACTTCGACGTGGCGCGCATTCAGGCGATGGACAACACCTGCATCACCGACAAAGGCTGGGAATACTTTGGCCCGCTGTCTTGGATGTGGGTGAACAACGACAACAAACCGCTCGACGATGTGAAGGTGCGCAAGGCGATCATGCATGGCGTCGACCGCCAGTTCGCCAAGGACGCGCTGTGGAATGGTCTTGGCAAGGTCTCGACCGGGCCGCTGTCGTCCTCCACCCGGTTCTATGATGGCGAGACGCCGGACATCACCTTTGATCCGGAAAAAGCCAAAACCCTGCTGGAAGAAAGCAGCTATGACGGTGAAACCATCCGCATCTTAGGTCTGCCCTACGGTGAGACATGGCAGCGCTGGGCCGAAGCGGTCAAACAAAACCTGAGCGAGATCGGCATGACGACCGAGATTGTGCCCTCGGACGTAGCGGGTTGGAACCAGAAGGTTGCGGACCGTGACTATGATCTCGCCTTTACCTATCTCTACCAATACGGCGATCCGGCACTTGGCGTTTCGCGGACCTATATGGGCGACAATGCCGCCCCCGGTTCGCCTTGGAACAACGTGGCGAACTATCAAAACGCTGAGACGGACAAGCTGTTTGCCGAAGCGGCGCTGATGGCCAGCCCCGAAGAGCGCAAGGCGGCTTATAAGGAAATCCAAGACAAGATCGTCGAAGACGTGCCGAACATTTGGCTCTTGGAACTGGGTTTCCCCACGATCTACCGCTGTGACGTCAAAAACCCTGTTAACACCGCCTTTGGCGTGAACGACGGTTTCCGCGACGTGTGGCTCGACAAGTAAAAAAAGCGACAACGCTCAAGGCCCGAGCCGTTTCGGCGGCTCGGGCGGATCTTAGAACAACACGGGGCGGATAGCGTGATACGTTTCATATTGGGCAGGTTGGTCAAGGCGGTGTTTATCCTGCTGGCGATCCTTGTCTTCAATTTCCTGCTGATCCATGCGGCACCGGGTGACCCTGCGGCGGTCATGGCGGGCGAAGCCGGGGCGGCGGATGAGAAATTCCTTGCAGATCTGCGGGCGCGTTTCGGGCTGGACCAACCGCTCTACATGCAGCTTTGGCTCTATATCAAAGGCGCGGTGCAGCTTGATCTGGGCTATTCCTTCCGCCAGCAGATGCCGGTGGCCGAGATGATCGGCGACCGTCTGCCAGCGACGCTTTTGCTGACCGGCGTGGCCTTTGTGCTGTCGCTGGTCTTGGGTGTGACCGCCGGTGTCGCGGCCTCGGCCCGGCAGGGGCGGTGGGGTGACACGCTTATTTCGACCTTCGCGCTGCTGTTTTATGCCACGCCGCTGTTCTGGGTCGCGCTGATGGCGACGCTGGTGTTTTCAGTCTGGCTCGAATGGTTGCCGGGCTTTGGCTACTCGACCATTGGCGCGGGCTATACCGGTATGGCCCATGTGCTGGACGTGGCCAAACACCTCGTCCTCCCGGCCTCTACCTTGGGGCTGTTCTTTACCGCGATTTATATGCGCATGACGCGAGCTTCGATGCTGGAAGTGTCGCGGCTCGATTTCGTCAAAACCGCCCGTGCCAAGGGGCTGACCCGCGGCGTGATCCAGCGGCGCCACATCCTGCGCAACGCGCTTTTGCCGGTCATCACGCTGGCCGGGCTTCAGGCGGGGCAGATCTTTGGCGGGGCGATCCTGACCGAGACCGTCTTTGCATGGCCCGGCATCGGGCGGCTGATGTTCGAGGCGATCAACCAGCGAGATTACAACGTGATCCTTGGGGTCTTTTACATCTCGGCGGCCATGGTGCTGCTGTTCAACCTGATCACGGATGTCATCTATGTCATTGTTGATCCGCGGATAAGGCTGACAACATGATGAGCTTTTGGAAACGTTTTAGCTATAACCGGGGCGCGGTCATTGGTCTGGTCATCCTGACCTTCGTCGTGGCCGCGGCCATCCTCGCGCCCATCCTTTTCCCGCAAAGCCCGTGGAAAATGGTGCAGCGTCCCTTCCTGCCGCCCTTCACCCAAGACGGGCTGATGTTGGGCACAGATGCGCTTGGCCGCAATGTGCTGGCAGGGCTGGCACATGGGGCTTATGTGAGCCTGCTGGTCGGGCTGGTCTCGACCATCGTGGCGTTGGCCATCGGGGTGCCGGTCGGAGCGGCGGCGGGGTATTTCGCGGGGCGGATTGATGATGCGCTCATGCGCTTTACCGAGTTCTTTCAGACCATCCCCAGCTTCGCCTTGGCGATCGTGCTCTTGGCGATCTTTCAGCCCAGCCTGACTTTCGTGATCATCGCGATCTCCATCGTGTCATGGCCCCCGGTGGCGCGTCTGGTGCGGGGCGAGGTGCTGTCGCTCAGAACCCGCGAGTTTGTCGAGGCGGCAAGCCTGTCGGGCCTCGGCAACCTTCAGATCATCACCCGCCACATCCTGCCCAACGCGCTGCCGCCCATTATCGTGCTGGCCTCGCTCATGGTGGCGCAGGCGATCTTGCTGGAAAGCTCACTGTCCTTTCTGGGGCTGGGCGATCCGAACATCATGTCTTGGGGCTATATGATCGGGGCCGCGCGGACTGTGATCCGCACCGCATGGTGGCTGTCGTTCCTGCCGGGGATGGCGATCCTTTTGACCGTGCTGGCGCTGAACCTGATCGGCGAGGGCCTGAACGACGCGCTGAACCCGCGATTGACGAGGAAATCCGAATGACCCTGCTTAGCATCCGTGATCTGTCTATCGCTTTGCCCGTGGGGGCGGACCGGCTCTATGCCGCCAAAGACATCAACTTTGACCTCGCACCGGGGGAGATCCTCTGCATCGTTGGCGAAAGCGGGTCGGGCAAATCCATGTCGGCCAATGCGGTGATGGGGCTGCTGCCGCAAGGTGTTGAACCCGACAAGGGCAGCATCACCTTTGACGGCCAGTCGATCCTCGGCCTGTCTGAGAAAGAGATGTTGAAGCTGCGCGGCAGCCGCATTTCGATGATCTTTCAGGAACCCTCAGCGCGCTGAACCCGCTGATGCGGATCGGCGCGCAGATCGCCGAGGTGTTTGAGGCGCATGGCGCGCTCAACAGCTCGGAACGGCGTGCGCGGGCGTTGAAACTGTTGGAGGAGGTCGGCATTCCCGACCCGCGAGCGGCGATCCGGGCCTATCCCTTCCAACTGTCGGGCGGGCAGCGGCAGCGGGTGATGATCGCGATGGCCTTGGCGCTGGAGCCTGATATCCTGATCGCGGATGAGCCGACGACGGCGCTTGATGTTACCACCCAAGCGCAGATCCTCACGCTGATCGAAGACCTGCGCCGCAAGCGTGGCATGGCGGTCATTTTCATCACCCATGACTTTGGCGTGGTGGCCGATATCGCCGACCGGGTCATCGTCATGAAAAAGGGCGAAATCGTCGAAGCTGGTCCGGCCCAAGAGGTGCTGCTGAAACCCCAGCACCCCTACACCCGCGCCCTGATCGACGCGATCCCCCGGCTGACCCAGACCGACGCGCCCAAGCAGGTAGAGCGCGCGCCGCTGCTCAAGGTCGAAGGGCTGCAAAAGACCTTTTCGACCGGCTCTGGCACGCTCTTTGGCAAGCGCCGCGTGGTGAAAGCCGTGCAAGACGTGAGCTTTGAGCTCTACGCAGGTGAAACCATCGGCATCGTCGGAGAATCCGGTTCGGGCAAATCCACCGTCGGGCGTTGTCTGGTGCGTCTGCTCGATCCAGATGGGGGTCGGGTGCTGATGGATGACGTCGACATCGCCCATATGTCCGGCGCGGAATTGCGCGCGCAGCGGCGCAAGTTGCAGATGATCTTTCAAGACCCGTTCTCGTCGCTCAACCCGCGCGCCCGTGTCTCGCGTATCCTGACCGAAGGGCTGATCGCCTATGACACGCCGGATAAAGAGGCAAAGGCCAAGGCGCGTGAACTGCTCGAGCTCGTCGGACTAGATGAAAGCGCGATGAAACGTTTCCCGCATGAGTTTTCAGGCGGGCAGCGGCAGCGCATCGGCATCGCCCGCGCGCTGGCGCTAGAGCCGTCGATCATCATCGCGGATGAGGCCGTCTCGGCGCTCGATGTATCCATTCAGGCGCAGGTGCTTGATCTGCTGGCCGAGTTGAAGACCCGGCTGAACCTATCAATGCTCTTTATCACCCACGACCTGCGGGTCGCGGCGCGGATCTGCGACCGGATCATCGTCATGCAAAAGGGCCAGATCGTCGAAGCCGGGCCGGTCAGCAAAGTGTTGCACGATCCCGATACCGCCTATACGCGCAGCCTGCTCGACGCTATTCCGGGGCAGGATTATGAACGCGCGCTGGCGGCTGCCGACTAGGGCGCTATTTCAGGCGTTATGCCAGATTTGGATCAAGCGATGGATACTGCGGTTCACGACCAAAAGACGCTGCTTTTGACAGGGGCGAGCCGGGGCATCGGACATGCCACGGCCAAGGCTTTCGCGGGCAAGGGCTGGCGGGTGATCGGTTGCTCGCGTCAGGCATTCTCGCCCGAATGCCCTTGGCCCGGTGGGGCGCAGGATCATGTGCAGGTCGATCTCAGCGACCCGAACCAGACGATTGAGGCGGTCGCGCAGGTCAAGCGGCTGCTGAACGGTAACCCGCTGCATGCGCTGGTCAACAATGCAGGCATTTCGCCAAAGGGTGAAGATGGCGCGCGGCTCAGCACGCTCGACACCGATCTGCGGACGTGGGGGCAGGTGTTTCATGTGAATTTCTTTGCCTCCGTGGTGCTGGCGCGGGGGCTTCAGGATGAACTCTCTGCCGGGCGCGGATCGGTGGTGAATGTGACCTCTATCGCCGGGTCGCGGGTGCATCCCTTCGCCGGTGCGGCCTATGCGACATCCAAGGCGGCGCTTGCCGCGCTGACCCGTGAAATGGCCCATGATTTCGGCCCGCTGGGCGTGCGGGTGAACGCAATCGCACCGGGCGAGGTGGAGACGGCGATCCTCAGCGAAGGCACCGACAAGATCGTGCGCGACATCCCCATGCGCCGCCTCGGCCAGCCGGATGAGGTGGCGCGGGCGATCTATTTCCTGTGTAGTGAGGAAAGCTCTTATGTCTCGGGTACCGAGATTGAGATCAATGGCGGGCAGCACGTCTAAGACGCGCGCAGGAGCTACCCTAAGGCCGGGATCTGCGCGCGGGTGCCCGGTCTGACAATTCCGTGATCGGGGCAGTCTGCGGCTGTCATTGCCGGGCATTAGACCTATGTACAGCCCCTCACGTCAGGGCAACTATACGCGCGCTCACCTCAGGCAAAGCATACCCCAAGGGACAATCACTTCATGATAAAATTCGAATTGAACGGGCGGCAGATCTCTGTCGACGCAGACCCGGACATGCCCCTGTTGTGGGCGATCCGCGATGAAATCGGTCTTACCGGCACCAAGTTTGGCTGCGGCATCGGTGCCTGCGGCGCTTGTACCGTGCATATCGACGGCACCGCCACACGGTCCTGCATCACCTATCTCGGGGATGTAGAGGGCCTGTCGGTTACCACCATCGAAGGGCTGGACGAGAAGGGCAATCACCCCGTTCAAGAGGCATGGCGCAACTTGCGCGTGCCGCAATGCGGCTACTGCCAGTCGGGTCAGATCATGCAGGCGGCGTCGCTGTTGCAAGACACGCCGAACCCCAGCGACGAAGACATCGACGCGGTGATGACCGGCAACCTTTGCCGCTGCATGACCTATCCCCGTATTCGCCAAGCCGTGCGCGACGCCGCCACCGCAATGGGAGGCTCCGACAATGGCTAATCTGATGTCCCGCCTGAAAGGCTCCGACAATCAATCGCAAATGACCCGCCGTGGGTTTCTGGTGTCCATGACCGCCGCTGGCGTTGCCTTTGGCTTCCCACAGGCGTCGAACGCCGCGATGAACCCCGCTGTGGCAGATGGCACACCGATCATGCCAAACGGCCAGACGTTCGAGCCGTCGATGTGGTATTGGATCGACGCCGACGGTCAGGTCAACGTCAACATCATCCGCGCCGAAATGGGCCAGCACGTCGGCACCGCCATCGCGCGTATTCTGGCCGATGAGCTGGAAGTCGCGTGGGAAGATGTGCACATCACCCATGTGGATTCAGCCGAGAAATGGGGCCTGATGGTCACCGGCGGCAGCTGGTCGATCTGGCAAAGCTGGCCGGTTTACCGTCAGGCAGGCGCTGCCGGGCGGACTGCGCTGATCGAAGCGGCAGCGGCTAAATGGGGCGTTGACGCCTCTGGCCTTACCGCCCGCGACGGTGCTGTGACCGATGGCACCCAGAGCATTAGCTACGGCGATCTGGTGGCCGAAGGGCTTGACCGGAGCTTTACCGAAGACGAATTGGCAGCCCTGCCGTTGAAACCCCATGCCGATCTGCGTCTTGTGGGCCAAGACGTGCATCCTCTTGATCTGGATACGAAGACCACCGGTCAGGCGATCTATGGTCTGGATGCCAAGGTCGATGGCATGGTCTACGGCGTGCCGATGCTGCCGCCAACGCGCTATGGCTCCAAGGTCAATTCTGTCGATGACAGCGCCGCGAAAGAGGTCAAAGGCTACCTTGAGACCGTGGTGCTGGATGACCCATCGGGCACCGTGCCCGGCTGGGTTGTGGTGCTGGGCAAAACGCTCCACGCCGCGCGGATGGCCACCTATGAGATCAGCGTCGATTGGACCGCAGGCGAAACGGCTGATGTGTCCGAGGACGATATCCAAACCCGTTCGCGCGAGTTGATCGGAAGCGATGCCGGGTCGATCCTGCACACGGAACAGCCCGAGACCAGCGCCGTTTTCGACGCCGCCACCGAGACGCTTGAGGCCGAGTACACCACGCAGTCCGTGCTGCACTTCCAGATGGAGCCGGTGAACGCGACCGTCTTCCAGAACGCCGATGGCGTCTGGGAAACTCATGCGGGCAACCAGTGGCAATCGCTGATCCTGCCGACGCTGGCCGTCGCGTTGGAGGTGCCCGCCGATAAGATCGTGATGCGCAGCTACATGCTGGGCGGGGGCTTTGGCCGCCGGTTGAACGGTGACTATATCGTGCCTGCAGCGCTGGCGTCCAAGGCTGTGGGCAAGCCCGTGAAACTGGTCTTCTCCCGCGAGGAAGACGCCCAGTTTGACAGCATTCGCTCGCCTTCGGTGCAGAAATTGCGCATGGCGTTTGACGATGGCAAAGCCGTCACGGGCATGGAACACCACGCCGCCGCCGGTTGGCCGACACAGGTGATGGCACCGGGTTTCATGCCCAAAGGTGTCAACGAAGAACCCTATGATCCCTTTGCCATCGACGGTGCGGATCACTGGTACAGCGTGGGCGCGCACCGCGTGCGGGCGATCTCCAACGATCTGGCGAATGCGACCTTCCGTCCCGGTTGGCTGCGCTCGGTCGGGCCGGGCTGGACCAACTTTGCTGTCGAAAGCTTCATGGACGAGGCCGCGCATAAGGTCGATGCCGATCCGTTGCAGTTCCGTTTGGATCACCTGAAGGCCGAAGGCATCAACGCGGGCTCTGCGCCCAATGCGGTTGGCGGTGCGTCGCGTCAGGCGGCTGTCTTGCAGCGCGTGGCCGAGATGTCAGGCTACGGCAAGACCGACTTGCCCGAGGGCACGGCAATCGGGATCGCCACCACCTTTGGTCAGTCGCGGACCATGCCAACTTGGACCGCAGCCGCGGTCAAACTGGCGGTGGATGCCGAAACGGGCGAGGTCGCTGTCGAGAAGATGTGGCTGGCCTTCGATTGTGGCACCGTGGTCGACCCCGACGGGGCGCGCGCGCAATGCGAAGGCGCGGCGCTCTGGGGCCTGTCCATGGCTCTGCATGAGGGCACGCGGATCGAAGACGGCAATGTCGTTGATCTCAACCTCGGGTCTTATACGCCGTTGCGGATGGTTGATGTGCCGGACATCGAAGTGGCCTTTGTCGAGAGCACGGAAGCGCCCGTCGGTCTTGGCGAGCCGGGCACCACGGTCATCGCGCCGGCGGTTGCCAACGCGATCTTCAACGCCACCGGGGCGCGGGTACGGCATCTGCCGATCACCGCTGATGCGGTCCTCGCGGCGCTGGAAAGCTGATACCAAGAGACGGGCGCGACATGCCGCGCCCGTCTTTCATCTTGGCCGGGGGCGTCGTCGTCTTGAGCGGGGGTGCATTCGGCGGGCAGCACAGAGACTGCCCAAATTCAACGGCCCAAAATTTTGCGCGTTCTCTCTTAAAAACGTGGGGATTTACCCTCCACGCCATAATTCTGACAGGTTTCGAACAATAATCTAAACGCGCGATCTATGCCCGGTTGCGGGCTGGTACGAAGGACAATCTGTGGCACCTACCGAGACATATGAGCAGCGCGTTGCCGCCACGCGAAAACGCTTTATCGAAGGGATCCCGGATCGCCTGCAGGCCGTCTCTGACGCAATGCGCGAGACGGACGGGGCCGATCCGCGCGAGACGAAAGCGCGCAAGGTCCACCGCATGCTGCACGATCTGGCCGGGAACGCCGCGATGCTGGAATACCTTAAGATTGAAGATTGTCTGCGCAAGGGGCTGCGCGTCGCCGAAGATGCCGATGAGTCCTCTTCGCCCTTGTCAGCCGATGATGTTCGTATAATTGAGACGGCTCTGGCCGATGCCAATAGCGTCGTCGAAAATATCTAAGAAAGCCTTTCCATGAAGTATCCCGCAATTGGTTTGTTGGCGGCCTTGCTGCCGTTTCAAGTTCACGCTCAAACGACCACGGGTGAGGACGCGGCGCGTGCCCCCGCGGAGCAGGTTCAAGAGGGGCTGATCGCACGGACCTTCGATCTGGCGGAGCTTGGGTTTCAAAACGGCATTTCTTTCCGCCAACTGTCTGGAAATGCGACGATCTATATTCCGCTGCCCGACGCGGATGCGCTGAACTCGGGCAGTTTGCAGCTAGAGCT
The DNA here is from genome assembly GCF_042661425.1 of Sulfitobacter profundi. Taxonomy (NCBI): domain Bacteria; kingdom Pseudomonadati; phylum Pseudomonadota; class Alphaproteobacteria; order Rhodobacterales; family Roseobacteraceae; genus Sulfitobacter; species Sulfitobacter profundi. The sequence goes on along the minus strand of NZ_JBHSWA010000001.1, from coordinate 709,695 downwards.
TGAACACGCCTCCACCACCGAGGTGGACCGCTATTTGCAAGTGTCGGTCGCGGGCCGCCCCGTGACTTCGCAGGCGCTGCCGAATGGGGCAGGGCGCCTGAGCCTGCCCGTGCCGCTCAGCCCCGAAGACGTCTCTGGCGGGTTTATCGCCGTGGGCCTGTCCTATTCCGGCGCCCTTAGTGATCGGGTCTGTGTGGACGAGCGTGCCTCGGGGGATTTCCTTGAGATCACGGCGGCGTCTTCCGTGACGTTGCAACTGGACCCCTCGGAAATCGACACATCGGCTGCCTTCGCGGGGCTGCGTCCTGCGAATACGCGCCTTGCGATCAACGGAAACGATTCTCTCGCCGCCTTGGCTGCCGCGACCCGCGCCGCGGCGTTGTTTGACGCCGAGGCAGGGCGACTGACCTTTGCTGAGGAAACGGCAAGCCCGGCGGGCGCATGGTCCGAAGGTGTCATCCAGCTTGACGTGACTGCCTCTGGCGTGGCGAGTGAGATGGCCGTGGACACCCAAACGGGCCTGCCGGTCTTGACCCTGCGCGGCAGTGATCCGCAGGTGGGGCTGTGGCAGATGATGTCGGAATGGTCGGCCCTGTCGAACACGGATGCGACCGTGGTCGATGTGGCAGGGGCTCAGGCTCTGTTCGATGACCGCTTGCCGCTCTCTGCTTTGCAGGCCGATCTCACCCCGCGCGCCGTGGTCTCGACCGAAGACTTCTTTGTTCCGTTCCAGTCCTCGGATCTTCCGGCGGGCAAGGGCGTGGCCGGTGTTAACCTGCATGTGGCCGCAGCGCTTGATCCCGAAGGGCGCGGGGCGACGGCCTCGGTCTTTCTGAATGACACGCTTTTGGGCAACCGCCCGCTTGGCAGTGGCAAGCCCGAGCAATTGACCTTTTCTGTGCCCAGCGGCCTGCTGGGGCGCGACAACCTGCTGCGCGTGTCGGTCCAGCGTCAGCCCACGGGCGGCGAATGCCGGTTCAAACCGCAGGGCTATCCGGCGCAGATCCTGCCTGGCAGCGCCTTGTTGCTTTCCGATGCCGCGCCGCAGGATCAGGATTTCTTTGCCCTGCGGCAAGAGTTCGGCAATGGCGTTCAGGTCGTGCTCGACCCCGATCTATCGCTGGATTTCGCGCAAACACTGCCGTGGCTCGCAGGCGTTGCGGGCAGCGTGATCCCGGACCGTGCCACCATCCTGCCCCGCGCCTCGGTTGACGCGCTTGAAGGGGACGAGCCTTTCTTTGTGATCTCTGAGCAAAACCCCGGAGATGGCGACCCGCTGATCACCTTTGATCAGGGCCGCATTGAGGTGCGCGACCGTCAAGACAACTTGATCTATTCGGGCGAAGACCTGTCGCGCCTTGGTGTGGTGCAGATCGTCACCCGTGGCGATACCCGTGGTCTGTGGCTGCGTCCGGGCAACGGCCCGGCACCGGAACTGACGCCCGAGCGGCCCATGATGCTGGACCGGGGCGATCTGGCCCTCATCGGGCAGGACGGGGTGATCCTTGCCACTGCCACTGACCGCAGCCCGCTTGTTGATGTCGTCTACCCTGACCGCACCAGCCTTGCGCAGATGTTGGCCAAGTACCGCCCTTGGATCGTTGGGGCCATCTGGGTGCTGGTGACGCTGCTTGTGCTGGTCGTCTTCCAGCGCGTCTACCGCGCGCGTCGCGGCAAAGACGAGACGTAAGTCACCGTGGCGTTGGATGCCGAAAGCGAAGCCATTGGTTCGCTGCTGCTTGACCGTGGTGCGCTAACGGCTGAACAGCTCGACGCGGCAGAGGATTTGGCCGAAGACTGGAACGTCTCTCTGGTCAAGGTCCTACTGTCGCGGCGCTGGCTGACCACGCAGACACTCTACCGGGAGATCGCCTTTTACCATGGGCTGACGCTGGTCGATCTGATCGAAGACCGCGCCGATGATGATCTGATCCGGCGGTATGATCCGGTGGTGATGAACCAGTTTATGACGGTGCCGATTGGCCGGGCAGAGGATGGCACCCTGACGGTGGCCACCTCGCGGCCCGGGCCGCGCACACTGCTGCACATCCGCGAGGTCTACGGCACCGGCGTGACCATCGTGGTGGCATCGCATTTCGATGTGTCATGGCAGCTACAACGCGCTTTCCGGGAGAAACATTCCCATGAAGCGGTCTTTGCTCTGGCAGAGCTTGACCCGGATATGTCGGCGCAGAATGTGGTGACCCCGCCGCAGATCTTGGTGATTTACCTCTTGGTCTCGGCCCTGTTGCTGGGGCTCGCGTTTTCGCCGGTGATCACGCTGATCGTGCTGAACGTCTTTCTGACCGTTTTCTACACCGGAAACTTCTTGTTCAAGGCGCTGCTTGTCTGGCTGGGCGGTGCCGCGCAGGAGACCTCATCGCGGGCCATCGCGGCTGAGGCATCGCTGCTGCGCGACGAAGACCTGCCGATCTATACCGTGCTAGTGCCGATGTTCCGCGAGCCTGAGGTGCTGCCGATCCTTGCCCAAGCGCTGCGCAACCTCGACTATCCGCTGGCCAAGCTCGACATCAAGATCGTGCTGGAGGAAGGTGACCACGAGACGATCGACGCGGCGCGCAAGCTCGACCTCGAAGGCGTGTTTGAGATCATCCGCGTCCCGGCCTCCCACCCGCAGACCAAGCCCAAAGCCTGCAACTTTGCGCTGCGCTATGCGCAGGGCGATTTCCTCGTGATCTTTGACGCCGAGGACAAGCCAGAGCCGGATCAATTGAAAAAGGTCATCGCCGCCTTCAACCAATCCGCGCCCAATACCGCCTGCATCCAGTGCCGGTTGAACTATTACAACGCGCGGGAAAACTGGCTGACGCGGATGTTCACGCTGGACTATTCGCTGTGGTTCGACCTGATGCTGCCGGGGTTGGAGCGTTTGGGCGTGCCGATCCCGCTTGGGGGCACCTCGAACCACTTCCGCATGGATGTGCTGCGCGAGTTGAACGCATGGGATCCCTTCAACGTGACCGAAGACGCCGATCTGGGCATTCGTCTGACGCAAAAGGGCTACCGCGTCGGCGTCATCGATTCCACGACCTTTGAAGAGGCCAATGTTTCGATCCCGAACTGGGTGCGCCAGCGGTCGCGCTGGATCAAGGGCTATATGCAGACCTTCCTTGTGCACAGCCGCAGACCGATTCACCTGTGGCAATCGGTCGGCAGTGCGGGGGTCTTTGGCTTTATCTTCTTCATCGGGGGCACGGTGCTGTCGGGCCTGTTGAACCCGGTGTTCTGGTCGATCTTTGCCATTTGGCTGATCTTCGGGACCGAGGTGATCACCCCTATTTCCCGCTGCCGGTGCTGTATCTTTCGCTGGTCAACCTTTTGGCGGGCAATGGGCTGCTGATCTACCTCACGATGGTCGCGCCCTTCCGGCGCAGATGGACCGATCTGGCCCCTTGGGGGATCACGGTGGTGGGCTATTGGGTGTTGATGACCGTGGCCTCTTACAAGGCGCTGTCGCAACTGATCTTCAACCCGTTCTACTGGGAGAAGACCCAGCACGGCCTGTCCAAACACACCGCCAATGAGGTCGCCGAAGCCAGCGCCGAAGCGACGGAGGCCACGCAATGATCCGCGCCGCCTCTTGGTCCTTTGGCTTTGTCGTGTTGGCGCTGGTGCTCTTGCTCAGCCTTGGCTGGACCGAGGCGCATGGCTTTATGTCGATGGATGTGACCGACCTCTGGGCCAAGTCCATCGTGCAGATCGACGGGCCGGTGCAGTTCAAGGCGACGGATGCCTTCTACCCGCCCGTGCCCTATGCGCTGTCACTGTTGGGGCAGGCGGTCTTGCCTGACACACAGGTGCCAGTGCCCTTCGTGCTCTCTGCGCTGGTGGGGGCGGGGCTGCTGGTTGTGTGGTTCCTCAATCTGCGCGATACGGGTCAGTTTTCGGGTGTGACTGCGGCTCTGGTCGTGCTTCTGCTGGCGTTGAACCCCTTTTTCCTACGCGCCTTGGCCGATGGGCCTGAAACGATGTTCTGTATCTTGGGCACATGGTTGTTCGCGCGCGGCATCGTTAATCTGCGGCTGACCGGCAACGCGCCCGACATGATGAAAGTGGCCGTGGGGCTTTTGGTGGTGGCGCTTTCGGACAGCTACGGTCTGATGCTCTGCCTGGGGGCGATGCCCTTCATGATCGTGGCGGCGCGGCCCAGCATGATTGCGGCCTCTTCCACGGGGTATCTTGTGGCGATGTTCTATCCGGTGCTTGCCGCCGTGGGGTCGCTGATGTTTGTCAGCATGATCTTCGACAGCCGCCTTGTCCCGCTTTTGTCGGAAACCGCGACGCCGCTGACCCTGCGCGAGCATTTGGTCATTCTGGCCGGGCTTGGCCCCGCGGCCTTTGTCGCGATCCTGCGCAACATCCTGATCCCGCGGCTGTTCATGCCGCTGCTGGCCGCCGTAGGCGCTGTGCTGGGCGGGTATACGCTGAACACATTCTTCCACGTCGAAGGCGATCCGGCCATGGCGCTGGCGCCCATGCTGGGCGTCTTGGTCGCCGCGATCCGCTTTTGGCCCAACCTGCCACTGCGCGAACCCATTGCCATCACCCTGATGGCGCTGTCGCTGCTGACCTCTGCGCTTGTCATGCGCCATGTCGCCCATAACGAAACCCGCGTTTGGACCAATGCAATGCTTGGGAAAGAGAACGCAGCGTCGCGCCCCACGCAGGAAGTTGTTTCATTCTTGCGCGACAAGTCTGAAATTATGGTAGATGTTGAAAAAAATCCCCAGATCGTGGTCGGTTTGGGGAATATAGACCGGCTGGTGATCGCCGGAGAGCCTGCCTACGACTGGGCGCTTGAGGGGGCGTGCCGCGGACAAACTATATCGTGGTCCCGCGGCAGGCCGAGGGGCAGATCACAGCAGACAGAATTCTGCGCAGGTTCCCGCAGCTGAGACTATTGCAGCTGCCGGGGTATGAGGAGGTTTTTCAAAACAGCCAATGGCTTGTTTTTGAAAGAATTAACGAGTGGAATTAAAATCATGAGCCCACGAATTATCGCAGTCGACGACTCGGACATCGCGCAGGATTTCATCAATGCCACGCTTTCGGAGCTTGGGTTCGACGATGTCGTCAGCTTCATCGATCCCCGCGCGGCACTTGACGCGATCGAAAGCGATGAGGCCGCCGCAGACCTGATCCTGATGGACATAATGATGCCCGATATCGATGGTATCGAACTATGTGCCCGTATCCGCGCCCTAGACAGATGGAGCGATGTGCCGATCATTATGCTGACCAGCCGGACAGATATGGGCTCCCTTTCCGAAGCCTTCATGGCAGGGGCCAATGACTATGTCACCAAACCCTTCAACCAGATTGAGCTTCAGGCCCGAATGCGCAGTTGCCTGCGCTTGAAATCAGAGTTGGACCGCCGCCGGTCGGGCGAAAACCGGGGCGCGCGCCGCCGTGCCGTGCAGAGCTTCTCAGAGGCCACGGTGCCCAGCCTTTTTGGCAGCAAGGGCGGCTTTCAGGGCAACCTCATGTCGTTGTCCCCCGCGATGCAAAAAGACCTTGGCCTGATCGTGTTTAGGATCGACGGTGACCGCGATCAAGCAGACGCGGCGCGTGGCCAGCGGCAAGAGCTTCAGCACCTTGTGGCTGGGCTTTTTGGCAAGGTCGATATCCCCGCCCGGGACGGTTTTTCCCATTGGGAGGATGACCTGTTCGTCTACGGCTCGCTTCATGCCGATCACGCGCAGCTTGAAGCGCGGGCCCAGCAGTTTATCTCTGCCGTGGCAGAGGCGTCGGCCTCTGTGAAAGAAGGCTGGACATCCCGTCCTTTGAGCGTCAGTGCCTGTGTCGTACCGCCCTCCGACGCGGCTGTCGCCACGTCGCTTGCGCGGGGCATTCAGGGCGTCGAAAGTGCTGGAAAAACAGGCGCGACGGGCACAATCTGCCTTGCCGCCAACGATATAGGACATCTGCCAAGGAATGGTCAGCACTGAGCCCACCAACAAAGTCGACGCGGAGCCTTCCTCGCGCTCGCAAACCCTGTTTTGGGGACTGATCTCAACGGTCGTTTTGATCTATTTCGTTGGGCTCGCGTTTCTCACGTGGTCCGACTACAACCGCGCCACGACCCGTGCGGAAGTGGAGCTGGAGCATTTCGCAGAGCTTTATGAGCAGGCGGTCGATGCCTCCCTTTCGGTTGCGAATGTGCGGATGTGGGGGCTCATCGACGAGCTGTCGACCGCGCGTCTGAGCGACCCGGATCAATTCGAAGCGCAATATGGCGCGTTGATGAATTCCGCCGTGCAAGAGACCAAACAGGTCGATGCGCTGGTGCTGATCGGTGCGGATGGGGTCGTGCTTTGGGCCACGATCAAACCTCTGATGGGGCAGTACCTTGGGGACCGGGCCTATTTTCAGGCAGCGATCGGGCTTGATGTTGATGAATACACGGTCGGGGTGCCTATCGTATCGCGCGCCACAGGGCGGCGGCTGACGCCGATTGCATGGCCCTTGATCGGCATCGACGGTCAACCGCGCGGGGTGCTGGCGTCGTCCTTGGGCGAGGACTACTACTCCCAACTGCTTGCGTTGGATGGGCTGCAACAGGACATGTACGTCGAGGTGGTGACCTCCAACGGAGAGCGCGCCTTTGCCTCGGGGCGGCCCCAGCGTGACCCCGACACGCCGGTGTTCCGCGCGCGCAAGGAGATCCCGGCGCTTGACCTTTATATCGACGTGACGCGCAGCAAAGCGGCGGTCATGCAAAGCTACTGGCAGCGCACGGTGGCGTTTGCGGGCCTTGCGACGATCCTGTTCTTGACGGTGATCAACGCCGCGATCCGCGCCAGACGGCAGTCGACCCAACTGGCGCAGGCCCTGCGCAACTCCGAACGCGACCGCGAGCGCATTCGTGTGGCGCAGAGCGAATTCGACGCGATTTTCGAGAATGTCGGCGACGGGCTGATCGTCTACAATGACAACAACAAGCTGCACCGCTCCAACCGCAAGGCGCGGCAACTGATGGGCGTCTCATCGGATATCGATGCCGTTCAAAAGCTGCGCGGCATGGTCCCTCCCTTCTCGCAGATGGACGAAGACGTGGCCGTTCACCGCGTTCAGATCCCCACGGCAGAGAACGAGAGTGTGGCGGTGCAATGCCGGGTGATGAAACTGCATCTGCATGGGGATTATATCGCCTATAACGTGCTTCAGGATATCTCTGCCGAAGAGCGTCTGGTGGCGGCGCGCACGGCCTTTGTCACCTCGGTCAATCACGAATTGCGCACCCCGCTTACATCCCTTGCCGGGTCGCTTGAAATTCTGCATGACCGCTTTGGCGATACCATGCCAAAGAACGCGGGCAAACTGTTGTCGATGGCCACCCGCAACGCCGACCGGCTTTTGGTGCTGGTCAATGACATCCTGACCCTTCAGGCCATCGACCAACGCCAACTCAGCATCCAAGCCGAGCGGGTCGCGGTGTCGGAAGTGCTGTCAGAGGCGATTGCCGCCAACACCGGCTATGGGGTGAACCGCGATGTGCAACTGGACATTCACGCAGGGCCAAACGCGGCGCAAGAGGCCTATGTGCAGGTGGACACCGTGCGCATGCAGCAGATCTTTTCCAACCTAATCTCGAACGCGGTAAAATATACGCCGCGCGGCGGGACGGTAAAAATCGGCGCCGAGGTGGACGACCAATGGGTCACGTTCTATGTCTGCGATGCGGGGCCGGGCATCCCTAGATCCGCGCATGATCGTATGTTCAAAAGGTTCGCTGACCCTGTGCATTCTCGCGAAAACCAAGCGAATGGCACGGGGCTGGGTTTGGCCATCACGCGGGAGTTGGTGTTGCGACAAGATGGCGATATAAGCTTTGAGACGCGCTCTGAAGAAGACGGAGACGAAAACCCCGGCACAACATTCTACGTGCGGTTCGCCCGTGATACTGGTGCCACGTCCGAGCAGGGGGCGGCATGAGAGTGTTGTTCGTCGATGACGAGGATGACATCCGCGAGTTGATCGAGTTTGCGATCATGACCGAAGATGACATCGAACCGACATTCGCGGCCACCGGGCTGGACGCGATTGCCACGATGGAAACCCAGTCTTTCGACGTGATCATGCTGGATGTGATGATGCCGCCCCCGATGGCATGGAGGTGCTGCGCTGTGCGCGGGCCAATGCGGATTTGGACGACACGAAGATCGTGATGTGCACCGCCAAAACCTCGCCGGAATCGGAAAAGAAGTTTCGCGCCCTTGGGGCCGACTACATTCTGCACAAACCGTTCAAACCGCTAAAGCTGGCGGATTTCATTCGGTCGATCGCCTAATACCTCATCGCGCAGCCCCTCGCGGCCTTGATTAAGCGGAACTTATCATGCCCAAAACAGCACAGATGCCCACACAATCCACGCGGCGCATATGGTCCGGCCTCGCCTTCCTCTCGGCCTTTGCGGCATTGACCGTGCCGGCAAGCGAGGTGACTTCGGCGGCTTGGCCACGGGGCGAGGACAAAAGCTTTGTAACGCTGTCATATGAAACGACGGTAGATGGCCCCGACTTCGGCGATTACGGCGCGTTTTACTATGAATACGGTGTCACCGAGAAACTGACCTTCGGTCTCGACATCGGCAAAAGCCGAGACGCCGGTCAGGTCAGCGCCATCGCCTTTTTGCGCTATCCATTGGGGGCACCTGAGGGGGACAACGTTTTCGCCGCTGAACTTGGTCTTGGCTGGGCCGAGCGCGATGGCAGCGCGGTGGCGGCTTTGCGGCCCGGCCTGTCATGGGGCCGCCCGGTGTCGGGCGCATGGGGCAACGGCTGGCTAGGGGTGGAAAGCACCTATGCACTCTACGAAGACGGCGAAGGTCTGGGTAAGATCGACAGTTCCTTTGGCATCAACCACGCCAATGGCAACCTGTCGATTTTCAAGCTGGAATTTGCGGCCCCCACTGACGGCGATGACACATTGGCCTTCGCGCCCTCGCATGTGGTCAAAGTGTCCGAGAACAGCTTTCTGGAGTTCGGCCTGTCCCATGAATTCACCGATAGCGTGACCAAGGTCAAAGTCGGGGTTTGGCACAGCTTCTAGGGCGCACGCCGGGCCCTCTCAATCGCGCCAATCGGGGCGGTTGCCAAGGTGGGCGATCAGAAAGTCGATGAAGAACCGCGTCTTGGGGGTCAGCACGTTCGAGCGCGGGTAGACCAGCCAAAGCACCGAGCGGTCATTCATCCGCCAGCCCGGAAGTAGCCGCAGCAGCTGGCCCGAGGCAAGTTCATCCGCCACGCTCCACAGCGAATTGACCGAGATGCCAGCCCCCGCGCGTGTCGCCTCCCGCTGGGCGTCGCCATCGTCCATGATGACGCGGCAGGTCATCTCGCTGGGGGCTAGCGTGGCGGCCTCGCCCTCCGGCCCGATTAGCGCGCGCGGTTCAAGATCGCCCCATGCGATAAAGTGATGACCCCGCAGGTCGGCAGGGGTGTCGGGCATCCCATAGGTCTCCACATAGGACGGCGCGGCACAGAGAACGCGGGTGTCATCGGCCAGCTTGCGCCCCCGCAGGCTGCTGTCGGTCAAAGGCGCGCTGCGCAGGGCGAGGTCGAAACTGCCTTCGATCGCGTCAAATCGGGTGTCGGAGAGGCGCAGATCGAGGGTCAACTCAGGGTAGGTTTCGTGAAACTTTGGCAGCAACGGCATGATATGGCGTTGGGCAAAGCTGCTGGGGGCGGCGAAGCGCAAAATGCCCTTCGGCCCCGCCTTGGTCCCGCCCAGAATGGCCCGCGCGGCATCGGCCTGCGCCAGTATCTCCCGCGCATAGGGCAGAAAGTCGGACCCATCCAGCGCCAGCGACACCTTTCGCGTGGTGCGACGCAAAAGCTCAACCCCGAGTTCCTGTTCAAGCTTGGCCAAACGCGCGCTGGCCACGGCAGGGGCCATCCCCAAGGCGCGCCCGGCGGCCGAGATGTTAAGCCGTTCGGCAGCCATGACGAAAAGGCGCAGGTTGTCGATGTCCATGGGGCTGTCCTTGCTGCGGGCTATCCGCAGGGCCAGCATACAGGTGGCTTATATTGTATTTAATATCAAGAAACTGAACTTAGCTCCCGCTGGATTATCTGGCGTATCCCGCTGGTCTATATCTGCCTCAACGCAACATTCAACGAAAGATAGACCGATGAAATTCATGACCCTCACCAGCTACGGCGCTGATGCTCCCTTTGTCGAAGCCGAACTGCCGCGCCCATTGGCCACCCCCGGTCATGTGGTGCTGCGCGTCAAAGCGACGAGCGTGAACACCATCGACACCATGATCAAGGGCGCGGGCAAAGACCTGCCCCTGTCGCCCGATCTGCCTGCCGTTTTGGGCATGGATTTCGCCGGGATTATCGAAGAACTGGGCGAAGGCGTCACCGGTTTCGCTGTTGGTGACGAAGTCTATGGCTGCGCCGGTGGGTTGGCTGATCTGCAAGGGGCCTTGGCCGAATTCATGCGCGCCGACGCGCGGCTGATCGCCCATAAACCCAAATCGCTGTCGATGCGCGAGGCGGCTGCCCTGCCGCTGGTGGGCATCACCGCTTGGGAAGGGCATCACCGCTTGGGAAGGGCTTCACCGGGCGGGCGTCGGGGCAGGGCAGAAGGTGCTGGTCCAAGGCGGCGCAGGCGGCGTGGGTCATCTGGCGATCCAACTGGCCCGGCATCTGGGGGCCGAGGTTTCTTCGACCGGTACCGGGGATGACCAGCTTGCGGTGATCGAAGGCTATGGCGCGCGGGCCATCGACTTTAAGACCCAGAAAATCGAAGATTATGTGGCCGGGCAAACCGAGGGTCGCGGGTTCGATGCAGTGTTTGACACCGTCGGCGGGGATAATCTGACCAACTCTTTCGCTGCCACTGCGCTGAACGGCCATGTGGTGACAACCGTGGCCCTTTCGGAAATCGACCTGACCCCGGCGCACTTCAGCGGCTTGTCCCTGCACGTGGTCTTCATGCTCTTGCCGATGCTGCACGACGTGAACCGCGCGGTACATGGGCAGATCCTTGGCAACCTCGCCACGTTGGTGGATGAGGGCGCGGTGAAACCCTTGCTGGACGAAAAGACCTTTGATCTGGGCCAAGTTGGCGAGGCCTATGCGCGGCTGCAAAGCGGGCAGGCCCTCGGCAAGGTGGTGATTGAGGTCTGACCCGGCCCGAAATCCTCCCGCCCCGCCGCGTATCTTTTGCGGCGGGGTAGGGACTGTTTGCTGCCCTAACTTTCCCTCTGAAGAGGGAGGGTGGGCGGCGAGCGCTAAGGAAATCGTTTTTGACCTAACGGTAGCCTGCCTCTTTCTTCCTCATCTCGCGCTTGGCGGTAAATTCGGTCTTGCCTCTGCATGTCAGAGTACAGTTAATTGGCCGGGCAAGCTGAATACAGCAGCGGCGCGCGGCACCCTGTGCCGACGCCCGTTAAGAGCAACCAAGGGAGAGAGACATGAAATTCACAGCAATCCTCGCTGCAAGCACCATTCTGGCAGGCGCTGCCGCCGCTCAGGACGTTGATAAATCCGACTGGCCCAGCAGCTTTACCGTCGGCACAGCCAGCCAAGGCGGCACCTACTTCGCCTATGGCTCCGGCTGGGCGAACCTTGTGGCCAAAGAACTGGGCCTGACAGGCGGCGGCGAAGTCACCGGCGGTCCGATGCAGAACATGGCGCTGGTCCACACCGGCGAGGCGGCCTTCGGCATGACCACGATGGGTCCGGCAGCGGAATCGCTGGCTGGCACCAACCCCATCGCACCCGGTCTGGAAATGACCCAAGCCTGCGCGATGTTCCCGATGTATCAGACACCTTTCTCGGTGACTGCGCTTGCGTCCTCGGGCATCGAAACCGTGGCTGACATTCCGGCGGGCGCCAAGATCGGCTTTGGTCCGGCGGGCTCCACCTCCGACACCTATTTCCCGCGCATGATGGACACGCTGGGCGTCGAGTATGAGCGCCGCAACGGCGGCTGGACCGATCTGGGCGGCCAGTTGCAGGACGGTCTGCTGGACGTGATCGCCTTTGCTGCCGGCGTGCCGGTCCCCGCGGTCAGCCAGCTCGAAGTGCAGACGGATGTGAACATCATCGAGTTCACCGAGGAAGAGCAGGCCAAACTGCTCGAAGAATTCCCGGTATCTCAGTTCGACATCGCATCCAGCACCTACACCACGCTTGAAGCAGATGCGCGATCGGTCTCCATGTGGAACTTCGCCATCGCCAACTGCGATCTGCCGGAATCCTTCGTCAAAGCGGCTGTGGATGTGGTCATGTCCGACAATGAGCGGATGAAGGGCATTCACAAGGCGGCTGCGTCCTCCCTGCCTGAGAACTGGGACAAGAACAAAGTTCTGAAATGGCACCCCGGTGCGGCGGCGTGGTTCAAAGAGAACGCGGATGCCGACATTTCTGACGACATGATCTACGGCAACTAAGCAAACGCCTAGACAAACGTGCATGCCGTCCCTAATCGGGGCGGCATCTTGCCATCATCCCGCCTGATTGTCGGGACAGATCCCGCGCAGATATCGGGAAAGGAAGCCTCCATGACAGACCAGCATAGCGCCGACCCTCAGGGCCCGATTGTCGCCGAAGGGGTCGATGACGAACCGGTAGAAAGCAACCGCCGCATATTCACCGGGCGCACCTATCTGGTCGTCGCGGCGATGTCGGCGATCTATGCCTTCTTCCACATGGCGGCACTCAACGGCATGTCGATCGGTGAGCTGACCGGCATCCGCCTCCCGCTGTTGCCGACCTTCCCGATGGAGACGTGGAACTTCCGCATCGTGCACATTGCGGGCGCGCTGATCCTTGGCTTCACCCTCTATTCCGCGCGGGGCTTTGTCGACGAAGGCACCGGGCAGGGCCGCCACCCGCTGGATTTCGTGGCATGGGCTGCGATGATCCCGGCGCTTTATTCGATTTGGACTGCCTGGGGCATCGCCAGCCAGATCAACTCCGGGGTGCAGTGGAACGGCATGAGCCCCGAGTTCAAGAACCTTGAAATTTACCACTACGGTCTGCCGCTGGTGGGCGCGACGGCCATCGGCATCGTCGTCGGTTGGCTGCGGGGCCGTGAGCGGGGGCAGGTTTCGCCTGCGGATCTGTTGCTGTCGGTCTGTGGCATCGCCGTGGCGATCTATCTGATCACCATGTACAGCACCTTGATGCGCAACTCGACGGGCACGCCCTTCGCGCCCATCGGTATCTCCATCGCCGCTGTCGCAGGCACCGCGTTGATCATGGAACTAACGCGCCGCGTGGCGGGGCTGGCACTGATCGTGATCTCAGGCATCTTCCTCATCTATGTCTTTGTGGGGGACATGCTGCCGGGCTTCCTGAATGCGCCCAACATCCAGTGGACGCGGTTCTTTAGCCAAGTCTACACCGATGCCGGCATCCTTGGGCCGACCACGGCGGTGTCTTCGACCTATATCATCCTGTTCATCATCTTCGCGGCCTTCCTTCAGGCCTCGAAAGTGGGCGACTATTTCGTCAACTTCGCCTTTGCCGCCGCTGGCCGTTCGCGCGGCGGTCCGGCCAAGGTTGCGATCTTTGCCTCGGGCCTCATGGGCATGATCAACGGCACCTCGGCGGGCAATGTGGTGGCGACAGGCTCGCTGACCATTCCGCTGATGAAGAAAGTCGGCTACCCGGCCCGCACCGCCGGCGCGGTCGAAGCCGCCGCCTCGACCGGTGGGCAGATCATGCCGCCGATCATGGGCGCAGGTGCCTTTATCATGGCCGAGATCACGGGCATCCCTTACACCGACATCGCCGTCGCCGCGATCATCCCGGCGGTGCTTTACTTCGTGTCGATCTACTTCATGGTGGATTTCGAAGCGGCCAAGCTGGGCATGCGCGGCATGCGCTCCGAAGAACTGCCCAAGCTCAAGGACATGCTGCGCCGGGTGTTCCTGTTCATCCCGATCATCATCCTGATCTATGCGCTGTTCATGGGCTATTCGATCATCCGCGCGGGCACGCTGGCGACGGCGGCGGCGGCGGTTGTCTCGTGGTTCACCCCCTTCCGTATGGGGCTGCGCAGCATTGTCAAAGCCTTTGACCTTGCCGGGATCATGTCGATCCAGATCATCGCGGTCTGTGCCTGTGCCGGTATCATCGTTGGCGTCATCAGCCTGACCGGCGTTGGCGCGCGTTTCTCTTCGGTACTCTTGGGGTTGGCCGAGGCGAGCCAGTTCCTCGCGCTGTTCTTCGCCATGTGCATCGCGATCCTGCTGGGGATGGGCATGCCCACCACGGCGGCCTATGCGGTGGCGGCCTCGGTCGTGGCACCGGGTCTGGTGCAACTGGGTATTCCGCTGCTGACGGCACACTTCTTTGTCTTCTACTTCGCTGTCGTCTCGGCCATCACGCCCCCCGTGGCGCTGGCCAGTTATGCAGCAGCGGGGATATCGGGCGCCAACCCGATGGAGACCTCGGTGGCGTCGTTCAAGATCGGCATCTCGGCCTTCATCGTGCCCTTCATGTTCTTCTACAACGGCGCGATCTTGATGGACGGCACATGGTTCGAGGTGATCCGCGCAGGCATCACGGCGATCTTTGGGGTCTATCTGCTGTCTTCGGGGATGCAGGGCTGGTTTGCGGGCAGCAGGGCCGCGTGGTTCATCCGGTTGGGTCTGATCCTTGCCGCGCTGTGCATGATCGCGGGCGGTTTGGTGACCGACCTCATCGGCATCGCGGTAGCGGCGTTGATCTTTGCCATCCAGTGGAAGTTCCGCCCCGCGCCCGACGCGCAGATTGCCGTGCACGGCAGCGACTGATCCACGCCCCGGCCCTTCGGGGCCGGGGTGCCCTCAATTGAGGCAGCGGCCCCTGTTGCATCCGGGCCAAGCGCCGCCTACGGTCCGCGCGATCCTTCCGGGCGGTTAATATGTTCACTATCTTTCTGGCCATCGCGCCGGTCTTTGCGCTGATCCTCATGGGCTATGGCCTGCGGCGGGGCGGCATCCCCTCAACCAAATTCTGGAACCTGAATGACCGGCTGGTCTATTGGGTGCTGATGCCCGCGTTGTTCTTTGCCAAGATCTCGGCGGCGGACCTCAGCGGGGGCTTGGGCGATTATGCCCTGCTGCTCTATGCCGGGTTCTTTGCAGCGATCTTTTGCGGGTGGCTCTTTGGGCGGGCCTATGCCGCGCCGCAGGGCAGTTCGCTGATGCAGGGAAGTGCGCGGTTCAACACATTTATCGGCCTTGCGATTGCCGAGGCCGTCTTTGGCACCGCGGGGCTACAGATCGCCGTTCTGGGCTCGGCGCTGCTGGTGCCGGTGGTGAATGTGACGGTGGTGACGCTGATGACCCGGCAATTGGGCGGCGGTGGCAAGTCTATCCTCAAAGGCTTGGTCAAGAACCCGCTGATCCTTGGCATCCTTGCGGGGGTGCTTTTCAACTTTGCGAGTCTCCACGAAGTACCCGTTCTGCATGAAAGCGCGCGGATCTTGGGCGATGCGGCCCTGCCGATCATGCTGCTTTGCGTGGGGGCCAATCTGCGACTGCGGGGGCTTTCTGGGTCTGTCTCGGTCATCGGGCTCTCGATCATCGGCAAACATCTGGTGAACCCGCTGGCGGTGCTGCTGGCGGCGCTGGTGTTGACCCCTGCGCCACTGACCCTGCAAATCGCGCTGATCTTCGCGGCCCTGCCGACCGGGGTGGCAAGCTATACGCTGGCGCGTGAGATGCGGGGCGATGCGCCACTGATGGCGGCCATCATCACCACGCAGACATTACTGAGCTTTTTCACTCTGCCGCTCACGCTCTATCTGGGAAGCCTGATTTCCGCGCCCTAGGCCCGGACCATGTGTGAAACGCGAATGTGATCTGCGCCTGCCGCATGGCCAAGTATTTACAGGTTGACATATTCGGTCCAACTGTCCAATTGCCCTTGACGACAGCCAAGGAGCCCGCATGACCGAACTTGAAAAGACCGTGCTTGACGCTGCGTTGCATGTCTTTTCCCGCTATGGGGTCAAGCGCACCAGCATGGGCGATCTGTGCGAAGAGGCCGGTGTCTCGCGCCAGACGCTCTACAACCGGTTTCGCAACAAAGATGACATTCTGCGCGGGCTGATCGCACGCTACACCGAATTGGCACTGCAAGAGATCGCCGAAGAGATGCCCAATGCACCCGATCTGGGGGCACAGCTGGACCTGATCTTTGACCGGATGGCGGTGCGCGGCTATGACACCATGCAGGCGATGCCCAACGCGCAGGATTTCATCGCCGGAGCCAATGCGGTCAGCCAAGAGGCGCTGCAATGTTCCGCAGGGCGTTTCCGTGGCGTTATCGCCGAGGTGTTGCAGCCCCATGAGGCGGCGCTCACCCGCAATGGCCTGACCGTCGAGGCACTTGCCGATTTTATCCAGCGTTCCGCCAAAGCCGCCGGCATGCATGCGCTGGACCGTGACCATTTTCTCGCGCAGCTGCGCACCCTCAAACAACTTAGTCTGACCGCCGCCCTTGGGCCCGTGCCGGATGCTATTCATAAGGAAGACTGACCATGGCCAAGTGGCTTGTTAAGACGATGCGCGGTTCGGGCGCAGGGCGGCTATTGGGATTTGCGCTGGCCTTGGCCGGCGGCGTGGCCGCGCCGATGGCCACGGCCGCCGAAATCCCGGTGGTCAAGCTGCAGACGGTCAAAGTCAGCGATGCCGAGATGGAGCGCGTGTTCTTCGGCAAGGTGGTTGCACGTGAAACCGTGGACCTTGCCTTTCAGGTCGGCGGCCAGATTGAGCAATTTTCGGTCGAAGAGGGGGCCACGGTCAGCAAGGATTCAATCGTCGCTCGAATGGATCTAGAGCCGTTTGAACTGGCGCTAGAGCAAGCGCAGGCCAATGACGCGCAGGCCCGCCGGACCATGGAACGCTATCAGAAATTGGCGGGGTCTTCGGTGGCCGAGGTCAATCTGCAAGACGCCGAAACCGCCGTGACGGTGAATGATATCGCCGTGCGCAATGCCGAGCGTGATCTTGAGAATGCCACCCTGCACGCGCCGTTCGATGCGATCGTGGCCTCGCGCTTGGTGCCCAACTACTCGACCGTCAGCGCGGGCACGCCGGTGGTGCGTCTGCATGACATGTCTGAGCTTCGCGTCGAAATTGACGTGCCCGAAACCCTGTTCCTCCGCGCAGGGCGCGATCCGAACGTTCGGTTCATGGCCAAATTCCCGGCGAACGCCAATAGCTACCCGATGCAGATCCGCGAATACAACGCCGAGACGGCGGATGTCGGCCAGACCTACAGCATCACCCTTGGCGCGGACTTGCCCGAGGATTTCTTGCCGCTGCCCGGCGCTTCGGTTGAGGTGCGCGCCACGCTGAACATCGGCGGGTCGAGCATCATCGTCCCCGATTCCGCCATCGTGGTGGGCAATGACCGCGGCACCTATGTCATGGTCTTTGACCCCACCGGCGCACGCGAGGGCACGGTCGCCCGCACGGCGGTTGAGATCACCCCCACCGCGCGCGGCGATGTCAAAGTCGAGACGGGGCTTTCGGATGGGCAAGAGATCGTGGTGAGCGGCGCAAGCCAGCTTGAAGACGGTGCCGCCGTGCGCCGCTTCGTCGGCTTTGGAGACTGAGCGCATGGATATCGCACGTCTGTCGATCAACCGCCCGATCTATACTTGGATCATCATGCTGATCTGTCTTTTGGGCGGCATCTGGGGCTTTGCAACCCTTGGCCGCCTCGAAGACCCGGCTTTTACCATTAAAACCGCCGTGGTCGTGACCCAATACCCCGGTGCCTCTGCCGAGGAAGTGGCGCTAGAGGTCACCGAACCGCTGGAATCGCAAATCCAGAAGATGTCCGAGATCAAGGACATTCAATCCATGAACCAGCCCGGTTTGTCGTGGATCACGGTCAATATGCAGGACACCTTTGACGGGTCCGAACTGCCGGAAATCTGGACCAAACTGCGCAACCGCGTGAACGAGGCCGCCATGCCGAGCGGGGCGACCCAGCCCTATGTGAACGACGGTTTCGGCGACGTTTACGGGCTTTACTACGCCGTCACCGCCGAGGGCTACTCCGATGCCGAGGTGAACGAGCTGTCCACCTATCTGCGGCGCGAATTGCTGCTGGTCGATGGCGTGTCGGATGTGGCGCTCTCGGGCGTGCCTAATGAGGTGATTTATGTCGAGCCGCAGCTTGCGCTGAGCACCACGCTTGGCATCCCACCCACGGCAATCGTCGGCGCGGTATCCAGCGCCAATGAGATCGTCGACGGGGGCGCCATTCAAGACGCAGATGGGCGCACTTTGATCCAGCGGCCCGAAGGCTCTGACAGCGTGTCCGAAATTGCGGCGCTGTCGGTGGGGGTTGGCGGTCAGGTCATCAACCTTGCCGATGTGACCAATATCTACCGCACCCGCGAAGCCGACCCTGATTTGGTGATCCGCCACAATGGGCAGGAGGCCTTTACCGTCGGTGTGGCCGGGATCGCGACCGAGAACATCGTCGACATCGGCAAACGGGTCGACGACAAGCTCGCGCAGCTGCGCGAAACGCTGCCCTTGGGCATCTCGATTGAATCGATCTACCGCCAGCACACGGTCGTCGAAGAGGCGTCAAACGCCTTTTTGCTAAACCTTGCCATGTCCGTTGCCATCGTGGTGGCCGTGCTGGCCGTCTTCATGGGCTGGCGCGCGGCGATCGTGGTGGGCTCCACCTTGCTGCTGACGGTGGTGGGGACGCTCTTTTTCATGGCGCTCGGCGCGATTGAAATGGAGCGTATCTCGCTCGGGGCGTTGATCATCGCGATGGGGATGCTTGTCGACAACGCCATCGTTGTGGCCGAGGGGATGCAAATCTCGATGCAGCAGGGCAAAAGCTCTCGAGATGCGGCGACCGAGGCGGCAAGCAAGACACAGATCCCGCTTCTGGGGGCGACGGTCATTGGGATCATGGCCTTTGCCGGGATCGGGCTGAGCCCCGATGCGACGGGGGAATTCCTGTTCTCGCTCTTTGCCGTGATCGCGATCTCGCTGCTGCTCTCTTGGGTGCTGGCCATCACAGCCACGCCGCTTTTGGGTCACTACTTTTTCAAACGCGGGGTCGAAGGCGGGGCCGGCGGCTATGACGGGGCGATCTTCAAAGGCTATGCTGCCGTGCTGCGCGCCTCGCTCAAGCTGCGTTGGCTGGTGATCGTGGCGCTGATTGCCGGGACGGCGGTGTGCTATGCCCTCTTTGGGCAGATCAAGCAGCAGTTCTTCCCCGACAGCAACACACCGCTGTACTTCGTACACTACAAACTGCCGCAGGGGTCGTCGATCCATCAGACATCCAACGATCTGGCCGTGCTCGAAGACTGGCTGGTCGCGCGGGACAATGTTGAGGACGTGACCTCTTTTGCAGGGCAGGGGGCGGCGCGTTTCATGCTGACCTATCAGGCCGAAGACCCCAACCCCAGCTATGGGCATCTGATCGTTCGGGTCGCCTCGCTTGACGTGATCCAAAATGAGATGGAGGCGCTGGAGGCATTCGCCATCGACGCGGTCCCGCAAGGAGAGTTCCGAGCCAAGCGTCTGGCTTTCGGCCCCGGCGGCGGTGCCCCGATTGAGGTGCGTTTCTCGGGCCGGAATCCCAATGTCCTGCGTGATCTGGCGGATGAGGCCATGTCGCGGATGCAGGCGGCATCGGACAATATCATGACACCGCAGCAGGACTGGCGCGAGCGTGAATTGGTGCTGCGTCCGATCTATGCCGAGGAGCGTGCACAGGACGCGGGCATCTCTCGGACCGAGATCACGGAGACCCTGAAGTTCGCCACCGAAGGCACCAGCGGCGGCACCTTCCGCGAGCGGGATCGTCAGATCCCCATCGTGATCCGCGCCCCGCAGGATGCCGATTTGGCGCTGACCGATCATGTGATCTATGCGCAAAACACCAATGCGCTGATACCCATGGAGCAGGTGATCGACGGTTTCCGGTTCGAGCCGCAGGACACGCTGCTCTACCGCCGCGACCGGGCCGATGTGATCACCGTGGGGGCCGATATCCCGCGCGGTGTCACGGCGGCACAGGTGCAGGCCGAGGTGCAGGAAACCATTGAGGCGATGGAAATCCCCGAAGGCTATGCCATGGAATGGGGCGGCGAGTTGGAAAGCGCGGGCGAAGCGCAGGCCGCTTTGGGCAAACAGTTGCCCTTCAGTATTATCATCATGGTGCTGATCTCGGTCCTGCTGTTCAACGCGCTGAAACAGCCGATCATCATTTGGCTTTTGGTGCCGATGGCGGTGAACGGCGTCAGCCTTGCGCTGCTCGGGACGGGGTTGCCGTTTACCTTCACCGCGCTTCTGGGGCTGTTGTCGCTCTCGGGGATGTTGATCAAGAATGGCATCGTGCTGGTGGAAGAAATCGACCTTACCCGTGCTGCCGATCCGACGATAGAATTGAAGGACGCCATCGTGCTTGCATCGACCTCACGTTTGCGTCCGGTCTTCCTTGCCGCGGCGACGACCATCCTGGGGATGCTGCCGCTGTTGTCGGATGCCTTCTTTCAGTCCATGGCGGCAACGATCATGGGCGGGCTGGCCTTTGCCTCGGTCTTGACCCTGATTGCGGCACCGGTGCTCTACTTCATCTTCTTCAAACGCAGCGCCGCGCGGGAAGCTGAGGCTGCGCGCGCGGCCTAGCGGGGTGTGTCGCAGCAATACGAAGGGCGCGCCCGGTCACTCCGGGCGCGCCCTTGGGCGTACCCGCGGGTGGTAAAAATTCCGCGCCACCGTGCAATCCTTCCTTGGTTTCGCAAAAATGCCAGCTACCTTACCATTTTCAAACGGCGCGTCGCCGTGTCTGGCCATTGTTTCAAGGAGTTCTCCGCCCATGGGTCCCCGCATTCTTTCTACCGCTGCCGCCGCTGGTCTTGCCGCCGCTCTGGCCTCTGCCGCCTCTGCCGAGATCACCGTTTCGTCCAAGATCGACACCGAAGGCGGTCTCTTGGGCAATGTCATCGCACTGGCGCTCGAAGATGCGGGCCTGCCGGTTGAACGCCGTCTGCAACTGGGCGGCACACAGGTGGTGCGCGAAGCGATCCTGTCCGATCAGATCGACATTTACCCCGAATACACCGGCAACGCGGCCTTCTTCTTTAACGAAGCGGAAAGCGATGTCTGGAAAGATGCGGCCAAGGCCCATGCCCGCGCCAAGGAATTGGACGGCGGTCAGAATAACGTCACATGGCTCGATTCCGCCCCGGCCAACAACACTTGGGCCATCGCCGTGACCGGCCCGCTGGCCGAGGAAAACAACCTCACCACCATGTCCGATTTCGGCGCATGGGTGGCCGAGGGCGGTGAGGTGAAGCTTGCCGCCTCGACCGAGTTCGTGTCCTCCCCGGCCGTGCTGCCCGCGATGCAAGAGACCTATGGTTTCTCGTTGACCCAAGACCAGACCGTGATCCTGTCGGGCGGTGACACGGCGGCGACCATTCAGGCGGCGGCGCGTGGCACATCGGGCGTGAACGCGGCGATGGTCTATGGCACCGATGGCGGTGTCGGTGCGACCGGCCTTGTGGTGATGGAAGACGACAAGGGCGTGCAGCCTGTTTATGAGCCCGCGCCAATCGTCCGCGCCGAGGTGCTGGAGGAATACCCCCAGATCGCCGAGGTGCTGAACCCGATCTTCGCCGGGCTCGACATGGCGACACTGCAAAAGCTTAACGGTCGCATTCAGGTCGGCGGGGAGCCAGCCGAGGCGGTGGCCCGCGCTTATCTGACCGAGACCGGGGTGCTGGACTGATCTCCGCCACGCGGACATTGACCGGCCCCGGCGCAGGGTTTTCTGCGCCGGGGCTTTTGTTCGCCGTGCTGGGCGCGGTGGCGCTGTTGACCCCCTTCATGACGCTGGCGGCCAACCGCATCGTCGCGGGCGAGGGGGTGATGGCATGGCGCGTGGCCAGCTTTCCCGTGGTGCTGCCCGGCCTTGCCGCGATTGGCGCAGGGCTGGTCATGGGGCTGCCTGCGGGTCGCAATAGCCTGCGTATCGGCGGCGCGGTTTTGGGGTTGGGCGGGCTGCTTTGGCTGCTGACCCAAGGCGCGTCTGGCCAGCTGGCCGGGGCGGGTGAATATGCGCGTGTGTCACCTTCGGTAGGGTTTTGGTGTCTGCTGGTTGTTTTCATGTTGCTCATGGCCGATGCGCTGGCCGCGATGGCACCGGGGCCGCTGATGCGCGGCGGCGTTCTGGCGGCGGTGCTCGCGGTGCTGGGCGCGATCTTGTGGTCGGGCGCGCTGTCTGATCTGTCGGTCATGCAGGAATACGCCAGCCGTGCGGATGCTTTCGGGCGGGAATTCTTGCGTCATCTCGGGCTGGCCTTCGGCTCGCTTGCCGCCGCAGCGGTAATTGGCTTCCCGCTTGGGGTGCTGTGCCACCGCCTTGCCAGTCTGCGCGGTGCCACCTTGCCGGTGCTGAGTTTTTTGCAAACCATCCCTTCGCTTGCCATGTTCGGCTTGATGATCCCGATCCTCGGCTGGGTTGGGGCGAACTTGCCCGGCGCGCGGGCGCTTGGCATTGCGGGCATCGGCTTTGCGCCCGCCTTTCTCGCACTGGTGCTTTATTCGCTGCTGCCCGTGGTCGGCAACACGGTTGCGGGGCTCGCATCCGCCCCGCCTGCGGCGCTTGAGGCCGCGCGAGGCATGGGGATGACGCCGCTGCAGCGTCTGTTGCGGGTAGAGTTGCCGCTGGGCTTGCCGATCATCCTGACCGGGCTGCGCATTGTATTGGTGCAGAACATCGGGCTGGCGGTCATCGCCGGGCTGATCGGCGGCGGCGGGTTCGGCACGTTCGTCTTCCAAGGGCTGAACCAGACCGCGACAGATCTGATCCTGCTGGGTGCTTTGCCGACGGTGGTGCTGGCGCTTACGGCGGCCATCGTGATGGACATATTGGTCGAACTGACCCGCAAGACCCCAAAGGAAAGCACATGATCGAGATCGACCGCATCACCAAGACCTATGGCGATATCCGAGCGGTAGATTCCGTGTCTATGACGGTTGAGACGGGAACCATCACGGTGATCGTCGGCACCTCTGGGTCAGGGAAAACGACGCTTTTGCGGATGATCAACCGGCTAGAGGAGCCGACCTCGGGGGAGGTACGGATCAACGGGGAGTCCACCCTTTCGGTCAAGCCGCATATCCTGCGGCGGCGGATTGGATATGCCATCCAAGGGCACGGGCTGTTTCCGCACCATACGGTGGGGCGCAACATCGGCGCGGTGCCGCAACTGCTGGGCTGGCCGCGCGACAAGATCGCGGCGCGGGTGGATGAACTGCTGGCGCTATTCTCGATGGACCCTGCGCAATTCCGCGACCGCTATCCGGCGGAACTGTCGGGCGGGCAGCAACAGCGTGTCGGTGTGGCGCGGGCCTTGGCCTCGCGGCCCGATCTTTTGTTGATGGACGAACCCTTTGGCGCGCTGGACCCGATCATTCGCACCCGCGCGCAAGAAGACCTGCGGCACATCCAGCAGCGGCTTGGCTCGACCATCATGCTGGTGACCCACGACATGGAAGAGGCGATCCGGCTCGGTGACCGGGTGGCGGTGATGGACGGGGGCATCTGGTGCAGCACGGCACCCCCGCCGAGATCATCGCCGATCCTGCGACGGATTTCGTCGCGGATATGGTCGGCGATGTGGAGCGGCCCTTGCGCCTGCTCTCTCTGATCCCCGTGGCTGATTTGGTCGAAGAAGGCACCGCCGAGGGCATACCGCTGGCTGCCGACGCCAGCCTGCGCGACGCGCTCTCGGCCTGTCTGTGGTCGGGGCGTGGGGCGGTGCCGGTCGCGAGAGATGGCGTGCCATTGGGCCGCGTGACGCTGGATGCGATCCGCGCGCGGGCCGGACAGCACGCATGAGGATCGGGTGGATCCTGCGGCCCTTTTTGGTGGCAGTATTGCTGTCTTTGGTCCTGCGGCCTGAGTGGTTCACGCCGCTGCTTGCGCCCTTGGCGCCGGCAAATGGTCCGGTGATCTACACGCGCGCCTCGCTTTTGTCGCTCTCGCTGAGCCATCTGGCGCTGGTCGCGATGGCCTCGGCTGCGGCGACGGTGGTGGCGGTGACGTTGGCGATCCTTGTGACCCGGCCTGCGGGCGCGGCGTTCCGCCCGCTGTCTCGCACCATCACCAACATGGGGCAGACCTTTCCGCCCGTCGCTGTTCTGGCACTGGCCGTTCCCGCTTTGGGCTTTGGCGCCGGGCCAACGCTGGTGGCGCTCTTTCTTTATGGGCTTCTGCCGATTTTTGAGAACGCGGTGACGGGGCTGACCAATCTGCCGCCCGCAACGATGGAGGCCGCGCGCGGCATCGGGCTGAGCCGTTGGCAACGGCTGTGGCGGGTGGAACTGCCGCTTGCCCTGCCGGTGACGCTGACGGGCATCCGGCTGTCGGTGGTCATCGCACTTGGCACGGCGACCATCGGCTCGACCGTGGCGGCGCGGACCTTGGGTGAGGTGATCATCGCGGGGCTGCTGACGAATAACACCGCTTTCGTTGTGCAAGGCGGGCTGGCGGTGGGGCTGTTTGCGGTGCTGATCTATGACGCGATGGTGCAGCTTGAAACGCGGCTGGCGCGGCGCATGGGCGGCTGAGGCTCAGCCCCCGTTCGCGGCGATGATCTGCTCGGCCAAGTCTACCAGATCGTCCGAGAGGTAATGCGGCTGCGGCACGTTTTCGGCCTCGATCAGGTTGTTGTTGGGGCGGGTCAGGAACGCCCCCTTACAGCCCGCCGCCTGCGCGCCGATGGTGTCCCACAGATGGCAGGCCACCATGCAAAGGTCATCGGTCTGTAGGTCCAATGCATCGGCCACCATCTGGTAGGTCGCCGGATGTGGTTTGAACTTTGCCACCTCATCAACGCTAAAGCTGCGGTCGAAGAAGTCAGCGATGCCAGCTTTCTCTAACGGTGTCGGCGCGGGAGAGGGGGTGAATTGGTCAGCGTGACCAGCCGGAAACCTGCCTCGCGCAGCTTGCGCAGGGCGGGGGCGACATCCGGATGGGCGGGCATGGAGCCGATGAGAGATTTTAACTCGGCCACGTCCTCATCACTGATCGTCACGCCCTTGTTTGCGCCGACCATCTGCAAGACACCCCCCGCCAGCGCACCGAAGGGGGCATAGCGTCCCGAGAGGGTCATGGTCTGGGAATAGAGGATCAACTCGGCAAACCATTCGCGCAGGACCGAGGCGTCGCCGAACACCCGCGCGAACAGCGGCTCAAGCGTCGTGATGTCGAGCAGGGTTTCGTTCACGTCGAAGACGATTGTAGAGACGGGCTTTTGATCGGGCATGGGGGTCCTTCCTGTCACGGCGGGCGATGCGCCCGGTCATTGTGAAGAAACCCCCAGCCCTGTCAAAAGGTTTCAGACCCCCAAGCGGTCGCGCAGCCCGTACCACCATGAACCCATCACCGAATAGGGCACGCGCAACATGCGCCCGCCGGGGAAGGGGAACCACGGCACATTGGCGAAGACATCAAAGCGGGTGAGGTCGCCGTCGATCGCCTCCGAAAGGATGCGCCCGAAGGTATGCGATCCGGTCACGCCGTGGCCGCTGTATCCGTGCGCGAAATAGGTGTTGTCTCCGATCCGGCCCATCTGCGGAACACGGCTGAAGGACAGGGCAAAATTGCCGCTCCAGGCATAGTCGATCTTCACGTCTTTGAGTTGGGGGAAGACCTTGTCCATGTTTCGCTTCAGCTTGGCTTTGATGTCGCGCGGGTCTGCGCCGCCATAGACGGTGCCGCCCCCGAAAAGCATGCGTTTGTCACCCGACAGACGGTAGTAGTCGAGGATATAGCGGATGTCCTCGACGCAGGCGTCGGTGGGAAGCAGCGCGTGGGCTTGTGCCTCGCTCAGCGGTTCGGTTGCCATGACTTGGGTCGAGACGGGCATCACGCGCGGGGTCAGCGTGGGCACCACATGCCCAAGGTAGGCATTGCCGCAGAGCACCAGCGTCTTGCAGGTCATCGTGCCCCTGGCGGTTCTGACCACGGGGCGTGGGGCGTCGTGATCGACATCCGTCACGGGGGACATCTCATAGATCGTGCCGCCGTTTTTCTCAAACGCTGCCGCCTCACCGAGGGCGAGGTTGAGCGGGTGCATATGGCCGCCCGAATGATCGATCAGCCCGCCTTCATAGAGGTCGGAATTGATGTGGGCGCGCAACTGGTCCTTGTCCAGCATCTCTTGATTGTCGATGCCGTAGCTTTGCCAGAGCTTCTGCCGCTCTTCCAACTCGCGCATATGCGCAGGCGTGAGCCCGGTGAAGATGTTCTTTTCCTTGAGGTCGCATTTGATGTCATAGGTGCGGACCCGCTCGCGGATGATCTCGCCACCCTCTTGCACCAACCCGGCCACGAAGGTTGCCGTGTCCTGACCGTAGCGGCGCTTGATCGTTTGCAGGCTGGCGTTGAGCCCGTTGACGATCTGCCCGCCATTGCGGCCCGAGGCCCCCAGCCCACGCGCGCGCCTTCGATGATGGCGACCTTATAGCCCTTTTCGGCCAGATGCAGACCCGTCGACAGGCCGCTATAACCCGCGCCGACGATGCAAACGTCGATGTCGTGATCGCCCCGCAATTCTGGGCGCTCAGGCGAGGGATTGGCCGAGGCCGCGTAGTAGCTTGACGTATGGCTGCCGTCACCGGCGTAGGGGGGACGAGACATCAGACGATCTCCAGATAGGTATCATATTCGAAATGGGTCACTTGCCGCGCGAATTTGCGCAGCTCTTGGGTCTTGCATTCGACCATCATGGTCTGCAACCGCGATGAGAAAATGCCGGGAACATCCGGCCCTTTGCGGAAGGCATCAATCGCCGTGGCCCAGTCGAGCGGCAGGTTGTCGAGCTTCATCGTATAGGCGTCGCCAGTGATCGGGGCGACGGGCTGCATGTCTTGCTCGATCCCCAAAAGCGCGCCGCCCAAGATGCTGGTCAGCACCAGATAGGGGTTCGCATCGGCCCCGGCGACGCGGTGTTCGATGCGCCGTGCCTTGACATCTCCGCCGGGGATGCGGATCGCGGCGGTGCGGTTCTCGTAGCCCCACGCGACATTGGTCGGCGCATGGGCACCCGGCAGCAAGCGGCGATAGGAGTTTTCATGCGGCGCGAAGGTCAGCGTGTTTTGCTGCATCGTTGCCAGCAGACCGGCCACGGCGTTGAGCATCAGGGCCGTGCCCTCATCCCCGCCATTGTCAAAGACGTTAACGCCGTTTTCATCCACCAGCGAGAAATGCACGTGAAAACCGCTGCCCGCCAGATCGCCATAGGGTTTGGCCATGAAGGTTGCTGCAAAGCCATGTTTGCGGGCGATGCCGCGCACCAGCCTTTTGAACAGCACCGCGTCATCAGCCGCGCGCAGCGGGTCATCCACATGGCGCATGTTGATTTCGAACTGGCCCGCCCCGTTTTCCGAGATCGCCGCATCCGCCGGGATGCCCTGCAATTCGCAGGCGTCATAGACCTCGTTCAGGAACTCATCGAAGTGCTGCAACTCGTCCAGCGACAGTGCGCCGTCGGAATCCAGCCGCTTGCCGGTCACCGGAGAGCAGGGCGCCTGCGGGTGATCCTCGGACGGGTCGACAAGGTAGAACTCCAACTCGGTCGCCACTACCGGTGTCAGACCGCGTGCTTTGAACTTAGCTGCCACTTCGGCCAGCGCGCGGCGCGGATCGCCGGGGAAGGGGGCGCCGTTTTCCTGACGCATCCAGAGCATCGCAAGCGCGGTCGGGCGCGAGGTCCATGTGATGGGCATCAAGGGGCGGCCCGTGAAATCACAAAGGCCATCGGAATCCCCGGTCTCAAACACCAGTTCGCTGTTTTCGACATCTTCGCCCCAGATATCCATGCCAACGATGGACAGGGGCATGCGCAGCCCGCCTTCGACAACCTTGGAGACTTGATCCGCTGGCACCCGCTTGCCGCGCATGGTGCCGTTAAGGTCGCAGACACAGGCAAAGATGGATTCGATTTCGGGATGTTGCGCCAGCCACGCTTCGGCTTTGCTCTGAGACATGGGGTTCCTTTCGATATCGAACCTGAAAATGTGATACCATTTAGGGAAACGTCATACCACTATTCGCTTGTCTGTCAATCGCCCCGGAGCGTATGGTCAGCGGCGAAAGACCAAAGGCGGCCCGATGACCGACACCGAAAACGACGCGCTCAACATTCCCGAAATCCCTGAGATTCCGGGCGGGACGACGCAGGAATATGTCTATGAGCGGCTGCGCAATGCGATCATGCTTGGCGCGATCACGCCCGGCACCTCGCTGACCATGCGCGGCATTGCAGAGCGTCTTGGCCTCAGCCCGACCCCGGTGCGCGAAGCAGTGCGGCGGCTGAGTTCGGAACACGCCATCCAGATCAAGGACAACCGCCGCCTGACCGTGCCGCTGATGACCTCTGACCGGTTCGAGGAACTGGTCGCCCTGCGCATCGCGGTCGAGACCCACGCCGCCCTGCGCGCCTTGCCCTATATCTCGGACATCGTGATCGACAGGCTGACCGAGATTGACGGCAGCATGGATCGGTTTGTGGCGGAACGGGACTCGGACCAACTGACGCTGCAGAACCAAGCCTTTCACCGGATGCTGTATTCGGTGAACCCGGCGCAGGCGTCTTTGCCGATGATCGAAAGCATCTGGCTGCAACTCGGCCCCTTTCAGCGGCAGGTCATCACTGAGGTGGCGGAATACTATCAGATTGACCGACATAAAGAGGTGTTGGCGGCACTTTCCGCACGCGATGGCGCAGCGCTGAGCGCGGCGATTGCCAATGACATCGTCGACGGTGTGCTCGACACGGGCCGCAAGCTGCTGGCGGCAGAGGCGGGCGGGGAAGCGGGCCAGATCTAGGTCCAGAGCGGCGTCTGGCCTTTGATCTATGAATTCCTTGGGTGATCAGGCTAGAACTGCGCCGAACGATGCGGGAACGATGGGGGCTGGGGCGCGACATGCAAAGACATAGCATCGGGGGCGGGGGGTACAGTCGCTCTGCGCGGTTTTGGTCGTCCTGCTGTCGGCCTGCGCGCCGCGCCCCGGCGGAGAGACTTTGACCGTCGTGCCGGCAGACGGCTCCGCGCGGTCTTTGGCGATCACCGTGGCCTCTACCCGGGGCCGCGACGCGCAGTCGGGGCATTATACCGATGACCGCGCCCGTGGGCTCAATTATGAGCGGTTTACCATCGCCATCCCGCCAAATCATGAGGCCAGCAAGATCGAATGGCCTGACGAAGACCCCGACCCGAGCCGCAGCTTTGCGGTGACGGCGCGTGATCCCCTGCGCGGGCTAGATATCCGCCGATCAGGGCGGGCGCGGCAGGATGTGATGGTCTTTGTCCATGGCTACAACCAGACCTTTCCCGAATCGCTGTTCCGTTTGGCGCAGGTGGCGGCAGACGGGCATCTGCCCGAACAGCCGATCCTGTTTGCTTGGCCCTCTGCCGGAACAGTGGTGGGCTATGTCGCCGACAAAGACGCAGCGGCCTATTCGCGCGATGAACTGGTCGCCATGCTCGGTACCCTCGCCGCTGATCCCGATGTGGGGGAGATCACACTTTTCGGGCACAGCATGGGCGGCTGGCTGGTGGCCGAGGCGCTGCGGCAATTGCGCCTGTCGGGGCAAGATGAGGTGATCGCACGGCTGAGCGATGTCGTGCTTGCGGCACCCGACATTGACGTGGATGTCTTTCGCAAACAGATTGAGGTGATCGGGCCACTTGATCCACCCATGGCCATCCTCGTCGCGCCGGATGATCGGGCGCTGCGCATCTCGGCGGGTCTTGCCGGGGCGCGGCCTCGGATCGGGCGGACCAACGCCAGCACGCCTGCGGTGCAGGCGCTGGCCAAACGCTATGGTGTTTTGCTGGTCGATATCTCGGCCATTGGCGCGGTGGATGGCACCCATCACAACCGCTTTGCGTCTCTCGTGCAGTTGATGCCGGAAGGGGGCGATAGGCTGGCGGAGGCCCGGGCACAGGTCGGTGCCTTCATCCTTGATCCCGTCTCGGCCACGCTGGTCGCGCTGTCGCGCTAAGGCGGGCGGCTTGCACTTGGCCCGCGCCGCGCAGTATGGGGGCGCGAGCCACCACCAAAGACCGATTTCCCCAGCCCGAGCGGAGCCAGCCCCATGACCATCACCCATCTCGTCACCCATTCGGGCGGCTTTCACGCGGATGAGCTTTTGTCCTCCGTCATTCTGACGCGGCTCTACCCGGAAGCGACGCTGCTGCGCAGCCGTGACGCCCAGTGGATCACGCCGGGCGCGGGGCGGATCATCTATGACGTAGGCCGCGATTATGACGCCGAGGCGTTGATCTTTGACCACCACCAGCGCCCCGGCCCGCTGCGCGAAGATGGCCAGCCTTTCAGCTCTTTCGGGCTGATTTGGCAGCACTATGGCCGCGACTATCTGCGCAGCTTTGACCTGCCCGAGGCGGACCTTGAGGATATTCACCGCAGCTTCGACCAAGGTTTCGTGCTGCCGGTTGACCTGATCGACAATGGCGCGCTTGAGCCGTCGGTGGCGGGGCCGCTGGCGGGCATGACCCTGCCGGTGCTGTTGGAGACACTGAAACCCGTTTTCGATGAACGGGGCGAGGGTGCCGACGACCGCGCGTTCATGGCCGCTTTACCAGTTGCCCGCGCCTTTGTCGAAGCCGCGATCAAAGGCAAGGCCGCCAAACGCCGGGCCGAGTCGATGGTGATGCAGGCCATTGAGGCGGCAGGCAGCGGGCGCGTGTTGGAACTGCCGACGGGCATGCCCTTCCGCTCGGCGGTGGAAAAGGCCGGAGCGGACCATTTGCTTTTCGTTGTGCACCCGCGTGGGGACGATTGGGCTCTGACCACGATCCGCAAAAGCGGCGATGGTTTTGAGGCCCGCGCCGATCTGCCCGAAGCTTGGGCCGGGCTAACGGATGCCGAATTGGAGGCTGCAAGCGGAGTGCCGGGGGCAAAATTCTGCCACAACGCGCGCTTCATCGCCGTGGCGGCAACCCGAGAGGCAGCGCTGCGCATGGCCGAACTGGCGGTTGCGGAAGCCAGCTAAGGCCGAGGCCCCAAAGGGCCCCGGCAGGGGTCACATATAGGCGTCGGAGGTCAGGAAAAACATCGTTTCGCTGACCTGTATCTCATGGGCGAAAGTCCATGTTGGCGCGTGGCGCTGGTAGCGGTCGGAGGCCATGAGCGCGCGAAAGCCCTCTGCGGTCCCCGGCCCCCATGCACCGTCGATGGCCCCCGTGTAATAGCCTTCGTGTTTGAGGCTGTTTTGCACCATCCGGCGCGCGCCCAGATCGCGGCTTTGAAACAGGGTCTGCACCTCGGCAAGGGTCACCTCCGCCGATTGCGCGTAGAGCGGGCTGACACGCAATGACGCAGCACCGATAGCGGCGGCGGTGAAAAAACCTCTTCGCTTCATCGTAATTCCTCTCAAACTATACCGAAGCCGAAATACAAACTCATCGGCCTCGGCGCCCCTCCCCGGGGCGGCATATACAATGCGGTTTTGATGGAATCGAATTGCGGTTTTTTCTTGTCCGATATTCGCTATTTAGGGGAATTTTCGGAAATAGTTCCCGTAAATGGGTAGACCCGCTAGCGCTGATCGTCGAGCCAGATCGACAGGAATCCTTCGGCTTGGGCAGCCGTTTCGGCTTCTTGCAAAGCCTGCTTGCGGGCCTCGGCGCGGCGGTTGCGGATCAGGTCAATGCGCTTGGCCTCGGCGAAGAGCCCGTTCAGCCTGTCGTGGATGCCCGCGCTATCGGCGCGCAGCCGCTCGGCCTCGGCCTCTTTGCGGTGGATCGTTTCCGAGACGTTGCGGATGAAGGCCGAGACCACGCGCGTCGATTCCACGGCATCGGGGTCGCCACGGTCATTGAGCTGCTCCATCAGGCTGTGGCGTTCGTTTTCGATCTGGGTCAGGGCGCGGTTCACCTCGGCCATCTCCAGCGCCACATTTTCCATCTCGAAGCGTTTGAGCCGCGACAATACGGCCAGCCCGTCGCCGCGCCGCGGTTTCACGGCTTGGCGCCCTGCGACAGGACAATGAGCCGCTCGCGCATCCGTTCCAGCACCTCAGGATCAAGCAGCGGCAGTCCCGCCATCGGGGGAACATGGCCGATCACCCCGTGCCGACGCATGGAATTGGGCAGGCGGGCTTCTGCTTCGGCGGCCTTGTCGACCTTTCCTGCGCCCTTTTCGTCGTCCGTGCTGGCGGACAGCCCCGGCCCGGCAAGAAGCGCGACGAGCGCGATCAGGGGCAGGGGCAGGGCGCGCATCATACCGCGGGCAGTTCGCGCTGCGAGGCCTCCACGGCGGAGAAGTTCGGCTGTTTCGTCGTGGGGATGTTGCCGCGGCCCAATTCGATGCAGATGCCGGGGGTGGCCCGCCACGATGGCCACGATCACGTCGCGGATCACGGTATATATCGCGCCGTCTTCCTCTTCGATCTGCTCCAACCGGCCCGCGATGGGCTGCACCATGCAGTAGGCAAGGAAGACCCCAAGGAAGGTGCCCACCAAGGCCCCGCCGATCATCGCGCCAAGGATCTCTGGCGGCTTGTCGATTGAGGACATGGTTTTGATTACCCCCAGCACCGCCGCGACGATGCCGATGGCGGGCAGCCCGTCGGCCATGCTTTGGATCGCGCTGGCAGAGACGAGCGATTCATGGTGGTGCTTCTTGATCTTGCGGTTCAACACGTCTTCCATCTGAAAACGGTCGTCGAATTGCATCGACATCATGCGGAAGCTGTCGGCGATGAGGTCGGTCAGAAAATGGTCTTTCATCAGCTTGGGGTAGCGTTGAAAGATCGGGCTGGCCTCGGGGTTTTCGATATGCTCGTCCATCGCGACAATGCCCTTGGTCTTATAAAGACGCGCCAGCTCGAACATCAGCGCCAGCAGATCGTTGTAATCCGCCGCCTTCCAACGCGGCCCCTTGATCACGCGCATCACGCCGACCAGCGATGACTTCACCACCGAGAAGGAGTTGGCGATCACGAAAGCCCCGAGAGAGGCGCCGCCGATCATCATGCCTTCATAGGGAAGGGCGTGCAGGACGATGTCCATATTGCCCCCCGACAGCATGAAGCCGCCAAAGACCAGACCGAAGACCATTACAAGACCAAGCAAGAGTGTCATTGCTGCACACGCCTCCAAAAAGAAACTATTCTTACTTTATCCTTGAGTGAATGGGTCTATACAAGTATTATCTAGGAAAGAACTTGGGTTTCTATGATGAATAGTGGTTTTTCGGTCAAAGAAGAGTTGAGGAATGATGTCGACGCTCTGCAAGAGCCCGACGCCTTCGCCTATTTCGTCGACCCCTCTGAGCTTTCGGTGCTCGTGCAGGGCTGGCCCGAGGAGATGCGGCTGCTGCTTTGCATGGATGCGGGTGGCCTTTGTGAGTTCGTGGTCTTTCACAATGACGAAGAGCACGCGGTTTTCGACCGGGTTGCGGATATCCTTGATCGTCCCGTGGGTAGCTTTGCCGTCAGCCCAGAGGTTGAGGGGCATCCCTGCCGCAGGTTGTTGTTTTCTGAGGAAAACGCGCTGTTGAAGGCAATTCAGGAAAGCAAAACGCTGGAAGAGACTGCGGCGGATTACCTGATCAACTACAACTTCGCCCGCGAAGAGGGCTTGGATTTCGACGAGTTGATGCGCCAGCGCCCTGAATTGGAGCAGTTCCAGCGCGTCAGCACCAACAAGATCTTTCCCATCGGCACCCGCAAGCGCCGCAAGCTGCGCACGGGCCCGCCCGAAGGTTATATGCCCTCCGCCGAGGTGCAGCCGGGTGAGTGTTTCTACGTGCGCCTTGAAATGTGGCTCGCCGGGGGAGGATGCGATCGCGGCCAGCCCGGAAAAGCCGCTGCCCATGGTGCCGACCTTGGTGCGTGACATCGCGTTCCGTGACGATTTTGCATCGGTCTACATTCCCCGCGACACGCTCGCGGCGGAGTGGCGGCCCAAGGATAACATGGTGATCGACATCCCGGCCGAGCTTTTCCCCGCCGGATTCAGCGACAGTTGTGAGCGGCGCGAAGTGAAGGTCGCAGTCATGCCCCGGGGTATCTTTGTCGAATTCGGCGCACCGATTGACGTGCCCCCGGCACCCGAGCCTGAGTTGCTCGACCCCGCGACGTTGACGCCGCAACCGCCCGCACCACGCAAGAGCCTGTGGAAGTCGCTGCATATCCCGCTGATCGCGGTGGCAGGGCTGGGGGTGACCGGTCTGTTCAGCACGATCATCGCGCAGACGACGGGGAATGACGTGGTTCCTGATCCGGCCCCGAAAAGCGCGATTTTCAAAACCGTCGCGCAGATGGAGCCGTGATGCATTCTGCACAATATGGCGGAAAAGTGCTTGCCAATGCTTGCGCGGGTTCCAAATACAATTCGAATCGTGATAAGGATAAACGGCAAAGAATTTTTTATCTTTGCTGCGTCCCTTGCGAAGCGCTTCTTGAATGCTTCGCGAACCTTGCAGAAGGCAAGATTAACTTAACAAGGAAGTTGCTTCATGCCTAATGTACCCCCCAAGCAGAATCTAAGCGATACCGCGATTGCGACCATCGTTTCGGGTTTCGCCAGCCGCAGCGACGTGACGATCGACGATATCTTGACCTTGGTCGAACGTCTGCGCGCCACCCCGGCTGACGCCCCTGCCACCGCATTGGCCAATATCCCCGCCGCCGTTGCGCCCATCGCGCCCAAGGCCCAAGGCATGACTGCCGCGCCGGGTGAGCAACCGATGACCGATGACACGATCTTTTGCCTGTGCTGCGGCAAGGGGTTCAAAATGCTCAAGCGTCACCTCGGGGCCGAACATGGGCTGACCGAAGCGGAATACCGCGTGATGTTCAGCCTGCCCGCCGACGCGCCGCTGGTCGCGCCGAGCTACTCCAAGCGCAAGGCCGAATACGCGAAACGCGCAGGGCTGGGCAAATACAGCCGCGACAAGTCGGACAACAACGCAGAGCTTTCCTGATCTGGCCCCGGGCCCGATCTTGCGTAGTCGGGAGGCCGTGTGATGGCTGACAAAAAGAACGCGATAATCATCATCAAGCGCTACGACGCGGAGGGCGGCCATGCCCACCACGGCGGCGGTTGGAAGGTGGCCTATGCGGACTTCATGACCGCGATGATGGCGTTTTTCCTGCTGCTGTGGATCCTCGCCGCCTCGGATGAGGAAAAGCTCCGCGGTCTGGCTAATTACTTTACGCCGACGGTGTCGGATGGGGGCTCCTCCTCGGATGCGGCGGCGGACCTGCGTCCGCTGATGGCCGCCGGGGTGATGACCGGCGCGGTCGACAACACCGGCAATGTGCAAAAGCCGACCTTTGGCCGGGACAACCCGATGATGGTTTTCGACAGCCGGCTGCGCGACAAACCGGCGGCAGTGGTCGTGGAATATGCCGAAGCGCCCGAGCCCGCAGCAGCCGCCGATCCCGCCACATTGGCCGCGATTGAGGAATCCGAGCGCCGCCAGTCCGAGATTGACCGCATGGCCGAAGACATCGCTGAGCGGATCACATCGGACAGCGCGCTGAATGATCTGGCGCGCAATGTCCGGTTGGAGAAAACGAACGGGGCGCTGACGGTTCAGGTGCTGGATCAGGACGAACGGTCGCTCTTTGCACGGGGCAGTGCTGATGTGACGCCCAAGACCCGTGAATTGCTGCTGGCCATCGGTGATGTGATCGCCGATCAGAACCAGCCGGTTGAGATCGTGGGCCATACCGATGCCGCCGCCTTTGGCGCGAACAACGGCTACACAAACTGGGAATTGTCGGCGGATCGTGCCAACGCCACGCGTCGCACGTTGATGGCCGCAGGCATCACTGGCGCGCGCTTCATGCGGGTTTCCGGTGTGGCCGACACACAACCGATCAACACAATCGATCCCTTGGCTTCGGAAAATCGCCGCATCTCGATCGCTTGGTGTACCAGGCCGAGTAGCCCTTGTTTTCAAGGCTCTATCGGCCCGGTTGTGCGTAATTCAAGCCTCGGCAAAAGTGCGACATCCCTGCCGCTGATTCCCAAAAATAATATCCGGACTTGAAAAATTGTTGACGGTCAAGGTCTTGCGATCTAGACCTAAAGCAATAAACGAGCACCGGGCACCTAAAAAACTTTTAAAAAACGCCCGGATAAACCATGGACAGAACGTCCTGAACGAGGCGGAAATGCAGGTAAACTCACTTATAGGTGGCATCTGGAAGGGTGCCTGCCACATGGATTCATCGGCCGATGGCCGTCATTTCAACATGCTGATCCGGGCGCTTATTCCGGTTCAAGCTTCGGTCTTTGAGATGCAGGATTGGGCCGGTCACCCGGTGGCAATGCCTGATTGCATCGAACCGATCCCGGGCATCTGCCTTGGCGATATCCTTGCCGAAGAACTCGACGCCGATGTGCCTTATGGCTCGCTCGTCGTCATTCGCAAAAGCGACAATTTCACCAATATCTCCCAAGCCGCCGGTGCGCTGGTGGGCGAAGTCTTGATCGGGATCATCGGGCGCGGACTGTTCCCGATGATGGACGAAGACAGCGTTCTGCATGCATTGGGTCAGGCATATCATCACGCGGCAGAGGCGGATGAGCTGCTCAAGCTGGGGCTTGAGCCTGCGGCCTTCCGCATGGGGCTGAGCGCGGTTCTGGGGCAGTACTGGGGCCGTCCGGTCGACAGTCACTCGGTCTTTGCAGCACAGCCCGCCGAGAGCGCGCAGATTTCGCTGCGGGCCCTGACCGGCACGGAGACACCCGTGACCCTCAATCAGTGGACTTTGCGGTTGAAAGCCCTTGTTGAAGGCCGCAGCGCGCGCCGCGCCTTCGAAGATCAGCGCGGAAACGTGCGGATCTCCTGATCCCAAAAGGGCCTTCGGATTCCCTTGCGAAGGCCCAAGTTGGAGGACGCGAAATGATTGCTCAGCTTCAGGTAGCACCTGCGGTGCAGACAGCCGCAGGTCTCGGGCAGCCGTCCCAAAAGGGGCGGCCGAAGGCTTTGCTGCGCTGATGCAGGGCATGGCGGGCCAAGAGGCTGCGTCAGAGCCGCAAGTTCAGGGCATGCAAACCCCCTTGCCGGAAACAGACACCGCCGAGGATGCGCTGCCCGAGGGGATCGACCTTGAGACGGCAGAGGGGCTGATGGCCCTGATGGATCACACCATCGCTGGGCTGGAGGAGACCAACAACCCGGTCACCCCAAAGGCCGCACTCGCCGCATTTGCCGAAGCCTTGGGCGCGGCGCCGCCCGACAGCGTCGGCGCGTTGGAAGCGGTGGCCCAGTTTGACGACCCCAGCCTTGAGGCCGCGCTGGAAGAAAAACTTGGCCGTGCCATGCGCATCCCGACGCCGACCAGCCAGCTGAGCATCGCGTCGGCGGTGGTGCCGGTCGTCGGGCGGATCGCCATCGTTAAGGGGCAGGCCTTAGGGATGGCCGAAGGGG
Organism: Sulfitobacter profundi; assembly: GCF_042661425.1. Classification (NCBI taxonomy): domain Bacteria; kingdom Pseudomonadati; phylum Pseudomonadota; class Alphaproteobacteria; order Rhodobacterales; family Roseobacteraceae; genus Sulfitobacter; species Sulfitobacter profundi. Next base: position 672,244 of record NZ_JBHSWA010000001.1, on the reverse strand, counting down.
CAGCGCCGGCTTTGCAAATTGATGGTATCGTCGGTCAAGTGGCCGCCAAGCCGGTAACCTCGGGCGACACGCAGGTCCTGCGGTTGACGCCTGCTTCGACTACAGAAATGGGCGCCGCGCCCACCGCGCCCACCGCGCCCGTTGCGGCTGCTGCGTCCGCCGCCCCCGTTGCGGCTGCCGAGGCCAGTACAATTTCCGCCGCGCAGGTGGACTTGAGCGCGGAAGCCGCAGATCCCCGCATCACCGCCGCCGCCGACCGGTTCAGCGCCTCTGTCGATGCCGCCAAGGCGCCCCAGCCCGGCACGAATGCCCCGGCAGCCGAGGCCGCGCTGCGCGAAGTCGCCGCTTTGACCGCGCCGCAGGCCCGCAGAGTGAGGGGCTTCGCCTCAGCCCGCCACAGCCGACACCCGCGCCCGCGCCGAACCCCGCCGCCGCGCCTGATGAGCAACTGCGCCAGCATGTCAGCCAGCAGATCCGCGGCCTCGACACCGCCGACAACAAGCTGCGCTTCTCGCTCTCGCCCTACGGCATGGGCGAGATCGAGATCGAAGTCGTGCGCAGCGAGACGGGCCGCATGCAGATCGCCATGACCACCGAAAGCGCCTCGGTGCTGAACATGTTGCGGCAAGACCGCGAACAACTGCTGGATGCGCTGCAGTCGCGCGGCATCAGCGCCGATAACGCCGACCTTGATTTCCAGACCTTCGACGACCGGGGCCGCAACGGCGGGCAGCAGCAGGGGCCAGAGTTCACCCAAAGAGCAGCGCAGGCCGATGACGCGCCGGGCAGTGACGCCCAGCCCTTGGCCCAAACCCCCAGCTCAAACTTGAGCGCCGGGCAGTTGGATATCCTCACCTGAAAGGCGAGACCATGATTGACGCGACCACAGCAAGCACCCTGAGCACCGCCAACACCTCGGCGGCGGCGACCTCTTCGGCTGAGCTTCAAGAGAGCTACAACAGCTTTCTGACTCTGCTGACGGCGCAGATCTCAAACCAAGACCCGCTGAACCCGGTGGATTCGACGCAGTTCGTTTCGCAACTGGCGCAATTGACCCAAGTCGAGCAGAGCATCGCGACCAACGCGAGCCTTGAGCAGATCAGCACGATGCTTTCCACCGTCGGCGCGATGTCGGACCTGCAATTGATCGGGCGCGACGTGCTTGTCCCCTCGACCCAAGTGCGCATGACCGAAGATGAATTCCCGCTGAGCTATCAGCTCAATGCCGGGGCGGAGGATGTGACCGTCCGCATCTATTCCCAAGACGGCAGCCTGATCCGCGAGATGCCCGGCCCCTCTACCGCAGAGGGGGAGGTGATCGACGTGGATTGGAACCGCCTCGATTCTGTGGGCCTGCCGGTGCCGCCCGATACTTTCCGGGTTGAGATCACGGCGACGGATGCCGCTGGCAATGACGTGGGGGTGACCCCGTTGACCCGGTCCGAGGTGACGCGGGTGAACTTCACCGCCTTGGGGCCGGAGTTGGAGTTAGATAACGGGGAATCCGTGCTGTCGAACGTGGTGCGATCGGTTCTGTAAACCTTCGGCGCGGCGCGGGTCAGAGCCGCGCCACATCCTGTTTGTAGAGCGATACGAACATCACATCGTCGACGCCCTTATGCTCTTTGCTGATCAGATCGCGCAGCAGCCGCGAGAGAGCTTCGCTGTCAATCGCCACCCCGCGCAGCACAGCGCTTTCGGCGGCGAGGTTCATCGCCTGCAAAAGGGAATCGCGCATCCGCGTCGCATCCTCGACCCGGCGGTAGCGTTCGGCCAATTCCAGCGTTCCCATCTTCAGCGCGAAATCCGCCACGATATAAGAGACGCTGTTGGTCTTCTCCACCGGGATCGTCATCTGACCAAGCCGCACCACGGTGCGGTCCTTGGCCAGTTCATAGCTGTCCATCGGCGCTTGGGCCTCATCCTTGGCGGATGCCTCGCCATGGGCGTCTTTCTCGGGGGTATGGGCTGCGTCTTTTGCCGCCTCATCCGCGCCATGGGGGGCGTTTTCATCAATCTCTGTTCCCGCCGCTTCGGCTGGGGCAGGGGCAAGGGCCAGACCGGCGCCATAGCCTGCGCCCATGCAAAGCAAGGGGAGTGCTACGAATGCGATTGCTGCCTTTTTCATGTTCGACCTTTCCTGAGCTTTCGTCAGGTTTAACGGTCGATTGCGACGGCAATGGTCTCACTTTGTGACCAAGTCGCGAATTAATAGGGCAGGATCACATCCATCGCATCTTCACCGTAACTGCGCTCTTGGGCGCGCGAAAGCGTGCCGCGACCGCCATAGGCGATGCGGGCTTCGGCGATCTTGTCGTAAGAGATGGTGTTGTCGTCACGGATGTCGGCAGGGCGCACGATCCCGGCCATGCGCAGCTCACGCAGCTCTTGATTCACCATGATTTCTTGGCGTCCCGCGACCACGAGCGTGCCGTTGGGCAATTTGTCGATGACCAAGGCGGCCACTTTAAGCTCGATCTGTTCGTTGCGCGAAATGGCGCCAGAGCCGCTTGCCTCGGAGGCCGAGCCGATCTCGACGACATCGCCACTCGGAAGGTCGGCTGCGCTGATTCCGGGCAGAATTGCGGCAATTTTCGCGCCATAGCCAAAGAATGTCGGGAAACCGATCGAGCTTGCGCCTTCGCGCTCGCGGTCCGTCGAGTTGTGCAATTGTGCACGGTCGTCGATTGAGATCACGACCGTGACGATATCGCCGATATCATCGGCACGCTGGTCCGCAAACAACGCTTCGCTGCGGGCCGAGAATAGCGACGCTTTGGCGCTGCCCCTGCGTGGCGGCTCCATCGCGACGGCGGGCATCGGCACTTGAACGCGGGCCACTTCAGGGATGGTTTGCCCATCCACCACGATCGGCGAGGGCTGCGGATCGCGGTCGAAGTGATCTGCGGTATCGCAGGCGGTCAGGGCAAGGGCCGCGCCCAACATCAAGACAGAGGGGCGCGCGAAAGCGGTGGTCATCGAATGATCTCCACGGTCCCTTCGCCGGTGGCGATGCCGGTGACCGTTTTGTTGCTGACAAGGTTCACGATACGGATTTCCTGCCCCTCATGCGCATCATCAAGTGCGCGCCCCGGAGAGGAGAGGGCGAGAAGCCCGTCGCTGAAATAGATATCCACCCGCTCACCCCGGTTGATGACCAAGGGCTGGATGATGGACTGGATCTGGATTGGGCGGCCCGGCGTCAGGACGCGGCGGACCTGTTTGCCGATGACCTCTTCCATATCCGTCATCACATAGGTGCCGATGCGTCCCACGGGTAGGCGCATGACGGTCAGGTCGTCTTCCATGATGATATCATCGGGCAGCAGGCGCGTGACGGGGACAGGGACCGGCATGGTCACAAGGGCATAGCCGCCGATGCGCTGCACCTCGCCCGTCTCAAGCACCGCATTCGCCAGAAACTTGCCGCTGCGCGGGTCCATCCAGAACTCTGCCAGCGTCAACACGGCGTCAGCTGGGGCGTCCTTGACGGTGATCTCGAACTCGCCGTCTTGCGGCAGGCTGTCGGCGTAATCCGTGCGCGCGCGTTCCTCGACCAACACACCGATGGGGGCCGACAGGGCAGGGCCCGTCAGCACCATCAGGCCAAGGAGGAGGGCGGCGAGCCGTTTCATTAGCGGATTTGGTTCGCAGCCGAGAGCATCTGGTCTGCGGTCTCGATTGACTTGGAGTTCATCTCATAGGCGCGCTGCGCCGAGATCAGATCGGTAATCTGCTGAATGACATTCACGTTGGACGCCTCAAGATAGCCCTGACGGATCATCCCCGCGCCCGGATCACCGGGGTTCACCACCTGCGCTTCGCCCGAGGCTTCGGTTGCCAGCAGGAAGTTGTTGCCCACCGGGCGCATCCCCGGCTCGTTGACAAAGGTGGTCAGGCTGAACTGGCCCAGTTCCACCGGCACGGGATCGTTTTCGACATAGGCCATGACGACGCCCTGTTCGTTGATTTCGACCGCTGTGGTGTTTTCGGGCACGACCATGCCCGGTTCGACGCGGTAGCCCTGCATGGTGACGATCTCCCCTCGGGGGAAAGCTGGAACGACCCGTCGCGGGTATAAGCGGTGCCGCCATCGGGCAGCGTGACCGAGAAATACCCACGCCCGTCGATGGCGACGTTAAGCTGGTTCTCGGTGGCAACCATGCCGCCTTGAGTATTCAGCCGCACGGTGCCTGCGGTCTGCACGCCCATGCCGATATCGATGCCCACGGGGCGGGTCGATCCGGCCTCGGAAGTGACAGCGCCCTCGCGCTGCATGGATTGATAGATCAGATCCTGAAAGGCGGCGCGGCTGGCTTTGAACCCGGTGGTGTTCGCGTTGGCGATGTTGTTCGAGATCACATCGACATTGGTCTGCTGCGCCATCATGCCGGTTGCGGCGATGCTAAGTGCCTTCATTGTCTCGTTCCTTCCGTTTCACGGATGTCGGGGTCAGACCGCCTGCGCGATCCGTTTGAGCGAGTCGCGGCGCAGGTCGTCCGCATTGCCCATCATGGTATTGGTGCGCTCATAGGCGCGTTGCACGTCGATCAGGCGGGTCATCTCGCGCACCGGGTTGACGTTGCTAAGCTCCAGCGTGCCTTGGCGCACCTGCACGGCTTCGGCCACGGCGGGATTGGCGGCGCCCTCTGGCGCGACCAGCATGCCGCCGCCAAGGCGCTTGTAGCTTTGGATTTCTGGGATATTAAAAACGCCGATACGGCCCAGCGGGCCGGTCTCACTGCCCGAAATCGTGCCGTCTTCGGAAATGTTGATGTCGCCCAGGCCTGCGGGTGGCAGTTGGATCGGCGCACCGCCCGCGTCGAGCACTTTTGCCCCCGACAACAGGGTCAGATTGCCCTCTGGGTCGAGGACAAAGCTGCCATCGCGGCCAAAGGCCTGCTGCCCGTCGGCGGTTTGATAGCTGAACCACCCCTCGCCATGCAGCGCCACATCCAGCGGGTTGCCAGTCTGCGACAGCGCGCCGGGGCGGGTGTCGATGTAAGAGCCCGTGTCGCTGACGAAAGCCGCCTGATCGTCGCCAAGCGCGGTGTTGTCCTGCAGCAGCGCTTCGAACACCACATGTTCGCCCTTGTAGCCTGCGGTGCTGGCGTTGGCGATGTTGTTGGCGGTGATGTCGAGTTGGCGCTGAAGGGAAGTCGCCAGCGACATGCTGATATGGCTGGTTTCCGTCATGGCGGGCCTCAGTTTGGGCAAGGATGGCGTGACTTTATTGAAGGTCAGTGTGAAATAAAGAATGGATCTTTACAAGAATAAAGTGCATCTATTCATAGAATGAAGCATCTGCACAACATTGTCCTTGGTCTCTCTTTGATCTTGGCCGCGCCTGTGGCGGGGGAGGTAGGCGCTATCTTTGCGCCTCTATCCTTGGTGGAACATGGGCGAGAGGATTTCCTTGCCGCCCGTGAGACGCTGATGACGCAGCTTTTCGCCGCGACCGATCCGGATGCCCCTCAGCGGGCCGCGGCGCTGCTGGACCTTTCGGAATTGCACCTTGCATGGATGATGCGCCCTGAGGCGGCAGGCTTTTTGGCGGCGCTCGACGCCGAGGCCCTCAAAGGTGACGCAGCGCGGCGGCATCGAACATTGAACCTCGCCCTTGCTTTGTTGGAAGAGGACGCGGGCGCGGGCGGAGATTTGGGGCAGGCGGTGTCTTGGTCCGTCGGGTGGAGCGAGGGGCAGGCCCTGCGGGCAGCGGCCTTTGCCCGGCTGGGGGCGGCGGAGGAGGCGGCGCGTTTGATGCCGCGCACGTTGGAGAGTCTCGGCGCCCTGTCACCCGCGATCCAAGCCGCGGTCCTGCCGGACCTGCTTGAGGCGGCTTTGGAGGCCGAGAATTGGGATGTGGCGCAGGCACTGGCCGCGCAGTTTCCCAAACATGCAGAGTTGCGCGATGGCCCCGCCTATCGCTACCTGCTGGCCCGCGCGTCAGAAGTGTCGGGCGATCTTTTGATGGCCTTTGAGGGGTATGTCCAAGCCGCGCAGGGCCGCGATCTCTATGCGCAACGGGCGCGGCTCGCGCTGGTTCGGATGGGGCGAGAAACCGAGACTTTGCCGGGGAAAGATGCGCTGTCGCTGCTCAAAACCGCGCGCTGGATGTGGAGCGGGGATGACCTTGGCCGCGAGGGCGCGGTGCTGCTGGCCGAGGTCGCGACAGAGCAGGGCGATACCGATACCGCCCTTTGGGCCTTGCACAATTTGCTGCGCAGCGCCCCTGATGATGAGGCCGACGCGCTACGCGCGCAGGCGCGGGACATCTATGGCGCATTCTACGCCGCGGGCGCTGCAGGTGAGCTCGATCTGGGGCCGTTCCTTGAGGGGCACGCCCGCATCAGCGCCCGCTGGCGCTTTGATCCGGGTTTTGTGGAACATGCCGCCGCCGTGCCGCAGCGCCTGCTGGACACCGGGATGACCGCCCTTGCTGCGCGCGAGTATCGCGCGCTGCGTGAAATGGTGGAGGCTCTGGAGGGGGTCGGGACGAATGCCCCCGATGCAGCCCTTTTGGCCGATCTGCGCCGCGGCGAGGCCCGCGCGCTTTTGGCAGGCGGGCAGGCGGATGCGGCCGTAGATTTACTAAGCGGCTATGCCGACGATCAGGGGGCCGAGGCCGAAGCCCTTTTGGTCGAAGCCTTGGCGCAGGCGGGCCGCACGGATGAGTTGGCCGCCCTGCGCCTGCGCGCCCAAGACATGGACCTGCGCCGCAGCCGTGCGGTGGCTCTATACGAGACCGGCAAATGGGGCGCGGCCCGGCAGGCCTTTCTTGAAATGTGGGAGGCCCATCCCCCGCAGTTCGCCTTTGCCGATGCTACGCGCCTGACCCTTGCCGCCTATCAAGCGGGCGACAGCGAGACCGTCGCCCGGGCCGCCGCGGCCTTTCCCGCGCTTGCCGAATTGCCCGGCTGGGCAGACCTCGCCACCGGGCTCGGCGCACAGCCCCGAGGGGAGGGGCCGCTGGGATCAGACGTGATGCGGCTGAGCATGGAAAGCGCGGACCGTATCCTTGATGCCGTGACCAAAGTAACGGATGTCAAGGAAAGTCAGTGACATAAATATCAAATGCAAAATTTATTCTTGCTTTAGTCATGAAGAATCGGCTTTCTCATGTATAGGTCAAGAATAACAAGAACGAGCAGGATCAAGTCATGAGCATTACAAGCGCCCTCCAGATCGGGGTCAGCGGGTTGCAGGCCAACTCCTCCCGCGTCCAGAATATCTCTAGCAATATCGCCAACGCCAATACGGTTGGCTATCGGCGGACCTTTTCGGAATTCGTGACGCAGAATACTGGGGCAACGCAGGCGGGGGTGCTCACGGACGTGCGGGCCGATATCTCGGCCAATGGCAACATCATGGGCACCGGTCGCTCAACGGATCTGGCGGTGCAGGGTGATGGCTTTTTCGTCGTGTCGCGCAACCCGAATGATCCTGTCGAATCCAACTACTACATGACCCGTGCGGGCTCCTTTACCCCGGATCAGGACGGCAACCTGCGCAACTCTGCGGGTTATTTTCTGTCGGGCTTTCCCACCGATGCAGCCGGGGCCACCGGCAGCGTCAGCAGCACCAGCTACAATGACCTCAGCACCGTGAATGTGGCCAGCTATCAGGTTCAAGGCACGCCCAGTGCGCGCGTCGGCGTGTCGGGCAATGTGCCTGCGCAAGAGACCGGGGCTGGCACCACCGGCACGGCCTTCGAATCCACCCTGCGCTACGTCAATCAACTGGGCGGCAGCGACGCGCTGACCCTGTCTTGGGCTCCGGGCACCACGGCCAATGAATGGACCGTCAGCATCAGCGATGAGGCAGGCAACAGCTATGGCGATGCAACGGTGAATTTCACCGACAGCGGCGTCAACGCGGGCAGCCCCGAGAGCTACACGCCCGGCACCCTGCCGATTGACCCCGCGACCGGTGTTGTGACGCTGCAGATCAACAACGGCGGCACTCCACAACCGCTTGAGATCGATTTCGGCGCGCCCGGCACCTTTGAGGGGATGACCCAGTTTTCCGGCGACTACACGCCCCCGGCCTTCTCGGACGACGGCACCGAGACCGGCAGCCTTGAGCGGGCCGAGATGAGCGACAGCGGCATCCTTTATGGGGTCTTTGACAACGGTCAGCGCCGTGCGCTGTTCCAAGTGCCGCTTGCCAATGTTGCCAACCCCGACCAGATGCGCTCGGTCGATGGCAACGCCTATGTTGCCACCCGCGATTCCGGCGCAGTGAGCATCGGCAATCCGATGCTGAACGGTCTGGGCAGCATCAACAGCGGCGCGCTGGAAGGCTCCAACGTGGATATCGCCCAAGAGCTTACCGACCTGATCCAAACGCAGCGGGCCTATTCCTCAAGCGCCAAGATCATCACCACCAGCGACGAAATGCTGAGTGAAACGCTGAGTATCAAACGTTAACCCGGTGCATGAATGAGCATCTCATCCGCCTTTAGCATTGCCCGCAGCGGGCTGAGCACGACAGAGGGTCGCGCCAGCCTTGTTGCGGGCAATATCGCCAATGCGCAAACCGAAGGTTACGTCCGCCGTGAAGCGGCGCAGGTCTCCACCAACGGTCAAAGCGGAGCGGTCGAGCTGCGCATCGCGCGGCAGGTGGATGAACGCCTTGCAGGCATGTCGCGGAATGCTTCGGCCGAACTGGGCCAAGCCTCTGCCACGAGCGAGATTCTCAGCAGCTATCTGATTACCTTGGGCGAGCCGGGCGATGAGGTTTCCCCCGCCGCCCGTCTGGCGGAGTTTCAGGCCGGTCTCGACCTTCTGGCCAATAACCCCTCCGATCCTGCGGCGCAGAACGACCTGCTCTCGCGGACCGAGACCTTGGTGCACAGCATCAACAAAGCCGCCATCGAGCTTGAAGCCAGCCGCGGACAGGCTGGCGATAGCCTTGTGTCGAGCGTGGGCGAGGTGAACGCGGCGCTGTCGGATATTGCCGAACTGAACGAACGTCTGGCGCTTGCCGGGACCGATTCCACCGGCACCAGCGGGCTGATGGATGAGATGAACCGTCGCCTTGATGCGTTGAGCACGCAGATGGATTTCCAAGGCCGATGGGAAGCGGACGGAACGCTGACGCTGCACACCACCGGCGGCACGGAATTGGTTCATGGAGAGACAGCCGTCAAGCTAAGCGCCAACCGCGATACCGGGCGGCTGATGGCCGGGGATGTCGATATCACACCAAACAGCGCCACCGCGCGCGGGTCCGACAGCGGCCGCCTTGCGGGGCTGAGCGGGTTGATCGCCAATGATTTGCCGCAGATGAAACTGCAGCTGGATGAGCTCGCCCGCGGGCTGGTGCAGAGTTTCGAGGCCGCCGATGCCTCTGTTGGGGCCGGGCAGCCGGGGCTGTTCACCGACGCGGGCGGCGCGTTTGACCCGGCGCAATTGGATGGGCTGGCCGGGCGGCTTTCGATCAACAACAGCGTTCAGCCCGACAAGGGCGGCGCGCTGTGGCGTCTGCGCGATGGCGTCGGGGCCACTCTCCCCGGAGAGCCGGGCGACACCACGCAATTGAACGCCTTCGTCGATGTCCTTGAAACGGGGATGACCTTCGACGCGGCGACCGGCCTTAGCACCAATGCGCGTCTGGGGGATTTCGCCGCTGATCTGGTCAGCCAGCAGAACGTCCTGCGGGTCAGCGCCGACGCGCAGGCCGAGACGGCCCGCGTGCGGCTTATCACCTTTGAGGACAACCGCAGCAGCATCGAAGGCGTCAACGTCGACACCGAATTGCAAAAGCTCTTGGAAATTGAACAGGCCTACGGCGCCAATTCGCAGGTGCTCAGCAGCCTGAGCGACATGCTCGATACCCTTTTGGCCAGCGTGTGAGGATAGAATGACCGAGATTTCTCGCACCGTCTCCACCGCCCTGCAAAGCCTGCGCCAGCGCGAGCAGACCAGCCGCCTCGCCGCCGAGATCTCGGATGTGTCGAAAGAGGTGACAACGGGGCTGAAGGCCAACCCCTATGACGATCTGGGCCATCGCTCTGCCGATGCCATCGCCATCCGGATGCAGATTACCCGCAACGATGGTTTCCTGACTTCCAATGCGCTTTTAGATCGTCGCTTTCTCGCCGTGGAAACCTCGCTTGGCGCCATGCGCGATGTCGGGCAAGAGGTGCTTGAACAGGCTTTCACAGCTGACAGCGCGGGCGGGCTTTCGACGAGCTACCTGTCTCAGGCGGCGCGCACGGCGCTTGACCGGGTGTTGGAACGAGCCGCGGTCAGCGACAGTTCCGGTTTCCTGATGTCCGGCACCCGCACTGACACGAACCCGCTGCAGGCATGGGACGAGATCAACCCGCGCACGGGGGAATCCCCAGCCATCGCGGTGGATCATATGATCGGCGGCCCCCTGACGGATATGGCCGATGTGCAGCGCGCCATCGACGATCTTAAGGCGGGGTTTGGCGATAGTTCAGTGTTCCCAAACCATAATTTCGAAAACACCTTTTACAACGGCGCACCGACAGGCAATCCGCCGCTGACCTCGCGCACCTCTGAGACCCAGACGCTGACCCAAGGCGCGCAGGCCAACGATCCGGCGATCCGCGATCTGATGCGCGGTCTGGCCATGCTGAGCGCGGTAAACCCCAGCGATATCCCTGATGAGGCCGCCCGTGATGCGTGGCTAACTGAGGCCCGCAGCGCCATCGGCGCCGGGCTCGAAGGGCTGACCGATCTGGAAACCCAGACCGGCCTGAAACGGGCGCAACTGGCCGATACGATCTCGGCTCAGGAAAGCCGGGCGCTGTTTCTCGACGCCGAAGTGATGAACCTCGAAGGCGTCGATCAATATGACGCAGCCACCCGTCTGACCCAATTGCAAAACCAGCTCGACTCCAGCTTTGCCGTCACCGCGCGCCTCTCGCGCCTGTCCTTTTTGAACTACCTTTAACCGGAACCGCCGCCCATGAACGCCCTGTTTAAACTCCTGCTGATCGGCCTCACCTTCGCGCTAGCCGCGCCGGTGGCTGCACAGGTGCGGATCAAGGATATCGTCACCGTCGAAGGCGTGCGGTCGAACCAATTGGTCGGCTACGGGCTGGTTGTGGGCCTCAACGGCACGGGCGACAGCCTGCGCAACGCGCCCTTCACCGAACGCGCGATTGAGGGCATGTTGGAGCGGCTCGGCATCGGCAACCTGACCGAGGACCAGATGCGCACGGCGAATACTGCCGCGGTCATGGTCACCGCGTCCCTGCCGCCTTTCGCGCGGATGGGCAGCACCATTGATGTGGTCGTGTCCTCCTTGGGCGATGCGTCTTCGCTGCGCGGCGGCACTTTGATCGTCACGCCGCTGACCGCCGCCGATGGTGAGATTTACGCCGTGGCCCAAGGCCCGATCGCCGTTGCGGGTTTCGCGGCCCAAGGCCTCAATGCCTCCATCGTCGAAGGCGTGCCCACCGGCGCGCGGATTGACAACGGCGCCATCGTCGAACGTGAGGTCGACTTTGACTTCAGCGAGCTGACCAGCATCAAACTCGCACTGCGCAACGCAGATTTCGTGACCGCGCAACGGGTGGAAGCCGCGATTAACCAAGCCATGGGCCCGGTCGCCACCGCCATCGATCGCGCACCATCACCGTATCCGCCTACGGCAAAGGGTCGTTGATGGAGACGATGGCCCTGATCGAGCCACTGCAAGTGCAGCCGGATCAAATCGCCAAAGTGGTGATCGACGCGCGCTCCGGCACCATTGTCATCGGCGCGAATGTCCGCATCGACCGCGTCGCGGTCAGTCAAGGTGGCCTGACCGTCACCGTCCGCGATGATTTCAACGTCAGCCAACCTGAATCGCTGTCGATTGGCGGGACCACCGTGGTGGTGCCGAATTCTTCGGTCGGCGTCGAAGAGAAAGACGCGAAATTTGCCGTCATCGACGGGTCGGTGAGCCTGCAACGGCTGGTCGACGGGCTGAACGCCATTGGCGTCGGCGCGACCGAGACGATTTCAATCCTTCAAGCCATCAAGGCGGCGGGCGCTCTGCATGCCGACCTTGAGATCATCTAGGGGCAGGTCATGGAATTCGCATCTCTCCCAATCCCCACGCCGACCCCGGCAGCCAAGCCTGCAGTGACCCAGACCGATGCCGTCGCCGCCGAAAAAGCGCAGGAGTTCGAGGCCATGTTCCTCGGCCAGATGGTCGATGAAATGCTCTCGACTGTGGACATCGGCAGCTTTGGCGGCGGCCATGCCGAAGAGACATGGCGCAGCTTTTTGTCCAACGCGATTGGCGAAAGCATCGCCGAGCAGAACAGCACCGGCATCGCCCGCAGTATTGAGACCGCCATGCAGCGCTATCAAACGGGGGCAGACCGATGAGCGATCCGCGCAAAGCGCTCGCCGCCGTTGACGCTTTGGGCAACCTGCTGCGCCGCGAAATCGCCGCGGTCGAGGGTGGAGCGTTCAATCAATTGGTCGAGTTTGCCAGCGAAAAAGCCCGACTCACCGCTGTGCTGGAAGAGCAACTCAGCCACGACCCCGAAGCGGTCAGCAAAGATAAATTGCGCGATCTAAAAGATCTGATCGCGCGCGATCATCACCACCTGCAATTGGCCCGCCAAGCCACGGCAGAGATGATCAAAGAAGTTTCCGGAATCCGGGAAAAGCACAGCATTGCAGGCATTTACGGCCGAAGCGGTGCGAAGCGTGACAACCGCGCAACACTGATGACAACCGTGGACAAAAGTTTCTGAATTGCCTCAATGTTGCCAGTTTTTCGCGTAAAAACGTAATCAAGCGGGTTCGCCCCGCAGTTGTCAGAACGACGACATAACGAACTAGAATAGTCTGGAATAAGAACATGTCTTCGATCAACACAAACACCTCCGCAATGAATGCTCTCGCAACTCTGCGGAACGTCAACTCGAACCTTGGGACAACCCAAGACCGTATCTCGACCGGTCTCAAAGTTTCTTCCGGTAAGGACAACGCAGCTTACTTCGCGATTTCCGAAACCATGAAGGGCGACAGCGGCATGACCAAAGCCGTGAATGAGAGCCTGACACTGACCAAGAACTCGGTTGCGACCGCGCGTCTTGGCGCAGAGCAGTTCTCCGAGCTTGCATCGGAATTCCGTGACAAGGTTGCATTCGCCCAAGAGAACAAGGGGGTCTGACCGAAATCGAAGCCGACCTGACCCGTCTCGTGGCCGACATGGACGCGATCATTTCGCAGTCGACCTTTAACGGCGACGACTTGGTTAACGCAGAGGGCACAGCAACGGACGGGACCGCGGCCACCGCGTCAACGATTGATCCCGCAACTGGTATAATCACGGATGGCACCAGCGGCGCAAAAGCGGCGCGTGAAGTCGTAAGCGGTATCAGCCGTGATTCTGCTGGCAACCTGACCACGACTAAGATCAGCGTCTCCCCGGTCGACCTGAACGGTCAGCGCGAGCAATTCGCCCTGATCGCGACAGGCTTTGCGACGAACGCGGGCAACGCCACCACCGGTGAAGCTTTCCTTGCGCAAGTGCTGACCGAGGCCGATGAAGCCAAAACAGCTTCCGTAAGTGCCTCCACAACTCTGGGTCAGGCCGAAAAGTCGATCGAGCGTCAGCAGGAATTCCTGACCAAGCTCTCCGACAACCTCGACACTGGCGTTGGCGCGATGGTTGACGCCAACATGGAAGAAGAAGCCGCCCGTCTTCAGGCGCTTCAGGTTCAGCAGCAGCTGGCATCGCAGTCCCTGTCGATCGCCAACCAGGCGCCGCAGAACATCCTGAGCCTGTTCCGTTAAGGATAAGGGTTTTCGGGGCCAGAGCCTAGCGCTTTGGCCCCGGTCCAACCGCCTCAGAATTTGCGGTTGGCAGGCAGCAAACTATAAAAACAAGGAAGAATTCCTATGGGGCTGGCAGCATACAAACGAACAATTCGCGAGAGCGAAACCCCGCGGCAGATCGAGCGCCGCATTCTGAGCCGCGTCACACATGACCTTGCCGACAAGGGCCAAGGCTTTGATGCGACCGAAGACAAAAGCGAGCGGTTGAACATCCTCGCCTCCGGTCTGCGCGATGCAATCTACGAAAATCAACGGTTCTGGTCGGCCCTGCGCCATGACCTATCTGAGCCGGAAAACAAGATGCCTAATGCGTTGAAAGCGTCGCTGATCTCCATCGCACTTTGGGTGGACCGTCATAGCACCGCGCTGATGGCAGGCGAGGGGCGTCTGGCGGGTCTCGTTGAGATCAATGGCAACATTGCCGCAGGTTTGGCCGGGCAGGCCGCGCCGCAGATGCAGGAGGTGTAAGATGCTGAAACTCACCCTCCGCCCCCGTGAACGTGTGGTCGTGAACGGCTGCGTCATCCGCAACGGCGACCGCCGTCAGGCGCTGACCGTCGAAAACCGCGCCGACATTGTGCGCGAGTCCGATCTGTTGAAGCCGGATGCGGAATCCACGCCCGTGTCCAAGGTCTATTTCTTGGTGCAAACCGCGCTGATCCGTCCCGATACCCGCGATCAAATCTTGCCGATGATCCAGCAAGGCTTGGCTGATCTCGCCTGTTGCTTTGGCGCTGAGATGCGCAGCCGGATCATGGAAGCGGCGAACTTCGTCTCTATGGCCGACTTCTACAAAGCGATGAGCGAATTGCGCGGGGTTCTCAAATACGAGACTGAGCTGATGCAGCTTCGCCCGGCGCCTCCGGCGCCTAACCATGAGGCCGCGCACGCATGATTTCGCTGGGCGGTATCGGCACGCAGGTGGCGGTTAAGCTGTTTGACGCAACGCGCGACAAACAGCTCGACCTTGCCGCCAACGATGCCTTGAACGCCCGGCAGATCGAAGCCTTTAAAGAGCGTATCGGCGACATCAAATCTGCGAAGGAATTTGTTGCCGATACCGAAGTTTATACTTTTGTCATGCGGGCTTTTGATCTTGAGGATCAGATCTTCGGCAAGGCAATGATCCGCAAAACGCTAGAGAGCAATTCCGATGAGTCTTCGGCTCTGGTGAACCGGCTGAGCAACCCGAAGATCAAAGATATGTACGATACGTTGGGCTTTGCCCCCGATGGTGGGCGGAGCTTTAACTTCAATCGCACGGGCTGGCAGGATGAGATGATCGACCGGTTCAAAGAACGGGTCGTTCTAAACTCTGCCGGGGAAGACAACGAAGGCGCCCGGATTGCCTTGGAGTTCAAATCCAAAGCCTCTGAAATCAACACTTGGCTCGACGTGTTGAAAGACGAAGACCTCGGCAGCTTTATGCGCCGTGCGCTTGGCGTACCGGATGAGGCGATTGGGGTCGATCTCGACCGCCAGATCGCGCTTTTTGAACAGAAGTTCGACATCGAAAAGCTGAAAGACCCCGCCGAGGTCGACAAGCTCGTCTCGCGGTTCTCGGCGATTTACGATGCGGTAGAGGGTGTCTCGTCGTCGTCGAACACCGTGCTTTCGCTGATGCAGGGGGCCGTCTCTATCGGTCAGGGCGGCACCTTCACGGCCATCACCATCGACATCCCCACGATCACTGGTGGCTACAGCGCGTCGAGCGCCTACCGCTGATCCTCTTTATTCGATGAATTCGTCGTCATCGGCTGCCGAGGGCAGTTCGATCACGCCCTCGTCGGCGAGGGTCTTGGCATATTCCACCATGGCGGCCTGTGCGGCGCGCACGTCGCGGCCCCGGACCGGACCGGTGGCGGCCATCTCGTCCATCAGCATCTGACGCGAGCGTTGTGGCAGGCATTCCATCAGGTGATCGCGCTGCTCTTTCTTGGCGCCGCGCATCGCCATGGGCAGGGTGGCCCCATCCAGCCCGCGCATCACCTGCGCCAAGTCCTGCATCGGCAGTTTGAACAGATCGTCAAAGACGAACATACGCTGTTTGATGGCTTGGAAAGCGTCGGGAATACGCGCGTCCAGCGCACCGGAAAGCTCTTCGAATGCCTGCACATCCAACTGGTTAAACAGATCCGCCATGCGCTGATGCGTCTCGACCGAATTGGTGTGCATCGCGTTCGACAGAATGTCTTGTTTCAACGTCTCTTCGATCTGCTGCATCATGTGCAGCGGCACCGCCTCCATCGCGATCATGCGCTCGGCGATGTCTTGCATCCGCTCAGGGCCCAGCAGCGGCAGCACTTTGGCGGCCACGCTGGTGTCGACGTTGTTGAGGATCGCCGCCGCAGTCTGGTCGTGCTCGCCCTTGAGATAGTTGGCGATCACCGTCTCATCCAGCGCGCCAAAGCCGCGCCACATGGCGTTCTCGCGCTCGCTGTCCTTGAGCCCGGCCATGATGCTGGTCACCTGTTCTTCGGGCATGAACTTGCGCAGCATGGACTCTGCCGTCGACAGCGACCCTACGACCGATCCTGTGCCGCTGACCACCTTTTGAGTGAACTCTTTAAGCACATGTTCCACCACCTCTGCGGGGATCGGGCCAAGGCGGCTCATGGCGCTGGTGATGCGTTCAATCTCGGCGGTGCCGAGCTTTTGCATGAGTTCCGAACCGGTCTGCTCTCCGAGGCAGAGAAAGGTGATGGCCGCCTTGGTGGGACCGTTCAGATCCTCCACCGTGATGGGCTTTCTGCGGGTTTTGGAAAGGGCATTGGTCGACATGGTTAAATCCTTTCAGTGCAGGTCAGCCACCGGCAAGCGGCACATAGCTTTCGATCAGCGATCCTGCCAGCATGTACCAACCGTCGATCAGCACAAAGAAGATCACCTTGAACGGCAGGGAGATCAACACCGGGGGCAGCATCATCATGCCCGCACTCATCAAGACCGAGGCGATGATGAGGTCAATGGCGACGAAGGGCAGGTAGATCAGAAAGCCGATGGTAAAGGCGCGGCGCAGTTCCGAGATCATGAAGGCCGGAACGAGATGGCGAAAGGTGGCCTCCTCTGCCGAGGCGGGCAGGGGGTCTCTTCGGCCTCTTCATCCGTTGGGGCGATGCGCAGGAACAGGGCGTAATCCTCGGGCCGGGTGTTGACGTACATGAAGTTTTTGAAGGGCGTGGCGATCCGCTCCAGCGCCTGTTCTTCGCCGATGGCGTTTTCCAACAGCGGCTCGACCCCGGCCTCATAGGCGTCCTTGAACACTGGCTGCATGACGAAGAAGGTCATGAACAGCGCCAGCGAGGTCAGCACGATATTGGGCGGGGTCTGGTTCAGGCCAAGGGCCGAGCGCAGCATCGACAGGACGATGACAAAGCGCGTGAAGCTGGTCATCACCACCAAGAGCCCCGGCGCGATGCTAAGCACGGTGACCAGCGCGATGAACTGAACGATCCGGCCCGACAGATTGGCGTTTTCGTCACTGCCGGGCGCGGTGTCGCCAATCACATCCGACAGCGTGGAGAGAAACCCTCCGTCTTGGGCCATGGCCATGCCGCCACTGGCGAGAAGCACCAGCAGGGCAAGGCCCATGCGGCCCGACGCATAGGCGCGCAGAGAGGGGAGGTCAGTCAGGGACATAGTCCTTGACGATCTGGGTCAGGGACACGCCAAGCCGGTCTTCGCCGACCTTCACAAGATCCCCGCGTGCCACCAGACGGTCAGAGACCATGAGGTCGACCGGTGCGCCGATTTTGCGGTTCAACTCTACGATAGAGCCTCGGGTGAGTTCCAGCAGGCGCGAGATCGGCATGCGGGCTTGGCCCAGCACGATCTGCACATCAAGGCCGACGTTCAACATGGCGTTGATGCCAGCGCCACCGGCCTCGGGGCGGGGGCAAGGGCGTTGCGCGAGTCTTCGGTGTCGAGTTGCGGGAAGACGCCCGCGTCATCGCTGCCTGTGCTGGCGGTATTGCCGAAGGCGTCAGCGCGCGGCTGTTCTTGCGCGCCGGGTGTGGCGTCGGGCGGGGTGCCTTTCGCGGCGTTGTTGTCATCTTTGGGCGATTGCAGGTCAGGCTTGTCCATTTCCGTCCTTCTCCTTTTGTGCTGTCAGCGCCCGCGCATGGGTGTCGCGCAATTCGGCGAGCAGGCGGTCGCAAATCTTTTTGAACCCGTAATCAAGGCTGCCGTGATCCCATTCCATCCGGGCATCCCCATCGGGCAGGTCGGCATCGGCGCGCAGGTCCAGCACGCCGTCGCATTTGTAGTACACAGCGCGTTGGCGCAGGTCTGGGCCGATCTGGTCAAGCGTGGCGGGCGACAGGCGCACTTTGATCTGGCTCGACCCGATGGCCATTTTCAGCGATTGGGTCACGGTCTTTTTCACCCGCGCGGTCGACAGGCGTTCGATCACCTCGGGCAGGACGATCTCGCAGGTTTGCAAGGTAAAGCCCACGATCTGCGCCATCAGCGCCTCTTGATGGGCCTGCATCGCCTGCGACAGCCGCGCCAGTTCCTGTGCCAGCTTTTCAGCCATCACGGCATGTTCGGCCTGCATGGTCTGGTGCATCTCGGCCCGGCCCGCGTCGGCCCCGGCCAGATAGCCTTCGATATGGCCTTGCTTATGGGCCTTTTTGATCTTCGCTTCGATTTCTTCGGGCGTGGGCAGCGCCGGATCCTGCGGCTTGCTTTTGCCGTCTTCGTCGAAGTTTTGCAGCTTGAGGGTCGTGATCACAGATCATCCCCTTCCGACAGCCATTGGCCCAGAACCCGCAGGGCGTCTTCGGTGTTGTCTTCGGCCAGTTCGGCTACGGCGCGCAACTGGCTGTGTTGCACCGCGCCCTCGACCGAAGCAAGTTGCACCATGTCGCGGGGCATCTCGTCCATTGGGCCAAGCACCGCACCGGTTTGGACGCCCGCCGGGGTGGGCAGGCGGTTTGGCGGGGTTTCGTTCTGGGTGCCGCCGGTCAGCGCTTTTGGCGCGTTATCCTGCTCAGGACCGTCTAGCAGGCCCGCGTCTGCGCCAGCACCGGCCAGCGCGGGCTGGGGCAGGGTGGCATCCAGCACCATGCGCAGCGGGCGCGCGCCCAGCACCATGATGATCGCCACCAGCGCCAAGGCAAAGAGCGACCGCAGGATGGTCATGGCGTTATCGGCCAGTACCGCGCCCAAGCCACGGCCTGCGGGGCTGCTGAACTCGGAATCGAAATCAAGGAACTGAAGGCTGTCGACCTGCACCTGATCGCCGCGTGCCTGATCAAAGCCGATGGCCGTGCTGACCAGTTGGCTCAGACGTTGCATTTCTTCGGGGCTGCGCTCGATATAGCCCTCGGACCCGTCGGGCAGGGTGCCATAGCTGCCGTTCACCAGCACGGCGACCGAGATACGCTCGATATCGCCCGGCTCGCGCACAAGCTCGCTCTGGATCGAGCCGATTTCGTAGTTGATGATCTCGTCGTTCTCAGAGCGGGTGGACTGCCCCGCGCCGCCGCCCGCATCGTCGCGCAGCTCATCGGGGATGTTATTGGCCACATCCACCGTCGCCGCCGCCGGGTCGGTTTCATTGGAGTTGCGCACGCGGGTTTCGATCGACCGCGCCACCTGCTGGGCAGGATCAAAGCTACGCGAGACGCGGACTTCGCGTTCGGTCGTCAGATCGACGCTGACCCGCACGCGGGCATTGCCCGGCCCGACGCGGGCGTTGAGAATGGATTCAACCTTTTGCGCCAGTTGTTCTTCGATCATGCTGCGCTGACCTTGAAGGGAGAAGTCAGAGCTGCCGCCTTCGTCCTTGGCCAAGATCGTCTCACCCGAGGCCGACAGCACGGTCACATTCTGCGCTTCCAAATCCGCCACGGCAGAGGCTACCAATGCTTGGATCGCCTGTGCTTGGCTGCGGGTCATACTGGCGTTGGCTTGCGAGCGCACGATGACCGAGCCGCTGGCCTCGGCCCGGCTGCGCGAAAACGCGGCGCGTTCGGGCAGTACCAGATGCACCCGCGCGGCTTTGATGCCGCTAATGGTTTGGATCGACCGGGCCAGCTCGCCTTCCAGTGCGCGCAGCCGGTTCACCTTTTGCATGAAGGAGTTCATCCCCATGCCGGACATATTGTCGAAAATCTCCCAACCCGGCACGCCTTCGCCCGGCAGCCCCGCATCAGCCAGCGCCATGCGGGCACGGGCGATATCGGTCTCGGCCACCGAAATGGTATCGCCATTGCGCGACAGATCGACCGTGAGCCCCGCCTGTTCCAACGTCTGCATCATCTGCGATGCGGTGCCGGGGCTAAGCTGGCTGTAAACCGGAACATAGGTAGGGGCGAGGATGGTCCGCGCGCCGATAAAGATGGCCGCGGTGATCGCCAGACCGATGCCGCCCAGAAGAGCCAGCCGCTTTGGACCTAAATCCTTAAGGTTTTCAACGATCTGATTCACGGGCCCTCACTCGATTGGATAGTCCGAGCATTCCCTGCTCGGTCGCCACTATGCAAGCATATATCGATTTATACTTGTGAGAACCGAAAAATAAACAGGTTTCTGTTGCAATAAAGCTTGTTTGGGGATGTATTTGTTCTTGCATATGGCGCTCCGCGCAGGATCCGATTAAGAGTTGAAGAATGAAAAAGCCTCTTGCTATCCTTGCTGTCGTCTTGCTCTGCCTTCTTGCTGGCGTCGGTGGGGTGACGCTTGCCATCGGTCCTTCGGGGCTTTTGAAAATGGTGGGGCTCGGCGGGGATGAAGCCGTCGAGGATACGGTTGAGACCGCTGACAATGCCCATGGTGAGGAAGGCAGCGAAGACGCGCATGGCGAAAAGCCGAAGACCGAGATCAAGATGCCGGTCATGCCTTTCCCCGAGATCATCGTGAACGTCACCGATACCGGGCCGCAGGGCGGGCAGACCAGCCGATTTCTCAAGCTGAACATGCTGATGGTCTATGACGAAACCGCCGAGGGCGCGGACCGCCTGATCGCGCGTGAGATTTACCTGCGCGACAGCTTCCAAGACTTCCTGCGGCAGTTGCATGTCAGCGACCTGACTGGCAGCTATGGGCTGGCGATGCTGAAGACCGAACTGCTGCGCCGGGCGCGGGCGGTCGGCCACACTGACGCGCCGCATGAAATACTGATTGCCGATATGGTGGTGCAATGACGATAGCGGATTCCTCCGATGCGCTAAGCCTCGAAGAGACGATGATCCGTCAGGCGCGCGAAAGCTTTCAGCGCCTGCCCACGCTTGAGATCATCATCGACCGTCTGTTGCTGGCTTTGGTGCCCGACCTCAAATCCTATTGCACCGTAGCGCCAGAGATCGAGCTCAGCTCGCTGGAATACATGCCCTATGAGGACGCGATGGAGAGCATTCAGGCGCCCTCGCTCATCGCCATCGCCAATGCCGAAGGCTGGGGCAGCCAGATCGCCTGTGTGGTCGAGCCGGACCTGCTGTTTTCGGTCCTAGAAATCATGCTGGGCGGTCGCCGCGCCACAAGCCAACAGTGGAAGCCGCGTGGATTGACTGCGATTGAGCAGAAACTGGGCCGCAGACTGGCGGAACTGTCGCTCAAAGGGCTGGCGCATTGCTTGCATGATGTCAGCCCGGTGCAATTCGACATCCAATCGTTGGAGTCCAATCCCCGGTCGGTCATGCTGGCGGCCCCGCGCACCGCGACGGTGCTGGTCCGGATGCATCTGCAATTCGAAGACCGCAGCGGCCATATGGCCTTGGTGCTGCCCTATGGCACGCTGGATGAGGTCAGCGCGCAGTTGGCGCAGCCGTTCCTTGGCGGGCGCTCGCCCACTGACAGCAACGCGCGCAAGGATATGAACAGCCAGATTTCCAGCACCACGGTCACCATCACCGGCGTGCTCCAAGAGGTGACGATCCCGCTGCATGAGGTGCTGGAATGGAAGCCCGGTCAGGTGATTGATCTGGGCATGACGGTTGATACCCCCGTCGTCGGCATGGTGAACGCGCGGCCGATGTTCCAAGCCGCCTTTGGCCAGCGCAGCAATGGCGCCTTGGCGCTGCGGGTGATCCAGTCCTTGCTGCCCAAGGAAAGTCAGGAGGACAGCGACGATGATGCCGGCCTTGATTGATATCCTCATCATCGTGCTGCTGGTCGGCACGCTGGTCTATGCCTTTATTCTTGATCGTCGGGTTCGCGCGCTCATGACCACCTTGAAGGAAATGGAGCCGATGGTTGGGGCCTTTTCCAGCGCGGTTGATCAATCCGCCAAATCGGTTGACGACCTCCGCGATCTCAGCACCAAGGTGCAGCGCCCCGAGCCACCCGTGCAGCGCGACACCCCGCAGCCGCGCCAAGCCGCGGCTGAGCCTGCCGCCGCAGGCCAAAGCCCCGCACAGATGCGTGCCGCGCGTCTCAAAGGGCGTTCCCAAGTGCGGGGGCAGGCGGCGGTGCAGGGCAAATCCGAGCTGGTCCGCACCTTTTTCGACATCACCAAGGAGCGTAAGGAATGAGCCGTATCTCCCTACCAAAGATCGCGCTTTTTGGCCTTGGCGTCGCCGGGGTGCTCAAGCTCACGGTTGAGTTCATGCCAATGATGGCCATCGCCGAGACGCCGGGTGACACACCCCCGGTACCGGTCGAGCTTGCCGCAGCCCCCGCGCCGCCCAGCTATGACGCCAGCGCCCCGGGTCAGAGCGGCATGTGCGAGCCGAGCCATCTGATCGCCGAGGCCATCGCCGAAGAGCGTGCCCTGCTCAAAGACCAACGCGACACGATCGCCGACCGGGAAGCCAAGCTGGCGCTGGCCGAAGAAAGCCTCAAGGCCGAGCAGACCCGGCTGGCCAGCCTGCGCGATGAGATCGGCGCGCAATTGAAGGTGATCGAAGAGGCCAACAACCAAGACATGACCAAACTGGTCGAGCTTTATCGCAACATGAAGCCGCAGGTGGCGGCGGGCATCATGGATGAAATCGACGTGGAAACCGCCGTGCAGGTGATCGGTGCCATGCCCGAACGCGATGCCGCGCAGATCATGGGCTCGTTCAGCCTTGTCCGTGCGCGGTTGATCACCAAAATCCTGCTGGAACGCTCCAAACTCCCCGCCGACCGCAATCTCGAAGGGCTGCGCCTGCGCTGAGCGGGCGGGTTAATCTTCGCGGATCGACGACCCCGCGGGCGGCTTGCGGCGCACGTTGCGGCGCAGATCCATGACAAAGCCGATGATCTCGGCCACCGCTTGCCAATGCTCCATCGGGATACGGTCATCCACTTCCACCGCTGCATGTAGCGCACGGGCCAACGGGCGGTTTTCGATCATCGGAATGTCGTGCTCTTTGGCCAGTTCGCGGATGCGGTGGGCCATCACATCCGCCCCCTTGGCTACACAGACTGGCACATCATCGACGCCCTGTTCATATTTCAGCGCCACGGCGTAATGGGTCGGGTTGGTCAGGATCACACTGGCATTGGGGATGGCCTGCGCGATGCGCTGGCGGGCGCGGGCGCGGCGCAATTCGGCACGGCGGCCCTTGATCTGCGGATCGCCCTCGCTGTCTTTATGCTCGTCGCGGATTTCCTTGAGGCTCATCATCTGCTTTTTCTTCCACTGCGCACGCTTCCAGATGATGTCGGCAATGGCGATGGGCACCAGCAGCACGGTGGTGACCAGAAAGATCCAGCGCACCTTTTGCAAGGCCGCATCCAGCAATGTCTCGGGGATGAAGGCCTGTGTCTGACCCAGCGATTGCGCAATATCGCGCACGGCCCAGACGGTGATGAAGCCGATCACCAGCACCTTGGCGGTGTTCTTGGCAAACTCAACAAAGGCTTCGGCCGAGAACAGCCGCTTGAACCCCGACAGCGGGTTCAGTTTGGAAATTTTCGGCTTGATCCGTTCGGCGGAGACCACGGTTTCCCCTTGGATCAGCACCCCAAAGAGGGCCGCCAACACCATGATCCCCGCGACCGGCATCATCGCCAGCCCCAGCGTAAACCCAAGTGACTTCAGCACATTCCCGGCCTCAACGACCCCGGTGCCGCCGGTGCCAATGGCGGTGACACCAGCGTCCAGCAGCGGGCCTTGCAGCGCTTCGACGATCCGGCCAATCGAACTTGGCAGCACGAAGATCAGGATCATCAGCAGGGCAAAGACCAGCATCGCCGTGCCGGTCTCACGCGATTGAGGCACGTCGCCCTTCTTGCGCGCGTCGCGGAGCTTTTTCTCCGTCGGCTCTTCGGTCTTACTGCTCTTGTCCTCGTCTGACATGGCCTAGAATCCGTAGGTGGTGAGCCAATTCGCGAAAGGCTCAAGAAACCCGCGCATCATGGTCGGAACCGCCAGCACCATCAAGGCCAGCCCCGCGGCAATCAGCAAGGGCTGGGCAATAAAGAAGACCTGAAGGCTCGCCATCATGCGGTTGGCCAGACCCATCCCGACGTTCAGCACCAGACCCGCCACATAGAAAGGCGCGGCGATCGACAGCCCAAGATACAGGCTGACCTGCGTCGCGCGGGCAAACTGATCGGTCAGATCGGCCAACATGAAGGTGCCGGGGATGAAAACCTGATAGGACATCAGCAAGGATTCAATAATCAGGTGGTGCAGGTCAGTGATGAAAATCAGCGCCGTGGCCCCGATCAGCAGCATCGCCGCCATGCTCGTGGCTCCCTCAAACGCGCCAATGTTGGGGGCCAAGGCATTGGCCAGCCCCGACATCAACGCCATCTGATAGCCCGCGAATTGCAGCGCCGAGAGCAGGGTGCGCGCCACCAGCCCGATCCACAGGCCCACGGTGATCTCGGAACCGAAGATCAACAGCAGGGCGCCGGGGCGATCCTCGGCCACCGGGCCAAGGCCCGTGACCGGATAAAGCGCGGCACTCAGGATCAGACCAAAGAACAGCCGGTGCCGCGTGGGCACCGAGGTTTCAGCAAAGCCCGGCATGAACAAAAGCGCGCTGCCGATGCGGGCGAAGACGACGAAATATCCCATCAGCGCGTCGGTCAAAAGGGCGGACAGGTCCATCCCTAGCCCCCGATGGTGGCGACGGTCCGCAGGGATACCTTGCGATGAATTTCGGCGTTGGAAATCACCGGCGTCATCGGGCTGACCCGCTCCAACATGGAGCGCACATAGGACCGCGCCTCGGGGTTGACCATCAGCGCGGGCCAGCTGTCCTCGGAGGCGAAGCGCTGGATCTGCTGGCGGGCTTGCAGCACGAATTCCTGTACCCGTTTGGGGGACATGACGAATGTGCGATCCTCGCCGACGATCTTGACCGCCTCGATGAACTCGGCCTCCCACGAGGGCGACAGGGTGATGACAGGCACGAAGCCCTGACCATCGGACAGGCCTTGGCAAATCTGGCTCGACAGGCGGCGGCGGACGTTTTCAAGCACCAGCGCGGGTTTGGAGGTCTGGCGCGTGGCTTCGGCCATCGCCTCTACGATCAGCGGCAGGTTGCGGATCGAGACACGCTCGAGCAGCAGTTCCTGCAACACCTGCTGCACCAGAATGGCGGGGGAGGGGACGGGCAGGTCGTTGACCAGCTTTTGATAATTCCGGTCCAGCCCCTCAATCGCCTCTTTCGCCGAACCGTAGGTGAGCAGTTCAGACATGTTTTCCTTGACCACTTCGGTCAGGTGCGTGGTGATCACGCTTTCGGGGTCCACCACCGTATAGCCCTGCGCCTCGGCCTGATCGGCAACCTTGCTGTCGACCCAAAGCGCGTCCAGCCCAAAGGTGGGTTCGCGCGTGGCCTCACCCGGCAGTTGCAGCGGCGCGCCCTCGGGGTTGATCACCATCATCTGATTGGCGCGAATGTCGCCCTTGGCCACATCAACGCCGTGGATTTGGAAGGAATAGCTGTTGATCGGCAGGCTCACGTCATCCTTGATCCGGACCGAGGGCATGGGAAAGCCGAACTCTTCGGCGAAATGCTTGCGCAGGGATTTGATCTTGCTCGGCAGCACCGCGTCTGGGCGGTTGGCCAGCGCCACCAGCCCTTCGCCCAGAACCAACCGCAACTCATCGAGGTGCATCGGGTTGCTGTCGACCTCTGGCATGTCCTGCTGTTTCTGCGCTTCTGCATCGGCCTTTGCCTTGGCCTCTGCCGCCTCTGCCGCGCCGCGCTGGATCACCACGCCCAAGCCCACCATGGCAGCGGCCAGAAGGGCGAAGACCAGCAGCGGAAAGCCGGGCAAAAGGCCGATGCCGAACAGCAGCAAGGCCGCCATGTAAAGCGCCTTGGGGAAGTTCGAAAGCTGGTCAAAGACAGCTTCGTTCGCCGCGCCCCGGGTGCCGCCCTTGGTCACGATCAGACCGGCGGCGAGCGAGACGACCAATGCCGGGATTTGGCTCACCAGCCCGTCCCCGATGGTCAGCGAGGTAAAGACGTTAAAGGCATCGCCTACACCCATGCCGCGCTGCACGACACCGATCAGAATGCCGCCGATGACGTTGATCAGCGTGATAATCAGCCCTGCCACCGCATCGCCGCGCACGAATTTTGACGCACCGTCCATCGCCCCGAAGAACGCGCTTTCGTCTTCCAGTTCCTTACGGCGGCGACGGGCCTCATCTTCGTCGATCAGCCCCGCCCCCATATCGGCGTCGATCGCCATCTGCTTGCCCGGCATCGCATCCAGCGAGAACCGCGCGGCAACCTCGGCGATACGGGTCGAACCCTTTGTAATCACGACGAAGTTAATGATCACGAGAATGGCAAAGATCACCACACCGATGACGAAATTACCCGCCACGATGAACTTGGAGAACCCTTGGATCACATCGCCCGCCGCATGCAGACCTGCATGGCCTTCGCTGAGGATTAGCCGGGTTGAGGCCACGTTGAGCGACAGGCGCAACATGGTCGTGACCAGCAGCAGCGTCGGGAAAGAGTTGAACTGCAACGGTGAAGGGATCCAGAGCGCCACCATGAAGATCAACACGCTGAGCGACAGTGACAGCGCCAGCCCGAAATCGAGCAAGATCGGCGGCAGCGGCAAGAACAGAACCGCCAGCACTAGCGCCATGCCAACGGCAAAGCTGACGTCTTTGTTGGCGCTGAACATGCTCAGCTGCGGCAGGATGGTGTTGGGTTTCGTACTCATCCCGCATCCTCCGCGCGGACGGTGGTGAACTGCGGCAGAACCGGCTGCATCTCATGTGCCGAATAGAGCGAACGGCGCGCATTCGCCGCCCCGCCGATCTGCGCGCCCCATGTGGCCTTGGCCGCTAACCTGTCATAACTGCCCGAGGTGCTGCGGGGCGTCTTGCGCGGACGCGCGGGAACGGGGCTGGCACTGGCCAGCGCCTGAAACTCCGGCAGCCGCGCATTGGCGGCGGAAATGTTCTTTTGCAGACGGTCAAGGTAGGTGTCGCGGTACTCAGGCTCGAAAGAATGGTACGACCCCGCGGCCTGCATCCAACTGCCCGTACGCCGGTGCAACCGCTTGAGGAACCGCGCCGCGTAATCGACATTCACCCGCGGATCGAACCCTTGGGCGGGGTTGTCGAAAGCATCCGGGTGCCAGCGCATGTTGATCTGCATACAGCCCACGTCAATGGAGCGGATGCCACTCGCCTGCCGCTCTGCGATCCAATCAAGCGCGGCGTTGCGGCTGTCGAACAGCCGCCCTTCGCCCGCCGCGTTGACCGCATAGGGCCAGACCGTGAAATGCCCGTTGCGCCGGGTGCCCGCCTCTTGCAGTCCAATGGCCAGCAGCAGGTTATCTGGAATGCCATGCCGCGTTTGTGCCGCCAGAATTTCGCGGATGCAGACGCCTTCCGGCCCGCCCTTGGCCGCCAGCGTCTGTGCGGTCGCGGTCACTTTGTCCTTGCGCGTCGGCTCATAGAACGACCCCCAGCCTTGGGCGAGGGCAGGGGTGGCGAGCGCGGCCGCCAAAAGCGCCGCTGCGATATGCCGCCAGCCCCTCACAGCCCACCGTTCTGCACGAGGTCAAAGATTGTGTCCGACAGGTTCTTCAGCGTGGCATACATGAACGGCGTTGCGGCCAGCAGGGTGACAAAGATCATCACGATCTTGGGCACGAAGGTCAGCGTCATTTCCTGAATTTGCGTCAGGGCTTGGAAAAACGCGATCACCAGTCCGATCGCCAGCGCCACCCCCAGCACCGGACCCGAGGCCAAAAGCACGGCCCAGACGGTAGCAGAGATGATGTCATAGGTCTGGGTTTCGGTCATGGCCTAGATCGGCATCCGCAAGATTTCCTGATAGGCTTCGACAAAGCGGTCGCGCACCGACACGGCGACTTTGACTGTGCTTTCCATCGCCAGCATCGCTTCGACCACCTGCTGGGTATCCGCCTCACCGCGCAGCCCGGCTTGGGCCACGGCCTCGCCCTCGCGCACTGTTTCCAGCGCGTTTTCCGAGGCTTGCTGCACCATATTGGTGAAGCTATTGGCGCTGGCGCCTGCCTCTTCGGCGATAGCTTCGCCTTTTTGCGCCGTTAGCGATTGCGAGGTGCGATAGGCACCGCGAACGGCGGCGGTCGAGATCAGGGAGGCGGGATCGCTCATCTCAGGTTACCTCACTTCAACAGGTCGAGCATCTGGCCGCGCATCCGGCGACCGGACTCGAACATGTTCATGTTGGCCTCGTAGTTGCGCGATGCCTCGCGCATGTTGGCCATCTCAATGATCGGATCGACATTGGGCCGATTGACATAGCCGGTGTCATCCGCTGCTGGATGCGACGGGTCATAATCGCGGCGAAACGGCGACTGGTCGCGTCCGATGCGGTCAACCTCAACCAAAGAGCCGCCGCCGTTGCGATCAATCAACTCGGAAAAGCTGATGGTCTTGCGGCGGAACGGGTCGGCGCCCGGCGTGGTGCCCGTGGAATCTGCGTTGGCCACGTTTTCCGAGATCACCCGCAAACGCGCGGTCTGCGCGGTCATCCCGCTGGCGGCGATTTTGGCGATAGACTGAAGCGGATCCATGCGTTTTCCTTACCTGTTTCCGGTGACGGCCATGGTGAGCATGTCATAGCTCTTGCGATAAAGCTGTGCGGCCAACCGGTAATGATCGCCGATCTCGGCGGCCTTCACGGCCTGTTCTTCAAGGTTCACGGTATTGCCATCCAGCGTCGCGCCAGCAGCGCTGCGGTCCGTTACCTCACGCACGCCGGGCGTACCTTGGGCGACGCCGGTGAAGTGTTTGTCATGGGTGGTCACCAGCCCATTATCGCGCGACAGCTCTCCGCTGAGCATTGAGGCGAAGGACGACACATCGCGCGCCTTGAAGTTCGGCGTCGCCGCATTGGCCACGTTTTCAGACACGACCTTTTGCCGGGCCGAAAGCCACTGCATCCGGTCCGAAGCAAGTCCAAGAATAGAAAGATTAGACAAGTTCATTTTTTTGCCTATAGCCTGTTTAATCCTTGTATAGTAAATATTAGCTTGCTCTCCTAGAGGAAATTTATCCATGCAGACACTCTTTTCCGAGCTGACCAGCTTTGCCCGCGAGGCGGGCGAGGCCGAGATCACCGGCGAAGTGCGCGCGATCACCGGCATTACGCTGACCGCCGTGGGGCTGGAGCGGGTGCTGGGCATCGGCGAGCGCTGCATCGTGCATGGCTCTGACGGGCCGGTCCATGCAGAGGTCGTGGGGCTGGGCACCCATGGCACCGAGTTGCTCCCTTTTGGGTCGTGGCGCGGGGTCGCGGCGGGTGACCGGGTCGAGGTCGCCGTTGGCCGCGATGTGATCCGCCCGGATGAAAGCTGGAAGGGGCGGGTGATCAGTGCCTCTGCCGTACCGCTCGACGGGAAGGGGCATCTGCCCGAAGGCAACCAACCGCGCCCGCTGCGCGCCGCCCCGCCGGGTGCGTTCGACCGCAAACGCATCGGCCCGAAACTGGCGACCCATGTGCGCGCGCTCGATGTCTTTACCCCGCTTTGCCAAGGCCAGCGCTTGGGCATTTTTGCGGGCTCTGGTGTGGGTAAATCGACGCTGATGGCCATGCTGGCACGCTATACGGAGTGTGACGTGGTGGTTATGGCGCTGGTTGGTGAACGGGGCCGTGAGGTGCAGGATTTTATCTCAACCGACCTCGGCCCAGAGGGGATGGAGAAGGCCGTGCTGGTCGTGGCCACCGGGGATGAGCCGCCGCTCACCCGTCGCCAAGCCGCTTGGACCGCCATGGCCGTGGCCGAACATTTCCGCGATCAGGGTCAGCATGTGTTGCTGCTGATGGACAGCGTCACCCGTTTTGCCATGGCGCAGCGCGAAATCGGTCTCGCCTCGCGCGAGCCGCCCACCGCCAAGGGCTATCCGCCGACGGTTTTCTCGGAGCTTCCGCAGATGTTGGAGCGCGCCGGGCCGGGGCCGGTGGGCAAGGGCGACATCACGGCGATTTTCACTGTTCTGGTGGATGGCGACGATATGAATGACCCCATCGCCGACGCCGTGCGCGGGATCACGGATGGGCATATCGTGCTGGACCGCAAGATTGCCGAAAAGGGGCGCTATCCGGCGATTGACCTGCTCGCATCGGTCTCGCGGACGTTGCCGGATTGCCACAGTGATGTGGAGTATACGTTGCTCACCGCCGCCCATAAGGCGCTCGCGGCCCATGCCGATATGGAAGAATTGATCCGCATCGGTGCCTACCGCAGCGGCAGCAATCCCGAACTGGACCGCGCGATTGCATTCGCTGGGCCGTGCGAGACGTTCCTTAGCCAGCGCAAGGCCGAGCACACCCCGCCGCAGTCCTCATTTGCTGAGGTGGCAGGGATGCTCGACCGGGCCGGGATCAGCCCCGGCTGATACCGCCTATTGCAGGCGGCGCAGCAGATCGACCGAAGGCTCGCCCGTCGCAGGCAGGCCCACGCTGGCTTGATAAGCGCTGATCGCCTTGCGGCTGTTTGGCCCGATCACCCCATCGGTGCCATCGGTATCAAACCCCCGCGCGGTCAGCCGCTGTTGCAGCGCCATACGGTCGTCCTTGGTCAGCCCGTTTGCATCGGGGGAAGCTGCCGCGCAGCGGTCCGCCCCCGGCGATGCGGTCCGCCAGATGGCCCACGCCAATCGCGTAGCTGTCGGAGTTGTTGTAGCGTTTCAGTGCCCGGAAGTTGCTGGTTACCACAAACTGCGGCCCGCCTGCCTGTGGCTGGATCACGGACCCGGCGCTGGCGGGGATGCTGCCCACTTCGCCGCCCCATTTCACGCCGCGCGTCCAGCCGTTGCGCGACAGATACGCGGCGGTCGAGGCTAGTGCATCGCTGGGGTCTTCCGACCAGATGTCGCGTCGCCCGTCGCCGGTGAAATCCACCGCGAAAGCTTGATAGGAGGTGGGAATAAACTGCGTATGCCCCATGGCCCCCGCCCAAGACCCGGTCATGCGATCGGCGGTGATATCGCCGTTTTGCAGAATTTTCAGCGCCGCGATCAGTTGCTTTTCAAAGAACGCCCCGCGCCGCCCGTCATAGGCCAATGTGGAAGTGGCCGAAACGACGGGCACATTCCCGCGCCGCTCACCGAAATAGCTCTCTAGCCCCCAAACTGCCGCGACGATCTCTGCCGCCACGCCGTAGCGGTTCTCAATCGCGCTCAGCGTGCTGCGGTGCCGTGCAAAAGCCGCGCGCCCCTTTGATACACGCTCGTCCGAGGCCGCGATGGCGAGGTAGTCTTCAAGCTGCGGCTGAATTCCGTCTGGTTACGGTCCCGTTTCACGACGCCGGGCAGGTAGCCCGCGCCGCGAAACCCTTGAGCCAAGGTGTTGGCGGAAATCCCTTGTGCCGAGGCACGCCCCTTAAACGCCGCGACCCAAGCGTCATATCCTGCATTGGGCACCGGGCGCAGATCGTCCGGCACCCCAGCCGCCGCTGCGGGGCCAAGCGCCCCGCCTCCCGTTGAGCAGGCCGAGGTCAGCCCCAGAGCGGCGAGGCCGAATGCGAATGTTCTGCGTGAATGTCTCATAAACCTGCCTGTCGCTGCTTGTTGCGTTTTGCGCAGCATATCGCAGGCAGGTCGCCCGGCAAGGCGAGATCACTAAGCTGGCAAGGCTTTGCCGAGGAAAACTTGGCCGCTGAGGCTTATTGTCCGGGCTGGTAGAGCGGCACAGTCGACATCGACATCTTGGCCGACCCGTCCTGCACCTGCTGGCTGTGGCTGATGTAGATCAGCGTATTGTTCTCTTTGTCGAAAATACGCTTCACCCGCAGGGTTTTAAAGATGATCGAGCGGCGTTCGCTAAAGACATTCTCGCCTTCATCATCCATCTCGATATCGCCAACTTCAATCGGGCCGGTCTGGCGGCAAGAGATGGAGGAGTTCGACGGGTCTTCGAACCAGTTGCCCTTTTGCAGCCGGTCAATCAAACCGCGTTCGAAATAGGCCAGATGACAGGTCACGCCCTTGACCTTGGGGTCGGCCACGGCTTCGACGATGATGTCATTACCCAGCCAGTCCACATCGACATTCCCCACCTGTTCGGCAGGGGCAGCAGTGGCGAAAAGGCAGACGGAGAGGGCGGCGGCGCGCGCGAATATCTTGTTCATGGCAGGCCAACGCGCGACGGGCAGGGCGGTTCCCTAGGCTCCGCCAAATTTTCGACAGTCTCTACCGCCGCTCTGCCAAGGCGCAAACGGCTTCGTGCTGGCTTAGAAAGACCTCGCCGGTGAGGTCACCCAGAAAATGACTGCGCTTCAGCCGGTCCATCACCGGGCCCTTCACCTCGCTCAGATGCAGCCGGATATCGGCATCCCGCAGCCGTGTGTTGATCGCCTCAAGGGATTCAAGCGCCGACAGGTCGATCTCATTCACCGCCGGGAACATCAGGACCACATCGGTCAGTTCGGGCTTTTCGGCGGCATGGCGTGCCAATTGGTCTTCAAGGAAGCGGGCATTGGGAAAATATAGGCTTTCGTCCACCCGCAGCGACAGCACATGTGGCTGGGTCTCAACCTCATGGCGCAGCACATTGCGGAAATGCTCAGTCCCCGGCACCCGGCCCACCACGGCCATATGCGGGCGCGAGGTCTTGTAAAGATGCACGAGGATCGAGGTGATGACCCCTGCGCTTACGCCCGCTTCCACGCCGAAGACCAGCGTCAGCAGGATCGTCACGCTCACGGCGGCGAAATCGGCATGGCTGAAGGCCCACGCGCGTTTGAGGATTGAGAAATCAACGAGGCTCAGCACCGCGACGATGATCGTGGCGGCCAGCGTGGCTTTGGGCAGGAAATAGATCAGCGGTGTCAGAAACAGCGCCGCGAGCGCGAGCCCTACGGCGGTGAAGGCCCCCGCGGCGGGCGTCTCGGCCCCCGCGTCAAAGTTCACCACAGAGCGAGAGAAGCCCCCGGTGACCGGAAAACCCCCGGTGAAGGCGGCCCCAAGGTTCGCACTGCCCAGACCGATGAGTTCTTGATCCGGATCGATGCGCTGACGTTTCTTGGCGGCCAATGTCTGCGCCACGCTGATGCTTTCTACAAAGCCGATGATCGAAATCAGCAGCGCGGGGATGAACAGTTGCGACAGCAGGTCAGGCGAGAAGGAGGGCAGGGTGAGCGGCGGCAGGCTTTGTGGAACGTCGCCCACAATGGCGACACCACGGCTGCCCAGATCAAAGGCCCAAACCGCCAGTGTGGTGCCGACGATCGCCAGAACCGGGCCCGTTTTTGCCCCGATATCGGCCATGCGTGACCCCAGCCCGATACGCAAAAGCAAGGGTTTCAACCCGCCCCGCACCCAGAACAGGAAAGCCGTCGCGGTAACGCCCAGCAGAAGGGTGATGGGGTTCACCTCCCCCAGATGCGCCCAAAGGCTAGCGAGGATTTCGACCAGCGTATGGCCTTCGCCTTCGACCCCCAGAATATGACGCAACTGGCTGGCGGCGATCAGAATGCCCGAGGCGGTGATGAACCCCGCGATCACAGGGTGAGACAGGAAATTCGCCAAAAACCCCAGCCGGAACAGCCCAAGCGCCAGCAGCATCGCGCCCGACAGAAACGCCAACGTCAGCGCCGCCGTGACATAGCCCGCCGTCCCAGCCTCGGCGATATTGCCCACCGCTGCCGCTGTCATCAGTGACACCACGGCCACTGGCCCCACCGCCAGTGCGCGGCTGGTGCCAAAAATCGCATAAAGCACAATCGGCGCGATGGAGGCATAGATACCGGCCTCGGGCGGCATCCCCGCAAGCAGCGCATAGGCCAGCGATTGCGGGATCAACATGATGGTAACGATTACCGCCGCCACCAAATCTCCGGTGAATTGGCCACGGTCATAGCGCCGCCCCCAGTCGAGGATCGGCAGATATTGCGCAAGGGGCCGCAGGGTCATGTCAGGCAATCCGTCAAGGGGAAGGGGCCGCCCCGAAGGGCCGCCCGGTCTGGTTTAGTCGAAGCGGTTCACCGGCAGTTTCAGGTAGTGGTTGCCGTCATCCTCTGCCGGGGGCAGGCGCCCGCCGCGCAGGTTGATCTGCAAGGCCGCAAGGATCCGATTGGGCAGCGAAAGCGTCGCGTCCCGCTTCTGGCGGCGCTCGATATAGTCCTCGCGCTTGGTGCCATCTTTGACGTGGATGTTCTTGGCCTTGTGCTCATCCACCGTGGCCTCCCACGTCGGTTCCTTGCGGTCATCGGTGCCGTAGTCATGGCCGATGTAAAGCCGTGTGTCGCCGGGCAGGGCGAGGATGTCTTGGATCGAATCCCAAAGCTCTGCCGTTTTGCCCCCGGAAAATCCGACCGCGAGGTGCCTGCATCGGGCTGCATCAATGTGTCATGCACGAAAGCCGCATCGCCGCAGACGTAAGTGATCGACCCCAGCGTGTGACCGGGCGACAGCATCACTTTGGCGTCCAATTCACCGATCTTAAACGTCTCGCCTTCTTCAAACAGATGATCAAAATCGCGGTCGGGGTCAAAGGCGTTTGGCAGGTTGTAGAGGTCCGCCCAAATCTTGGCGATCTCAGGCACCAGCGCACCGATGGCATTGGGCGCACCGGTCCGTTCTTTCAGATGGGCGGAGGCCATGACGTGATCCGCATGGGGATGCGTATCAAGCACCCACTCCACGCTCAGGCCGTGCTCTTTCACAAGGTCCAAGACCTGATCCATGCTTTCGGTGCTGAACTTGTAGTTCTTCGGGTCAAAGTTCCAAACCACATCGATCAGCGCGGCCTTCTTGGTCGCCGGATCGGCGCAGATGTATTGGATCGAGCCTGTGTCGGGCTCATAGATGCCCCAGACATCGGGGCTGCCCGCACCGGTTGAAGGGGAATGGCGCACGACGGGTGTATTCAGAGGGTCGCTCATCAGGCAGGTCCTTTCTTGGTTTTGGTCATCAAATCAGGGGTGTGGCGGGCGATCCACATGCCGCCCAGCATGAAGGGGACAAAGATCAACGTGCCACTGGCCGCCAAGGGCAGGGCAGTCAACGCAGGGCCGGGGCAAAAGCCGCCCAAGCCCCAGCCGATGCCAAAGATCGCAGCGCCGGTCAGCAGTTTCGGCTCAAGATCGTTGCGGGTGGGAACGCGGAATGTGGTGTCGAAATAGGGGGTCTGACGGCTGCGGAACAGCCATGCAAAGCCCGGTGCTGTCACTGCGATCGCACCGCCCATGACAAAGGCGAGGCTGGGATCCCATGTGCCAAAGACGTCAAGAAAGTTGAGCACCTTGGCGGGGTCCGCCATGCCAGAGACGATAAGGCCAATGCCAAAGACGAGGCCGGAGAGGAGGGCGAATATCTGTTTCATATCACGCCCCTAACACATGCCGCATGACAAACACGGTCACGAAAGCCGTTGCCATGAAGGTCACCGTTGCCACGATCGACCGCGCCGAGCCACGGCTGATGCCGCAGACCCCGTGGCCCGAGGTACACCCATTGCCATAGGTCGCGCCAAAGCCGACCAGCAGCCCGGCCAGAGCCATCAAAAGCGGGTTCGAAGGCACCCACTGCTGCGGCCAGCCGCCCGAGACAATCAACCAAAGCGGTGCTGCCAGCAAAAGCCCCAGCACGAAGAAGAACGAAACGCCCCGCGCTTCGCCGTCACTGCTGCGCGCAAATAGCCGTGAGGTCAGCCCGCTGATGCCCGCGATGCGCCCGTTCGTCGCCATCAGCAGCACCGCCGAGGCTCCGATCAGCGCGCCGCCGCCCAGCGACAGCCAAGGTGTGAATTCGGTTTCCATCTCTCAACTCCTTACGCGCCCGCCTTGGCGGCTGGCTTGTCTCAGACTGTCATTTAGTATATATTACCCATTCCTAATATTCAATGATGCTAATATGAAAAACTCGGACGATTTCTTGGACGGTGACATTGCCGGAGCGGCTGCCCTGATGACGATGCTCGCATCAGAGGCGCGGTTGCAGATCTTGTGCCGGCTGCTGGGCGGAGAGCGTTCGGTTGGGGATTTGGCGCAGGCCTGCGGGTTGTCGCAATCCACCATGTCACAGCAGCTTAAAAAGCTGAAAGAAGCGGGGCTTGTGGACAGTCGCCGCGCGGGGCAGACGATCTTTTACCGGGTCAAAGGGCAGGAGGCCGTGGCCGTTCTGGAAACGCTGCACGGCCTCTACTGCGCGCAAAAATAATGCGCCCGGTAAAACCGGACGCCTCTTTCACGCTTTGCTATCCGCGTAGGATTTGACGAACTGGCCGATCTTCTCTTCGGTCAGGTCAATGCCGCGTGATTTGCCTTCTTGCAGGGCCGTGTCACCGTCCCATCCCTTGTCTGCCGCAAGGGCCATCAGCGTCATCGCCCCGGCCCGTTTGCCCGAGGCGCAGTGCAGGAACACCGGCTGCGGCAGGTCGTCCAGTGACTCGCGGAATTCGTCCACCGTCTCGGGGCCAAGCGTATCGGGCGTGACCGGATGGTGCAGGTAGTTCAGCCCCAGCTTCTCAGCCACCAGCCGCTCTTCATCGGGGGAGAGGCCGCCTTTTTCATCCGAGGCGCGGAAGTTTACCACTGTTTTCATCCCGGCCGAGGCCGCCTGTTCCAGTGCTTTGGCGTCCGGTGTGAACAGGGCCACGTTATGGGCAGGGTCGATGGTCGCGATCTTTTGGCTGTCGTCGGTCATTCTGGCCTCCTTCTCTGCGCGGGTGTCGTTTTCCCGCAGGCAATGGTTTCAGCAGCCTAACACCAGATCGACGCAACTGTTCCCTGCTCACCAAGTGGGCAGGGCGGCGGCCGCCTTATCCGAGTATTAAAGTCAGGATTGTCACTGCCGCCCGGTTTTGTTAGGCAGCAGGCAGAAATTCCGCTTGGCGCGAGAGGTGCTGCGACGATTCTGCCCAGCCGTGGCAGGCGTCCCAGCAACGCGCCGTGATCAAAGATAAACCCATCGGGAGCCACCCCATGCCGCATTTTCGTTCCGCGTTCCTCGCGGCCCTGTCCCTGACCTTTGCCCAAGGTGCCGCCGCCGAGACGCCTGCCGCCGCAGCGGCGACTGCGGCCCCCTCGCTCAAGGTCGAATTGAACGCCGCCGATACCACGGAGGCCAATTGCAAGCTGACCTTCCTCATCACGAACGACCTCTCTGCCCCCTTGGACAAGGCAGTTTATGAGACCGTGCTGTTCGACCGCGAAGGCACCGTGAACCGGCTGACCCTTTTCGACTTTGGTCAATTGCCCGTAGCCCGCCCGCGCGTGCGCCAATTCGTGGTGCCGCAGACCACCTGCGAAAACCTTGGCCGTATCCTGTTTAACGGTGCGCAAAGCTGCGAAGGCGCGGGGATCGCGGCGGGCACCTGCGAAAACGCGCTGGCCCCAGCAACCCGGACTGAGATCGAGGTGCTGGGCTGATGGATCAACTGGATGAACTGCTGACCCCTCTGCGGGGCATTGCCGAAACCGGTGGCCCGGTGGTGGTAATCCTGATGGCCGTGGCAGTGCTGACCCTCGCCGTGGCACTTTATAAAACATGGCAGTTCCGCGCCGCCGCCGTGGGCCGCCACCGGGCGCTGTCCGAAGCGGTCAATGCTTGGGAGCGTGGCGATGCAGCCGCTGCACGCTCTGCGCTGGGCCGGTCGAAAAGCTACCTCGCCCCGGTGATCGAATTGGCCATGTCTGCGCCCGACGCGGGCGCTTCGCGCTTGCAGGCCGAGGCCGAGTTGCGCTTTGCCAAGCTGGAGCGCGGCTTTCGTCTGCTCGATTCCGTGGCGCAGCTTGCCCCGCTCTTGGGCCTCTTCGGCACGGTTCTGGGCATGATCGAAGCCTTCCGCGCCTTGCAGGATGCAGGGTCGCAGGTGGATCCTTCGATCCTCGCGGGGGCATTTGGGTGGCGCTTCTGACCACTGCGGTGGGCCTCGTCGTTGCCATGCCGACCGCGCTGGTGCTCAGCTGGCTGGAGCAGCGGATGGAGACCGAGCGCGTCATCGCCGACAAGGCGATCCTCACCGTGCTGCACCCCGGCCAGAACGCGGCCCCCGCCGCCACACCTGCCGCGACCCAATTTGCCGCCGCCGCGCCCCGGCCAGCCCATGGCTAGGCCACGCCGGCGGCGCAACCGCCTCTCCATGACCTCTCTGATCGATGTGATCTTTCTGCTGTTGTTGTTTTTCATGCTGACCTCGACCTTCTCCAAATTTGCCGAGATCGAATTGGCCGCAGCGACATCCGGGGCAGGGGCTGAGACGGGGGCGAAACCGTTCTTTTTGCAACTGACCACCGAGGGGCTGCGCCTCAATGGCGATGCGCTGGCGCTTGACGCGCTGACCGCCAGCCCCTTGGCCGAGGCCGAGAAGGGCACGCCGCTTCTGGTCTCGCTCGGGGCCGAGGTCGAGGCGCAGGCGCTGGCCGATCTGCTCATCGCGCTGCGCGCCCTGCCGGGGCTCAGCGTCTCGGTTCTGGAGGGCTGACCATGCGTCCTATCGCCAAGGCCAAACCGCAACGCGAACCGACCATCGCGCTGATCAACATCGTCTTTCTGATGCTGGTCTTCTTCATGGTCGCGGGCACCCTGTCGCAGCCGCTGGATTCCGATCTGAACCTCGTGGAAACCCGTGAGCTTGAGGGCCGCGCGCCGCCCAATGCGCTGGTGGTCCACGCCGATGGCCGCATGACCTTCGCAGGCCAAGACCGCGCCAGCGTGGCTGAATTCATCGACGCGCTCCCCGAAGAAGAGCGCGACACCGTGCGGCTGCTGCCTGACCGCGCGCTGCCCGCCCGCCGCCTTGTGGAGCTGACCCGCGAGCTGCGCGGGGCCGGGGCAGAGCGCGTCATGCTTGTCACCGAAAGGGCGCTGCAATGATCCCCCGGTCCGGTCTTGTCAAAACATTCTCCGTCGGTATCGCCGCCAGCCTTGTGGTGGGCGTGTCGCAGCTCGCGCAAATTGACGACAGCGCCAAGATCGCGGGCGGCGGTGCGCCCGCCGCGGCCCAGCTTGGCACCCGGTTTGAGGATATGGCCGTCGGCACTCTAGAGGGAGAACCGGTGGAAGAGATCACGCCGACCCCCGAGCCCGAACCCTTGGAGACCGCCGAGGCGCCGCCGCCGACCCCCGCGCCAACGGTTACGCCCACGCCTGCCGCCGAGCCAATGCAAGCGGTGAAGGCAGAGCCCATGCACGTGGCCCCACCTCCCGCCACTGCGGCGCAGACACCCGTCTTGCCTGCCCTGACCCCGGTCGAAACCCCGCCCGAGACCACCAGCGCCACGCCGACCATCACAGCCGCGGCCCCGGTGCCCCCGGTCGAAACCCTCACCGCCGAGGCCGAGGACGATGCGCCACGCCTGTCGCAGCGCCCACAGCGCCGCGACCCCGAACGCGCCGCCGAGGCCGCCAAGAAGGCCAAGCCCGAGCCGCAGCCGAAACCCCAGAAAACCAAGCCCAAGCAAACCAAGCGCGGCAATGCGAAGCGCGACAACACCAAGGGCGCGCAGACTGCCAGCCGGGCGGGCAACGCCGCGCAGTCCGGCACCCGTCAGCGGGCCGCAGCACCTGCGGGCAACGCGGCGGCCAGCAACTATCCCGGCCAAGTGATGAGCCGCATCGGCCGCGTCGGCAAACCGCGTGTTCGCTCACGCGGGACCGCCGTGATCGCCTTTTCCATTGGCGGGGGCGGGCAGTTGGCTGGCGTCCGGGTGGCGCGCAGTTCCGGGTCGGCGGCGCTGGACCAAGCGGCGCTTGGCATCATACGGCAGGCCGCACCCTTTCCGCGCCCGCCCGCCGGGGCGCAGCGCAACTTCTCGATCCAGATCAAAGGCCGATGAGCGGGCGGAGGGCTCAGCCCTCTGCAATCACCCCGTCGACGGCCTTGCCCAGCATCTCTACCGTCATCTCGATTTCTTCGGGCGGAGAGGTAAAGGCCGGAGCCAGCAGAACGTGATCCCCCGCCGTGCCATCGGCACAGCCCTGCGCGGGATAGCAGATCATCCCGGCCTCCATCGCCGCCCGCTGAATCTTGCCCGCAAGGTTGCGGCTCACCTCAAAGGGCGTCTTGCTGTCGCGCTCGGCCACCAATTCGATGGACCAGAACAACCCGCGCCCGCGAATGTCACCGACATGGGCATGCTGGCCGAACCGCTCGCGCAGCGCCGTTTCCAACTGCTGCCCCCGCGCGCGCACCGCGCTCAGCAAATCGCGGCTCTCGACCTCTTGCAGCACAGCCAGCGCCCCCGCCGTCGCCACCGCGTGCGACATATAGGTATGCCCGTTCCACAGATTGCCGCTGCCCGCCATGATCGCGTCGATCACGCTTTCGCGGGCCATCACCGCCGCGATGGGCTGGTAGCCCGCGCCTAGCCCCTTGGCCATGGTGGTGATGTCGGCACAGATACCTTCCTGCTCAAGTGCGAAAAGGCTGCCGGTGCGCCCCATGCCGCACATCACTTCGTCGGCGATGAGCAGCACGCCGTGGCGGTCACAAATCTCACGCACCCGCTTGAAATACCCCGCAGGCGCGGGTTGTGAGCCGAGCGATGCGCCCACCACCGGCTCAGCCACAAAGGCGGCGACTGTCTCCGGCCCCAGTTCAACGATCCGCGTCTCCAACTGATCCGCCAAGCGTTGCGCGAAATCTGCCTCGCTCTCGCCCTCGCGTTGCAGGCGGTAGGCATAGGCCGCGTCGATATGTTCGACATCCATCAGCATCGGCGCAAAGGGCGCGCGGCGTCCGGCATGGCCGCCCACCGCCAGCGCGCCCAGTGTGTTGCCATGATAGCTGGGCTTGCGCGCGATGATTTTCGCCCGCGCTTTGTCGCCCCGCTCCAGATGATACTGCCGCGCGAGCTTCAGCGCCGCTTCCATCGCCTCGGACCCGCTGCCCAGATACATCACCCGCCCTTTGCCAGTGCCCTCAGGCGCGCGGGCGATCAAATGGTCGGCCAAAGCCTCTGCCGGGGTGTTGGTGAAGAGGCCGGTATGCGCAAAGGCGAGCTGGTCCATCTGCGCGGCGACAGCGGCGCGCACGGCGGCGTTGTCATGTCCAAGGCTCGACACCGCAGCGCCGCCGCAGGCATCCAGATAGCGTTTCCCCTTGTCATCAATAAGGAAATTTCCCTCTCCGCGCACGATCACAGGTTGCGTGGCGCGCAGGTTACGGTGCAATACATGGCTCATCGTAGAATCCGATCCTTGGGGTCGACCCTATTTACCGCTTCGCTTGCTGACTGCCACATTAATCAGCACACCGCGCGTATTCGGAAAAGCTTGGGCTGACCTAGGGTCAGGAGAAGCTTGACAGGTAAATTATTTTATCAAACGGTAAAATACCTAACCAACGGGGGATACAATATGACACAACGCAATCTCACACGCCGCTTCCTATTGGGCACGGCGGCCATGCTGGCCGGGGCCAGCCTTTTGCCACAGGGCGCGCTGGCTGCCGAGCCGCTTAAAGTGGCTGGCGTCTATACCGTGCCTGTCGAACAGCAATGGGTCAGCCGCATTCACAAAGCTGCCGAAGCCGCACAGGCGCGCGGCGACATCGAATATACCTTCACTGAAAACGTCTCCAACACCGACTACGCCCGCGTGCTGCGCGAATATGCCGAGGCCGGGAACCAGTTGATCGTCGGCGAAGTCTTTGGTGCCGAAGCCGAGGCGCGCGAGGTTGCCGCCGATTACCCAGATGTGGCATTCCTCATGGGCTCCAGCTTCAAGCAAGATGATGCGCTGCCCAATTTCGCGGTCTTCGACAACTACATCCAAGATGCGGCGTATCTGTCGGGCATCATCGCCGGTGCCATGACTGAGAGCGGCAACATCGGCATGGTCGGCGGCTTCCCCATCCCTGAGGTCAACCGCCTGATGCATGCCTTCATGGCGGGTGCCGCGGAAATGAACCCGGATATCAAGTTCCAAGTGAGCTTTATCGGCTCTTGGTTCGATCCGCCCAAAGCCAAGGAGACCGCCTTCGCCATGGTGGAGCAGGGGGCCGACGTGCTCTATGCCGAGCGTTTTGGCGTGTCGGACGCGGCGCAGGAAAAGGGCATTCTGGCCATCGGCAATGTGATCGACACGCAAGCCGAGTACCCCGAAACCGTCGTCGCCTCGGCCCTGTGGCATTTTGAGCCAACCCTTGATGCCGCCATCGCCGCCGTCAAAGCAGGCGAGTTCATGGCCGACGACTATGGCCGCTATTCCTTCATGTCCGAGGGCGGGTCTTCACTGGCTCCGCTTGGCACCTTCGAGGGCAAGATCCCGCAAGAGGCGCTTGATCTGGTCAAGGAACGCGAGCAGGCGATCAAGAATGGCTCCTTCACCGTCGACATCAACGACGAAGAACCGAAGTCCTCTTAATGACCGATCCAAGACCCGAGGCGCAGGTTGTCCTGCGCCTCGATAATATTACCAAACGATTTGGCAAGCTCACCGCCAATGACGCGATCAGCTTTGATCTGCGGCAGGGCGAAGTCATTGCCCTGCTGGGCGAAAACGGCGCGGGCAAGACCACGCTGATGAATATCCTGTTCGGCCATTACACGCCCGACGAAGGCTTTGTGGAGGTCTTCGGCCAAGGTCTGCCCGCGGGCAATCCGCGCGCCGCGCTGGCCGCAGGCGTGGGCATGGTGCACCAGCATTTCACGCTGGCCGACAATATGACCGTGCTGGAAAATATCGTGCTCGGCACCCGCTCGATCTGGCGCCCCGGTTTTGGCCGTGCGCAGGCGCGGCAGCGGATTGTCACGCTGATGGAGGACTACGGGCTGAGGGTGGACCCTGATGCACAGGTCGGCAGCCTGAGCGTGGGTGAGCGGCAGCGGGTTGAGATCCTCAAAGCCCTTTACCGCGAGGCGCGTATCCTGATTTTGGACGAGCCCACCGCCGTTCTCACCCCGCAAGAGACCGACGATCTTTTTGCCACCATGCGCAAAGCCGTGGCGCTTGGCCTCTCGGTGATCTTTATCTCGCACAAGCTGCATGAGGTCATGGCGATCTCCTCGCGCGTCGTCGTACTGCGCCACGGCAGGCTGGTGGCCGAGGCCAAGACAGCCGAGACCGACCGCGCCGCAATGGCGCAGATGATGGTCGGCTCCGAGGTCGCCGCCCCCGTGGTGCGCCGCGCCGATCCCGGCGAGGCACTGGTCACGCTTGCAGGTGTCACCACGCCCGACATCGGCTCTGCGCCGGGGCTGAAAAACGTCGACCTCGAACTGCGCGCAGGTCAGATCACCGGCCTCGCTGGGGTCTCCGGCAACGGCCAAACCGCGCTGGCCGACCTAATCGGCGGGCTGATCCGCCCCACCTCCGGTGCGTTTCACGTGAAGGACGACGCGCCGCGCGGTTGGTCGCCCCATGCCGCCATAAGCGCAGGCATCGCCCGCATCCCCGAAGACCGCCACAAGACCGGCACCATCGCTGATTTCGACCTCACCGAAAACGCGGTGCTTGAGCTTTACTCGCGCCCCGGTTTCTCCCGCCACGGCTGGATGAACTGGCGCGCCGCGCGTGATTTTGCCGCCAAGATCATCCAAGGATACGACGTGCGCTGCCCCGGTCCGGAAACCCGCATCCGGCTGCTGTCGGGCGGCAATATGCAAAAGCTGATCTTGGGCCGCGTGTTGGAGACCGCGCCTTCGGTCGTGCTGGCCAACCAGCCGGTGCGCGGCCTCGACATCGGAGCGCTCACTTATGTGCACGAACAACTCTTGGCCGCCCGCGACCGGGGGGCGGCGGTGCTGCTGATCTCCGAAGACCTCGACGAGGTCACGGCGCTCTCGGACGTGATCCACGTGATCTCGGAAGGCCGATTGTCGCCCGGTTTCTCTCGTGGCGAACTCACGCCCGCCGAGCTTGGCGTCTGGATGGCCGGGGACGGTTTCGAGGAGACATCCCATGCGGCTTGAACCCGTCACCAACCCGACATGGACCCGCTCGC
Source organism: Sulfitobacter profundi (assembly GCF_042661425.1). Classification (NCBI taxonomy): domain Bacteria; kingdom Pseudomonadati; phylum Pseudomonadota; class Alphaproteobacteria; order Rhodobacterales; family Roseobacteraceae; genus Sulfitobacter; species Sulfitobacter profundi. Next base: position 628,185 of record NZ_JBHSWA010000001.1, on the reverse strand, counting down.
TGGGCCTGCCCGCGCTGGCGCTTTTCGCTACGGTGGTTGCCGCGTCTTTGCTGGCGATGGTCGCAGGCGCGCAGCCGTTTTCAGTGCTCGGCCTGATCGTTAAGGGCGCCTTCGGCTCCAAATTCGCCACGCTGGAGACGCTCAACCGCGCCACGCCGTTGATCTTTACCGGTCTCGCCGTGGCCGTCGCCTTTCGCGCGAAACTGTGGAACATCGGGGCCGAGGCGCAACTTTACATGGGCGCGGTGGTCACTGTGGTCTTGGGCACCGGCGCGCTGGCATGGCCCGCCTTTGCCCTGCTGCCCACCATCGCCGTGGCTGCCATGCTCGGCGGTGCGCTGGTGCTGCTGGTCCCGACCTTTCTGAAAACCCGCTTCGGCGTCGATGAAGTCGTCACCACGCTTTTGCTCAATTTCGTCGTTCTGCTTTGGGTCTCTATGCTGCTCGAAGGATCGCTGAAAGACCCGATGGGCCTCGGCTGGCCCAAATCCGCGCGGCTCATTGGCGAGGCGCGGCTGCCACGCATGGTCGACGGGCTGCGCCTGCACTGGGGCTTTGGCCTCGCACTGATCTCTGCCCTTATTGTCTGGGTCATCCAGCGCCGCACCACGCTCGGCTACGAGATGCGCGCCGTGGGCCTCAACCCCGCAGCGGCACGTTTCGCGGGCATCCCGGTGAACCGCGTGCTGATCAAAACCGCACTGCTGTCGGGTGGCCTCGCGGCCCTCGCAGGGTTTTCCGAAGTGGCAGGGCTGAAGGGCAGCCTCACGTTGGATATTTCGCCGGGCTTTGGCTACACCGGCATCATTGTCGCCATGCTGGCGCTGCTGAACCCGCTTGGCGTGGTGGTCGCCGCCCTCTTCGTCGCGGGCATCTTCGTCGGCGCCGACAGCATGAGCCGCGCGGCGGGCGTGCCGACGTATCTGGCTGACATCATGCTGGCGCTGGCGCTTCTGGCGATGGTGCTGGCGATCATGCTGACCAAATTCCGGGTGAGGCGCGACTGATGGATATTCTCGACATTCTCCTTCAGGCGAGCTTTTGGACCGCCGCCATCCGCATCGCCTCGCCGCTGATCTTTGCCGCTCTGGGCGAGTTGATCTGTGAGCGAGCAGGGGTGCTGAACCTCGGCATCGAAGGCATCATGGTCGTCGGCGCTTTCGCCGGCTGGCTCACCGTCTATCTCGGCGGCGGCCTGTGGTTCGGCGTGGCGGTGGCAATGCTATCGGGCATGGCCTTTGGCTTGGTGCATGGGGTGCTGACGGTGCCCTTTGGCCTCAGCCAGCATGTCGTCGGCCTTGGCATCACGCTGCTGGCCACATCGCTGACCTACTATTGCTACCGTCTGGTGCTGCCCGAGGTCACCTCGCCGCCGAAGATTGAAGCCTTCCAACCGCTTGAAATCCCGATCCTCTCCGATATCCCCGTGATCGGCCCTGCGCTTTTTAACCAGACCCCGCTGACCTATCTCGCCTTTGTGCTGGTCGTCGCTGTGACGTTGGTCCTTTACCGCACGCCCATGGGCCTTGCCCTGCGCGCAGCGGGCGAAAACCCGGCCGCGGTCGAGGCACAGGGGCTCAGCGTTTCTGCCATCCGCATCGGCGCAGTGATGGTCGGCAGCGGGTTTATGGCCGTGGGCGGGGCGTTTCTGACCATGTCGGCGTTCAACTCCTTCTTCTTTGAGATGGTCAACGGACGCGGGTGGATCTGCATCGCGCTGGTGGTCTTCGGCTCATGGAAACCGGGCAAGACGCTCTTGGGCGCGGTGCTGTTCGCGGCCTTTGATGCGTTGCAAATCCGCGTGCAGCAGACGCCGCTCGGGGCGGATATTCCCTATCAAATCTTCCTGATGGCGCCTTATATCCTGTCGATCCTCGCGCTGGTCGTGATGTCCCGCCGGGCACAGGTGCCAGCGGCGCTGATGGTGCCGTTCAACAAGGGGGAGCGCTGAGTTGGCACTTCCCATCACGCCCTTCGCCGGGCCAAATCAATCACACGAGTAACCCCATGTTCGACCTCATCATCAAAGGCGGCACACTCCCCGATGGCCGCAGCACCGACATCGGCATCAAGGCCGACAAAATCACCGCCATCGAAGACCTCTCTACCGCTGAAGCGCGCGAGACCATCGACGCCAGCGGCGACCTCGTCAGCCCGCCCTTCGTCGACCCACATTTCCACATGGATGCCACGCTCAGCTACGGCACCCCGCGGATCAACGCTTCGGGCACGCTTCTGGAGGGCATCGGCCTCTGGGGCGAACTCAAAGAGGTCATGACCCAAGACGAGGTCAAAGCCCGCGCGCTGGAATATTGCGACTGGGCCGCCTCGCTCGGCCTGCTGGCGATCCGCAGCCATGTCGACACCTGCGATGACCGGCTCCTAGGCGTCGAAGCCCTGCTCGACGTGCGCGAAACGGTCAAAGACTACATCGACCTGCAACTCGTCGCCTTCCCCCAAGACGGGCTCTACCGCGACCCGACGGCGCATGAGAACACCATTCGCGCCCTCGACATGGGCGTCGACGTTGTCGGCGGCATCCCGCATTTCGAGCGTACCATGGCCGACGGCGCACGCTCCGTCACAGCACTCTGCGAACTCGCCGCCGAGCGCGGCCTGATGGTCGATCTGCATTGCGACGAGACCGACGACCCCCATTCGCGTCACATTGAGACTCTGGCCTATGAGACCCAACGCCTCGGCCTACAGGGCAGGGTGGCTGGCTCGCACCTCACTTCAATGCATTCGATGGACAACTACTATGTCTCGAAACTGTTGCCGCTGATGGCCGAGGCTGAGGTCGCCGCGATTCCCAATCCGCTGATCAACATCACCCTGCAGGGCCGCCACGATACCTATCCCAAACGCCGTGGCCTGACCCGCGTGAAAGAAATGCAGGCCATGGGCATCGACGTCGGATGGGGGCAGGATTGCGTGATGGACCCGTGGTATTCCATGGGCACGGGCGACATGCTCGACGTGGCCTTCATGGGGCTGCATGTGGCGCAAATGACCTCGCCCGAGGAAATGCACCGCTGTTTCGACATGGTGACGAATGTGAACGCGCGGATTCTGGGCTTGCAGGACTATGGCCTCAAGGTCGGCGCGACGGCCTCCATGGTGGTGCTGGACGCGGGCAACCCGATTGAGGCGCTGCGCCTGCGGCCCGACCGTCTGTGCGTGGTGGCCAAGGGGCGGGTGATCTCACGCCAGTCGCGCAATGATGCGCGGCTCAGCCTGCCCGGGCGGCCGGACAGCGTACGCCGCCGCCACAGCGCACATTCGTAAAACCGCTCTCTAGCTGACTTTTGATCGGCCCCTCTCACCGGGGGCCGATTTCGCATCTAAGGCCGATTGAACTCCGCTGCATCCAATGCTATGTTAGCGCTAACCGCGCCAATCCGCCCGAAACCGGGCCACCGGAGGACCCACCATGACCACAAAAATCGCGATCAACGGCTTTGGCCGCATCGGACGTTGCGTGCTGCGCGCGCTGATCGAGAACGGCTTTGACGGGATCGAAGTCGTTGCCATCAACGATCTGACCGATGCCGAAAACCTGTTGCACCTGCTGAAATACGACTCCGTCCATGGTCGCCTGACCGCGGACGCGGAATTGAAAGACGGCAGCCTGCATGTCGCAGGCCAGACCATCCGCATGACGGCGGAACGTGACCCGGCGAAACTGCCTTGGGGCGATGTCGATGTGGCCTATGAATGCACCGGTTTCTTCACCACGCGCGATGCGGCGGCGAAGCATTTGGAAAACGGCAGCAAGCGGGTGCTGATCTCGGCCCCCGGCAAGGGCGTCGACCGCACCGTGGTCTACGGGGTGAACCATCAAGAACTGACCGCCGAAGACGTGATCGTTTCCAACGCCTCTTGCACCACCAACTGCCTCGCTCCGGTGGCCAAGGTGCTCGACGACACCTTTGGGATCGAGACCGGCTATATGACCACGATCCACGCCTATACCGGCGACCAGCCGACCCACGACAGCCCGCACCGCGATCCGTATCGGGGCCGCGCCGCTGCCCTGTCGATGGTGCCAACGTCCACCGGTGCCGCTGCCGCGATTTCCGAGGTAATCCCGCATCTTAAAGGCGTGCTCGAAGGCTCTGCCGTGCGGGTGCCAACGGCCAATGTCTCGCTCGTTGATCTGTGCATCATGCCCAAGAAAACCGCCACGGCAGAGGCGGTGAACGCGGCGATGCAAGAGGCGGCCAACGGTGCGCTGAAGGGCGTGCTGGCCTATGAACCCGCGCCATTGGTTTCGGCTGATTTCAACCACGATCCGCATTCCTCGACCCTTGCCCCCGAGCAGACGCGGGTGACCGATGGCGGCATGATCCGCGTGGTCAGCTGGTACGACAATGAATGGGGTTTCTCGAACCGCATGAACGACACCGCGCGTGCGCTTGCCGCGTTGATCTAAGCCGAGAGTTCTGGGGCGCGGGGAGGTCCTTCCCGCGTTCCACTCTACAGCGACGCCGCCGCTCGGCTCGCTTGGTCATATTGCCCCGACATCGCCCGAAGCTGCGCTGCTATCTGGCGCAATTCCTCGCCCGAGATATCGGTGCGCGGCAATCCATCGAGAAAGCAGGCCTGCCGGATCGCGCGATAGGCTTCGCAAAGATCGGACCCCGCGGCGGAGGTGCGATAAAACACCTCCTTCCCGCGCTTTTCGGCACTCAGCAGTTCGGCCTTTACCAATTTGCGCAGCGCATAGTTCACCGTATGCGTGTCTTCGATATTCAGCAGAAAACAGATATCCGTCAGCCGCTTTTCCCGGCCCCGGTGATTGGCGTTGTGCAGTACGAGGATTTCCAGCGGCGTCAGATCTCCATTGCCCGCCGCCGCCATGCAGCGCGACATCCAGCGGGTGAAAGCATTGTAGGCGATGATCATCCCGTATTCGAGTTCGGAGGCTTCCCAGCCGTCGCCCTCGGCCAAATGCCGCGAAGAGACGATCCGGCGTGACGGGGTGGGGGATACTTCTTCCGACATGCGGTGCCTCCGGTTGTTTTATCCGGATAACGTTACAAAGACGCTGACGAGTTACAAGCGTTCCGGCGCGTGCTGCGGTGGGAAGATCAAATTGCAACAGGTTGCACTGCCACATTCATGCCATCTTCCGCGAGGGCAGCGGCTTTGTTAGGCTGGCGTTAATAAAAATACGTGAGGCAGGCAGAGCAGCAATGAAAACGGGCTTTCGAGGCACGTTTGTCATCAGCTGGTCGCAAACAGAGATCGACGGTCTGGAGGCCGCGCCGGTTCAGTCGCTCGAACTGGGCTCGGCTTGGTCGTGGCGCGGGGATACTCTCCGTGTGGATGGGCCGAACGATGTGTTGCGGCTGGATATGGCGGACGGGGCAGAGCAGCTGCGCAAACGCGCGGCCCGCAAGGTGCAGCGCCTGATCGGCGCAGCGCTGGAGGAGGGCGGCGTGATGCCTTCCAAACCCCAGCGTGGAGACCATACCGCCCCACCGCTCGACAACAGTTTCATGGTCACCAACGGTGCGCGGACCTACACGGTCACGCTGATTGACGCAGGCCAAGGTCGCACACCGCTGTTGATGTTTGTCGATGAATTGCCACCGCGGGATTGCGAACTGTGGGTGATGCACAGCACGCTCAAGCCGCAGCGCGATGAGCTTTCAGAGGCCGAAAGCGGTGGTGTGATTTGCTTTACCCCCGGCACCCGCATCCGCACCCCCATGGGCAGCGCCCTCATCGAAGAGCTGCGCGAAGGTGATCTGATCCAGACCAAAGACAACGGCGCGCAGCCGCTCGAATGGATCGGCAGCCGCCGCATGAGCGGCGCACGGCTGCATGCCATGCCTCATCTGCGCCCTGTGCGGTTACGCCCCGGCGCGTTAGGGATCGCGCAGCCAGACGCTTCACTGCTGGTCTCGCCGGATCACCGGATCGTGCTGAAAGGCCCGCAGGCCCGTGATCTGTTCAATTGTGACGAGGTGCTGGTCGCGGCCAAAGACCTGATTAACGGGCGCAGCGTGGCCAGCGATATGTCCCTGCGCGAAGTGACCTATATCCATGTGCTGCTGGCCGAGCATCAGGTGATGTGGGCCAATGGGGTCGAAACCGAGAGCTTTCATCCCGCCGCAGCCCCGCTCACCAGTCTTGGCGCGCAGGATCGGGCGCGGCTTTTGGCGGCGCATCCGCTGTTGGAGGCTGATCCGCACAGTTACGGCGCGTTCGCGCGGCGCAATCTCAGCACGTCAGAGGCAGCGATCCTGCGGCATGTGGCCTGAGGGCCGGGCGCTGACGCCCGACCTTACGTTTGGGGTTTAGCCCTCGGCATCTTCTTTGATCAGCGCCGCGATGATCGCCCGCGCGCTCTCAGAGTCCCATTCCGCATCGCCCTGCAACCGGGCAATCTCGCGACCTTCGCGGTCTAAAAGCACGCTGATCGGCAGGCCGAAAACGCCCATTTGGCTGGCGAGCTTTTGTTTCGGGTCTTGGTGGCGGGGCAGGCTGTCGACGCCGGCCTCTTCAAAGAAACGCTTGATCCCTTCCTCTGAATTGCGGCCTGTGGCGATGGTCAGCACCTGAAAATCATCGCCTCCGAATTCCTTTTGCAGCGCGTTCAACTGCGGCATTTCCTTGCGGCAGGGCGCGCACCATGTGGCCCAGAAGTTCACCAGCACGATCTTACCTTCGTAATCCTCCAGCGACATCGCCTCGCCATCGTCCTCACGCTCAAAGGTCACGTCAGAGGCCGCTTGTGGCGCGTCATGGATCACAAGTTTCTTCATGTCCCCGTCGCGCAGCCCCGCGATGTCAGCCGTTCCAGCAAGGGCGGGGTTTGCACCTGCGACAAGCAGCGTATAAACGAAGCCGAGCACGAGATTTTTCATACGTCCCTCCAAGGGTATTCAACATGACCGACACGACCTCGAACAAAATGTGGGGTGGCCGTTTCGCCGCCGGACCGGACGCGATCATGGAGGCGATCAACGCCTCGATCGGGTTCGACAAACGGATGGCCGCACAAGACATCGCCGGGTCGCGTGCCCATGCCGCCATGCTGGCAGCCACGGGCATTCTGACTGATAACGACGCCGACGCGATACGGGAAGGGCTTCTCACGATCTTGTCAGAGATCGAAGAGGGCCGGTTCGAGTTCTCTGCAGCACTCGAAGACATTCACATGAACGTCGAAGCGCGGTTGAAAGATCTGATCGGGGAGCCCGCAGGCCGCTTGCACACGGGCCGCTCGCGTAATGACCAAGTCGCCACCGATTTTAAACTCTGGGTGCGCGATCAGTTGGACGCTGCCGATGAGGGTCTGCAAGCCCTGATCCGCGCGCTTTTGTCTCAGGCCGAAGTGGGCGCTGATTGGGTCATGCCCGGTTTCACCCACCTGCAAACCGCGCAGCCCGTGACATGGGGCCATCACATGATGGCCTATGTCGAAATGTTTGGCCGCGATCTCTCGCGCATCCGCGATGCGCGTCGCCGTATGAACGAATGCCCGCTGGGGGCCGCCGCACTGGCTGGCACCTCCTTCCCGATTGACCGGGACATGACAGCAGAGGCGCTCGGCTTTGACTGCCCCGCGGCGAACAGCCTCGATGCCGTCAGCGACCGCGACTTCGCGTTGGAGTTCATGGGGGCCGCCAGCATCTGCGCCATGCATCTGTCGCGCTTTGCCGAGGAATTGGTGATTTGGTCGTCGGCACAGTTCCGCTTCGTGGCGCTGTCGGACCGTTTCTCGACCGGCTCAAGCATCATGCCGCAAAAGAAAAACCCCGACGCTGCCGAGCTGATCCGCGCCAAAGTGGGCCGTATCTTTGGTGCAAATACCGCGCTGATGATGGTGATGAAGGGCCTGCCGCTGGCCTACTCCAAGGACATGCAGGAAGATAAAGAACAGGTCTTTGACGCCGCCGACAACCTGATGCTGGCGCTCGCCGCGATGACCGGGATGGTGGGCGACATGACTGCGGAGCGCGAGAACCTCGCCGCCGCCGCGGGCTCGGGATTCTCCACCGCCACCGATCTGGCCGACTGGCTGGTGCGAGTGCCGAACCTGCCGTTCCGCGACGCGCACCATGTGACCGGCACGCTGGTCGCCATGGCCGAGGCGCAGGGCTGCGATCTGCCGGACCTCACGCTGGAACAGATGCAATCGGTGCACGCCGAGATCACTAAGGACGTTTTCGATGTGCTTGGCGTCGAAAACTCGGTAAACTCGCGCATGTCCTATGGCGGCACCGCCCCTGCGCAGGTGCGTGCCCAAGTCGAGCGTTGGAAGGAAATTCTGAAGTGAAACGCGCCCTCGCGACCCTTGCTTTGCTAAGCCTTGCCGCCTGTGGCGCGGATGGCGAACCTGTGAAACCGACAGCCAGCAGCACAATCACCATGTCGTCTTCGGGCGTGTCGGTCGGCACTGCTGTCGGGCTGCGCCGCGGGCCGTTTTCGCTGGCGCTTGGGGTCGGGTCGTGAGGCCGCTTTTGCAGATTGCTCTGGTGGTCGGGACACTTAGCTTGGCCGCCTGCACCCCGCCGCAGCCATCGGCGCGGCAAGATGCGCCGCCGCCAGCCGAACCGGGGATCAGCCTGTCGGGCTATGCCACCGTCGGCGTGGCAAAGACTTTCTGATGTCGCCCCTGCGCATGCTCTACCTCGCCCTCGCGGTCTGGGGCACGATCCATCCGATGTACTACTTCATCACTTGGTTCAACGCCGAAGGCTGGAGCCTCAGCGCCATGGTCGATGCTTGGCACGCCAATGCCGCCGCCAGCGGGCTGGTTTGGGATCTGACCATCGCTGCCGTCACATTAACCATCTGGATCATCGCCGAGGTCGCCGTGCGCCGGAATTTCAGCGCGCTGATTGCCATTCCCGCCACGTTCTGTATTGGGGTGAGCTGTGGCCTGCCGCTCTATCTGTTTCTGCGGACAGCGCCGATCAAATAGGGCCGGGACGACGTAAGGCGACGCGCAAATGGATCATTTTCTCTATAAAGACGGTGTGTTGCACGCCGAAGACGTAAGCTTGGCCGAGATCGCCGCCGCTGTCGGCACGCCGGTCTACGTCTATTCCACCGCGACGCTGCTGCGGCATTTTCACCTGTTCGACGATGCGCTTTCGGGCATGGATCATCTGGTCTGCTACGCGATGAAGGCCAATTCCAACCAAGCCGTGTTGCGCACGCTGGCGCAGGCGGGCGCGGGGATGGATGTGGTCTCGGGCGGGGAATACCGCCGGGCCAAGGCGGCAGGCGTGCCGGGCGACAGGATCGTCTTTTCCGGCGTCGGCAAAACCCGCGAAGAGATCGAATTGGCTCTGACGGGCGGCATTCGTCAGTTCAACGTCGAGAGCGAGCCGGAGATGATCCTGCTTGATATCGTGGCGCGTGAATTGGGCAAGGTCGCGCCGATCACCATCCGCGTGAACCCCGATGTCGATGCGAAAACCCACGCCAAGATCGCCACCGGCAAAAGCGAAAACAAGTTCGGCATCCCCATCGCCCGCGCCCGCGAGGTCTATGCCATGGCGGCCAATCTGCCGGGGTTGGAGATTGTCGGCATCGACGTGCATATCGGCAGCCAACTCACCGATCTCGCCCCCTTTGAGCAGGCCTATGGCAAGGTCGCGGAACTGACCGAAGTGCTGCGCGCCGATGGTCATAACATCCGGCGGCTGGACCTTGGCGGCGGGTTGGGCATCCCTTACGAGCGATCCAACTCCGCCCCCCATTGCCGACAGATTACGGCGCGATGGTGCAGCGCACGCTGGGGCATCTGGGCTGCGAGGTCGAGATTGAACCGGGCCGCCTGATCGCGGGCAACGCGGGTGTCTTGGTCAGCGAAGTGATCTACCTCAAATCCGGCGAGGGCCGCGATTTCCTGATCCTTGATGCCGCGATGAACGACCTGATCCGGCCCGCCATGTATGACGCATGGCATGACATCGTGCCGCTGAATGAACCCGCTCCGGGGGCCGAGCCGCGTCCGGTGGATATCGTCGGCCCGGTTTGCGAATCCGGCGATACGTTCGCCAAACAACGCATGATGCCGGTGCTGGGTTCAGGCGATCTGGTGGCCTTCCGCTCTGCCGGAGCCTACGGCGCGGTGATGAGCAGCGAATATAATTCGCGGCCTCTGATCCCCGAGGTGCTGGTCAATGGCGATCAATTCGCGGTTATCCGCCCACGGCCAAGCTTTGACGAAATGATAAACCGCGATACCATCCCTGAATGGCTTTGACGGCATCCCGCCGCCGGGCCACCGGAGCGTGACGCATGGAAACATCCACTGACAAGGCAGACGGGCTGCGCGTATTGCGCGGGCCATTGCGGCTGACTTGGGCGGGGATGCTGGCCGAGGCGCTGGTGCAGGCGCTTTGGCCGATGCTTGCGCTGGCGCTGGCGGTGCTCGCGGCGCTGATGATGGGGGCGCAGGACGGTCTGGGCGGTAATCTGCTTTGGGCCGTATTTGCCGTTCTCGGTATCGCATTTCTGGGCACCTTGGTGTTTGCGCTGCGGCGTTTTCGGGTGCCCTCACGCGCCGATGCGCTGGCCCGGCTGGATGCCAGCCTGCCGGGGCGGCCCATTCGGGCGCTGTTGGACGATCAGGCAATCGGCGCGGGTGATGCGGCGTCGGCGGCGGTCTGGAAGGCCCATCAGAAACGGATGGCGGCACGGGCGGCGGCAGCCAAACCGGTAAAGGGTGATCTGCGTGTGTCGCGTGCTGACCCCTATGCGCTGCGCTATCTGGCGCTGCTGGCGTTCACTGTGGCATTGGTCTTTGGTTCGGTCTGGCGGCTGGGTGAGGTGACGCAACTGACCCCCGGCGGCGCGGGCGGCGCGTTAGCCTCTGGTCCGGTTTGGGAAGGTTGGGCCGAACCGCCGCGCCATACGGGCAAGCCAACGCTTTATCTGAATGACCTTGAGGCCGGGGCACTGTCGCTGCCTGCGGGCACCTTGATCACCCTGCGGCTTTACGGCGAGTTGGGCACGCTGACGGTCGCGGAAAACGTCTCGGGCCGGGAGGGGGCGGCGTCGTCAGAACCCGCGCAGGATTTCACCCTGCGCCAAAGCGGCGTGATCAGCATTGAGGGTCCGGGCGCGCGGGCATGGCAGATCACGATGCTGCCCGACGCCGCCCCCCAGATCGAGCGGTTGGGCCCGCCCGAGGTGACTGCCTTGGGCGAGATGAGCCTGCCGTTTGCCGCGCGGGATGATTACGGCGTCGAAGCGGGCGAGGCGCGAATCAGCCTTGATCTGGCCTCTGTCGACCGGCGCTATGGGTTGACCATCGACCCTGACACACGGCCCGAGATCGTCGTGCCGCTGCCCATGCCGATCACCGGTGACCGGCGCGATTTTGAAGAAAGCTTGATCGAGAATTTCTCTAAGCACCCTTGGGCCAATCTGCCGGTATCTCTAGAGCTTTCCGTGCTCGACGCTGCCGAACAGCAAGCCGTGACCGAGGTGAGCCAATTGACCCTGCCGGGGCGGCGCTTTTTCGATCCCGCGGCGGCAGCAGTCATCGAGATGCGCCGCGATCTTTTGTGGTCGCGGGCCAATGCGCCGCGCATCGCGCAGGTGCTTCGCGCTGTGACCTATGCGCCGGGGGAGGATCTGCGCTCGGATGTGACGGTTCTGCGGCTCAAGCAGTTGATCCGCCGTCTGGAAATCCGGGCGCGCTTTGGGTTGGACGAAGAGGTCCAGACCGAGATGGCCGAAGACCTCTGGGCGCTGGCGATCGAACTGGAGGAAGGCGTGTTGGCCGATGCGCTGGCGCGGATGCGTCGCGCGCAGGATCGGCTGAATGAGGCGATGAAAAACGGTGCCTCACAGGCCGAGATTGCCGAACTGATGGAAGAGCTGCGCCGCGCCACCGAAGAGTATCTGGAGCAACTCCAGCGCCAACAGGCGCAGGAGGGCGAAGGCGAGGGCCAGCAGCCGCAAGGCGAATCCATGCAGATGACCCAAGACGATCTGCAACGCATGATGGACCGCATTCAGGAGTTGATGGAACAGGGCCGCATGGCTGAAGCCGCTGAGGCGCTGCGTCAGTTGCAGGAAATGATGGAGAACATGCGCGTCACCCAAGGCCAGCCCGGCGAGGGCGGCAATTCACCGGGTGAGCAGGCGATGGAGGGGCTCTCGGAAACCCTGCGCGAGCAACAGGGGCTGAGCGATCAGGCCTTCCGCGACCTGCAAGAGCAGTTCAACCCCGGCACCGGGGCGGGCGAGAATGAAGGCAACGAAGGTCGCAATGGTGGTCAGGGCCGCGGTCAGAGCCATGAGGGCCAGCGGGGGCAGGGCGGCCAATCCGGCGAAGAGGGGGCCGAAGAAGGGCTGGCCGGGCGTCAGCAAGCGCTGCGCGACGAGCTGCGCCGTCAGGAAGGCCGTCTGCCGGGGCAAGGCACGCCCGAAGGGGATGCCGCGCGTGATGCACTGGACCGCGCCGGAGAGGCGATGGGCCGCGCCGGAGACGCCCTGCGCCGCGATGAGTTGGCCGAGGCAATCGACAATCAAGCACAGGCCATGGAGGCGCTGCGCGAAGGGATGCGGTCGCTTGGCGATGCGATGGAGCAAGAACAGGGCGAGGGCCAGCCCGGTCAAGGCACCGCTGAGGGCGACCGCCGGGCCGAGGCGCGCGATCCGCTGGGACGCGAGCAGGGGGGCAATGGGGCGAATAGCTCAGACGCGCCGCTGGCACAGGGGCCGGACGATCAGGGCCGCGCACGGCGTCTGCTGGACGAAATCCGCCGCCGCTCGGGCGAGGCGGAGCGGCCCGAAGTTGAACGCGATTACCTCAACAGACTTTTGGATCGGTTTTAAGCGGGGTCAGCCCTGCGATTGGGTCGCCACGGTGTCGAGCCAGACCAGCAGGTCCTGTAACTGCCCATCGAGCCAAATGCGTGCGTCGTCCATCCATGCCACATAGGACGATAGGTAAGGATCGGCCTGCGGCAAGGATTGCGCAATCTGCGGCGCATAGACATAGATTGCCGCCAAGATGGCCGCCAAGGCGATCATCACGGTGAAGCCGCGCATGAACCCGCCCGATTTGCGAGGTTTTTCAGGGCGGTCGAGCGCGGCGGTGGGCGTTGGCCCCGCCTGCTGGCCCTGCGTGCGGTCGTGGCGCAGGGTTGAGTTGATCTCTTCGATATCGGGCAGCAGATCCCGGCGCGACGCGCTGCCGTAGGCGTCATTCTCGCTTTCGGGAACCGGCTCTCCGCGCATTTTGGCCATGCGCAGCCGGGCTTCATGGGCGCGGCGGGCGTCTTCGTCCTCGGGCACGTGGTCATCTTCGGCGATGTCGGGATGGGGGGCTTGTTTGGGCGCGGGACGGGGCGCGTCGTCAAGCCCGAGGTCCGGCTGGCTTTCCAACGGCTCTGACGGACGGCGACGGCGGGCTTCCTGCTCTGCCGCGGCCTCCTGACGCAGGATTTCCGCGATGGCAGGGTCGAGCGAGCGTCTGACGGGCGCGGCGGCGGGGGCCGGGCGCGCGTTTTCCTCCTCCGGCGCGACGGCAGCGTTTTCGAAGGCGTCGGTATCAGAAGCGTCGTTTTCGAAGTCGCCCTCTTCAAATGCCCCCTTTTCAAATCCGTCGTCTTCGAAGCCCTCGTCTTCGTAATCCTCATAACCCTCATCCCCGAAGGGCTGCAGATCAGGTAGGCTATTGGCCGCAGACTGCTCTTCGCCGGTGTCATCCGACGCGCGTTGCTTCATATGCATCACGTCGTCATCGAAATCCGGGTCGTCGAATTCACTGTCGTCCTGTTCGGGCGCATTGTCGGGATGATGCTGAAACCACGTCTGCCCGCAGTTGGAACATTGCACGTCACGCCCTGCCACCGGCATCACCTCATCGGGGACTTCGTATTGCGCGTCGCAGTTGGGGCAGATCAGCCGCATGGTCATTCCTGGGTTCGTTCGGTGCTTTCGGATCGTAACGGACAGCATATGTCCTAGAATAACGTAGGAAAAGTGATATCTGGACAGGGTGCTGGGGTTCTGAGTGATTGAATCCTTTCCGGTGCTGAGGCACAACAGGTCGAAGTGTTTTAAGGTGGTTGCGTGATAGAGCTCGAAAATGTGGCCTACAGCTATGGCGGGGGCGAATTGCTGTCCGACATCACGCTGAAACTCGCCCCCGGATCGTTCCATTTCCTCACCGGCCCCTCGGGCGCGGGCAAGACCACCTTGATGAAGCTCTGCTACGGGGCCTTGCTGCCCACGGCGGGACATCTGCGGATGTTCGGGGCCGATGTGCGCGGGCTGGGGCGTGATGACATTGCGCTGATGCGCCGCCGCGTTGGTGTGGTGCATCAGGATGTAAAATTCCTCGACCATCTGCCGTTGACCGAAAATATCGCGCTGCCACTGAACGTCTCAGGCCGTCAGGCCGAGGCCGGAGGTACGGATTTGGAAGAGTTGATGTCTTGGGTTGGGCTGACCCACCGCGCCGATGCCCTGCCGCCCGAGCTTTCGGGGGAGCGGCAGCGTGCGGCCCTAGCGCGCGCAGTGATTATGTCGCCGGATGTGATCTTGGCGGATGAGCCGACGGGGAACATTGACTGGGAGATGTCGCAACGGCTGCTGCGCCTGTTGATCGAGTTGAACCGCATGGGCAAGACCGTGTTGATCGCCACCCATGATCTGGGCCTGATCCGCGCTACCAAGGCGCATGTCCAAGCCCGCGTGCTGCGGATCGCCAACCGGCGCATTCAACTGGCGGGGGCGGATTTGTGAAGCGGTTCGACATGGGCGCCCTGCGCGCGATTTTCAAAGGCGACAGGCAAGCGGACCGCGTGGTGCCGCCCTCGGGTTTCACGGCGCAGCTCACCTTGTTTGCCGCCGGGGCGATGGCCTTTCTCGCGGTATTTGCCTTGGCGCTGTCGCTTGCTTCGGGCCGGTTGGCGCAGGTTTGGGGGCAGGAGTTGGCGCAGTCGGCTACGGTCCGCATTGTCGCGCCATTGGACCAACGCGCGGCCCAGACTGAGGCCGCGTTGAAGGTGTTGCAGACGACCAAGGGCGTGGCCTCGGCCCGCGCGCTGACGGATGCGGAGCAGGAAGAACTGCTTGCCCCATGGTTCGGCCCTGAACTGGCGATGGAGAGCTTGCCGGTGCCGCGTTTAATCGAAGTGGTTGAGGAAGGCGAGGGGCTGGACCCGGTGGGCCTGCGCCTGCGTCTCTCTGCCGAAGTGCCCGGAGCCGTGCTGGATGACCACAGCCGCTGGCGCGCGCCGTTGGTTGCGGCGGCAAGCCGGTTGCGCCTGTTGGGCTGGATTTCGACCCTGCTGATCGGGGCTGCGGTGGCGGCCATGGTGACGCTGGCCGCGCAGGCGGCCCTTGCGGCGAATGCGCAGGTGATCGCGGTGCTGCGGCTGGTGGGGGCGACCGATGACTATATCGCCCGAGCCTTCATTCGGCGCTTTACCCTGCGCGCGCTTTTGGGTGCGGCGGCGGGCACGGTGCTTGGCATGGTGGCGGTCGTTCTGTTGCCCGATGCCGGCGAGGCGGGCGGCTTTTTGACCGGCTTGGGCTTTCGCGGCTGGCACTGGGTGGTGCCGCTTATGGTGCCGATCTTGGTCGGGGCGGTGGCCTTTGCCGCCACCGGGGCTGCGGCCCGGCGTACGTTGAGGGAACTGACATGAAGCTGCTGCAATGGGTCCGGTCGATCCTCTATATCGTGCAGGTGACCGTGGCGATGCCGGTGCTCGGGTTGGCCTTTGCGCCTTGGGCGATGTTTTCGAAACGCGGGGCCTATCGGGCCTGCAAGACCTATGCCGCTTGGGCCATGTGGTCGGCCCGCTGGCTGATCGGGCTTCGCTGCGAGGTGCGTGGCACGGTACCGGATGGTGAAGTTTTGGTGGCCGCAAAACACCAATCGTTTTTGGATATCTTGATGATCTTTCACGCTCTGCCGCGTGCAAAATTCATTATGAAACGCGAGGTGCTTTGGACCCCGGTGATTGGCCAATACGCCAAACGGATGGGCATGATTGCCGTCAACCGTGGCAAACGCGGGCAGGCGATCACCAAGATGATGGCCGACGTGAACGCCGGTCGGGTCGAGCCGGGGCAGTTGGTGATCTATTCCCAAGGCACCCGCGTGGCACCGGGCCTCAGCGCACCTTACAAGGTTGGTACGGCGGTGCTTTATGACCAGATGGGGCAGGTTTGCGTGCCGGTAGCAACCAATGCGGGCCACTTCTGGCCGCGTCGAGGGCTCTACCGCAAGCCGGGTTTGGCTGTCGTGGAGTTTCTAGAACCGATTGAGCCGGGGCTGGATAAGCGAAGCTTTATGGCGCGGTTGGAGGAAGAGGTCGAGAGCCGTTCGAACGCCTTGCTGCATGAAGCTGGGTGGCGGCCTGTGGTCACGGCTTAATGCTTTCGGCATGATCTGTGCCTTCTAAGCCGCTGCCCTTTGTTATCTACCAGCACAGGTAGAACCACCGCCGAAGCCAATGCTTCGCGGGCTATCGTTATTTTATACTGGGAAGCCGTTAAAGTGGCGGCGCCGCCTTGGGGAGGTGGAAAAGACAGGCGTCACCCTGCATGTCTCTACGTATCGACATGACCCGCGAAGGGCCTCGTCTTCCGTGTGTGTCGCGACGGGAGAGGTTGTAGAGCAGGGGTGTTAACGCTTGATACGCTCGCCGCGCGCACCCTGCGCAACGAAAAAGGGCGGACCTTTGGTCCGCCCCTCGGTCTTACATGTGGATCGGCCCGTCACCGCAGGCCAGTGCGGCTTCGCGCACGGCTTCGGAGTAGGTCGGGTGTGCGTGGCAGGTCATCGCCAAATCCTGTGCCGAGGCGCCGAACTCCATCGCCACGCAGACCTCGTGGATCAGATCGCCCGCGCCGGGGCCGATGATGTGGCAGCCGAGGATGCGGTCGGTTTCCTTGTCGGCGATCAGCTTGACGAAACCGTCTCCGGCAAAGACCGCCTTGGCCCGCGCGTTGCCCATGAAGGAGAACTTGCCGACCTTGTACTCGCGACCCGCATCCTTGAGCGTCGCCTCGGTTTCGCCCACGCTGGCGACTTCGGGGTGGGTGTAGATCACGCCGGGGATCACGCCGTAGTTCACATGGCCATGTTTACCCGAGATCACCTCTGCGGCGGCCATGCCCTCGTCCTCGGCTTTGTGCGCCAACATGGGGCCTTCGATAACGTCGCCGATGGCATAGACGCCTTTGACGGAGGTTTCCCAATGCTCGTTCACGGCGATCTGACCACGCTCGGTCATCTTGATGCCGAGATCATCCAGACCCATCCCTTTGATCACCGGCTTGCGGCCCGTGGCGACGAGCACGGTATCGGCCTCGATCTCATGCTCGCTGTCGTCTTTGCGCAGTTTGTAGCTGACCTTGGCTTTGCCCTTGGCAACTTCGGTCTTTTGCACGGCGGCGCCCATGACGAAGTTTAGCCCCTGCTTTTTCAGCATCCGCTGAAAGGTTTTTTGCACCTCAGGGTCCATGCCCGGCGTGATCGCGTCGAGGTATTCAACGACGGTGATCTCGGTCCCCAGACGCGCGTAAACGCTGCCCAGTTCCAGCCCGATGACGCCCGCGCCGATCACGACCATCTTCTTGGGGATCTTGCCCAGTTCCAGCGCGCCGGTGGAGGTGACGACGGTTTTTTCATCGACTTCGACGCCGGGCAGGCCCGCAGGCTCGGAACCGCTGGCGATGATGATGTTCTTGGCCTCATGGACCTCATCACCGACTTTGACCTTGCCCGCTTCCGGCACCGAACCCCAGCCCTTGAGCCAGTCGATCTTGTTCTTTTTGAACAGGAATTCGATGCCCTTGGTGTTGGTCTCGATCGTCTTATCCTTGTAGGTCAGCATCTGCTTCCAATCGACGGTCGGCGCTTTTGCCTTCAGACCCATCTCTTCGAAGTTATGCTCGGCCTCATGCAGCATATGCGTGGCGTGCAGCAGCGCCTTGGAAGGGATGCAGCCCACGTTGAGGCAGGTGCCGCCAAGGGTTTCGCGGCCCTCTACACAGGCGGTTTTCAGGCCCAGTTGCGCGCAACGGATGGCGGCAACATAGCCGCCGGGGCCGGAGCCGATCACGATGACATCATAGCTCGACATGGGGGGTCTCCTTAGCAGTCGGGTGTTGCAGGCAAGGTAGGGGGCGCGGGTTTCAGGTGCAAGCGCCGCTGCCTGCGGGTGTTGGGGAAAGGGTTAAATGAGGGCCGCCAGCAGCATCAACATGGTCGCGGCAAAACCCACGACCCAGATGAGTGAGCGGTGCGGGCGCAGGCCGAGCGCATAGGCGGGCACGTAAAGCACGCGGGCGACGAGATAGACCCAAGCGCAGGCGGCAGTGAACGCGGTGTTCTGGGCCGACATCTGCACCACGCCCACGGCGATGCCGAAAAGGATCAGCCCCTCGAAGTGGTTGTCCAGCGCGCGGCCCAGACGGGCGGTGCGGTCCGACAGCTTGCGGCTCGGCTCGCGGTCGCGGGCCGACATGGTATAGCCGGGGCCGATCTCGCGGTTTGCGGGCACGGCGTAGAGGACGAATTGCAGCCCTTGCAGCAGGGCCGCGAGGGTCAGGACGGTGAGTTCGGCGCTCATGCGGATTTCACGAAATAGGCGGTGGAGCCGGTTACGGAGCCCTTGTCGTCGCTGCTGAGCGCGTTGGAGCGGGCGAGCCAGTCGTCGGCTTTCTTGCGGTCGTTCACATCAAGCAGGACGGAAGCCTTGGTGCTGCTGTCGGCGTGTTTCCAGATTTGCAGCACCGAAAGCCCCGCGTTGCGCCGCGCTTCGGCATCGGAGTCAAAGGCGTCTTTCCAAGCGGTGTAATCGGTAACGTCGAAGTGGCAGATCATCTGCATGGGAGTGCCTTTCAGAGCGCGTGGAAATAGAGAACGGCGGTGGCGGCATAGCCCGCGAGCCATGCCAGCGTGCGGATCGTCGGCACGCCAAGGGCGTAGACAATGACGTAGATGATGCGTGCAAGCAGGAAGACCTGCGCGGCCAGCAGCGTGGCGCTGTTGTTGCGGCCCAGCATCTCGATCAGCAGCACGGCAGGCGCAAAAAGCGCCATGGCCACGACGGAATTATCAACCGCGCGGCCCAGACGGGCCGTCATGCCGGTGGTGGTCCGCGTCTTATCCCGCGAGGACATCAGGTAGCCCATTGAGAGCTGCCGGGTCGCGCCCAGCACTTGCAGCAGGATCGTCAGCATGACCAGAAGGCCATAGGCGGCGAGGAGGGTCGTTTCTGTCATTTCAAGATGCCTTTTTCAGATTACTTCGGACCTTCAATTTGCTTCGGTGGAGGGGGCAAGAGTAGTTTTTCTCTTCTTCTGTGAGACGCAGTTCAGGCTGGCTGGCTTCGAGTTGCTCGGCTCCTAAAAGGCGCTGAATTTCCGCGGCGGCGTCCAGCCCTTGTGCCAAAGTTGTGGTAGCCATCGCTAGAACAGTGGCAACAGGTGCCAGTTGCTGCAATGCCGCTCCTACTCTCGTTTGTGGTTGGTTAATCTCCTTCCTGAACGCTTCCAACCGTTTGTGAGCTAAGGTTCTTCTCCGCTCACAAACTTCCAATCCGTCTAGCTGCTGTTCTATCTCAGCCGCCAGCGACAAGATTGTTGACTTTACATCGTTCGCTAATCGAACGCGTCCCAAGGGATACTCTGGTAGGCCAGTCGACCAAATTTTTGCTTTTGCACGTTCGGTTAGTATTTCAAATTGAGCCAGTCGATCGTCTAGAGTGCCGTTGCTAGGTACTTGAATGCCACCAACTTTATGTTCAGCAGCGAGGGTAGCTATCAAGTCCATATAGCGCATTGAGAGTTGCGCACTTTCATCACCAGCTTCCGTCGCACTCTTAAACCGCGAGCTAACTACTTTTTGGAGTTCAAGCCATTTATGATTTGACTGCTCGGGAAGCTCAGAAAAGTCCTCTTCGTGCAAAAGCTCCATTTTACAGATCCATCAACAGACGGCGCGGATCTTCGAGCATCTCTTTGACGCGGACGAGGAACGTGACCGCGCCTTTGCCGTCGATGATCCGGTGGTCGTAGCTGAGCGAGATATACATCATCGGACGGATCACGACCTGACCGTTGATCGCCATCGGACGGTCCTGAATCTTCGCCATGCCGAGGATACCGGACTGTGGCGGGTTCAGGATCGGCGCGGTCATTAGCGAGCCGTAGACGCCACCGTTGGAGATGGTGAAGGTGCCGCCGGTCATGTCGGCCATGGTCAGCTTGCCGTCACGGGCCTTTTTGCCCATGGCGTTCACGGCCTTTTCGATCTCGGCAAAGGACATCGCGTCGGCGTCTTTGATCACCGGCACCACAAGGCCCGTGGGCGTGCCTGCGGCGACACCCATGTGGACGTAGTTCTTGTAAATGATGTCGGTGCCGTCGATCTCGGCGTTGACCTCGGGGATTTCCTTCAGCGCGTGGCAGCAGGCCTTGGTGAAGAAGGACATGAAGCCCATGCGGACGCCGTGTTTCTTTTCAAAATCAGCCTTGTAGGTGTTCCGCAGCGCCATGACCTCGGTCATGTCGACCTCGTTGAAGGTGGTCAGGATCGCGGCGGTGTTCTGGGCCTCTTTGAGGCGGCGCGCCATGGTCTGCTTGAGGCGGGTCATCTTGACCCGCTCTTCGCGCGACGCATCGTCGGGGGCGGAGGCGGGGCGCGGTGCGGCGGGTTTGGCCTCGGCCTTGGGCGCGGCAGAGGTGCCAGCGGCCACGGCTTTGGCCACGTCTTCCTTCATCACGCGGCCATCGCGGCCCGAGCCTGTGACCTGATCGCGGCTGATGCCAGCTTCGGCCATGGCTTTCTTGGCCGAAGGTGCGTCTTCGACATCTTTGCCATCGGCGGCTTTGGTTTCGGGCGCGGCACCGGCACCGGATTTAGCGTCTTCGCCCTTGGGGGCCGCAGCGCCCGCGCCAGTGGTCAGAACGGCCAGCGTGGCTGAGGCTTCAACCGTGCTGCCTTCTTCGGCAAAGATTTCGGCCAAGACACCAGCGGCGGGTGCGGGGACTTCGACGCTGACTTTGTCGGTCTCCAACTCGCAGAGCATCTCATCGGCTTCGACCTTGTCGCCGACTTTTTTGAACCAAGTGCTTACGGTCGCTTCGGTTACGGACTCGCCCAAAGTAGGCACCTGTACGTCGATGCTTTCGCCTTCGCGGGCGGCGACTTCGGCGGCGCCTGCGTCGATGGCTTTGGGCGCATCGCCGCCACGGTCGGACTGAGAGGCGGCATCGGGGTCTTCTGCGGCTTCTTTGGCTTTGGGCGCGGTGGCAGAGCCGCTGTCACCTTCGCTGACGTTAGCCAGCAGGGCGTCGACGCCGACGGTGTCACCCTCTTGAGCAACAATCTCGCTCAGGGTGCCCGCAACGGGGGAGGGCACTTCGACGGTGACCTTGTCGGTCTCCAATTCACAGAGCATTTCATCCACCGCGACGGTATCGCCGGGCTTTTTGAACCATGTGGCAACGGTGGCTTCGGTGACGGATTCGCCCAACGTTGGGACGCGTACTTCGCTTGTCATGGTTTAGTTTCCTTTGATGGTCAGCGCCTCGTCGACGAGGGCGGCTTGTTGTGCTTTGTGCTGGCTGGCCAGACCCGTCGCGGGCGAGGCCGAAGTGGCGCGGCCCACATAGGAGGCGCGGCCGTGTTTGGCGTCGATGCGGCCCAGAACCCATTCGATGTTGGGCTCGATGAAGGACCATGCACCTTGGTTCTTGGGCTCTTCCTGACACCAGATCATCTCGGCCCCTTTGAAACGCTCCAACTCTCTGACCGCGGATTGCGCGGGGAAGGGGTAGAATTGTTCGAACCGCAGGATGTAGACATCGTCGATGCCACGGGCGTCGCGCTCTTCCAGCAGGTCGTAATAAACCTTGCCCGAGCACATCACGACGCGCTTGATCTTGTCATCTGCCAGCAGTTTGGTGTCGGAATTGCCTTTCTCGGCGTCATCCCAGAGCACCCGGTGGAAGCTGGAGCCGGTGGTGAAATCCTCGGCCTTGCTGACGGCCAGCTTGTGGCGCAGCAGCGACTTGGGCGTCATCAACATCAGCGGCTTGCGGTAGCTGCGGTGCAGCTGGCGGCGCAGGATGTGGAAGTAGTTGGCGGGCGTGGTGCAGTTCGCCACGATCCAGTTGTCGCCGCCGCACATGGTCAGGAAACGCTCCAGACGGGCAGAGGAGTGCTCAGGCCCCTGACCCTCATAGCCATGCGGCATCAGGCAAACGAGGCCGGACATGCGCAGCCATTTGCTTTCACCGCTTGAGATGAACTGATCAAACATGATCTGCGCGCCATTGGCGAAGTCGCCAAACTGCGCTTCCCAGAGCGTCAGCGCATTCGGCTCGGCCAGCGAGTAGCCATATTCAAAGCCCAGCACCGCGTATTCGCTGAGCATGGAGTCGATGACTTCATACTCGGCCTGACCTTCGCGGATGTGGTTCAGCGGATAGTAGCGGTCTTCGTTGTCTTGGTTCACGAAAGCGGAGTGACGCTGGCTGAACGTGCCGCGCGTGCTGTCCTGACCCGAGAGGCGCACTTTGTAGCCTTCGGTCAGCAAGGAACCGAAGGCCATCGCCTCAGCCGTGGCCCAGTCAAAGCCCTCACCGCTTTCGAACATCTGCTTTTTCGCTTCGAGCAGACGCCCGATGGTCTTGTGCAGCGGGAATTTGTCCGGCGCGGTGGTGATCGCCTTGCCGACGTCTTGCAGCGTCTCGGGCGCGATGGCGGTTTTACCGCGCTGGTAGGACTTGTTCTTTTTGTCCATGCCGGACCACTTGCCGTCCAGCCAGTCGGCCTTGTTCGGGCGATAGTCCTTACCGGCCTCGAACTCATCTCCCAGATGGTTCTGGAAAGCGGTCTTCATGTCTTCGATCTCACCCTCGGGGATCAGACCGTCGGCCACCAGACGTTGGGTATAAAGGCTGAGCGTGGTTTTCTGTTTCTTGACGCTCTTGTACATCACCGGGTTGGTGAACATCGGCTCGTCGCCTTCGTTGTGACCAAAGCGGCGGTAGCAGAAGATGTCGATGACCACGTCTTTGTGGAACTTCTGACGGAACTCGGTGGCCACGCGGGCGGCGTGCACGACCGCTTCGGGGTCGTCGCCGTTGACGTGGAAGATCGGCGCCTCAACCACCAGCGCGTTGTCAGTGGGGTAGGGCGAGGAGCGCGAGAAATGCGGCGCGGTGGTGAAGCCGATTTGGTTGTTCACCACGATATGCATGGTGCCGCCAGTCTTGTGACCCTTGAGGCCCGAAAGCGCGAAACATTCCGCCACGACGCCTTGGCCAGCAAAGGCCGCATCGCCGTGCAGCAGGATCGGCATGACGGCGGTGCGGTCCTTGTCGTTCAGCTGGTCCTGCTTGGCGCGGACCTTGCCCAAAACCACGGGGTTCACCGCTTCGAGGTGGCTGGGGTTCGCGGTCAGCGACAGGTGGACAGAATTGCCATCAAACTCACGGTCCGACGAGGCGCCGAGGTGGTATTTCACATCGCCCGAACCATCCACATCGTCAGGCTTAAAGCTGCCGCCTTGGAATTCGTTGAAGATCGCCCGGTAGGGCTTTTGCATCACATTGGCCAGCACCGAGAGGCGGCCCCGGTGCGGCATGCCGATGACGATGTCCTTGACGCCCAACTGGCCGCCGCGTTTGATGATCTGCTCCATCGCGGGAACAAGGCTTTCGCCGCCATCAAGACCGAAGCGTTTGGTGCCCATGTATTTGACATGGAGGAACTTCTCAAAGCCCTCGGCTTCGACCAATTTGCTCAGGATCGCCTTGCGGCCTTCCTTGGTAAAGGCGATTTCCTTGCCGTAGCCCTCGATCCGCTCTTTCAACCAACCGGCCTGCTCGGGGTCGGAGATATGCATGTATTGCAGCGCGAAGGTGCCACAGTAGGTCGAGCGGACGATGCCGACGATCTGCTTCATTGTCGCGACTTCGAGGCCCAGCACGTTGTCGATAAAGATCGGGCGGTCCATGTCGGCATCGGTGAAACCGTAGGATTTCGGGTCAAGCTCGGGCTGGTTGCCCATGTCGCGCATGCCCAAGGGGTCGAGTTGCGCGGCGAGGTGCCCACGGATGCGGTAGGCGCGGATCAGCATGAGCGCGCGGATGCTGTCGAGCACGGCGGCGCGGATTTGGTCATCCGAGACGGCAACGCCCTTTTCCTCGGCCTTTTTCTTGATCTTGTCGCCAGCGGCTTTTGCTTCGGTCGGTTCGGGC
The DNA here is from genome assembly GCF_042661425.1 of Sulfitobacter profundi. Taxonomy (NCBI): domain Bacteria; kingdom Pseudomonadati; phylum Pseudomonadota; class Alphaproteobacteria; order Rhodobacterales; family Roseobacteraceae; genus Sulfitobacter; species Sulfitobacter profundi. Next base: position 603,963 of record NZ_JBHSWA010000001.1, on the reverse strand, counting down.
CAGACGCCGGTCAGCGCGCCCATCACCTCGCTCTGGGGGCGGGGGCCAATCGGGCCGCGCCCAAGAGGGGCCAGCGGCCTCGGCCTGTGCGGTTTCGGCGTCATCGCCCATCGCCGCGAAAAACGTCTGCCATGCCTCGTCGACCGTGTTGGGGTCGTTGGCATAGCGGGCGTACATCGCCTCAAGATATTCCGCGTTTTCGCCTTCCATGAAGGAAGAGGCGTGGAACTGTTCGTTGGCGGGTTGGTCGGTCATTGGGTCACCTTTGTTCGGCGGGGCAGACGGGACAGGGTCAGAATCAGGGTCGGTCTATAGTCAGGCCCGGGGCGGGGGGCCATAGGTATTGAGGGCGGGGTCACAAGGTCAGCCAAGGCCGCCGGTTCGGGCGTTTGCCCAAGGGCCAGCGCCACGCGGGGGCGGGAGGGAGTGAGCGCGGTCTGAATGTGCATCTTACCCTCCTTCGCAAGCGGGCGGCGCCGGGTGGTTCTTTTCAAGACCCCGCAAAACGTAGTGCTTTGCAGAGTGGGTCAATGGGCGGGCCAAGGCCCGCCCGGCGGGCATCAGCCCTTGTCGATCGCTTCTTTGACCGCTTCGCCCAGTGTCGCGGGGCTGTCTGCCACAACGATACCGGCTTCTTTCATCGCTTCGATCTTGCTCTCCGCGTCGCCTTTACCACCGGCGACAATTGCGCCTGCGTGGCCCATGCGGCGGCCGGGAGGGGCCGTGCGGCCCGCGATGAAGCCAGCGGTGGGCTTCCAGCGGCCTTTCTTCTTTTCGTCGGCCAAGAACTGCGCCGCTTCCTCTTCGGCGGAGCCGCCGATTTCACCGATCATGATGATCGACTGGGTCTCGGGGTCGGCAAGGAACATTTCCAGCACGTCGATATGCTCGGTCCCTTTGATCGGGTCGCCGCCGATGCCCACGGCAGAGGATTGGCCAAGGCCCATGTCGGTGGTCTGCTTGACCGCCTCATAAGTCAGCGTGCCCGAGCGCGAGACAACGCCGACGGAGCCGCGGCGGTGGATGTGGCCCGGCATGATGCCGATTTTACAGGCGTCAGGCGTGATCACACCAGGGCAGTTGGGGCCGATCAGGCGCGACTTGGAGCCTTCGAGCGCGCGGGCGACGCGGGCCATGTCAAGCACCGGAATGCCTTCGGTGATGCAGACGATCAGCTCCATCTCGGCGTCGATCGCCTCAAGGATCGAATCTGCCGCGAAGGGGGCGGGACGTAGATCACGGAGGCGTTCGCCTCGGTCACGTGCTTGGCTTCGTGCACGGAGTTGAACACGGGCAGGTCGAGGTGCGTCTGACCGCCTTTGCCGGGTGTCACGCCGCCGACCATCTTGGTGCCATAGGCGATGGCCTGTTCGGTGTGGAACGTCCCCTGCGAGCCGGTCAGACCCTGACAGATGACTTTGGTGTTTTCGTTGACTAGTACGGCCATGATTTCTTCCTTGGTCGGTGATATTTAATCCCGGGGGCGGGCCCCGGGGGCGTCAGACGCGGTGCGCCCGGTTGGTGGGATGCGCCGTGGCAGGCGAAGGGCCGGGCCACAGCAGGATGGCGGCGAGGAACATGACCGGGATGCCAAGCTCCCCGATCTCCTCGACGACGAAAGCGGTGCGTTCGGCATCGGCGGAAATCTCGATCCCTAAGGGGGCGAGTTTGCGGGCGATGCCGTCGAGCAGTTTGTAAGCGACGGTGAAACCGATCCCCATCAGGACGGCCCCGGCCCATGCACGGCCGTGCCAGAGGGCCGAGAGATAGGGCCGAGCGTGACGCCAGAGCATGAGGAAAATCGCGGTGACGATCGACGCAAGGATCAGCGCTGCGATCAGCCGTTCGGCCAGTGGCACGCCCTCACCGGTATATTGCCGGGCTTTGAACAGACCGCGAGAGAAGAGGCTTTTGTCGAGGTCCAATTCGCGCGCCGCCATGACCGCCAGCACCAGCGGCAGATACCAGACCCGCAGCACCGCGCCGCGCAGCGTCCAGACCAGCGCCACAATGCAGAGCAGGTAGCCCACGACCGAAAGGTTTTCGTAAAAACCGCCTTCGGCCAGCAGGGTGGTCTGCGTGGCGACCGGGAGGGCGTTCACGACCACCATCTGCACGGCAAAAGCCACAATAAGGGCGAGGATCACCCACCAGCCGGTGAGAGAGGAGGAAAGCGCCCGCGTCATAGAACCACCTTTAGCGCAGCGCGGTCGCGCTTGGCCGCTTTGGGCATAAGGGGAGCGGACGACAGGACAGGCATCAGTAAAGCTGCTCATCTTGATCAGCCAGCAGATCCAGCAGTCGCAGGGTCAGCAGGCCCGCGCCCATGATCATCAGGCTGCGCCCAATGGAGCCGGTGAGGTTCGATGGTAGGATCATCGCCAACCCGTTGCGCGACTTGCGCGCGGCGCGCCGCAGGCCGCGGTCGCGGCGGTGATGGTTGGCAGGCTCAGGCAGACGCAGGGCGTCGGGGTGCCATTGCCGGATCAGAATGCCGGCCCCCAATAGCGCAATGCCCGTCAAGACGGGGGAGGATTTGGGAGATTGATCCATACTGACCTCATTGCTCATCGGGGCATCATTGGGTGGGCGCGGCGCGGCGTCGTCGCATTTGCCCCTGCCGCACGGGGGCGGCAAGAACGGTGATATCGGCCACCCCCGACCGGCGCGAAAGCCGTGGGGGGATGGCCGGGGAGGGTTTAGCCTTTGACAGCTTTCACGATCTTCTGTGCGCCATCTTTCAGGTCGTCGGCGGCGATGACATCAAGACCGGAGTTGTTGATGATCGCTTTGCCTTCTTCGACGTTGGTGCCCTCAAGGCGAACAACCAGCGGCACTTTCAGACCGACTTCTTTCACCGCAGCGACAACGCCCTCGGCGATGACGTCACAGCGCATGATGCCGCCGAAGATGTTGACCAAGATGCCTTTGACGTTTTCGTCGGAGGTGATGATCTTGAAAGCTTCGGTGACTTTCTCTTTGGTCGCACCGCCGCCCACGTCGAGGAAGTTGGCAGGCTCGGCACCGTAGAGTTTTATGATGTCCATCGTCGCCATCGCAAGGCCCGCACCGTTCACCATGCAGCCGATTTCACCGTCGAGCGCGATGTAGTTCAGGTCATACTTGGAGGCTTCGAGTTCTTTCGAGTCTTCCTCGGTCTCGTCGCGCAGGTTGGCGATGTCGGGCTGGCGGTACATGGCGTTGCCGTCAAAGCCGACTTTCGCGTCCAGCACTTTCAGGTCGTTGCCGGGCATGACGATCAGCGGGTTGATCTCAAGCATCTCCATGTCTTTGTCGACGAAGGCTTGGTAAAGCTGACCCATCAGTTTGACGCACTGCTTGACGGCTGTGCCTTCAAGACCCAGCGAAAAGGCAACGCGGCGGCCGTGGTAGGGCTGGTAGCCGGTGGCCGGATCGACAGAGAAGCTGAGGATTTTTTCGGGTGTCGCTTCGGCGACCTCTTCGATGTCCATGCCGCCTTCGGTGGAGCAGACAAAGGAGATGCGGCTGGTCTGGCGGTCAACCAGCAGGGCGAGGTACAATTCGCGCTCAATGTCGGAACCGTCTTCGATGTAGATGCGGTTGACCTGCTTGCCTGCGGGGCCGGTCTGGTGCGTGACCAGCGTTTTGCCCAGCATCTTTTTAGCTTCTTCAGCGGCTTCTTCCACGGATTTGGTAAGGCGCACACCGCCTTTTTCGCCAGCGGCGGCTTCTTTGAAGCTGCCTTTGCCGCGACCGCCTGCGTGGATCTGCGCTTTGACAACCCAAAGCGGTCCGTCCATTTCGCCGGCTGCGTTCTTGGCATCTTCTGCCTTCAGCACAACGCGGCCGTCGGAGACAGGGGCGCCATAGCTGCGCAGGAGGGCTTTTGCCTGATATTCGTGGATGTTCATGAAAACGGTCCCGTTTCTGTTCCAGTTGCCCCGTAGTATGGGGATGACTTTCGTTCCTGTAAGGGTTTTTTCGGAGAAAGCCGGGATTGACCAGCTAAAAATGCGTTTTGTGATCACACGATAAATACGTGTGATCACAAATGCGCTCAACGGCTCCGAATCGGCTGATTTTTGCTTGTATTGCGGGGGATAGCTGGCCCGGCCAAAGGGGCGGGCCAGCGCTTTAGCGGGGCATGAGCGCCCAGTAATCGAGGTCAAGCAGAACCTCGGGGCGGTATTTGCCCGCCGCGTCACGCAGTTCGAACGGCGCGCCGCCTTTGGTCGCGACCAGCCGCAAACGCACAGCGCCAACACCGGGGGCTGAGGTCTCGGCCTTGTCGAGCACTTCGGACCAAGCGCGAATGGTATCACCGGCAAGGCAGGGGTTGGCATGCGCCCCGCCGTTGAGGCCCACGACCATCTGCGCATTGGCCAGCCCGTTGAAGGACAGCGTCCGCGCCATTGAGATCACGTGACCGCCATAGATCAGCCGCGACCCATCCGGGCGGGCGGAGGTGTCGAAATGCACTTTGGCCGTGTTCTGCCACAGGCGCGTGGCCATCATGTGCTCGGCCTCTTCGATCGTGACGCCATCGACGTGGTCGATCTTTTCGCCGACCTCGTAGTCTCCCCAGCGGTGCGGCTCCCCGGCGCGGGCGAAGTCGTAGTTGGAGAAGTCGAGGCCCTGCGGGATGTGCAATTGATCCACGGACAGGGCGTCGGGCAGATCGGGCACGATCGTCTCGGGCGCGGGGGCGTCGATATCGCCTTTGCGGACCATGACCCAGCGGACATAGTCGAGCACCTTTTCGTCATGCTGGTTCAATCCGGTGGTGCGGACCCAGACGACGCCGGTCTTGCCGTTGGAGTTTTGCTTGAGGCCGATGACCTCGCTTTCCGCGCGCAGCGTGTCACCGGGCCAGACGGGCCGCAGCCAGCGGCCCTGGGCATAGCCCAGATTGGCCACGGCATTGAGCGAGACATCAGGCACGGTTTTCCCAAAAACGATGTGAAAGGCGATCATATCGTCGAGCGGGCTGGCCTTCAGCCCGCAGGACTGGGCGAAACTATCGGCGGAATAAAGCGCGTGCCGCGCGGGGTAGAGCGCGTGATAGAGCGCGCGTTCGCCCGCGCCGACGGTGCGGGGCACCGCGTGATGCAGCACCTCGCCCAGTTGGTAGTCTTCGAAAAAGCGGCCGCGGTTGGTCTTGCTCATCACTGCTCGCCCAGTTTGGTGTCGGGCGAATAGGTGCCGGGGGCGTCTTTCACCACCGCTTGGCCGCAGCGCATGACACCGGCCTTGTGGTCCCATGTCTGGGTCGGGGTGCCGTAAAGCTCCCAGCCTTTGTTCAGCGCGTCGGTGACCTTGTGGCAAAAGGCGGACGTGTCTTCTTCGGAAAGGAAGCGGTAAACTTTCATGGAAGGCTCCGGGTCAATGAGGGAAGGGAATAACGCCGAGCCAAGTGTGAATGCCGGCGACGAGGACAAAGAGGATCGTGGAGATCACGATCAGACGGATATAGGTGGCGCGGCCTGCGTGGGGCGGGGGCGTCCAGCCCGGCTCGGCCCTGTTGATGAGGATTACTTCGCTCACCGCCCAGCCCAGCATGGTGCCGAAGAGCAGGATCGAGGCGAGATCACCGTTCACCAGTAGGTGTGCAGTGGCCCAGATTTTCACGGCCAGCAGTTGCGGGTGGCGGGTCTTATAGGCGGGCCACGCTTTGGCCCCCTTGGCGGCGCTTGAGCCGAAGACCCAGAAGGCCAGCAGCATCAGAAGGTTGTTAAGGTGCGTCAGGAAACTCGGCGGGTTCCAGACCGGCATGAACTCCGCCGCGCGATAGCCCCAGATGATGAGGGCCAGCGCCACGACCAGTGCGGCGGCCACCGCGCCTCGGCCCGCGGTGCCCATCTGCGCCCGTTGGGCGGGCATCAGGCGTTTGAAAAGATGGGCACCGATCCAAAGGATCAGACCGAGGATAAGGATTGTCATGGCGAGGGCTCCGGGCTCATGGCTGCAATTGCCGCCAGTTTTGCCAGTGTTTCGCGGGCGGTGGCAACATGGAGATTTTCCACGATCTTGCCATCAACGACCGCCACACCTTGGCCCGCCGCCTGTGCCTCTTCATAGGCGTCGATCTGACGGCGGGCGAGGGCGGCTTCGTCTTCCGACGGGGTGAAGGCCGCGTTGGCGATGTCGAGCTGGGCGGGGTGGATCAGCGTTTTGCCGTCAAAGCCCATGTCACGGCCCTGTTGGCATTCGGACTGCAGCCCGTCGTCGTCCTTAAAGGCGTTATACACCCCATCGATGATTGCCACGCCATGCGCCTTGGCGGCCAGCAGGCAGAGGCCCAGCCCTGTGATCAGCGGCAGGCGGTCGGGGCGGAAGCGGGTTTGCAGGTCTTTCGCTAGATCATTGGTGCCCATGACCATGGCCTGCAACTGGCGGTGTCCGGCGATAGCGGCGGCGTTGAGCATGGCACCGGGGGTTTCCATCATCGCCCAGAGCGGGATGTCGCCCACAATCTCGGTCAGCGCTTCGAGATCGGCGGGGGATCCGACCTTGGGCAAGAGAATCGCGTCGGGCTTCATCGCGGCGGCGGCACGGGCGTCATCGACGCCCCATTCGGTGTCCAGCCCGTTGATCCGCACCACCCGCATCCGCGCGCCGTAGCCGCCTGTGGCAAGCGCCTCGGCCAATGTCTCGCGGGCGGCGACCTTTTCCTCGGGGGAGACGGCATCTTCGAGGTCGAAGATCACCGCGTCGCAGGCCAATCCGCGCGCTTTGTCGAGGGCGCGGGGCTTGGAGCCGGGGATGTAGAGAACGGAACGCAGCGGGCGGGTTGTGGCGGTCATGTAAGGCTCCTCGGGCAGGGCGGCGCATTGGCCGCCTAACATTGTTGCGCACAGAGGGGCATTTTTGTGCGAAAACTTCAAGGCAAAACATGCCGCGACGCAGCGAACCCGTTGCGCTGTTTTTGCGGGCGGCAGATTAACCAGTCCTTCAGGCTTGAGGCGCAGTCTTTTGCGCATCGCATCTGCCGCACCCTTTTGCAAAGCGGATGCAGTCATTTCAACCAAGGCTGCCTAAGGGCCGGTGCGAAAGACGCGCATTGTCATCCCCAAGGGTCACGCCTTTTGATGCAAAGGCAGATGCTATGTCAGGTTTTGTTAAATTTATCCACCTCGCGGCACTCACCGCCGCCTCTGCAATCGTGCTGGCCACGACGACAGAGGCGCAGACCCCGCGCAACTGCGCGCCGCGCGATCATGTGATGCTGCGGCTGGCCGATGGTTATGGGGAAACGCGCCAGTCGATGGGGCTGGGCGGCGACAACGCGGTGATGGAGGTTTTCGCGTCGGATCAAACGGGCAGCTGGACGATCACGGTGACCGGGGTCAATGGGATCACCTGTCTGGTCGCCTCGGGGCAGGGGTTTGAGGCATTGGCCGAAGCATTGCCTGCCAAGGGCGAAGACGCCTGAAAAGGGCGATATTGACTGAATGCACGGGCGGCCATTGGCCGCCTTTCCTGTGTCTGGGCCAAGGTGGCGCGATCTATTTATTTGCGTGGCAGTGGAACTGGATAGGGCCATCCGGGTTGTGGTTCCAGAAGAGCAATTAACGCTCAATTTTGGAAGGAGTACTACAATGAAACGTTTTCTGAGCACCACGGCCATCGTACTGACAATGACCGGCGCAGCCTTTGCGGAAGCGCATTCCGAAGGCTTTGGCAACGTTGCTGTTGAACAAACAGACTTCCTTGCATCCGACCTGATCGGCATGCGCATTTACAACTCTGAAGCCGAAGTCGATGCGGCCACCCCCGTTGCCAATGGCGCAGAGCAGGAATGGGATGACATCGGCGAGATCAACGACATCATCGTGTCGAAAGACGGCGAAGTGACTGCCGTTATCCTCGGCATCGGCGGTTTCCTTGGGCTGGGCGAACGTGACGTTTCCATCTCCATGGACAAGATTCGCATCCTGAACGACGAAGACGGCGACCGTTTCCTCGTTGTGAACACCTCGAAAGAGATGCTGGAGCAAGCGCCTGAATTCGAACGCCCCATGATGGACGGCGAAGCGATGGAAGGCGAAGCGATGACCGAGACTGACGACAACGTCACCGTCGTCACCAACGGCGAAACCGAAACCGAGGAAATGGCCAATGAAGTAGAGGCCGAGACCGAGGAAATGGTTCAAGACACCGAGAACGCGGCCGAGAACCTTGAAGCCGAAACCGAAGAGATGGCCAACGAAGTAGAGGCCGAATCCGAGGAAATGGAGCAAGAAGCCGAAACCATGATGGAGAACGCCGAAGCTGAGACAGAAGAAGCTGTCAACGAAGCGGATGCCAACACCACCGTGATCACCGGCGACGAAACTGTTGAGCGTGAACTGCTGCCGCGCCCCGAAGTTGAGCGTGAAGGCTATGCCGCTGCCGAAGCGGACATGATCCAACAGATGAGCGCTGACGACCTCGAAGGCTCCTATGTCTATGGTGCCAATGACGAAACCGTAGGTGAGATCGACACGCTGCTGATCGGCGACAACGGCCAGATCGACCGTGTTGTCATCAACGTTGGCGGCTTCCTTGGTCTAGGCGAAAAGCCAGTGGCCGTGACATTTGACGAACTGCAGGTTCTGAAAAACGTCGAAGGTGATGATGTACGTATCTACATCGACAGCACCGAAGAGCGTCTGGAATCGCAGCCTGAGTACCAAGGCGACTAATATTTCGCCTTAAGTTTCAGCAATTGGCCGCCCCACGGGGCGGCCTTTTTCGTGGCGAGGGCAGGGGTTAGCCGCTGTTCAATGCTGCAACTTGCACGGGACCGTGCATTTCGGTATCTCCGGCGCAAATGAAACCTCTGTCGGAGACATGACCATGGCCAGACCCAGGATCGCGCTTATTGGCGCGGGGCAAATCGGCGGCACTCTCGCCCATCTCGCAGCGTTGAAGGAATTGGGCGATGTCGTCCTTTTTGACATTGCCGAGGGCACACCCGAGGGCAAAGCTCTCGATATCGCGTCGTCGGGCCCCTCGGGCAAGTTCGACGCCACCATGTCGGGCACCCAAGATTACGCGGATATCGCAGGCGCGGACGTCTGCATCGTCACCGCCGGGGTTGCGCGCAAGCCGGGCATGAGCCGCGATGACCTGCTGGGCATCAACCTTAAGGTTATGAAATCCGTGGGCGAGGGCATTGCCAAACACGCCCCCGACGCTTTCGTGATCTGCATCACCAACCCGCTCGACGCGATGGTGTGGGCGCTGCGTGAATTCTCCGGTCTGCCGCACAACAAGGTTTGCGGCATGGCAGGCGTGCTTGATAGCGCGCGTTTCCGTCACTTCCTCGCGACTGAGTTCAACGTCTCGATGAAAGACGTCACTGCCTTCGTTCTGGGCGGCCACGGCGACACAATGGTGCCGCTGGTGCGCTACTCCACCGTTGCAGGCATCCCGCTGCCCGATCTGGTAAAAATGGGCTGGACCACGCAAGACAAGCTCGACGCGATTGTGCAGCGCACCCGTGATGGTGGCGCCGAGATCGTTGGCCTGCTAAAAACAGGTTCCGCCTTCTACGCGCCTGCGACATCGGCGATTGAGATGGCTGAAAGCTATCTGAAAGACCAAAAGCGCGTGCTTCCTTGCGCCGCTTATGTTGACGGTGCCTACGGCTTGAATGGCTTCTATGTGGGCGTGCCTACAGTGATCGGTGCCGGTGGTATTGAGCGCGTGGTCGAGATTTCGATGAACAAAGACGAACAGACCATGTTCGACAATTCCGTCAACGCGGTCAAAGGTCTGGTCGAAGCCTGCAAAGGCATCGACGAGAGCCTCGCGTAAGCGCCAGAGCATATCAATTGGAAAGCGCGTCCCTCACGGGGCGCGCTTTTTCGTTCCGGGGAGATGCAGAATTTGTGATCACACGATAATCTGCTGTGATCACAAAAGTGGGCATGACCACATCAGTCTGCCATTTTTCCACCGAAACACTGGCCAAACCTCGCAGATTCCCCGCAGTTCCCCGTGACAGTCCTGTAAAAACCGCTATCAAGATGCAAAGCACAGGACAAAGCACAGGACAAAGGACCGCGCCATGGCCGATGTGAACCGGGGTAACCGCCCGCTTTCCCCGCATTTGACGATCTACCGCCCACAATTGACCTCTATGACGTCGATTCTCACCCGGATCACCGGCAACGCGATGTTGATCACCGCGCTGTTGATCGTGTGGTGGTTCCTCGCCGCGGCGACGTCGGTTGAGTATTTTGATACCGTGAACGGGATCATGACCAGCTGGTTCGGTGATCTGGTGTTCACCCTGTCGCTCTTGGGTCTGTGGTATCACACGCTCGCCGGCATCCGACACCTGATCTGGGACACAGGCCGCATGCTCGACGTGCCGACCGCTGAAAAGCTAGGCATCGCGGCACTGATCGGGTCGGTCGTGCTGACCATCCTGACCATCATTATCGTTTGAGGAGCGACACCATGGCATACATGACAGATCGCAAACGCGCCCGCGGCCTTGGCTCGGCGAAAACCGGCACCGCGCATTTCTGGGCGATGAAAGTCTCTTCGCTGGCGCTGCTGGTGTTGATCCCGCTGTTCGTCTTCACCTTTGGCAGCGCGCTTGGCGGCACATACGAAGAGATCCTCGCCTATTACGCGCGGCCTTTCCCGGCCATCGTGGCGGCGCTGACGCTGATCGTGGGCTTTAAACACTTCAATGATGGCGTGCAGGTGCTGATCGAGGATTATGTCCACGGTCTCGCCAACAAAGTCGCCCTCATCGTGATGACCATCATCAGCTACGGCGCAGCAGCGGTCGGCGTTTTCGCCATCGCCAAGCTCGCCCTGTAATAAATACGCCCAAACGGGAGACCGATTAAATGGCAGCATATGAATATGAAACCCACGAATATGACGTTGTCGTGGTGGGGGCAGGCGGTGCTGGTCTGCGCGCGACTTTGGGCATGGCGGAGCAGGGGCTGCGCACGGCTTGTATCTCCAAGGTTTTCCCAACCCGTTCGCACACCGTGGCGGCGCAGGGTGGCATCGCCGCGTCCTTGAGCAACATGGGCCCCGACAACTGGCAGTGGCATATGTATGACACGGTCAAAGGCTCTGACTGGCTGGGTGACACCGACGCGATGGAATACCTCGCCCGCGAAGCGCCCAAGGCGGTTTACGAGCTTGAGCATTACGGTGTGCCGTTTTCGCGCACCGAAGAGGGCAAGATCTATCAGCGTCCTTTCGGCGGCCACACCACCGAATTTGGCGAAGGCCCCCCGTGCAGCGCACCTGTGCCGCCGCCGACCGGACCGGTCACGCGATCCTGCACACGCTCTACGGCCAGTCGCTGAAGCAAAACGCGGAATTCTTCATCGAATATTTCGCCATCGATCTGATCATGTCGGACGACGGCGTTTGCCAAGGCGTGCTCTGCTGGAAGCTCGACGACGGCACTATGCACCTGTTCAGCGCCAAGATGGTCGTGCTGGCGACCGGCGGCTATGGCCGTGCCTATTTCTCGGCGACCTCGGCGCACACCTGCACCGGCGACGGTGGCGGCATGGCAGCCCGCGCGGGTCTGCCGCTGCAAGATATGGAATTCGTTCAGTTCCACCCCACCGGCATCTACGGTGCGGGCTGTCTGATCACCGAAGGCGCACGGGGCGAGGGCGGGTACCTCACCAATTCCGAAGGCGAGCGTTTCATGGAACGCTACGCGCCGACCTACAAAGACCTCGCATCCCGCGACGTTGTCTCGCGCTGCATGACGATGGAAATCCGCGAAGGCCGTGGTGTGGGCGAAAACAAAGACCACATCCACCTGCACCTGAACCACCTGCCGCCCGAAACGCTAGACCTGCGCCTGCCGGGCATCTCGGAATCCGCGCGTATCTTTGCCGGGGTGGACCTCACGAAAGAGCCGATCCCGGTGCTGCCGACGGTGCACTACAACATGGGCGGCATCCCCACCAACTATTGGGGCGAAGTGCTGAACCCGACCGCCGACAACCCCGACGCCATCGCACCCGGCCTGATGGCTGTGGGCGAGGCGGGCTGTGCTTCGGTCCACGGTGCGAACCGGCTTGGCTCCAACTCGCTCATTGACCTCGTGGTCTTTGGCCGCGCCGCCGCGATCCGCGCCGCCAAGATTGTCGACGCCGACAGCCCGGTGCCTGCGCCGAACCTCAAATCGGTGGAAAAGGCATTCGATCGTTTCGACGGTCTGCGCAATGCCAAGGGCGGCACGCCCACCGCCGAGCTGCGGCTTGAGATGCAAAAAACCATGCAAGCCGATGCCGCCGTCTTCCGCACCGATAAGACGCTGGAAGAGGGCCGCGAGAAGATGATCGAAGTCGCCGACAAGCTGAACGACCTGCATGTCACCGACCGCAGCCTCGTGTGGAACTCGGACCTGATGGAGACGCTGGAGCTGACCAACCTCATGCCCAACGCCACCGCCACGATCACCGCCGCCGCTGCCCGCAAAGAGAGCCGTGGTGCACACGCCCATGAGGACTACCCGGATCGGAACGACGACGAGTGGCGCAAGCACTCGCTGGCGTGGTTCGATGGCAATGACGCGAAACTCACCTACCGCGCTGTGCACCTCGACCCGCTGACCAAAGAAGACGAAGGCGGGATCGACATGAAGAAAATCGCCCCCAAGGCACGGGTGTATTGATGGTTCGCACAGCACTCATCGCGGCCACGTTGTTCGCTCTCTCGGGCTGTGTCGAAGTCCAGCAGGCGGTGGATGACACCGCCCGCCAAGGCTCCAAAGGGGTGGTGACCGAAATCTTGGCCACCCGCTTCCCGCAGGTGCCCAAAGAGCTGATCACGCCCTTCACCGACTGCATCATCGACAATGCCGACGCGCTGGAACTGCGCGAATTGGCCCGCGCCGCCGTGGTCGGCGTGGATGACACAACAGCGGGCACCGTGCGCACGATCCTGTCGCGCCCCGAGACCCGTACCTGCCTGCTGGCCGCCGCGCCCGCAGCCGGTCTGACGCTTTAGGAGACGCACAATGGTTCAACTGACGCTTCCGAAAAACTCCCGCATGACCAGCGGTAAGACATGGCCCAAACCGCAAGGCGCGACCAACCTGCGTGAGTTCCACATCTATCGCTGGAACCCCGACGACGGGAAGAACCCGGCGCTCGACACCTATTTCGTCGACATGGACGATTGCGGGCCGATGATCCTTGATGCGCTGATCAAGATCAAAAACGAGATTGACCCCACGCTGACCTTCCGCCGCTCCTGTCGCGAAGGCATCTGCGGCTCCTGCGCGATGAACATCGATGGCATCAACACGCTGGCCTGTACGTACGGCATGGAAGAGATCAACGGCGTGGTCAAAATCTACCCGCTGCCGCATATGCCGGTGGTCAAAGACCTGATCCCCGACCTGACCCACTTCTACGCCCAGCACGCCTCGATCCAGCCCTGGCTGGAAACCGAGACACCCGAGCCCCGCAAAGAGTGGAAGCAGTCGATCGACGACCGCGCTAAGCTCGATGGCCTCTATGAGTGCATCATGTGCGCCTGCTGCTCGACATCCTGCCCCAGCTACTGGTGGAACGGCGACCGCTACCTTGGGCCAGCCGCCCTGCTGCACGCCTACCGCTGGATCATCGACAGCCGGGATGAGGCCACGGGCGAGCGTCTGGATGACCTCGAAGACCCGTTCAAGCTCTACCGCTGCCACACGATCATGAACTGCGCCAAGACCTGCCCCAAGGGGCTGAACCCGGCCGCGGCGATTGCCAATATCAAGAAACTGATGGTCGAACGGACCGTCTAAAGACAACAAGGCCCGGCCAAGCGCCGGGCCTTTGGTGATCTTATGATCCTGCCCTTCATCATCGTTGTCGTCTTTGTGATCGTGCTGATCTTTGCCCGCCGCAACGCGCCGACGCGCGATTGCCGCTGGCGCGAAGACCGGACCGGCGACAAGGGCGCTTTGCGCAAATACCACTGCGTCGCCTGCGGGGCCGAAGCCTACCGCAGCGAAGGCCCGCCGGACCGCTGCCTCAAAGGGCTCGACACGCCGCGCCTGTGACATTGCCTTTGCCGTGAACTCGCCGCACACTCGTTTCAAAAGGGGAGAGGTGCGATGGGCAGTGAGACTTTCAACGCAGATGTGATCGTCGTCGGCGCGGGCTTGGCTGGCATGGTGGCCGCTCACGAAGCGGTGCTGCGCGGGCGCCGGGTTCTGCTGCTGGATCAGGAAGGGCCGCAAAGCCTTGGCGGACAGGCGTTCTGGTCGCTTGGCGGGCTCTTCATGGTCGACACGCCCGAGCAGCGCCGCATGGGCATCCGCGACAGCCCGGAACTGGCCTATCGCGACTGGATGGGGTCCGCGCAATTTGACCGGCCCGAAGACGCCAATCCCCGCGCGCTGGCGGTGGGTTTCCTCGAATGGGCCGCGGGCGACATGCGCGACTGGCTGCAAGGTTTCGGCATGCGCTGGTTCCCGGTCGTCGGCTGGGCCGAACGCGGTGGGGCAGGGGCAGAGGGCCACGGCAACTCCGTCCCGCGCTTCCACATCACATGGGGCACCGGTACCGGCGTCGTCGCCCCCTTTGCGCGGCTCATGCAGGAACATGCGGCCAAAGGCCAACTACGTCTCGGCTTCCGCCACCGGGTGACCCGTCTGATCACCACCGACGGCGCCGTGACGGGCGTCGCGGGGGATGTCCTCGACGACAGCAGCGCCCCACGCGGCCACATCACCTCGCGCTCCATCAAAGCCGATTTCGACCACAGCGCCGAGGCGGTGATCCTCACCACCGGTGGCATCGGCGCGAACCATGATCTGGTGCGAAAACACTGGCCAACCGACCGCCTCGGCCCCGCCCCGCGCCAGATGGTCAGCGGCGTGCCCGACTACGTCGACGGCAAGATGCACGCCATCGCCGCAAAAGCCGGGGCAGGGCTGATCAACGAAGACCGCATGTGGCACTATTGCGAAGGCGTCCAGAACTGGAACCCGATCTGGCCCAACCACGGCATCCGCATCCTGCCCGGCCCATCGTCGATGTGGTTCGACGCCAAGGGCAACCGGATGGAGGCGCCCTGCATGCCCGGTTTCGACACGCTCTCAACCCTGCGCCGCATCCTTCAAGCGGGCGAGCACAGCTGGTTCATCCTCACACAAAAGATCATTGAAAAGGAATTCGCCCTCTCGGGCTCTGAACAGAACCCCGACCTCACCTCCGGCAGCTGGCGCGAGGTGCTCAAAGCCCGCCTCGGCGAAGGCGCCACCGCCGCAGTTGAGGCGTTCAAGGACAAAGGCGCAGACTTCATCGTCGCTGACGACCTCGACACCCTTGTCACCCGGATGAACGCGCTCACCCCCGAGGCGCCCGTCCGCCTTGACCACATCCGCACCCAGATCGAAGCCCGCGATGGTCAACTGGACAACCCCTTTGCAAAAGATGCCCAGATCACCGCAATCCGCGGGGCCCGCGCCTACCGCGGCGACCGGCTGATCCGGACCGCCAAACCTCACGCTATCCTCGACCCTGCCAACGGCCCGCTGATCGCCGTGCGCCTCAACATCCTCACCCGGAAATCCCTCGGCGGGCTGCACAGCGATCTCCAAGGCCGCGTGCTCACCCCCGAAGGCACGGTCCTGCCCGGCCTCTTCGCCGCCGGGGAGGTCTGCGGCTTTGGCGGCGGCGGCTACCACGGCTACAACGCCCTCGAAGGCACCTTTCTGGGCGGCTGCCTCTACTCCGGGCGCCTCGCCGGTCAAAACGCCTGATACCAGCCCCACAAAAGCAAAAGGCGCGACCCCCGCCGCGCCTCTTCATCCTTTTTCAAATACCGTCCGCACTCTCAGCGGACGCGACGGTCAGGCAAAGGCCGCTTCCAGCGCAATCTCAACCATATCACCAAAGCTTTTCTCCCGGTCTTCCGACGGCAGCGCCTCACCGGTCTGCAAATGGTCGCTCACGGTCAAGACCGCCAGTGCCCGGCGCTTGTGCCGCGCGGCCAGCGTGTAAAGCTCCGCCGCTTCCATCTCGACACCCAGAATACCGTGGCGCACCATCTGCTCGTCCAGATCGGGGCGTTCGGCATAAAAGACGTCCGAAGAATAGATCCCGCCGACATGGGTTTTCGCCTCCAGCTTCTCGGCCGCTTGCACGGCGGCACGCAGCAGGCCCCAATCGGCGCAGGGGGCGTAGTTTAATTCGCGGAAAATACCGGAGGAGGGCGAGGTGATGGTGCTGGCGGTCATCGCGATGATAACATCGCGAATGCCGACATGGCTCTGCATCCCCCCACAAGAGCCGATGCGGATCAGAGTTTGCGCGCCATATTCCGTCATCAACTCATTGGCGTAGATCGACAGCGAGGGCATGCCCATGCCGGAGCCTTGGATGGTGACGCGGTTGCCGCGCCATGTGCCGGTGAAGCCCAGCATGCCGCGCACTTCGTTGACCAGCTCGGCCCCTTCCAAAAAGGTCTCTGCCGCCCATTTTGCGCGGTAGGGGTCGCCGGGCATCAATACGGTGTCGGCGATATCGCCGGGTTTCGCGCCAATATGGACGGTCATTTCTGTCTCCTGATGTTTGGCGCATTTTGCCTGCCCGAGGCGGGCTTCACAAGGGCCGCGATGGGGGAGGGGGCGTGACGTAAAGCGGACGGGCGCACGACAATTGGGACGGCTACCCAATTCGCTTTCCCTCAAGAATAAAAAAAGGCGCCGGTGAATTTCCATTCACGCGGCGCCAAATTCCCGCAATTCGGGAAATGGTTAAATCCGCATCGTTTCCGGATCGGCACCATTCTCTACTTGGGCGCGAAACCAATTCGGCTGACGGCCTTTTCCTGTCCAAGTCTGGGACGGGTCTTTGGGGTTGGAAAACTGAGGTTTCGATTTCGGGCCCGTAGCCGCTTTGTGCGGTTTCTTTGCCTTCTTGGGTGCGGGTTGTTCATCAGCTAACTCATTCAGGGAAAAGCCATATTCCGCCGCAGCCTTCTCGGCCGCCTTACGTGCCGCCCGGCGTTCGCGGGCCTGCGCGGCCTGCAATGCCTTTTTGACATCCGACAGAAGTTTCTCCAATTCCTTGCGGCTCATGGATTTCAGGTCTTTTTCCATATCTGATATTTCCTTTCCAGATTGTGCTGGTACGGGGAATTATAGATCCAATTGGTTAATTGCACGTTGTATTTTGTGTCAGCCTATTCTGCGGCCACCGCTTTGGGGTCGGCCAGCGCAATGATATCTTCCATGATCACGTTCAATTCGAAATCTTTCGGGGTATAGACCTGCGCCACTCCGGCAGCGCGCAAACGTGTTGCGTCAGCCTCGGGAATGATGCCGCCGACGATGACCGGGATATGGTTCAACCCTGCCTCGGCCATGCGCTGCATTAGGTCTTCGACCAATGGCACATGCGAGCCCGAGAGGATCGACAGGCCGACCACATGGGCGGCTTCCGTCTGCGCGGCTTCGACGATTTCCGCGGGCGTCAGGCGGATGCCTTCATAGCTGATGTCCATGCCGCAATCGCGGGCGCGGACGGCGATCTGCTCTGCCCCGTTAGAGTGGCCGTCGAGCCCCGGTTTGCCGACGAGGAATTTCAGCCTGCGGCCCAGTTTATCGCTGACCGCATCCACCGCGTCGCGCAGATCGTCCAAGCCTTCGGTCTCGTTGGACTGGCCCGGGGAAACCCCTGTCGGGCCACGATATTCCCCGTGAACGGCACGCATCTGCGCGGCCCATTCGCCGGTGGTGACGCCCGCCTTGGCGGCGGCGATGGAGGCGGGCATGATGTTGTCGCCCGCGCTGGCGGCGGCACGTAGGTCGGCCAATGCTTGTTTAACGGCGCCCTCGTCGCGCGCGCTGCGCCATGCGTCGAGCCGGGAGAGTTGGTCGGCTTCGGCACCGGGGTCTGATTGCATGATATCGCCCGCCCCGGTCATCAACGGCGAGGGCGCGCCTTGTTGCCATTTGTTCACACCGACGACGACTGTCTCGCCGCTTTCGATGCGGCGCAGCCGGTCGGCGTTGCTTTCGACCAAGCGGCCCTTCATGTAATCGATCGCGGAAATCGCGCCGCCCATACCGTCGAGGTTTGCCAATTCAGCGCGTGCGCCTTCTTTGAGCAATTCCACCTTGGCATCGACCGCCGGATTGCCGTCGAAAAGATCGTCGAATTCCAGAAGGTCGGTTTCATGGGCCATGATCTGCTGCATCCGCATCGACCATTGCTGGTCCCACGGGCGGGGCAGGCCGAGCGCTTCGTTCCACGCGGGCAATTGCACAGCACGGGCGCGGGCCTTTTTCGACAGGGTCACGGCGAGCATTTCAATGAGGATACGGTAGACGTTATTCTCGGGCTGTTGTTCGGTCAGACCCAGTGAATTGACCTGAACCCCATAGCGGAAACGACGGAATTTGGGGTCTTCGACCCCATAGCGGTCGCGGCAAATCTCGTCCCAAAGGTCTACAAATGCGCGCATTTTGCACATCTCGGTGACGAAACGGATGCCCGCGTTCACGAAGAATGAGATGCGGCCCACCAATTTCGGAAAATCCTCTGCCGGGACGCGCGGTTTCAGCGCGTCGAGCACGGCGGTGGCAGTGGCAAGTGCAAAGGCCAATTCCTGTTCTGGCGTCGCACCTGCTTCTTGCAGGTGGTAGGAACAGACGTTCATCGGGTTCCATTTCGGCACGTTGGTATAGCAGTATTCAGCCACATCCGCGATCATCTTGAGTGAGGGCGCGGGCGGGCAGATATAGGTGCCGCGGCTGAGGTATTCCTTGATCAGATCGTTTTGCACCGTGCCTTGCAGAGCGGAAATATCCGCGCCCTGTTCTTCGGCCACGGCGATATAGAGCGACAGCAGCCAAGGAGCCGTCGCGTTGATCGTCATGGAGGTGTTCATCTGTTCAAGGGGGATGCCATCGAAAAGCGCGCGCATGTCACCGAGGTGGTTCACCGGCACGCCGACCTTGCCAACCTCGCCACGGCTGAGCACATGGTCGCTGTCATAGCCGGTCTGGGTGGGCAGGTCGAAAGCCACCGAAAGCCCGGTTTGCCCGCGCTCCAAGTTTGACCGGTAGAGCGCGTTGGACGCGGCGGCGGTGGAATGGCCCGCATAGGTGCGAATGAGCCAGGGGCGGTCTTTCTGCGGTTGGGTCATCTTGGCCTCTTGAATCTGGGTGGCAATAAAGTTGCGTAATGACGTTGATAAGGGAAATAATATGCCTCTGTCAATTCGCTGCGTTGCGGCATCACGCGCGCCCGGCGGGTGGGCGGAAAACAGATAATTATTGTCCTCTCGCCTGCGCGCTGTAAGGGTTAAGCCATGACGCAGACTGTGCAATTGCCCCTTTGGCTGTTTATCCTCATCGTGGTTTTCGCAGCCGTCACGGCGCTGAGCCATTTTCTGCTGCCTTCGGTGCGTTGGTTCTTTCGCCGACGGCTGGAACGGGCAGTGGAGCGGCTGAACAAGCGGCTGACCCGGCCCATTGAGCCCTTCAAGCTGGCCCGGCGGCATGACATGATTCAGCGCCTCATCTATGATCCGGAGGTCAGCCAAGAGATCGTAAACTACGCCCGCAGCAATGGCGTGCCCGAGAACGTCGCCTTTCAAAAGGCCCGCGAATATGCGCGCGAGATCGTGCCGCGGTTTTCCGCCTTTGCCTATTTCAGCTTTGGCATCCGGCTGGCGCGGTTGTTGACCAACACGGTCTACCGGGTCGAGACGGCCGTGAGCAACGAGTCGACATTCACCGCGCTGCCGCGTGATGCCACGGTGGTTTTCATCATGAACCACCGGTCGAACATGGATTACATGCTGGTGACCTACCTCGCCGCGCGGTCTTCGGCGCTGAGCTATGCGGTGGGCGAATGGGCGCGGGTTTGGCCGCTGAGCACGTTGATCCGTTCCATGGGCGCTTACTTTATCCGGCGCCGTTCGCGCGGGGCGCTCTATCGCAAGGTCTTGGCGCGCTACGTGCAGATGGCCACGACGGGCGGGGTGACGCAGGCGTTCTATCCTGAGGGGGGCTGAGCCTCACCGGGGCTTTGCAGCCGCCAAAGGTGGGCTTGCTGTCTTATGTGGTGGAGGGGTTCGACCCCGAAGGGGAGCGTGACATCATCTTTGTGCCCGTGGCGATTAACTATGACCGGATTTTAGAAGATCGCGTGTTGATCGCCGCCGGAGAGCGCGGCGACCGGCGCTTTGGCGCGCGGATCACGGTGGTGGTGGGCTTTGTGCTGCGCAAGATTTGGCGGCGGATACGCGGGCGGGACACGCGCTTTGGCACGGCGGCGGTGACCTTTGGTGATCCGCTTTCTCTGCGCCGCACGGGGGCGGATGTGCCGGTCTCGGATCTATCGGAGATGCTGATGGACCGGATCGCGCAGGCCATGCCTGTGTTAACCGTACCGCTGATCGCGCGGGTGATGCTGCAGGCGAAAGGGCCGCTGAGCGAGGCGGAATTGCTGGCGAAAGTGGCCGCCACGCTTGAACAGATGCCGCTGCGCAACCGCGTGCCCAAGCCCGACGTACTGCCGGACCGCGTCGCCCGCGCCACGGACCGCCTTAAGAAACGTGGCGTCATTTCCGAAGACGCGCAGGGGCTGCAAATCGCGGCAGGGCAGGAGCCTGTTTTGGCCTTCTACGCGAATTCCATTGCGCATTTCCCCAGTGAGGATGCTGCACCTGCGGCAGAAATTGCTGCGTCTGCTGGGTCATAAAATTACAAAAGTGGACGTGTGGGGGTTGCAATGTTGCGCGTCGGATCATATCCCAAAGGGGAGCCGCCGCGATTCTGCAGTGCGGCACAGACCTTGTAGATACCGATCACCGGCAGGAGGCCCACATGGCACTGGATACGAAACACGCCGACTATGACGCCCCGCAAAAAGACCTGTATGAAGTGGGTGAAATGCCCCCGATGGGTCATGTCCCGAAACAGATGTATGCTTGGGCCATCCGCCGCGAGCGGCACGGCGACCCGGATAGCGCAATGCTGCAGGAAGTCGTCGATGTGCCCCAACTCGACAGTCAGGACGTGCTGGTCTTGGTCATGGCGGCGGGCATCAACTACAACGGTGTCTGGGCCGCGCGCGGCGTGCCGATCAGCCCCTTTGACGGCCATGGTGAGCCCTATCACATCGCAGGTTCCGACGCTTCTGGCATCGTCTGGGCGGTGGGCGACAAAGTGACCCGCTGGAAAGTCGGCGACGAGGTGGTGATCCACTGCAACCAAGACGATGGCGACGATGAGGAATGCAACGGCGGCGACCCGATGTATTCGTCCAGCCAGCGCATCTGGGGCTATGAGACGCCCGATGGGTCGTTCTCTCAGTTCACCCGCGTGCAGAGCCAGCAGCTTATGCCGCGCCCCAAGCACCTGACATGGGAAGAAAGCGCCTGTTACACGCTGACGCTGGCCACTGCCTATCGGATGCTGTTCGGCCACGAGCCGCATGACCTGAAGCCCGGCCAGAACGTGCTGGTCTGGGGTGCGTCGGGCGGCCTTGGCTCCTATGCGATCCAGCTCATCAACACCGCAGGCGCCAATGCGATCGGCGTGATCTCGGACGAGAGCAAGCGGCAGTTCGTGATGGATCTGGGTGCCAAGGGCGTGTTGAACCGCAAGGATTTCAACTGCTGGGGCCAGCTGCCCACGGTGAACACGCCGGAATATAACGAGTGGTTCAAAGAGGCCCGCAAGTTCGGCAAGGCGATCTGGGACATCACCGGCAAGGGCGTGAACGTCGATATGGTGTTCGAACACCCCGGCGAGGCGACTTTCCCAGTTTCGACCTTCGTGGTCAAAAAGGGCGGCATGGTGGTGATCTGTGCCGGGACGAGCGGCTTTAACCTGACCTTCGATGTGCGCTATATGTGGATGCACCAGAAGCGTTTGCAGGGCAGCCACTTTGCGCATCTGAAACAGGCGAGCGCGGCGAATAAGTTGATGATGGAACGCCGTCTTGATCCTTGCATGTCCGAAGTCTTTAGCTGGGCCGATTTGCCCGAGGCGCATATGAAGATGATGCGCAATGAGCATAAGCCGGGCAATATGTCGGTGCTGGTGCAGGCCCCCACGACCGGACTGCGCACACTCGAAGACACGGTGATGGCGCGCGACTGAGCGATACCGATAGTCTGAGACAAGATCCCCCCGTGGCCCCGGCCGCGGGGGTTTTTCGTTTGTCCGCAACCAGAACAAAGACTTACCGCAGCCAACCCCGCCATTTCTGGGGGGACGAAAAGCGCGGATGGTGCGAAATCGTGCACATGCTATGGTTGTATTAATCTGCCATTAACCAAAGCTGGGCGACCCTCATGCAAGATGATTGGATATTGGACGTATTGGCCGATCTCAGGGCTTTTGCCATGGCGAACCAACTGCCGCGCACGGCGGAACAGTTGGACGACGCGGCGCTTATCGCTCTGGCCGAGATGTCCTTGCAACGCGAAAGGGCCATAGGCCGGACGCATGAGGATAGAGCCGCATCTGGAACGCATTTGGGAAAGGCTGGCACAGGCTGACGGCCAACCCGATCTTGGCCAAGCCTGCGAAGACCTGCGCGATCACTACGGCATTTTGCATGTGGTCTATCACTGGGTCGACACGGCGGGCGTGCAATATGGTTGCGGCACCTATGGGCCGCTCTGGTCCGAACGCTATCAGGCGCACAACTATCTCCGCATCGATCCGGTTGTCGCTGGCTGCTATCGCCGGTTTGAGCCGGTGGACTGGAAAGACCTCGATTGGTCCTCCCGCGCGGCGCGGCAGTTCCACCGGGATGCCTTGGACCACGGGGTCGGCAATCAGGGTTTCTCAGTCCCGATCCGGGGGCCGCATGGGCAATTTGCGCTGTTTACCACGAACCATAGTTGCACGGATGGGGTCTGGGCCGCGTTCACCGCGCGGCACCGGCGCGATCTGATCTGGGCGGCGCATTGTTTCAACGAGAAGGCATTGGCATTGGCCCCGGACCGTGCGCCCTGCGCGGTACAGTCGCTGTCCCCCGTGAGGTCGATGCGATGACGCTGTTGGCGGTGGGCTATAGCCGCGCGCAGGTGGCCGACCGGTTGTCGATCTCGGAACACACGCTGCGGGCCTATGTGGAAAGCGCGCGGTTCAAACTGGGCGCATCGAACACGACCCATGCCGTCGCACGCGCGCTCAGCCGGGGGCTGATCGTCGTCTGAGGTGGATAATTCGCGTGAATCGCGGGCAGGCAGGGCGAAGCCATCTGGCCCCCGGCGCGGGGCTCAATTAGGGTCGCCCAATGACATCTACCGCGCTCACCTACTCCGAAGACCAAGCCGCCGCCCATGACAAGGTGGCCGAGATGCTGCGCTCTGCGGGCATTGATCTGGACGATTCCTTGCTGATGCCGCCTGCGGGCGGGCCGGATCAGGTGATGGCGGTGACGGGCAAGGCCGGATCGGGCAAAACACTGCTGCTGGCCGAGCTTTATCGGGCCTTGGAAGCGGCGGGCGTCGACATCGTCTCGGGCGATTACGAATCGCGCAAGAAACGCGAGAAACGCACGCTGGCGATCCTTGCGCCGACCAATAAAGCGGCCAGCGTTTTGCGTCTGCGCGGCGTGCCCGCGACGACGATCCACCGTATTCTTTACACGCCGGTTTACCACCCTGAATACGAGCGCATCGCGGAATGGCTGACCGGGAACGGCGAAAAGCCGGACATCGAAGGACTAAGCGAAGTCGCGCTCGACCGGGCAGCGGCGTTTTTCGCGAACAACAAATCCGTCCCCGGTGCGCTGGCGGCGGCAGGCTTGCGGGGCAGTGATTTCATCACCGGATGGAAGCGGCGCGAAGACCCGTTGGATATCGGTTTTGTCGACGAAAGCTCGATGCTGGATGACAAACAGTTCGAGGACCTGAAAGAGATTTTCCCGACGCTGCTTCTGTTCGGCGATCCGGCGCAGTTGGCCCCGGTGGGGCAATCCGGCACGATGGTGTTTGAAAAACTGCCCGAAAAGCGGGTGTTGAACCTCAACCGTATCCACCGACAGCAAGCTGACAATCCGATCCTTGATCTGGCCCATGCGCTGGCCGACCCGCAGCTGGAGTTTCATGACTTCGAGCGGATGATCGAAGACGCGGCACGCAAGGATGATCGCGTGGTTTGGGGCCAGCGGGTTGAGGTTGATCTGATGGCGCGCAGCCCTGTGCTGGTTTGGCGCAACGCCACGCGCATTCGGTTGATCAACGCCTTCCGCGCCGTGCATGGCGCGCCCGAAGATGCATTGTTGGCCGGCGAGCCGCTGATCTGCGACGGGATCGAATTGCCGTTGAAGCACCGCAAGAAACGCCTCGACCTAGAAGCGCGCGGCCTGATCAAGGGCGCGCAGGTGGTCTATCTGGGCGAGGGACGAAAGCCGGGGTTCAGCAGGTTGCACGTCATCGGTGCCGAAGACCCGCAGGTAAGTGCCGCGTCGATCGTGAAAATCGAAAAACCGGATGAGGAAGAGCCCTTTATTCCCTTCGCCGCGCGTATGGGGGCCACGTTTCTGCACGGCGCTGCTGTGACGATCCACAAGGCGCAGGGCAGCCAGTGGGAGAACGTGCAGGTCTTTGCGCCCGATCTTTATGCGGCCGCGCGGATGGGGCGCTCTGAGGCCGGGCAACCGCTGTGGAAACGCCTTGCCTATGTCGCCATCACCCGCGCGCAGGAGCGGTTGATCTGGGTGGTGCGTAATCGGCTTAGCAAGCCATCTGGGCCGCTGCGCGTCGATGATCTGCGCGCCGCTCCGGCTGCGGCTTTGACGCTGGAAGCGACAGAGGATGGCGCGGCTTAGCGGCGCAGCAATCCGAAGACGGCTGAGGCAACCCAGCCCGCCGAAACGGCGATAAACAGCGACAACAGCCCGTAAATAAACGCTTGTTCGTGGGCGAGGTTGAACAGCCACCGTTCCATCCCGACTTTGCGCACGTCGATCACCGTCTCATATTGCGCCACCACATCGCCGCCACGGGTCAGGAAAATCCGCGTGTCATAGGCGCCCTCGGTGAGCGAGGCAGGCAGCGCAACGGCGGCGCGAAAGAGGGTCTGTTCGTCAACCTTCACGCCGTCTTCGATGACTTGGTAGAGGTTGGCATCCTTGCGCACGCGGATCAGCGCATCGGTGAACTGGGTCGGGTCCGCGATCTCCATCGGCGCGCCGACAGAGCGGATGGCGCGGGGGATGGAAATGCGGTGGCGCAGGTCTTCGATGCGTTTGAGCACTTCGGACAGCGGACCAGAGGTGACCACGGCATAGAAACTCGGCGCGCGGTCGACCTCAACTGCGTCGGTGTTGACCCAGATGCCAAAGCGCCGTTCCTTGCGCCGCACCATGATCGGGGTCGAGGGGCCAGAGACGGTGACGACCACCTCAAGCGGCGCGCCCTCAGGGATTGGCGTTTCACGTTTGACAGCGCCGTAAACGAGGATTTCGGACCCGTCGAAATTGGTGGTGATGGAGACTTCGGCTTGGCTGAGGCCCAGCACGATCTCCTCTTCCGCCGCGGCGGTGAGCGCGGTGAACATCAGGCCAGCGAATGCGAGAACTGCGCGGATCATTCTGCCGCCACCGGGCTGAGGGAATAAAGCTCGGACGGTTCCAGCAGCAGATCGAGCGCCAGCTTGCCGCAGACCGCGAGGACCAGAACCGCCAGCAAGATGCGCAACTGTTCGGCCTGCATCCGCACGCCGATGCGCGTGCCAACCTGCGCGCCCAGCACGCCACCGACCAGCAAGAGCACCGCCAGCACGATGTCGACCGTCTGGTTGGTTGTGGCGTGCAGCATGGTGGTGAAACCGGTCACGAAAATGATCTGCAACAGCGAGGTGCCGATCACCACTTTGGTGGGCATGCCAAGCAGGTAGATCATCGCGGGCACCATAATGAAGCCGCCACCGACGCCCATGATGGCCGAGAGCATCCCAACCGCCGCGCCGACAAGCACCGGGGGGATCACCGAGATATAAAGCCCCGATACCCGAAAGCGCATTTTGATTGGCAGGCCGTGGACCCAGTAGTGTTTCTTGCGCTGCACGCGCCCGCCCTTGCGGGTGCGGCGGATCGCGCGGAGCGATTCAAAGAACATCAGCCCGCCGATGATGCCCAGAAAGATCACGTAGCAAAGGGTCACCAGCAGATCGACCTGACCCAGCGATTTCAGGTAGTTAAAGATGAACATGCCGATGCCCGAGCCGACAAGACCCCCGGCCAGCAGCACCCAGCCCATTCGGAAATCCACCGTGCGCCGTTTGAGATGCGCCAGCAGGGCCGAAAAAGACGACGCGACGATCTGGTTGGTCGAAGTCGCCACGGCCACGGCGGGGGATGCCCACAAAGAACAACAGCGGCGTGATCAGAAACCCGCCGCCGACGCCGAACATGCCCGACAGAATGCCCACAATGCCGCCCAATCCCAGAAGGAGAAAGGCGTTAACCGAAACTTCGGCGATGGGCAGGTAGATTTGCATGACGTTTCCTAGCCCCGAACGGCCGCGCTTTTCAACATAGCTTGCCGCGACAAGGCGACCACTGAGATAGGTTGCGCCGATCCGGCCCTCGGGTGCAAGGGCCGGAGGGGGATGTCAGCGTTCTTTCACATAGGGTTCGCCGCCCGCGCGGGGCGGGATCGCCTTGCCGACGAAGCCTGCGAGGATCACCACCGTCATCAGATAGGGTAGTGCGCCCAGAAGCTGGCCCTGCACCTTGATGCCGATGACCGACTGGATCACATCAGGCCGCGTCTCTAGCGCGCCGAAAAGGCCAAAGAGCAGCGTGGCCCAGAGCGCGTACCAAGGGCGCCACTTGGCAAAGATCAGCGCGGCCAGCGCGATAAAGCCACGGCCCGCCGACATGTCTTTGACGAAGCCCGCCTGCAGCGCGGTGCTGAGGTAGGCCCCAGCCACGCCACAGAGCAGCCCGGCAATGGCCACGGCGGCATAGCGCAGACCGACGACCGAGACGCCAGCGGTGTCCACGGCGGCAGGGTTTTCACCCACCGCCCGCAGGCGCAGGCCAAAGCGGGTGCGGAACAGGATCCACCATGTCAGCGGCACGGCGAGGAAGGCGGCATAGACAAGGATCGAATGGCCCGAGATCAGCTCTTCGTAGAAGGGGCCGATGAAGGGCACGTCGGCCACGGCCTCGGCAAAGGGCAGGGTGATCGGCTCGAACCGTGCGCCGCCAAAGAGCGAGGGTGTGCGGCCGCCTTGGGCGAACCAGTCTTGGGCAATCAGCACCGTCATGCCCGCGGCGAGAAAGTTGATCGCCACGCCAGAAATGAGCTGGTTCCCACGGAAGGTGATCGAGGCCAGCCCGTGGACAGCGCTGAGTGCCAGCGAAGAGGCGATGCCCGCCGCAAGGCCAAGCCAGACCGACCCGGTGAGCGATGCCACCGCGGCGGAAAAGAACGCCGCCGCCAGCATCTTGCCTTCGAGCCCGATGTCAAAGACGCCCGCGCGTTCGGAGAAGAGACCGGCAAGACAGGCCAAAAGCAGCGGCGTGGCCAGCCGAACGGTGCTGTCGAGCAATTGGATGAGCGTGATATAGTCCATAGGTCAGACCCGCTTTCTCAGGGGGTATAGGGGCTCATTCCGCGCTCTCCGACTGGGCGCTGCGGGGGCCGGGTTTGGGCTCGCTGTCAGCGGAATTGGCAGGGGGCCGGGGCGGCGGAACATAAGGAAAAGACGCTCCAGCGGCATCCGAACCATGTTGTCGAGCGCGCCAGTAAAGAGGATCACCAGCGCTTGGATCACGACGATCAATTCGCGCGGGATCGAGGTCCAGAGGGCCAGTTCGGCACCTCCTTGATAGAGGAAACCAAAGAGCAGCGCTGCAAAGAAGACGCCAACCGGGTGGCTGCGGCCCATCAGCGCCACGGCGATGCCGATAAAGCCTGCGCCCTCGGTGGCGTTCAGCACCAGACGTTCGCTTTCGCCCATGACGTTGTTGATCGCCATCAGCCCCGCCAGCGCGCCCGAGATGATCATCGTGACCATGGTGATGCGCACGGGCGAGATGCCCGCGTATTTGGCGGCAGGTTGCGAATGGCCATAGGCGCGGATTTCATAGCCCAGACGGGTGCGCCAGATCAGCAGCCAGACCACGATACAGGCCGCGGTGGCGACGAGCAGTGAGACGTTGGCGGGGGCGGACTTGGAAAAGGCAATGCCAAGCGGGGCCAGCAATTCATGCAACGTGGGCAGATGCACGGCCTCGGGAAAGCGCGCGCTGGCCGGGTCCATGCTGCCGGGCGGGCGCATGACGTTGACCAGAACGTAGTTCAGCAGGGCGGCGGCGATAAAGTTGAACATGATCGTGGTGATCACGACGTGGCTGCCGCGTTTGGCTTGCAACCAGCCGGGGATCGCGGCCCAGATCGCGCCCAAAAGCCCGGCCATCACACCGCAGCCGATCAGCGCCAGCGTCCAATGCGGCCAAGGGATATAGAGCGCGGCAATGGCGACGCCCAAACCGCCCAGCATTGCCTGACCTTCGCCCCCGATGTTGAACAGCCGCGCGTGAAAGGCCACGGCAACGGCAAGCCCGGTGAAGATGAAGTTGGTCGCGTAATAAAGCGTGTAGCCCCAGCCATAGGTTGAGCCGAGCGCGCCTTTGACCATCAGCGTCACGGCGGCAATCGGGTCTTCGCCGATGGCAAGGATCACCAGCGCCGAGAGCAGGGCGGCCAGCAACAAAGAGATCAGCGGCACGAGGATCACCTCGGCCCATTTTGGCATCACGTCCATTTCAGACCTCCTTGCTGGCGTCGCCGCCGGCGCGGGCGAGATTGGCTTCGACCTCGGCCACGCTGTGTTCGTTTTCGGTGTCGGTGATGCCAGCCATGAGCAGCCCCAGTTCTTTCTCGTCGGTCTGGTCGGCGGCGCGTTCGCCCATGATCTGCCCGTCGAACATCACTGCAATGCGGTCCGACAGGGCAAGGATTTCTTCGAGTTCGACCGAGACCAGCAAGATCGCCTTGCCTTGATCGCGCAGGGCGATGATCTGCTCGTGGATGAACTCAATCGCGCCAATGTCGACGCCGCGTGTGGGCTGGCCGATCAGCAACAGGTCGGGGTTGCGCTCGATCTCCCGGGCCAGAACGATCTTTTGCTGGTTCCCGCCCGAGAAGTTCTTGGCCGCCAGCGTCGGGTCGGGCGGGCGCACGTCAAAGCGTTCCATCTTGTCTTCGGCATCGGCACGGATGGCCGCGTGGTCCATCAGCAGCCCGCTGTTGAAGCGGTCGTCGTGGTGGTAGCCGAAGACATTGTTCTCCCACGCCTGAAAATCCATGATCAGACCCTCGCGCTGGCGGTCTTCGGGCACATGGGCCACGCCGCGGGCGCGGCGCGATTGGCCGTCGGATTTCTTGCCCGAAAGGTCCAGCGGCGTGCCGTTTAGCGTGACGCTGCCGGTGCCATCGGCATAGCCGCCCAGCACTTCGAGAAGTTCGGATTGGCCGTTGCCCGCAACTCCCGCAAGGCCCAGCACTTCGCCCGCGCGGATCTGCAGGTCGATGCCGCGCAGACGCTCGACGCCCTTGTCGTCAACCACGCGCAGACCTTTGACATCAAGGATCACATCGCCCGGTGTGGCAGGCTTTTTATTCACGCGGAGCAATACCTTACGCCCGACCATCAGCTCGGCCAGTTCCGGCGGCGAGGTCTCGGCGGTTTTCACGGTCGCGGTCATCTTGCCCCGGCGCATGACCGACACGGTGTCGGTGATCTCCATGATCTCGCGCAGCTTGTGGGTGATGAGGATGATGGTTTTGCCCTCAGATCGCAGGCGCCCGAGGATGCGGAATAGCTGGTCGGCCTCGGCAGGTGTCAACACGCCGGTCGGCTCGTCCAAGATCAGAATGTCGGCCTGCCGGTAGAGCGCCTTGAGGATCTCCAAGCGCTGCTGCATGCCGACGCCAATGTCCTGCACCAGCGCGTCGGGATCGACGTTGAGGCCGTAGTCCTCAGACAGGCTGATCAGTGTTTTGCGGGCTTTGGAGAGCGAGGGCTTCAGCAGGCGGCCATCTTCGGCGCCCAGAATGATATTTTCCAGCACGGTGAAGTTCTCGACCAGCTTGAAATGCTGGAACACCATGCCGATGCCCGCCGAGATGGCGGCTTGGCTGTCGGGAATCTCGGTCTTTTTGCCACTGATGAAAATCTCACCCGCGTCGGCTTTGTAAAAGCCATAGAGGATCGACATCAGCGTTGACTTGCCCGCGCCGTTTTCGCCGATAATCCCGTGGATCGTGCCGGGCATCACGCGGATCGAGATGTCTTTGTTGGCCTGCACAGGGCCGAAGGCTTTGGAGATGCCTTTGAGTTCGATCGCTGGCGCGGTGCCGGTAGCGGGGGCGGTATCGGTCATATCAAAAGGTCCTGCGGGCGTGGCGGCCCTTGATCTGGAATTGGCCCATCTCTGTCCGGGTCACGGTGTCATGTTCGGAAAGGGCCGCGCCGGTGGAACGGCGCGGCCCTTGTGGTCATTTTGGTTAATCTAAGTTCAGAAGTCCAGCGCCGGGCAGCTGTCATTCTCGTAGTAGGAAACCACTTTGATCTCGCCGTCGATGATCTTCTGGCGCGCTTCGTCTACGGCGGCCTTCATTTCTTCGGTCACGAGATCGGCGTTATGCTCGTCCATGGCGACGCCGACACCTTCTTCGGCAAGGCCGAGGGTCACAACTTCGCCAACTTCGAGGTCTTCGCCCGCCATCATCGCGTCATAGACCGCGACATCGACACGTTTCAGCATTGAGGTCAGGACTTTGCCCGGGTGCAGGTGGTTTTGGTTGCTGTCCACGCCGATCGACAGGATGCCTTCGTCGGCGGCGGTTTGCAGCACGCCCACGCCGGTGCCGCCTGCTGCGGCGTAAACCACGTCAGCGCCTTGGTTGATCTGGGCTTTGGTGATCTCAGACCCCTTCACCGGGTCGTTCCAAGCGGCGGGGGTGGTGCCCGTCATGTTGGCGATCACTTTGGCATCGGGGTTGGTCGCCATGACGCCTTGGGCATAGCCGCAGCCAAAGTGGCGGATCAGCGGCACGTCCATGCCACCGACAAAGCCGACGGTATTCGACTCAGATGCCATCGCGGCCATCACGCCGACAAGGTAGGACCCCTCATGCTCGGCAAAGCTGACCTGACGCACGTTGGGCAGGTCGAGCCAGTTCACGTCGACCACGGCGAATTTCGTGTCGGGATAATCAGGGGCCACTGTCGAGAGCGGATCGGCCATGGCGAAACCCATGGTGATGATCGGGTTGGCACCGGATTCGGCGAAGCGGCGCAGAGCCTGCTCACGCTGCGCTTCGGACTGCATTTCGATCTCGGCGAATTTGCCACCGGTTTCTTCGGCCCAGCGGGTCGCGCCGTTGAAGGCCGCTTCGTTGAAGCTTTTGTCGAACTTGCCGCCAAGATCAAAGATCAGCGCGGGTTCGGCCAGCGCGGCGCCCGATGTCAGGGCCAAGCCTGCGGCTGCGCCGAGGAATTTCGTCATGAGGGTCATTTATCGTCTCCCGGTTTGTGGTGCCGGGCGGTCGGGCAGGTGCTGCCGCCACGGCGTTTGTGGATCATATGATCAGGTGTAATTTAGGGCGCAGGCAGGGGGTAGGGTCAACCGCTTTTTGCGGGCAGGGCGGCGGGATCGCCACAGTGACCACGGGTCAACATGCGCCGCAGAATGCAGGCATCGACCGCCGCCACACCCCTGCGCGCATAATAGGCACGGCGGGTGGCAATTTGGGCAAAGCCTTCATTCGCATAGAGTGCGCGGGCGGGAAGATTGTCGGCGGCAACCTCAAGAAAGGCGCTGTCACAGTCGGCGGGCAGGGCCGCCAACCAGTCGCTCAGCAGGGCGCGGCCCAGCCCTTGGCGCTGCCGGGCAGGGTCGACGGCGAGGGTGAGCAGTTCAGATTCGCCCGCGATGGTGCGGGTCAGGGCAAAGCCACCGGGGCGGGTGAAAAGCTCCACGAAGGGGCTGTCCAGCAGGCTGGCAAACTCTGCCTCCTGCCACGGTCTGTCTTGGGTAAAGGCAGCGGCGTGGAGGGCCGCAAGCGCGGCTGGTGTCACGGCAGCAGCACCGGGGCCGCGTCGCGCGCCGGGGCGGCATCGGCGGGGCGCAGGTAAAGCGGCGCGGGGCGGGCTGGACTGTCGGCGAAACGGCGGGCCGTTATGCGGGCGATGGCTTCGGCCACCGGCATGGCGGGAGGCTCTCCGCCCGCGCCGATGAGGGGGCCGGTGAAGGCCGGAAGACCGGATGCGTCGTAAAGGGCGGGGGTGGAAATGCCTGCGTTGTCATAGCCTTGGAGGAAGACTTGATCGCGCCGTGCATCCACAGCGCAGGCGCAGGGGCCATCGTGACCCTCGCGCAATGCGTCAAAGGCATCGACCCCGACCGCCGGAATGCCAAGGCCAAGCGCCAACCCACGCGCGGCGGAAACGGCGATGCGGATGCCGGTGAAATTGCCCGGTCCGATGCCAACGCCAAGCGCATTGAGGTCGGCGTAGGCCACCCCTGCGTCACTCAGCAGTTCCTCGCAAAGCACCAACAGCCGTTCGGCTTGGCCCTTGGTCATCGGCTCGACACGCGCCGCCAATACCCGGTCGCCCGACAGCAGCGGCCGCGCAATGCGCGGCCGATGTGTCGAAGGCCAGAATGAGCGGCCCGCTTGCGCGATGGTCAGGCAACCGGACGAACCTCTGTCACCTCGGGGATGTAGTGGCGCAGCAGGTTTTCGATGCCCATTTTCAGCGTCAAAGTGGACGAGGGGCAGCCCGCGCAGGCGCCTTGCATGTGCAGATAGACAACGCCACGCTCAAACCCGTGAAAGGTGATGTCGCCGCCATCTTGGGCCACGGCAGGGCGCACGCGGCTGTCGAGCAACTCTTTGATCTGACCGACTATTTCACCGTCTTCGCCATCATGGGCGGCGTGGCCCGATGTGGGCTGGTGGTCAGAGGCCATGACCGGCTCACCGGATTGGAAATGTTCCATGATCGCGCCCAGCAGGGCGGGTTTCACATGGTCCCATTCCACCGCGTCTTGCTTTGTCACGGTGACGAAATCGGTGCCGAAGAACACGCCCGTCACACCCTCAACAGCAAAGAGCCGTTGGGCCAGCGGCGATGTCGCCCCGGCATCGGGGGTCGGGAAATCGGCGGTGCCCATCTCCAGCACGGTCTGACCCGGCAGGAACTTGAGCGTTGCGGGGTTCGGAGTGGATTCGGTCTGGATGAACATGGGGTGTACCTCGCTTTCGGCGTGGGTTCTGATATGCGCCTGCGCGGGCGGCAAGTCAAGGTTTAGAACCGTTCTAAATTGTGTGTGGCCCACACGGAGGGGCGGGATGCAGGGCTGGGTCAGGCGTGGGCGGCGGTCAAGTGATCGCTTCGAGCCGTTCCTTGCTGAGATCGCCGGGCACGATGGTGATTGGCACAGGCAGAGCCCCGGCAGAGCGCGACAATTGCGTAACAAGCGGGCCGGGGCCTTTCTTGCGGTCGCCGCTGGCGCCGAGCACCAGCACGCCGATGTCTGGGTCATCTGAAAGCTGTTGGATGATCTCATCCGTGGGCTCACCCTCGCGGATGATCAACTCAGGATCGACGCCCTGTTTGTCGCGCATCCATTTGGCGAAGACCTCGAAATGCACCTCAATCCGCTCGCGGGCCTCTTCGCGCATCAGGTCGCCGACGCCGATCCAATGGTTGAACTCTTCGGGCGGGATCACCGACAGGACGGCCACGCCGCCCCCGGTACGCGCTGCGCGCAGGGCGGCGAAACGCATGGCATTCAGACATTCGGTGCTATCGTCCAGCACCACTAGGAATTTCCGCATCAAACCCTCTCTCCGCACCTCCTCCCGGTGCGGTACGATCATGGCGCGGGCGGACGACGCTGGCAATTGGTTTCGCGCGCCGCTGCCGCCCGGACCTTCAGCCGCGCTGACTTGCGGCCCAATCCCAATACATTTCGCGCACGCGGCGGGTCACCGGGTTCTGGTTGTCCCCGGTGCCATATTGCGTGTCGTCAAAGGCGCGGACGGGGGTGACCTTCATCATATTGCCCGACAGGAACACCTCATCGGCGGCATGGAAATCGTCAAAGCTGAGGACGGTCTCATGCACCTTCATGCCCGCGCCGCGCATGTTCGACATATGCCGCGCGCGGGTGATCCCGGCAAGGAACGTGCCGTTGGGAATGGGGGTGAAGACCTCGCCATCCTTGACCATGAACACGTTCGCACTGGCGCTTTCGGCGACATTGCCCATGGCATCGGCCACCAGCGCGTTGCCGAAACCTTTGGACCGCGCCTCGACCATCATCCGGGCGTTGTTGGGATAGAGACAGCCTGCTTTGGCATTGACCACGTTATCCTCCAGCACCGGGCGGCGGAAGCGGGTGCGGGTGAGGGTGGTTGCGGCCTCTGGCGGGGCCATGGGGATGGCCTCTAGACTGATGGCGAAACCGGTGGCGCCTTCGCGCGGCACGATGCCCAACTCGTCGCCCGCCAGCGCCCAATACATCGGACGGATATAGACCGCCTGATCGCGCGAATAGCTTTTCAGACCCTCGCGGCACATCTCGATCATGTCCTCGGTCTCGACCGTGGGGGTGATCATGAGGGCCCGGGCAGAGCGGTTGATCCGCGCGCAATGCGCCTCAAGATCGGGGGCCAGCCCGTCAAACAGCCGCGCCCCGTCAAAGACGGTGGTGCCGAGCCATGCGCCGTGATCGGCAGCCTTGATGGTGGGCAGATCGCCGTCGTGCCATGCGCCGTTGAAATAGGTCTTGATGTCTGTGCCGGTGGCCATGTGACGATCCTTAGGAATTGCTGCGGTAGATGCCCTCGGGCAGGTTCAATGCCGCCGTCAGATCGCTCAGCTGCGCGGGGGACAGGGTGATCTTGACCACACGGTCAGTGCGCGCGTCCCATTGCTCGATCGTGATCTGTCCTGCAAAGGCAGAGACGGTCACGTCCTCGCGCAGGGGGCGTCGGATTCGTCGATCAGGGTGATGACGGTGGCGTCGAATTCGTGCTCGATGGTAAACATGAGGGCACATTAGGCTTTGTGCGGCCAAGCGCAAGACCGCCGTTGGGACGTCAAAGCTCTGTGAACGGGGGTGGCAGCGCCGGGGCGTCATGATAGACAGGTGGGCGAGGAAAAACCGAGCGAGGACTTGCCGTGAAATTGTTGAATGCCCTTGGCGCATTTGCCGTCATCGCCCTGCTTTCGGCCTGCGAGGTGGCACCGGTTCAGACAGGGCCGATCCAGGTCGACCGGCCGCAGACCACCGGGCAGCAGACCACTGGGCAGCAAACCACTGGGCAGTCGGGCCCACGGCTAAGCGCGAACGCCGCCGCGCGGAGCTTTGTGCAGGTGGTTCGCACGCTTGAGCCCGTGGCCGAGCGGGAGTGCCGCAACCGCACCACGGGGATGAATTGCGACTTTAACATTGTTGTCGATGATCGCCCCGGACAGCCTGCCAACGCCTTTCAAACGCTAGATAAAAACGGCCGCCCGATTGTCGCCTTTACCTTGGCGTTGATTGCCGATGCCCGCAACGAAGACGAACTGGCCTTCGTGCTGGGCCATGAGGCCGCGCATCACATCGCGGGCCATATTGGCCGCCAGCAGCAAAACGCCATGGCGGGCGCGGTGATCTTTGCCGGGATCGCCACGCTCAGCGGTGGGGACGCGACCGCTGTGCGCACGGCGCAGGAACTGGGTGCTGAGGTCGGCGCGCGGCGGTACTCCAAGGACTTCGAGCTTGAGGCTGATGCCCTTGGCACGATCATCACCGCGCGGGCGGGCTATAATCCGTTGCGGGGGCGGAATTCTTTACCCGCATTCCCGATCCCGGCGACCGTTTCCTTGGCACGCATCCGCCCAACAGTTCGCGGATCGATATCGTGCGGCGCACCATGGCGGGGCTGTGACGGTTTGCGCAAATTGGGGCAGGTACTGAACGACCGCGGATCGAAATACGCGGTGTCGGGCTGTTCCGCGCGCAATCGTGCCGAGGTCGACGCCGCGTTAAAAGACCTCAAGCGCGAGAAATCCTACGCCAAGGCCACGCATAACACATGGGCGGTGCTGTTCTCAGACGGCGGCCCGCTGAAAGGGGATGATGGCGAATCCGGTGCCGGGATGGTGATCCTGCGCATGCTGGAGCGGGAAGGGCTGGAAGATCACCTTATCGTCGTCACCCGTTGGTACGGCGGCAAACATCTGGGCGGAGATCGGTTTCGCCATGTCCAGACCTGCGTGCGGGCCTATCTGGATGCGGTGGCGGCCTAAAGGATCAGTGCAATCGCGGCAAAGAAACAGGCCGTGGCGATCAACACAAAGACATGCCAGATCGCATTTTGATAGCGCATGCCGGGGTGGGCATAGATCAATGTGCCCGCCGAATAGGTTAGCCCGCCCGCGGCCACCAGCGCCAAGGCGGCACCGGGCAAATTGTGCCACATCGGGTAGATCAACAGGACCGAGAGCCACCCCATCCCGAGGTAAAGCGCCAGTGACCCCCGCGCATCGGTGCGCCAGAACCAGAGCTTTGCCACCGCGCCGATCACCGCGAGCGCCCAGACCACGCCCAAAATGCCGTAGGCAAATCCCGAGCCGATCACCATTACAAGCGGCGTGTAAGTGCCCGCGATCTTGAAATAGATCGCCGCGTGGTCGACACGGCCCAGAAAAGCGCGACTGCGGTCGAAGGGCAGCAGGTGGTAGACGGCGGAGGCGGTGAAGGAGGCAAGGATACACGCCGCATAGATCACGGTGGCGGTCAGCGTGCCCTCCTGACCTGCGGCGTGCATCATCAGAAAGATGCTGGCAGGGATAGCAAATCCGAGGCTGAGCAGATGCACTGTGCCATCAGCCAAGGTCTCAGAAGTGGAGGTCGGATAAGCCATGCCGAATAGGTAGCAGCGTCGTTCTGCCATGCCATAGGTGACGCAGCGTCAATCGGGCGGCCCGACGGATCAGCGCGGTTTGTTGCCGTCGATCCAGCGCGACATCAGGGTTTTGTCGCGAAAACACTCCTGCGGCACATCGCGGCGTTTCAAACGCGCGATGCGTTCGGCAAAGGCGACCTGTTTGGCAGACGGGTAGGCGGCGAAAGGCCCCTCTAGCGCTTGCGGTTTATGGGCGTCGATCCATTCTGACACCGCCGTGCGGTCACCCTCGATCCCTTCGGGCAACGCGCTGCCCGTTTTCTTGGCAAGGGTCCGGGCGTATTGCATCTGCTTTTCGGTCGCGGGCATGCGGCGGTCGGCCTGTTTGGGCTGTGCACTGTCGCTGCCGCGCGGCGGGCGACCCTGTTGGTCGGGGTCGAAGATGCCGGGAAACTGAGGTTGAAAAGACATGTGGTCATTCCTCTGCTACTGCGTTCTACATATAGAACAGAAAGGGAACAAGTTCAAGTCTCTCCGTAGTCGCGCCCTTTCTTTTAGGTATATCTAGTAGGGAGGTGGTTTGGTTCCACAATATCGGCGAATTGTGCGACCTAGTGCAATCTCGCAGCGGCCTCAGCGATAAGCTCTGCCGCTCTGCGCATTCGGGCGGGCAGGGGCCGCCCACGCCGCGAGGCGAGCCAAAGTTCATGCCAGCGCCGTTTGGGCAGAGGCAGCAGCCGAAGCTGGTCCTTCGCGGCAAAAGTCTCGACCCCGCTGCGGGGCAAAAGCGTGTAGCCCACCCCCGCGCCACCGCCGCCGGAATCTGGCCGATTTGGTTCACATAGCCACGCAGGCGGATCCGGTCGGCCCCCGGATAGCTGCCCGGAAAATTCAACTGCAACAGATCGTCGGCATAGGCAAAGCCATCGGGATGCGCGATGAAGCCGTGCGCTTCAAGATCGGCGAAACTTTCTATCTGTTCCAATGCATTAACCGGCAGAACAAGGCAAAGTTCCTCGCGTCCCAGATGCTGGGCTTCCAGTCTGGCATGGGCGGGATCATCGGCCAGCACACCCAGATCGAACCGCCCATCCAGCAACCCGGCGCGGATCGTGGCTTGGGGTGCGGCTTCGAGGTGCAGGGAGAGGTCCGGCGCGTTGGCCATCCACTCTAGCAGCAGGGGCTGGAGCAATATGGCGAAACTGCCGGAGCAGGCGATATGCACCACGCCGCAGTCGGGCAGATCGGTGGCGATCCGTTCGCGCAGCCGCTGCTCTTCGCGGCGGCGGGCAAGGCCGGTCTCGAACAGCGCTTCGCCCGCCGGGGTCAGGGTGAAACTTTTCCCCTCGCGCGCGATCAGCGGCTGGCCCAGTTGATCCTCAAGCTTGCGCAGATGCTGCGACACGCCGGGTTGCGTCATGTTGAGCCGCTCTGCCGTGCGGGTGAAATGGCCCGCCTCGCAAAGGGTGGTGAAGGTCTCAAGCCAAGTGGCATTCAGCATATCAAGCGTTTCGTTATGATTTAGATGAGGTTTGATAATTTCACATGTGGGGCGTGCCTGTCTATCTCAAGCTCAGCGCAAACAGGAGAAACCCCATGACCACCCCCGTACCTTTTCTCACATCGGCCTATCCGTGCCGGACCTCG
The DNA here is from genome assembly GCF_042661425.1 of Sulfitobacter profundi. Taxonomy (NCBI): domain Bacteria; kingdom Pseudomonadati; phylum Pseudomonadota; class Alphaproteobacteria; order Rhodobacterales; family Roseobacteraceae; genus Sulfitobacter; species Sulfitobacter profundi. Next base: position 565,443 of record NZ_JBHSWA010000001.1, on the reverse strand, counting down.
ACGCTGCGGTGAAATTCTATTCCGAAGTGTTGGGCTTTTACATCGTGATGCAGCCCACCGAAGCGGTAGAAGAAGACACGGCCATCGGCGTCATGTGCACCGATGTCTTCGGCCCCGGCTGGGGTTCGCTGCGCATTGCCCATCTTGCGACAGCGGATGGCATCGGCATCGAAATCTTTGAATTCCCCGGCAATTACGCCCCCGAGGAGAAGCTAGAGCATAAGCGCCACGGCACGTTCCATTTTGCCATCCAAGACCCGGATGTTGAAGGGTTGTTGGAGCGGATCGTCGCGGCGGGCGGCAAGCAGCGGATGCCTGTGCGGGAGTATTTCCCGGGCGAGAAACCCTACCGCATGGTCTATGTCGAAGACCCCTTTGGCATCGTGTTCGAGCTTTACAGCCACAGCTATGAGCTAACCTATTCGGCGGGCGCCTACGCCTGATCGGCCACCGGGGGCGTCAGGTGATCTGACGGCCCCAAAGGTCGTATTCGCCTGCTTCTTCGACTTCAACGGTGACGATATCGCCGACTTTGAGGTTCTGAATATCCTCGTCGATGAAAAGGTTGCCGTCGATCTCAGGCGCGTCGGCCTTGGTGCGGCAGGTGGCAGCGTCTTCGTCGATCTCGTCAACGATCACGTCGATGCGCTTGCCGACCTTGGCTGCGAGCTTGGCCTCGGAAATGGCCTGCGCCTTTTCCATGAAGCGATCCCAGCGGTCTTGTTTGACCTCTGGCGCGACATGGTCAGGCAGGGCGTTCGACCGCGCGCCTTCGACGTTTTCATATTGAAAGCACCCGACCCGGTCGAGTTGCGCCTCGTCGAGCCAATCGAGCAGGGTCTGGAACTCGGCCTCAGTCTCGCCCGGATAGCCGACGATGAAGGTCGAGCGTAGGGTAATATCGGGGCAGGTATCGCGCCATGCGGCGATCTCATCGAGGGTTTTCGACGCGGCGGCGGGGCGGGCCATGCGTTTCAGCACGTCCGGGTGGGCGTGCTGGAACGGGATGTCGAGGTACGGCAGCACCAGACCTTCGGCCATGAGCGGGATCAGTTTGCGCACATGGGGGTAGGGGTAGACGTAGTGTAGCCGCACCCATGCGCCCAAGCTGCCGAGGTCGCGCGCCAGATCGGTGATATGCGCGCGGTGGCCGCGATCTTCGGCGTGTTTGATGTCAACGCCGTAGGCGGAGGTGTCTTGGCTGATGACCAGCAGTTCCTTCACGCCATTGTCGACCAGCCGCTCGGCCTCGCGCATCACCGCATGTGCGGGGCGGCTTTGCAGGCGGCCACGCATGTCGGGGATGATGCAGAACTTGCACTTGTGGTTACAGCCCTCGGAAATCTTGAGATAGCTGTAGTGGCGCGGGGTGAGCGAGACCTGCTGCTCAGGCAGCAGGTCAATGAATGGATCCGGGCTGGGCGGCACCGCGCCGTGCACCGCGTCGAGTACCTGTTCATATTGATGCGGGCCGGTCACGGCGAGGATCTTGGGGTGGTGTTCGCGGATATAATCCGGCTCGGCCCCCAAACAGCCGGTGACGATCACCTTGCCGTTCTCGGTCAGCGCTTCGCCAATGGCGTCAAGGCTCTCGGCCTTGGCACTGTCGAGGAAACCGCAGGTGTTCACGATCACCGCATCGGCTCCGGCGTAATCGGGCGACACGCCATAGCCCTCGGCGCGCAGGCGCGTCAGGATGCGTTCAGAATCCACCAGCGCCTTGGGGCAGCCGAGGCTGACCATGCCGATTGTCGGCTGGCCGGGACGGGCGGGGTTGCTGATCTTCGCCTGTGGGGCGAGGTCGGGGCGCAGATTGGGTGGGTTTGTGCTCATGCATTGCGCTATAAGGCATGCAAGTGAGCGGGGAAAGAGCCGCCGGGCAGGAGGAGAGAGCCATGAGATGGATTATACGCGGTATCGGCGCGCTGTTGCTGATCATTGTGGTCATGCTGGGGTCGCTGTTCTTGCTGCCGGGTGACCGGATCGCGCGGATCGCAAGTGACCAACTCAGCCGAATGACCGGGCGCGCGGTGTCGATCACCGGCGATGTGGGCGTGACGCTCTGGCCGGTGTTGGGGGTGACGGCAGGCGGGCTTGAGGTCGGCAATGCGGATTGGACCGATAAGGGTGCGATGCTGACGGCGGCGAATGCGGCGATTGGGGTGGATGCGGGCGCGCTTTTGCGCGGTGAGATACGCATCACCAATATCGCGGCGCAAAGCCCGGTGATCCGGCTGGAGCAGCGCCGCGACGGGCGGGCGAGTTGGCAGTTCACCGACAGCAGCAGCGGTGCGCGGATTGAGACGCAGAGCGAACCGACCGCCAGCCGCCGCCGCCCCCTGAGCATTAAGAAGCTGACGGTGACCGATGCCACGCTGATCTATGACGCCGAAGGGGCCGATGTGCTGCGCTATGAAGGTGTCGATCTGGCGCTCGATTGGCCCGAGCGGGGCGGGGCCGCGGATATCACCGCCAGCATGGCCCCGGCGGGGGAGGCGGTTCAGCTTGCCGCGCGGATCGAAGGCTTTGCGGATTTTCTGGAGGGCGGCGTGCAGCCGCTGCGCGCGGATGTTGCGACGCGCGGGGGCGAAGTCTCTTTCGATGGGCGCGGATCGCTCAATGGCGCACTGGCGGGGGATCTGCGGGTCGATAGCCCCGATACGGCGCGGCTTCTGGCGTCTTTCGGGGCGGGCGGTGTCACGCTGCCACGGGGGTTGGGCCAGTCAGTCGATCTGCGCAGTGGGCTGACATTGACGGCGGATCGGCGTTTGGCGCTGCGCAATATCGCGGTGGACTTGGGCGGCAACAGCCTGACCGGGCAGGCCGATCTGGCGCTGAATGGCACGCCGCGCATCACCGCCAATCTGCGCACCGGGGCGTTGGACCTCTCGGCCCTGTCGGACGAAACGGCAGAGACGGGCGGCAGCGGCAGCCCGACAACGGCGGGTCTGGAGGGGTGGTCTCGGCAGGAAATCAACGCGGATTGGCTTGCGGCTTTCGACGGCGACATCGCGCTGAGCGCTGAGAGCATTGATCTGGGGCAACTCGCTCTTGGGCCCACACGGGCCGTGCTGCGCAACGACCGCGCGCGGATGGTGTTCGATCTGCAGGATATGAGCGCCTATGGCGGCAAGGTTGCCGGTGAATTCGTGATGAACAACCGCAGCGGCCTATCCGTGGGGGCAAGCTGAGGGCGCAGGGCGTACAGATGCGCGACCTGTTGGAGGATACCGCCGGGGTGACGCGCTTTACCGGGGACGGAACTGCGGAGGTGTCGTTCCTCGGCTCCGGGCAGTCCGTAGATGCAATCATGCGCTCGCTCAGTGGGGCGGGGGTGCTGACCATGGGGCGCGGCACGATTGCCGGGATCGATTTGGATGCGCTCTTGGGCTCGGTCGATGCCGAGGGCGGCAGCACGGTTTTCGATTCCGTTGAGGCGACATTCGACATCGCCGGGGGCGTATTGCGCAATGACGATCTGCTGATGCTGCTGCCGAACTTCAACGCGACGGGGGCGGGCCAGGTCAATCTGGGCGCGCGCACTCTTGATTATACGGTCACCCCCAAGGCGCTGCGCGTCAATGCCGCGCGCGGCGGGCTGGCGGTGCCGGTGCGGATCACCGGGCCATGGGCGGACCCTGAGATCAAGGCCGATCTGCGCGCCGCGATCGACTTGAATTTCGCCGAGGAAAAGCAGCGGGCCGAGGATGTGGTGCGCCAGAAAATCCAAGAAGAGTTGAACATCGCACCGGATGACAGCCGCTCAACCGAGGATATCGTGAAGGATGAGTTGGAGAATGCGTTGAAACGCGAGCTGTTCAAACTCTTCGACTAGCCGCCGACCGCAGCCGCTTGGCGAAACTCATGGTGGCGCATGGGGGCGGGCTGCGGTAAGGCTGGCGCGACATTCTAGGAGAGGCGCAATGGCCAACGATCTTTTCAACAGCTTCATGACCGGCCCCGACGAACAGGGTCGTTTCGGCGATTTCGGCGGGCGCTTTGTCTCAGAAACGCTGATGCCGCTCATTCTTGAGCTAGAAGAGCAATATGAGAAGGCCAAGACCGACGACAGTTTCTGGGCCGAGATGCATGATCTGTGGACCCACTACGTCGGTCGCCCCAGCCCGCTTTATCACGCCGAACGGCTGACCGAGCATCTGGGCGGCGCCAAGGTCTATATGAAACGCGACGAGCTGAACCACACCGGCGCGCATAAGATCAACAACGTGCTGGGCCAGATTATTCTGGCGCGCCGCATGGGCAAGAAACGCATCATCGCGGAAACCGGGGCGGGCCAGCACGGCGTGGCAACGGCGACGGTCTGTGCCAAGTTCGGGCTGAAATGCGTGGTCTATATGGGCGCGCATGATGTTGAGCGTCAGGCGCCCAACGTTTTCCGCATGCGCCTGCTGGGCGCCGAAGTGGTGCCGGTGACTTCGGGCCGTGGCACGCTGAAGGATGCGATGAACGACGCGCTGCGCGACTGGGTGACCAATGTGCGCGACACCTTCTATTGCATCGGCACCGTGGCCGGGCCGCACCCCTATCCGGCGATGGTCCGCGATTTCCAAAGCATCATCGGCAAGGAAGTCCGCGAGCAGATGCAGGAGGCCGAGGGCCGTCTGCCCGACACGCTGATCGCCGCTATTGGCGGCGGGTCCAACGCGATGGGCCTGTTCTACCCGTTCCTTGACGACAAATCGGTGAACATCATCGGTGTCGAGGCTGGCGGCAAAGGCGTGAACGAAAAGATGGAGCATTGCGCCTCATTGACCGGGGGCCGCCCCGGCGTGCTGCACGGCAACCGCACCTATCTGTTGCAGGACGACGATGGGCAGATCCTCGAAGGCTTCTCAATCTCGGCGGGTCTCGACTATCCCGGCATCGGGCCAGAGCATTCGTGGCTGCACGACATTGGCCGCGCCAAATACGTCTCGATCACCGACCGTGAGGCGCTGGAAGCGTTCCAGCTGTCCTGTGCGCTTGAAGGGATCATCCCGGCGCTGGAGCCCAGCCATGCGCTGGCCCATGTGATGAAGATCGCGCCGGAACTGCCGAAAGATCACCTGCTGGTGATGAACATGTGTGGCCGTGGCGACAAAGATATCTTCACCGTCGCCCGGGCATTGGACTTCGACATGGGTGAATTCGCCTAAATCCGCTTCCGAATCTGATTAGAATTTGACGGGCCCGTGTGAAAACGCGGGCCCGTTTTTTTGGGCCGAAGCAAATCGCGCGATTTTCGCATAAACTTTGCGCCGGGGGCGAAGTTCTTTGCCGAAAAAGAGCGGAAAAACTTTCACATTGAGAAAAGACCCGCTAGCCTTCGCCTACGGCCCGCGCGCCTGCTCGCGAAGCTCTGTTTCGCCCATGCAGGCTTGACGCTAAGGCATCTTTCCCTCGTTTCTCGCTCTGCCATGGCGCCGTAAACCAAAGTTTATGACGCTCTTACAGGGGTTTAGATCGGATGATTTAAACCCGAGGCAGATAGCCAATCCCCCTCGAATGCCCTTTTCCCTGTCATCCCAACGACGCCGCGTCACTGATGATCGGCTCGCAACCCACCCCGGGACTGAAAAGGAACACGAGATGAAAAACGCATTCGCAACCGCCGCACTGATCCTTGCCACAGCAGGCACAGCCGCCTTCGCACAGGGCATGGAAGGCCAACAGGTCGGTTATACCGCAGATAACGCAGACGCCGCCTATTCCACACGTAACGTCACATCCGACGCTCTGAGCTTTGACGATCTGCGCGCCGAGACACCTGCCGAAGCTACCGCAACCGTATTCGTCACAACCCAAGACGCACAAAAAGACGGCCGCTTCGTCCGCTAATCGCGAACGACGGCTCCTCCCCCAACTTTCCTCCCCGAAAGGCTAAGACTATGAAAAAGACACTCGCAACAACCGCCCTGATCCTCGCCACAGCAAGCACCGCTGCTTTTGCTCAAGGCATGGAAGGCCAGCGCATCGGCTACAACGACAAGACCGACAATGGTGTTTCCTACTCCAGCCGCAGCGAAGCTGTGGATGAGACCAAACTGGAAATCTTCAAAGACGGTATCCTGCGCGCCGAAGACCTGTCCGACGTGACCATCACCGTTTTCCCGACCGCGCAGAGCGACGCTTCGGTCAACCGCTTCCCGCGCTGATCACGGAGCGACCCCAACTTTCCCCCGAAAGGACACGACATGAAAAAGACACTCGCAACAACCGCCCTGATCCTTGCAACAGCAGGTTCCGCTGCTTTCGCCCAAGGCATGGAAGGCCAGCAAATCGGCTATAACGACAAAGCGGATGCAGGCGTTTCCTATTCCAGCCGCAATGACGCGGTCGACAATGTGAAACTGGACATCTTCAACAGCGGCACCTTCCGCGCCGAAGACACATCCGACGTCACCGTCACCGTCTTTCCCGCCGCGCAAGACGCTGCGAAAGTGAACAGCTTCCCGCGCTAAATGCGGGCTGATGCCAGTTAAGGCATTGCGCTAAAACGATCTTCCGGCCAGCGAAGCCTCCCTCAAACTGGCCTCAAGACAATGCACTCGCCCTTCGGGGCGGGTGCCAAATCACTAAGGGTTGATCATGGCGCATGGCCGCCATCCCTTGCACTTCGGTGTGCCGCGGTTAAATACGGCGGATACCAAGGCAAGGCTTCACCATGAATAATAAGAAAAAGATCGCACTGTGGGTTATCGCCGCTCTACAGTTTAACGCCACTGTCTATTTCGTGCTCGTTTTTGCACTGGAGGGTCGGGGCGTAACACTTTTTGGCACCCCTCTGGCTGACATCGGGCCGAACAAAGGGATCCAGGTTTTGGGTCTGATCCTTGGGGTCGTTCTGGGCTGGATGGCCCTGCGAATGAGCCTCCAGCGCGCCGAACGGGCAGAGACGGCGCTGCGTCATTGCACGGTGGAATTCGCTGACGTGCTCGAAGAACACTTTCGCGAATGGCACCTCACCCCGGCAGAGCGGGACGTGGCTATTTTCCTGACTAAGGGTTTGAATACACGAGACATTGCTGAGATGCGCGGCACTTCCGAAGGCACCGTGAAAGCGCAGACCAACGCGATTTACCGCAAAGCGGGCGTGACCGGACGGACCCAGCTTCTAAGCACCTTTATCGAAGACCTGATGGACGATGCGCTGATGCCGCGTCCGAAGTCGAAACTGCAGCTTTGCCACGCGGCCTAAGGGCGGCGTGGCGCCTTAGCGCGTTAGTTCCAGAATATCGAAATCGCTCTCAATAGCCGGTGACGGAAACAACAGCCGCGCCCGCGTGGGGCTGACCCGCTGAAAGACCGCCACGTCGCTTTGCACCTTGCCGCCAGAGGTGAAATCTTCGGGCAGGTCGGCATAATCGGGAGGTGTTTCGCCCCGGACATAGCCCACCCCAGCATAGATCGCACGGCCCGCGCGCAGGGTGATCTCCCCCGCGTCAGTTGCGAGCCGGTAAGCTTTTCAAAGGTGAACCCGCGATCACTGGCGGTGAAGCGGCATTTGAACGGGGAATAGGCCACCAGCGGGCTGATCCCGCCAAGCTTGATCGTGCGGCAGGACCATTCCCCCTGCAAATCGGCGGAAAAGGCGACCTGTGGTTGCCCGGAGAGCGCGCGTGTCAGGGCCGCCACGTCCCCCGCTTCGCCCCCCGCCAAGCCCTGCATCATGGCATCGCCAAAGGCAGCGTCAAAGTTGTCCAGCCGGGCGCTATCGGCGGGGCGGAGCGTGGTTTCCGCCCATGCGGAGACAGGCAACAGCAGCAGAAGGGGCAGGAGGCGCAGGCGCATGATTATCCCTCGCTTTCGTCGATGGCATGGTCGCGCAGCACGTCCAGCGGCACAATATCGAGCGCGCGCAGATGCGTGGCGGCCAAGTGCACCCGCGGCGCGCAGCCCTCATCCGCGGCCTGCAAGAAACGCGCGGCACAAAGGCACCAAGGATCGCCCGGCTTGAGCCCGACAAAGCCGAATTCGGGGCGCGGGGTGCTTAGATCATTGCCGACATATTTCGAATAGGCCAGAAACTCTGCCGTCATCACCGCGCATACCGTATGACTGCCCTGATCCTGCGCGCAGGTGTTGCAATGCCCGTCGCGAAAGAAGCCCGTCACCGGGTCGGTCCCGCAGATCACGAGGGGCTGGTTCAGGACGTTGATGCTGCTGTCGGGTGTCATATCTTCCCTTTCTGCCTTAGGTCCCGCCAGAGACGGAGGTCGCGATCTCGCGGAAAATCTCAATATTCTGCTCCGCCACCCCGGCCTCACGGAATTTACGGTCGGCGGCGTTGGTGGCGATGACGACATCGCGGGCGGTGTCGACATAGATGTACTGCCCATAGATGCCGCGCGCCATATATTCCCCTCTGCCGCGCCCACGGGGATCCACCATTGGTAGCCGTATCCAATCTGGCCTTCCGCAGTGGGGGCGGTGGGGCTGGTCGAGGCTTGCACCCATTCTTCGGGCACGACCTGCTTGCCGTTCCATTGGCCACCTTGGGCAAACATCTGGCCAAAGCGGGCATAGTCGCGTGTGGTCATGTTCAGCCCGCCCAGCACGAAGGCAGTGCCTGAACCATCAACGATGTAATAGGGCGCATGTTCCAGACCCAAGGGCGCGATGACCTTTTCGCTCAGCAACTCCGGCACGCTGCGTCCGGTGGCCCCGCGCACCACCATGCCGATGACATGGGTGTCGATCGAGACATACTGCCACTGGCTGCCCGGCTGGGTGAAAGTCTCGGTCAATTCGGCAGTGAAGTCATCCAGCCTGCCGCCCAAGGCGACGACCCGGCCCATGCGGTTGATGTCTGAATCGTAGTCGAGATAGTCCTCGTCGAAGGTGACGCCGCTGGCCATATGCAGCACGTTGCGTAAGCTTGCCCCGTCATAGGCGCTGCCTCTGAGATTGGGCGCGTATTTCGTGACCGGATCGTCGAGGGATGCGATCTGCCCTTCCTCCAGCAGGATGCCCACCAGAGCCGAGAGATAGCTTTTCGCCACCGACCAGCTGATCCGGCGGTCTTCGGGGCCGGTGCCTTTGAAATAGTTCTCATAGACGATGGCACCGTCTTTCAGCACCACCAGCGCGGTCACGTCGCGCGCCGCGATCCAGTCGTCGACGGCATCGGGCAGTTCGGTCTCAGGGCCGTAGGCAAGTTCGCTGGTCAGCCCGTCCCCGCGCGAAATCGGGGCAGAAAGAAACGCGCCGTCCATATGGCTGAAGTTATGCACGATCTTCTCTTCGGAGAAGAGAGAGTTCACCGCCAGAAGCCGCTCAATCTCTTCGCGCTTCCAAAGTCCGATGACCACTGCCGCGACCAAAAGCGCGAGCAAGACCCGGCCAAGCCATTTTCCGAATGTACGCATGATGTCCCCCTGTTCAGTTTCAGTGAACCACGGCGCAGGGGCGGGGGCCAGCCCGACATTGCGTCAGTCAGGCTGGGCGTCAGGCTGAACGTCAGACTGGGGCGCTCAGCGAAAGCGGTGCATCAGCTTTTGCAGCGGCGATTGGGCCTCTGCCTCCGGCTCGGGCTTGCTGGGGACGGGCTTGCTGGGGGCGGGCTTTGGCTGTGCTTCGGCGGGTTTCTTTGGCCCCTTGCTGCCGGTGCCCGACCGTGGTGGGGCCACGCGCAGCGCCACGGCATTCATAAAGCGCCCGGTGTCGCCTCGCGCCAGATCGGCGGCCCCGTCCGAGACGCCGCGCAGCACATCGTCCAGCCAGCCTTCGTCCGCCTTGGGGAAGTCGCGCAGCACATAGCCCGCGACCGCGTCCTTGTGGCCGGGGTGGCCGATGCCCATGCGCACGCGGTCATATTCTGCCCCGATATGCGCGTGGATCGAGCGCAGGCCGTTGTGGCCCGCATGGCCGCCACCGGTCTTGCATTTCACGCGGCCCGGGGCGAGGTCGAGTTCATCATGAAAGACGATCACATCCGCGGGGTCGATCTTGTAAAACTTCATCGCCGCCTGCACCGATTGGCCAGAGTTGTTCATGAAGGTTTCAGGCTTAAGCAGCACCGCCCGGTCAGAGCCAAAGCGCCCCTCGCTGACACTGCCCTGAAACTTGCCTTTCCACGCGCCAAAGCCGTGGTCATCCGCGATGCGGTCCAGCGCCATGAAGCCGATATTGTGGCGGTTGCGGGCGTATTTCGCACCCGGATTGCCGAGGCCGACGATCAGTTTCATGGGCGGGGTCTCCTGTGGTTTCGCGGCAGTTTAACAAGCGGGGCAGGGGGATGGAATGGCCTGCTGTGTGCCGGGCTTTTTCGAAAATTCCGCGGTGATTTCATTTGAAGAAATCACCCCTAAACGCAAAACGGGGCCGCGTGATGCGACCCCGTTCCAGCATTGCCTTGCGGCTGATGCTTATTCTTCACCGTCGGGCGGACCCATTTCGGTTGTCGGTACTTCGTCCGCTGCAGTCTCGTCTTCGTCGTCATCCGACGCGGCAAGGCCAGCAGGAGCCGAAATCGTGGCCACAACGAAGTCGCGGTCGATTGTGGGCTTGGCACCTTCGGGCAGGTCGACACGGCTGATGGTCGCGCTGTCGCCGATTTCGAGGCCGGTGATGTCCACGGTCACGTACTCAGGGATGTCCGCAGCCGTCACAACCAGTTCAACTTCCGGACGCACCAGAGTGAGCACGCCACCCTTTGTCAGGCCGGGGCATTCTTCTTCGCCTTTGACTTCGACGTTGATGAACAGGTTGATCTTGGTGGTCCGCTTCAGGCGCATCAGGTCGATGTGCGTGGGCAGGTCTTTGACAACATGGCGCTGAACGTCGCGGCAGATCACGCGAACGTCGTCGTGGCCTTCAACCTTGAGGTTGAACAAGGTCGCTTTGAAGCGGCCCTGACGCAGACGGGTCAGCAGCTTGTTGAACGGGATATTGATCGGCAGCGGCTCGTTGTCACCACCAAATACGATACCAGGAACCATGCCGTCACGACGTGCTTGACGAGCGGCGCCCTTGCCTGTCCCCGTACGTACCTGGGCTTCAAGATCAGGAATCTCTCCGGCCATTTTAGTCTCCAATTGATTAGGGCGGGAATCCTCCAAGGCTGTATTCCCGCGTGAAGCCGCGCGTATAGACCGGTTTTGCCCGGCTGGAAAGGGCAAAAGGGCAGCGGGGGCGCTATTCCTGCGGGGTCTGCAGGTAGCCACCCTCTGCCATGAGGCGGTCATAGAGAGCGAACTCCTTGGCGCGCGCGGTGCGGAGCCGAGATTCGACCTCGCCTGACAGGGGTGCGGGCAGATCGGGGGAGACGTTCTTGGGCTTCAGCTTGACCTCGCGCCCCAGCCTGTCGGCCAGAAAATCGCGAAAGGCCGGCTGGCGTTCATAGGCAAAGAGGTGCTGCACCAAAAGGTCATCTTGGTTCGAGGTCAGAAAGTCAAACTGGCTGCCGATCTGCGCGCGCGGCGGTGGCGCGTCAGAGATCACTTCCAACGCGTACGCCTCGAAGGTCAGCCCCTTGGTGCTGAGCTTCTTGCCATCCAGCCGGGGCTGGCTGCGGTAGCGGTACCAGCTTCGGATCTGCTCTACGGGATCGCGCATCACGGCCAAGGGTTCGGGCGAGGCTGAAAAGGTCTCTTGCAAAAAGGGCAGCACGCGGCGCCGATAGCGCAGCGCGGTCAGATGCTTGCGGCTGCGCGAAAAGACGATCTCGGCCTCGGGTTTCAGCGCCATTTCAACGGCGGTGGTCCCGGTTTTCGGCGTGGCGAGAAAGGTGAGGTTGCGGTTGAGAAAGATCAGCATTTGCCCGGATCGCGCGGCCATTCCTGCCAGTCGCCGCCGAAATTACGCGGGATCAGCAGATTGTGCCGCCCGAGGTTGGCGATTTGGGTTTCCCCGCAAAGCGCCATGGTTAGGTCCAGCTCGCGGTGGATCACCTCAAGCGCCCGGGTCACGCCCGGTTGGCCCATCGCGCCCAGCCCATAGATAAAGGCGCGGCCGATGTAGGTGCCTTTGGCGCCCATCGCCATGGCTTTGAGCACGTCCTGACCCGACCGGATGCCGCCATCGATGTGGACTTCGATCTGGTCGCCCACAGCGTCGAGGATTTCGGGCAGCATGCGGATCGAACTCAGCGCCCCATCCAACTGTCGCCCGCCGTGGTTGGAGACGATGATCGCATCTGCCCCGACTTTGAGCGCCATCCGCGCGTCTTCGGCATCCAAGATGCCCTTGAGGATCACCTTGCCGCCCCATTGCTCTTTGATCTTGGCGATCTTGTCCCAATCAAGCGAGGGGTCGAACTGTTCTGCCGTCCATGCGCCAAGGTCGGCGTTGTCGGTCACCCCATGCACATGGCCGACGATATTGCCGAAATGCCGCCGCTTGGCGCCCAGCATCTCGCGGCCCCAGCCCCATTTGGTGGCGAGGTTGGCGATTGTTTTGGCTGTCAGTTTTGGCGGGGCAGAGAGGCCGTTTTTCAGGTCCTTGTGCCGCTGCCCGAGGATTTGCAGATCAAGCGTGATCACAAGAGCCGAGCATTTGGCATCCTTAGCGCGCTGGATCAGTCGGCTAACATAATCCTGATCGCGCATGGTATAGAGTTGAAACCAAAAGGGTTTCGTCGTCGCCTCGGCCACATCTTCGATGGAGTTGATTGACATGGTCGACAGGGTGAAGGGCACGCCAAAGGCCTCTGCCGCGCGGGCGGCTTTAATCTCCCCATCCGCGCATTGCATGCCGGTCAGCCCAACCGGAGCAAGTGCCACCGGCATGGCCACATCTTCGCCGATCATCTGGGTTGCTGTGCTGCGGCCCGACATATCCACCGCGACCCGCTGGCGCAGACGAATTTGGTCAAAGTCGCTGCTATTCTCGCGAAATGTCTGTTCTGTCCAGCTGCCCGATTCCGCGTAGTCGTAAAACATCTGTGGGACGCGGCGTTTGTAGATGCGTTTGAGATCGTCGATGCTGGTGATGACGGGCATGGGCCACCTGTGCTGAATGGGTTAACTTTTGGTAGCAACTGGCGGGGGCTTGGCAATTGGGAAGGCCGCAGCAATGAAAAAGCCCGCGCGGCCAGTGGGGCAGCGCGGGCTTTTGGTCATTGCTTGAGGCGAAGGGGTTTACGCTGAATGCGCGCCGTCGGCGAGCGTTTTGACGAAGGCCAAAACATCCTCGGGGCTGTCGCCATTGGCGATACGGTTCACGATGGCCGAACCGATCACCACGCCGTCTGCCACTTCGGCGATGGCGCGGGCTTTTTCAGGGGTGTTCACGCCAAAGCCCACGATCACGGGCAGGCCGCTGGCCTTTTGGATGCGCTTAACCTCGGGCGAAACATCCGCGGCATTCGCCTCGGCCGAGCCGGTGATGCCGGTGATTGAGACGTAGTAGACAAAGCCAGAGGTGTTTTGCACCACGCGCGGCAGGCGTTTGTCATCCGTGGTCGGCGTGGCAAGGCGGATGAAGTTCAGACCGGCATCCTGCGCGGGCAAGCACAGTTCGATGTCTTCTTCGGGCGGCAGGTCGACCACGATCAACCCGTCGATCCCGGCGTTTTTGGCTTCGGTTAGGAATTTCTCAACACCCATGGAATAGATCGGGTTGTAATAGCCCATCAGCACGATCGGGGTCGTGTCGTCATTCTCGCGGAAAGCGCGGACCATTTCCAGTGTGCGGGCCAGCGTCATGCCTGCCTCAAGGGCGCGTTGTCCGGCAAGCTGGATCGTCGGGCCGTCGGCCATTGGATCGGTGAAAGGCAGGCCAAGCTCAATGATATCCACCCCGGCGGCGGGCAGGCCGCGCACGATCTCTAGCGAACGATCAAAATCCGGGTCACCGGCCATCACATAGGACACAAACGCCTTTTTGCCGCGGGCGCGGAGGTCTTCGAATTTGGCGTCGATACGGGTCATGTGGCTTGCCTCATTTGGTGCTTTCCTCGGCAATGCCGAATGTCGCGGTGAAAATCAATCCACCGTGGGGCAGGGGGCGGCAAAATTCCCCTATCAGGGGCGCGTGGCAGGCCGCGCCCTTCCATTTTTCCGAAAGCCGCCTATCTCATGGCGCATGAACTATGTACTCGCCCTTTTCCTGCCGCCGCTGTCGATCCTGTTGATCGGTCGGCCGATCCTGTCCATCGTGGTCTTCCTGATCTGGCTGCCCGCGATCATCTTTTCAGGTGGGCTGACACATCCGATGTTTATCCTGCTGGCTTGGATCTTGATCTATCAGGCGCATCAAGACCGCCGCGCGCGCTGAGCCTTGCGCTTTGCGCCCGCTACCCCTAACACACGCGCAGCTTTTATAGGGGTATCGTCATGGGTTTCAAAATGGGCATCGTCGGTCTGCCGAACGTCGGCAAATCGACCCTTTTCAACGCGCTGACCCGCACCGCAGCGGCACAGGCGGCGAATTTTCCGTTCTGCACGATCGAGCCCAATGTCGGCGAAGTGGCCGTGCCCGACGCGCGGCTCGACACGCTGGCCGAAATCGCCAAGTCGAAAAGCATCATCCCAACACGCATGACCTTTGTCGATATTGCTGGTCTGGTGAAGGGCGCGTCGAAAGGCGAAGGCTTGGGCAACCAGTTCCTCGCCAACATCCGCGAAGTCGACGCCATCGCCCATGTGCTGCGCTGCTTTGAAGACGGCGACGTGACCCATGTCGAAGGCCGCGTGGACCCGGTGGCGGACGCCGAAACCATCGACACCGAACTGATGCTGGCCGACATTGAAAGCATCGAGAAGCGTTTGCAAAACATCGTGCGCAAAGTGCGCGGCGGGGACAAGGAAGCGGTGCAGCAGGAGCGTCTAATGCGCATGGCGCTTGAAGCATTGGAAGCTGGCAACCCCGCGCGTGTGGTCGAGGTCGACGAAGACGACGCCAAAGCGTGGCGTATGCTGCAATTGCTGACCACAAAGCCGGTGCTCTACGTCTGTAACGTGGGCGAATCCGAGGCCGCCGAGGGCAACGCCCATTCCGCCAAAGTGGCCGAGATGGCCGCAGCGCAGGGCAATTCGCACGTGGTGATCTCTGCCCAGATCGAAGAGGAAATCAGCCAGCTTGAGGCCGAAGAGGCCGAGATGTTCCTCGAAGAAATGGGCTTGAAAGAAGCTGGCCTCGACCGTCTGATCCGCGCGGGCTATGAGCTTTTGCATCTTGAGACCTATTTCACCGTTGGTCCTAAGGAAGCACGGGCTTGGACAATCAAAACCGGCACCTCGGCGCCCAAAGCAGCGGGCGTTATCCATGGCGATTTCGAGAAAGGTTTCATTCGCGCCGAAACCATCGCCTATGATGATTTCGTAGGCCTCGGCGGGGAAGGCCCCGCGAAAGAGGCGGGCAAGATGCGCGCCGAAGGCAAAAGCTATATCGTCAAAGACGGTGACGTGCTGCACTTCCTGTTCAACACCTGATCGATTTCGCAGGGGTCTTTGACCCTGCCAACAAAAAAGCCCGACAGCTTGCGCTGCCGGGCTTTTTTGCGGGAGGTGACAGCTTATTTGCTGTCGTTGCCCGGGCCAAAGCCACCGTAGACATAGCCTTCACCGGGGCTGCGCAGGGCGTTGCGCGTGCTCATCACGGTGTCGCGGTTCTTATCGGCGTCGGCGGTGTTCAGCATGATGTCATTCGCTCTGGTCGAAGCGTTCGGGTTCCGCATGCGGTCATTGTTGCCATAGACATCGGCTGTCTCAGCAGTCACCGAGGTGTTGAGAAAAATGTCGTTGTAGCGGGTGGAGTTGTCGGCAACGGCAGCGGTGGAAATCAAAGCGGCGGCGGCGGTGGTCATAATAAGTTTCATAATGTGTTCCTTTGGTTTTCTCTTAAATCGCGTCATTGCGATGTCATCGTTTGTGGTGAAGTAACGGGTGTCCGGTCATGAAAGTTTCGCCCCTGCAGCGAGATTGGGTGCGATCTGGGGCATTTGAGCGGCGCAGGGATCGGTTTTCGCGGAGATATATGTTATATTTCAATTGGTTATCGTGATTGCCGCGGCGTTTCACAAGTCATTCACGCTCCTGTGTTAGTTGCTACAGCCGCTCCCCATGCCCGGGAAACGGCCTCATACAAAGCAGCGCAACAGCCATCTTTCTGCAAAGCAGCACGACCAAGCGCGCTTCACGGCGGCTCGGCCTCGCACGCCAGCCAGATGAAAAGAAACCAACCTAGAAAAATGCAGAAATACCTGTGAATTTCGCCTTGTCACCCGGGCGCGACCTCTCTAAACGGGTCGACGGAGACGTGGCCGAGTGGTCGAAGGCGCTCCCCTGCTAAGGGCCGCCGCGTTTCACATAAACCCCATAAAATAAGGCGCTTTCACTTATAGACGCCTCGGCTTGTGTCAGTTTTGTGCCAATTTGAGAAGTGACGCCCCGCGCCCCGTTTCGCTGGTCCTGGCACGCGGGCGCGATCCTGTGCCGCGCGGTATCTCGGGCGCTGCCCTGCAATGCAAAAGGCCCGCCCCGATCCTGGGGCGGGCCTTGGGGCCTTGGTGGTGGTTGGGCCGACCCCTAACAGGCCACCGCGGCAAAGGTGGTGCCAGTGGTTTGGTTTTTGACGGTTTCGCGCAGGACCGGGCAGCCGGTCACCGCTTCAATCGCCGCGACGTTAGCGGCCGGCAAGGCCATGCCGGCGCCCAAAAACACCTCGGCGCCGGCTGGATCATTTGGCCCCGCGAAATAGACACCCGGCCCATTTGCTGGCCGAGGGGCGACGAAAAAGGCCCGGCCCTGGATTTCGACCACCTGGGCCTCAGGGTAAAAATCCGTCATTTGGGTGCAGCCGGCCAAGAGGCCCAGGGCTAGAAATTTGCGCATTGTGTATCCTTTCTGAAACGGGGTGACTGTCGGGGTGGCGGCCGGCGCGGTCAAGGGGTGGGGCTAACTGGTCGGGTCGAAAATCTCGGCAATTGCCATGTGATCGGCTGCCTGGCGTTCATAGCCCGCCAATTCCTCGGCCGTCGCATCGGCCGGGCTGGTGCACTTGATATATCGCCGGTAATCGGCTGCATAATTTCTCAGGGCGTCGGCGGTGGTTTGCGCTTGTTCGGGGGTGAGTACAAAATGGGCCATGTGGTTTCCTTTGGGTTGGGTTTTAGCGTTTCGGCGGTGGTGGTCCTTTTGGGCGCGATGGTTCGGGGTGCCCCAGGCCCAAGCCTCTTGATAGCCATTGCCCCAAATTCGATAATGGAAGCGTTCCCATAGAATAAAGGTGCCATCATCCATAGTTGCGCCAAATAGAGCAAAGCCTGTTTGCACGCGAAGGGGGTCTTTTGCATTCCATCTCATTTAGGGCTCCTGTGGATTGACGCGGATCGCATAGACGGTCACCGGATCGGGGCCAAAATGCGGGTGCGTGATTGTGGTTTGGTGAAGCCCGCGCCAGGGTCTTATCAGGCGGCGGCTTTGATCGCCCCGCGGCGGGTAGCCTTTCGTTAGTTCGATGTGGTCAAAGGTGCGCCCGGCCAGCCGCTTGGTCCAGTACGGCGTTACAAGCCTAAACTCCTCGGCCTTGGTGCCGGCCTTGATCTGGTCAAAGTAGAGGGCCTTTAGGGGTAGGTGGAGGGCCGCCATTTACTGGCCCGCCGATATGCGCAGTTCTCGGCCGCATTCGTCGCAATATTGATCGCGCCCGGTGTCTGGCCAATCGTCGGGGCGGTGGCCGTCGAGGTAGGCGGCCACCAGGCGCGCCGCGCGCGGGCCGGGCTGGCGCGCGGTGCTGGCGTCCTGGGGCATTTCCATGCGCCGCACGCTTTGGGCGTCGGTGTCAAGCATGGTGGCAAGCTGGGCTTGGGTGAGGCCCAGGGCTTGGCGCGCGGCGCGCAGGCCCTCGGGGGTGAGGCTCGGGCGGCTCATGCGCTGGCCGCGGCGGATTGCATCGCCGCTTTTGCGCGTTTTTCTATCTGGCGCAGGGCCTCAACTGCCGATCTAAGGGCGGTTTCCTCTAGGCCGCCTTGCGCTTCTTCAATGCTGATTGAGAAAAGCTGTCGCATGAGGTCTTTCAATTCATTTGGCGGTGTCATGGGGTTTCCTTTTCTTGGGTTCTGCCCCGGCGCTTTGCCGGGGCGATAGGGTTTAGGCGGTGATAACGGGGCACATGGAATACCGGCCCCAGGGCTTGACGGTTTCCGCCTCGCCGGCCCAACCGGGCGAAACGCGCAGGCGCTTGCCCTCGCTGGTGATAATGGTTTTGGCAGTGCGGCGCGCGACGGTCACGGAAATGATGCAATTGTGGTCACCAATCGAGCGGGTCGAGTAGGTCTTGCCGGCTTCAAATTGGCGCATGGCCGGCTTTGGGGCGTCGTTGGCGTTGGCGGCGGGTGCGGTCGTGTCGGTGAAAATTTGCATTGTCGCTTTCCTTTGTTTGGCGGGGCGCGGTGCCCCTGTTGACAAGATAGAGAATAGGGGCAGTCGCCCCTGTGGTCAATGGGCAATGCACGATTTATCGGGATTTATTATGCGGCGCCGCCGTCGATCTGGCGCAGGTCTGGCCGCCAGGCGGGGGCCTCGGGGGTATCCTGGGGCACAATGCCGGATTGCCCGCGGAAATCCCAACCGGCCGCCAAGAGGTCGCGCGCCAGCGTGCGCGGGGCGGCTTTCCGGTAGCGGTTGGCCATGTCGGATTTGCGCCAGCCGCCCTTGTCGAGTAGCCCGCCAAAATCATGGGTGGCGGCGTAATACCAAGTTGCCCAGGTGTGGCGCAGCACATGGGGGGTGATGCCCTCCAGCCCGGCCGCCGCCGCGGCCTTGTCCATGGCGCCCTTAATCTGGCCGCCGCGGTTGTCACCGATGATGTAGGGCCGCCCCTTGGGGGTGAGGAATACCCGGCCGGCCTCGGGTGGGTTGCTGGCCAGCACAAGGCGCAGGGCGCGCGGGGCAAGTTCGATCATGCGGGGGTGCCCGTTTTTCGTGTCGGGTAGCCAAATCTCGCCGGTTTCGGTGTGGAAATGTCGGGCCTCAACCGCGAGGATTTCCGAAACCCGTGCACCGCTGCCTAAAAGCGCCGCCAGGATCGGCAGCGCGTGCGGATCGGCGGCGGCCAGTAGGGCCTCGGCCTCGGCTGGGGTGAGCCACCGCAACCGTTTATTGTCGCTGCCGCGGTTTTGGAATTTGCGGGGATCGGCCAGGCCATTGGCGGCCGCGGCGTTGTAAACGGCCGAGCACGGCGCGACAAGCTGGCGTTGCACGGTGGCCGGCGCGGCCGTGGGGTAGATCGCGCGGGCGAGGTCGCCAAGCGTGTCATTGTGCAAATCATTTAGCAGGAAATCTGGCCCGAGGTGCGCCAGGATCGGGTCCAAAAACCGCGCCTCGCCGCCGGCGTCCATATAGGCCAGGGCGGCCTCGGCAAAGGTTATTGTGGCGCGCCGTCCAAGCGTCGCACGGTCGATGATTTCTTGTTCGCGTGCCCTTGCAATTTCGATGGCTTGGGCGCGGCGGCGCGCGCCCGTGCTTTCGCGAATGCGCTGGCCCGCGACGGTGCCTTGCATGTGGTATGTGTCGCCGCGTTTCGTGAGTTTGAGGGGCATTTGGTTTCCTCCAGGAAGGCGGCCAGAAGATCCTCGGGCCGGTATAGATAACGGATGCGGCCGCGGGCGGCCAATGCTGTCAATCGGCCGGTTTGGCGCAACGCGGCGACGCCCTGCCGGCTGGTTTGAATGCCAAAGCGGCGCAGCCATGTGACGGCCTCGGCGGCCGAGATATAAGGGGCCGGCGCCGCGGGTGCCTCGGGGGCCTCGGCGGCCGAGATATAAGGGGCCGGCGCCGCGGGTGCCTCGGGGGCTTTGGCCGCCGGCACCCGCGGCGGGGTTAGCGGGTGCGCGATCATACCAAGCCCGACCAAACGGCGACCAGCCGGCCGATAAAGACGGTTAAGAAAAACACGGTCAAGGCGCGGCACGCCGGCTCTGCCCATGTCATAAAACGGTAAACGTGGCGATAGACGGGGCGGGCCTCTAGGGGGTGTAGTTTTCCATTTGTTCCTCGTGCAATTGCTGTCTGACGTGGATTAGCACGATAAAACGGGCGTTGGCAATAAAAATATCCCGTTGCATCGGGTCGGTTTGTCAGATTAAAACCGATTCCAATGCAGGTGGCCGGGTCTTTTTGTCCTGGCTATAGAAACGGAAGGCAGATTTATGCGGGAATTTGAGCGGAGAATATTGGCCGGGGCCGCGGGGGCCAGTGAGGCCGAATTGGCCGAGTTGTGCGACCGGCTGGAGGCTTTAGAGCCAGCGCCGGCCGCTGTGGTTTCTAGTCCCGTTCATCATTCCATTTTGACGCCTGGGTCATCGCCTCGCTGGCCAGGTGGTCGGGCAATCTTTCCAAGATGCGCGCAAGCCTGATCCGTTGTTCGGTGATCGGCTCAGGGCGATGCAAAAGGCCGATTGGCACCCGGAGCACGTCGCAAATCTTTAGCATGTTTGGATAAGTTAAGGCTGACTTACCGCCTAAAAACTGTGAAAGCGCGTTGCGCCCTAATCCGGCTTGCCGCGCCACCTCTGAAAAATTGGTTTCCCGCATCGCGCAAAGTATCCGCAAGTTTCGGCGCGCAATATCAATTCGCGGATCGGTCGGTTTTTCGATCATTACGGGGATCGCCTTTTCTATAGTTCGTGCAATCTCTTGTTGCATCTTTTGTCCCTTTCTTTGGGGGGCGTGCATTGCCCCCTTTTATCGGCATTAGCACATTAAAGCGGGATTGGTAAAGAAACGAGGTGCAATGCCTTGTTTATCCAAGCCATTTTAAGGGCGCCCGCAAACCGCAATATTTTGTCTTGCATCGCACGATATAGCGTGCGATCCCTATAAAACGGGGCGCATTTAGTAGCGGATAACACGCTGCGCCCGGTTAAACAGGCATTTTGCAAGGAAAATACATGTCAAATATTTCACCGATCGCGCCGGCGCTGGCGGTCTTTAGCTTGCCAACGGCTGGCGAGTTTCGCACCTGGACGGCCACCGCGCTTGCCGCATTAGAGCTGACCCCCACGGCCCTGGCGCGCGAGTTGGATTTGGGCAAAAACTCAATCCAGCAATTCCTCGCTGGTCCGAGCCAGGATATTCGCCTGGGCAATGCTGCGCGTATCCATGCGAGTCTGGTGGCCCAGGCCCGTGCGCGGGGCGTGGCGCTGCCGCCGGTGGTCGCACATGACTGATTTGCCATTGTCCCGCCAGGACCGTGCCCAGGTTGAGCGTATGGCCGAGGCTGCCGGCACCTCGGCCGCGGCGCTGTTGCCGGCCATTGTGGCCGCCTATCTGCGCTTGATGCGCGACGCGCCGGCGGTTTTGCCGGCCGATCACATGCTGCGGATTGCCGTGGCCTCTAAAAAAGGAAATCGGGCATGATCGCTGACCATGACCTTGCGACGCGCGGCTATCTTGGCCGCAAGGATAATGAAAACCCCCTTTCCCCAACCTGCAAGCTGCACCTGCGCCGCATCTGCGGCACCTGTGCGCATTTTGACGGCGCATTGCGCCAAGCGGCTTGCGGGGGTTGCACGATATTTCGTGCCGCGCGCCACCCGATGAAAAGCGCCAGCAAATGCGACCGCTGGACCCGTAAATAAAGGAAACCCCATGCCCCATGTTTTGCCTCTAATTCTCACTTTGGAGCCGGTCACCCGGCACCGCTTGCGCGCGGTGTTGATGGTCGAGGGCGCCATGGTTGACATGCACGAAATCATTCTGGAGGACGGCACGCCCCGCGCCCTTGGCGGTGACCTGTCGGATTTGGTCGACGCGGCGAACCTTCAGGGCCGCCCGGTCGAAATTGTGGCGCCTTGGTCTGAGCCGGTATTGGGGCCGCTGACCCTGCGCCAAAGGCTGCGGCACATGCTGTCGGAGTATCAAGGGCCGCTGCCGCGGCGCGCGGCGTGAGCGCGGCGGGCCGTGCTGGTGAGGCCAAGGCCCTGCCGGTGCTGGAGGTGGCCGCCCGCCTGGGCCTGGCCGCCGGATTGCGCCCCGAGGGCCGCGAACATGTGGGCGCCTGCCCGATCTGCGGCGATGGTGGCAAGCGCGCCCCAAACCGCTTTGCCCTCAACCCTGATTTGAATGTGTGGGTTTGCCGGCAATGCGATATGGGCGGCGATACGTTGGACCTGGTGCAATTTGTGCAAGCCTGCGATTTCAAGGCGGCCCTGGCGTTTTTGCTGGGGGTGAGGCGGCCGGCGATCCGGCCGAGCGCCGGCGCCGTGAGCAAGAGGCCGCGGCCCGTGAAAAGGCGCGGCGCCAGGTGGCCGAGCGCAAACGGGCCGAGGCCATCGCCCAGGCCCGTGATATTTGGAATAGCGCCTTGCCCGGCGCCGGCACGCTGGCCGAGGTGTATCTGGCCGGCCGTGGCCTGCGCTTGGACCCTTGGCCCTTCACGCTGCGGTTTTTGCCCGCGCATCGCTACATAAGCGCAAAGGTGGATCACCGCGGCCCCTGTATGATCGCGGCGGTGCAGGACCGCGCGGGCCGCGTCGCGGCGGTGCACCAAACCTATTTGACCCCCGAGGGGCGCAAAGCCGAGATATTCGACCGCGACGGCGCCCCGATGCCGGCCAAGCTGGTGCGCGGATCAAAAAAGGCGGCTCAATCCGTTTTGGCAAGCTGGCGGCCGACCGTCCCCTGGTGATGGGAGAGGGGATTGAAACCACGCTATCTGCCGGCGTCTTGGACCTGGTGCCGGGGGCCGTGCTCTGGGCTGGGGTTGATCTTGGCAATATGGCCGGCCGCCAGTTGCGGGTGCCGGGCCAAAGGCATTCCGGCCGCCCCGATCCGGCCGATGATGCCGCCGCCTTTGTCCCGCCGGCCCGGCCGTCGCGCCTGGTCTTTCTGCAAGACGGCGATAGCGACCCCAAGAGCACCGCGGCCAAGCTGCAAAGCGGGCTGCGGCGCGCCCGTGCACATTACCCTGATCTGCCCCTGGCGATCCTGCCTGCCCCCGAGGGGCAGGATTTCAATGATCTACTGCAAAAACAAAAAACGGAACTTGGCAATGATTGACCACGATATGCAAGAAATCGAAATTGACGCGGATATGAGGGACGCGGGCGAGGATCGGGAACCCGAGGCCGAAGGCTTGCCCGACATGCACGATATCTCGGGCGATTGCGCGCTGCCCGAGGGGCAGGCCCCTACCGATCCCGAGGCCCCGGCCGAGTTGACCGACCAGGAAAAGGCCGCCGCGTTGCCGCTCAATGACTTTGGCAACGGCCGCCGCCTGGCAATCTACTATGGCGAGGACATGCTGTTTGTCCCGCGCCTCGGCTGGTTTCGCTGGGGTGGCCAGCGTTGGGAAGCGGATGAAGATGAAATAACCGTGCGGCGCGATGCGCAAGACCTCGGCCAATTAATCAATGCCGAGGCGGGGTGCCTGGTGCTGGAGGATTGGCAAATGGCCGCGCTGGAGGCTTGGAAGCTGAAAAAGCGCGATTATAACCGTTTGTCGCGCGACAAATACAAGGGCACCGCAAGCGACGACGATCTGGCCCAAATGGAGGAAATGGAGCCGATGCGCGAGGCCGGGCTGGCGGCCGAGAAGGCCCTGGGCGCCAAGCGGCGCAAACATGAGGCTTGGGCGGTCAATTCCGGCAATTCGGGCAAGATTGAAAACATGCTGAAAGAGGCCCGGGTGGGCCTGGCGGCCGCCATCCATGATCTAAACGTGGACCCCTTGGCGGTCTGCTGTGAAAACGGCGTGTTGCGGTTTGCGCGGGTGCAGGATGAGCATGAGGCCGGCTGGACAAAACGGCCGATCTATCGCGCATCGGTGCGCCTTGACGATCACGCGCGCGGGGATCGCATTACCAAGATGATGCGCGCGCCTTATGATCCGGCCGCCCCGCGGCCCGCCTTTGATGCGTTTTTGGAGACGGTGCAGCCTGACCCGATCATGCGGGGGTTTCTCAAGCGGTGGTTTGGCTATTCCATGACCGGCCTGACCTCTGAGCAATGCCTGGCCTTTCTCTTTGGCGGTGGGCGCAACGGTAAATCCACGCTGGTGGATATCCTGGCAAAAATCTTTGCCGACTATGGCACCACGGTGCCCATTGAAACCCTGACCGGATCGGAACAACGCAAGGGCAGTGATGCCACCCCCGATCTGGTGCGCCTGCCCGGCGCGCGGATGGTGCGGGCCTCTGAGCCGGAACAAGGCCAGCGGATGAAAGAGGCTTTGGTTAAATCTCTGACCGGCGGCGAAGCCATCCTAATTCGCCGGATGATGCAGGAATTTGTGGAGATTACACCAGAATTCAAGCTGACCATTTCCGGCAACCACAAGCCCGAAATCCGCGGCGGGGATGATGGAATTTGGCGGCGTATTTTGCTGGTGGGATTCGACGTGCAGATTGCCGATGCAGACGTGAACAAAGACCTGCCGGCGCTGCTTTGGGAAGAGCGCGCGGGGATCTTTGCCTGGCTGGTCGAGGGCTGTTTGGAATATCTGGAGTTTGGCCTGGGCGTGCCCGACGCGGTGCGCGCGGCCACCGAGGAATACCGCAAGGATAGCGACCCGCTGCGCGTATTCTTGACCGAGGATTGCACCTGGTCAGCCGATCCTGGCGCCTTCACCTCGGGCCGCGACCTGGCCGATGGGTTCAACGCCTTTTTGCTGGGCCGTGGGGAAAGTGTTTGGGGCCGCCGCACCGTGGCCAACCAAATCAAAGCGCGCTCGGCCACCATGAAAGGCCCAGGCGGCCGCATGATGCGATGGGGCAAGAAAAGCGACACGGGCTATTTCGGCATTGAGTTGAGCCAAGAGGCCCGCGACCGCATCGCCAAATATGGCGAGGAAATCCGCGCCGGTGCGGGGCGCAAAGGATGATCGGGCCGTTTCTGCCCGCGGTGCTGGCCTGGGCGGCGGGGGTATCCCGCCGGGTGCCCGATCCGGCCGAGCCGTGCCAAAGCCATTTTGGCCAGCGGGCGCAAGAGCGCGGGGTGGTGTCGGTGCATGGTGATCTGTTGAAATGGGCGGTGGAGCAAGCCCTGGTGGCGCGCCGCGATGATCTGGTGGCCGAAGTATTCGCGATCTGCCCGCAATCGCGGGTGGTGCGCGTGATCTTGCCCGAGGGGGCGTTTTATCCGGTCATTGTCGAGGGCCACGGCGCGACGATCTACAACGCGGATAACCTGCGCAAGCTGCGCCGTGCCCGCCGGCTGCGCAAGCGCCATTCGGGCCGCCGGCTGCGGCGCGCGCATCGCGGCGGCCAGGCATGAGCGCCCCTAAGAAGCCGGCGCCCCGCGCCCCTGGGCCGTGCGATATCTGCCGGGCGCCGATTGCGCCTTTTGGCTATGCGCCCCCGGCTTGCGGTCTTTGAAGCCCGGCCAGCGGGCGCTGCGGTCTTGTGAAAACCCTGATTGCCGCGCGGCGGCCCGCGCCCGGCGCGCGGCCGCTTTGGACCCGTTCCAGCGCGCGCGTGAGGCGGCCGCACCCGTGGCGACCCTGACCCCTGCGCGGCCCTCTGTTGAAGGTGGCCAGGGCAGTCTCTTTGACTGACGCCTGAGCGGCGCCGTGCGCGCCGCAACGCCGGCCCGACTAGGGCCGGCACCGCCTATCCTACCCCATGCAAATCTGCCGCGGCCTGGCCGGGCGCCCGCGGCGCCCTTAGCGCCCCTGCGCCGTCCGATTTGGGCGCGGCGGGAGTGCCGAGGCGGGCGGGGGTCGGGCGCGCGCGCCCCAAAGCCGGCCGATTCCTCGGCCCAACCCCCAACCCCCGGCCCCCTATAAGCTGAAATGACTTTCGCTAATCCCGTTAAAACGCTGCGCGGGACCAACGAAATGGGAGAGGCGGCGAAAATTGGGGCGAAAATTCAGGGTCTTGCGCTGCCCATTAGGCCCGGCGGGATTAGAGGGACTAATATTGAGGGGCTGGCCCTATATACACAAAAGGGGGTGCGGGGGGCCAAGGGTCAAATCTCTTTCACATATAGGTTGTAAATATTGATCCCATTAATCCCATAAAGTTAGATAAATGACCTGTTATCAATGATTTAAGCCTGTTTTCTCTAGTCCCGTGTTGATCCCGTCTAGTCCTGTTAATCCCATGATTTTAAGGCTTGCACGCTATATCGTGCGGCGTGCTAATGTGGGGCCACCAGATATTGAAAGGTTTGCCCAAATGGATGATTACAACCGCGCCCCAATTGTTGACCCTGACGCCGGCGCTGCGGCCCGATACTTGGGCACGGTCAACGCGGGCTTGATCGCGGCGGCCTGTGCCCGGCGCCAGGGATACCGCGACAACGGCGCACGCGCGCCCCTCGGCCTTGGGGCTGATCCGGTGCGGCTTGGCGTGGTTAAGGACTTTCGCGGGCCGCAAACCCCGCTGGGCTATAAGACCGCCCGGCGCGCCCTGCCGCGCAATCTGGCGCCGATCCTGGGCGATCTGGCCTTGACCGATCCGCGCCGGGTGGCGGCTGATCTGGTGGCCGATGTGGTTGAGCGGTTGAGTGGCGCCGGCGGTGCGGATTGGCTGGGCGGCGACACTAAGGCGGCGCTGTCGGATGGCGGGGCGACGACACGTTGCCGGCTGGCCGCGCGCTGGCGGATCATTGAAGCGGCGGCCAATGAATGGGAGATTTCCACCTTTGGGCGGATCACCAGGGGCGAGGAAACCCTGGCCCTGCCGGTGCGCCGCAAGCGCGGCAACCGCCAGCCTATTAAGGCGATTGCCTTGGTGCTCGGGCTTTGTTCGGATGGGTTGAGCCTGGCGGAAATCCTGGCCCGGCATGGCTGGCCCGAGCATTCCAAACATACCCGCGCCCTGCGCCTGGCCGCGCTGGAGGTCTTGGACCGGGTTGCAAAATCATTGGGCCATTGATTGCTAAGGCTTGACCGTTAGTGTCGGGCCGGTGATTGTCTCTTTCAACGGTTGATAACTGTGCCCGAGGGGGCCGGCGGCGGATGCGCCCCGGCCCCCATTGCGTGCCCGCCCAAGGATATCCCATGCCCCGCCTGTCGAGCCTGCCGCCCCGCTTGGCGGCCGCGCCTCTTGCTGTTGGCTATGCCACGCCCGAGGATGCCGAGCGTGCCCGTGATCGGGCGCGGGTGCAGGGCAACAACCTGCGCCGGCTCTACCGCACCAAACGCTGGCGCGAAACGCGGCTGGAGGTGCTGGAGCGCGACGGCTGGACCTGCCGGCAAACTGGCATCTTGCTGGTGGGCCAGTATCCGGCGGCCGATAGCCCGGTGATTGACCATATCAACAAGCCCGATGGCAACTTGGCCTTGTTTTGGGATTTGGCCAACCTTCAGGCGGTAAGCAAAGCCTGGCACGATAGCGAAAAGCAACGCCAGGAGCGCGCCGCGGCCGCCCTGGCCCCAAGATAGCGGGCCGATCTGCCGCCACCCCCTGGGCCTCGGCTATGCTGCCCGGTGCCCCGCTCTGGCGGGAGGGGTGGGGTCGATCCCTAGAACGGCCAGGGGCCGCGAACCCGACCCCCTACAATGCGGAGATTTTTTTCCCATGGTTAAGACGAAATCCGAAGCCAAGCCGGCTGATCCCTTTTCGGTTGATATGTTCGGCGCGCCAAATGACCAAATTCGCGAAAGATGGGGGCGGCCACAATACAAGAAAACAGAAGAAAATCAGTTGCTTGTGTCTACTTTAAAGGCCGCGGGCTGGAGCCAGGCGCGCATTGCCGCTTATTTGCGCTGCGATATTAAGACCCTGCGCAATAATTTTTCCCGAGAGTTGCAGGCCGGCGCCGATCTGATCGAAGGCCAAGCCCTGGAAGTTTTGGTGCGCCAAATGCGCAATGGCAAGCTAACGGCCGTGCGCCAGGTGTTGAGCATGACCGAAAAGGGCAGGGCTACGCCCCCGCCGGCCCCCGAGGATCACCCCGAGGCCCCCGAAAAACTGGGCAAGAAAGAGCAACTAGACCAGGCCGCGCAAACCCCGCCCTCTAGCTGGGGCAGCTTGCTAAACTGATGCCCTTTGATTTCGCCTGCCCCGATTGGCTGGCGCGGCTGGAGGATGGCCGGCCGCCCATGGCCGATCTTGACCTGGACGCCGAGGCGGTGGCCCGTGCGGTTGGGGTCTTTGACAACTTGCGCCTGCCCGATGTGGCCGGCCAGCCGCTCATGCGCGATGCCTGCGGCGATTGGTTCCGGTCTTTGGTGGGGGCGGCCTTTGGCTCGGCCGATGCGGTCACCGGGGAAAGGGCGGTGGGCGAAATCTTTTGCCTGGTGCCCAAGAAAAACTCTAAAACCACCAATTCTGCGGCGCTTGGCCTGACGGCCATGTTGCTTAACAAGACCCCCGGCGCCGAAATGCTAATAATCGGCCCGACCAAGGAAATCGCGGATACCTGTTTCCGCCAAGCCAAGGGCATGATTGACGCTGACCCCGAGGACGCCGAAACCGGCCGGGCCTATCTGCGCGACCGTTTCCATGTGGCCGACCACGAAAAGAAAATTACCTGCCGGGTGACCGGTGCGACGCTGAAAATCAAAGCCTTTGATATGCGGGTGGTCACCGGGTCCATTCCGGTTTTGTGCATCATTGACGAATTGCACGTTTTGGGCAGTAACGCCCACGCGCAGCGGGTGCTGGGGCAAATCCGCGGCGGGATGATTACCCGCCCCGATAGCCTGCTGCTGTTCATCACCACGCAAAGCGATGAGCCGCCGCGCGGGGTGTTTCGGTCTGAATTGACTTATGCCCGCCGGGTGCGCGATGGCGATGTGAAAGACGGCAACCTGCTGCCGGTGCTCTATGAGTTGCCCGAGGCGGTGCAAATTGACCCGGAAAAGCCTTGGCGCGATCCGAAATATTGGCCTCTTGTGCTGCCCAACCTGGGCCGCTCAATAACGATTGACCGCCTCATGCGGCTTTACCGCAAAGCGCTGGAGAAAGGCCCCGATGAGGAATTGCGGTGGGCCTCGCAACACCTGAATTTGCAGTTGGGCATGGGCAAACATGCCGAAGGCTGGATTGCGGCGGATTTCTGGCCGGCGGCGGGTGAGGATTACACGCTGGAGGAATTCCTGGACCGCTGCGAAGTGGTGACCGCGGGGATTGACGGCGGCGGGCTGGACGATTTGCTGGGTCTTGGCCTGATCGGCCGAGAGGTCGAGACAAAACGCTGGCTGCATTGGGGCCGGGCTTGGTGCTCTGAATTGGTGCTGGAGCGCCGCAAAGATATCGCGCCCTTGCTTAAGGATTTTGAGGCCGAGGGCGATTTGGTTATTTTGACCGACCCCACGCAAGACCTGCGCGAGGTCGCGGGGCTTCTGGCCCAGGTTTCCGCCCGCGGGTTGTTTCCGGCCGCCCATGCCATCGGCCTGGACCCCTACGGGGTCGCGGCCTTGGTGGATGAGTTGGCGGCCCAGGGTCTAGAGGGCGATCTATTGGTGGCTGTGGGCCAAGGGTCGCGCCTGACGCCGGCCATTCACGGTGCCGAGCGCAAATTGCAAGACGGCACGCTGCGCCATGCCCGGCAAGGGATCATGGCCTGGGCCATGGGCAATGCCAAGATTGAGCAACGGGGCAGCGCCGTGACGGTCACCAAAGCGGCCGCCGGCCGCGCCAAGATTGATCCCGTGATTGGGCTTTTGAACGCTTTCACGCTCATGTCACGCAACCCCGAGGCCGAGGGCGATAGCGCCTCGCCCTGGGATGATCCCGCCTTTTCTCTGGCGGCACAATGAAAGGCCCTATGATGCGCTTTCCCTTTATCCGCCGCGCCGAAAAGGCCCCCGCTGTCGCCCCGGTGCCCGAGGCCCGCGACGCGGCCCTGCCGACCATGGTGCAGAGCAACCCGGCGCTGGTGTCTTTCCTGGGGATGATGGATGGCGCCACCTCTGAGCCGGTCACGATTGATAGTGCCCTGGGGCTGACCCCGATTTGGTCGGCCGTCAATTTCCTGTCGCGCACCTTGGCCAGCCTGCCGGTGAAAGTGTATGAGCGCCAGGCGGATGGCGGGCGCAAAGCGGTATCCGGTCACCCGCTGGCGGCCTTGCTCAACGGCGCGGCCAATGATGAAACAACCGCCTTTGCCTGGCGTCAATCGGCCTGGGGCGATACATTCACGGCCGGCCGGCAAGTGTCTTGGATTGAGCGCAATGGCCGCGGCGATCCGCTCAACCTTTGGCCGCTGGAGGTGGCCAAGGTCACCTTGCAAAGCGCGGGCGGCCGGCTGACCTATTTTTACCGCGACGGATCACCGCGCGGCAAAACCTACCGCGCCGCCGATATCTTAGACCTGGCGTTTATGCCGGGCGCCACCCGCCTGACCGCCCGCGGCCCGATTGCCAGCAACGCCAAAACCGTGGCCCTGGCCTTAGCGGTGACCAAATACGGCGCCAAATTCTTTGACCAGGGCGGCATC
This sequence comes from Sulfitobacter profundi, assembly GCF_042661425.1. Lineage (NCBI taxonomy): Bacteria > Pseudomonadati > Pseudomonadota > Alphaproteobacteria > Rhodobacterales > Roseobacteraceae > Sulfitobacter > Sulfitobacter profundi. The sequence continues at coordinate 535,171 of NZ_JBHSWA010000001.1, read as the reverse complement.
CCGCCCTTTACCATTTCCGGCCCGATGCGCACCGCGGACGGCGCCGGGCGCGCCTCGGCCGATCTGACCCAGGCGGTGGCAAAACTGGCCAATGAAGGCGGCCACGCTCTGGCGCTGCCCGATGGCCACACGCTGAACCCGCTTGGCTTTGACCCTGAGAAAATGCAAATGGTTGAGGTCAAGCGGCTGCTGGTCGAGGAATTCGCGCGCATCTATCAAATGCCGCCGGCGTTCCTGCAAGACCTAAGCCATGGCACCTTTAGCAATGTCGAACAGCAAGACCTGCAATTGGTCAAACATGTTCTGTCGCCCTGGGTCAAAGCCTGGGAGGCCGAGGCCAATCTAAAGCTATTTGGCCGCGCGGCCGGTCCCCTCTATCTGGAAACAAGCCTGGATGCGATCCTGCGCGGCGATCTGTTGAGCCGATCCGATGCGCTATCCAAACGGATTGCCAGCGGCCAGATGACGCCAAACGAAGCCCGCGAAATGGACAACCGCCCGGCGCTGGCCGGCGGTGACGTGCTGTTTATGCAAGGTGCGATGGCGCCGGTGGCCGCGCTGGCCCAGGGCGAAACCCAACCAAAAGGAAATCCCGATGAATAAGACCCAAACCGCCGCCGCGGTGGAAAGCCGCTTTGCTGTATCTGCCCCGCTGGAAATCCGCGCGGCCGAGGATGGCGCGGGCGTGGCCGTGGCGGGCTATGCCGCGATTTTTAACGAGCGCGCCGACATTGGCGGCTATTTCCAAGAAATGATCGCGCCCGGTGCCTTTGACGGCCGGCTGGGCGATGATTGCGTTTTTTGGTTAACCATGAGGGGCTGCCCCTGGCGCGCACCACCAGCGGCACCTTGAAATTGACCGTGGATGCGCGTGGGCTGCACGTCGAAACCGTGTTGGACCCAAGCGACCCCGAGGCGGCGGCGGTGATCGCCAAAATGCGCCGCGGCGATATGGATAAAATGTCATTTTCCTTTCGGGTCGAGAAAGAGACCTGGGACGAAAGCGGCGATATGCCCCTGCGCACGATTGAGCGCATCGCGGAATTGCGCGACGTGGCCCTGGTCACCCGGCCGGCCTATGCCGGCACCGAAATTGCCTTGCGCAGCCTGGAGGCCGCCCGCGCCTCGGCCGAAGGCCAAGAGACCCAAACGGCGCGCCAGCGTCGGATGCGGATGCAGCTTGTACTGCAAGAGGGCTAAGGCCCGTTAAGACCGGGCCGCCGCCCTGGCGCGTCCCTCACAAATCAACCCCCGATGAAAGGTTAAGACATGACCCCTAAAGAGTTGCGCGAAAAGCGCGCCCGCCTGGTGACCGAAGCCCGCGCAAAGCTGGACGAAATCACCGACAAAACGCCCGAGGCCCGCGCGGCCGAATTGGAGGGCGAGTTTAATTCTATGATGGCCGAGGCCGGCCGGCTGCTGTCGCGTGCCGAGGCGCTGGAGCAATCCGACGCGGCCCTGGCGTCGCTGGAGGAAGGCCAGGAAAGCAACCGCCCCGAGCACCGCGGCCAAAGCGGTGCCGGCGATGCCCGCGCACGCCTGCGCCGATGGAATACCGCCAGGCGTTTCAGGAATTGTTGCGGCGCGGCGGTGATATTCACATGGTGGACCCCGAGGCCCGCAAGGTGATTGAGCGCGTTGAGGCCGAGGCCCGCGCGCAAACCGCCGGCACCCCGGCCGAGGGTGGGTTTTGGTGCCCGACGAAATGCACCGGGCGATTGTCAAAGCCATGGCCGCTTGGGGGCCGATGTTTGCGGAAGGTTTCGCGACCGTCATTCACACGCCCGGCGGGGGCACTATTCCAATTCCTGGCGTGGATGATACCGCGGGCCGGGCGCCAAAACAGGCTGCCGAGGGCGACACGCCGGCCAATGATGGCTCTGGCGATGTGGTCTTTACCCGCAAGACCCTTGAGGATTTCATGTATAGCACGCCTTGGATTAAGGTGTCTTTGCAGCTTCTTACCGGGTCGGTGGAAAACATGGAAAGCCTGCTGGGCGAGTTGCTGGGCGAACGCCTGGGCCGCACCGCCAACGATAAGCTAACCGTGGGCACCGGCGCGGGTGAGCCGGTTGGCATTGTCACCGCGGCGGGTGTCGGCAAAATGGCGGCCAGCCTGTCGGGGATCACCACCGACGAATTCCAAGAATTGGTGCATTCTGTTGATCCGGCTTACCGCACCTCGCCCAAGTTCGGCGTGATGATGAATGACAACACGTCGCTGGCCCTATCGAAGCTGAAAGACACGACCGGCCGCTATATTCTCAACGAGGAAGGCGACCGGATCAAAATGGGCCGGGTGTCGGCCAAGGTGACGATCAACCAAGCCATGGCAGATATCGGCGCCAGCGCCCGGTCCATGGTTGCAGGCGATGTTGGCAAATACTTTGTGCGCAAGATTGGCGGCACGGTGATTGGCACGGATCGCGGCGCCACCTTCTGGCCCAACATGGGGATTGCTGGCTATACGCGCTTTGACGGCGCGCTGGCCGATGATCGCGCCGTGAAAGCCCTGGTGCACCCCGCGGTCTAACCGCGCGCAAATAGCACGATAATTCGTGCAACGCCCCGGCGCCGATCCTGGCGCCGGGGCAATCCTGAGCCTGGAGAAAACCCCGTGGAAAAAGTTACCGTTAAAATGACCGTCGCGCGCACCGATGTGGCCGCCGGCGCTGAGATTGCAGTTTCCCCGCAAGAGGCGGGCCGCATGTTGAAAGCCGGCCAAATTGTGCAGCCCTCGGCCGAGGTGCTGGAGGCGATCAAGCGTGCGGCCGAGGCCGATGGCGTGGAAACCGCCGCCGCTGCCGGCGCGCCCAAGAAAACGCGCGCCAAAAAGGCCAAAGCAAAGCCCGCCGATCCTGCGCCGGCTGACCCCGCGCCAGCCGATCCCAAGCCGGCCGATCCTGCGCCGGCCGCTGCTGACAAGGCGGGCGCCTAATGACCTGGGGCGGCGTTTCTGTTCTGAGCAAGCCAGCGGCGCTGCCCTTGCCGTGGCCGATCTAAAGGCCCGTCTGCGGGTGGATCACGCGGATGAAGATCTGGAGATTGAGGGGTTTCTGCGCGCGGCCGTTGCCATGATTGACGGCCCCGAGGGCATTGGCGTTGCGATCCTGCGCCAAACCTGGCGCCTGACCTTAGATATTTTGCCGGCCCAGGTGATCCTGCCCGGCGCACCCATCGCCGGCCTGGTGGCCTTGCGGGTGTTGGGTGCCGGCGGCACCTGGCAAGAGGTGCCGCCGGAGGATTGCCGCCTGGTTGCGGGCATTGATCCGGTGCGCCTGGTGCCCGCGCCGGGGGTGTCTTGGCCGCGGCCGGCCGCGCAACCCGGCGCGGTGCAGATTGACTATACCCTGGGCGCCGCCACGCCTGCGGAGGCCGACCCGGCGCTTGTCACCGCCGTGGCGCTGATCGCGGGCCAGTATTACAACCACCGCGCCGCCATCATGGAGGGCCAGGCGGTTGAGCTGCCCTTGGGCGCGCGCCATATCATGGAGGGCCGCCGCCGCGGTCTGGTGGGCTGATGGACGCTGGCCGCCTGCGCCACCGCGCCGCCTTTGCCCGGCGCAATGAGGATGCCCGCGACGGGATGGGAAACCCTGCGCCCGCGACCTGGGCGCCGCTGCTGACGGTTTGGGCAAATTTTCGCGAAACCCTTGGCCGTGAGGCCCTGGCGGCGGGCCGGATGGAGGGCCGCCGCACCGGCACGCTGCGCCTGCGCAATTCGGCCGCGGCGCGCGGGATCACTGCCGCGGATCGGGTCACCTTGCTAAATGCGACCTGGGAGGTGGTAAGCCCGCCGGCGCATGTGGATGAGGCCGGCGCCTGGCTGGAGTTGCGCCTGGAGTGGCTGGCATGAAAGTGACCGGGGATAAAAAGTTGATGCGCCAGCTAAAGGCGCTGCCCGAAAGTGCGCGCGGCCATTTGGCCACCGCCATGCGCCGCAATGTCGAGGAAGGCGAGAAAATCGCCAATGTGCTGGCGCCCGATGTGACCCATGAAACCCGCGGCAATATCTACTCGGAATTGAAAGACGATGGCCTAACCGGGATTGTCTATGCGATCCCAAGCGATGCGCCGCAAGAGGATAAAGACCGGGCCTATTCGATTGAGCACGGCCGAAAAAGGGCCGCCGCGGCACCACCGAGGGGCACAAGTATATGTGGCAAACCCGGCAATACCTGCAAAAGAAATTTCGTGGCCGAATGCGGCGGGCGATGAAGAAAGCCGTGAAAGAGGTGACCAATGGCTGATTATGCCGGCGCACTGCAAGCGGCCCTGGTGGCCCATTTGGTGGCCGATGCGCCCCTGGCCGCGCTGATCGGCGGCCGGGTGGTGGATGAGCCGGGCCAAGTGGCCTTGCCCTACCTGCAAATCGCGTCCCTGGACGTGGCGGGCGATGATACCGACCTGACCACCGGCGCAACCGTGCAAGTGGGCCTGGTGATCCGCACCCGCCCCGCGGCTGGCAAGACCGAGGCCCAGGCCATTTGCGGTGCGGCCGCGGCGGCCTTGCACCGCCGGCCCGAGGCGCTGGACGTGGCGCCTTTCACCATTTCCGAAATCGAGGTGCAAACCTGGATAGTCCAACGCGAGGGCAATGGCCTGGCCTATACCGGCCGCCTGGCTGCCCTGGCGCATATGGATGCCGCCTAACGCGCGCCACCAGGCGGGGCGCAATTCACCACAACCGAAAGGATAAGACATGGCTAAACAAAAAGGCCGCGCGATGCTGTTGAAAATCAGCGACGGGGAAGCAATCCCCGTTTTTACGCCATTTGCCGGGCTGACAAGCAAAAGCCTGCAAATCAATAATGAGCGCATTGACGTGACCACCCCCGACCCGGTGACCCCCGAGGGCGAAATGTGGCGCGAAACCCTGGACGGGGTGAAATCGGTGTCGGTGTCGGGCGATGGCCAATTGGTCGAAGGTGCCAACGAGGCGCGGCTGGTGACCATTGCCATGTCGGCTGCGGCCGAAGATGATTTTCAGGTGGTTGTGCCGGGTCTTGGCGCCTTTGCGGGCCGCTTTGCGGTTAATGTGGAATACACCGGCGCCGAGGATATGACCTTTTCCATTACGCTGCAAAGCACCGGAAAAATCACCTTTACCGCGGCGGTCTAATGGGGATCGCTGCACAAGCAAAGCGGGGCGGGCTGGTCGAACAATTGGCCGGCGCGTCCCGCGCGATGATCCTGACAAACGACGAAATCGAGCGTTTCGAGGATCGCCATTTTGGCATTTTCCAATTGTGGGATGGTTTCTTTGGCCGGGCCGCGCGCCCGACCACGGGCCAGGTGCGCGACCTTGTGGCCTTGGGCCTAGTGGGCGCGGGCATGAGCGACGCGGAGGCGGATCGCTTCATTTCAAGCCTGGGGCCTGACCACAATATGCGCCTTTACCAATTGGCCCAGGCCCTGATCGGCGTGGCCTTTTATCCCGATGCGGCCGAGGCCGGGGGCGGTGACCCCGAGGACGCGGTGGCGGGGGATGATGGAAAAAAGACCCCGCCCGCGCCTGGGGGTAAGGCGGATCGCGCGGAGCGCGGCGCCCTTGGGCATTACGCCCGACCAGGTGCGGGCGATGATCCCGCGCGATTGGCTGCTGATTGTGCGCGGCTATGACGACAAGGCCAAGGTGGGCAAGCCCGGCGCGGATGCACCGAGCAAGGCCGAGGTGGCAGCATTGGTGGAGGCTTACGGATGAGCGACGCAGAGCGGCTTAATATTATTCTGACGGCGCGCGACCGTGAGTTTACGCGGGCGATGGATCGCAACAACAAGCTGATTTCCAAATTCGCCGGCAACACCAACCGCGGGTTGAGCACCGCCGCCAAAAGTTTTGACAAGATGGGCACGGCCGCCAAGGGCAGCGCCACCGGCCTCGGCCGTCTTGTTAACATGTCCGGCTCGGGCCGATTTGTGCTGCAAAACACCAGCGCGCAGCTAGGCGATATGGCTGTGCAGATGGAAATGGGCACCGATAAATCCCGCATCTTGGCGCAACAGTTGCCGCAATTGTTTGGCGGCTTTGGCGCCTTGGGGGCGCGCTTGGCATTGTCGCGCCGCTTTTGGGCACGGTCGCGGCGGTCGGCATTCCTGTGGCCGCTTTCTTACTGAAAATGGGCGACGGTGCCGAGGAAAGTGGCGAGAAAATCAAAGTGTTTGGCGATTACGTCGCGGATGCAGAGGCGGCCCTGGGTCGGGCCGAGGCCGCCATGGCCACCGCCAGCGCCGGCGGCTTGGATGATCTGGCCGAGAAATATGGCACGCTAACCGATAAAATCCGCAACCTGGCCGATGCGTTGGCTGACATTGAAATGCGCGCGGCGCAATCGGCGGTGGGGGCGGTCCTGGACAAGGCTTTGGGCGACGGGTTCCAGGCCGAGGTCGATAAGGTTTTTGGGACCGTAGGGGCGGCGATTGTTAATGCGGGCAGTGAGGCGGCCCAGTCCGAGGCCGCGGCGATGCGTGAAAGCCTCGCCGGGCTGAAATCCGAAATGGATATGATTGCGCTGTCGGGCATGGGCATACCCGAGGCCCTAAAGGCGCAATTTGCCGAAATGCAGGCCGAATTGGCGGCGGTTGAGGGCCGGGTGGCCGATATGGGCAGCCTGGGCAGTGAATTGGGCGTAAGCGTTGAAACGCTGCAAAGCCTGGACGCGTTGCAGGAAAAGCTGGAATTGGCGCGCGAGGCCGGGGAATTCCACGGTGTGGCCGATGCTCTGAGCGAAATTCGGGTAATCCTTCAGGGCGCCGGCGATGATATTGACCAGTTGGTCATTGATGCGTTGGCGCAGGCCGAGGACCAGGCCCGCAAAATGGCCAAGGAATTGGGCCAGGCGGATGAGGCGGCGGTTTCTCTGGCCGAAAATGCAGCGCATATCGCGGGCGGTCTGTCGCCGGCCGTTTCTGAGGCGATCCGCTTGGCCGAGTGGCTGGGCATTTCGCTGAAAACCGCCCAGGTCTTGGCCAAGCTGGGGCCGCAAGGGATGCCAGAGGCGCCGCAAGGGGGCCGCGGCGGCGATCCGCGCACCATGGGGGGCAGCATTGAGGATTGGCGCTATCGTGAGGCCGATTCATTCCTGGAAAATTGGGAGCCGCCAAAGCCGTCGCGCTCGGGTCGGTCGGCCCGGTCGGGTGGCTCGGGCGGCGGCGGGCGTAGCCGCAAGACCGAGGCCGAGAAAACGGCGGCAAAGGAGGCCAGCGCGGCCACCCGGAAATATGAAAGCGCGGTGAAGGCGCTGGAAAAAGCCTTTGGCGAAAACGAGGCCCGCGCCGAGGGCTACCGCGAGAAACTGGACGCCCTGAAAACGCAATTCGATGCCGGCAAGATTTCCGCCAAGGACTACGCGGGCGGGGTCGATAAAATTAAAGACGCATTCCAGGAAAGCGCGCGCCAGGCCAAATCCCTGGAGGATGCCGCGGCGCAAACCTTTGCCAGCATTGTCACCGGATCGGCCAGCGCCGGGGATGCGCTGTCAAGCCTCTTTTCCAACCTGGCCAACCAATTGGCGCAATCCGCCTTTTCCGGCCTGTTTGGCGGCTCTGAGGTTTTCGCCGGCCTGGGTGATCTGATTTCGGGCAATTTCGAGGGTGGCGGCTATACCGGCAATGCGCCCCGCGCCGGCGGTTTGGATGGCAAGGGCGGGTTCCTGGCCATGATGCACCCCAAGGAAAGCGTCATTGACCATACCAAGGGCGGCGGCGGGGCCGCGGGTTCGGGCGGCGGCGGGTCGGTCAATATCAATGTTTCGGTGTCGGGCGCGCGGGGCAATTCGGAGATTTCCGAAATGGTGAAAACCGGCGTGAGCCAGGGGTTGCAGCACTATGACCGATCTGTGCTGCCGCGGTCGGTCAAGCAAATCAACAGCGACCCGCGGAGGATCGGTTAATGGCCTATTCACAACCGGCCATCCTGGCCGATTTTTTCAATACGCTGCCGATCCAAGAGGTGGATTTTCGCCTGGATCGCCAGCGCCAGGTCAATGGGCTTGCGGGCGGCGAAATTTTAACCGCCGATCTGGCGCCGGCGCTTTGGGCGGGATCCATGCGCCTGGCCACAATGCCCAAGCGTCGCGCGGCCGAGGTGCAGGCGGTGCTGGCCGACCTGGAAGCGCCGGGCCGGTCTTTTGAGGTGACCAAGGCGCACCAAATTGGCCCCGCGTCTGATCCCGCCGGCACGCTTTTGGCTGGGGCAAACCCGACCGTTGCCGAGGTGGACGCGACCAACGCGCACCGCCTTAAGCTGTCGGGTTTGCCGGCCGGCTTTGCCATGGTGCCCGGCGATTTCTTGTCATTCACCTATGACCAGGGCAGCGGCCCGCGCCGGGCCTTTCACCAGGTGGTGCAGGGGCAAACGGCCGACGCCCAGGGGGCACAAGCCTTTTTCATGCGGGTGCAGCCCTTGGTGCGGCCCGGCACGATTTCCGGCGGTGTCACCCTGACCCGGCCGCCGATGCTGGCGGTCTTGGTGCCGGGGTCGGTTAGCTACGGCGTCACCTTTGGCAATACGACCAGCGGCATGTCTTTTGCATTCCGCCAAACTCTGAGGCCCTGACATGCGCGAATTTGACCCTGCAACACTGGAATTGCTTGCCGGCCGCCGCGGCCTAGAGGCGCGGCGCTTGGTGTGGATCGCCGCGCGCAATCGGCAAACCGGGATCATTGAGGGCATGGGGCTTTGCACCGGCGCCGATGATTTGACGGTGACTATTGCTGGCGTGTCGCGCACCTATCTTGGGGTGGGCGCCTTGCTGGAGTCCGAGCCGATCACCGCCGGCGCGGGGCTGACGGTGCGCATTCACCAGTTGCGCCTGGCCGCCATTGATGGCCGCGTGGAGGATTTGGTGAAAGGCTATGAAACGCGCTTTGCCGATGTGGATATCCACCGCGCCATCTTTGACCCTGAAACCGGCGCCATGGCCGGCCCGCCGCACCGGGTGTTTCGCGGCCTGGTCAACGCGCTGGATTTCCCGACTGGCCCGGTCGATGGCAGCCCGGCTTGCATCATTGAGGTGGTGAGCGAAACCCGCGCTTTGACGCGCACGCTGCCCACGAAAAAATCAGATGATAGCCACCAGGCCCGCGGCGGGGATCGGTTCCGCCGCTATGCCGAGATTTCGGGCGCGGTGCCGGTCTATTGGAATGAAATCCGATCTGATCCAACGCAAAGCCCGACGCAGGGCGGCGGCGCTTCAAACAATGGGGGCGCGTCAATGACCGTTGATGCCACATTAGAGCGCCGGCCCGATTGGCGCGTGCGCTTGGCCGACTATCTGGCGGGCGTGGCCCGGCGACCCTTTCGCCCTGGCACCATGGATTGCGGGTTGTTTGCCGCGGGCGCCGTCGAGGCCATGACCGGCACCGACCTGGGGGCCGAGTGGCGCGGCACCTACCGCACAATTTCCGCGGCCCGTGAGGCCCTGCGCGGCGCGGGCTTTGCCGATCATGTGGCTTTGGTGGCGTCCCTGCTGCCCGAGGTTTCGCCCGCCTATGCCCAGGCGGGCGATATTGCGGCGCTGCCGGGCAGCGACGGCGGCCCGGCCCTGGGCGTGGTGCAGGGCGCATCGGTCTATTGTTTACGGCCCTCGGGTCTGGCGCTGGTCAGCCGGTTGCATATTGAAAAGGCATTTAAAGTATGAAGCAATTCCCGACATTTGCGGCGGTGCTCTTGGTGGCGCTTGTCTCGGCGGGCGCGGCCGCGGCTGATCCGGTCACGGCGCTGATTACGGCCATTAACGCCTTTGCGGCCACCTCGGCCGTCGCGGCCTTTGTGGTGCGCATGGGCATGTCTTTGGTGTTTTCCGCCCTGGCCTCGGCCTTGGCCGGCAAGCCAAGCCAGCGCCAGCCGGGGATCAAAACCGAGCATAGCACCACCGGCGGGGTCAATCCGCAAACCTTTATCCTGGGCACCTATGCCACCGCCGGCAACACGGCGGCGCCGCCCTATTCGCACCCGAATTCGGGCAAATACCCAAATATCTATCTGACCTATGTGATTGATATTGCGGATATGCCGGGGGTGAGTTTTTCGCGCTTGATGGTGTCGGGGGAATATGTCGAGGATTTGCGCCCGTCCAGTGATCCAACCCGCGATTTTGAGGGGGAACTGGAGGGGGAACACCCGCATCTTTGGTTAACCTGGCATGATGGCAGCCAAAGCCTGGCCGATCCCTACATGCTGGAGCACTACGCGACCCACGCGGAGCGGCCCTGGCAAAGCGATATGGTAGGCACCGGCCTGACCTATGCGGTGGTGACGTTCAAATATAATCGCGAGCGGTGGAATCAGTTGCCCGGCGTCCGTTTTGAGGTCAAGGGTATTCCCCTTTATGACCCGCGCGCCGATGGCACGGTGGGCGGCACGGGCGCGCAGCGCTGGAATGATCCGAGCACCTGGGCGCAAAGTGATAATCCCGCGGTGATGATCTATAACATTCTGCGCGGCCTGACCCTGCCCGATGGGCGCCGCTGGGGTGGCAAGGTGGCCGCGGGTGATCTGCCGCTGGACAATTGGTTTGCCGCGATGAATGAGTGCGATTTGGACGTGGCCCTGGCGGCTGGCGGCACCGAGGCGCAATATCGGGCCGGGCTGGAGGTGTCGGTGGATACCGAGCCGGCGGCCGTGATTGAAGAATTGATGAAAGCCTGTTCGGCCAGCCTGTCCGAGGTGGGCGGGGTTTATAAGCTGCGCGTTGGCCCGCCGGCGCTGCCGGTGTTTTTCATGTCCGATGAGGATGTGGTTGTGGACCGCCCGCAAAGCCTGGCGCCCTATCCTGGTCTTGACGGGGTGCACAATGCGATCCACGCGACCCATCCAAGCCCGGCGGCGCTTTGGGAAAGCCGCGACGCCCCGCCGCGCTATAATGCGGAATGGGAGGCCGAGGACGGCGGCCGGCAATTGGTGGCCCAGGTGGACCTGCCGGCCGTGGCCAGTGATACCCAAGTGCAGCGCCTTATGCAGGCTTGGATTGATGATGAGCGCCGGTTTCGCCGCCATAGCTTGACCCTGCCCCCGGAGGCGGCGGTTTTGGAGCCTCTGGACGCCATTGCCTGGACAAGCGCGCGCGAAGGCTACAACGCCAAGATTTTTGAGATTGGCGAGGCCACCGACGATCTAACAACCTGTTTGCAAGCCCTGGCAATGCGTGAGCGTGACGCGGGGGATTTTGCCTGGGTGCCGGCCAATGAAATTCCGGTGACCCATCCCGATCCGCGGCCGACCCGGCCCCTGGCGCGGGTGGTCACCCTTTTGAACCTGGAGGCGATTGCGCTGGTGGATGGCGCCGCGGTCGGGCGCCGGCCGGGTTTTCTCTTGAACTGGGATGCGGCCACGATTGCGCCGCATGAGGGGCTGGAATATCAGGTTGAACTGCCCACGGGCGTGGTGGTGACAAGCGGCGTTGTGGCGGATGCGACCGAGGGGCAGGTGGTGATTTCCGCCGGCCTCTTGCCGCTTACGGGCTATCGCGCCCGCGCCCGTATCTTGGGCGCCCGCCCTGGCAGTTGGACCGATTGGGTGTTGGGGACCACGTTGGATATCCGCTTTTCCACGGCTGATTTGACCGTGGAGGTCACCGACCAATTGGCGGCGGTTGATGTGCTGTCCGATGATTTGGCGGTGGTGAAGGGCACGGCCGATGGCGTGCGCCAGGATCACAATGCCTTGGTGGCGGGGTTTCTGGGCGGCACGCTGGCAACAGCCTTTGCGGACGTGGATCAAGAGACGACAAAGCTTTCGTCGGAAATTGACGATCTGGGCCGCAAGTATCAACCCAACCACTTTGAGGAGGATGGTAAGCACTGGACGTATAATATCGACGGCAACCCCGATACGTGGGGAGGCTTGAATTCCAGCATCCAGTTCAGGACCGTGCCGAACGTGGGCCGTGTTGCCTATGCGGCTTTCAATATCTCGTCCAACGCCCATGTCGCGCCCAAGTCTGGCTACCTGCCGTTCATCGCGGGCAATACCTACCGTATGCGCGTTCAAATACGTCATGTCGGTGCGCTGGTAGCGGGCACCAAAGTTGTCATGCTCATGCGCAAGTTTGACGAGAACTATATCAGCACCGGAAACATCGCTTCACTGTCCATCCCATTTGTCGCACCAAACACTTGGGAAACCTATGAGATTGAACACACTGCTTCTGGTGATGCTGCCTATGTCCTGCCGTTTATCTATTTCCCTGCGGCCTATAACAACCCCGGCGCGCAAGTCGAAGTCCGCTTGTTGGACATTGCCGACATCACAGATACGGCCCAAGCACAGGCAACCCTTTCCGCCACCCTGACGCAAAACTACCTGACCGCCACCGACACCACAGAAGCCATTTCCGAGGCGCGGCTAGAGTTGGAAGCCGAAATCACGAAGGTAGGGGAAAGCGGCGATGCTTTCACCGCGATCTTGGATACCTATGACCCGGCGAAGGCCGGTGCCGCCGCTGGCGGATCAACCGGCGCCGCGGCACTTGGGCAATCTGGAACGACCATCATCACCGAAAACGGCACCGCGCGCGATACCGCTGGAGCCACAAACGGCTATATCCTCACGATACCCACCGATACCGCCCTGCAATTTGGCGCACGGCGTGTCAAAATCTCTGTCATGGCCCGCAAGCCAGCCACCAATGGGGCCACACGCTTCAGCGTGGCCTACTCGACTTCTGACACGGGCAACAGCGGGGCCATGGATGCCGACCGTGATCTCTCGACCGGATGGGAATGGTACACGTTCTTCTACGATGTCCCCGCACCCAACGCGGGCGGGCTGGATTTTCTTGGCATCTACGGCGACAACAGCAAAACCGGCAAGGGCACGGAAGTGGCCCGTGTGCTGATCGAGGTGTCCTCTGAGGCGGGTGAATTGCCGGAGATTGCGACACTTCAGGGCGATATCACCAATATTTATGCGCTGGATGCCAATGGCCTTAACGGCACTGTTTTTGGCGCCATGCTCAATGAGTTGAATGTTGCCGGAAACGGCAAGATTGCCGGGGTTGATAACTTTGGCACGGCCATGGCCGATCTGCATGGCAATGTCAGCGCGTCCTACTTGCTGCGCGCCCGCGCCGGCGGTCAAGTGGGTGAGCTGGAGGTGGTGGCCTGGGATAATGCTTCGGGCGGTGGCACCGCCATTTTCCTAAGCGCGGAATATATCTTTGCCAGGGGGACGCTCAACGCCAATCTGCTGGCGGTCGGCAATAACGCAAATATGTTGTTTAACACCGACTTTGAAGATGGGTTGGCGTATTTCGCCACCGGGGTGAGCGGCACCGCCGGTGTCGATACTCAGCTTGTCGTGCGCCCGCCGGGGGTGAACAACTGGACGGACGGCATCAACCCCGTGCTCAGGGCCTATCAGAACAGTGCTGCCACAACCGGGTATTTCGATTTCTACCCCAAGCATAAAGACGGGGCCGGAAATCAGGTCAATATCCCCGTTGAGCCGGGGGAATATTATGAACTGTCGGCCTATGTCAGTACTCACCGATGCGCCGGTACGCTATATCTGCAATGGCATGACGCCGCAGGCGCAGCCATAGTAGCGCCAAGTGTTCCAGTCCCCGTAGGTGGGGGGCCGAGTAATGACCCTATGGCGTGGCAGCGTCCCTTTCTGATCGCGCAAGCCCCCAGCAACGCAAAAACCGTGCGACCGATTTTCCGCAAACATAGCACGGCAAGCGGTTCTGACAGTTACCTGTTTGTCTACAAACCGATGCTGGCCAAGACGCATAGAGATGCCACGCAGCCCAGCCAATATCTGGCAAGGGGCACCACCTACGTTGATGGGCAAAAGGTCATCACCGGCACGCTCTATGCGGATGCCGTAAACACGGGCAGCTTTTCGGCCGCTGGCCTGGCGGTCTTTGGCGACACGCTGAAATCAAGCAACTTTAACGGGTTGATTGACGGCGCGGGGGCCATCACTGACCCAGGCAGCCAAGGCTGGGCCATCACCGCGCAGGGGAACGCGGCTTTCACTAATCTCTTGGTCAAAGAGGATTTGCAGGTGGGCGCGGCCTCGGCGGGGGCCAGCGTGTCGGAATACGCGACCCCGGTGGTAAAGGACCACGATGGCACAAGTTCCTCTATCTATACCGGGCAATGGCCCACGGATACCTTTTGGACGCTGGCCTGGGATTGCGAGTTTCGCAATCGGCGCGGGAGTACGACCTACAACGGCGATACCCTGACATATACCACCACCGACCACCGCACCCGCGCGGTGCCGCAATACCGTTTCAAGATCGGCGGTGTCTGGCAGTCTTGGGTCACAGTGTCGCCTTCTGGTTATAGCAACTCAAAAACGACCTTCGACAAGCATAGCGTCACCCTGGTCTTGATTGGCGATTATGAGAGTTGCCAGTTGCGGATCATTTTCCAGGAAATCACGCAAAGCCGGTCGGGCAATGATCCCTACAACAACGCCAACGTCCAAAAAGTGAACGTGATAGCAAAGGCGCTTATCCGATGAATCAACACTACATTGTCATAGACCAGGACGGCCTGGTTGTCTCTGCGGGTGTTGGCATTCCGCCGGTGGGCGCGATCATTGTGGACCGTGCCGAGGTGCGCGACCTGCGCCGGCTTTATGTGGACGGCGCCAATGGTCTGGTGCCGCGCCCCGCGGTGCCGGGCGCCACGCTGGAGGGGGATAGCTTGTCAGTGCCGTCTGGCCCGGCGGGCACCCGCCTGCGCGTGGTCGATAGGGTGAGCGATGAAATCCTATGGCAGCACGTCACCGAGGCCGCCGGCGCGGCCCATGTTCTGACCCTTGCCGATCCCGGCGCCTATGTGGTGGATATTGACCCGCCAAGCCCGTGGATCGGCGTGCAAATGGAGTTTGCGAAATGATCCTGACCCGCTCGGCCGCCAGCAAAGGCCAAGAAATGACCCGCCACCGGGCCGCGGCCGTGGCCCAGGTCAATCAGATGATTGGTGACACGCGGCTAATATTCATCACCGACATACCGGGCCAGGGCGCGATCTATGCCGAGAAAGAGGCTGAGGCGATTAGCTACATGGCCCTTGACCCGGCGCCGGCTGATCTGGCGCCATATCCGTTTATTGAGCAAGAAATGTTGGCCACGGGCATGACGGGCCACGAGTGCGCGCAATTGTTCCTTAATATGGCGGCGCAGTGGCGGCCCTTGGGGGCGCAACTTGAGGGCTTGCGGATCGGGTGCAACCACAAAATCAGCGCGGCCCTATCCAAGCAAGAGGTGGACCTGGTGTTGGCTGACCTGGAAGCCGCCTTACGGGCCTATGCCCAGGGCTAAGGGGGCGGCGATTGCGGCTTATGTGAAAGGATGGCCTATGTCTGTTGCAGAGAACACCCTGGCGCAACTGCGCCAGGATTTCACCTATCGGCTGGATGGCGGGCTGGATGCCTGGCGGGTGCCGGCGCGGCTCGGCCCGGTGCGGGGCGATTGCGAGGAATTCGCCCTGGCCCTGGCCTTTCGCCTGGCGGGGCGATCCTGGCCGCGGTTCATATGGCACCTAGCCAGTTTTAAATCGGTGATCTGGCATTGCACCACGGCCCAGGGCCAGGGCCATGCCGCCCTTTGGCACCGCGGCGCCGGCTGGGCAGATAACATTTACCCGACCTGGGCCGCCCGCTGCCGGCACCGCCGGCGCTTTGCCTATCTGCTGCCGCTCTTGGCGGTCAAGCTGGCCCTGGGCGCGCTGGTCGGGTAGCGGTGGCGGTTTGGTATCGCCGGCTCGGGCCTGGCTATGTCACCCTCATGCCTTTGCGGGTTGAGTTTGGCCGGCCTGGCTCGGGGTTTTTCTATCAGGTGCCCGCGGGATTTGCGTTTGACGTGTCAGCGCCCTGGTGGTCGCGGTGGTGGGTTGATCCCCATGACCGGCGGTTGCACCGGGCGGCGGCCCTGCATGACCACGCCCTGGCGGCCGGCTGGCAGCGGGTGGCGGCCGCGGCCTTGTTTTCCGAGGCATTGCGCGCCGATGGGGTGGGCCGGGTGAAGCGGCTGGCCATGGTTCTGGCGGTGATTGTGCGGCGGTTTCGCTAGGTCCACATGTTGCGGAAATATCGCATGGGCAGTCTAAATATTGAATTTCAGGGCTAGACGTGCGCGCATGGCACGATATAGCGTGCAATGCAGCGACGGTACGCCCGCGCGGGAAAGGGTACGGATGGAGTTTATGGCGCAATTGCTGCCCAACGCATCGGCAAATGAGGTGAGCGCCTTGGCGCTTGCGGGCGCGGGTGGCGCCTATGTGCGCGCCATCTTTTCGCCCGAGCCGCGCCTGGCGCGTCGGGTGGCAGAAGGTTTTGCCGGCGCCCTGGGGGCAATCTTTCTTGGGGGTTTGGTCGGGCATGTTTTGGACAAGCTGACCGGCGCGGAGGCTTACGCCTATTTCGCGGCCGGTTTTCTAATGGGCGAGGGCGGCCTGGCCGCGGTCCAGCGCGTGCGGAAACTCATTTTTGACAAGGTGGAAAAATGACAAATCTAACGGCGTTACTGGTGGCCAATAATATCACCAGCCTTTCTATCGTGATTGCCTGCTGGTGGCTGGCGCACCAATATGCCCGCGCCTTTCCGCCGGGCCGGATTATCGCGGCGGGTTTTGCGCTTTTGGGATTTTCGGTCTTGATTACCATGTTCGCGCGGCATGAGGGCCTATCAACCGATTGGCTGGTGGTGGTGTCCAAAGGGCTGATCGGCTTGGTGCTGGTCTTAATCGCCCTGCGCCGCCATGCGCTGGAACGGCGCGCCGCCCGCGGCGGCCCATGCTATTTCTGCGGCGCCGCCCCTGATCCCGAGGCATTCCCCGATGTATAATGACCGCTTAGACAAGGCCCAAATCATTCTGCGCGCCCTGGCCGGCTATGCTGGGCCAATTGACGGCGACCCCGGCCCCTTGACCCTGGCGGCCGCGGATCGCGTGCCGGCGCGGGTGGCACCGGGCCGCGCGCCCATGACGCCCGAGCGCCGCGCCATTGCCGCCGCCCAGGCCGCTTTGATCCAATCCGGCTATGAGCCGGGGCCGGTGGATGGCTATTGGGGGCCGCAATCGGATTTCGCCTATAGTGATTGGCGCGCGGCCAATAGCCTCGGGCCGGCCCTGCCGGATCGCCGGGCGGAGGTGAATTTCGGGACCGAGGCGCAGATGGTCGATATCTACGGCGCCCCTGGCAATCCGCGTTGCACCGCCGGCCGGGTGACCGTGCCTTGGAAAATGGTGCTGGCCTGGGCGCCCAGGCAAGAGATTTCCGAAATCCGATGCCACGAATTAATCGCGCCGGCCAAGCAACGGGTTTTTGAGCATGTGGCCGATATCTACACGCCCGCGCAAATCATTGACCTGGGGCTGCACCTCTTTGGCGGCTGCTACAACCTGCGCCGCAAGCGCGGCGGCGCGGCCTGGTCGATGCACGCTTGGGGCGTGGCGGATGATTTCGACCCCGCGCGCAATCGCCTGTCTTGGAAATCCGACCGGGCACGGCTGGCCCGGCCCGATGCCGCCGGCTGGTGGCAGGCTTGGGAGGATGAGGGCTTTTTGAGCCTCGGCCGGGCCAAGAATTACGATTGGATGCACGTCCAGGCGCCAGGGCTGCGCGGGTGAGCGGCCGGCTGATCCTGGCCGGCCTGGCCTTGGCGGTGATCGCGGGCGGTGGCTTGGCGCTGGAGCGCGCCGGCTATGCCCGCGGCCGGGCCGAGGTGGTGGCCGAGGCCCAGGCCGCGCGGTCGCGGCTGGAGGCGGCGCTGGCCGAGCGCCAGGCCAAGCTGACCGCCGCCCTGGCCGATCTGGAGAAATCCGAGCACGCCCGCGCGATCCTGGCGGCTGACCTGGAGGCCGCGGCCTGGGCGGCGCCCGATGCCGCGGCAATGGAAGATGCGGCGCGGCTGGATCGGCTGCGGGCGCGATGGGGGGCAAAGCCATGACGCGGGCAATTCGTGAATTTTGGGCGGCGATGATCTTGGTGGCCTTGTTGTTTGCCCTGGGCGGTTGCCTGGGCCGCAATCTGCCGGCCGCGGTGGCTACGCCCCCGGCGTTGCCCGAGCGCGCCCTGGCACCCTGCCCGGCGCCGGGTGAGTTTCTGGCCGCGGGGCCGATGGCGCGGGCTGAATTTGAAATTGCCGTGGGGCGGATGGGCTACGCCCTGGCCGCCTGCGGCGGCGAAAAGGCGGCTTTGGTCGCATTTATCAAGGGCGCGCTGGTCGATCTGTCGCGCAGTGGAAAGGATTAAATATGGCGTCTGTCAATCGCGTGGAGGTTATCGGCTATCTTGGGCGTGATCCCGAGGTGCGCAGCTTTCAAAACGGCGGCAAGGTCTGCAATCTGCGGGTGGCCACCTCGGAGGTTTGGAAAGACCGCAACACGGGTGAGCGGCGCGAGAAAACCGAGTGGCATAGCGTCGCGATCTTTGCCGAACATTGCGTGCGCTTTGCCGAAAGCTACCTGAAAAAGGGCGCTTTCGTGCGCATCGTCGGCAAGATGGAAACGCGCAAGTTTCAAGACCAATCGGGCGCGGATCGCTACACCACCGAAATCGCGGTGCGCGGCTATGGGGGTGAGGTGATGGGGCTGGACCGCTTGCCAGGCCAAGGCGGCGGCCAGGGCGGTGGCCAAGGGTCGCACGGCGGCCAGGGTGACCAGGGCGGCGGCTATGGCGGCCAGGATCAAACGGGCGGCCAAGGGTCGCGCGATTTAGATGATGAAATCCCTTTCTAGCGGAGTGCGTGCGATGAATGAATTAACCGGAAATCAAGCGGCCTGGCTGGTCTTGGGTGTCCCGGCTTTGCTGGGGTGGGTCGCGGCGCTTTTGGGCTGGCTACTTGCGCCGCATCTTGGCGTTGATCCGGCCCCTATGGCCTGGGGCCTTTACGCGATGCTGGGGTGGTATGTCCTTTGCATGGTGGTGGCCTCGGGGTGGCTTGGCGTTGTCCTGTTTTTGGGGGCGTTCTGATGCGCCGTTTTGCCCTTTTGCCCCGCCGGTTTGGCAAGGCCGCTGCGGTGCGCGCGGCCTTGGTTGAGGCCAAGGCGGCCGTGCGTGGCGATATGGATTGCCTGTTGCCGGTTGAGGGCCGCGCGCCCGAGCGCCGGCTGTGCCGCGATATCGTGGCCGATCTAAACCTAACGCGCGTGACCTGGGCCAGCGGCGAAATCGGCCTGCGGCTTTATATCTCGGGCCGGCTGGTCTTGCATGAAACCGCCCCGGCCGCCCTGGCGGGGCTGGCCGAGCAATGGCTGACGGCGGCGCGGCTGGGGATGGCCTGGGCGGTGCCAGGGGCGGCCGATCCGGTCACGCCGGGCAATGGCTATGTGACGCGGCCGGCCGATCTTTACGGGCTGGCCCGTGCGGCGCTGGACCTGGCCACGCGCGGCGGCCTGAATGCCCTGGCGCGTGATACCGGCGCGCCGGTCACCGATGCCGAGGTGGCGGCCCTGGTGGCCCAGGCGCCGCCCTATCGGCCCAAGCCTGATCCCGACGAAATTCTGCGCAACCTACAAGGACAAATCGAATGAAACGGATTTTAGCAAGTATGGTCGGCCTCATGGGGCTTTCTGCATTGGCAGGGCAGGGGGTATCGGTCGCGGTGGAGCGCGCGCCCGATCCTGACCCCGCGCCCGCGCCTGAGCCTTGCCCGCTGGAGGGGGCAATTCAGGCCGCGCAGCGCGGTGCCCAGGTGTTTTTCGTGGTGGGTGAGGCGCGGCATATCAACCTGGCCAAACGTGAATTTATGCGCCGTTGCCCCGATCTGCGGCCGGGCGGCAATCGCCTAATTTGCGACCTGGGGGAAATTCTCATTCAATCGGCCCGGGCCGGTGCCGAAACGGCCGCGGGGTGGCGCGGGCCGATCCTGTTTGATCGGGGGCTTTGGAAGGCTTGACCGCGGCCCAAGAGGCTGCCTGGCGCAAGGCGGCCCGCCGCACGCGGATGGCGGCGCAGATGAGTGAGGCCGCGGCGGCGGTTTCTGATTTCGGGGACGCCCTGGCCGCGCCCGAGGTGGTGGCGATGATGGGCGGCCGCGCATCGCGCGGGGTCAATGTGGCTGCGGCCGATCCCGCGCCGGCCCCGGTCGCACCGGTCGCACCGGCCGCCCCGGTCGCACCGGCCGCGGTGTCGCGCCAGGTGCGCCGGCAAATGGCGCGCCTGGCCGCCAAGGGGCGCAGCGTATGAGCGCGGGCAAGGTGAGCGGCACCGCGCCCCAGGTGGTGATCTTGGATGATCTGCGCGCCGATCATAAGGCCAAGGTGGCGGCGCGGTCGCGGGCGGGGGTCACGCGCGCGGCGCTGGACCTTATGAAGGCCGGGCGCAATGTGGCGGTGCTGGTGCCCTCGGCGGCCGCGGCGGCCGCCTTGCTGCCCGAGTTGATCGCCGGCGGGCTGCGCCGCGTGCCAGGCGGGGATCGGCTGGGCCTCGGGCCGCGGCGCTTGCGCTTTGTCCTGGCCGGCTCTGATCCGGCCGCCCTGCGCCATTTTAACGGGCGCTTGATTTGGGGCGAGGATTTGGACGCGGCGGCCTATTCGCTGCATTGGCCCAAGCTGGCCGACACGTTGGAGGTGCGGTGTAAAATCCGCGCCGCGGTTGGGGCAGAGCGGCCGGCGCCGGTGGCGCAGCTTGACCGGCTGGGCGGCACGCGGTGTTGATTGCCGCGGCCCTGGGGGCGGTTCTGGGCGCCCTGGTGGGGCTGTTGCTTGGCCTGGGGATCGCGCTTGGGTCGCGGGATGGTATTTGGCCCGACGCCTGGGCCTTGCTGGGCTTTGCGGGGGCCGGTATTGGGGCCTTGGTGCCAATTTTGGAGGGGGTCTTGTGAGCGAAACGCGTGTTATTCCGGCGGTGGCGGTAATCCTTGGCGCCCGTTGTGATTGCGGGGGTGAATTAGGGCGGGCGGGCAAGGGTCTGTTGAGCGACCCGCCGCAAATTCCTGTCCGTTGTTTGGCCTGTGGCGCCTGCCGCGTTCTGACGGGGTACTATCAACAGGAAATCCGTCTGGGGGCTGCGCCGTGACCCTAGCCCGCGCCGCCTGGCGCCGGCTGGTCTGTCATGCCGCGGGCCATGATTTGCCGCCGGTGTCGGTCTTGCGGCCGACCGGGCGCGAGGTGATGGTGGCGCGGCTGACTGCGGCCCCCGAGCGGGTCCAGGTGGCCCGCTGTCGCCGCTGCGGCCGTGAGCACGCCGAAAGTGGGTTTTTCCTGGCGGGCGATCCCGCGGCCCGGCGGGTGACCCCGGCCGAGGCCCGCGCGATCCTGGCGGCCGAATGAGCCGCGCCAACCGATCCCGAGGCCCTGGTGGAAACGCCGGGGCCTTTTTGCGTCTGGTGGGGTAATTCCTGGCAAAAAAATGCCCCCTGGGCAGGTAAGCCAGGGGGCCAGGTCTTGGCAGTTCTGATGGCCCCAAACCTTGCACGATATTTAGGGCATTGCAAGCGGTCGCGCCTGGGGTGACGTGCGCTTTTGTGCCGACCGGGGCAAAATTCCTTGTGTCAGTTTTGTGCCAATATCCCAAATCAACCGGGGTTTTTTGCTAACTTTCCGTAACATTTCAGGGGCTTGCGCCGCGCGACATGTCCCGAAAAAAGTGCAGCTAAGGGCTTGTCATTGCTTGGATTTTTGAGATAGACCGATCCGCGGAGACGTGGCCGAGTGGTCGAAGGCGCTCCCCTGCTAAGGGAGTAGGCCCGGAAGGGTCTCGAGGGTTCGAATCCCTTCGTCTCCGCCACCCCGACCAAACCTGTGGCACTGCGCCCCGCGTGGGCCTTCATCCCCCCGATTTCACCCAACGTACCTTCGCTTTGCGAATTCGTTACATTTGCGCGGCACGGTTTTGGCAGCCCTCCGCCTTATTCTCGGCAGATTTTTAGGCGAGCATTTTCACCATCCGGGGGGACCAAATCCTAGGCGGTTACAGTGGCGCGATGCCCTGTCGCCATGCGAAAGGGAGGTTCCAGATGTTGGTTAACGTTAGAGACTGGTCTCGCATTCTGCACAATTGCATCTTTTCCGATGCCGACCAGTCGCTTTGTGCAAGGGCATGGCAATATCGAGAGGCGAGCCGTCTTTGGGCCCTCTGGGTCGTGGTTTTCACCCCCTCTCATTGCGAACGAAGTTTCCGTCACCATCGCAAAATACTGCGGCTCAAGGCGCGCAGGTCGCAAGGCAACCGCGGTTGGCGCGACAGCAATCGGCCCACTCTCTGACCTCGGAATTATTCTGCTGGGCAGTTGCATGCAGATGCATTCACGTTCACTTTGCCGGCAACGCCACAGGCGGCCGGTTTGACCGCGCCGCTGGCCTTACCCAAGCAAAGGACAGCTATGCTTCGTCACGATCCCATCTACCCGTCCCACCGATCCCCCGTGGTTGCCGACAATGTCGTCGCGACCTCTCAGCCACTGGCCACGCAGGCCGGGCTTTTGATGATGCAGCAGGGGGCAATGCGGTGGATGCGGCGATCGCCACCGCCGCGGCGCTGACAGTGGTGGAGCCGACGGGCAATGGGCTGGGGTCTGACGCCTTCTGTATCCTGTGGGATGGCGAGAAACTGCACGGGCTCAACGCCTCGGGTCGGGCGCCTGCGGCATGGTCGCCCGAGCGGTTTCCGGATGGCATGGTCGAACATGGTTGGGACAGCGTGACCGTGCCGGGCGCGGTCAGTGCTTGGGTTGAATTGATGGAGAAGTTCGGCAAGCTTGATCTGGCGACCGTGCTGGCCCCGGCGATCCGCTATGCCGAAGAGGGCTTCCTCGTTTCGTCCACCATCGCGACGCTTTGGGCGCGCGGGGCCGAGGTTTTGGGCAAGCAGCCGGGCTTTGCCGAGACATTTCTGCCCGAGGGCCGCGCCCCGCGCGCGGGCGAGCGGTTCCGCAACCCCGGCGCCGCACGCACCCTGCGTCTGATCGCCGAAACCAATGGCCGCGCCTTTTATGAAGGTGAGATCGCGCAAGAGATTGTGGCCCATGCCAAGGCCAATGGCGGCGCGATGACCATGGACGATCTGGCGGCCAACAAGCCCGAATGGTGCGGCACGATCAGCCAAAGCTTCGACGGTGTGGATCTGCATGAGATTCCGCCAAACGGGCAGGGGATCGCCGCGCTCATGGCGCTTGGCATACTGGAGCATAGCGACATTCGCACCCACGGGGCCGACGACCTGATGGCGGTGCATTTGCAGATCGAAGCCTGCAAACTGGCGTATAGCGATCTGCATGCCTATGTGGCGGATCGGACCGCCATGACGCAGGTCGACGAAAAGGCGCTGCTTGATCCGGCGTACCTCAAATCTCGCGCGGCGCTGATCTCAGCCGACAAGGCGCAAGATTTCGGCGCGGGTGCGCCGAAACAGGGCGGCACGGTTTTGATGAGCACGGCGGATGCCTCGGGCATGATGGTCAGCTTCATCCAGTCGAACTACGCGGGCTTCGGCTCGGGCGTGGTGGTGCCGGGGACGGGGGTCTCAATGCAGAACCGTGGCTTTGGTTTCACGACCGAGGCGGGGCACCAGAATATCGTGGCGGGGGGCAAGCGGCCTTTCCATACGATCATCCCCGGTTTCGCGATGAAGGACGGCCAGCCCTTGATGGCCTATGGCATGATGGGCGGCCCGATTCAGGCGCAGGGCCATATGCAACTGCTGCTGCGCACGCAGCTTTGGGGGCAGGACGTTCAGGTCGCCGCCGATGCGCCGCGCTGGCGGATCCTATCGGGGTTGGAGGTGGCCTGCGAACCGGCAATGGCGCCCGATCTTTTGCAAGGGCTGCGCGATCTGGGCCATGTCGTCCATGTCGAAGCGCCTGACAATGCTTTCGGTTTCGGCGGGGCGCAATTGGTGCAGCGCTTGCCCGAAGGCGGCTATTCCGCCGGGTCAGATCCCCGCAAAGACGGGCAGGCGGCGGGTTTCTGAGCCATAGGGCATCTGCCCACGTAGGAATGGCATGGCTCGGTATCGGGCCATGCCATCCTACTTTAAGCGCTCAGCCCTGAGCGCGTTTCGCATCAACCGACCATGGCCCCGGACCGGCAGCTGCAAGGTAGAGGAAGCCAAGGCTGTAAAGCGCGGCCATCAGACCGCTGAGGATGAAGGCCGGCAGCCGCGAGACGCTAAAGATCAGTTCAGTCACGCCCGCGATGCCACCCAATGAGGCGATCGACACGCCGCTCATCTGGCTGGTCGGGAAGCCGAGAATTTCGCTTGTGCTATGTTGCAGGATCAACAGGCCCGACATGATGCGGAAAAGCGATAGTATCTGCGGCCGGTATGGGGAGAGGAAGGTCAAGATTTTCCCTTTCAGGGTTTCTTGTTGTGCTCACCGGGCCAGTATCAATCCCAGTCCACGCGACCCGCTTAGCCTCAAGCGCGGGGGAGGGGGATATGCCACGTATCTGTGATTTGGGCGCGCCCGAATTCGCGGGCGACGGAGGCAAATTTCAAGCGGAGGCAAATAATCGAAAAAAATCGTCACAAAGGCCCAATTGCACTTGCGCACCCCGGACTGCCCGCGTTAAAGAGCCGCTGTCCGAGGGCGTTGCCCGAAAGACAAACATAGGCATTCCGGCGTAGCTCAGCGGTAGAGCAGTTGACTGTTAATCAATTGGTCGTAGGTTCGATCCCTACCGCCGGAGCCAACCTCTTCTGAAATGGTTGGAAACAAACGAAAAAGCGCTCCCTCGGGGGCGCTTTTCGCGTTTCGGACACAGGTTTTGACACACCGCCTTACACACTCCGGACACAACGGAGTCACAAGGAGTCACACCTGGTGTCACAAGCCCGTTCCAAACACGCGCGCATTCCTCATCTTGAACTTCGACCTCAGGGATACGTTTGGCGACGACGAATCCCTCGCTCGATCCTTCATCTGGACCAGATCGTGAAGGGCCCCCGACCGACGGGAGTCGCCCCAAATCGAGTCAAACCGGCCCAAGACATGTGCGTTTTGCGCAATGCAAACCTGCCTTCGGAGGAGATTCCGAATTTGCATAAAGTCAAACGTGGGATTCAAACCGTCGTTGCGGGATCCTCAGTATGTTTTCCGCTGAAGACCCATGCTTTTCCGGAAGCTGCTGCTCTTGCCCGCAAGCTCAGTGCCCTCAGTGATCAGATTTTCCTCTACGCAGTGACGACCATGAGCCTTTCTCTCCAAGATACCAGAACCTTGCTGACAGCTTTCGCCCGCTTCGAAATCGAGGCGGATGATCGCGAGCGTGCGCTGGCAGATCCGAGATCGCCTCAGCTTGCGCAGGCGGCACTTGAACGAGAGGCCGCCCGTCAGGCGGTCCTGCGGCAGGCATTCTTTCAGCATGATTACAGCGTTGTGCGGGAACCGCTGCGGCATGTTGCCAACCATCTTGGCATCAAACTTCCCGATGCCGCGAGCGAACAGGCACGCCTTCTCGCCTACGAAGCTACCCGCGTGATGCTCGATGCGAGCCAAGAGAAGGTCCGGCGCGACCAAGGAGAGTTCCCCGGTCCGAGTCCCTACTTTTCCAGCGTGATTGCTGAACAATCAAACCCTGGCACAAATGCCCAAACTCCCACGACGATGACGTCCATCGCTCCTACTAACAAGGAAGAAGCCATGAAATTGTTTCCCCGATCTTGGTTTGCGTCAATCAAAGAGTCGCCACTTCAAACGGAGGTTCTTGAAGAACACGCACCTGCGCCCTCCACGCCTGCGCAGGAGGAAGGGCTCCACGCCCTATTGAGAAGCCGAGGTGTGCTGCAGTCCTGCTCTCCTGAGGTTCTCGCAGCTTTAAAGAAAGGTGGTGCAATGGAGGTGTCAGACGGCTTTTTGGTCTATACCGCCTTGAAGTCCGCAGGGTTCGGCGATGAATGGCAAAGGCATCAGAAACCGGACAAGGCGGTAGGGGACAAGTGGCAAAAGTCATCGCTTTCCTCAGTGAGGACGGCTTCCAAAATTTGGGCCGAGGAGTTTCGAGCGACAGAATTTACGCAAGCGTCTCCCGACGACATTGAGAGCACAATTGAAATGATCCGGAGGCTGTCAAAATACCATGGCAAGGGTAGAAAATATACTGCGAAGAGCTACCGAGCGCTAAACGCCAAAGTGGATAAGCGCGAAGCGGCAGCCATGGATGCGGCCGAGCGCGAAGCCCGGCGAAACGGCATCACCAATGAGGCAGAAATTCGCGACCTCCGCATGGCAAAGGCTGAACCACGACTGCGCGTGAATACCTTCGTGCGGCTTGTCCGCTCCGTGAATAGAGTGGGCACCATGCTCAAGAAGCTCGGTGTTATTGAAGTGAATCCCTTCGATATCTGCTCCTTTACCAACCGTGAAGAAAAGGCCTTGAAGGCGACGGAGGCCCTGCTGGAGCGGGAACCCTGGGACGATCGGTTTGACGAGTTTTTAGCGTCTCCAGTGTTTCAGGGGAAGGCGAATGGCGACGCAGATCCACTCTTCTGGATGCCGCTGATTGCCGCCCTGATGGGGCTTCGCAGTGAAGAGGCCGCCCAACTGGGACCGATGGATGTTCAATGGGACAGCAAGGTCGCCTACGTCATCGTGCGGCAGGAATTGGGAGATTCAGTCAAATCTGCAAATGCGACGCGAAAGGTTCCGGTGCATCCGGCTTTGATTGAACTGGGTTTCTTGGAGTTGGCTGAGCGGGCAAAAAAGAACGGCCAACGTCGCCTCTTTCCTTCGCTTAAGCGAGGTGCGAACAAGGGCACCTACACCGAGAATTTCACAAAGACATTCGGGTATTATCGCCGCACAAATGACGTCTATTGGCACGGGCTTGATTTCCACGCCCTACGCACCACGTTCCACCACCGTCTATTAGATGCGTCTTGTCCGGGGGCCCACCGGCGCAAACTCATGGGGCACGAACCGTTGGATGAAGGAGAGAAGTCCTACGCGCAAAAGGGCATCAGCATGCCAAGCCTTCTGAAGGAGGTGGGCAAAGTTCCGTTCGATACAGCGCGCGTGCGAAGTCCGCTCGCAGATTATCCCAAGGCATTGCATGAAGGTAATGGACTACGCCTGGTGCATAGGAGTGCGTCATGAAACAGAAGGGCAACAAGTTTGAGGGGGGCTTGGCCCTCGTTCAGGTGGAGGGAAGAGCAACTCAGAAGAGGAAGATGACCTTCCGTTCGAAGTAATGGAAGAGGGAGATGCTATGGTTGCATCCGGCACTGTCGCCGAGAGTAACACAGGATCAACTTACGTGGCGGTTTGCTACAGGGGCGCACAACTGAGGATAGAAGCGACCTATCAACCGAAGCGGCGAGGGCCAATCAAAGCTTCGTTCTCTCTTCCTCTGGATTTCTCCGAACCTTCCTATCTGTTCCCCCTCCTCGAGGGGGAGCAACCGTGGAGCGATTGGGTGCCGATCGAACGCTTCGTGCGTGAAGCCATGGAGGCCATGCCGATTCCGCCATCGGAGATTGAGATTCTCAAACGCCATCTTAGGGTTCTAAGATCTGTGAGAAACGGACCAGAGGTTTCGAAGCTCCTTTCCGCGCGGCCGGAGA
The DNA here is from genome assembly GCF_042661425.1 of Sulfitobacter profundi. Lineage (NCBI taxonomy): Bacteria > Pseudomonadati > Pseudomonadota > Alphaproteobacteria > Rhodobacterales > Roseobacteraceae > Sulfitobacter > Sulfitobacter profundi. The sequence continues at coordinate 507,708 of NZ_JBHSWA010000001.1, read as the reverse complement.
AACTCCGCCAAGACGCCCTTGCCGGTGTGGATGACGAGCAGGTGGCCAGTCAACTCGCAGGAATAATTGAGGGGCTGCAACGGAATATAAACCATCCTAAAGTTCCTTTAAAAACTCTCGCCGCGGCTGGCAACTTCATACGAATGTATGAGGAGTTCTTCCGTGAACAGCAGCGGCGTGATGCGATGTCGGCATACAACAGAATAGGCGAGAGGATATTCTTGAAAGAAATTGGGCAAACTCGTCATAGGCCTTATCGGCGGTAAATTCGGGACTGAATATTTAGGGGTAAGGCCCAAAATCTCCCAGACTGAAAGCGTAAAGGGCTCGGAACCAACAATCTGGATTGGTGATATATCTTCCCATAGCTCAACTCCAAGGCGGCTGAACACGGCCCACTCACATCGTCCCAGAATTGCGGCCCTGGTTCCATTGGCCACGTAACGCAATTATGCTTAGGGAAAGCCGCGCGGCGCCACTTCGATTACAGCGATGTCGAACTTTTTCAATCTCCAACATCGCGGCCTGCGCACATCCGAAGTATGCGCGGACCGGCGCTCACCCTCATTAAGTGACACTTCCACATACTCTCTCCTGTGCGCTAACGCCTATGTGCCAAAGGATCAGAGTTCATGTCACAGAAGTGGGTGTGGGCACCTGTTAATATCGATTTTGCGAACTTTTGATCCACAATCAAGCGCTTTAACCAACTGAGCTAAGACGACACTCGGGCGGATTTAGCGCTGACCGGTTTTAGCGTCAATTTTGTGATAAACTCGGTTCAGCAGAGTAGGAGCACCGGGATGACAGACCCAAAACCGAATGAATCAGACCCCGAGTGGGAGGAGTGGTTTATAGAGAAGATGGGCCAGCCTGGGCCCGATGAGGAAGCGTTTTTCGAACGACTGCGGCGCCTTGGGCTTGGAGTTGGCCTCGATGAGGACGGGAACCTTGTTTACGACAAAGACCTTCCCGAAGCCAAGAACGGGCTTGGAGAATAGACCCTGTTCACGGCGCTGTAGTGTTAGTGATCTCTGAAAAACCCTCACCCGCTGTGGCGTTTCGGATACCGACAGCGGCAAGAGATCAACCATATCTTGCAACGATACGCCGAGCCCATCGGCCCGCTCCAACCTTGTTAGTTGAAGTTCACCGGTTAATAAGTCATATATGACCAATAGTTATACTTTAGAAGCCACATAAGACCAGAAATGTCGATCTCCGTGCCCATAGGGCTTTGGTAAACCTTGGCCGCAATATCAAACAAGCGCGCCTCGCGCGCCGTCTTGCCATGCTCGATCTCGCCGAACGCGCAGGCGTGTCAGAAAAGACGATCCAGCGTCTGGAGCGAGGCGACGCTGGCGTGGGCATCGGGAAACTGGCCGGGGTGCTTGCGGCGCTCGGGCAGCCCGATGCACTCGCGGAGATCCTGCGAATAGAAGAGGATGCTGTGGGCCTGTCCCTCGCAGTCGACGCGATTCCCAAGCGGGGGATATCATATGTAAAGCGCGGCGACGCGCGAGCTCCGGATAGCCGCCATGAGGCCGACGACGATGATGAAGGAGTAGGCTTCTGATGGCCTTGGGCACTTCGGAGCAGAAGGTCACCCATGTCTGCCTTGGAAGCGCACTCTTGCCAGTTGGTAAGCTGCGGTTCACCCAAGGGTCGCGCCGTCATCATTCCGAATTTCAATATTTCGAAAGCTGGCTTAACGATGCGCGTGCCTTTGCGATCGAACCTCACCTACCGCTCGGATTAACGCCATCCTATGTGTTTAAGGCATCCACAGGCGATCAGCGCGATAGCCTGCCTTCCGTCCTTCAGGATGCGACACCTGATGCATGGGGGCGTCTGTTGATGGCGCGCGTTCACGGTGCCGATCTCAGCGAATTCGACACGCTTACTCTGTTGGATGATGCCACGCGTCAGGGTGCACTCCGGTTCACTGAAGGAGACGGCGGGATCATTAGTGGACATCGCACACCGGTGTCGAACCTCAACCAGCTTGACGCACTGCGGGACATTGCGGTCAGGGTCGAGCAGCGATGCGAGATGTCGCGCGAGGATCTGCGCCTGATCGCAGGCGCCGGCGGCTCGATTGGCGGCGCACGACCGAAGGCAACTGTGCAGGATGGTGACGCGCTCTGGATTGCTAAGTTCTCGTCTCTGGGAGACCAGAGCCCTGTAGAGCGCATTGAGGTCGCGACGCTCCAGTTGGCGCGGGAATGCGGCCTGCGCGCGCCAAACGCTCGGTTGATGCTGGAAAGCTCTGGCCATCCAGTGGCCCTGATCAGACGCTTCGATCGGCGGGCGGGCGGGCGCGTCCCTTACTTTTCATCTCGCACAGCTCTTAATCGATCCGGTGCGGAGCAGGGCTCCTATACAGAGATCGCAGAGGCGATCCGGATGATCAGTAAGGCTGCGCGGGCAGATTTGCATGAACTTTGGGCGCGAATGGCCTTCAACGTCCTTGTCACCAACACGGATGATCACCTGAAGAACCACGGATTCATTTACGCCGACAACGGCCTTTGGCGGCTCTCTCCGCTCTTCGATGTGAACCCACAAGCGGGCGGCCATCGCTATCTCGAGACGGCGATCATAGAAGGAGGGCCATTTAAGGCGTCACTCGATCTCGCGGTGGCCGCTGCGGAGTTCTTCGATCTGACGGAGAACCAGGCGCGCAAGCGGGCGCGAGAAATGGCCTCACTCATCGCCAAGCGGTGGAGACCTCTCATGCGGCAATTTGGTATTGGTGGAGAAGATCTGAAATCTCTCTCAGACGCCTTTGAACACGGCGAGGCGGAGAAGGCTCTTAGCCTTTGATCAACAGCCGTCGACCTCTCGGCGGCTACGCCACAGCTGAGCGTTTCTGAGCCTCGAAGCGCTACGTCCGCTTTAAGCCCAAACTGACCGTTTGTGGGGCGGAGTTCTTCGCAGTTGCGGCATAAGCTGCGCCGCCAAGAGCGGCCCATTGCGGCCTTTGACCGGGCCCTGCTTCCGCTGCGACACGGCGCGTCATTTCGGACCTTCGCTGCGGGCGCGAAATTAAGGCGGAGGCGAACTGGTGGTGTGCGGACTTTCCTTCCGTTCGGCTCGAGTGCTCGATTTGCGCTGCAAATGCGAAAGTCGTCAGGGACAGAGAGTGGAAAGCGGTCGTTTCTCGCCCTTGCAAAAGACATGAAGTTGCTCTGGGAGAGTTGCAAGCCAGCCTTGGAACTCCGAATGCGCGACGGCAAAGTCCCTTGCAACTCTTGGACTATTGCTGTGAACAAACCTCAGCCGTCCGATCTGAATTGGTTCGACATCGCGTTCGGGTAGCGGAAGACAACGAACTGCGACCAGACGACACAAGCTAACGCACCATGTTATCGGAACGCCAGCGCACTGAACGAAATCAAATATCTATCTCCTTGCCGCCAGTTCGACAGGATCGCGGTGGCGACCAATAAAACAGTTGTGGGGGCGCTGGCACCCCCTTTGGATCGCTCGTTCGAGATAGCATCGTTCTTCAGGATGCCGGAGTGGCCACAGGCTTGGATATGACCACCCGTTCGTTCAGCATCGACACCGCGGCACCTGCGACCAGGGCCCAGAAGGGCGCACTGATGCTGAGGAACGACACGTTCGACATCGCTACGATCAGCGCGACAAAGGCACCGATCTGGTGGCCCGCCTTGCGGTCGAAGGCGGACTGGAACGCGCTGAGAAGGACGGTAATCATCGCCAGACCGGCCACGGCCCCGATCAGCGGTCCGGGCAGCGCCATGATCAACGGCACCGCGACCCCGGCGAAGACCCCGAAGGCCGCGAACAGCACGCCGTTCAGGACCGTGGCCGCATAGCGCCCCTCGGGGTTCTCGCCGGCCTGATCGGACGAACAGATCGCCGTCATGGGCCCTGCGATATTGGCGTTATGCCCGCCGATCAGTCCCGCCAGCATGCCGCCGATGCCCGAGATAACGGTCATCGCGTTGATCGGCGGGCGGTAACCCTCGGCGTAGAGGACCCCGATAGCTTGAGCATTCTCGGCGCCAATGACCAGCACGGCCAACGGCACGGCAATGGCCAGAAAGGCGTCGACGGTGAACACGGGCGTGGTAAACTCCGGTGCGACAACGCTGATCGCCGCCTCGCCGCCCTGAAAGCCTCCAGTCAGGGTCACGGCCACGAGGCCGACGACCAGTGCCGTCAGCACCGGCGGCACTGCGCGCAGGAACCGCATCGACAGAAAGAAGGCGACGGTCGCGGCCCCGACCACGATGGGCAGCTTTTCAATCGATGTGACCGCTCCGATACCGAAACGGATGAGTGCGCCTGCGATCATCGCCATTACGATGGGCATCGGCAGCCAGCGCATCACCTTGCCAATGAGCCCGGTGATGCCGAGGACGAACACCATCGCGCCCGCCATCAGGAACGCTCCGACCGCCTGTTCGAAGGGAAACGTGCCAAGCGCGCCCGCGACCAGCGCTGCGCCCGGGATCGAATAGGCCCCGGTCACCGGCAGCTTGTAGTAAAGCGCCATGATCAGGCTAATTAGCCCGCCAAGGCCATAGATCGCCAACAGCCAGGCTACTGTCTGTCCCTCGGTCAGCCCGCCGTTGTTGGCCGCCCCGATCACGATCAGCGCCGGGCCCGAGCATCCGAAGATTGCCGCGACCAGTCCCGCGCTCGCTGTCTTGATGCCCAGCGCCTCGCGTAGGCCCGATAGGCCAGCGCCGAAGCCCGGACCCTTCTCGATCCAGTTCGATTGTCCTGTCTGTTCCACTTGGGTCTCCTCCCTTAAATGTGGTTGCTTGGCCGTCTCAGCGGCCGGTGAACGCGGGCTTGCGCTTGGCGTGGAAAGCCTCGACGCCCTCGCGGAAATCCTCAGATTGGCGCAGGCGACTGTAGTTCAGCCCCTCCATCTCGATCGCGGTGCTGAGAAGCGCATCGTCGGTGTCGTTCAGCAGCTTCTTCGCGGTGCGCTGCGCCATCGGTGAAAATTCGCGCAGCTCGGTGACCAGGTCGGTCACCGCCTGTTCGAGATCGCCGTCGGGCACGCATTCGGTGGCGATACCCCAATCGAGTGCTTGTTGACCCGGGATGCGCTTAGATCGCATGACGATGTCTTTAGTGCGGGTGACGCCCACGATTTTCTGCAGCCGGGCAGAACCGCCCGAGCCGGGGATCTGACCCAGCTTCTGTTCGGGCAGCGCGTAGCGACAGGTCTCGGACACGATCGGAAATCGCAGGCCAGCGACAGCTCGAAGCCAACGCCGAACGTGTAGCCACGATTGGCCGCGATCACCGGCTTGGTGCAGCGCGAAGGCGCGGCAATGTTCCAGGCCAGATGCGAGACATGCTCGGGGCTTGCCTCAAGGAAGCCTTTGATATTGCCGCCTGACGAGAAATGCTCGCCTTCGCCCGAGATCACGATGATGCGCACGCGATCATCGGCATCGAGAGCCTCGAAGACAAGGCGCAGCTGATCGCGTGCGCCCATCGAGATGACGTTGTAGGGCGGTCGCGCGAGGATGATGTCGGCGCGTTCATTGCTCACATTGAGCTGCACGTGGAAGCCGTCGAGCTCAGCGAGGCGCGGATCGGTGAAGGTAAGGGTTTCGGTCATGTTAGCGTCTTTCATGTCAGTTTCTTTCCTTGGATTCATGCGGGTGTGGTCTCGGTCGGCTCGGCCTCGTATTCGCCTGCGACGAGCAGACGGCGGAGGAGCTTTCCGACCGGGGATTTCGGGATTTCGCGAACGAAAACGTAGCGGCGCGGACGGCGGAAATTGGACAGGTCCGAGTCGCGACAATGGGCGTCGAGATCGTCTTCGGTAACATCGCCGGCGCGCTTGACGAAGGCAGTCACGACCTTGCCCCAGCGCGCATCCGGCAGGCCGACCACCGCAACCTCGGCCACAGCGGGGTGCAGCGACAGGCAGCTTTCCACCTCGACGGGTGAGACGTTCTCGCCTCCAGTGATGATCATGTCGTCGGCGCGGCCCGTGACGAATAGATCACCGTCGTAGTCGAAATGGCCGCAGTCGCCGGTGAAATACCAGCCGTCGCGGATCGCCTTGCGGTCCGCCTCGGGGCGGTTCCAGTAACCCTCGAAGGCCTCGTCGCCCTGCATGCAGGCAACGATTTCACCTTCCTCTCCTGGCGCGCAGGTCTCGCTGGCATCCGCCGCGCCGAGCGGCACGACGCGCAAACGCTGGTTGATCGCCGCGCGGCCCGCCGATCCGGGTTTGGTCGCAGCGTCCTGGCAGATGGAGAAGGTGTAGATCTCGGAAGAGCCGTAATGGTTCACGAAAAGATCGGGCTGAAAAGCCTCCGCGAGTTTCTGCAACAGGCCATCGGTCATCGACGCGCCTGCAAAGCCCAGCTTGCGCACGCATGCAACCCGGTCCGGCGTGAATGCGGTGTGGTGGACAATGTCGTGATAGAGCGTCGGCACCAGATAGAGGTTGGTGACCCGATGAGTCTCGATGGCGTCCAGCGCGCCCGGCACGTCAAAGCGCGGCAGGCAGATGAAGGCACCGCCGATCACGCTGGCTGACAGAAGCGACCGGATGCCCATCGTGTGATAAAGCGGCATGACGCCCAGCGTTCGCTCGCCGTGATGATACATGTTCTGAGCCACATGGGCGATGGCGGCGGCGCGCTCGGCACGGTGGCGACGCGGCACGCCCTTTGGCTTCGAGGTCGTGCCGGATGTATAGAGCATGACCGACAGATCCTCGGGCCCCGCTTGTGGCACGGCGTCGGGCGCGTGTCCCGCCAGCAGCGCCGCGAGGCCCTGATCGCCGCCCAGCGGTATGACTGTCAGGCCGTGCGCCAGCACCGATCCGGCTACCGCGTCGGACGCGGCATCATCATGCACCAGCACGCGGGTCGCGCTGTCGCGCAGAGCGTGGTCCAACTCATCTGCGGTGACACGCCAGTTCACGGGCGTTATGACGATCCCGGCAAGTTGGCAGGCCCAATGCAGCGACGCATTCTCCCACCGGTTCTGCATTGCCGTGACGAGTGTATCGCCCTTCCGCAGGCCGATCTGGCCAAGCCCATCCACCAACGCGCTGATCCGGCGATACCAGTCACCATAAGTGATTGTCTGTTCCCCTTCGGCGATGGCCATCGCGTCGGGGTCGCGTTCCACGGACGCGAGAAAGCTGGTTCCGAGGTCAAGCATCGATTGGTCCTCCCTTGATGCGGTTGCGGGCGGCAAGCGCCGCCTGAACGATGGGCGCGTAACCCGTGCAGCGGCACAGATGTCCCGAGAGCGCCTCGCGGATCGCCCCTTCATCCGCGTCCGGTTGGCGCAAAAACAGCGCGTCGAGCGTCATCAGGATGCCCGCGGTGCAGAAGCCACATTGCAGCGCAAAATGTTCGCGAAAGGCTTCTTGCAGGGAGCTCAGCGCATCGTCTTTCGCAAGCCCCTCCACCGTGCGGACCTCGCAGCCCTGGGCCTGTTGGGCGAGCATCAGGCAGGCGCGCGCGGGCTCCCCGTCGATCTGGACCGTGCACGCACCGCAGACGCCGTGTTCGCAGCCCACATGAGTGCCGGTCGCGCCGATCTCGTGGCGCAGGACATCCGTCAGCAATGTGCGTGGCGACACACGCGCCGAAACGGGACGTCCGTTCAGGGTGAAGCGCACCGGGTGCGTTTCGTCTTGGGTCAGTCGCGGCATAATAGTGCCTCCTTCAAGGTTGCGCGGCCGAGTTGCCGGACCAGATCGCGGCGGTAGCGGGCGGTCGCGTGCAGGTCGTCGCGGGCCTGCAGATGCCAGGCGAACTCGTTCAGCCGCTCATCGAGACCCTGCGCGTCTGCGGGCAGATCGAGCGTGCGGGGCGTGTCGGCGACGCCGCCCACGATCAGCGTGGCGGTGCCGTCGGGTCGGGCGATGGCGGCGCAGGCGACGATGGCGAAATCACCATGGCGGCGGGCCACTTCGCGGAACGCGTATCCGGTGCCTGTTTTGTGGGCCGGGAAAGTGACCGAGGTGATCATCTCGCCGGGGGCGAGGTCAGTGGACATCATGCCCTGGAAGAAATCGCGCGCCGCGACGGCTCGTGTCTTGCGACGGCGGCGCAGGGTCACGGTGCCGCCGAGGGCAATTAGGCAAAGCGGCAGCTCGGCGCTGGGATCGGCATGGGCGACAGAGCCGCAAACCGTGCCGCGATTGCGCAGTTGCGTGTGTCCGACCCATGGCAGCGCGGCGCGCACCAGCGGCACGCGGTCCGCCAGATCTGGCCAGCGTTCAAGCGTGCTCTGGCGCACGGCGGCCCCGATGGTGACGTTATCGCCCTTGGCCTCGATCCGTGACAGCTCCGGGATGCGAGTGATATCAACGAGTGTGGCAGGGCGCGCGAGGCGCATGTTCAGCATCGGCATCAGCGACTGGCCGCCCGCGATGACCCGGGCCTCGGTGCCACCTTGATACAATGCTTCCAGCGCTTCGCCCATCTCCGTGGCGGCGAAATAATCGAATGGGGCGGGCTTCATGACTGGCCTCCTTTCGTTATGCGGTGGAAAAGGCCCATCAGCCGCGCCAAAGGGCCGGGGCCCGCGCCGCCGCAATAGCGGGCCAGCGCGCGGAAGAACTCGCCGATCACGACCTTGGCCGCGCCGTCCAGAAGCCGCCCGCCAACCGAGGCAACCTTGCCGCCGATCTCAGCCTCGTAGCGGTAGGCGATCTCGGTGCCGTCGTCGGTGTCGGTCAGTGTGATGCGGCCATGTCCGCCACCGGTGCCAAGCGCACCGACAGCTTGGCCGGACAGCGTCACGGCGTTGGGCGGGTCGAGGTCCGACAATTCAATATCGGCCTTGTAGCGGCCCCGGACCGGCCCGACGCCCAGCGTCACATCCGCCTTGAAGCGTGTCTCGCCAACCTTCTGCACGCCGTGCGAGCCGGGTATGATCGCATCGAGCGTCGCTGGATCGAGCAGCATCTGCCAGACATCGGCGCGGCTGGCCTGCACCACGGCGCGGCCATTCCCCGTGAGCTTGCGCCCACCCGTCGTGGCCTCGGCCTTGGTCTCGGGCACCGGGTCTTTCGGGGCGGGCTCGTCGCCGAAGATATGCGGCGCAAGCTTGGCCGCGGTCACCGGCAGGACGATATCAGGTGAATCGCCTTCGGGGGCCAGCGCGTCGGCCACGGCATTGGCGATGCAGACGGGCGTCGACATGCAATTGCCTTCGCCCACGCCCTTGGCCCCGAGCGGCGTGAAGGGCGACGGCGTCTCGTGATGCAGGATGACCGGTTCGGGCACCTCAATCACCGTGGGCAAGAGGTAATCGGCCAGCGTGCCGGACTGGAATGATCCGTCCGCACCGTAGGCATATTCCTCAAGGAACGCCGCGCCCACCGCCTGGGCAAAGCCGCCACGCACCTGTCCGTCGACCATCGCGGGATGCAAGATCCGCCCACAATCGTGCATGGTCACGTAGCGGTCGATCTTGGGCTCGGCGGTCTCGGGGTCGATCTCGACCCCGCAGAAATCGAAGATGAACCCGTGACAGAGCGAGGAATTGATCCCGTCCTCGGCTGTCGGGGCCTCCAGTTCGGGCGGACTCCAATAGACCGTCTCGCGCAAGGTCTGATCCACGCAGTCCGGCAGGGTGCCCGGCGACCAATGCGCCGTGGCGGCAACCCGCGCGAAGGACAGACTGTTGTCGGGATTGCCCTTGGCGCGTATGCGGCCCCCTCGAAGGACACGTCCTCGAGCGCAATGTTCAGCTGCGTAGCCGCGACCTTGGCCAGCTTTTCGCGCAGCCGCGTTGCTGCGATCTCGGTCGCACCAGCGACCGCCGGGGCAAAGCGCGAGGCGTAGTTGCCCGAGGCGATGGACCAGGCATCGCGCATCGTGTCCACATCAGCCAGAACGCGCACCGCCTCCATCGGCAGGGCGAACTTGTCGGCCACGACTTGCGCCAGGACGGTCCGGTGGCCTTGACCCTGCGGGACCGAGGCGACCTTGACCGTAACCGAGCCGAGCGGGTCGATTGCGATGGTTGCGGTTGCCTGCGCGCCGTTCTTGGGCCCCGCCTTGGCACGCTCTTCAGGGGTCAGCACGGTGGTGATGTAGCCCATATTCGATACCGAAGGCTCAACAACGCAGGCAAAGCCGATGCCATAGCGTCGGCCTTCGGCGCGGGCCTTTTCTCGGCGGGCGTAAAGCTCGGCGAGACCGCCTTCGGCGACCGCGCGGTTCAGCGCCGTGGCGTAATCGCCCGAGTCGTAGAGCGCACCGCTTGCCGTGCGGTAGGGAAACGCCCCGGCAGGGATGAGGTTGCGGCGGATGACCTCCAGCCGGTCCAACCCAAGCTCCCGGGCGATGGCATCCATCAGTCGCTCCAGTGCGAAATAGATTTGTGGGCCGCCAAAGCCGCGGTTAAGGCCCGTTGGTGTCTTGTTCGTAAGAACGACACGATTGCGGATCGCCAGATTCTGGATGTCGTAGGCACCGGTCATGTTGCCGTGCATCCGGTAGAGCGTAGCAGGCTCCGGCGCGCGCAGATGGGCACCGCAATCCTCGATCTGATCCCAATCAAGTGCGGTGATCCGGCCATCCGCCTCAACCGCTGCTTCAATCCGGGTCTGCCGATTGGTCGCAGAAACGCTGGCAGACAGATGCTCCAGCCGGTCCTCGATCCACTTGACTGGCGCGCCCGCGATGCGCGCGGCGATGCCCGCGAGGATCATGTAGGGAAAGACGCCCTGCTTGATCCCGAACGAGCCACCGGAATCGGGGTGTGCGCAGCCGCAGCCGATTGCCCGGCACGTTCAGTGACCGCGCCACCACCGCGTGGATCGAGAAAGGGCCCTGGAAATTCGCGGTGACGTCATAGGCATCCTCGCCCGGCTCGTAGTTGGCGATCACGCCGTAGGTTTCGATGGGGGTGCAGGCGCTGCGCGGATAGGTAACGTCGATGCCAATCCGGCTCGAGGCAGCCTCGAACGCCGCTTCGGGATCGCCGTAGCGGAAGCGCCTTTCGTTAATGAGGTTTCCGCCGAGGCTGGGATGAAGCACCGGCGCATCGTCCGAGAGCGCCGCGACGGGATCGACCACTGAGCCGAGCGGGCCATAGTCAACCGCGACCAGATCTGCGGCATCCTCGGCCAGGTAGCGGTCGGTTGCCACGACCATGACCAGCGGTTCGCCGACATAGCGCACGCGATCCACCGCCATCGGCCAGCATTCGACATCGGCCTTCACGCCTACGGTCATCGACCGGGTGCGCGCGGCGACGTCCTGCCCGGTGATGACGGCGACGACGCCGGGCCCGCGGGCCGCCTCGGCGGTGTCGATCGACCGGATGTCGGCGTGTCCGTGCGGCGACCGCAAGAAGGCCAACGCCAGCGTTCCTGGTGCCACCGGCAGATCGTCGATGTAACGCCCGTGCCCCGACAGGAGTGCCGGATCCTCGACGCGTGCGACCGAGCGGCCGACGAGTGTCTCTGTAACGGTATCTTTCATGTCTCCTCCCGGCTTGGCATGGGCAAGCCCTTGGAAAGGACGTTAGGCGCGCATTCGCAGGCCCCGCGATCCCGCCAGGTCTCGGACCTTACCGAGGAGTCTCAAAAACGGGGGTCAGACGCTGTCGCGAAGCGCCGAGACATCGCGGAAGGTGCTCGGCGAGGAGCCAGCATGGTCATGGAAGAAGCGCGAGAAATGCGCCGGCACTGAGAAGCCCAAATCGACAGAGATGTCGGTGAAGCTGCGGGTGTCGTTTGCGACTGCCTGCACCGCGCGCTCCACTCGCTGGGTGTTCAGATAGACACGCGGAGAAATGCCGGTCTCGGCCTCAAACAACCGGAAGAAATGCGCGCGGGACACGCCACTTTCGCGTGCCAACCACTCCATCGAAGGGATGCGAGCCGGGTCCGCTCGCATCAAGGCCTGGGCCCGCGCGATCCGCCGGTCGGGCGCGCGCATTGCTGTGGCCCGCGCCCGAAGCGACGGCTGCACCTCGCGCCAAAGCGCCAGCCGCTCGATGATCGAAACCATTAGCCGCCCGATAAGACGTTCATGTGCTGCGGCGCCGCCTGGGTCCTGCACCATCGCCTCGGCGGTCTCGCCGACCTGACGGCGGATCTGCGGCGTGATGGCGCCGCCCGGACGGGGAAAAACCCGGTCCCGCACTCGCTTCCCAATTGTCGCGAAACGCACGCAGCCAAGTCGGTTCAATGTAAAGCGCGAGGATGATCGTCGGCGGCTGGCCTGCGCGGTGCACGTAGCTGTGGTGCTCCCAAGCGTTGATGAGCACGGCGCTTTCATCGGTTAGCGGCACGCACCGCCCGCCAACGTCAAACTCGGTATCGGCACCCTCGACCTTCAGCAGCACGTGGCATTGCGCATGGGCATGCTTGACGAGGGGACGGTCCATATCAAGGAGAGCGACCCGCCCGAACGTCCCGATAGCGATCCTCAGAGCAGACGACATCAGGGATCGTTACCAGTTTTCGCGAACATGTCAATCTCGCTCGGCTGCAAGTATCTCGGGTGCAGGTATCATGACGGTTGGACGTTTCAGGCCATCCTCGAAGGCACTTGTTCAGTATGTAACTTCACTCGTTCGCGGATGCCGAATACCCCGCTTGATCAACGTGGTCGCAATCTGGTCGGCTTAATAAATCTATTTCGTTGGTGCGGAAATCGCTCCGCTTAGCGCAAACGCACTTCGGTATGCGCAAAACCCCTTCGGCGACACAGAAGCCATTTCCTTTCAGTCGCATGGAAATTTGAGCTTCTTCCAAATCTCAGTCGTGTGAGCGGAGCAGAGCCTTACATCGACAAGCGTAGTCACAGATGAAACTGTCAAATACCGAATGATTGAATAGAAAGAGAAGGCTGAGCACTGGTCGTTGGCTGCGCTGGCAACGAACGTCAGCTCCGGGCCGTTCTTGCTGGTCCTTCTGATGCCGCACCTGCGAAAAAGTCTGCCCCTCACGCGGACAATTTGGGCTCCTTGCGGCCATACGGCAATGCAGAGTGAAACCCAGTTTCAGGATCGCCTGAATGTCAGCTTTCAATGTTCAGGCAGGGCCGGATCGCGTTTGCGGCGAACTTCCGCTCTCCGCCGTCCTTTCGAAGGTTCTCGCAACCTCAGCGAAAACTGTGCAGCCGCAGCGAACGGCAGGAAAGTCCCGTCAAGCCGACCTCCAGCCTTGGTTAGACATAGCGTCGTGTCCACGAGACCTGCCACGAGTTGCACCACGAAATGCAAAAGGGCTGGCCCAAGTTGGCGCAGTAGTGAATTGACAATCCTCGTGCCGGTGATCTTTCAGGTGTTATCGATATCGACCTGATCGGCATTTCGCCCTGCCGCGCATGACAGAGCGTATTAAGCCCGGCATGTTCCTCTTCATCATCATGACACCACAGGTCAGGCGCTGTCGTCCTCTAACGACAGGGACGCAGCGAGTGCCTGAATACGCTTTGCTGGGCCTTTGTAACGCGCCCCTCGGACGAAACCGCCGTTAGCGCGTGCCATATCAGCGTGTGAAACCTGACCAGAGCGAAGTAGTTCTTCATCGCGTTCGCGCGCGGCGGCTTTCTCAGCTGCGCGTTCTTGGAATGAAAATCTGGGCATCTTTGGTTCCATGTTGTCTCCCTCACGTAAGCTTATCACATCGATGTCGATTTCTTTCGAGAAAACCGCGACACCTGAGGCCAGCCTGTGCCGCACTTGCAGACAGACCGACGCTCGAATTCATGCTGGGTAATGCCCTCAGGCACCTCACCGGGCCTGCGGCTCACCTTATGACCGCACTCCCAACATCGAACCTCTATTTGGGTGATGCCGGTTGAAAACAGTTCATCGGGAATAGAGGCCATCTTGAGTTTACTATCAAATTCCACGGCTCACCTAAGACGGGATACACCGTCGTCATCAAGCCGCCAATATGGGCACTGCGCCGTCGTCCTCTGTAAAACCGGCGTCTCACGTGCGCGTCCGCCTGGTGTCGTAGTTTAGGAGCTCCAAGAGTTCAGTGGCATACTGAATCCGAGCTTCATGCACGGGATTTGACAGCGAGCGTATCACTATTGCCCAAGTGATGTGATGCGCAATCCGTTAAATGAAGAAGACGAATGATGGGCCCATATGCCGGTCTTTGGCGACCGCATAGGGAGCTGATTATCCGGTTCCTGTATGAACCACTGGAAAGCAGATACTTAGAAATTTGCAAATTAGATAAGCAGGTCCTGCGGAAGCTGCAGCCTTTACGATAAATGTTTAAGGCGCCGTCAAACTCTGAGCGCCTTTGCTGCCTTATCGATTACCAAAGCCTTGCAAGGTATCTCAGAGACGCAGAATGGTTCGCTACATAGGCCCACCAAGACCCATTCAGACGCCTGGTGCGTCCCAGCCTTCCGATCACGACAGCGTCTGATTTGCCAGCAGCGCACATGTGATAGCCGTGCTTGGCGGTGTATATAATAATCATGAAAACCTGCACATCATACCCGCATGACGTCGCCCGGAGGGAGTCTTCTATGGCGCCGCGACAATGAGCTTGGTGCGCTTTACGTTGCGCAGGCGTCTGCGCTAACCTCTGGGCGATTAGGCCTGCAACATTGCTTGAAGCGTGCCGGGCATATATAAGGTGTTTATCGGAATCCGAACAGGCGGTCTGGGCAAGGGTGATATAGGATGGTGCAAGTTGCATCCAAGATTCTTGGAACTGTGAACGCACCATATGATGCGGATCTGTCCGCTTGCCAGCTTGCGGCTGCAATCTCGGACATTGAAGTCGCTCAGTTTGTGATGGGGCCGGCATTTTCCTTCTTCTCTGAGGTCTCCCCGCATCTCCAGACGTCCTTCGTGTCAGAGTTGGAGCTGCCCTACGACAAAGTGCAGGTGGTGGCGAAGCACTTTCAAACGCTTTGCCCTTTTCCGTTAGCACTGGTTGCGTAAGTTCTTTTCACCGACCTATACTTCGGCGGCGTTGCGGGAGGCTTCGTCACAAACGAAGGGCCCACAATAAAAAGAACGCGGGTCGGCATGCTCTGTGACTGAACCTGTGCTATGCATGTCTTGTTCATTGTAAGATGGACGACGGAGCAGAGGAGGGGAGATGGCAACTTTTGATTTTATAGTGTCAATCGCGTCGGTCGTTCTGGCTGGCGTGACGATCGCCTGGATGGCCTACTTGGCTCGTGTTAGCGGCCGAGACCGGCCGCACGATCCGGAGCGCCTGCGCCAGTTCATAGCGAATGCGCCCTACCATCTTCTTGAGGAGGATAGCCGGAGTAAATGACCAGATCTCTTACAACGAGACCCTGTCCGCGCGCATCACAGCGGTGGGGGTATTGTTGCCCTTGGTCGCCAATCCAAGAAAAAAGGTTTCTGAAGATATTCTTCTTCACCCAGTAGTCCAGCACTACAGCGTGCAATTGGCAATTACTCCTTCAGAAAATCAAACCCTCCACTGACCAAGGGGCCTCGCCTGGTGCGGTTATGGCTGCGCAATCTTCCAAGCGAAGGCTCCCACCAAAGGTCTTTGCAGCTTCTTTGAATCTATTCAGCAACCGCTGTGAAGCCTTATTGCGGTTTAGATATCCTTTTAGCGCATTTACGTCCTTGAAAACGCTTGGGGCTCCTTCTGCAATACCCTTGTAATCGAACTTGATCCTTCTTCCGTCGATCAATGCAAGCGCAATAGCTGCCTCAATCCGGTCCCCCTGCAGAGCATTCCAGCTAATTATTTCATTCACAGGCAAACCTGGGATTGGAATATTGCAAACCAGGATGACGCGCTTGCGGCAGGGCGCGTGCGCTAATCGAAGGCGTTCTACCAACTGGCGCGTAGCGAGTTCGCGTGACTGCAATTGAAGACGGCGGATCATGGGGTCTGGATGGCATGGCACTTTAACCGCCATGCCACTCCCGTCTGCCATTTCATATGGCAGTTCAACCAAGGGTAGCCATTGCCCTCCCTTCATATCCGGCGCCACAAAGTTCAGCGGTTCCCCATGGGTATCTCCCCACAGTGCGCGCCCCTGATCCTCCAGCGTCGAGACAGGCAACTCCTGACGACCAAGAACGATCACTGCGGAGCAGTCCTTGTAGCGGTTCGATCCCAACGACCTACCTCCGAGCCAGAGCCATCGTGCCCCATGGAGCTTTGTGCCAAGCATGATCTGGTTGATCTCGGCCTCACTTTTTGAACTGAAATCATGGCCGGCGTCCTCGAAGAACCTCTGCACAACCGTCCGGGTTGCACCTACAAGCACGCCTGTGTTCTTCGCGAGGCGATCACGCAGCACTTCTCTTGCAATTACCCTTCTGCACCCCTCGCGGTGGCTTTCGCTGTTCAGCAGTGCCGAGATAGACATCTGGTGATCGTGGACCTGCACGACATGGGCTCGAGGCCGCAGGGTCAGTTCATGCTCTGCTCGAATATCACAGCCGAGAGCGGCCAAGATCTCGGTGTCTGCATCGGCATCGAGAACCAGCATAGGTTCCTTGTGCCGCAGCGGCTGCTTACGCATCACGCGCAGCACCTCTTTTTCACCATCTGTAAATAGGCGAAGCCGCTCGCACTCGGTCAGGCCCAAACGCTTTGCCTCAGCCAACACTTCCCAGATCGCTGCGAAGCGTGAAACCTTCCGATGCGCCTGAGCGGCCTTCTCCAGTTTTATTTTCTGGGTCAGGAAGTCCTGGTCGGGGCGAATGTCAGAAGCGGGTTCCTGGCCCTTGCGCTCAAGCTCAGCAAAAGCAGTGAAATCGCTTGCAGAATAAGGCAATGCCAGCGGGCTCTCCCCAGCACAAAGCTTCCCCATGACTTGCGCTGCCGCTTTTAGGAGTTCCGCATGATCTGCGGCGCCTGACGTCGGAAGAAATGTCCGCGCCGCCCTGAAGGCGATGGGATCGATGTCTCGTATCCAGAGAAAGTTTTTCCAGAAGGTTTCGTCCACGACCCTAAGTGCCGGGTCTACGCCTGGTTGCTTCGGCAAGGCAAAGTATGCAGTCGCGAGGAAGTGGCAAGCTGCGTCCACTCTGAATTGGCCAAGATAGGCGCATTCCTCGAAATGGGGGCATCGTGCAACTGTGCCATCTTCCAACTTCGTTTCGCAAAAATGCTCCTTTGCAGAGAGCCCAATCCGATTTGCTTGCTCGACCAGCTCGGCCTTGGCGCACATTTGACCATTTCCGTCAGGTCTGGGTGCAGACCTGCCGCGGATGGTTTGGGCAGAAAGGCCAAGGCACTCCGCTTCGCGTGTCGCCTCCGCAGCCAAGGCAAGCGTCGGCACATGGAAGGCCACGTTCCCAAGTTGCCCCTCAGACGCGCGTTCAGCCATGAGCTCTCGCTGAAGTGTGCTCTTTCCGGCTCCGGGGCTTGCGCGGATTACAGCGCTTGGCACACCTTCGCCTTCGGTCGCCTCCCGCAAGGTGCGGTTGGCGAGTGTCAACGCCGACCTCAACTTTGGGCGCGCCTCAGATGCCGGGGTGAAGGTCGTCGGGCGACATGCGTGAGCCACGCGATAGGCGCCAGGATTGCAGAACCGACCTGAGCTATCACGGGCCGGCAGGTTTCGATTTGTCAAAGTCATCACTCTCATCCTGTTTGTTCAGGAGGGAGGTGAGACCGGTTCGGAAGATCGAGAAGAAATCGGTTGGATGCGGAAAAAAGTGTCATCCCGGTAATAGATATCTCTTACCGGCGTGACACTTTTCCTTTGCAAGCCTCTGTGGCTCCAGAAGCTCCTCCGGCATCTCAGAGGTCTTTTTTGCTTCGGAAATTTCCGAGAAAGCAGTGCGGAACCTACTTCCTCCATGACCCAATGGAGGAACATCTTGAAAAAGCCTGTCTATTACACCGCCAACGAAGTCGCCGAAATCTTCAACCGGGACCCGCATACGATCCGGGACTGGATCAACCACGGCTGCCCGACACCAGAAGGTCTTGTGAGGCTTCAAGCCGCCAAGCTCGGCAAATCTTGGACGATCAAGGACGAGTGGCTGGCGATCTTCGAGCTTCGAGTCCGGCCTGACCCTGTGAGGCCGGACCTCGAACTCGAAATCCCCTGCGAACCTGAAAGGGAAACTCCATGACACTCGATCAAATACTGCGCGATTACCTGGAAACCAGCGGTGAAAGCATGCGCGCGCTGTCATTGCGCGCAGGACTCAACCCGAAAGCCGTCAGCGACATCCTGAACATTCCGGGCCTTCGCCCGCGCAACGTGACCCTGTCCGCCCTGTCAGCCGCCACGGGACATGATCTTTTTGCGTCGCAGCCGGGTTCGAGCGTCACTTTCGCCGACATGATCAAGGTTGCCCAGCAAAACGGGGACGGCACCCTCGTTTCGCGTCTGCGCTGGTTGTGCCGCAATGCCGGATGGGCTCCAGAGCTGCGCCCAGTGTGCAAACAAGATGTGATCGACTTCTTCGATCGCAACGAGCCGGCTCGCTTCGATCTCGCAACCGGCAGTTACGCCACATACCGATCCATGCTCGTGAATGCGGCCGGCTCGAGCCAACCACGCCAACGAAAGCGGCGCATCGATGACATCGCTGGACGATACAAGGAGGTCCATGAGGCTATTCGTTCGAGTGATCTTTCCCGCTCGGTTGTATATGCCAGCGGCGCGTTTCTCCTGTTCCTCCACGACCAAGGCATAGCGCCAGCAGAGGTAACCCAAGACACCCTGGCTGCCTATTACAACCATCGAGTCGAGACCTCGGCCAAAAGTTCCGCTGCCTGCGAGAAACACGTTCGCGAGATTGCGACATTGATCGCACGCCTTTCCTCCGATCCAGGGTTTGTCCGCTTCGGATTCATCGCAGCCCCGCACCCGTTCGCAGACGGACGCGACAAGTTCCGGGTGAATCCAGATCAGATCGCTACCCTGATGAAGGAGTTCGATACACGGGTGGCTCTCTGGGCACAGGGGAAAGCCTCACGTGATGGGCTGTCCCGGGCCGAGTTCATCGCGCGCATGGATCGGCAAGAGGCCGCAGGCGAAATCAGCGCTAAGAAGGCGAAGCTGCGCGCAAAACGGCTGGAAAAAGCCGGGAGACCGGGTCAGCCCAGTCGGCAAGACGCTCCCAGCCGCTCCGAATTGCTGCGGCAGGCCGGCTTCCTGATCGGCAAGCATACTTGGAGCGACAAGACCCTCGCGACGCGCCGCGGCTACATTGTTTCGCTGGCCAAGGCTGTTGCCTCGTCCGTCGAGGTTGTGCCGGAGACCATTGAAGAGCTCACCGATCCAGAATTCCTCGATGTCGCTGCGGAGACCTTGAAGGAGGTCAATCGAGGCGAATACCCAAGCGCCTATGTGACCAGTGTGCTCAAGACGGCGCGCAAGATCGCCCGTGACTATCTCTGCCGCTCGCCGGAGGATCTCCGAGAAATAGATGATACGATCGCGCTGCATGAGGTGAACTATCAGGGCATCGCACCGCGGAACATGTCCAAGCTCAGGCTGTTTAATGACACGCGGATACAGCGGACCATCGATCTGAGCGCAGTGCTGCTGCGCGACATCGACGCGTCGATCCAGCGTAAGCGGAAAGCTGGGCACAAGTCGGACGGCTCACTTCCCAAGGCCGTCGAAGTGATCGACCCGGAGCTTGGTCGCGATATTATGGCCGCCTTGGCGCATGATATCCTGCTCGCACGAGCTCCCCGAAGCGAGAACGTCGTGATGGCGAGGCTGGACTGGGTGGTCTGGCAAGATGGACGGGCGCGTATCGTGGTGCCCGCTGCCCAGGTCAAGATGCGGAGCGCTGGCGACGCGGATCTGACCATCCAACTGGGTAAAGCGGCGAGCAAGCTGCTTAGCACCTATTTGGAGACCGTGCGCCCGGCGATACTGACTGCTTCACAGAAGGAGAACCCGTATATGTTCCCAGCGCAAGGGAAAACCAATGCCGACGGCCATTACGCCGGCCTTCTCAAGCGGGTGACCGCCCGCTTACACGAAAAAGTGGGCGTCCGCATCAACCCGCATCTCTACCGCCACCTGATCGGTTGGATCTGGCTCAGGGACAGCCTCGACCACCTGCCAAAGGTTCAGCGTTTGCTGGGTCACAAGCGCCTGCAGACAACCATCGATCACTATGCGGAGCTGGACGAGACTCTGATCTCGAACGAGTGGTTGGCGCATCTTGATAGTCGCACTGCAGCGTAATGAAATTCGCTCCTACAGGGAATTCGTAAGAACATGAATAATCACCTCGCTCTTCTGAACTGGATCCGCAACGCGGCCCCTGAGGATCAGCCGCCGAGCCTTCTCAAGCTCGAGACGCACCTCGAACAGCGGCACTGTGAGGTCGACTCAAGCGCCTTCATGGAGTTTGCCCATCTGCAAAGAGTAGCAACCGAAAAATGGGGCGCCGAACGCTGTGCGCATTTCGCCCAAGTGCTTCGCAAGGCGCGGGTGAAGGGGAAGGCGCCGCGCCAAACCGCATGGGAAAAAGCACAGAAGCGCCTCGGCGAGCTCCCGAAGGATTGGCATCATGCTATCGCTGAACGGATCTCGAGATCGATGGAGGGAAAACGCTCCAAAGGGTGCCCCCTTTGGAGCGCGGCGCATTCCGCAAATGTGATCCGCGCGCTGGCGGGCTGGGTGGATCACTGCAGATCCCACGGCCTGCCCCTGCGGCCAACCGGTCAGGTTCTCGATCGCTACGCAGCTCAAGTTGCAGAACGCGCCTCAACGCGGACGGCATCGGATTATGTTGGCCGTATCCTGGCAGGCATGACCGTCATCGAGCCGGGCCTCACGTCGCCGGCCTGCGAATTCGTCGCATGTGACTGGCGGGAGCGCGCCGAGCAAGAAGGAGCCATAACGAAGACCGGCTCCCAACTTGTCGGAGCATCGGAAATATACGGCCTCGGGTTCGAGCTGATGGAGAAAGCCCGAAAGCGGCGCCTTCGAGGCATCCATGCCGCCCGGGATTTCCGAAACGGCATCCTGTTGTCTCTTGGCGCGGCCCTGCCGCAACGGGCACGTGCGCTGTCCGCGCTGGCTTTCGACCAGACCCTCGACCTGCCAGATGCAGGGTTGGTCCACGTTCGAATCCCGGCGCGCATGCTGAAATTGCCAGAGGATCGGAAGAACGGTGCGCCGTTTGAGAGGACTTTAACCAGTCAGAAACTTTCCGAGTCACTTCTGGAATACAGGCACTTCTACCGGCCGCTGTTTGACCGGGGGAGTATCTGTTCCCGTCGATGCTGTCGCCCGATGTCGCCATCAGCGAAAGCCAGATCGGACGTCTCACCGGGGATGTGACCGCACGCGCCTTCGGCGTCCGGGTATCTATCCATCGCCTCCGTGACAACGTCGCGACTGAGGCCAGCGAACACCTGACCTCGGGCGCGCGCGCGGCAACGGCCTTGCTCGGGCACCGCAGCGAACGAACAGTGCAGCGGCATTACGACCACTCGACAGGACTGGCTTCCGCCCAGGAATTCGTAGACAAAATCGAAGGCCAGCGCAGCATGGATGTGGAATTGAAGCTTTGAGAAGGGAGAGCAGGCATCAGTGCGTATTGCCGTTCCCCACCGAAAATTCCCTTATTTCCGAAGGATGTTGAAAACGCCCAACAACCATCCGCACGGGATGGAAGCTGGGTGTTTTCAACATTTTCCCGCCCTCGCCGGAATTTCCACAGCATCCTGAACACGGCTCACCCTGACTTCAACAAGAGTTCGGACAGCCTAATATCAGCCCGACCGTATAGGCGCTCGTCTGTTCCCGCGCATAGCAATAGGCACCCCGAAAAAAACCGTTTCGCGTTTCCGAAGAAGTTCCAATCTCCAGTCTACCCAAACCGGCAAACAACGATAGGAACGAAACCATGACCACTTACATCGAAATTGAAGGCATCGAACCCACGGAACTTAAGAAGATCGCTGGCGACCCGGCAGCCTCCGCGGCGTTGAACTCCAACTACCAGGATGCCGAGGCCTGCCGCCGGGTTCTGCTCGGCATACAAGAAGCGCAGGAAGCAGTGCGAGGAGTGTCGACGAGTGAGG
This sequence comes from Sulfitobacter profundi, assembly GCF_042661425.1. Lineage (NCBI taxonomy): Bacteria > Pseudomonadati > Pseudomonadota > Alphaproteobacteria > Rhodobacterales > Roseobacteraceae > Sulfitobacter > Sulfitobacter profundi. The sequence continues at coordinate 485,726 of NZ_JBHSWA010000001.1, read as the reverse complement.
CAATCACGATTGCGCTTGCCTTCGGGCGTGATGACCTCCTGCCAATGTCCCATCGCGACTTTCGTTCGGCCCGGCGTCGCATCGACAACCGGCAGCGCCGACTGGTGGATGTCGCGGCAAGGGCGAAGTGGGCGACGCAATACGAGAGCCCAGCTTGCAACGGATAACCTGCACTTCCGCGAGCCAAACCTCTTTGTCTACGTTCATTGATTGATGGGGAGGGCCGCTTGCGGCGATTTCACCTGTTCGAGCCTAACTGCGCCTTGCGAAATTGGTTGATTTCACAAAGGGGATGAGCGCCACCTACAGGCAAGCGTCAAGTTTGCATTCGCATTGGGCCGAAGCGTCGTTGCGACCGGACCTAACCTGCCGTTAATTGGTCGGCTCGTCGCTGCGATGCAGCTTTCCTGAGCCGGTCATCGGTGGCACCGTGCAGCACGATCTGAGCGGCCGAGGTCGGCAGTGCGGGAAACTTACAGCCGTCCGCTGCAACAAAGCTCGATTTGGTTTATCCGTGAGGTAACTGGAAGGACGCGGTTGCCCGACCTTCGCTGCGCACCGCAAGCTGTCGCCGTCGTCAAGGGCAACTGAGAGATGCGCTGGCCTTGGTCCTTCGCTGGCGAGAGAAGAGGCATCGCAAGCGAGGGAAAATGCTACCTGTTCTTCCTTTATCGCTGTATTAACCTGCTGAAACACAAAATCATGCTTATTTCTGTGAGAGGCTTGAGATTTGGACTGGAATGAACTCATGAAGGTTGTTGGAACCTTCGGTGGTATTGCCTCAGTTTCTGCATGCGTTGCCGCTTTTGTAGGAAAATTGATATCCTCCCGCGCAATAGAATCGCACAGGGCGAAACTGGTTTTGCAACTTGAGACCCACAAGAGCGAGCTCAACAGCGTCGCTGACAGGCAGCGACTACTTTTGAAGCGTCAAGAGCTCATGTTTGAAAGAGAGTATATCGCCGCCTCTGAGTTCTACAGATTATTTACTGAGGTGATGCCTGATGCATGGGCTCCGGATTTGGATTGGGGCGATGCACAAGTCCGGATAGCCGAGAACTTTAATAAGCATGAGGCGGCGTTGAAGGCTTTTTTGATTTCGCATTCTGCCTCCCTTAGCCAGACTGTGCGGCACACTGTGGAAAGAGCGAAACAGGTGGCAACTGAAGGTGTGTTTGAGGTTGGTCATGATACGGGAGGGGAGGGCTACGAGGACAATGAGACCCCTCACGAAAACGTTCAAAGACTCGTCGATGAATTTTATGAATTGGTTAAAGAAGCCAATACACAGATCAGATTGGATCTCGAGAGTGGATCATTCTCGCAGAATAAGAATACTGCTTCTATTTAATCGAACCATTTCCTGGACTCGCGCAAGCCGGACATTCAAAACTGAGCACTTACGGTGCAAGGCCAACTATGCATCAGTCCCTCGCTTTCCCAGCGGACCGCCAGGGTGGTTCAGGCGAGGCGACTGTTTCGGCCTCGGATCGGATGTGCTCTGCGAGCGCCACGAGCGTTCGTTTTGATTAAGCTGCGACTGACCCGCCTGTGCTGCAACTGCCAGAGCTTCCACTAACAACTCGGTTGGTTTGGGCTCACAGCAGAGTTGCGGCGACGCAGCGGCGATGGCCCCGGAGGAATGTTACCCGCCGTCGCTTCCCGGCCCAGACCTGACCTTCACCGCCTAATCATCATTGCAGCACAGCCTCCCCCAAAGCGGTCTTTCAGGAAACTTTGCAGCATTATCCGACAGGCAGAGGTCGGCTATGCGGACCTTCCTGCCGTTCGCGGTGGACACTCAGTTTCCGCCGCGATTGCGAACACCCCCAGGAGGAAGGGCTCGAGGCAGCCATTCGCCGCGCGCTTCACAGAGGCCAGCACTGCGGACTTTCCTGCCGTTTGCTGCCGCTGCTCAGTTTGCGCTGCGATTGCGAGGGCCTTTGGAATGAAGGGCGGACAGCTGCCGTTCGCTACGCCATGGACGAACGGTAGCTGTCCGCAGTTTGTTTACATTACTTGCGGGATTCCATGACCGCACCGGCCAACGCACTCCCGCCCGGAACGATCAGTAGTCCGCCATGAGCTGGCGCGCGGCGACTTTATCAGGTGCGGACACTCGTTGGCCGCGATGCGCAACACCAGTGCATGTGTCAACATGCTGAATTGCAGCATTGATGCATGCCGTTTTTTTGCCGTCCCGTCTCTTGTCCTGCAGGCGCCCCAGTGGGTATTTCATTCTCATGGTTCGCCCCTCCGCACATAACTCGACCCTGACCCTGCCTATTTTTTATTGTGGCAAGAGCTACGCATCTTTCATGCAGCTCTTCCGGGAGGTTGTGCCGCCGCCCGCCGTCGGCGAGGTGACGCTCGCCGCGCGCTTGCGCCGCGGCTTGGAAAAGCATCGCTGCTATGAAGACGGCTGGCTTGACGAGGCACTTTACCTCGATGCGGACGCATTCCGTAGAAAGCACGGAACCCGCAGGACGTGGGTAGTTGTAGACGGGGAACGCGTCGATCTCGCAAGCATCTACGACGCCATCGATAGCGCTCAAATCGACTACGCGACCTTCCGACAGCGAGCGGTAAAGCGAACGGACCTGACAATGGACCAGGTCAGGGATGCAGCGACACTCGACTTCGCTGAATGGAATACTCACTACGGGCGCGGCGGCCGCAGGAGGGATTTCACATACGCAGGCGATCTGCATCCCGAGGCGCATGGAAAATACACGGCCGTCACTTCTCTTCTCAAGACGATCGGTCGCTATGAGGACCGTGAAGCTATCAAGCATCGTCTGAAGCGCGGCTGGGATATCGATGATGCCCTCAGCAGACCAGTGATCGAACGTGACTGCGACTGGAGCGTGGTCTACACAATTATCCAGCTCTCCTCCGGTCGTCAGTATGTCGGCGTTACTGTGCGCGGCCAACGCTCCCGCTGGCGAGAGCATCTGAAATGCGCTTTTGAGACCGGAGGCTCGACCCCTCTCTATCAGGCGATGCGAGAGACCGGGGCTGCGGACTTCCGCATGGAGGTCATTGAAGAGGGCGCCATGTCAGGTGAGGCACTGGGCGAACGGGAACGGCACTGGATTGAAATGCTGAATACGATGATGCCCGCAGGCTTCAATAGCGCGCCTGGAGGCGGCATCGGTCGTGTGGAAGGTCTGCCCATTGCAATTGACGGCATCACCTACCAGTCCCGTGAAGCCGCCGCTCGCGCAATTTAGCAGATTACAGGCCTCGCGAAGCACGTTGTTCTGCGGCGGATTGTCGAGGGCAAGCCCTTTCCAGAGAAGGCGCGCCAGCAGAGCCAGCATCCGGAAGCGGGCACGGTCCTTTTCAGGAAGTGGCTGGGCCTCCTCAAGCGCGCGCGTGAAGGCGCCACGGCTGAGGTGGTCGCAGACTGGGACGACTATGATACCTGGAAGCGACAGACCAGCGCCGGGGGCAAGGAGGACCTTGATCTCTACCGCCCGGACCGTTCTGCCCAATGGGGGCCATCGAACTTTGCATGGGGCTCCGGCAAAGACCGCGTGACCAGTGTTCATGGTCGCGAAGTCTCGGCATTCGGGGAAACCTGGCCCAGCAAAGCGGAGGCTTGCAATGCATTTGGCATTGGAGTCAGCACGTTTAACTTTCGCCTGAAGGGCGGCATGACGGTGGAAGAGGCGCTCACTCAGCCGCTTGGAAAAACTTCCCGACGAGGCGAGGCCTTCGTCTTCGAAGGGGAAAGCTTCCGGAGCATGACCGAGGCAGCAAACGTCCTTGCCGAACGGCACGCCGTGTCGCCGGAAAAGGCGCGGGACCGCATCCGGCGTGGGGTCGAAACGGCACGATGGGCAGAGATGGGTGCAAGCCGCTGACATCGTTGATCTTCGGAGCATTACGGGCTGGGACCAGTCATCTGCCGCGCCTGGCCCGGACGTCCGCAATGGGCCGAAAACGATGCTTTTCTAAGGCATTGGTGCGGTGGTTCCATTTTAGCATGTTGTTGAGCGCGGCAAAGAAGAGATGGCTATATATTCCCGATAGCCTTTGCGGCAAAGCGAGCTGCTCTATTCGCTTCATCGCCACTCTATCACAAACAGCCTTTCAACCCGACCGCGGAACAACGCCGGGATCGGGATAATGTGCAACCATCCAGGGGTAATTGCTTAATCTATTAAAGACCTGAGAGATTACGGCTTGAGGCGCCATTCGAAGTCCTCGAGATGGAACTCAGGGCTTCTTTGGGCAGATACCTTCGCGCTTTCTGGTAGAAACTCCGCACGCTGTTCGATAACGCACAGAGTATGTTTGAAGGTAGAGAGTTGCGTATTTTTGCGTCTAAATTAGGTGCATTTGACGTAACGTATGCATCTCAAACGGAGAAATAGATTCAGATGAAAAACTTCCTTCTTACGACGGCAATGGGCGCAACACTCGCGACTGCGGCGCAGGCTGAAACGATGACCTATGTGCTCGATCCTTCCCATAGTCAGATCGTGTTCAGCTATAATCACTTGGGTTTCTCGACCACCACAGGCATGTTCTCTGGGTTCGAGGGCAGTATCGAGCTGGACCAAGAAGACCCGGCAGCATCGAGCGTCTCTGTTTCATTTCCCGCCAAGAGCCTCATCACCGGCTGGCCCGCCCGCGAAGCGCATTTTCTGACTGAAGATTTCTTCGGCGCCGAAGCGAACCCCTTGGTGACATTCACCTCAACGTTAATCGAAGTAACCGACGAAGAGACCGGCAAGATCACCGGCGATCTGACCATGAATGGCATCACGAAGTCCGTCGTCTTGGACGCAACACTGAACCAGTTGGGCGATCATCCGATGGAAAACCGGCCCTGGGCCGGGTTTGACGCGACGACGAAGCTGCTGCGCTCGGATTTCGACATGGGCCAGTTCGCCCCGTTTGTCGGGGATGAGGTTGCGATCGATATCTCGATCGAAGCAATGGTGCCCGCTAAATAATCGAAGCCTCATACTTTACCACAAGGGTCGCGCGATTCCTCGCGCGGCCCTTTTTCGTCTCGATGGTGCAGGGTCTATTCTGGCTTAGTTGCCACCAGTTCTATCCGGACCTCCACAGCAAACCCGACAGAGCTTTCGTCCGGATAGGCCATTCCCATGCCGAAGTCACGGCGGTCCAGAACCGTGCCGCCCGAGGCTTTGGCCGTGCGTCCTGTCACCTCGAGATCGAAGTCGAGCGTGACGGAAACACTCTGCCCGACCAGTGTCAGGGAGCCGGAGGCTTGGTGCTTCGGTCCGCCGATTTGCACGATGTTGCCCTGAAACACGGCGGTATCATGGGCGGCGACATCGAAGAACTCGGGGCCTTTCGCCTGGTCCGTCACGGACCCAAGTGTAAGGGAGGTCGTATCGATCACCGTCTTAACGGCGCCTGTTCGGGTTACTTCATCATACTCGATCTCAGCCTGCCAATTGGCAAATCCGCCGGTGACCTCGGCCCCCATTTGCTTGATTGTGATCGACAGGCTGCCGTCCTGCACGACCCATCCTTCGGTCTGTTTAGCAGGGAATTGTGACGCGGCTTCCACGTTGTGAGCGGGGCCAAACACGGTCAGGGCGCCGCCGATTGCAAAGGTCCAGATCCCTATTGCGGCGAGAACGGAGGCCGTCTTGCCGGGGTGAGTGGCCGCCTTGCCGGCAGCCCGTCCGTTCCACATGCGGGCCAAGGTGCCATCGCGGTCAATCAGCGCGTGGTTAATTGCGCCCCCGATATGCGCCGCGACCATCGTTGCCAAAACGATCCCCGCAATCCAGTGAACATTGGCTGCCGCACCGGCAAGGCGCTCCGATTTTGGAATAAACGGCAAGCTTTGGGGGAAGGGCCACCAGATTGGCGCAAATCCCACTTCGGCCGAATGGATCACCCAGCCGGAAAGCGGGAGCACGAAGATGGCGGCGTAGAGCACCCAATGCGCCGTGTCCGCGGCGAAGGTTTCGAGGCGCCGTTCGGGATGGAGAGGCACGGGACGCGGTTGCGAGATTGCCCAGCCGACCCGCAATACTGCCAAAGCCAAGATCGTCACGCCGATCGTCTTATGGGTCGAATACAACAGCTGAAGGAAGGCCACGGTATCGCCACTACGCGGCGTGAACTTCCCGATCAATCCAAGTGCTATGTCTGACAGCACCAGGAGCGCGATGCTCCAATGGAAAAAACGGGCGACGCGCCCGTAGCTGGCGGTTGTGTTTGATATCATCGGACCCTCGCATGTCTTGACTGGGTTTCCGATATCAAGACTTCGCCGCCAGCACATTCCGTTGTTTTCACACAAGCTCTGTGCGCAGATGGAAAAGCCACGGTTTAGCGAGGCGCAACTCGGAGGGCAGGAGCCCGCATGCGCACGTCTTTCGGCTTAACTATCCATGCAATGTATGGGTGTTTGCGGGAGCGCAGCGTAATCTTGGCGATAGGTATTTCTCGCGCGGCGTCGCGGAATTAACGAATGGCCGATCTGGTGAAGCCGTGCTGTGGCGTCGAAAGGGGATGTGAGTGTCCGGTTTGGGCCGGCCGCACCAAGCGCGCCCATGCTGCCACTGCGAAGCCTCCAACGGCTTACGCGGTCAGTTTGGGCTCGAAGCCGACCTTAGCTGCGCAGCGTATGAAAGTCCGGTCTGGGCCGTTCCTGCTGGCCCAGCCTATGCCGCACCTGCGAAAAGGTCTGCCTTTCACGCGGTCAGTTTGGGCTCGAAGCGGACATGCCACAATGCGGCAGCGCATCCACAACGAAATCACATCAGAGCCTTGTTACGCGATGGCCTGCGCAATGGCTGCTGTCAGCCTGAAGCAGGCATTGCAGTTCTGCTCCATGGGCGAAACTACTGATTTGCTCTGGCAAAGAGTAGCAATCGAGGTGGGAAAAGTGCGTTGGCAGGTAGCCCAAAGATAATGAAGAGCCAACGAGGAGCACTATTCGGAAAAGAGCATTCTGTAGCAAATATGCATTAGGAACCAAGCCATCCAGAAGTTTGTTTACTTGCAGTCGATGCAGAAAGAACCGCACCCGTTTTTGCTTCCCCTAATTCTATAATCTGTTGAATTTTCGCAGCAGAGTCACTAAGCCCATCTGTCCGTATCTTCATCTGGACGCATGTTCCGTCGAACGACCAGTTGTGTCGATTCAAGTTATTGGATTGCCGTGTTATCCCAGCATCACCAGAGATCACTCTGAATACACCATGCTCCGCGCAAAAATTGCTTGTAGTATAGAGGCCAAACCCTGAATTTCGATAGTAGGGGTTTTGGTATTCTCTTTCGAGATCCGAAGTTCCCGAAACTCCCGGGTTCAGAGATAACGTGAGCGCGTCGAGCGAACTATCTGTTTCATAATGGTCCTTCATCGTTGCGGCAATTCCCACACCGTTGTCGCATATCACTATTTCGGCTATTTTCCTCTTTGGCCAGTATTGACCAAGCAAAGCTGCCTTGGTTCCCATTCCATGCTCGACCGCATTTCGAAATACTTCGCGGATTGCATACTCTACAGCTACAAATAATCCCCCTTGTTGCTTCGCGTCAAGATTTCTGCCAGCTTCAAAGACTCCTCGGCAGCGATCTTTCCGTAGGGCTCGTCTCCTGAACTTGCCTTTAATTTGTTGAGATCGAATAGATGTATTGGAACGTAATTTCCGCTACCTGAGGCATCACCAACGTGGTTGCCCCGAGAAAAGCCCAAGAATCGAAAATACCCGATATGATCGGCATACCCCCTAAAAGGCGTTTCTCTGGATCTACACACGTATTCAACTTCTGGAAACTTTGTTCTAAGGTCCCTAAGGTCACTCGCCAATGCAATCATCGGGAGCGGTTCAGCGAATTTAGTATCAGCGAAATTGATGATGCACTTGTTGATGCCAGTTAGGTCCAGCTCTCGTATTTTTAAGCCTGCCACAGCCGGAAAACTGGTGAGATTTGGGGGAATTATTATGCTCTTCTGCTTCGTCAACCTTTGCCCCTTTTTCCTTCACCAATTGGAATGCCTCAACATGGTATTGATTTGTATCCTATTCTCTACCCAACTGGCTTCAAGAGCAAAGCTCAGTGTGATCACTCTGGCTCCGCTTAAAGAATGGCAGATTGGTCTGGGTCGTCTCGGAGTTCAGTCTGTGTCCAGATTCTTTGCATCAGCTTGACCCGTTAGCATGCAGCGCAGGAGCTTACGTCAACCGCCCATGAAACTTTGCAAAGTCTGCTTCTGTGCATTGCTGACCTTGGTGGATGGCGCAACAAGAGCTATGGCGAAGGCAGGGGGGTAATCTCGGCTTTTCAAGATACGAACTGTTGATTGTCACCGAGAACTGACCCGGCATTTTCACCGAGACTTGACCCACCCAGTTGTTATGTTCTTTGCGTTATGATGGCGTCAATGCCGCTTTTTCCTTTCGTTTCTGTTTGGCTGTCGCGGAGCTGGCCTTGAACCGGTAGCTGTCATTGCCGGTCTCGAGAATGTGGCAACGATGTGTGAGGCGGTCGAGGAGCGCGGTGGTCATCTTTGCATCACCGAACACGCTGGCCCATTCGCTAAAGCTCAGGTTGGTTGTGATGACGACGCTGGTGCGCTCGTAGAGTTTGCTTAGAAGGTGGAACAGCAACGCGCCACCCGTAGCGCTGAACGGCAGGTATCCCAGCTCATCCAAGACCACTAAATCGGCTTTCACCAGCACCTCGGCGATCTTTCCTGCCTTGCCTTGGGCCTTTTCCTGCTCCAACGCATTGACCAACTCGACCGTGGAGAAGAAGCGCACACGCTTGCGATGATGCTCGATTGCTTGAATGCCGAGGGCGGTAGCGACATGCGATTTTCCCGTTCCAGGGCCTCCGATCAGCACTACATTCTCAGCCGCGTCCATGAACTCGCATCGGTGAAGTTGGCGGACCAAAGCTTCACGGACTTCGCTGGCGCCAAAGTCGAAGCCAGAGATGTCTTTGTATGCCGGAAAGCGTGCTGCCTTCATGTGGTAGGCAATGGAACGCACCTCACGTTCAGCAATCTCGGCTTTAAGCAGCTGCGACAACATGGGGATCGCTGCATCGAAAGCAGGCGATCCCTGCTCATGCAGGTCCTGCACGGCCTGAGCCATGCCTGGCATCTTCAGGCTACGCATCATGATGACGATGGCAGCACCGGCGGGATCATGACGCATGACGTGTTCCTCCCGTGGTGCGTAGCCCGTCATATCGTGCGACATTGGCCTCGGGCTCCTTATTCAAAGAAAGGGCCGCAGGCGGGGTCACATCGGGCTGGTCTATCGGTGCGCCATCCACCAGCCTGTGAAGTAGGTTCAAGACATGGGTTTTTGTTGGTACGCCCGCCTCCAGCGCCATTTCTACTGCGCAAAGCACGGCCTGTTCGTCATGGTGGAGGACCAAGGATAGGACGTCGATCATCTCGCGGTCACCACCTGGCCTACGCAACATATGATCCTGCAGCTTCCGGAACCCTTCTGGCATCTCAACGAAGGGCGCCCCGTTGCGCAGCGCGCCGGGTTTGCGTTGAACCACCGCCAGATAATGGTGCCAGTCATAAATAACGCGCCCTGGCTGACGGTGTGAGCGTTCAATAATGCGCTCATGCGTGCAGACCACATGGCCTTCGGCGACGATGACCAGCCGTTCAGGATAGATGCGGAGACTGACAGGGCGGTTCGCAAAGCTGGCAGGCACTGAGTAGCGATTACGGTCGAATGCTATCAGACAAGTGGGGGATACCCGCTTGCTCTGCTCGACAAAGCCGTCAAACATTGTGGGCAGTGGCATCAGCGCGGCCTTCTCGGCGTCCCAGATATCCGCAATATTGCCAGGCAATCTGCCATGCGGTGTCTCGGCCCAGAGAAGCTTGCAGCGCTCCTCCAGCCATTCATTCAGCGCATTGAGGTCCGGAAAGGCGGGCATGAGTTGCCAAAGCCGATGGCGGGCGTCGCGCACATTCTTCTCAACCTGACCTTTCTCCCACCCTGCCGCGGGATTGCAGAACTCAGGGTCAAAAACATAATGGCTGGTCATCGCAAGGAACCGTGCGTTTACATCGCGCTTCTTGCCGACACCAATCCGGTCAACGGCTGTCTTCATGTTGTCATAGACGCCACGCCCCGGAACACCCTCAAACACCCGAAAGCCATGCCAGTGGGCATCGAACAGCATCTCATGCGTTTGCAGCCGATATGCCCGCACCAGAAATGCGCGGCTGTGTGACAGCTTGATATGAGCGACCTGAAGCTTGAGGCGCTCGCCGCCGACATAGGCCCAGTCCTCGCTCCAATCGAATTGGAACGCCTCGCCCGGCTGAAAGACCAAGGGCACGAAAACACCCCGGTCAGTCGTATGTTGAGCACGCTGGCGTTCGCCCTTCCAGTTCCGCACGAAGGCCGCGACACGCTCATATGAACCATCAAAGCCGAGCTGAACCAGATCTGCATGCATCTGTTTGGCCGTTCGCCGTTCCTTGCGTGATTTACGCTGCTCAGACAGCAACCAGCCTGTCAGCTTCTCAGCATAAGGGTCTAACTTGCTCGGTCGGTCCAAAATTTGGAACTCGGGCTCAACTATCCCTGTCCGCAGATACTTCTTGATCGTGTTGCGAGACACCCCTGTCCGGCGCGCAATCTCGCGGATGGGCATCTTGTCTCGCAGAGCCCATTTCCGAATAATCCTCAGAAATCCCATGTCTAACACTCCAATAGCTCCCAGCTGATTCAAGCAGGGGCAAGGTTACACATGGGTCAATTCTCAATGACAATTTCTGCAGTTGCCGGGTCAGTTCTCGGTGACAATCAACATATGTGCCCTTTTCGCGTTCGGTGACTGCTGCGTCTCTATAAGATTGAAGAAGGGTATCAAGTGCGGACATATTCGGACTACTTTTCATCATTTTGAGGGCCTCTTCGGCGATCGCGCCTTTAGACCATTGCAAATTACATTTGATTGCGAAGTCTTAGCCGGCGGCCACGACTATTTTTTCATGTAGTTCGCGCTCAATCTTAGAAGTGGCGCATTCACTCGGCCGCAGTGGCATGGGCAGCATTTGCAAGTCTCGCAACATACGCCTTTGTCGCGTCCACTGAAGTGAAACAACGGAACCCGGCCTCATTCGCAATGGCAAGCAATTCGGGCCCTTCACCGAGCAGCACAGCGACTGGTTCGGAGAGCTCAGGTTGGAGACCATCGGACCAGACAAGATCCAGAACGGCCTTCTGCTCACCAGTTTCCTGATCTACGAAATCCCAAGCGACCTCACCCTTTGAGAAACCTTGGCATTCCACCCAAGCGTTTAACTCTTCAAGCTCTCGTGCTTCATCCTCGTTGGCGATCCCCCCAAGGAGAACGTTATCACTCACCTTTGCAGATGCGGACGCTTCGAGCATGTCGGCGTCGTCGTGTAGCAACGATTTCAGAAAGGTGTTCGCCGCTTCAGCAAGCAACTCTTTTCTGGCTTCCAAGAAATCCCGGAAGTTGTTTAGCTTCCAAAGCTGAGGATCTTCAGGCACCCATTGTGAGCGTAGCGCGCCAGGGTGGGCCGCCTCGATTTCCTCGAAATACTCCTCCGGGCGTCTGTCGCTGATAACCAGGTTCGTGTCCTTAGTCAAAAAGCAGAAGTTCCCCAAAGCATTCACCTCGGATCGACTGTAGCCCGCCTTATACAGCTGAGCCCTCGGGAAGATGTGATGGACTTCCAAAGAGCTCATCTTTCCAAGTAGCTCACTCTTGAGCGGAAGTCCCGTTCCCCAATCGCGCGCCTCTGTCATCCTTGTCAACATGTAGAGCACGGGGTAGAACCGAGAACCCACACTCCAGCTATGAAAGTGACCTGGTTCAACGCGAAGACCACCTTGCGTCAAACGCAGTTCATCGAGCAATTTGTCGAGATTGCCGCCGGTTTGTTCAAGAATTCCGAGATCTTTATCAATTACGCTTTCAGTGGAGGCTGAGAACCGCCCCCACATGCCGCTTTGCACATACCAGAACAGCAATTTGTCTCGGGTGCGTTCATCGAGCCGACCGCCACGCATTTCAAGAAAACGAACCATGACAGGGACGGCAAACCGGGCAAAAAGCACGCGGTTGTGATCCAGACCAAGTCTGCCTGCCATCATATTCAGTGCAGTATCGGTGTGCCGAACAGCGCGAGCCAAGGCATCGGCAATCTCATCGGCGGAACGATCATGGAGATAGAGGAATTTGGCCTCCCCAGTCAGCACAGTATTTACGGACCGGAGCAGCCAATCGAGGGTAAAGTTGTAACCTGCGTCTTTCCAGCGAGTGAGGCTCGACTTCATGGTGTCGCGAGCCTCCGGCCAGTCGGCACAGATTTTTGCAAGTGCCAGATCGCCCTTGGAAAGCTTTGTGCCGCCGCTGTTCACGCGGTTGAAAATGTCGACAACAACATCAAGGGTTTTGTCCGATCCCGTCACCTCCTCAATGTGGAAGTTCTTGTCGCGGATGCTGAGTAATTGGTTCAAGCGGCCAACATACTCTCCCAATCGAGCCATATGCTCAGGGTTACTGTTCAAATCGTTGATGAAGTTTCCAACGCCTGCATTTCCGCTTTTCATGAGCTCGGTAACGTCGATCCAAAGAGGATCGTCGCGCATTTTGATGGGTTGATAGAACTCGAATTCTTCGGTTGCGAGATTGAACCGAAGCTCCGTGAAGGACTTTGCATTCCCATCGAAAAACTTCGGCGGCTTGCCCCGTATCACTCCATACAGAGAGGTGATCCGCTGCTGGCCATCAAGCAGCAACTTGACCACGCCTGGCGCAAGTTCCCCATCACCTCTATGGGCCGCGGTCGAAGCACTGGTCGCCCAGACCAGAAGGCTTCCAACCGGATGCCCGCGATAAAGGGAATGGAATAAGCCCCGGACTTGCTCTCGTCCCCAGACATATCCTCGCTGGAACTCGGGAAGAGCCATATGCCCATTGTCGATGTAGTCGAGGATCGAAGTAATATTCATAGTAAAATGCCGTAGAAAAATTCGGTGTGGACTACTCTGCCGCATGAGGCCCGTAGCATGCAACCTCTGATAGTCTCCGAAGCGAAGCGCGGAAGCCTTCGCTTGGAACTTACGTCGTCTCACCGACTAATAATCGAATATATATCTAATTAAATCAGCAGTTTATCATATTTTTCAGATTCTCTCTTTGGGTTCAGAAAGTTTGGCCAATGTCTATTTTGCCAACGCCGCATTGTGTGAATCTACGGGCCAGTTGTCCTGATGATCCAAATTGGCGGTAGGCAGTCGAAAAGCTCCTTGCCGTTAGGGAAGCTCCGGCTCTTGTCACCCGAAGCAGTCTGCCGAGGGCATCGTTTGGGAGAACATCATGTTCGATATACCCACCGCGCCAACGCGCGTTCACTACCTATTTCAAGAAAACAAGGAGGCGCTGCAGAATGCGGCGCTTCTATTGGGCGGCCCCCGCTGGCTCAAACGAGTTCAAAACCTATTCGAGAAGCTCTGGACCGAAAATTCCCTTAACGGCCGTGTCGGTCGTGAAATCACCGCACTTCATCGTCTACTTACTCTCGTTCACGTGAATGATCCGTCCCGTCCTGAAGCGGCATACTTTAAAGCAATTGACCCTATGTCGCCTCATCTCGAGGAAATATCCTTTTTGGCTGACCAGCTTCGTCGGGCTTTCGAAGAGGCTTGCGACGACAAGGGTCTCGACTGCGAAGAGGAAGGGCGCAAATATGAATGATACCGCCATTTCGGAAGATAGGCTCCAATCTCAGATCGAATCTGCCTTAGCTACGTCAGACAAGACGCTGCAAGCTATCGCTTTCGCAGCGGAAACGGAGGCACTTGAGGGGGCACTACTCGACGATGTGCTCAATTTGAAAGAACGGATCAATGGACTTGCCATCTTTGCGACAGACGAACACTTTGCCGTAATGAGAGTGGCTGATCGCCTCGAACCGGTTATCCTCGCAGCAACAACTGTTCATTACCTCTCAGCAGAGGAATGGGACATCAATCCACCGAGCGAAGAGAAGGTTGTAGAGCGCTATGGTCTCGCGGCAATCGACCTCCGGAGCCTTCTGCGAGATCTCGCAGAGCAGTTGGCTGGAATCCAGAACATGCTGAAAGCGGAGCGGATTGCAGCGGACCTTCGCGGCGACCAGGCCTGATCTTCGCACCCGCGTTGCCAGGTGAGGCGACGCGGGCCTTATCGACCGTCCAGAAAGACGGCCGATATATACGGTTCAGGCCTGTCACAAAACACTTGCTGAAGTTGTCACATGCGTGGCACATTCACGGTCACACGCGGAGTCATACTGCGGTCGAAGACGCTTTTACGTTTGTATTCCGAAGGTTGTGGCCGGTTTCTTGGGTCCCTACCGCCGGAGCCAATTTTTCTACTCATTAAAGATTTACGAGCTAAGCCCCCTTTCGGGGGCTTTCGTCGTTTTGGGCTTGGGGCAACATTTGGGGCGGCCCGAATTTACTTGCGATCGACCCTTTGGAGTGCTCCCGCCCGGTGGTCAATCCAGCAACGCGTTGCGTCGGGTTGCCCGACCGCAAGCTGTCCTCCCGGATTCCTGCAAGGTATCATAAACGGGTGTCGGTCAACCCAGCGATCAGATCGGCCAAGCGGTGTGAACCCGCTTGGCTCAGGAACCGCCCATCGCGCCAATGCCACCGAACCAGCAGCCAATGCCGCACGCCTCAAGAGTTCATAAGCGGTGTGGCCCGCCCGATCTGGGCGAGCCTCTTGATCAGAAACCTTCGGGCAAAAGGCCTGCTGGCATGTTCTGATAGCACACCGGGCGCAGGAAACGCCGGATCGACAGGGTGCCGACCGAGGTTGCTCCGAAGTTGGTCGAGGCCGGGTAGGGCCCGCCGTGAACCATGCTGTCGGCCACTTCGACGCCGGTGGGGAAGCCGTTGACCAGCAGGCGCCCGGCTTTGCGTTCGATGATTGGCATCAGACGCCGTGCAGTCTCAGTATCCGCGTCGTCCATTTGCAGCGTGATCGTAAGCTGGCCTTCCAGCCCTTTCGCAAGGCTTTCCATCTCTTCGATTGAGCTGGTCCGAACGACGAGGCCAAGCGGGCCGAAAACCTCCTCTCCCAACTCATGATCTTGCAGATACGCGTCGGTATCCGTTTCATAGAGGTTGGGCAGGGCGTTGCGGCCTTCGCTTTCGGTGGACAGGCGCGGCTGCACGGCATTGCGCCGATCAAACCGGGCCTTGCCGTCGCGGTACGCCTGCGCGATCCCGTCTGTCAGCATCACCTGCGCAGGTGCGTCTTGCAGGGCTGCGGTCGCGGCTTCGACAAAACTATCGCCTTCCGCGCCTTTCGGCACAACTGCGATGCCGGGGTTGGTGCAGAACTGGCCCGCGCCCATCGTCAGCGACCCGGCCCAGCCTTCGCCAAGGGCTTGGCCGCGCGCTTTACACGCCTCGGGCAACACGAACATCGGATTGACCGAGCCGAGTTCGCCGAAAAACGGGATCGGCTCGGGCCGGGCGGCGCAAAGGTCGAATAATGCGCGGCCCCCGCCAAGCGAGCCGGTGAAGCCCACGGCTTTGATAAGCGGATGCTGCACCAGTGCTTGGCCGACCGTGCGGTTGCCGCCTTGGATCAAGGAAAAGACACCTTTTGGCATGTCGCATTTTTCAATCGCGGCATGCACGGCCTCGGCCACGATCTCGCCCGTGCCGGGGTGGGCGGAGTGCCCTTTTGCGACGACCGGACATCCTGCGGCCAGCGCTGCGGCGGTGTCGCCCCCGGCGGTGGAAAAGGCCAACGGGAAGTTCGACGCGCCGAAGACGGCAACAGGGCCAATCGGGCGCTGGACCATGCGCAGCTCCGGGCGGGGCAGGGGCTGCCGGTCGGGCAGGGCTGGATCGACCCGCGTATCAAGGTAGTCGCCCTTTAGAATATGTTCGGCAAAAAGCCTCAGCTGCCCCGTGGTGCGCCCGCGTTCACCGTTCAGCCGCGCTTCGGGCAGGCCGGTTTCGCGCGTGCCGATATCGGTGATCGCCTCGGCGCGGGCTTCGATTTCGTCGGCGATGGTGTTGAGGAATGCGGCCCGCGCCTCGCGGGTGCTATAGCCGTAGGACCAGAACGCAGCCTCGGCCGCTTCGCAGGCCTGATCGACGAGCGCCGTTGTCCCGACGCTGAAATCATGCGCCGGACCGCTGGCGGGTTCGGAAGCAAAGGTCTGCTCTGCGCCGACCCATGTGCCGGCGATCAAATGTTTACCATGCGGGGTGAAGCTCATGCTGCTGTCTCCTTTTGCGAATTTCTGACCATCTTGCAGGCAATCTCGAAAGCGGCGCGGGTGGCGCCGAGGTCGGCTGTGCCTTGGCCTGCGATGTCAAATGCCGTGCCATGCGCCGGGGTGGTGACGGGCACCGGCAGCCCGCCTTGAACGGTCACGCCGCGGTCAAACCCCAGCAATTTAAGGGCGATCTGGCCTTGGTCGTGATACATCGTGACCACGGCGTCGATCTCGCCTTTCGTGACCTTGAGAAAGACGGTGTCAGACGGCAGCGGACCCGTGACAGCCATTTGACCGCCTGCCATGTGACGCACTGCCGGTTCGATCACGTCGATCTCCTCCCGGCCAAAGTTGCCGCCGTCCCCGGCATGGGGGTTGAGCGCTGCAACGGCGATGCGGGGCCGCGCGTGACCGGCTTGCCGCAGGGTGCGGTCGATCAGGCGGGTGGCTTCTTGGATGCGGTCGGGGGTGATCGCGTCGGCCACGTCCCGCAGGGCGATATGGCTGGTGACCCGGCTGGTCCACATATCGTCGAGCGTGTTGAGTTCGGAAATATAGTTGGTCACGCCGAGTTTTTCGGCGATGTAATGCAACTCATCGGAATGCCCGATCCCGGCCATATGCATCGAGGCCTTGTTGAACGGGGCGAAGACAATCGCGTCGATCACCCCCTCCTCAACAAAGGCGAGCGCTTGGTCGAGGACCCGTAGCGTGGACCGGCCCGAGGCTTCGGTGCTTTGGCCAATGACGACATCCTCGGCCGCGATGGTCTCCATCTCATGCAGGGCGATTGGCGCATGCGCCGTCCAATCCTGTGCCGCCGCATCCACCGCCGTCATCGCGTGGTCGCACCCGGCTTGGCGCTGCCCCATCTCAAAGACATGACGGTCGCCGATCAGCAGGATCTGCGCCTGATCGCAGCAGTCATCGGCCAGCAGCCGGGCGACAAGTTCCGGCCCGATGCCGCTGGGGTCACCGGGGATAACACCAATTCTTGGGGTCATGTTCACTCCGTTTCTGTATTGTGGTCCTTGGCTTTGCCGTCTTCTTGCAAAGCGTTTTTGGTATTGGTGACGGCCGAGGCGAGGTGATGGCGCAGCGCCTCGGATGTGGCTTTGGCGTCGCGCCGCGACAGGGCGTCGACGATGGCGCGGTGTTCGGCCAAGGTTTGGCCGCGGCCCGAGCGCCGTTGCGAGGATTGAAACCGCGCCCGCCACAGCCGCGCATTGAACTTGAGATGCGTATCGATCAGCGGGGCGTTGCGGCTTGCCTGCACAATGGCTTCGTGCATCTGCATATCGAGGCGAAAGGATTCCAGCGGGGAAAGGGTGCTGTCTCCGGCCTCAATCTGGCGTTGATACTCGGCCACTTGAGCGATCTCGGCATCGGTGATGCAGGCGCAGGCCAACTCCCCGGCCAAGGCTTCGAGTGCGCCCATGACGATCAGGTTCTGTTCGATCTCATCCAGCCGGGGGTTGGCCACTTGCGGGCGACGGGTGACCGAATATTCGATCAACCCGTCCTGTTCGAGAATGGTCAAAGCACGGGTCAGGGGGTGCGGCTGATGCCCAAGGCAGCGGCCAGGTCACGCTCCGAGATATGCGCCCCGGCGGGCAGTTTCTCTAGCAAAATCAACTCGCGCAGCTTGTCGGCGGCGACCTCTACCAATGTGGCGCGGGGCCGCGCGAGGGCAAGCTCGCCCGTGTCGAGGTCCGTGATGTCGGTCTTCTTGCTCATGTCATTTTCCCCAGCTCAGCACCACCGGCTCAAGCGGCCGGATCAAGCGGAGTAGGGACTCTCGTGTCTGAGGATGCAATGGGGCAATCGGGTGACGACAGAATTCCGACCGGATCACGCCGCCTTCGACCATCGCTGCCTTGGCCGAGCGGAAGCCGCATTGACGGTTTTCATGGTTCACCGCAGGCAAGACGCGGGCATAGGCATCGGTCGCGGCCCGAAGATCGCCAGCCGCGAAATGGTCAATCACCGGCTTGATCTGGTCGGGGATCATGGCGCTGGTCATGGCGCCGGTGGCCCCGGCTTCGAGATCGGCGAGCAGCGTGATCGCCTCTTCGCCGTCGAAGGGGCCTTCGATGGCGTCGCCACCTGCCGCGATCAAGTCACGCAGCTTGGTCGCGGCCTGCGGGCATTCGATCTTGAACAGACGCACCTCTTCGATCTCGCGCGCCATGCGCACAAGCAGGGGCACCGGCATGTCCACCCCCGAAAGCGGCGCGTCTTGCACCATGATCGGGATGCCGACGTCGCCCACTTGGGCAAACTGCTCAAAGCTTTGCTCTGCGGAGCCCTTCAGCAATGCGCCATGGTACGGGGGCATCATCATGACCATCGCGGCACCATGGTCTTTGGCGTGCTGCGCGCGGGCCACGGCGATTTGAGTGGCATAGTGGCTGATGGTGACGATGACGGGCAGCCGCCCCGCCATATGCTTGAGCGAGACCTCGGTCAAAAGGCGGCGTTCCTCATCGGTGATCAGGAACTGTTCAGAGAAGTTGGCGAGGATGCAGATGCCATCGCTGCCCTGATCGACCATACAGTCGATCACACGTTTCATGCCCTCATAGTCGACCGTGCCGTCATCGTTGAACGGGGTAGGGGCGACGGGCCAGATGCCGGAGTATTTAGTCATTCTGTGATCTCGAAATTGGAAAGATGTTTGTCGGAAATGGTGATGCCGAGGCCGGGTTTGTCGTCGTCGAGCTGCAAGAACCCGTCCTGCGCCTCGGGGTCGCCTTCGAAGATGTAGTAGAACAGCTCATTGCCGACCTCGACATCGAAGACCGGGAAGTATTCGGACATCGGACAGTTAATATTGGCCATGGTCAGGTGATAGTTATGCATCTGCCCGGCATGTGGGATGACCGGGATCTGCGCCGCCTCGGCGATGGCGTTGATCTTTTGCGCCGCCGTGATGCCGCCAACGCGGTTGGTATCATATTGCAGCACGCTGACTGCGCGGCGGTTGATCAGTTCGGCGCAACCGATCACGCTGTATTCATGTTCGCCGCCTGAGATTGGGACGATCCCCATGGCGTTCAACTCGGCATAGCCTGCCACATCGTCGGCGATCACCGGCTCTTCGAGCCAGCGCGGCTCGTATTTTGCCAGTTTGGGCAGCATCCGCTTGGCATAGTCGAGGTTCCAACCCATGTAGCATTCGAGCATCAGGTCTTTGTCGTAGCCGATCACTTCGCGCAGCGCTTCGACCCGTTTGAGGTTCTCGCGCATGCCTGCCATGCCGTCCTTCGGGCCAAAGCCAAACCGCGTTTTAAAGCCGGTGTAGCCGTGCTGCATCGCCTCTTCCGCTTCGGCTTGCATGCTTTCGACAGACCCCGCGTAAAGCTTGGAATAGTAGACCGGGATTTTCTCTTTGGTGCGCCCGCCCAAGAGTTTGAACACGGGTTTGTCGACCAGTTTGCCCATCAGATCCCAGATCGCGATGTCGACGGCCGAGATCGCGGTCATCCCGACTCCCTTGCGGCCCCAAGCGTGGCTGCGGCGGTACATTTTCTCCCACAGATAGGCGTAGTCGAAGGGGTCTTCGCCAACGACCAGCGGGGCGAACCATTCGTCGATCGCCTGTTTCACCAGCGTCGGAGCCAAGGCCGCATTGCCGATGCCGATCGTGCCGTCTTCGGTCTCAATCTCGCAGGTCAGCCACTGGTGAAAACGAAAGCTCGCCATGGCATCGCCCTTAATCCAAAGGGCATCCGACGCATTGGTGCAGAAATTCCCCGAGGGGGCACGGTCGGCCCTTTCCAGTTCCAGACACGGGTGCGGACGGATTTAATCTTAGTCATCAGGGCCTCTCTTTTTTCACTGTTTCTCGTTCTGCCGGACACTTCCGAAGACGAATCATGTTGACATCACTCTTAGCATCATATTGGAGTTTTGGAATGCCAAAATGCTAAAGCGCCAAATTACGGAGGGGAAGAAATGAAAAATGAACGACTGCACAAGCTGCCGTGCGTTCGTGGCTCATTTCCCGATAGGCAAAGGTGCAATGGATGCGGCAGAACTTTCTTAACCAACGGAGGAGATACGATGAAAACCCTTACAAAGAGCCTGAGCGCCAGTCTGGCCGCTGCGACCTTTGCACTTGTGACACCCGTGGCCGCGGACACCTATGTGGTGGCCGTGGGTGCGGCGTCGAACAGCCTGCAGGGCAAAAGCGCCGCACGCTTTGCCGAACAACTGCAAGAGCAACTGGGCGACGCCCACACGGTGGAATTCTATGCCGATGCACAGCTCGGCAACGAAAAGGAACTGATGCAGAAGCTGCGTCTGGGCACCGTGGATTTCACGCTGATCTCTTCCATCATGACCAACGTTGCGCCCGAATTTGCGCTATTTGACATGCCGTTTTTGGTACAGGATCGCGCGCACCTAAAAGCAATCGACGCCGAGATCGTGCAGCCCGATTTGGCCCCACTGGCGCGCAAAGTGGGGCTTGAAGTGCTCTCCACTTGGGAAAACGGTTTCCGCCAGATCACCAACAATGCCCGCCCGATCAACACCCCCAGCGATTTGGATGGGCTCAAAATCCGCACGCCGTCTTCTGAATGGCGGGTTTCGATGTTCAAAGAATGGGGCGCAAACCCGACGCCGATGTCTTTCTCTGAGGTGTTCGTCGCCCTTCAGACCGGCACAATGGACGGGCAGGAAAACCCGCTGACCAATATCGTCGGCGCGAATTTCCAAGAGGTGCAGGGCTACCTGAGCCTGACTGGCCACGTCTATTCACCTACCTATCTGACCACCGGGGCCGAAACCTGGTCGAAACTTCCCGATGAGGTCAAAACCGCCGCGACCGAAGTTGCCGCATCCGTTCAGGACTGGTCGCTGGACCAAGGCGAAACCGCCGACGGTGAATTGGTCGAGAAGGTCCGTGCAGCGGGGGTAGAGGTCAATGAGGCCGACAAGGCCGCCTTTATCGAAGCCTCCGCGCCGATCTACGCTGCCTTCTCCAGCCAAGTGCCGGGGGCGACGCGCTCGTCTCGCGCGCGCAAGAACTGGCCAAGTAAACGCAGCTTCGCCCCGGTTGGCATGGGCTGGCCGGGGCCACTCAGAACAGGAGACAGGCATGGTCGCTAAGATCGAGCGTTTACTTCTTTGGGCAATCGAAACGGTTTGCCTCGCGCTGTTGGTGACACTGGCGGGAGCGGTCGTTTATTCGACCACCATGCGTTACCTCGGTGCATCGCCCGCATGGTACGATGAGATTGCCAGCGTCCTGCTGGCTTGGCTCACCTATTTCGGCGCCGCCTATGCGGTGTTCATGCGCCAGCACATGGGCTTTTCGGGCATCGTCATCGCCTTGCCGAAATCTGCGGCCATCGTGCTGACATTATTTTCCGAACTGCTCGTCATCATTTATTTCTCCGTCACAGCTTATTACGGCAATGCCGTGTTGGCGGTGGCGAAATGGGATTCCCTGCTGTCTTTGCGCTGGATGACCTTGGACATCGTGCAATCGGTGATCCCGATCGCTTCGGTCCTGATGATCATCGGCACCCTATTGACCCTGCCGCGCGCCCTGCGCTTGGCCGCGCAAGGGATTGATCCCGAACATGCAGAAATCGACAAAGCCATTGCCGAGGCCGAGGCCGAAACCGCCACGCTCGACCTAAAGGACACCGCCAAATGATCCTCCTTTATACCACCATTGCCCTGATCACCCTGATCTTGATCAACGTGCCCATCGCCGTCGCGATCGGGGTGACCTCTATGGCGGGCTTTCTGCTGACTTCCGGGCCAGACGCCTTCTATGACATGGTGATCAAGCTCTATTCCGGCTCGACCTCCTTTCCGCTGATTGCCATTCCGTTGTTCATTCTGGCGGGCAATCTGATGAACACCTCCGGTATCTCTCTGCGGCTGATCAACTTTGTCACCGCGCTGATCGGTTTTATCCGCGGCGGGCTTGGCATGGTAAACATCGGCGTCTCGATGGTTTTTGCCGAGATCTCTGGCTCGGCTGTGGCCGATGTGGCGGCGACCGGCACCGTCTTGATCCCCGAGATGAAGCGGCGCGGCTATTCGCGGACATTGGCGGCGGCGATCACATCGTCTTCGGCATCGCTTGCCATCATCATCCCGCCCTCGATCCCGATGATCCTCTACGGGGCCATTGCCGAAACCTCGGTGATCAAGCTTTTTGTCGCGGGGGTCGTGCCCGGCCTTTTGGGGGCCTTTCTGTTGATGACGGTGACCTATGTGCTGGCCGTTCGCTATGACCTGCCGCGTGCCGAGAGCTTTGATCTGGGCCATGTGGGCCGGACCTTCAAAGAGGCGTTCTGGGCCTTGACCATGCCGGTCATCATCCTTGGCGGTATCTTTTCTGGTTTGGTCACCGCCACCGAAGGCGCGGGGCTTGCGGTCATGGCGGCCTTGGTGATCGGGCTGTTCATCTACCGTGATCTGGATGTGTCCCGGCTCCGCAAGACCATGCTCGAAGGCGTCAGCCAGACCGGCGTGGTGATGCTGCTGGTGTCCACCTCCGCCGCTTTGGGGTTGTTCCTGACCCAAGCGCAGGTGCCGCAAACCTTGGCGGCCCAAATCACCGAAGTCACCACGAACCCGCTGATCGTTCTGGCGCTGTTGAACCTGCTCTTGCTGGTCTTGGGGATGTTCCTGCATGGGGCCGCCGCGATCATCTTGGTCGTGCCGGTGGTGATGCCGCTGGTCAATGCGGTGGGGATTGATCCGATCCACTTCGGTATCATGGTAACGCTGAACCTTGCGATCGGTCAGCAGACCCCGCCTGTGGCATCGGTGCTTATCACCTCCTGCTCCATCGCCCGCGCGGGCATCTGGGAAACCTCGCGCACCAACTTGCCGTTCATCGCCGTGCTGGCGTTTGTTTTGCTCTTGGTGACCTATGTGCCCGAAGTCTCCCTCGCGCTGACGCACTACCTTGATTGAGCCAGATCAATGTATTCTCGGGTGGGTGATCCTGCCCGAGACTGCATGCGTTTTGCTGAGACTACGACGGTTTCGCCTCCCGGCGCGGCCATTATCCCCGCGGTGATTGCCCACGTATGGGAAAGGGTTTTGCCCAGTTGCAGCACCCGGCTTCGACCCCCAGCAAGGCTGTTTTGCGATCTGGCCGCTGTGGCGTTTGTGTAAACAAGGCCGCCGTAGCTTTGGGCCCACGGCGCGCCTAGGCCCGCAGCAACCCTGCCAAAACAAACGGCATTTTCCCCCTCTGTCACAAATGTTTTGCATTGTCGGGCCACAAGGGGCCGCAATGCGTCTAAGTATAAATTGACCAAATGGTCTAACGCGCGCATTCTGCCGACAATTAGTACACTAGAAAGAGGATTTCCCATGACACGAACTATTCTGCTGGCCGGCACCATGCTGGCGGGTCTCGCCTCCGTGGCTCAAGCCGACACGCTGCGTCTTTTGACATGGGGCGGCTACGCACCTGAGGACGTGGTCGCGAAATTCGAAGAAGAGACCGGCCATACCGTCGAAGTCACGAAATCCAACAATGAAGAGATGATCGCCAAGCTGCGCGCCACGGGTGGCGGTGGTTTCGACCTCGCCCAGCCATCGCAAGACCGCATCATGGGCCCGCAGATGGAATTTGGCATCTACAAGCCGATTGACGTCTCCAAGCTGAACAAAGAGCTTTTCATTCCCTCCATGCTTGATGCGACGATGGGCAACACCACCGTGAACGGCGACGTTTATGGCGTGCCGCATGTCTGGGGCACCTCCGGTCTGGTGATGAACACCGCCGAAGCGGGCGAGACGGTCAAGGATTACACCGACCTCTGCGCGCCGGAAGTGGCGGGTAAGGTCTCCTACCGTCTGAAACGTCCGACGCTGATCGGTTTCGCCTTCGCCATGGGCGAAGACCCCTTTGCCGCCTATGGCGACGAAGCCAAATACGCCGAGATCATGGGCAAGGTCGAAGCCAAGCTGATCGAATGCAAAGAGAACGTCAAAACCTACTGGGGTGGCGGTGATGAGCTGATGAACCTGCTGCGCTCGGGCGAAGTGACCGCGTCGATGGCATGGGACACCGGCGGCTGGAAGCTGAACGACGACAACGCTGACCTGACCTTCGTGGCCCCGACCTCGGGTGCGTTGGGCTGGATCGACACCTTCGTTCTGCCCGCCAAAGGCCAGGCCGATGATGTGGCCTATGAGTGGATCAACTTTGTCATGCAGCCCGAAGTCGCGGCGATGATCACCGCAGCGGCGGGCAACTTCACGGCCTCTGCCGGCGCGGATGAGTTTGCCGAAGACAGCCTGAAAGCCAAGTATCAGGCCAGCTTCCCGCAGGAAGCCATCGACAACATCAAATGGTATCCGCCGGTGCCCGCCGGTCTGGAAACGATCGAAGGCGAAGTGCTGGACCGCGTCCAAGCTGCCAACTGATAACTGACCATCGGGCGGCACCCTCGATTGAGGGTGTCGCTCCATTACACGGAATTCACATGACCCCAGATCTGGAATGCGTCGACCTCGTTAAGCGGTTCGGCGATACCACCGCTGTTAACAACGTCTCCTTCACGGTGCCGCCGGGCAGTTTCTTCTCCATCCTCGGGCCTTCGGGCTGCGGCAAAACGACGATCATGCGGATGATCGCGGGGTTTCTTGACCCGACCTCCGGTGACATTCGGATCAAGGGCGGATCGGTGCTCGACACGCCGCCGAACAAGCGCCCTGTGAACATGGTGTTCCAACATCTGGCGCTTTTCCCGATGATGACGATTGCCGAGAATATCGGCTATGGCCTGCGCCGCCGCGGCATGGCCAAGGGAGAGATCGCGCGCAAAGTCGATGAGGCGCTCGACCGGATCGGCCTGCCGGGGATCGGCGCGCGCAAGGTGGATGAGCTTTCGGGCGGTCAGAAACAACGGGTCGCCATCGCGCGCTGCATGGTGTTGGAGCCTGACGTGCTGCTGCTGGATGAGCCGCTGGGCGCACTGGATCTGAAACTGCGCGAACATATGAAGGTTGAGTTGAAGGCCCTGCAAGCTGCCTTTGACACGACATTCATCTATATTACCCATGACCAATCCGAAGCGCTGGTGATGTCGGATCAGATCGCCGTGATGAGCAACGGCCAGTTTGAGCAGGTCGGCAAGGGGCAAGACCTCTACTACCGGCCCGAGACGCCATTTGTGGCAGGCTTCATCGGGGAATCAAACCGCTGGAAGGGCAAGATTGAGCGGGTTGAGGGCGACGCGCTGCAACTGCGCACCGACAGCGGACTGGCGATGCGGGCGACGGGCGCGGGCCTTGCCCAAGGCGCACGGGCCGAGATTTTCGTGCGGCCTGAATCCATTCGTCTTGCCGCCAGCGCCGATGCGCTTGCAGGCTTTGACAATCAACTGACGGGCACGGTGACCGGCCTACTGTTCAACGGCGCGGCTTCGCGCGTGTTGGTGCAGGACGATGTTGGCGAAACGCTCGACGTGACCCTGCCGCAATCGGGGGAATTCTCAAACCTGAAACGCGGCGATGCGGTGCATATCGGCTGGGGTGCGGGGCAGGCGACCTGCTTTGGGGCCGCCTGATGCGCAGCCAATCCCGCATTACATTCTACCTGCTGCTGACGCCTTTGGTGCTCTGGCTGGGTCTGCTGATCATCATCCCGCATATCGACATGCTGCTGATTTCGCTGCGCGAGCGGATCAGCTTTGGCGTCTATGAAGCCAGCTTAGCGCAATACGAAAAAGCGCTGACCGAACCGCTGTATCTGCGGACCTTCTGGCGCACGGCGGTGATGTCGGTGCTGGCAACCGCGCTGACGCTGCTGATCGCTTTTCCGGTGTCTTATTACATCGCCAAGATGGCGAAGGGGCGCTTGCAACAGGTGTTGTTCCTGCTCTGTCTGATCCCGTTCTATGTCTCTGAATTGGTGCGTACTTTCGGCTGGATGATCCTGCTGCGCGAGACCGGTCTCGTCTCGAACCTGCTGCAATGGGTGGGTCTGGCGGATCGCCCGGTTGAGATGCTTTATACCGATGCCACGATGATGGTGGGGCTGGTCTATACCTCGATGCTATTTATGGTGGTGCCGCTTGTCACTACGCTGGAAAGCCTCGACGACAGTGTGATCGAAGCGGGTTATGATCTGGGCGGCAGCGGGCTTTCCGTCCTGCGTGAGATCATCATCCCCCATGCCATGCCCGGTATCGTGTCGGGCTGTATCGTGGTCTTTATGCTGAGCTTGGGCAACTACCTGACGCCGACAATGCTGGGCGGCAAGGACAGCCTGTGGTTCACCGAAATGATCTATAACCAGTTCATCGTGCGCTCCAATTGGGAGCTGGGCGCCGCCTTTGGCTTTATGCTTTTGGTGCTGTCTTCGGTGATCGTCTGGGGGATGCTCTGGCTTACGGGCCGAACCCTCAAGGAAACGATGGGGTGATCCAATGATCCCGACAATCCCGCAATCGCGCAGCTTTCGCATCCTCTATGGCGGCTATGTGGCGCTGTTCTTTCTCTATCTGGCCCTGCCGCTGACCGTGGTCGCGGTCTTTGCCTTTAACGACAGTCAGTTCCCCTCCCTCCCGTGGGAGGGGTTTACGTGGAACTGGTTCTTTGGCGAGGAGCGCCCGCAGATCGGCGTCTTTCATGAACGCGGCATTCTGCGGTCGGTGGGCACATCGGCATTCGTGGCGCTTTGCGTGGCGATCATGTCGGTCTGCGTGGGCACGACGAACGCCTTTTTGTTCAACCGCTATGAGTTTCGCGGCAAGGGGTTTCTCTATGTGCTGATGCTGCTGCCGCTGGTGATCCCCGGCATCGTGCTGGGCATCTCGGTGCTGGTGTTTTCCTCCACGCTGGCCAACGGCGTCTGGGACATGGCGCAGATCGACATTCAAGCGCTGCGCCCCGGTCTATTGTTGGTGATCTTGGGGCAGTTCAGCTTTATCACTACCATCGCCACGCTCGTCATCTCGGCCCGGTTGCAAAAGTTTGACCGCACGTTGGAAGAGGCGGCGCTGAACCTTGGCGCGGATCGTTTGACCGCCGTGCGCACGATCACCCTGCCGTTCCTTGCGCCTGCAATGGTCGGAGCGGTCGTGGTGGCGTTTCTCATGAGCTTTGAGAACTTCAACACGACGCTGATGCTGGTGGGTTCTGATGCGCCGCTGACCATCGCCATGTTCGATCGGTTAAAAGAGGGCTCGACCCCACTGTTGAACGCCGTGTCGCTGCTGTTGATGCTGGGCTCGTCGCTTCTGGCGCTGATGGTGATCTTGTTTCAAAAACGAAGCTAAGACCTCGGCAGGCCCGTGCTGGGCCTGCCGCCTTTGGCTAAAGCGCCCCGTGCACCGCCAGACAAAACCTTTCTAACATATCCGCATCCTCGGCGAGGGTGCGCCGCAGCGACCGGGGCAGTTCAAGCTGCACCCCTCGCCAGAGCGGGTGCGGTTGCAGATGTTCGTCTCATGCACGCCGGGCAGGGTAGTGTTGGGCGCCGCGTCAAACCCCGCGTCGCGCAGGGCCGCGCCGATGGCATCGCGCAGCGCCTCGGCACGCCCACCAAGCCAGACTGTTTCTGTGCCATCATCCTTGCGCCCATGGATCGCCACGGCCACCGTCGCCCTCGCCACAAGCTCCAACGCCTGCGGCTCGTCAAAGCGGTGCGAGGTGATGTGGAAATCCCCATGCGCCCCGGCCTTCAGCGCCTCGAACAGATAGTAGGAATAGTCGCTTCCCGCGATGGCCTCGGCGATCAGGCTGGTCTCAGGCTCAATCGTGCCGCCGTGGGGCGCCAGAATGATCACCGCGCTGCCCCGATCCTCGGCGCGGATGCGGTAGTCGAGGTCCGCTGCCATCTCGGCAGAGAGGTCGGCGAAATTGTCGAAACGATCTGTCATGGACTGGCTCCTATCAGTTGGGGGCAGGGGCGGGGGCGGCGGTTAAACGTCGAGCTTGCGGACCGTCTTGCTGATCCGCCCGTCTTTCCGCTCCAGAAGGACAATCTCACCGAATTCGATTTTCAGCCACTCGTCCCCGTCTTCGGTCAGCGGCTCTGACGCGAGTATGGCCGAGGTGGCCTCCCCTCGGGGCAGGGGTCGATGTCGTAAGAATTCGCATGGTCGTCAAAATTCGCGCCGGTAAGGAGGTAGATCGGCTCAAGCAGCATCGAAAGGGGCAGGTCCTCCTCTCGCAGCTTTTCCCAATCGCCCGTCACATCGGTTTCGCCCTCATGGCCGCAGCCAAAGTTCACGCCGATGATCCGATCCGAACTGACAAGCGCAATCTTGAGTTTGGTCAGCGCCGCAAGATCGAGGTCGCGCGCGGCTTTGCAGATCACCTTCAGTAGTTTTTCAAACCCGCGCTGCACATCGTCATCGCTGTCGCCTTCCAGCAAGGACAGCAGCAGCACATAGAGAAATTCCGTATCCGTCGTGCCGCGCATCTGGGTGAGGTATTGATCTTTGCAATGGGGCAGGAGCTCACGTTGCAACTGCCGCCAATGGGGCAGGGCACCGTTCTGGGCGATGATCCACGGGGTATGGTCAAAGGAAAACGGGTGGCAGTTTTCATCGGCCTGCACGACGCTGGCGTCATAAGAGGCCGCGCGGATATGCGACAGCATCGTATGGGCCTGCAGGCTGGGGATCAGGGTCTTGGCATTGTCGTCGTGAAAGGCCGCTTTGGGCCGGTGATAAAGCAGCGGCGCGTCGGGTTTCAGCAGATGCGCGCTCCAAGCGGCAAAGCCCCAACCGGCCAGTTGCAGGCTGGGGTGAAGTTCCGGATCAAGGCTCTGATTCAGCAGGCTGTTCTCAGGCGCAAGGAGCAGCGACTCGATTGGCAGTTCAGGTCCGATATAGGCGAGGAAGCGGCACATGGTTTTCCTTACTCTTGAGATATTTCAGCGGTTTCACGAAGGGTGTGAAGGGCTGAGATAGAGCGGTGCACGCGGAAATCGACAGGTGGGCCGAACAGGGGGGGCGACAGGGGGCTTGCAGGGGGCGAATGCCCCACCCTGTCGACGACAGGCGCCGCCAACTGGGCTGGGGCGCGGTGGCTTGACCAAAGAGCGCCGCGGGCGGCATCAGATGCGCGCCACCCGCAGTCTGACCTATGATCAAACGTCAGAGATATAGTCCGCCGAGACATAGCCCTGCACCTCTGGCGCATCGGCCAAGGACACCCGACACCAAAGCTGGCCAATCTCGGTCACGCAATCGCGGCGGTTCAAGATGGTGCCATCGGGCAGCCCCATGATGACCCCGAAATCAAGCCCGGGCCCAGACCGCAGCTTCAAAAGCTCATCCGGTCCGGTGCGGTGGACCATCACCTGATCGGCGGCGATGCCCGCACAACCTGCGGCGAAAATAAGGGTGGAAACGGCTGCGAATGTGATCCTGCGCATGATCTGCCTCTCTCTGGTTTTCTCACGTCATAGATCGAAAACGGGGCTGATCCTAGCCACCTTATCCCGTGGGCTCTTTGCACTGCTCCAAGGCGCGTTTCAAAGAATGCTCGTCATAGGGTTTCATCAAGCTGACATAGCGCGAGGGCTCGGTCTCGCCTTCGGCATATTCTCGCGGATCGGCCCCAGAGGCGATGATAACCGCGATCTCGGGGCGTAGTTGCGTGACGTGCTGCACCAGATCCATGCCAGAGCCGTCGGGCAGGCCGAGATCTGTGAACATGATGTCGAACCGCTCGGCCTCAAGGCTGCGTTCGGCGGCGGCGACGCTGTCGGCTTCGGTCACGGCATAGCCCAGATCGGCAAGCATATCCGCGGTCGCCATGCTGATCAGCGCATCGTCTTCGACCAGCAAAATTCTAGGTGCGTCATCGGGGGCGCTGTGCGCGTCTTCCTGCGCCCCGTGGGCGGCATCGCTGCCGGATTGGCGAGAGAGAATCTCATGAATTTTCAGGGCCAGCCGCTCGCGGGTGTAGGGTTTGCTCAGCAGATCGACCCCTTCGTCCAGCCGCCCGGCGTGGACAATCGCATTCTGGGTATAGCCCGAGGTAAAGAGCACGCCGACATTCGGCAGATGCGCCTTGGTCTCGCGGGCAAGCTCGGGGCTGCGGATTTTGCCAGGCATGACCACATCGGTAAAGAGCAGATTGATCTTCACCCCGCTTTTGACGATTGCCAACGCGCTATCGGCATTCTCGGCGGTGAGCACGCCATAGCCAAGATCGCGCAGCTGATCGACGGCGGTCTCGCGCACGGCGGCGTCGTCTTCGACCACGAGGATCACCTCACCGCTGCCCGTGGGCGTTTCGGTGGTGGCAGGCAACGGGGCGCTTTCTTCCTGGCGCTGCGTGCGCGGCAGATAGACCCGCACGGTCGTGCCTTGGTTCTCTTCGCTGTAGAGTTTGATATGCCCGCCGGACTGTTTGATGAAGCCGTAAACCATGCTGAGGCCAAGCCCCGTGCCTTCGCCCGTGTCTTTGGTGGTGAAGAAGGGATCAAAGACCTTTTCCATGATCTCCGGTGCGATGCCTGCGCCGGTATCGGTGATCGCCAGCATGACATATTGGCCGGGGGCCACATTCGGGTGACTTTGGGCATAGGCGTCGTCAAGGGCGGCGTTGCCCACTTCGATTGTCAGCTTGCCATGGTGGGCCATCGCGTCGCGCGCGTTGATCGCAAGGTTCAGGATCACGTTTTCCAACTGCGCCGGATCGACAAGACAGTTCCACAGCCCGCCCGAGATCACCGTTTCGACCTCGATCCCTTCGCCAAGGGTGCGGCGCAACATGTCGTCCATGCCCCGCACCAATCGGCCAAGGTTTTGCGGCTTCGGCTCCAAGGGTTGCTGCCGCCCAAAGGCGAGCAGTTGCGCGGTCAGCTTTGCGCCGCGCGACACCCCCGCCATGGCGTTGTCGACAAACCGCCGCTTGGCGTCGACCTCGGCCAGTTCCTTTGACAAAAGCTGAAGGTTGCTGCCCACCACCTGAAGCAGGTTGTTGAAATCATGC
Organism: Sulfitobacter profundi; assembly: GCF_042661425.1. Lineage (NCBI taxonomy): Bacteria > Pseudomonadati > Pseudomonadota > Alphaproteobacteria > Rhodobacterales > Roseobacteraceae > Sulfitobacter > Sulfitobacter profundi. Next base: position 454,531 of record NZ_JBHSWA010000001.1, on the reverse strand, counting down.
GCGATGCCGCCAGTGAGTTGGCCCACGGCTTCCATCTTTTGCGCCTGTACCAACTGCGCCTCAAGCCGGTCCCGTTCGGCCATGGCCTCTTCGACCTTGGTTTTCAGCGCATTGCTGAACTCAAGCTCCGCATTGCGCGCGCGCAGTTCCTCGCGCAGGTCGCGGACCTCGATCACGGTGCCCACGGTTTTGCCGGTCTCATCCTTCATCGGCGAGGCGGTGAAGCCCACGGGATAGAAACTGCCGTCCTTATGGACAAAGGTTTCCTCACCCTGCGTCTGGTGGTTTTCCGGAAAAGCGCGGTCGATGGCGCAGTCTTCGATCGGGAAATGCCGCCCGTTGGGGTGGGTGTGGTGGATCACGTCATGCAGCGGTCTGTTGATGGTTTCCTCGAATTTATAGCCGGTCAACTCTTCGGCTGCGCGGTTCATAAAGACGCATTGCTGTTTGTCGTCCATCATGAAGATGGCCATCGTGGTGTTGCTCAGGATCGCGTCCAGCCGGGCCGAGACTTTGGTCAGCGCCGCGTTGGTCTCTTTCTGTTTGGTGATGTCCTGAATGGCCGCATAAAGGACCTTTTCGCCTTCGGTTGAGATCAGCTGCAAATGGGTCAGAACGCAATACCGCGAGCCGTCCTTGCGCTGGTGGACCGTCTCATATTCAATCGTTGTCGTCTTGCCGTTGATCAGCGGCTCGACGAGGTCCAGAAACGCCTCGCGCGTCAGTTCGGGCTTGATGTCCCACGCCGCCATGCCGCGCAGCTCTTCCATCGAATAGCCAAGGTTCTCCCGCGCGCCGCGATTGGCGAGGGTGAAGGTAAAGTCTTCGACTGAAAACAGGTAAACTTCGCTTGCCGCGTCTTCGACGATCTGCCCAAGGCGATCGCTCGCCAATCTCAATGCTTCTTGCACCATTTTCCTCAAGCTTGTCGGTCGTTGGACCCGGCTAAATTCAACCTGCAAGTTGCAGGGTATATGTAACCTAGTCTTATGAAGCGGCAAGACGAGCGCAAGAAGCACATTCTTTCAAGGGGCGGGTTTTTGCGCAGAAAAACGCGGGCCAGCACCCGCCAAGATTGGCGGATGCCGGAGAGGATGAGAGGCTACGCGACGCGGTGGCCCATGGCATAGACCGACCGCAGGATCGGCGCATCTTTCATCACCTCGAACTGGATCAGGTCGGCCCGCGCACCCAAAGCGATCTCGCCCCGGTCGGTCAGGCCTACGTGATGCGCGGGCGTGCGGGTGACGGTCGCCAGCCCCCGCGCCATATCGCCCCAAAGATTGCCCAGTTGCACCGCCCCCAACAGCAGGGCCGCGGGGACATAGTCAGACGACAGAATATCGAGCAGATCCAGTTCCGCCAATTCCTTTGCCGCCACATTGCCCGAATGCGACCCGCCGCGCACGAGGTTGGGCGCGCCCATGATCGTGGCGATGTTTTGGGTGTGACAGGCCTCTGCCGCCGCGCGGGTGGTGGGGAATTCGGCCAAGCGCACGCCGTGGGCGTGGCTGGTCGCGACCTGCTCGGCTGTGGTGTCATCGTGGCTCGCCAGTGCGGCGCCATAATGCGCGGCGGCTGCCACCGCTGCCGCCTCATGTTTCGCGCCCAGCCGTTCTTGCAGCCCATGTAGGAAGGTGACGTAATCGCCGAAATCCTCACGCGGCAGACCGTTTTTGCCGCAGACGTAATCCTCGAATTTTTGCACATCGCGGAACTGGCGTTGGCCCGGCGTGTGGTCCATGAGGCTGACAATGCCGACTTTGTCGTCGGGGCCAAACTCGGCCAGTTCTTCCACCAGCGTTTCCGAACAGATCTCGGCCCGCAGGTGAATATGGTGGCTGATCGCCAGCGCCCCGCTGTCGCGCATCATCAGGATTTCATCGGCCATGTCGCGGGCATATTTGCCATAGCGCTTGCGTCCCGCGTCCGACAGGATCGACCCCACCCGGATCGCGTCGAAAACCGTGGTGATCCCGGTGCCCGCCAACTCGCGGTCATGGGCGATGATCGCCGCGCGGTGCGGCCAGTCGACCTTGGGGCGCGGTTTCATATGGCGCTCAAGGTTGTCGGTGTGCAGTTCCACCAGACCGGGGGCGAGGTAGCGGCCTTCGCAATCGACCGCCCCCTGTGTGACGGCGGTGCCTTCGGCGATATCGGCGATCACCCCATCGCGCAGCACCACGCTGCCGGGGATCACCGCATCGGGCAGGATGATTTTGGCATTGGCGAGAATGGTTTCTTTTGTCATGTGAACGTCACGCTTGTTGCGCATCCATGGATGCAGGGAGAAGATGAATGAAGTTCGACCGCTACGCGATCTATTACACGCCGCAGGGCAGTTTGGCCGAAGCCGGAGCCGCTTGGCTGGGCTGGGATGTGGCGCGCGGGCAGGCCGTGGCGCATCCTGAAGTGGCCGCGCTGGACGTGGCCGCCGTGACCGAAACACCGCGCAAATACGGGCTGCATGCGACGATCAAACCGCCCTTTGTTTTGGCCGAAGGCACATCGGCTGACGGCCTGCAATCCGCGTTCGAGACAGTTTGTGCGCAGCTTGCCCCCGTCACGCTGGACGGTCTGACCCTGACCCCGCTGGGCCGCTTTCTGGCGCTGACGCCCGAGGGGACACCGCCGCGCTCAACGCCATGGCCGCCGAGGTGGTGCGCGGCCTCGACACGTTCCGCGCGCCCCCTTCCGAAGCCGATCTGGCCCGCAGGCGTCAGGCCAATCTGACCCCAAAGCAGGAAGCGAACCTCAGCCAATGGGGCTATCCTTACGTGATGGAGGCGTTCCGCTTTCACATCACCCTGACCGGCAAGCTGCCCAAGGGCGATCTGCCGCAGGTCACCGCAGCGCTGGCCCCCTATATCGCGCCGCACCTTCCGCAGCCCTTCACGCTGGGCAGTCTGACGCTGGTGGGGCAGGCCGAAGACGGTATGTTCCACGAGGTTCACCGCGCCGCCCTCTCGGGATAGAGCGCCGCCAACGCCTGCGCCACGGTCTGCTTGAGTGGGCCGGAGTTATCAATCTCGATCGCCGCGATATGGTCGGGCAGGGCGCTGTCGGCCCGGGCCAGCCGTGCGGTGATTTCTGCTTCGGTTTCGCGCCCACGGCCCCGCAGCCGGTCCGCCAATACGTCGGGCGAAGCGGTCAGCGACAGCACCTCGAACCGCGCAAACCGCAGTTTGGCCTCGGTCAGCACCCCGCGTGAGAGGTTGGCGAGCACATCGCGCCCCTCAGCCAGCGCCATTTCAACCGCTATGGGAATGCCATAATGCAGCCCATGCGCGGCCCAACTCAAGGCAAAGGCGCCCTCCGCTTCGAGCCGCAGAAACGCCGCCTCGCTGATCCCGTCGAAATCCTCGCCCCCGGCCTCACCGGGCCGGGTGATGGCGCGGCGGGCGAGGAAGAGGTCGGGCAGGGTTTCGGCCAGTCCTTCCATCACGCTGTCCTTGCCCACACCCGACGGGCCGACCACCGCGATAAAACGCCCGCTCATGCGGCCAGTCCGGGGTGAAACGGGTCACGTCCACTTCGCGGTCACAGATCTGGTCGCGGGCGGCCTCATCATGGAAGATGCCCAAGATCGCCGTGCCGCGGGCTTTGGCTTCTTCGATCAATGCCAGCACCGTGGCGCGGTTGGTGGCGTCAAGGCTCGCCGTCGGCTCATCCAGCAGCAAGACGGGGTAGGGGTGTGCAAAGCCGCGCGCGATGTTCACCCGCTGCTGCTCGCCGCCCGAAAAGGTCGTGGGGCTGAGCTGCCAAAGCCGCTGCGGGATGTTGAGCTGCGCCAGCAGTTCTCCGGCCCGCGCCCGTGCCTCGGCTTCGTTGCTGCCCACCGCGCGAAGCGGTTCGGCCACCACATCAAGCGTCGCCACCCGCGGCACGACGCGCAAAAACTGGCTGACATAGCCCAGCACGTTGCGGCGCAGGTCCAATATCTCACGCGGGGCGGCGCGGGCGACATCCAGATCGCCCACCATGATCCGGCCCGAAGCGGTCAGGTAATTGCCATAGATCATCCGCATCAACGTCGATTTTCCGGCACCCGAGGCCCCGGTTAACGCCACGCATTCGCCGCGCGCCACGGTCAATTCACCGCCGCGCATCACCGGGATCACCGCAGCACCTTGATTGTGCAGGGTAAAGGATTTGCTCACATTTTCCACGCGTATCATGGGTTCAGCCTTGTTTAACCTATTGTTAACTTTTGTAATTTGTTTCGCATGCGAAACATTTCCCTGCACCGTCAAACCTGTAGCACGCTAGAGACCAAAAGCTGCGTATAGCCATGCTGCGGGTCGTCCAACACCTGATCGGTTAGCCCGGTTTCCACCACATGGCCGTCCTTCATCACCATCAGCCGGTCCGCCAGCAGACGCACCACCGCCAGATCATGGGTCACGATAATGGCGCTCAGCCCCATCTCGCGCACCAAGCCGCGCAGGAGGTCGAGCAGCCGTGCTTGCACGCTCACATCCAGCCCGCCGGTGGGTTCGTCCATGAAGACCAGCCGCGGCCCGGTCACGAGGTTGCGGGCAATCTGCAAACGCTGCTGCATCCCGCCCGAGAAGGCGGAAGGCCGGTCATCGATCCGATCTTCGTTGATCTCCACTCGGCCCAGCCAATCGGTGGCGCTGGCGCGGATGTCGCCGTAATGCCGTGCGCCCACGGCCATCAGCCGCTCGCCCACATTGCCGCCCGCGCTCACATTCATGCGCAGCCCGTCGCGGGCGTGCTGGTGGACAAAGGCCCAATCGGTGCGCGACAACATGCGGCGCTCCGGCTCGCTCATCGTCACCGTGTCGCGCAGGCCATCGGCGCGGGTGTCGAAACGCACCGCCCCGCGATCCGGTGTCAGATGCCCCGCCAGTGTGTTCAGCAGCGTGGATTTGCCCGAGCCGCTTTCGCCGACGATGCCCATCACCTCACCGGGGTAGAGATCAAAGCTGACATCGGTGCAGCCAATCCGCGCGCCATAGAATTTCGCGATGTTTTCAACTTGCAATAAAGGGGTCATGCCATGCCCTCCAACACAGGGGCCGCATCCGCGCCGCGATGTCCGGCGGCCTGACGGGCCGCGCAATAATCGGTGTCGGAGCACATGAACAAGCGCCCGCCTGCGTCATCGACGATCAACTCATCCAGATAGCTGTCCTCGGCCCCGCAAAGCCCGCAGGGGTGGTCTGCCTTGCTGGCCTCAAAGGGGTAGTCCTCAAAATCTAGCGACACGACCTGCGTATAGGGCGGCAGCGCATAGATACGCTGTTCGCGCCCCGCGCCGAAGAGCTGGATCGCGGCCATTTCCAGTTTCGGATTGTCGAATTTCGGGATCGGCGAAGGATCCATCACATAGCGCCCTTCGACCTTGACCGGATAGGCATAGGCCGTGGCAATCGCGCCGTGTTGGGCGATGTCTTCGTAAAGTTTTACATGCATCAGCCCGTATTCCTCCAGCTCGTGCATTTTGCGGGTCTCGACTTCCGAAGGTTCAAGAAAGCGCAGCGGTTCGGGGATCGGCACCTGATAGACCAGAACCTGATCTACGCGCAGCGCGGCTTCGGGAATGCGGTGGCGGGTTTGGATGACGCTGGCCTCGGTCGTGGCTTCGGTCACCGCGACACCGGCGGTCTTTTGAAAAAAGCGGCGGATCGAGACGGCGTTGGTCGTGTCATCCGCGCCTTGGTCGATCACCTTGAAGGTATCCTCGGGCGTCAGCACGGCGGCGGACACCTGCACCCCGCCCGTGCCCCAGCCGTAAGGCATCGGCATTTCGCGGCTGGCAAAGGGCACCTGATAGCCCGGGATCGCCAGCCCTTTCAGGATCGCGCGGCGGATCATCCGTTTGGTCTGCTCATCCAGATAGGCAAAGTTGTAGTCGTTCATGCCCCGGTCCTCATTCGTGTATTGTTCGCTCGGTGTCATGGCGGGGCTCATTCTGCGGCCTCCCGCGGCGCGTCTTGGGCCGCCGTCGCCTCGCGGCGCAGCTTGCGGATCAGTTCAAGCTCGGATTGGAAATCGACATAATGGGGCAGTTTGATATGCTCCAAGAATCCCGTCGCTTGGATGTTGTCGGCATGATAAAGCACGAATTCCGCATCCTGCGCAGGCGCGCCGAGGTTGTCTTCGCCCAGTTCCTCCCAACGCAATGCCCGGTCCACCAGCGCCATGGAGATCGCCTTGCGCTCGGACATGCCGAAGACCAGCCCATAGCCACGGGTGAACTGCGGCGGCTCGGACTTGGAGCCCGTGAATTGGTTCACCGTTTCGCATTCGGTCAGCTCAACCTCGCCGATCTCGATGGCGAAACCCAGCTCGGGAATGTCCATTTCCACCGCCACTTTGCCGATGCGCAGTTCCGCGACGAAAGCGTGGTTGCGCGCATAGCCGCGCTGGGTGGAGTAGGCCATGCCAAGCACGAAACCTTCGTCGCCGCGGGTCAGCGCTTGCAGGCGCAGGTCGCGGGTGGCGGGCAGTTCCAGCGGCTCGCGGGTCAGATCGCGCGGCGGGGTGCTGGTATCCGTGTCGCGCTGCATCAGCCCTTCGCGGTCGAGGAATTCCATGATGTGCGGCGTGTCTTTAGAAGGCTCGGCATCGGCCACTTCGGGCGCGGACGGCACCTCACCATCGGCGGCCAGTTTGAAATCAAGCAGCCGGTGCGTGTAGTCGAAGGTCGGCCCCAAGACCTGCCCGCCCGGCGCATCCTTGAAGGTGGCCGAGACGCGGCGGTCGCAGGCCATGGTGCCGGTGTCCATCGGGCGCGAGGCCCCGAAACGCGGCAGGGTGGTGCGATAGGCGCGGATCAAAAATACCGCTTCGATCAGATCGCCCCGCGCCTGTTTGATCGCCAGCGCGGCGAGGTCAGGGTCATAGAGCGAGCCTTCGGCCATCACCCGGTTCACCGCCAGCGTCATCTGTTCGCGAATTTGCGCAACGCTGAGTTCCGGCACGCTTGCGTCACCGCGCCGCTCCTCGGCAAGCCATGCGTGGGCGTTGTCGATCGCCCGCTCGCCGCCTTTTACCGCTACATACATCAGGACACCTTTGTGCTTCGGGGCAGCGCCGCCAGACGGTCGCCGCAGGTGAAAATGAAATCCAAACCGCGCGGGAAGAGCGTCGCGTTTTGTTGGAAGGCCGCGCGGTCGGGCAGCGACAGCGCGGTGCGGTCTCTGATGCCGGGGCCGGTGAGGGTTGCGCCGTTGGCCTGTAGATCATCCACCTCGACGATCAGCGTTGCGGAACGGTCGGGGTAGGCGGCGGTCCCGAGGGGAAGTCGCCGCGCGGCAGGTCGTCCCAAGCGCCTAAGGCGAAGTGCGCCGCATTGGCCGGGGCGAAGGGCGCGCCGGTGTGGAAGGTAATCCAGTCGCGCACTTCGGGCCGGTCAAAGCCGGGCGCGAGGTAGAGCGGCGTTTCGGGGTCGCAGAGTGTCAGCAAGACGACCCCGGCGGCGGTGGACAGGCCCGCAGGCGGTTCGGCCCCGGTCACGCTGTTGATCTCACCCGGTTTGGCCATGGCGTTCATCACCGCGCGAAAGGCGAAAGCGGCGTCTTTCGGCGCGTCGCGAAACCCGCCTGTCAGCGATAGGGTCTGCATCAGTCTTCTCCTCTGACCATGGTGAAAAAATCGACCTTTGTGGCGGCGGCTTTGGCGGCGCGGCGGGCGCGGCGTTGGCCCTCGATCTCGGCCAGTGGGGCGAGCAGTTTGCTGCGGACCTCATTGGCGGCATCGCTCTGCATCAAGGCATCAACGAGGGCCGCTTGCAGCGCCTTGTCGCGGCTGCGGCCTTGGACATAGGCGTGGCCGTCAGGCCCATCCGCAAGCCGCACCGAACAGCGCGTGACCGACATTTCGCCCATGTTAAAGGCATCGCCCACGGCGCCCATCCGGCCCCGCAGCATGACGCCGCCGATCTCGGGCGCGCGGAGCAGGTCATGGGCTGGAACCGCGCCGTAGCGGGCCCAGAGCCGGGCCAGATCAGCGGCCTCGGCCCGCGCGAGCAGCCCCATCCAAGCCTGCCGATCGCGGGTCTTTTCTTTTATTTCAACCGTCATCTAGACACCTTGTGCATTTGTCTAATTTACTATACAACTAGACAAGTATTAGCCGCTGGCCTCCCGCTGGCGCAAGCATGGATATGTGAAACTTCTGCGACATGGCCCGAACTGCGATCTGGAAAACCATCACCGCCACGCTGACCCATGACATCGCCACGGGGAAATACGCCCCCGGCGATCGGCTCCCGACCGAGGCGCAATTGGCGGCGCGGTTTGGGGTCAACCGTCACACGGTGCGCCGGGCGATCAGCGACATGAACGAGAGCGGGCTGACCTACAGCCGTCGCGGAGCGGGGTCTTCGTGGCGCAGCGGCCCACGGATTACCCCATCGGCAAGAGGGTGCGGTTTCACCAGAACCTTGCTGCGGCGGGGCGGGTGCCGGCCAAGCAGATTTTGATGCTGGAGACCCGCGCGGCTTCGGCCCATGAGGCCGAGCAGCTTGGGCTAGAGGGAGAGGCGCTCGTGCATGTCTATGAGGGGCTGTCGCTGGCCGATGACCAGCCCATCGCGATTTTCCGCAGCCTGTTTCCTGCCGCGCGGTTCCCTGATCTGTTAAAAGCGCTTGAGACCAGCCGCTCGGTCACCTCGGCCTTGGCGCAGGGCGGGGTGGCAGATTACACCCGCGCCTCGACCCGGCTGACGGCGAAACTGGCCAATGCCACGCAGGCGCTGCATTTGCGGCTGACCGAAGGCGCGCCGATCTTGCGGTCTGCCGGGATCAACGTGGACCCGGAGGGTGTGCCGGTGGAATATGGGGTGACATGGTTCGCCGGGGACCGCGTGACGCTGACGCTGAACCCCGGCGATTGATGCGCGGCCTTAGTGACCCGCCTCGGTGCCTGCGATCAGCTTGCGGCGCAGCCAGCCTGAGAAGCTGTCCATCGCCACGACCATCAGGATGATCAGCACGATGTAATAGCTGACTTCCTCCCAATCTTTCTGGGTGATGATCGCTTGGGTTAGCAGCAGGCCAATGCCGCCGCCGGTGATCGCGCCGATGATGGTGGCCGAACGGGTGTTCGATTCCAGATAGTAGAGGACTTGGCTCAGCAGCACCGGGGTGATCTGCGGGATGACGCCAAAGCGGTAGCGTTGCACAGGTGCTGCCCCGGTGGAGGCGATGCCCTCGATCTGTTTATCGTCCACATTCTCCAGCGCTTCGGAGAAGATTTTGCCGAAGGTGCCGGTATCCGTCAGCAGGATCGCCAGTGATCCGGTCAGCGGGCCGGGGCCAAAGGCGCGGGAGAGAACGATGGTCCAGATCAGCCCGTCGACCCCGCGCAGGAAGTCGAACAACCGCCGCGCGGCAAAGCGCAGACCGCCTAAGGGGAGAAGTTCTTGGCCGCGAGGAACCCCAGCGGCAGGGCAATCATCGCCGCGCCAAAGGTGCCGAGAAAGGCCATGAGAATGGTCTCAACCAGCGCCCAAGCGACATCGCCGTGACGCCACATTTTGTTGGTCCAGAAATCCTGCCAGATCGCGCCGTATTCACCGCTGCGCAGCAGCTCTAGCGGGGACATGCCATGGTAGGGGCTGTCGAGCGTGAAGAAGAACAGCTCCCAGCCGTTGAAATAGCGAAAGACCTCGGCACGGTTGCGGGTGATCGTCAGGCGGCCCGCGTCCGTGGTGATCGCAAGGCGGTTTTTGGAGGCGTTGATCCACTCGGGCAGGGGGCCGTCGGGCAGGGTGGCATTGACGCCGCTGCGCCCCGGCGTGGCGGTGATCAGGCCGTAGCCCGGCACGTCATAGCGCACCTCCGGCCCCAGTTCGACGGTATGGCCGTTGCCAAGCTCGACAAGCGTCGTCTCGCCCAAGGTGACCCAATCGGGGGCGGTGCCCGGCGCATAGCGGCCCTTGCGCTCACCTTCGATGGCGATCTCCATCTCGCCGTTGCGGTTGTCGCGGGCGACATGGGTTTTGTAGCTATAGCTGTCGGCGACCAGCGTCTTCATGTTCGACACGTTGATACGATCGCCCAGCCCGGCCACGTCAAAGGCGAAGAAGACGTAAGCGAGGTAGGCAAGGATCAGCACCGGCGCGGCAAGGCTCGCCATGCGCTTGCGGCGGAAGCTGCGGCTGGCGACCTGCTGGGCAGGGAGGGTGGAAGCGGTAAGGTCGGTCACAGGATGGCTCCCTTGTCCTTATAGGCGCGGCCATGGGTCAGCCGGTCGCGGAAATGGCTCGAGACTTGGTCAACGATGATGATAGCGCCGAAGAGCAGCAGAAAGATCGCCGCTGCTTCGTCGAATTTGCCTTGGCCCCAAGACATCGTGTTGCGCAGGTCATAGCCGATGCCGCCTGCGCCGACGAAACCAAGAATGGCCGAGGCGCGAATGTTGATCTCAAACCGCAGCAGCGCGTAGGAGAGATAGTTGGGCGCGACCTGTGGCACGACGCCCAAGACCATCCGTTGCAGCCAGCCCGCCCCGACAGAGGCAAGCCCGTCGACGGGCTTGAGCGACGCGTTCTCGTTCACCTCAGAGAAGAGCTTGCCAAGCGCGCCCACGGTATGCAGCGCGATGGCGATCATCGCAGGCACCGGGCCACCACCGAGCAAAAAGATCAGCACGAGGGCGACGACAATTTCAGGCACGGCGCGCAGCACGTCTAGCAGGCGGCGCAGGGGGCCGAGGAGCCATGGCGCGGGGGCAAGGCCGCGTGTGGCCAGAAGGGCGGCGAAAAACGCGAAAAGCGCACCGATCAGCGTCGCGGCCCCGGCGATGTTCACCGTTTCGATGAGAGAGGGGAGGTATTTCACGAAATAGCCGGGCAGCAGATGAATGCGCTCCCATGCCTCGCTCAGCACATCGGCGGGGAAATCAAAGACATTGGGCAGCCCGTTCCAGAACCCGCCAGCGTTGCGGGCATTGGCGGTGCCGAAACCGCCGATCAGCAGGGCCACGAAAACGACCAGCAAGATCATATTCATCACCCGCTTTTGTCGGGTATGGGCAAGGTAATCCGCCGTGATATCAGGCGCGGTGGTGGTCTGTTGCATCTGTCGTCCCCCTATGACGACAGGCCCCGACAATCGTTGCCGGGACCTGCCAGATGTCTTTTGTCCCTTAGGATCAGTTAGATTTCGCCTTGCGCGCTTCGACGATCGAGACATAGGCGTCATGGGCAATCGGATCGAAGCCGAGGCTTTCGCCCGCGGCCACACCATAGGCGCAGTCGGCGTCCATCTCGTGGAGCTCATCCACCAGTGCGGTCATGGTCGTTTTGACCTCTTCGGGCAGGTCTTTGCGCAGCACGACCGGGCCTTCGGGGATCGGCTTGGAACGCCAGATTTCCACCAGATCGTTCATGTCGATCAGGCCCGCATCCACGGCTTTGCGCAGCGCGCCGGAGTTGTAGCCGTCTTCCCAATTGCCCTGACCGTCGGCCCATGTCACGCCGCCCGCGACATCACCGTTGTTGACCGCGACGATGGTCTGCTCATGCCCGCCGGTGAATTTCACTTCGCCGAAGTAGTCGCCGGATTCCATGGTGGCACCGGTTGTCTGGGGGATTTCGATGGAGGGGATCAGGTAGCCAGAGGTGGAGTTCGGATCGCCAAAGCCAAAGACTTTTCCCTGCATGTCTTCAAGCGTGTTGATGCCCGCATCTTTGCGCGCGAAGCCGATGGAGTGGTAGCCGTAGGAGCCATCAAGGTTGATCTTGACCAGCACCGGCTCAACCGCTTCGGGGTCTTGCAGGTGAACGGCGGCATAGGCCGAGGCACCGAGCCACGCCATGTCGAGCGTGCTGCCCAGCAGACCTTGGATCACGCCGTTATAGTCGGCAGGGGCGAAGAGTTTGGCCGGAACGCCAAGGCGCTCTTCGGTGTAGCCGCGCAGACATTCGTAGGAGTTCATCCGGTCCTGCGCGTTTTCCCCGCCAAGGATGCCGATGCGGAATTCGGTGACATCGGCGCTTTGGGCCAGTGCAGCGCCGGTCAGGGCCGTGGTTGCCAATGCGGCGGCGATGAGCTTCTTCATTTTGTCGTCTCCAGTTTGAAAATATGCCCATTGGGGCGGGTCGTGTCAGGCTGGCACCTTGTCCAGCGTTTCGATCTCGGTTGAGGTGGCGGCTTCGGAGAAGCTGCTGTCTGCACCGTAGATTTCGCGGGCCATGCTGGTGGTCAGTTGCGCGGGCGTGCCGTCAAAGACGATTTTCCCGTCGCGCATCCCCACCACGCGGTCGCAATAGCGGCGCGCGGTATCCAGCGTGTGAAGGTTGGCGATGACCATACGGCCGTCTTCCTCGTGAATGCGACGCAGCGATTGCATCACCACCTGCGCGTTCATCGGGTCGAGGCTGGCGATCGGCTCATCCGCCAGAATGATCTGCGGGTCTTGCATCAGGGCGCGGGCGATGGCGACGCGCTGCTGCTGGCCACCCGACAGCGCCTCGGCCCGTTTGGGCGCATGTTGCGCGATGCCCAGACGGTCGAGGATTTCAATCGCGCGGGTGATGTCAGCATCGGGGTAGAGGTTGAAGATGCTGCTGAGCGTCGAGCGGCAGTTGAGTGTGCCGTGCAGCACGTTCGACACCACATCCATCCGCGGGACGAGGTTGAACTGCTGAAAGATCATCGCACATTCCGCCTGCCAGCCGCGCCGGGCCGCGCCGCGCAGGGCGGTCACATCGCGCCCTTGAAACAGGATCTGCCCAGAGGAGGCATCGGTCAGTCGATTTAACATCCGCAGCAGCGTGGACTTCCCCGCGCCAGAGCGGCCGATGATCCCGATCATCTGCGGCTTGTCGACCTGCAGATTGGCGCGGGCCACCGCTGTGTTCGCGCCGAATGTTTTGGTCAGTTCAGAAATGACGAGCATAAGTCCCCCGGGGTTTGCGGGGCGAGCTATCGCAGCGGTGAATGTCACGAATGTTTAAGTTTGACGAAGCTTTTGTAACGTGCGGTTTTTTCGGGAACGGCTGTCTGGGGGCAGGCGTTTGTGCTTGTTTTATAGGCGGTTGGGCGGCGCGGCTGCCCCGCGCGGGGCAGTACGCAGGCTGGGGAATGTGCGGCGCAAGAGCCAGCCAACCTCAATAAAACAAGGGCCAGTTAAATAGAGCTTGCGGAACAAAGCCCCCGGATTAATGCTTTCTCTTACAGGGCGGTTCGGATAGGGCCGCATCGGGTCAGACCGCGCAGCCCCGCGCGGCGGACCGTAATATCTTTGGCCGGATCACCGGTCGCGCAGTGCCACCCCGCCGCGCCCCCTTCGGTGATACAGGCCCCCGACAAGCATCTAAAGGAGCGCGTTTATGGACGCCCAGATTATCGCATTTTTGATTCTGTTGCCGATCACATTGGTTTTTGTCTACGCAGGCATCCACGAATTCCGGCGCTACAAAAGCGAGGGCAAGGCGAACTATGGGCTGGTTTTCGATGAGGAAAGCGGCACCACCCATGTCAGCGGCATCGCCGAAGACGAAGACCCCTTCGACCCCGACGATTTTGACCCCAACGACTATAACGATCCCGAAGTGAAAACCGACACGGATGAGCGCAAATCGTGAGCGGTAAGATCCGCTGCGCCGCCTTGCTGCTCTGGCTCGCGCTGCCCGCGGGCGCCGACCCCCTCGCCGAGATCGTGATTTTGGGGGAGGTACATGACAACCCCCATGCCCATCTCGAACAGGCCGCCGCGCTGGAGACGCTGCGCCCCACTGCTGTGGTGTTCGAGATGCTCACCGCCGCGCAGGGGGCAAAAGCCGATGCCGATCGCAGCCAGATCGCGCAGGCTTGGGCGGCAAGTGGTTGGCAGGATTTCGACATCTACGCGCCGATCTTCGATGCTTTGGGCGAAGCCCGGATCATCGGTGCCGCCGCCCCCGCGAGGCGGTGCGCAGTGTGTATCTTGAGGGCGCAGCCGCTCTTTTCGGGCCGGAAGCGGCGCGCTTTGGCCTTGATCAACCGCTGCCCGACGATCAGCTGGCGGCCCGGATCGAGGTGCAGTTCGCCGCCCATTGCCGGGCCATGCCGCGCGACATGATGGGGGGCATGGTCGCCGTGCAACGCTACCGCGACGCCACATTCGCGCGCGCGGCGCTCGAAGCGCTTGAGACCTATGGCCCGCCCGTGGCCGTGATCACCGGCAACGGCCATGCCCGCACCGATTGGGGCATTCCCGCGCTGATCGCGCAAGCGGCCCCCGAGGTCACGACCCATGCCATCGGCTTTGTCGAAAAACAGACAGAGATGCCATTTGACGAGACCCGCCTGATCCCGCCCACCAAGCGCGAAGACCCCTGTAACGCCCTGACCAAGAATTAAAGGACCCGCCCATGTACCTTGCCATGAACCGTTTCACCGTACTGCCCGAGAATGCCGCCGCATTCGAAGAGCTTTGGCTGAACCGCGAAAGCCATCTGAAAGAGACGGAGGGGTTCGTGTCCTTCCACATGCTCAAAGGGCCAGAGGAGGAGGGGACGATCCTCTATGCCTCGCACACCATTTGGGAAAGCGAAGCGCATTTTCGGGCATGGACCACCAGCGACGCCTTTCGCGCGGCGCATGCGCGGGCGGGGCAAACCCGCAAGCTGCACGAAGGCGCGCCGCGGTTCGAGGGCTTTCAGACTATTCAGCAAATCGAAGCAGTCTGACGCGGGGCAGGCGGGACTTTCTATACTTGACTAAAATAATCGGATTAAGTAGCCGTTATAAGAGCCCGGTATTTTGGCCGGGGTATGAACGACTTTACGCCGAAACCGTCCAAGCCACCGCGCGTCGGAAGCCCGGATGTCAATGGAAAGGAGCCCGCCCCCGTGAGGACACCCGTGACCACGCCCGAGCCAATGGCCCATGCCCGGCTACAGACGCAATCCAACAACAGCTGGCGCGATATCGCGCTTGGCAGCAACGATACCGCGCCCTGCGATGGCTTTGGCCTTGAGCACCTCATCGATCTGCAACGCGCCCGCCAGATGGGGGACGCAGGATGAGCCTGATGCAAAAGCTGCCCGATCCCTCGCCCGCAGGCCAACCGGTCGAAGACGCCGTGCATGATGCGCGTGCCTTGGTGCCCAATGGCTCGACGGCCAATATCGTGCTGGACGGCCAAACCTATACGCTGCGCATCACGCGGGCAGGGAAATTGATCCTGACGAAATAGGCCGCGCGGCTGCCCAAGTGTGGCGCGGAACGCCTAAGGCGCGGCTGCGGCTTGCCCTCACGCCACGGCGTCTTTACTGACGCGCCATGCCCGGCCTTTTCGCCTTTTCCGTCCTTCGCCGCTGACATGCTGGCCCTGCTGAGCCTGTTCTTCGCGGCCCTGCTGGCGGCGACGCTGATCCCCGCGCAATCCGAAGCGGTGCTTTTGGGGCTGATGTGGTCGGGTGCCCATGCCACGGCGTTGTTGTGGCTGGTGGCGACGCTGGGGAATGTGCTGGGCTCGCTGCTGAATTGGCTGCTCGGGCGCTACCTCAGCCATTTTGCCGATCACCGCTGGTTTCCTTTCTCGGCGCGGCAGATGGGGCGGGCCTCTGGCTGGTATCAACGCTGGGGGTATTGGAGCCTGCTGGCCAGTTGGGTGCCGATCATCGGCGATCCGCTGACCTTGGCCGCGGGCATGATGCGCGAACCGCTTTGGCGCTTCTTGCTGATTGTCACCCTTGCCAAAGGCGGGCGCTATCTGGTGCTGATCCTGCTCGCGCGCGGGGTTCTGTGACGCTCAGAGCGGGGTGATCCCTTCGAGCGGCGGCAGCGGGTTGGGCGTGGTCACGAGGGCCGGACGGCGCTTTTCGTAAAAGGCATTGCCGCCTGCGGTCACCACGTAATGCATGTTGTTGTAATTGGCATTGTACCACGCGGCGTGGAAGAATTTCGCGCGGGTGACCTTGGGGTGACGCTCACCCTGAAGCACCGCCAGCGCCGTGGCGCGGGCCAATGGGGCCCCGCGATCGCTCATCGGTTTCGTCATCACGCCCGGTGCGAACTGATTGCGCTGGCCGACCACCCCGCAGACCGTATCGGGGAAGGCTTCGGAATGGACGCGGTTCAACACCACCGTGCCCACGGCGACCATCCCGTCGCGGCTGGAGCGGTTGGATTCGAAATACATCGCCCGCGCCATACACTCCACCTCACCCACCGGGACCGCGACCACTTCGGTCTGCTTACCGCCACAAGCGGCGAGCAGGCCAAGGCCCAGCATCAAAGCGGCGGTGCGGATTTTCGGGGGCTGAACGCGCATGGGCGGCCTTTCTGGGTGAGGGGGCAGGTGGCGCGTAATTTTCCAGCAAACGCGGGGCGAGGCAAGACCCGCGCCCCGGCTCAGGCGGTTTCTCTCCGGGTGGGGCGCGCGGGGGCGCTTGGGCTGACGATTGATCTAGTGTAATACTTGATAAAACAGTCATGAACCCAGCAGGGCCGTTCTTATGAAAGTCACCTACCGGGATGTGAAAACCGACATCCTGTCAAAGATCACCAAGGCTGAGTGGCCTCTGGGCAGTCTTGTGCCCAATGAAGTCGATCTGGCCGAGACCTATGGCTGCGCCCGCGCGACGGTCAACCGTGCCATGCGCGAATTGGCCGACGAAGGGTTTATCGAGCGCCGCCGCAAAGCCGGGACGCGGGTGCGCATGGCCCCGGTGCGGCAGGCGCGCTTCGACATTCCGCTGGTCCGGGCCGAGATCGAAGAGAAGGGCGCTGATTATCGCTATTCGCTGGTGAGCCACGCGGTTGAGCCTGCGCCGGACTGGTTGCGCGCGCGGCTGAAACTGACCGCAGGCAGCGAGGCGCTGCATCTGGTCTGTATGCATTACGCCGATGGCGATCCCTATCAATATGAAGACCGCTGGATCAACCTTGCGACCCTGCCGCAGGCGCGGGAGGAGGATTTTGCAGAGGTGGGGCCGAACGAATGGCTGATCTCGGCAATACCTTTTTCGGATGTTGAGATCAGCCTCTCCGCCGGACTGGCCGATCAGCGGCTGAGTGAGTATCTCGCCTGCGCCTTGGGTGATCCGGTTTTCACGGTCGAGCGTTCGACATGGTGGGAGGGGCAGGCGGTGACCTATGTGCGCCTGTCGCATCGCCCCGGTCACCGTCTGACGACCCGCTATTGATGCGCCGCCACGTGAGGGCGGCGGCGCGTGGTGCTCAAAGGATACCCGGCAGGTCCAGCCCATGCGCGCGGGCGCAATCAAGCGCTTCGTCATAGCCCGCATCCGCATGGCGCATCACGCCCGTCGCCGGATCGTTCCACAGAACCCGTTCGATGCGACGGTCAGCGTCTTCGGACCCGTCACAGCAGATCACCATGCCGGAGTGCTGCGAAAAGCCCATGCCAACCCCGCCACCGTGGTGCAGCGACACCCAAGTGGCGCCCGAGGCGGTGTTCAAAAGCGCGTTTAGCAGCGGCCAATCCGACACGGCATCCGAGCCGTCTTTCATCGCCTCTGTCTCGCGGTTGGGCGAGGCGACGGAACCGCTGTCGAGGTGGTCGCGCCCGATCACAATGGGCGCGCTTAGCTCGCCAGTGCGGACCATTTCGTTGAAGGCGAGTCCGAGGCGGTGGCGCACACCCAGACCCACCCAGCAGATCCGTGCGGGCAGACCTTGGAAGGAAATACGCTCGCGGGCCATATCGAGCCAGTTGTGCAGGTGCGTATCTTCGGAGAGGATTTCTTTTACCTTGGCATCGGTCTTGTAAATATCCTCCGGATCGCCTGACAGCGCCGCCCAGCGGAACGGCCCCACGCCCCGGCAGAACAGCGGACGAATGTAGGCGGGGACAAAGCCGGGGAAATCAAAGGCGTTGTCTAACCCTTCCTCCAGCGCCATCTGGCGGATGTTGTTGCCATAGTCGACCGTGGGGATGCCCGCCGCGTGAAAATCGACCATCGCTTTGACTTGTACCTTCATTGAGGCGCGGGCGGCGCGTTCGACCGCCTTGGGGGCACTCTCGCGTTTCTTGCGCCAGTCGGCCATGCTCCAACCCTGCGGCAGATAGCCGTTCACCGGGTCATGGGCGCTGGTCTGATCGGTGACGATATCGGGGCGCATACCGCGTTTCACCAGTTCGGGAAAGACATCGGCGGCATTGCCCAAGAGGGCCACGGATTTCGCTTCTCCGGCAGCGGTCCAACGCTCGATCATCTCCAGCGCTTCGTCGAGCGTTTCGGCTTTTTCATCGACGTATTTTGTGCGCAGACGGAAATCGATGCTGTCGGGATTGCACTCGACCGCGAGGCAACAAGCCCCGGCCATCACCGCCGCCAAGGGCTGCGCGCCGCCCATGCCGCCAAGCCCGCCGGTGAGGATCCATTTGCCGGTCAGATCGCCGCCATAATGCTGGCGGCCTGCCTCGACAAATGTCTCATAGGTGCCCTGCACGATGCCTTGGGAGCCGATGTAGATCCACGAGCCTGCGGTCATCTGGCCATACATCGCCAGACCCTTTTTATCGAGCTCGTTGAAGTGGTCCCAATTCGCCCAATGCGGCACGAGGTTGGAGTTCGCGATCAGCACGCGCGGGGCGTCTTTGTGGGTCTTGAATACACCGACAGGCTTGCCCGATTGCACCAGCAGCGTTTGGTCGTCTTCGAGCGCGCGGAGCGAGGCGACGATCTGGTCGTAATCTTTCCACGTCCGCGCCGCACGGCCGATGCCACCATAGACGACCAGCTCATGCGGGTTCTCGGCCACGTCTGGGTGCAGGTTGTTCATCAGCATCCGCAGTGGCGCTTCGGTGAGCCAGCTTTTCGCCGAAAGCTCGGTGCCGGTGGCGGGATAGACGTCACGGGTGTTCTTGCGCGGATCGCTCATGCTGTGCCTTTCAGGGTCGGGGCCATCGCGGCCAGAGTTGTCAGAATGTCGGTCAGGTGCCTGCGCAGGCGCGCAGACTTTTCGGGATCACAGGGCCAGGGCGGGGCTTCGGCGCTGAGGTAGCTGCTCTGCGCCAGTTCCATCTGGATTGCGTGAAACCCCTCGGCGGGGCGGCCATAGTGGCGCGTGGTCCAGCCGCCTTTGAAACGGCCATTGATGACAGAGGTATAGCCGGGGGCGGCGGCGCAGATATCCGCGACGGCGGCTTCGATCTCAGGCGCGCAGGTGGTGCCGAGGTTCGTGCCGATGTTGAAATCGGGCAAGGGGCCGTCAAAGAGGAAGGGGATCAGCGAGCGAATTGAGTGGCAGTCATAGAGGATCGCCACGCCATGCAACGCGCGGACGCGGGCCAATTCCGCCTCAAGCGCCGCGTGATAGGGGGCGTGGAATGCCAGGCGGCGGGCCTCGATCTCGGCTTCTTCGGGCGGGGTTGTCCAAATGTCCTGCCCGTCGAAATCGGTCAGCGGCACCAGCCCGGTGGTGTTTTGGCCGGGGTAGAGCGATGCGCCCGAAGGGTCGCGGTTGGCGTCGATCACATAGCGGTGGAAGGTCGCGCGCACGGTGGTCGCGCCGGGCAGTAACCCTTGGTAAAGTCGGTGAATATGCCAGTCGGTGTCCGCCAGTTCGAGCCCGCGCGGGTTCAGATCGCGGCGCACTGTGTCGGGCAGATCGGTGCCGGTATGCGGCAGGCCAAGCACGATGGGGCTGTCGCCGCGGGTGATCTCTACCGGGGTCATGTGGAAAGCTCCGGCATCTCGATGGCGGCGGCGCGGCTAATCTCGCCTTCGGCCACCATCTGTGCCGCGCGTTCCAGATCGGGGGCGAGGTAACGGTCCTCATCCAGCGTCGCGACATCCTTGCGGACCCGTTTCACCACATGCTGCAATGTCTCGCTGGTCGCCAACGGCGCGCGAAAGTCGATGCCTTGTGCCGCGCAGAGCAACTCGACCCCCAAGATGCGGTTTAGGTTGTCGATCATCTGCCCCAGCCGCCGCGCGCCATGGGCGGCCATGCTGACGTGATCCTCTTGGTTGGCCGAGGTCGGCGTGCTGTCGGTGACGCACGGATTGGCGAGGTGCTTGTTCTCGCTCATAAGGGCGGCGGTGGTGACTTCGGCGATCATATAGCCGCTGTTGAGGCCGGGGTTTGGCGTGAGGAAGGGCGGCAGGTTGAAGCTGAGCACCGGGTCCACGATCAACGCCACGCGGCGCTGCGCGATGGCTCCGATTTCGGCCACGGTCAGTGCGATCATATCGGCGGCAAAACCCACCGGTTCGGCATGGAAATTCCCGCCTGAAACGATCAGGTCCGCGCCGACCAGCACCAGCGGGTTGTCGGTGGCGGCGTTGGCTTCGACCTCAAGCGTGCGGGCGGCCATGCGCAGCACATCCATCGCGGCCCCGGTCACCTGAGGCTGGCAGCGGATGCAGTAGGGGTCTTGCACGCGGGCGTCATTCGCCACGTGGCTCTCGCGGATTTCCGAGCCGTTGAGCAGGGCACGCATCGTCTCGCCCGCTTCGATCTGGCCTCGATGGCCGCGCAGGGCGTGGATTTCGGGTTGCAGCGGCGCGGTGGAGCCCATGATCGCGTCCGTCGACAGGGCCGAGATCACCAACGCCGAGTTTGCCGCCCGCCATGCGTCAAACAGCCCCGCCAGCGCGAAGGCGGTCGAAAACTGCGTGCCGTTGATCAGCGCCAGCCCTTCTTTCGGGCCGAACTCCAGCGGGGTGAGACCCGCGGCGGTCAGCGCCTCTCCGCCGGGCATGACGCGGCCCTCAATTTCCGCCTCGCCGTGGCCCATCATCGCAGCGGCCATATGGGCCAAGGGGGCCAGATCGCCTGAGGCACCGACCGATCCTTGCGCCGGGATCACCGGGGTCACGCCACGCTCCAGCATGGCTTCGATCAGATCGACGACCTCAAGCCGCACGCCTGAGGCGCCGCGCCCAAGGCTCAGCAGTTTGAGCGCCATCAAGAGCCGCGCATGGCCGCGCGGGATCGCCGGGCCGACGCCGCAGCAATGCGACAGGATCAGGTTGCGTTGCAGGGTGGCCGTGTCATCTGAGGCGATCTTGACCGAGGCGAGCTTGCCGAAACCGGTGTTCACGCCGTAGACGGCATCCTCGCCCGCCACCGCTTTGGCAATGCGCGCGTGGGCCAGTTCAATCGCTGGGCGGCAGGCGGGGTCGAGCCTCACCGATGCCTCTTCGCGGTAGATGCGGGCCAGATCGTCCAAGGTGGCCGCGCCGGGGGTGAGGGTCAGGGTGGTCACGATTGGCCTCCGAAAATGCGAGAGTGAAGCGGGTTGAAGCCGATGCGATAGGCAAGCTCGGCAGGGTGTTTGATATCCCAAACGGCGAGGTCGGCGCGCAGGCCGGGGCGGATCATGCCGCAGCCGTCCAGCCCAAGCGCGCGGGCGGCATGTTGCGTGGCACCGCGCAGCGCCTCTTCGGGCGTCATGCGGAACAGGGTGCAGCCCATGTTGAGCGTCAGCAGCAGGGAGCTCAGCGGCGACGACCCGGGGTTGATATCCGTCGCCAGCGCCATCGGCACGCCGTGTTTGCGCAGCAGATCAATCGGGGGCGCTTGGGTTTCGCGCAGGGTATAAAACGCGCCGGGGAGGATTACGGCGACGGTGCCCGCCTTGGCCATCGCTTTCACGCCGTCCGCGTCAAGGTACTCAATATGATCCGCCGACAGCGCGCCATAGGAGGCCGCGAGTTTCGCGCCGCCAAGGTTCGACAGTTGCTCGGCATGGAGTTTCACCGGCAGCCCCAATTCCCGCGCTACGTCAAAGACCCGCGCGATTTGGGCGGGCTGAAAGGCGATGCCCTCGCAGAACCCGTCGACCGCATCGACCAGCCCCTCGGCATGGGCGGCGCGCAGGGCGGGGAGGCAGACTTCGTCGATATAGGCGTCAGCGCGGCCTGCGTATTCGGTAGGCGTGGCATGGGCGCCGAGGAAGGTGGTGCGCACTCGGATCGGGCGCTGCTGGCCCACGGCGCGTGCGGTGCGGAGCATGCGCAGCTCGGTCTCGATATCCAGACCGTAACCGGATTTGATCTCGATCCCCGTGACGCCTTCGGCGATCAGCACATCGACGCGGCGCAGGGCTTCTGCCAGCAGATCGGCCTCACTGGCGGCGCGGGTGGCGGTGACGGTTGAGACAATGCCGCCCCCGGCGCGGGCGACGTCTTCGTAGCTGGCTCCTTCAAGGCGCATTTCGAACTCGCGCGCGCGGTCGCCTCCGTGGACGATATGGGTGTGGCAGTCGATCAGACCGGGGGTGACGAGGCGGTGGCCCAGTGATTCTGTCGGCTGGTGGCGGTAGGCCCGTGGCAGGTCAAGGCGCGGGCCGACCCATGCGATCTGGCTCCCGGCAATCGCAATCGCTGCATTCTCAATCATTCCATAGGGTTCTGCGCCGTCTAAGGTCGCGGCGGTGAGGTCGATCAAAACTCGGTCGTGCTCTGCCATCTCTATCGCCCCCTCCTGAGGTTTTACTTTTCTAACGCGGTTTTAATTGTTATATGTCTATACATAAAAAACCGAAAGGCCGTCAAATGATTTTCGCAAAACACGCAAGACTGCCGCAGGGCTGGGCGCGGGACGTTCGGATTACGGTTGCCGAGGGCCGCATCACGGCGGTGCAGACCGGACAAACGCCCCATCTTGACGACAGCCGCGTCGATACCCTGCTGCCTGCGCTGGCCAACCTACACAGCCACAGCTTTCAACGCGCCATGGCCGGGATGACCGAGGTGCGGATGGCGGGGAAAGACAGCTTTTGGACGTGGCGTGACCTGATGTACCGCTTTACCGCCCATCTCACGCCCGCGCATATTGAGGCCATCGCCGCCTTTGTTTTCCTTGAGATGCAAGAGGCGGGTTTTGCCAGCGTGGGCGAGTTTCATTACCTGCATCACCAGCCCGACGGCACGCCCTATGATGATCTGGGTGAGCTTTCGGCCCGGATCGCGGCGGCGGCGGCGGAGACGGGGATCGGGCTAACCCATCTGCCGGTGCTCTATACCTACGGTGGCGCGGGGCAGGTGCCCTTGCAGCCGGGTCAGGCGCGTTTTGGCAATGGGGTGGCGCAGTTCAATGCGCTGGTGGAGCGGGCGAAACGGGCGGTAGTTGATCTCCCCCAGACTGCCGCGTCGGCATCGCGCCGCATTCGCTGCGCGCCACAGCACCGGCGGAACTGGCCGAGGTGCTGGCCGCGCATCCCGAGGTGTCGACCCATATCCACATCGCCGAACAGCCCAAGGAGGTCGCAGACATCTCGGATTGGCTCGGCGCACGGCCGGTAGACTGGTTGCTGGCGAACGCTGAGGTGACGGAGAACTGGTGCCTGATCCATGCGACCCACATGACCGAAGCAGAGACGGCAGCCTTGGCCCGGACCGGCGCGGTGGCGGGGCTCTGCCCGGTGACAGAGGCGAATTTGGGCGATGGGCCGTTCAACGGGCCGGGCTACCTCGCTGCCGGGGGCGGTTTGGCATTGGGTCGGATTCCAACGTGCTGATCTCATTGACCGAAGAGTTGCGCACCTTGGAGTATTCCCAACGCCTGCGCGATCTGGCGCGCAACGTGATGGTGCCGGGCGAAGGCTCGGTCGGGGAGGCGCTTTATACCGGGGCCGCGCGCGGCGGTGCGCAGGCGCTTGGCCGGGGCCGGGGCGAGATTGCGGTGGGCACATGGGCCGACCTGATGGCGATCGACAGCCAAGACCCGGCGCTTTGTGCGCTGCGGCCCGCGCAACTGCTCGACGGTCTGGTCTTTGCGGCGAAGGATCGGGTGGTGACGGACCTGTGGTCGGCGGGGCGCCATGCGGTGACGGGCGGGCGGCACCGGCAGCGTGACCGGATCGTGGCGGGCTACCGGCGCGCCATGGCAGAGTTGACGGCGCTTTTGTGAAACCTTCCAGCTTCCGGGAACTTTGCCGCGGCCTGCCGGGTTTGCCCCCTAACAAGGGCCGCGCGCGGCGTGGTGTTGCGCGGCATAGCCCGAAGCCAGCGAAAGGGAGCGGATCATGAGTCCACCAGACACAAATCTGAAAAAGCAGGAAAGCCGTCACAAGTGGCCGCTGATCGGCATGGCGATTGTCGTGATCTTTGGCATCGGCATCATTGTCTTCTGGACGGGCGAGGAAGTCGCCACCGCCCCCGGCACCGAAGACGAGGTGATCGTTGACGATGGCACCGCGATTGAGGGCGATGATACGGCAACCGTGCCTGTCGCACCCGATTGACCCCCAGCCAACGGCGTTGACCGCCAAGACCCGGAAGCCTTTGCTTCCGGGTTTTTTGTTGTTTGCCTTGGTCGCGCGGGCGGGCCATCTTGCACCGGTAACAAGGGAATTGGGGCAGACATATGTGGTATCTTGTAGGGGACATTGGCGGCACCAACCTGCGGCTTGCGGCGGTGGACCCGGCAGGCGCGGTGGTGCGGCGCTGCACGCATCGCACCGATGGGCTGACCACATTGCCAGACGCCTGTGCGGCGCTTTGTAGCGAGATGGGCGGCGCGCCCGAGGGGGTCGCGATGGCGGTGGCCGGGGTGGTTGTCGACGGGCAGGTGCGCATGACCAACGCCGCGCGCAGCATCTCGCGCGATGATCTGGCGCGGGCCTGCGATGTGGCGCCCGGCAAGGTACTGCTGCTCAATGATTTCGAGGCGGCGGCCTGGTCCTTGGCCACGCTGGACGCGGCAAAGGTGAGCTTTCTTCAGGGCGGCCCTGCGCCGCAACCGGGCGCGCGGGTGATTGTCGGGCCGGGAACGGGCTTGGGCGTGGGGTCTTTGGTCTGGCAAGGGGCGCGGCCCACGGCGGTGCCGGGCGAAGGCGGGCATCTGCGGCTGACCCCTCATAGCGCCGAGGAAGTGGCCTATTTCGAAGCCCTGATCGCGCTTTGGCCCGAGGTCCAGATGGGCGACGCGCTGGCGGTCGAGGCCGAGGCGATCCTGTCGGGCACCGGCATCCCCTATTGGTACCGCGCCATCGCAACCGCCCGCGGCGAGGCGGCGCATCTGGAGGGGCGGCGGCGATCTTTGCCGCGGCCAAGGTTGGGGAGGACACGAGTGCCTGCCGGGCGGTGGCCTTGATGGCGCGATATCTTGGCGGGGTTGCGGGGGACTTGGGGCTGGTCTTGGGTGCGCGCGGTGGGGTTTTCATCACGGGGGGCGTGGCGCAGCAGAACCCTTGGATGTTGGATGAGGCCTTCCTCGCTGCCTTCAACGCGGGCGGGCGGCACAGCAAATGGCGCGCGGCGCTGCCCTTGGGTCTGTGCAATGACCCCGACTTTGGCCTCATGGGTGCGCGCAACTGTCTGTTTGTGCAGCACGAACGCCCCCTGCCGGATTGACAGCAGGCAGCGGGCCGCCATGATCGCCACAGCAGCCGGAGTGCCCTATGTCCAACCTCAATGATCCAAAACGCCAGTTCTTGGCCAACCTGTTCGACACCGCCGTCGCCGCCGCCGATCCGCGGCTGATCTTGAAGGACAGGCTGCCGCCGCCCCCAAGGGCCGCACGGTGGTGATCGGCGCGGGCAAAGGGGCGGCGCAATTGGCGCAGGCGTTCGAGGCGCTCTGGCCGCATCCCTATGACGGTGTCGTGGTCACCCGCTATGGCTATGGCGCGCCCTGCCAGCGCATCAAGGTGTTGGAGGCCGCCCATCCGGTGCCCGATCAGGCCGGGATCGAGGCCGCCCGCGCCTTGCAGGATGCGCTGCGCGGGCTGGGGCCGGAGGATCAGGTGATCGCGCTGATCTGCGGCGGCGGGTCGTCGCTTTTGCCCGCCCCACCCGAGGGGCTGACGCTAGAGGATTTGCAGGCGTTGAACTCGGCGCTTCTGGCCTCAGGCGCGCCAATCTCGGTGATGAATGACATCCGCAAACAGTTCAGCACGGTGAACGGCGGGCGTCTGGCGGAACTGGCCTATCCCGCGCAGGTGGTGAGCCTTGTCGTCTCGGATGTGCCGGGGGATGATCCGGGGGCCGTGGCCTCTGGCCCTACGGTGCCGGGGCGACGGGCCGCGGCGAAGGTGTTGGAGGAGGTGGCCGCGCGGGGGCTGGAACTGCCGCCTCGTTGCATGGCTTTTCTGCAAGAGGCCGCGCAGCAGCCTGCGCAAGACGCGCCCAGCAAGACGGTCACGCATGTTATTGCCTCTGCGGGTCTGTCCCTCACCGCGGCGGCCAAGGCGGCACAGGCGCGGGGGTGACCGCATGGATACTGTCGGACGCGATCGAAGGCGAGGCGCGCGAGGTGGCGCTGGTGCATGCCGCACTTGCCCGGCAGGCGCAACAAAGCGGTTTCCCGCATCCCGCGCCGCTGGTGCTGCTCTCAGGCGGAGAGACGACGGTCACCCTGCGCCACAAGGGGCGCGGCGGGCGCAACAGTGAATTCGCGCTGTCCTTGGCGCTGGCACTCGACGGGCAGGAAGGCATCACCGCCTTGGCGGCGGACACCGACGGCATCGACGGGTCCGAGGACAACGCGGGCGCATTCGTCACGCCGGGCACGGCGGGCGCGATGCGCGCGGCAGGGGTGGACCCGCGCCGCGCCTTGCAACACAACGATGCCTACGGCGCGTTTGCGGCGGTAGACGCCCTGTTTCACACCGGCCCCACCGGGACCAATGTGAATGATTTCCGCGCCCTGCTGATCGGCGATCTACCCGAAAGCTGAGCCGGTTCTGGGTCCGCCTAGGTGCGGTCGAAGATAATCACGTTGCGCTTCGCAGCGCCGGTCTTGGTGTCGGCAATCGCCTCGTTGATCTGATCCAGCCGCCAGCGCCCGGAGATCAGGTTGTCGAGTTGCAAGCGGCCCTGAAGGTAAAGGTCGACCATCCACGGGATATCGCGCTGGATCACCACGTCGCCCATTTTGGAGCCGACCATACCTTGCCCCAAGGCGGCAAGGACCACCGGCTCATAGCTGGCCTCGGCCCCGCTGTGGGGCATGCCAACCATGATCACCCGGCCCCCGGCCGCAAGGTAGCGCGGCGCGGTTTCATAGGCGGGGATCGCGCCGACGGTGACGATCACGGCATCCGCCCCGCGCCCCATGGCCTTGAAGGCCGCGCGCCACGGTTTCGCCTCGGTCGCGAGCACGGTGTCGGTCGCGCCGAATTCGCGGGCGATGGCGAGTTTTTCTTCGGTCATGTCCACCGCCACGATCCGCCGTGCGCCCGCGATGCGCGCCCCTTGGATGGCATTAAGGCCGACCCCGCCCGCGCCGATCACCACCACATCTTGGCCTGCGCGCAGGCCCGCTGCATTGACCACGGCACCCACGCCGGTGATCACGCCGCAGGCGATCAGACAGGCGGCGTCTTTGGGGATGTCGTGTGAGATTTTCACGGCCTGCGAGCGGTCGACCACCACTTTTTCGGCGAAACCGCCGGTGTTCATGGCTTGAAAAAGCGGCGCCCCCTCTGCGGTCTGAAGCGGCCCTTCGGGCGCTTGCGGTGTTTCGCAGATCGTCGGCTGACCCGAGGCACAGTTGGGGCAGCTGCCGCAGGCGCGGATCAGGGTGACCACCACGCTGTCGCCCTCGGCCAGCCCCTGTACATTCGGCCCTACGGCGCTGACCCGGCCTGCGGCCTCATGGCCATAGACGGCAGGCAGGGTGCCGCCCCAGCCGCCTTCGGCAAACAGGATGTCGGAGTGGCAGATCGCCACGGCATCCAAGGTCACTTCGACCTCGCCGGATTGTGGTGCCTGCAGGCGGATGTCTTCGACGCTCAGCGGGCTGTCAAAGGCATGGCAGACGGCGGCTTTGATGGTTTGCAATGGCCTGTCCCTTTCACTTGGTTTTCGCCAGCCTGACGCGGAAGGGCCGGTGGCGCAAGGCGGGGAATGGGCCTAATGCGGCGAAGTGCCGGTTTGTGACGTGAGGGGAGGGCGGCTGGCAAAGATCACCAGCCCGCCGAGGGTCAGAAACAGCGCCAGCAGGAAGGGCGCGCCGGGCAGGTAGAGCGCGGTATCGGGGGCTGTGAAATACGCAAAGACCGCGGTCATCGCCAAGGGAGAGATGATCATCGCTAGCGCGGTGGAGGAACTGAGCGCGCCGTGCAGCTCGCCTTGGGCATCAGCGCTGACGCGGGCCGACATGATGCCTTGAAGCGCCGGGGGATGACCCCGGCAAGGGCGGCAAGCGGGGTCATGATCAGCGCCCAAGTGCCTGAGGTCAGCACGGTCAGCGCGGCAAAGGCGGCAAGGGCAAAGACATGGCCCAAGATCACCGTGGCACGGGCGCCCAAGCGGCGGATCACGGGGCCGATCAGCGCGCCTTGGACAAGGGCCATCTGCACGCCAAAAAGACCCAGTGACAGGCCGATCATCGTAGGGGACCAGCCAAACCGCTCAACCCCGAAATAGGCCCAGACCGCCGGATAGGCGGCAAAGCCCACGTGGTAGATGAAATAGACCGCCAGAAGCCTGCCGATCTCGGGCAGGCGGCCAAGGGCACGCAACGCACCCAGCGGATTGGCCCGCCGCCAATCAAAGGCGCGGCGTTTCGTCTGGGGCAGGGTTTCGCGCAGCACAGCCCAGCCGAGGGCCGCATTGCCCGCCGCCAGCACCGCCGCCGCCCAAAACGGCGCGCGGGTGCCATATTCACCCAAGATGCCGCCCATCAGCGGCCCCAGAACAAAGCCCGCGCCAAAGGCTGCGCCGATCAGCCCGAAACGCGCCGCGCGGTCCTGCGCCGGAGAGATGTCGGCCATATAGGCCGAGGCCGTGGCATGGGTTGCCGCCGTCACACCGCCCACCAGCCGCCCGATCAGCAGCAGCCAGACACTGCCCGCCAGTGCCATGACGCCGTAATCCACCGTCATCACGACGAGCGCCAGCAGCAAGACCGGACGGCGGCCAAAACGGTCGGACAGCCCGCCCAGAACCGGGCCGAAGAGGAATTGCATCGCGGCAAACCCCGTGGCCAGCACGCCGCCCCAAAGGGCCGCATCACTCAGCCCCCCGCCGCGCACTTCGCGGATTAGGTCCGGCATCACGGGCAGGATCAGACCGACGCCCATGGCATCAATCATCACCGTCACAAGAATAAAGATCAGCGGCAGCGGCATCCGGTCAGATGTGGTCCGCGTGAGGGGCAAAGGCAAGGGCGCCCGGTGCAAGGTGACGCGGCTGCGCATCGGTCCGGGTGCGGTCGGGGCTACTCGGCTGCGCGCGATTGGCCTGCCCGTCGCGGAAAGCCGGGGCGTCGTGATCGCAAGGTGCCATGCTCAGCTCTGCGCCTTGGGAATATGCCCGACGTTGGCGAGGAATTCGTTCAGCACTTCGGCGTATTCTTGCGGCTGCTCGACACAAGGCAGGTGCCCCGCGCGGCGGATCAGTTTGAATTTCGAGGCGGGGATCAGGTCCATCAACTCGCGCACCAGATCGGGCGGGGTGGAGCCGTCCTCGGACCCTGCGATACCAAGCGCAGGCAGGCGCAGGCCGGAGGTGGGAGTCATGAAATCACTGTGCGAGATCGCCGCCGAACAGCCCGCATAGCCCGCGTCTGGCTGGCGGGTGAGCATGTTGCGCCAAAGCGCCAGTTCTGGCGTGGCGCGGAACTGGGCAGAGAACCAGCGTTCCATCACGGCATCAGCGAGGCTCTCGATGCCGCCCTGTTCCACGGCAGCAATGCGCTCGGCCCAAATGTCGCGGTTGCCGATCTTGGTGGCGGTGTTGCTGAGCACCACCGCGCGGATCATATCGAGGCGTTTGACGGCCAGCCCCTGCGCGATCATGCCGCCGATCGAGAGCCCGACGAAGACGCAGTTGCGCACCTGCAGGTGATCGAGCAGCCGTTCGGTATCGGTAATGAGCGACCCCATCGAATAGGGCGCGGGCGGGCAGGATGAGAGGCCATGGCCGCGTTTATCAAAACGGATGATGCGCAGACCGGGGGCGAGGAGCGGTAGGATCGGATCCCACAGGCGCATATCGGTGCCGAGCGAATTGGCAAAGACCACAGGCGCGCCGTCTTCGGGGCCCTCGACGCGGTAGTGAAGTTGGACGTCACCGGTATCGAATATCTGCATGGGGGGTCTCCTGTGAGCGGCGGTGGTGGCCAGCATATAGCGCGCGCGGCGCAGGTCAAAGGCGGGACAGATCAGAAATGCCCCGCCCTAGGGCGGGGCTGCCCTTGTCTTTACCCCAACGTCTGCAATGCGCGCGCGAACATATCCGCATCCACATTCCCGCCAGAGATGGTGACGATCACATCGTCGCCCTCAATCTCTGCCCCACGGAACAGTGCCGCCGCCAGCGCCACGGCACCGCCCGGCTCGGCCACAACCTTCAGCCGGTTAAAGGCATGGCCCATCGCCTTCAGCGCCTCGTCGTCGCTCACCACCAGCCCCGGCCCGACAAGCCGTTGCATGATCGGAAAAGTCAGCTCGCCCGGCGCGGGTGTGACGATGGCGTCGCAGATTGATCCCAAAGCGCTCGGGTTCTGCTCGATCTTGCCAGAGGCCAGTGACCGGGCCGCATCGTCAAAGCCTTCCGGCTCTGCCGGGCGCACGCGGAGGGCGGGGGCCTCGGCCTCCAACGCCAAGGCGATGCCAGAGGTTAGGCCACCGCCGCCGCAGCAGACGATGACTTCGGCAGAGTTGATCCCCGCCTCGGCTGCCTGCTGCGCGATCTCCAGCCCCGTGGTGCCTTGGCCCGCGATGACCTGCGGATTGTCATAGGGTTTGATCAGCGTGAGGCCGCGTTCTTCGGCCAGTCGCGCGCCGATCTCCTCGCGGCTCTCATTCGCGCGGTGATAGAGCACGACCTCGGCCCCAAAGGCGCGGGTGTTGGCGATTTTCAGGCGTGGGCTGTCTTTTGGCATGATGATCACGGCGGGTGCGCCGTGCATTTTCGACGCCAGCGCCACGCCCTGCGCGTGGTTGCCGCTGGAATAGGCGATGACACCCTTCGCCCGCGCGTCAGGATCCAGCGATGACAGCGCCGACCACGCACCGCGAAACTTGAAACTGCCGGTGTGTTGCAAGCACTCTGGCTTGACCCAAATGCGACGGCCCGCGATCTCGTCCAGAAAGGGCGAGTTCAACAGGGGCGTGCGCCGCACATGGCCCTCTGCCCGGGCGGCGGCGGCGCGGATCATGTCGATGTTCATTGCAATTGTCCTATCCATTCGTGCAACGCGGCCAGCGCCTCGGGTTCGTCGAGAAACGGCACATGGCCGCGATCCGGCACCTCGGCCACGATCATATCCGGCCGCCGCGCCTGCATCTGCATCAGCGTTTCGCGGCTGAGCAGGGTCGAATTGGCCCCCGGATCGCCGCGAGCGGCATGCCCTGAAGCGCGTCGAAAAACGGCCAGAGGTCAGGCGTCGGCTGCCCCGCTGTGGCGATGGCATCGCGCAGATGCGGGTCATAGGTGATTTTCAGCCCGTCGTCGGTGGCTGTGTAATGGCGCTGCACCTCTTCCAGCCAACGGCCTTCCGGCACGCCGCGAAATTCGGGAAAGGCCCGGGCCATGGCGGCGGCGGCCTCTTCATAGGTCTTGGCGGCGGGGTTGCGGCCCAGATATCCCATGATGAACTCGATCCCCTTGGCGTCCAGCTCTGGCCCGACATCATTCAGCGCCACGCCCAGCAGGTGATCATGGGCGATCATCGCTAGTCCCATCGCATTGAGCCCGCCGCGCGAGGTGCCGATGATGGCGACCTTGTCCAACCCCAGATGCGCCAGCAGTTCCAGCACATCACGGCATTCCACCGGCAGCGTGTAGTTCTGCCAATTCTGGTCAAAATCCGAACGCCCTCGGCCCCGGTAATCCATGCGGATCAGGCGATGATCCGCCAGATGCGGGGCCAGATAGTCGAAATCCGCCCCGGTGCGGGTGAGGCCAGCAAGGCAGAGGATCGGCAGGCCGGAGCCGTCGTCCGTATAGTGCAGTGACAGCCCGTCGGAGGTGGTGAACCGGGCCATCAAAGGCCCGCCAATGCAGGGATGCCGCTGAGGTCTCGCAACTGATGCGCCGGTTTCCATGGCAGCCGGTCCACCGGATCGCCGCCCCGGTTCACCCATGCGGTCGTGAAACCATAGCCCGTCGCCGCCGCCGCGTCCCAGCCGTTGGAGGAGACGAACAGCACCTCGCCTTTGGCGCAGCTGTAGTGCGCCCCCACAAGATCATAGACCGATGCATGGGGTTTGAAGACCCCAACACTTTCGACCGAGAGCGACACATCCAATAGGTCACTGATTCCCGCAGATTGCACCGCTCCGTCCAGCATCGCGGGCGAGCCGTTGGATAAGATCGCGGTGTTCAGGCCGCCGTCTTTCAGCGCGCGCAGCATGGCGGGAACCTCCGCAAAAGCCTGAAGCTCCCAATAAAGCGCTAAGAGGCGCTCGCGTAGGGCAGGTTCGTCAGCGACGCCCATCTTCTCCAACGACCAGTCCAGACCCTCTTGGGTGACCTGCCAGAAATCGTCATGCGCCCCGGTCACGGCGCGCAGCCATGAATACTGCAACTGCTTGAGGCGCCAGTGTTCTGCCAGCTGCGGCCAAGTCTCGGCGATGGCGGCAAAGGCGGGCTCCCGCGCGGCCTCGCGGGCGGCGGCGGCCACGTCGAACAGGGTTCCATAGGCGTCGAAAACACAGGTGGTAATGGGCATCTGGCTGGCTCTCTCTCATATTTCGCGGCAGAGTGGCATGCGGGCGAAGCGGCGAAAAGGGGCGAATTCCTCCATCGGCCGGGACTGGGGGTTTACTCTCGGGGCCACAATCTTCATGCTGTCGCGGAATTTGGAGCACCCGTGCAGATACGCGGCCTCCTTCCCTTTTTCCCCTGACAAATTGGAGACAACAATGGCTGAGGTCAAATCCGGCGACACAGTACAGATTCACTATACCGGCACGCTGCAGGACGGCACCACATTTGATAGCTCTGAGGGTCGTGACCCGTTGGAGTTCGTTGTGGGTTCGGGTCAGATCATTCCCGGCCTCGACAGCGCGCTGCCCGGCATGACCGAAGGCGACAAGAAGGTCGTTCAGGTGCCCAGCGAAGAAGCTTATGGCCCGGTGAACCCCGAGATGCGCCAGTCGGTGCCGCGCGAAGGTATCCCGGCTGATATCCCGCTTGATCCCGGCACGCAGTTGCAGATGCAGACCCCCGAAGGTCAGGCGCTGCCCGTGACCGTGGTGGACGTGGACGAGACCACCGTGACCCTCGACGCCAACCACCCGCTGGCGGGCAAAGACCTGCAGTTCGACATCGAACTGGTCAAAATCGCCTAAGCGATCTGACACTGCCTGCCGGGGGATGTCTCTCCGGTGGGCCTACAAGGCGCGATGCGCGTCTTTTTCCCCTCGCACCGCGCCGCGCAGGCGCTTATGCAGGGGCCATGGATACCCCAGATACATTCGAGATTTTCCTTGTCTGCCCGCCCGGGCTTGAGGATTTGCTTTGCGCCGAGGTGCAGGAAAAAGGTTTTGCCGAAGCGCAGGCGCAGCCCGGCGGGGTGACTGTGCAGGGCGGCTGGCCCGAGGTTTGGCGCGCGAACCTAGAGCTGCGCGGCGCGGGCCGGGTGCTGGCGCGGATCGGCGGGTTTATGGCCTTCCATCTGGCGCAGTTGGACAAGCGCTGCCGCAAGTTTCCCTTTGGTGACGTGCTGCGTGCCGATGTGCCGGTGAAGGTGCAGGTGACGTGCAAAGCGTCGAAGATTTACCATGCCGGGGCCGCGCAGCAGCGGGTTGAGACGGCGCTGCATGAAAGCCATGGCATCACGGTGGATGCCGAGGCAGCATTGGTGCTCAAGGTGCGCATCCACGACAATGCGGTGCAATTCAGCCTCGATACCTCTGGCGAGGCGCTGCACAAACGCGGGCATAAAGAGGCCGTGGGCAAGGCGCCGATGCGCGAGAATATGGCGGCGCTAATGCTGCGGTCCTGTGGGTACACGCCGGGCGAGCCAGTGGTGGACCCGATGTGCGGCTCGGGGACGTTTCTGATCGAAGCAGCGGAGATTGCGGCGGGGGTGAAACCGGGGCGCAGCCGAAGCTTTGCCTTTGAGGATTTGGCGAGTTTTGATGCTGGAGTTTGGGAAGAGATGCGCAGCGGTGGGGCGGTGGCCGCGCCTGCCGCGCGGTTCTACGGCTCGGATCGGGACGCAGGTGCAATCCGCATGAGCACGGCCAATGCCGAGCGTGCGGGCGTGGGCGCGTGGTGTCATTTCGCCTGCCACGGGGCAGGGGAGGTGCAGCCGCCCGAGGGACCGCCGGGACTGGTGATCGTGAACCCGCCTTACGGAGGGCGGATCGGGAATAAGAAGCTGCTTTATCCTTTGTATGGGACGCTGGGCGAGACGCTGAAGACGCGGTTCCGCGGTTGGCGTGTGGGGCTGGTAACGTCAGAGCCGCCCTTGGCGCGGGCGACTGGGTTGCCATGGAAACCGCAGGGGCCAGCGATTGCGCATGGCGGGATGAAAATCTGGCTCTGGCAGACGGATGTGTTGCGGTAGAGACTAAGGGCCAGCGCCTGCCCGTGGGGTGGCGATTGCAGCGGTGATCCGTGCCACTTTATGGTGCAGCGGTAACGCGCCCTCGCGAAGGCGCGCCCAGTCTTGCCAAATCGCCTCCCCGTGGGGACGGGCAGGCGATGGCCCGGCGCCTGCGGCTTGTTTCCGGGCCTAGGATGTCAAAACCCTTTACAGATGCTCCGCCTGCGGCATCCCCAGCACATGAAAGCCCCCATCGACCCGGACAATCTCGCCCGTGGTGCAGGCCCCCGCATCCGATGCCAGATAAACCGCCGTGCCACCAACAGCCTCCAACGTCGCATTCGACCGCAGCGGCGCGTTTTGATCCGTGTGCTTATAGGTCTTGCGCGCGCCACCGATGGCAGCCCCCGCCAGTGTCTTCATCGGCCCCGGTGAAATCGCGTTTACGCGGATGCCTTCCGGCCCCAGATCATTCGCCAGATAGCGCGTGGCACTTTCCAACGCCGCCTTGGCCACACCCATCACGTTGTAATTCGGCGTCACGCGGTTCGACCCCATGTAGGTCAGCGTCAGCAGCGTGCCGCCGTTCTCAACCATGAGCGGATGCGCGCGGCGTGCAACGTCAATGAAGGAATAGGCCGAGATATCCATCGAGTTCTTGAAGTTCGCCCGACTGGTGTTCAGAAACCGGCCCGTCAGCTCGGATTTATCTGAGAAAGCAATGGCATGCACGACGAAGTCAATCGTCGGCCAGCGCGCGCCCAGCTCATCAAAAGCACGGTCGAGCGAGGCGTCATCGGTCACATCGACATCGACCATGAAGTCCGATCCGACGCTCTGCGCCAGCGGCTCAAGGCGTTTGCCAAAGGCTTCGCCCTGATAGGTAAAGGCCAGTTCGGCCCCGGCCTCGGACATCGCTTTCGCGATGCCCCAAGCGATAGACCGTTCGTTGGCCACGCCCATGATAAGGCCGCGTTTTCCTTCAAGCATTCCTGACATATCGCGCCCTCAGCCCTTATACTTTGACAGGATCATCGACCCATTGGTGCCACCAAACCCGAAGGAGTTGGTCATCACGGAATCGAGGCCCGCGTTGTCGACGCGCTCCAGCGCAATCTCCGAAGGATCGAGCGCGGGGTCGAGGTTTTGCACATTGATCGACCGGGCGATGAAATCGTTGTCGAGCATCAGCAGGCTGAAGATCGCCTCCAGTGCGCCCGCAGCGCCCTGCGCGTGGCCGGTCATCGACTTGGTCGAGCTTACTGGCGGCGTGCTGCCTTGGCCAAAGACCCGGCGGACGGCTTCGATTTCGCCCACGTCGCCGACGGGCGTCGAGGTGCCGTGCGCGTTGATATAGCCGACCTTGCGGCCTTCGGGCAGGGTGTCGAGCGCCAGACGCATCGCGCGCTCGCCGCCTTCACCGCTGGGCGCAACCATGTCGTGGCCGTCGCTGGTGGCGGCATAGCCGGTCACTTCGGCATAGATTTTCGCACCGCGCGCCAGCGCGTGGTCGAGGTCTTCGAGTACCAGCATGCCGCCGCCGCCGGAGATCACGAAACCATCGCGGTCCGCGTCAAAGGCGCGGCTCGCCGTTTCGGGCGCGTCATTGTACTTGGACGACATCGCGCCCATCGCGTCGAAGAGGCACGACAGCGTCCAGTCCAACTCTTCGCCGCCACCGGCAAACATCACGTCTTGCTTGCCCAGCATGATCTGCTCGGCCGCGTTGCCGATGCAATGCAGCGAGGTGGAACAGGCGGAGGTGATGGAATAGTTAATTCCCTTAATCTTGAACGCGGTCGAAAGGTTCGCGCTGACAGTCGAAGACATGCATTTCGGCACGGCAAAAGGCCCGATGCGCTTGGTCGCCCCGGTGTCTTTGACGATGTTATGCGCTGCGAACATGGCGCTGGTCGACGGCCCGCCGGAGCCTGCCACCAGACCGGTGCGCGGGTTGCTGATCTGATCTTCACTCAGCCCGGCATCCTTGATCGCCTGATCCATCGCCACATAGGCATAACCCGCGCCCGGCCCCATGAAGCGCAGGGTGCGCTTGTCGATATGATCGGCCAGATTGATCTTGAGCGTGCCGGCGACGCGGCTGCGGAACCCGTGTTCGGCCATCTCCGGGCTGGCTTCGATCCCGGATGTGCCGTTCTTGAGTGCTTCGAGCACTTCTTCGGCGTTATTTCCGATGGATGAGACAATCCCCAACCCTGTGACGACGACGCGGCGCATGCGCAGCACTCCTTTGTTTTGGCAGCCCCGGTGTATGCCAGCACGCCCATACGGCGCAAGCGGTTTGCCGGTCCTGCGGGCGCGAAGTTCGCGGTCAAGGTTCTGTGATGGAACGCGCGCTGGACGGGCGGTGTTTGCACAGCGAGACATAAAGGAGAACAGAATGCCCGAGATCAAGACGGTAAACCCCGCCACCGAAGAGGTACTGAACACCTACAACGTCATGTCCGAAGCCGAGGCGCTCCGCGCGGTCGAAGCCACGCATGAGGCCTTTAAGGATTGGCGCAAGCTCTCCCATACTGAGCGCGCGCCCTATTTGAAAAAGATTGCTGAAAAGCTGCGCGATAATAAAGAGGAACTGGCTGAGTTGATGACCCGCGAGGTGGGTAAGCTCTATCAAGACAGCCTTGACGAAGTTGACCTCTGCGCCGCGATCTTCGACTGGACCGCCGATGCGGGCCCGGAAAGGCTCAAGGACGAGACCCGCGAGTTGATGGATGGCAAGAAAAACGGCGTGGTGACCTATCAGCCGATAGGCGTGATCTATTCGGTCCAGCCTTGGAACTTCCCCTTTTACCAGCCGGTCCGCGTTTTGGCGGCAAACCTGATGGCAGGCAATGGTAACGTCCTGAAACATGCCCAGATTTGTACCGGCAGCGCGCTGCGTCTTAAGGAAATTTGCGAAGAGGCGGGCCTGCCGAAAGACCTGTTTAACGTCGTCATCATCGACCATGACACCAGCGACAAGCTGATCGCCCATGATCTGGTGCGCGGCGTGACCATGACAGGCTCTGACAAGGCGGGCAGCCACATTGGGTCGCTGGCGGCAAAGCATCTCAAGAAATCGGTGCTGGAGCTGGGCTCGAACGATGCCTTCATCGTGTTGGATGACGCGGATATCGACACGGCGGTGAAATTCTCTGCTGCTGGTCGGATTTACAACAACGGCCAGACCTGCATCTCGGCGAAGCGCTTTATCGTGACCGACAAAAACTACGATGCCTTCGTGAAAGCTTTTGTCGAGCAGATGAAATCGATCGAGATGGGCGACCCGATGGACAAAAGCACCGGCCTTGGCCCGCTGTCGAGCCAGGAGCAGTTTGAGACGGTGCGCGATCAGGTCAAAGAAAGCGTCGAGAAAGGCTGCGAACTGCTCTGCGGTGGCAAAGTGCCTGACCGTACCGGTGCCTACTATCCCTCGACCGTGTTGGGCAATGTAAAGCCCGGCTCGCCCGCCTATGACGATGAAATCTTCGGCCCTGTCGCCTCGGTGATCCGCGCGAAGGACGATGAAGATGCGATGCGCATTGCCAATGACAGCCGCTATGGTCTTGGCGGCGGTATCTTCTCGAAAGACGAAGACCGCGCACTTGAGCTGGCTCGGGCCGAGTTTGACACCGGGATGATCCGGATCAACGGTTTTGGGTTGGCGGATCCGAATATGCCCTTCGGCGGGGTCAAGAACTCCGGTTATGGACGTGAACATGGCGGTTTTGGCATGAGCGAATTCGTCAACGCCAAGGCGATTTTTCTGCCGTCCTAAATGGCAAAGGGCGGGCGGTGCTGCATGCCGCTCGCCGATTTGAACGATAGATTGCAAGAGGTTCTAGATGACTATGAAAGTACTTGTCGCCGGTGCGACCGGCAAAACCGGGCGTTTGCTCGTCAGTGAATTGAAAGACCGAGGAGCCGAGCCCATCGCGCTGGTGCGCGACGGTTCAGACACGTCGGTTTTGCCGGAGGGCACCGAGCAGCGGAAGGGTGATTTGACCAATCTGCAGGCGGGTGTCTGTGACGGCGTCGATGCGGTGGTTTTTGCTGCCGGGTCTGGCGGTAGCACAGGGCCAGAGATGACCGAGAAGGTCGACCGCGAGGGCGCGCAACATCTGGTCGATCTGGCGCGCGAGGCCGATGTTGAGCGTTTCGTCATGCTGAGCTCTGTCGGTGCCGACAATCCGCCGGAGGACAATGAGATGACCCATTACCTGAAGGCGAAGCAGGCAGCAGACGCGCACCTGCAAGCCTCTGGGTTGACCCATTCGATCCTGCGGCCTGTGGCGCTGACCGATGACCCCAAGACCAATGCGATCAATCTCGGCGAAGGTGTCGATCAGAAAGGCAAGGCACATCGCGCTGATGTCGCCGCCGTTTTGGCCGAGGCTGCAGTGACCGGGCGCCACGATGGCAAGGTGCAAGAGATGCAGACGCTTTGAACGGGTGATGCAAACGCAAAAGGGGGCCACGCGGGCCCCCTTTTTCTTGTCGGAATGTCGCTTTGGCTCAGCTTTCGCTCAGCGCGACTTTCATGTCTTTCACCTGATAGATCACCTCGCCATCGGCTTCGACGATGCCATCGGCCACGCCCATGGTCAGGCGGCGGGTCTGGATCGCCTTGGTGAAATCAATCTTATAGGTCAGCATTTTTCGCTCAGGGCGCACCATGCCGGTCAGCTTTACTTCGCCCACGCCAAGCGCATAGCCGCGCCCCTGCCAGCCGCGCCAGCCGAGGTTGAAACCGGTCAATTGCCACAGACCGTCAAGGCCCAGACAGCCGGGCATGATCGGGTTGCCGGGGAAGTGACATTCGAAAAACCACAGGTCGGGCGTGATGTCGAACTCGGCGATGATATGGCCCTTGCCATGGGCGCCGCCATCGGCCGAGACATCGGTGATCCGGTCCATCATGAGCATCGGCGGGGCGGGAAGCTGTGCGTTCCCGGGGCCGAAAAGCTCGCCGCGGGCGCATTTCAGCAGATCTTCCTTGTCGAAACTCGTGGGGTAGTCGGCCATCCTGCGGCTCTCCTGCTGCTCTGTTATAACATCGGCCCCGTTTAACATCGCGTTCCGGCACGCTGCAAGGCCCGCGCGCGAGGGGCTGCGACGATTGGCTTGAGGTTTTCAATTGAAAACCGGGGATTTCCTCCTTTATATGACCCTGAAAGGCAGGGAACTGATGTCCGAACAGGAACAAGAGGTCGGAACGCGCTGGCTGGCTCAGGCCGGGCTGCGCCCTACGCGCCAACGTGTCACGCTGGCGAGCCTTCTGGTGGGCGATGGCCAAGATCGCCACGTCACCGCTGAAAG
Organism: Sulfitobacter profundi; assembly: GCF_042661425.1. Classification (NCBI taxonomy): domain Bacteria; kingdom Pseudomonadati; phylum Pseudomonadota; class Alphaproteobacteria; order Rhodobacterales; family Roseobacteraceae; genus Sulfitobacter; species Sulfitobacter profundi. The sequence goes on along the minus strand of NZ_JBHSWA010000001.1, from coordinate 414,877 downwards.
CCTGTTTGAGGCCGCAAAGGGGCAGGGCGAGGCCGTGTCGCTGGCCACGGTCTACAACACGCTGCGCGCTTTTTGTGATGCGGGGCTGTTGCAGGAAGTGACCGTGGATGGCTCGAAAAGCTATTTCGACACCAACACCCACGACCACCCGCATTTCTTTTGGGAAGACGACAGCAAGCTGACCGACGCGCCTTCTGAGCAATTGGTGATCGCGCAGCTTCCCGATGCGCCCGATGGGGCCGAGATTGCCTCGGTCGATGTGGTGATCCGCCTGCGCCGGAAATCCTGAACGGGCGGGGCGCGCCCCGCCGCGTGAGCGATCAGCCGCGTTTGCGCAGCACCAGAAACGTCATCATGCCCATTGGCGGCAAGGCGCGTTCGTGTTCGACCTGCAGCGCGTCTTGTTGCAACACGGTCTCCATCTCGAAATCTGAATGCCAGCCAAGCGTATTGGCGAAGGGGGCCGAGACCTTTTCAAGAAAGCCCAGCACGCCGGTGGTCCGCATGAAGTGGTTGGCGATGACCACCTGACCGCCGGGTTTGAGCACGCGGGCGATCTCTTCCATGACGCGCTCAGGTTCGGGCACGACCGACAGCACATGCATGGCGGCGATGGTGTCGAAGCTGGCGTCGGGGAAATCAAGGTCGCGCGCATCCATCTGGCGCAGGTCGGCTACATGCGTCAGCCCTTCGCGCGCGACGCGCTCGCGGGCTTTGGCAAGCATCTCATCGCTGAAATCCATACCTGTGACTGAAAGATGTGACGCGTAATGCGGCAGCGACAATCCGGTGCCGACGCCGACTTCGAGCACTGTGCCGCCGCCCTTGTTGATATGGGTAACCACATGGCGACGGCCACCGCTGGTCAGCGCGCCAAAGGTCTTGTCGTAGATCGGCGCCCAGCGGGCATAAGAAGTCTCGACCGCCTTGATATCCATTTTAATTCCTTTTGGGTTTATTCAGTCTCTTGCCCCGCAGTAGGCCCCAGATCACCATGCCGATATAGGCCAGGCAGAGGACTACCAGTGTGGTCCAAGCGTAGGTCGCCAGCGCTGCGGCAAAAATTGCCACACCGACGAGCAGGTATTTCACATGGCGGCGCGAAATCTTGGTGGTTTTGAAAGACCATGTGGGGATGCGGCTGATCATCAGAAACCCGATCAGCACCATATGCAGCGCAATGATCCAGTCCGGCAGAATGGGCCGGTTGTGGAAAGCAAAGGACAGCGTCATCGGCAACAACACCAGCAGGGCCCCTGCGGGCGAGGGGATGCCGGTAAAGTAGGAGCCGGATTCCCCGACCGCGTCGCCATTCTTGGCTTTCTCGGCTTCGGCCTTGTCGTTCACATTGAACCGGGCCAGCCTCACCACACAGCAAACTGCGTAGATCAGCACCGCAATCCAAGCCGCGCCGCCCATGTCTTGCAAGGCCCAAAAGTAGAGGATCAGCGGCGGCACCACGCCAAAGTTCAGGAAATCGGCCAGCAGATCCAGTTCCGCGCCCATCGGGCTGGACGACCGCAAGAGCCGCGCCAGACGCCCGTCCAACCCATCCAGCACGCAGGCCAGCAGGATCAGTTGCACCGCCAGCACATAGTTGCCATTCACGCCAAAGCGGATCGCCGAAAGGCCCGCGCAGATCGCGGTGATGGTCAGGGCGTTTGGCAGCAATTGGATCAGCGCAAGGTCTGCGCCGGACTTTTCAGAAGAGGGGCGCATGCAGCAATCCTAGACGGGGGTGGACTGGGCCACCGGCGGTTTCAACTCGGCCAGCACGGTTTCCCCGGCGACCATGGTCTGCCCAATGCGCACCATCGGGTCGACGCCTTCGGGCAAGTAGACATCTAGCCGCGAACCAAAGCGGATCAAGCCAAAGCGTTCGCCGGTTTCCAGCCCGTCGCCGGATTTGACGAAACAAACGATGCGCCGCGCCACGAGGCCCGCGATTTGCACCACGGCCAGATCGCGCCCGTCGTCCATACGGATACACAGGCTGTTACGCTCATTATCGGCGCTGGCCTTGTCGAGCGAGGCGTTGAAGAATTTGCCCGGGCGGTAGGCCACGGCCTGCACCTTGCCCGCAACGGGGGCGCGGTTGATGTGGCAGTTGAACACGCTCATGAAGACGCTGACGCGGGTCAGCGGCACATCCGGCATGCCCAGTTCGGCGGGCGGCACGGCAGGTTCAATGAGCGAAACGATGCCGTCGGCAGGGCTGACGATCAGGTCGGGCCTATCCGGCGTGACACGCTCTGGGTCGCGGAAAAAGTAGTAGCACCAGATGGTGAGACCGACGCCGATCCAGCCCAGCACCTCTTCGATGGCGAAGAGCACCAGTGTGACGGCGGCGAAGATCGCCACGAATTTGATGCCCTCGCGGTGCATCGGTTTGATGAATGTGTCGAGCAAGTTGACGGACATCGGACCCTCCCGTTCAGGCTGTCTTCCGTCATAGGTGCATGGCGGGTGAGTGCAAGGAGGTTTTGATCTTGGGGACGGCATCGGCGGGTCGGTGCAAGGGGGAATGCTGAGGGCATCGCCCTCCCTGGTGGGCGATCGATGGTCACGTGGCGCGGGGCGGGTGTTCTTGGACCTAGCGTGTCTCGTTGGTGAAGCGTTGCGAAATCGCCCTCCGGGGGAGGGACGGCGATGCCCGGTGTGCCACCGGGCGGTGTGGTGGCGAAGGAAGCTTTTCAAAACCACTGCCCCGGCTCCATCAGACCCAAATCCATCAACTGCCGGGAATGCCACTCGAACGGCTCGGAATTATGCCACTGGAATGTCGGGATATCATAGCGGCTGCCGGGATTGCTTTTCAGCGCCTTGGCCGTGCGGAAAGAGCAGACCGCCGCGGTGACATTATGGTGCCACGCGCAGGCGTAGGTATTGTATTCCTCGTCGTTGAACGTGTGATCGCCGCGCAGCAGCAGCCCCGGTTTGGCGCGAAACAGCGGGATGCGGTCGATCTTGCGGCTCTGCGGTGGCACATGTTCCTCAAACCGCCAACGCAGCCCGCCAAAGAAATCAAGCTGCCGTTCCTTGGGATGCCCCTGCCGCGATGGATCCTTGCGCGCCAGCGCGTAATAGCCCGACCGGTCCAGATGCGCCTGATCGAGTGAGACGGCATCGGGATGCATTTGGAGGTCCAGCGCATAGAGGTCGACCACGTAGGCCAGCATGGCATCGCGCCGCTCTTCTCCGTGAAAGGCCAGCAATTCCTTGACGTTGCGCGTCTCGCTGAAGGGGTGGAACAGATATTCGGCGTTGTAGCAATAATAAAGCCATTGCCCCGGCACCGCGGCGATCATGCGGTTCACGGCCCCTTCCAGCGCGGCTTCGGCGGTGGTGTCATAGTCCACCCGCAGCACGCTTTGCTGCAAGTCGCGGGGCAGGTCAAAAGCGGGGGCATCAGCGCCACCACACTGTCAAAGCCCGCTTGCTGGTGGTGGCGCAGGGTGGTGTCGACCTCGACCTCATCCTCGACCAAGATCATGGCGATGGGGCCTGCCTCCAGCGCCGGGCGGGCCTCTTTGATAAGATGATCTAGATCGCGATACCGCATAGGCCCCCGCTGGTATTTCCGTGCCGCAAGGTCGGTCAATTCCGGGTCCATTGCAAGACGCGGCCACCGCTGTTAGACGACGCCATCTGCCCGAAATCCGTCAAAACCCTTGGATGCCCGCCATGACACAACCGAAAAAGCTGTTCATCAAGACCTATGGTTGCCAGATGAACGTCTATGACAGCGAACGCATGGCCGAAAGCCTTGGCGGTCAGGGCTATGTCACGACCGACCGGGCCGATGATGCGGATATGATCCTGCTCAATACCTGCCACATTCGCGAAAAGGCGGCTGAGAAGGTTTATTCCGAGCTGGGCCGCCTGAAGCCGCTGAAAGACGCACGCCCTGATCTGAAGATCGGTGTGGCGGGCTGCGTGGCACAGGCCGAAGGCGAAGAGATCATGCGCCGCCAGCCGGCTGTCGATCTGGTGGTCGGCCCGCAAAGCTACCACCGTTTGCCAGAGATGGAGGCGAAGGTGCAGAGCGGGCAGAGCGCGCTCGACACTGATTTCCCGGCCGAAGACAAATTCGACCACCTCAAGGGCCGCCCCAAGATGAAACGCGCGCCCGCGGCCTTCCTCACCGTGCAAGAGGGCTGCGACAAGTTCTGCGCCTTCTGCGTGGTGCCCTATACGCGGGGGCCGAAGTCTCTCGCCCCGCCGAGAAGGTGCTGGAAGAAGCCCGCGATCTGGTCGAGCGCGGCGTGCGCGAAGTCACTCTGCTGGGCCAGAACGTAAACGCTTACCACGGCGGCATGACGCTGGCCGGTCTGATCCGCGCGCTGGCCAAGGTCGACGGGTTGGAGCGTATCCGCTACACCACCAGCCACCCCAACGACATGGGCGACGATCTGATTGCGGCCCATGGTGAGGTGCCCGAGTTGATGCCTTACCTGCACCTGCCGGTGCAGTCGGGCAGTGATCACATCTTGAAACGGATGAACCGCAGCCACACCGCCGAGAGCTATCTGAAGCTGCTCGAACGCATCCGCGAGGCGCGGCCTGATATTGTGCTGTCAGGCGATTTCATCGTCGGCTTCCCCGAGGAAAGCGATGCCGACTTTGAGGCCACGATGGAGCTCGTCCGGCAGGTGCGCTACGGCTATGCCTATTCGTTCAAATATTCCACCCGCCCCGGCACCCCGGCGGCCGAACGCCCGCTGGTCGATGCAGCCGTGGCCGACGATCGCTTGCAGCGCCTGCAAGGGTTAATCACCCAGCACCAACAAGAGATCCAGCAGTCGATGGTGGGCCGCGAGGTGTCGGTTCTGGTTGAGAAGAAGGGCCGTTTGCCCGGTCAGATGCTTGGCAAGTCAGAGTATCTGCACGCGGTTCATATCGAGAACTGCACGGCGCAGATCGGTGACATTCAGCGCGTAAGGGTGACCGAAGCCAAGACAAACTCTTTGGCGGCTGTCTTGGTCTAACGGGCCGCCACTAGGGCCGTTGCGGGTGCGCGTTGCCGCGCACCCTAAGCTTGTCAGTAGTTGTGCTTGCGATGCGAAGCGGCATCCGCAAAGATCCGTTTCATCGTCGCTTTCAGCCCCTCAGGGTTGCCCACCAGCGTGTGATCCCGGCAGACACGCTCGGCCACGGCATGGGCGGTGGAGAAGTCATAGCCGACGGCCACGAGGCTATCCACGAAGACCGAGTTTGGCCGGTCCCAGATCACATCATTCCACGGGCCGCGGTAGCAGCTGACGTGGATCACATTGCCCGTTGGATGCGCCTTGCCCTGGTTGTGGTAGGCGTATTTCACACCCCGGCAAAAGCAGGCATGGCAAGCAGGCCGGTGACGGCGGTGGCGAGTAGCATTTTCATCATGAGTTGGTCCCCCAGTTATCATTGCAGCAATCAAGATCGGCAAAGCCGCGCGAAGTCCCACCCTCGCGATCCGATGGATAGAGGTTTAGGTCTAAAGGTGCGTGTTTCAAGAGGATTCGAAGGCACTGTCAGGGGGTTGAGAACAATCTCAAGGGCTTGCCGGGGATTGTCGCCAAGGCATAGGCAATAGGGTAATTTCAGTCTTTCCGGTGAACAGAAAACGGCCGCCGCAGTCATCGGTTTCACCGTTATTGCGCGAAGGATTCGTTGTAATCGGTCAAGGCTCGGCCACAAAATGTTGATTTCACAGCTTCACAGCAGGGCAGTTTTTACCTAACCTAACCCTATACTAACAAGGCGCGGGTCCGGGGAGGGGTCGCATTTGCCAAAAATAAGAATCAATATTTAGAATAGGACAAAAGCTGTGGGACCCACTATTTCCAAAGCACTGCGCGCCATGGCCAGCCTGACGATGGCGGCGGCGCTGACTGTGGCCAGCACGTCGGCCGATGCGCAGACACCCTCGCAACAGGGCCGTGACAAGGGCGTCTACACGCCGACCATCTGGGTCGATCCCGATGGCTGTGAACATTGGGTCATGGATGACGGGGCCGAGGGTTATATGACCCCGCATACGACCCGTCAGGGCATCCCGGTATGCCGCCGTGGCGATGTCTGCGGTGTGATGGAAGCGGACCAGTTCTTTGCCACCGACAAATACAACATCTCGGCCCAGGGTCGCGCGCGTCTGGCGAATTTCTTCCAGTCGACCGGCGCGGTGTCCTACATCATCACCGGCCATACCGACAGCCGTGCCTCGGATGCCTATAACATGCGTCTGTCCTACAACCGCGCAAACTCGGTGGCGCGTGTCGCCAACCAAGTCGGGGCCAAGATCGCTGATGTGCGTGGCTATGGTGAACGGATGCCTGCCGTGCCGAACAATTCCGCTGCGAACATGGCCAAAAACCGCCGTGTCGAAATTATCTGCATTCGCTGAAGGGACCGTAAAAGTGATTAAGACGAAACTTCTCATGGTCACCGCCTGTGCCGTCGGCCTGTCGGCCTGTACCGATTACGAAGGCGGTCTGGGCCGGGGGTATCCTTCGGACAAGACCGTTGACCGCGGCATCGACACAAAGCACCTCAGCACCCTTCAAGCGGGCATCTGGGTTGATCCAAACGGCTGCGACCACTGGATCATCGATGACGGGGTCGAGGGCTATCTCTCGGCGCGGCTTGATAAATTCGGCAAGCCGGTCTGCTCGGGCGTGGCGCCGCCGACACATACCGCGGGCCACTTCAAAGGTGGCTCCAAGATCAAAGACCCGAACTGACCTTGGCGGGCCATATCAAACACACCGGGCCGGAGCGCGTTGCGCTTCGGCCCTTTTTGTCGCTACGGGTTGGTAAATCCTGCCCGCCTGACTATCTCACCATTTAGTGCTTCACAAAGGATACGCGCATTGCCTTCAACTGATCTGATGACACCGGAAACCGCGGCCGAACGGGTGGTGGAGTTTCCCGATAACCGCCTTTTGATCGACCTCTGCGGCGCCTATGACGCGCATCTGGCTGCCATCGAGAAATCGCTCGAGGTGCAGATCATCCGGCGCGGCAATCACCTGCAGATCTTGGGTGAGGGCGAGGCCGTCGAGAAAGCAGAAAGCCTGCTCAACGCGCTTTATGTGCGGCTGGAAAGCGGGCGCTCGGTTGAGCCTGCAGATGTGGACGGCATGTTGCGCATGGGCAATTCCAGCGCGGGCACTGGCGTGCGTCAGGGCGATCAGTTGGAAATGCCGATGGGCGACGCGATTGAGATCCAGACCCGCAAGAAACGGGTCGAGCCGCGCACCGATGCGCAAAAAGCCTATGTGCAGTCGCTGTTCGACAATGAACTGGCCTTTGGCATCGGCCCTGCGGGCACCGGCAAAACCTATCTGGCGGTGGCGGTGGGCGTGTCGATGTTCATCGGTGGCCATGTGGACCGGATCATCCTTTCCCGCCCTGCGGTCGAAGCGGGGAGAAGCTGGGCTATCTGCCGGGTGACATGAAGGACAAAGTCGATCCCTACATGCAGCCGCTCTATGACGCGCTGAATGACTTCCTGCCGGGCAAGCAACTGGCGAAACTGCTAGAGGAAAAGCGCATCGAGATCGCACCGCTGGCCTTTATGCGGGGGCGGACGCTGTCGAATGCTTTTGTCGTGTTGGATGAGGCGCAGAACGCCACGTCGATGCAAATGAAGATGTTCCTGACACGTCTGGGGCAAAATTCCCGCATGGTAATTACTGGCGACCGCACACAGATCGACCTGCCGCGCGGGGTGCAGTCGGGGCTTCAGGATGCCGAACGTTTGCTGAAAACGATCCCAAGTATTAGCTTCAACTACTTCACCTCGAAGGACGTGGTGCGCCACCCGCTCGTGGCGGCGATTATCGAGGCTTATGAGGCGGATAGCGGTGCCGCTTGACGTAATGCTTGAAGATTTCGATATCGTGATTGAGGACGACCGCTGGAACGCGGTCGACCTTGAACCGCTCGCCCATGCCGCAGCACGCGCCACTCTGGGGCATCTCGGCCTCGACGCCGAGGCGACAGAGATGACCCTACTGGCCTGCGATGATGCGCGCATTGCTGTGCTGAACGAAGATTTTCGTGGCAAGGCGCGTGCCACAAATGTGCTCAGCTGGCCTGCGGAGGAACGCGGCGCGGCCATACCGGGCGGCGATCCGCTGCCCGTCGCCCCCGGCATTGACGGAATGCTTGAACTGGGCGACATCGCCATGGCTTATGAGACATGTGCCGCCGAGGCCAATGCGGCGGCCAAGCCTTTGAATGCGCATGTGACCCATCTCATCGTACATGGGCTGTTGCATCTTCTGGGCTATGACCACGAAAATGACCCCGACGCCATGTTGATGGAGGGGTTAGAGCGCGAAATACTTGGCAAAATGGGTTATGATGACCCATATAAGGAAAATGGGCCTTAAGGGGCTTTGCAACACAGACGGGACCCAATGGGCGATACAGACGGATCATCTGAGGCGGCGCAGAGCGCGCTTGCGGATGAAGATAGACATGAGCTGCCGGACGATAGCGCAATGCGCACCGGTAATTTCTTTTCTCGGGTGTTCGAGGCGCTAAGCCCATCGGACAGCGAAGATGACACCCCAGAGGCATCGGCAGAGGCCGAGCGGCCCACGGGTCACGGCATGATCAATCTGCGCCGGATGCGGGTCGATGATGTGGCGGTGCCTAAGGCTGATATCACCGCTGTGCCGGTCAGCGCCACGTTGGATGAGCTGGTAGCCGTCTTCAAGGAAAGCGGTATGACACGGCTGCCCGTCTATGACGGCACGCTGGACACGCCCGTGGGCATGGTCCACCTGAAAGACCTTGCGCTGAACCACGGTTTTAACGGCAAAAACACCAAATTTGATCTGCGCGCCATGCTGCGCCCCTTGGTCTATGTGCCGCCGTCGATGACCATCGGCGTGCTGCTGACCAAGATGCAGGCGGAGCGGCGCCATATGGCCTTGGTGATTGATGAATATGGCGGCGTTGACGGGCTTGTCACCATCGAAGACCTGATCGAACAGGTCATAGGCGAAATCGAAGACGAACATGATGTCGACGAGGGCACCTATTGGACGGTCGAGAAACCCGGTACCTATCTGGCGCTCGCCAAGACACCATTGGGTGATTTCGAGGCTGAGATTGGCCATTCGCTGACCGATCATGAGACCGTCGACGAGGAGGAGATCGACACCCTTGGTGGTTTGGTCTTTATGCTGTCGGGCCGGGTTCCGGCGCGCGGCGAAGTGGTTTTGCACCCCGATGGCCCTGAGTTCGAAGTGATCGACGCCGATCCACGCCGCATCAAAAGGTTGCGGGTCCGCACCCAAGGGGCCGGGGGATGAGGCAACGGCTGGCGATGCGGGGCCGGATGTTGCTGGCTCCGATCGCCGGCGCCGTCGCAGCCTTCGGGCAAGCACCCTATGAACTGCCGCTTATGCTCTTTGCCGGGCTGGTGGCGGCGTTTTGGCTGTACCGTGCGCGATCTGGCGGCCCGTTTCGCGCGGCGCTGTTGGGTTGGGGCTTTGGCTTTGGCTATTTCCTGCACGCGCTGCAATGGATCGTGTCGCCCTTCTTGGTCGATGTGGCCCGCCACGGCTGGATGGCGCCCTTTGCGCTGATCCTGCTGGCGGCGGGCATGGCGCTGTTTTGGGGGCTGGCCTTTGGTCTGGCCCGCTGGGTTGCGCCACGGCGCGGGCTGGCCTTGGCGCTGGCTTGGGCGGCGGTGGAACTGCTGCGCGCCTATATTTTCACGGGTTTTCCATGGGCCATGCCCGCGCAGGCGCTGGTCGGCGTGATGGCCGGGCAGGGGTTGGCTTGGGTCGGCCCCTATGCGCTGAACCTCTGGCTCTTTGCCATCGCCGCGATCTTGCTGCTGCGCGGCCCTTTGGCGCTGCGATTGGGGCAGGGGACGCTGGCGCTGTCGACCGTTCTGCTCTTGCTGCTGCCACCGCAAGCGCCGCCAGCGGTTCTGACTGATCATGTGGTGCGGCTGGTGCAGCCCAATGCGACCCAGCGAGAGAAGTGGAACGCCGACAAATTCGAATTCTTTTTCACACGGCAACTCGACTATACCGCCGCCGCGCCGCAAGACGGGGGCCAAGCGCCTGATCTGGTAATCTGGCCCGAAACCGCGATCCCATGGGCGCTGGATATGGCGGGCAGTGCGCTGGCCGAGATTGGAGCCGCCTCTGACGTGCCGGTGGTTCTGGGCGTGCAGCGCCGGTCGAACATGCGCTATTACAATTCGCTGGTGGTGCTGGATGCCGATGGAGCGGTCGGACAGGTCTATGACAAACACCATCTCGTGCCCTTTGGCGAATATATGCCGCTGGGCGATCTAATGGCGCGTTTCGGGATACACGGGCTCGCCGCGCAGGAGGGCAACGGCTTTTCCAGCGGGCCGGGTGCGCAGCTTTTGGATATCGGACCGCTCGGCGCGGCATTGCCGCTGATCTGCTATGAGGCCGTCTTTGCCCATGACGTGAACGCCGCACCGGCGCGGCCCGCGTTTTTGATGCAGGTCACCAACGATGCGTGGTTCGGCAAGGCCGCAGGCCCGCGCCAGCACCTTGCCCAAGCGCGGATGCGGGCAATTGAGCAGGGGCTGCCGATGGCCCGTGCGGCCAACACTGGCATCTCGGCGATGATCGACCCGCAGGGGCGTGTGACCGCGTCGCTGGCGCTGAACACCGAAGGGTTAATCGACGCGCCACTGCCCGCGCCCTTGCCGCCCACACTCTATAGCCGGAGCGGAGATTTGCCGCTTTCTGTGCTCTTGGCGCTGTGCCTTGCGGGGCTTGCCGTGGCCCGCCGCCGCAGCCCCGGGAATGCCGATTGACCATCCACCAGCGGTTGTCTAAGCCATTGGCAGAGCACCACAACGGCTTCCTGACGTGGTGCGTAATTTTTATTGGAGCACTACATGTCCCGTCAGAACTACACTTTCACTTCGGAATCCGTTTCCGAGGGGCACCCGGATAAGGTCTGCGACCGGATTTCCGATGCGATCCTCGACGCTTTCATCAGCGAGGAACCCGAAGCGCGGGTCGCCGCCGAGACCTTTGCCACCACCAACCGCGTCGTGATTGGCGGTGAGGTCGGTCTGGCCAACAAGGCCAAGCTTGACGAATATCTGGCCGGTGTCGAAGACATCGCCCGCGCCTGCATCAAAGACATCGGCTATGAGCAGGATGAGTTCCACCACGCGACATGTGAGATCACCAACCTGCTGCACCCCCAATCCGCCCATATCGCCCAAGGCGTTGATGCGTCGGGTGAAAAGGAAGAGGGCGCAGGCGATCAAGGCATCATGTTCGGTTTCGCCACCGACGAGACGCCCGAGCTGATGCCCGCTCCGATCCACTACGCCCATGCGGTGCTGCGGCGTCTGGCCGAAGTGCGCAAGGACGGCACCGAGCCCACCCTGCGGCCCGACGCCAAAAGCCAGCTTTCGGTGCGCTATGAAAACGGCAAACCAGTGGGGGTCAGCTCCATCGTGCTCTCGACCCAGCATGAGAGCGAACGCCAGACCAGCGCCGATATCCGCGATATCGTTGAGCCTTACATCCGCGAAGTGCTGCCCGAGGGCTGGATCGACGATGACACCGTCTGGCACGTGAACCCCACGGGCGTTTTCGTCATCGGCGGGCCGGATGGCGACGCGGGCCTCACGGGTCGTAAGATCATCGTCGACACCTATGGCGGAGCCGCGCCCCATGGCGGCGGTGCGTTCTCAGGCAAGGACCCGACCAAGGTTGACCGCTCCGCCGCCTATGTGGCGCGCTATTTGGCCAAAAACGTCGTGGCAGCGGGGATGGCCAAGAAATGCACCATTCAGCTTAGCTATGCGATTGGCGTGAGCGAGCCGCTGTCGATCTATTGCGACACCCATGGCACCGGCGATGTGCATGACGCGGCGATTGAAAAGGCGATCCGTCAGATCATCGACCTCACCCCGCGCGGCATTCGCGAGCATCTGCAGTTGAACAAGCCGATTTACCAGCGCACGGCGGCCTATGGCCACTTTGGCCGCGCGCCTGATGCGGATGGCGGTTTCAGCTGGGAGCGCCGCGATCTGGTCGAGCAGCTTAAGGCGGCAGTATAACGATATCGGGGTGGGCGGTCGCGCCCACCCCTAGGCTTCGCGGCGTTTAGCCCCGCTCGGCCTGTTTGGCCTCAATGAGAGCGACCGCAGCGGCCACCGCATCTTCAATCGCCATCTCAGTCGTGTCGATCTGCTTGGCATCGTCGGCCGGTTTCAGCGGCGCTTGGTCGCGGCTCATGTCGCGAAGGTCGCGCTGTTTGACGTCTTCCAACACGGTTTCATAGGTGATCTCAATCCCCTTGCCCGCAAGCTCTGCAAAGCGGCGCTGCGCGCGCACTTCGGGGCTGGCGGTGATAAAGAGTTTCACCGGCGCATCGGGGCAGATCACCGTTCCGATGTCGCGCCCGTCCAGCACCGCACCGCCCGCGCGGGTGGCAAAGCTGCGTTGGAACCGCACGAGGGCAGCCCGTACCGCGGGGATCACCGCCACTTTGCTGGCCTCCTGCGCGACATCCGGGTTGCGCAGGCTGGGGTCTTCGAGATCGACAGGGGCGAGGGTTTGCGCGGCCTCTTCGGCGTTCATCCCGGTAAGGGTTTTCGCGGCCACCGCCCGGTACAAGAGCCCGGTGTCGAGATGCGCAAAGCCGAAATGCGCCGCGACAGCCTTGGCGACCGTGCCTTTGCCCGCCGCTGCGGGGCCGTCGATGGCGACGGTCATGCCGCCGCTGGTGTTCTTCGTCATTGCAGGTTCCTTTCGTTGCGCGCCCGTAGACCAAGCAGCAGGGCTGCTCCGAAACAGGCCGCCAGTATCATCCATTTCGCCTGCGTAAACAGGCTGGCGGTCGCGACCGCTTGTCCCGTCAGGCGTTCTGGCCCCAGTTCAATGAGCCGCCCGATCAGCATGTTCTCGGTGTAATCCGCCCCGAGGTAGAGCGCGACGGCCAGCGTCAGCGCCAGCCGAAGCCCGCCCGCCGACCAACGCCGAAACCACAGTAACAGCGCCAGCGCCAAAAGCGCGGGGAAGGCGGTGTCAGCCAGCCGGAACTGGCCGAGGTAAAGTGCGGTCTGCCTCGGACTGAGGGCGGCGAGATAGGCGCGTGCCTCGGCCAGATCATAGCCCCAAAGTCGCCCATCCAAGACCCCCATGCCCCCCGCGCGCAGGTAGGTTTCGGCAAAGCCCGCAAGGGCTGCAAAGGCCAATGCGGCGCAGAGGCTGAGCCAGATGAGCCGGTCGCCTATCACGCAGGCAGCCGTTCGACCTGTGCCCCCAAGGACGCCATCAGCGGCTCGAAAATCGGGAAGGACGTGGCGATGGGGCCGCCGTCATCCACCTGCACCGGGTTTTGCGCGACCATGCCGAGGATCAGGAACGACATGGCGATGCGGTGGTCGAGATGGCTTTGGCAGGTCGCGCCTCCGGGAATATTGCCGTGGCCCAGCCCTTTGACGATCCACCAATCCGGCCCGTCTTCGACCTCAACCCCATTCGCGCGCAGCCCGCTGGCCATGGCCTCAATCCGGTCGCTTTCTTTGACGCGCAGTTCCTTGACGCCGCGCATCACCGTTTCGCCGGTTGCACAGGCCGCCACGACCGAGAGCACGGGGTATTCGTCGATCATGCTCGCCGCCCGCGCGGGGGGACTTCGATGCCATGGAGATTGGGGGAGAATTTCGCGCGCAGGTCAGCGACAGGCTCGCCGCCCTCGGTCCGTTCGTTTTCATAGGTCAGATCCGCGCCCATCTCGCGCAGGGTGGTGAACAGGCCCGCTCGCGTGGGGTTCAGCCCAATGCCCGGCACCAGCACATCCGATCCGGGTACGATCAGTGCGGCGCAAACGGGGAAGGCGGCGGAGGAGGGGTCGCGCGGCACGTCGATATGTTGCGGCTTCAACTCGGGCTGGCCAGTCAGGGTGATGATGCGGCCCTCGTCCGTGTCCTCAACCGTGATCTCGGCGCCGAAGCCTGCCAGCATCCGCTCGGTATGGTCGCGCGTGGCTTCCGCCTCAATCACGACGGTTTTGCCGGGGGCATTCAACCCGGCCAGCAGCACGGCGGATTTGACCTGCGCCGAAGGGACCGGGACAGTATAGCGCACCGGCATAGGTTCAGCCGCGCCCACCAATGTCATGGGCAAGCGGCCCCCGGCGCGGCCCACGGATTGCGTGCCGAACAGGGCCAGCGGATCGGTCACCCGGGCCATCGGGCGGCTGTTGAGGCTGGCATCGCCGGTGAATGTCACGCTGATCGCAGAGGTCGCCATCGCCCCCATCAAAAGCCGCACGCCGGTGCCGGAGTTGCCGCAGTCGATTACATTGTCAGGTTCGGCAAAGCCGCCAACGCCAACGCCATGGACGGAGTAGGAGCCGCCGCCGTGGTCAACCACCTCGGCCCCGAAAGCGCGCATGGCTTTGGCGGTGTCGAGCACGTCTTGCCCCTCCAAAAGCCCGGTGATCGTGGTCTCGCCCACGGCCATGGCACCAAGGATCAGGCTGCGGTGCGAGATCGACTTGTCGCCGGGCACCTCGGCGGTGCCGCTAAGCGGCCCGCAGGCGCGCGATGACATGGGAATGGGGCTGCCGTGACTGGACATGAGGTACCTCTAATCTGCTTGAGGCCCCTATTATCGCAGGCGGGCGGCAGCGTCCATCGCCGCGCGTGCAATGGATTGTAATCAGGGTGGTATCAGGCGCTCGGGCTTAGCGTTTGCGGAAGGTCAGGTAATGCGGGGTGCGCCCTTCGCGCAGCGCTTTTTGCTCGTAGCGGGTCGAGATCCAATCATCCCAAGGCGCACGCCAGTCCTCCGGCCCTTCGGCCAGCCAGTCAAACCCGTGCTGCGGCACCTGTTCAAGGGTCTGGCGCACGTAGTCTTCGATATCCGTCGCCACGCGGAAAATCGCACCGGGTTTCAACACGCGGGCCAGAGGCTGCAGATGCTCGGGCGTGACGAAGCGGCGGCGGTGGTGGCGGGTTTTTGGCCAAGGGTCGGGATAGAGCAAAAACGCCCGGTCGATGGAGGCTTCGGGCAGCACGTCGAACATATCGCGCACGTCACCGGGATGAATGGCAAGGTTATCGACGCCCGCCCGCCGGATTTTGCCCAGCAGCATCGCAACACCGTTGATGTAAGGCTCGCAGCCGATGATGCCGACGTCCGGGTTTTGCCCCGCCTGATGCACCAGATGCTCTCCGCCACCAAAGCCGATTTCCAGCCAGACCTTGCGCCCGTCAAAGAGCGTGTCGAGGTCCAGCGGTGTGCGGTCGGGATTGCTCTCCCAATCGACGGCCCCCGGCGACAATGCGTCGAGATCCTCGTCGATATAGGTCTTTTGCGACTTCTTCAGGGATTTGCCTTTGAGGCGGCCATAGAAGTTGCGGCGGGGGCGTTCTGTTTCACTCATGGCGGCTCATGTAGCCGCCCCGCCGCGTCACCGCAACATTCCTCTGCAGGGGCGGTGGCGAATAGGTGGGGGTTAATCATTTGTTAGGCTCCCTGCGCCTAGATGTCGGGGCAATGCAGGGGGACAGCTGATGAGCGTGGCAAGGCATGAGGCCGGCGCGGGCGATACGGCAGGCGGTACGACTACGCCGGGCACTGTGGCGCGTATCCTGATCGTGGATGATCAGCGGTTTGATCGCATGCGGATCAAACGGCTTTGCGGTGGGCTCGACTTTCCCATCCGAATGTCCGAGGCGGAGAGTATCGCCGCCCTAGCCCAGCAGTTGGATGAGGGGGAGTTTGACCTGATCTTACTGGATTACAACCTGCCCGATGGGGACGGGTTGCGCGGGCTGCAGATGATCCGGGCCCATCCGCAGAACGGTGCCGCGGCAACCGTGATGGTCACCGGGACGGATCAAACCGAGGTGGCGATTGAGGCGCTGCGCGGCGGGTGTAGCGATTACATCGCCAAGGATGAGCTTTCGCAAAGCACTTTGCGGCGCTCGGCTTTCAACGCCCTGCAAAAGACAGCACTGCAACTGGGCATCACCACGCAGGAGCAGAAGCGCTCTGAGGTTCAGAGTGTTCTGCGGCGCTTTGCCGGGGAATGTGCGCAGGAGATAAAGCCGATGGTCGGCGACGTGATGCGCGACCTGCGCGCGCTCGACCGGTCGAACCCGGCGCTGGTGGAGGAAGAGCTGGCAAAGGTCGATTATACCTTCCTACGCCTGTGGGAGTTTGTAGAGGATCTGGCCAGCTTTCAAGGCAGCGAGCTTGCCGAAGGCGATCTTGCCGATCCGCCAAAACCGACACCGGGTCTGGGTGCCGGATGGGGCGGGGCAGTCGGGTGACGGGGCTGTCCACGGTGAGGCTGTTCGCGCAGGCGTCGTAGGGCGCGCTTGGTGGCGCGTTGGCGTCGCGGGCCCCGCCTGCCTTTTCAACTCGCGTGGATCGTGTCGAGCATCCCTGATTTTTGCCAGAGCCCACAGCGCCTCCACCCGGCAGACCCCCGCATATCACCCGCCAAACGTATGCATAGCCCTTGCAGGAGCGGCAAAATTGGCCTATACGCGCCCTGTCTAAGGGGCGGTTACAGCTTCGGGCGCGATATAACGGGCAGGGTCGGTACCAACCGGCCCTCTTTTGTTTGCGTTCGGCTGCGGGTTTACCGCTGTGCCTTTGCTTCGGAGCTTCTCCGGCGTGATCTGCACGGTGCCACCACAACGACCAATTGCAACTCCAGACCGGCGGAGACAACCGCGCGGCCAGAAACATTTGATAAGGATACGAAAAGCTACATGACTAAAGCAATGGACGAATTCGAAGCGCTTCTGAACGAAAGCTTCGAAATGGACACGCCCCAAGAGGGCACAGTCGTCAAAGGCAAGGTGATCGCTGTCGAAGCGGGGCAAGCCATCATCGACGTCGGCTACAAAATGGAAGGCCGCGTTGAGCTCAAAGAATTTGCTGATCCCGGCGAATCCCCCAAAATCGAAGTTGGCGACGAAGTCGAAGTTTTCCTTCGCCAAGTCGAAAACGCGCGTGGCGAAGCTGTCATCAGCCGCGAAATGGCCCGCCGTGAGGAAGCCTGGGATCGTCTGGAAAAAGCCTATGCTGCAGAAGAGCGTGTCGAAGGCGCGATCTTTGGCCGTGTCAAAGGTGGCTTCACCGTCGACCTCGGCGGCGCAGTTGCGTTCCTGCCCGGTTCGCAGGTCGATGTCCGCCCCGTGCGCGACGCGGGCCCGCTCATGGGTCTCAAGCAGCCGTTCCAAATCCTCAAGATGGACCGCCGTCGTGGCAACATCGTTGTATCGCGCCGTGCGATCCTCGAAGAGTCCCGCGCCGAACAGCGTGCCGAAGTCATTGGCAACCTGACCGAAGGTCAGACCGTCGATGGTGTGGTCAAGAACATCACCGAATACGGCGCGTTTGTTGACCTTGGCGGCGTTGATGGTCTGCTGCACGTCACCGACATGGCATGGCGCCGCGTGAACCACCCCTCTGAGATCCTGTCGATCGGCGAGACCATCAAGGTCCAGGTCATCAAGATCAACAAAGAGACGCACCGCATCAGCCTTGGCATGAAGCAGCTGCAAGAAGACCCGTGGGATCTGGTTGGCGCGAAATACCCGCTGTCCTCCGTGCACAGCGGTCGTGTGACCAACATCACCGATTACGGCGCATTTGTTGAGCTGGAGCCGGGCGTTGAAGGTCTGGTTCACGTGTCCGAGATGTCTTGGACCAAGAAGAACGTGCACCCCGGCAAGATCGTGTCCACTTCGCAAGAAGTCGAAGTCATGGTTCTGGAAATCGACAGCGCCAAGCGTCGTGTTTCCCTTGGTCTCAAGCAGACCATGCGCAACCCATGGGAAGTGTTCGCTGAAACACACCCCGAGGGCACCGAAGTCGAAGGCGAAGTCAAGAACATCACCGAATTCGGTCTGTTCGTTGGCCTGCCCGGCGACATCGACGGCATGGTTCACCTCTCCGACCTCAGCTGGGACCAGCGCGGCGAAGAAGCGATCCAAGACTACCGTAAAGGTGACGTGGTTCAGGCCGTCGTCTCCGAAGTCGACGTTGAGAAAGAGCGCATCTCGCTCTCAATCAAGAACGTTGGCGGTGACAAGTTCGCCGAAGCCGTTGGCGGCGTGAAGCGCGGCTCGATCGTGACCGTTACCGTGACTTCCATCGAAGAAGGTGGCATCGAAGTCGAATACGAAGGCATGAAGAGCTTCATCCGTCGTTCCGACCTCAGCCGTGACCGTGCCGAACAGCGCCCTGAGCGTTTCTCGGTCGGTGACAAGGTTGACGTGCGTATCACCAACGTTGATGCCAAGGCACACCGTCTGGGCGTCTCCATCAAGGCGCGCGAGATCGCAGAAGAGAAAGAGGCGGTACAGCAGTACGGTTCCTCCGACTCCGGCGCGAGCTTGGGCGACATCCTTGGTGCGGCGCTGAAAGGCGACGACGAGTAAACACATTCCACGTTGAATGTGTGTAGTTAGCGAAGGCCCCGCATGGCAACATGCGGGGCCTTTTTGCCTTCGCGCCCCGCAGTCGATCGCAAAGCGGGATTAGGGATGTGCGCCCAATCCCTGTGCATCGGAGCCATTGCGGGCAGTATGCGGCGGAAAAAAGCCGAAATAACAGAGGTTTCGCTGCGAAAAATCTATCGCAGCGCTGGTGGAACACCTTCCCGTGTGGGGCGTTATTTCCTATAGTCGGTTAAGACATCAATAAATTCTCGGGGGACGTGCCATGATCCGGTCGGAACTGATCCAGAAGATCGCTGACGACAATCCGCATCTTTATCAACGTGATGTTGAGCGGATCGTAAACACGGTCTTTGACGAGATCACGGGTGCCATGTCGCGTGGAGACCGGGTTGAACTGCGCGGCTTTGGCGCTTTTTCGGTCAAAAAGCGCGATGCCCGCGTGGGGCGCAACCCGCGCACCGGTGAGACAGTGAATGTCGAAGAAAAGCACGTGCCCTTCTTCAAGACCGGCAAGTTACTGCGCGACCGGCTGAACGGGAAAAGCTGATGCGTTACATTCGTTATGCCTGCATCGCGCTGTTCGCGGTGGCGCTGGTTTCCGTTGCCTTGGCGAACCGAAATATCGTGACACTTCAGGTGCTTCCAACCGAGATTTCAGGTTGGTTTGCGGTGAACCCATCCGTGGAACTGCCGCTCTTTATTGTAATCCTTGGCGGGATTATCGTGGGTCTCTTGGTTGGTTTTGTCTGGGAATGGATCCGAGAGCACGGCCACCGGGCAGAACTGGCGCGACAGGCCCGCGAGCGGCGTCGCCTAGAGCGCGAAGTGATCCGCCTTAAGGAAGAGAAGCATCAGGGCAAGGATGAGGTGCTGGCGCTGCTGGACGAAGCAGGCTAAACCCCTCCCATGCCCGAGAATGTTAACGTAAAAATTTGCGGTTTGACCGACCCCGCGGATGTGCCCGCCGCCCTTTTGGCGGGCGCTCGGACGCTGGGCTTTGTCTTTTTCGAAAAATCCCCGCGCCATCTGTCGCTTGAGGCCGCAGCCCATATGACGGAAGCGGTGCCAGATGGCATTTGCAAAGTCGCACTGACCGTCAACGCGGATGATGCAGCGCTTGATGCGCTGCTCGCGGCGGTGCCGTTTCTCGACATGCTACAGCTTCACGGCAGCGAAAGCCCCGCGCGGGTGGCCGAGGTCAAGGCCCGCTATGGGCTGCCGGTGATGAAGGCCATCGGCGTGGCGGACCGCGCTGATCTGGCGGTGCTGAACGACTATGTGACGGTCGCGGATCAGCTTTTGGTTGATGCCAAACCGCCGAAGGACGCGGTCCTGCCCGGTGGGAACGGTTTGGCATTTGACTGGCGGCTGATTGCAGGGCGGCGCTGGCCGAAGCCTTGGATGCTCGCCGGTGGTTTGAATGCAGACAACGTCGGAGAGGCGATTGCCCTTACCGGGTCGCGGCAGGTCGATGTGTCCTCTGGCGTTGAAAGTGCGCCGGGTGTGAAGGATGCGGAGCGTATTCGCGCCTTTTGCGAAGCGGCACTGAAGTAAGCCCTTTCAGATCAAAGAAAAAAGGCCCGGTGGCAATGCCCCGGGCCTTTCTTATTCAAGTCGCCGAAGGGCCGGATCAGATCGATTGATCGTAGTCGCCGACGCCCGGCTCGGTCCGGATCACTGCGTCGATATCGGCAAAGATGGCGCGCATTTCGGCTTCGGATTCGGGGCTTTCGCAAACCACGACAAGGTTCGGCGTGTTGGACGACGCCCGCACGAGGCCCCAGCCGCCGTTGTCGAGCATGACGCGCGCGCCGTTCACGGTGATCACCTCGGCAATAGCGCGCCCGCCAATCTTGTCTCCGGCCTCTGCTTTGGCGACCAGCTTTTCAACCAGACGGTCGAGGATGTCGTATTTCTCGGTGTCCGCGGCGTAGGGCGACATGGTCGGCGTGGCCCAAGTCTGGGGCAGGGCGCGGCGTAGGTCAGACATGGACATGTCCGGGTTGCGGTCCATCAGCTTGCAGATTTCCACCGCGACGCGCATGCCGCAGTCATAGCCACGGCCAATCGGCTCGGCCAAGAAATAGTGGCCGGATTTCTCAAAGCCCGCCAGCGCGCCCAGTTCTTTGACGCGGCGCTTCATGTGGCTGTGGCCGGTTTTCCAGTAGTCGGCCTTGGCCCCGTGTTTTTGCAACTCAGGGTCAGAGGCAAAGAGCCCGGTGGATTTCACATCCGCGACAAAGGTGCTGTTGGGGTAAAGTTTCACCAGATCGCGGGCCATGATGACGCCCATCTTGTCGGCGAAGATTTCTTCGCCCTCGTTGTCCACCACGCCGCAGCGGTCGCCGTCACCATCAAAACCAAGCGCCAGATCGGCGCCGGAGGCGCGCACGCTGTCGGCCATGTCGTGCAGCATTTCCATGGCTTCGGGGTTCGGGTTGTAATGGGGGAAAGTGTAGTCCAGCGTGTTGTGGCTATCGACAACCTCGACCCCCAGCCGGCGGAACAGCTCAGGCGCGAAGGCCGAGGCGGTGCCGTTGCCAGTGGCGCAGACGACCTTGAGCTTGCGGGTCATTTTGAAGTCTCCCACAAGGTCGTCGAGGTAGGCTTCGCGCACACCGTCGACAAATTCATAGGCACCGCCCGGACGCCGCTCGCCCCGGCCATTCAGGACGATGTCGCGCAGCTCGCCCATCTCATCGGGGCCGTGGGTCAGGGGGCGTTGGAAGCCCATTTTAACGCCGGTCCAGCCGTTCGGGTTGTGGCTGGCGGTGACCATGGCGACCGCCGGAGCATCAAGGTGGAACTGCGCGAAATAGGCCATGGGGGAAAGGGCGGGGCCGATATCCTTGACCGTGATCCCGGCCTGCATCAGCCCAAGCATCAGAGCATTTTTGATCGACAGCGAATAGTCGCGATAGTCATTGCCCACGGCGATGACAGGCTCGATCCCGCGCGCGTGCATTTGCGTGCCAAGGCCAAGGCCAAGCGCGGTGATGCCGGGCAGGTTGATGTCGTCGGGATATTTCCAACGCGCGTCATATTCACGAAAGCCTGTCGGGGTGATCATCGCATCGCGGAGAAATTCCCAAGTGTTCGGGGTCACGGTGGAGGCCGGTTTACTCACGTCAAATACTCGCTTTTTGGGATAAATTTAGAAAGTCAGCGGATGGCTTTTTGCCAGCGCATCGAATTGCATCAGCAGATTGATCAGCCCCGGCATCTGGTCGAGGTAAATCATGTTGGGCCCATCGCTCGGCGCGCGATCGGGGTCTTCGTGCGTCTCCATAAAAATAGCGGCGACGCCGATGGATGCGGCCGCGCGCGCCATGACGGGCGCAAATTCGCGCTGACCGCCCGAAGAGCCGCCCTTGCCACCCGGCTGCGCGACGGAATGTGTCGCGTCCATCACCACCGGATAGCCGGTTTGGGCCATCTGCGGCAGGCTGCGCATGTCGGCAACCAACGTGTTGTATCCAAAGGTCGTGCCGCGCTCGGTCAAGAGGATGTTCTTATTGCCGGTGCTTTCGATCTTGTCGACGATGTTCTGCATCTCCCAAGGGGCGAGGAACTGGCCCTTCTTGACGTTCACGGCCTTGCCCGTTTCGCCAGCGGCCAGCAGGATATCGGTCTGGCGGCAGAGAAACGCAGGGATCTGCAGCACGTCGACCACTTCACCAGCCTGGGCGCATTGCGCTTCGTTATGCACATCCGTCAGCACAGGCACATCATTGGCGCGGGCCACGGATTGCAGGACTTGCAGACCCTTTTCAATGCCCAAACCACGTTTGCCCGAGAGGGAGGTGCGGTTGGCCTTGTCATAGCTGGCCTTGAAGATGAACTGCGCGCCAGCCGCGTCACAGGCTTCTTTCAGGATGCCTGCGATCATCTGCGCGTGGTCTTCGCTCTCCAACTGGCAGGGGCCAGCGATCACGGTGAGGGGACGGTCGTTGCCGACGGTCAGGTTGCCAATGCGCAGCTGGGTCATGAAGTTACCTGTTCTCTTAGAATGGACGCTGTCAGGGACAACATCAGGTAGATGCCTGCAAAGATAAGAAAAGCCAATATCGTGTTTTCGAACTTGCGGGGGTAGGTCGCCTCGTCCGGGGCCACGGGGTTTACGGCCACGGTGAGGTAGCGTACCTGCCGCCCGGCCTCGGTTCGGGCTTGCTCCATTGCGGTTTGCGCGCTTTGCAGCACCATGTCGGCGGCGGCCAGATCGGCCTGCGCAAGCTGCGCCGCGACCGCCTGTTGCGCCAGCGAGTTTTCGCCTTCGTTGGCGGCGGTCATGCGTTCGCGCAGTTTGGTCAGCTGTTCGCGAAGCCGCCGCACATCGCCGCGCGCGCCGTCGACCTTGGCTTGGTTCGGGCGCTGGTTGTCGAGCAGAGCGGCGAGTTCGAGTTCTTTCTCAATCAACAGGGTTTCGTAATTGGTGATCTGGGTCCGGATCGAGGCGATCATCGCTTCGGGATCGACGTTGTTGTCGACCTGCAGTTTGATCAGCGCTTCCTGCGCCGCGCGGCGGTTTGTCTGCGCGGTCTCATAGCCTTCGAGCGCGTCACGCATGCCGTCTTCGCGCTTTTGCTTGCTCAGGTCGTTGACCCGCTCTTCGGCATAGGTGAGCAGGCGTTTCGAGAATTCTTCCGACACCTCTGGATCGGCGGCGATGACCTCCATCCGGATCACGCCTTCGGTCGGGTCATAGCCGATTTTGACGTTCTTTTTGTAGGTCTTGTAGGATTCCTCATTGGTGGGGCTTTCCGAAAGCCGCTGGATCGCGTCGATCTGCGGGTCTGCGAAATGCGTGCGAAAGCCTGCGTCCTCATCAAGGCGCAGCATTGCGTCTTTCGATTGCAGATAGGCCTGCGTGGCGATGCTGTCTGCGCTATTGGCGAATTGCGTGGGCAGTAACCCGCCAAAGGGGCTGGTGCCGCCGCCGCCTTCGTTCTGGATGATCAGAAACTGGCTTTCAGTGGCATACATCGGCGTGGCGATTTTGTAGAAATAATAGCCCGCCGCGAAGGTCGGCAGCATGACAAAGAAGGCAAGCCGCACCATCAGCATGGCCGCTTTACGGCGACGGCGGCGGGTGATGTCGCGCTGAATGTCGGAAATCTCGCGCTGGCGGCGCTCTGCGGGGCTCACATCGGTCGAGGGCAGGCCGCGGGGGCCGCGCGGAGTGGTCTGCGGCAGCTGCACCTTTGCGTCGCCGGGCTGCCCACGGGTGGCGGGCAGATCGCTGCCGCCCTGATCTCCCGATTGCGGCACTACGAGTTCCAGCATGTTGGACCGCTGAAACGGGTCGATCCCCTTGGCGCGCAAAAGGCGCACGGCGTCGAAATCCGAGGTCGGTGCCAGCCCGTGTTTCTGCGCCACGCGGCGCGCCATGCGCAATTGGCGGCCCGTCAACCCTTCGCGGCGGATCGCGTCGATATCCTGCTCGGCCGACACTTCCTTGGCCGACGACACCTCTCCGCTGCGGGGGCTTTCAGGATCCGAGGTTTTGCCGCTGCGCGCGGCATGTTCCAAGGCTTCCTTGCTGTACGACGGTTCTACCTGCGTTGCATCGGGCACGGCGCGCAGCTTGGCCGTTCTCTCGGCCTTTTCGGCATCGGTCTGCGGTGCCTGCGCTTTCGCTGCACTGCTCGGCGATGCGCCGGAGGCGGCGGGCGGCGGTGCCTTGCGGATGCGGAATTTCCTAGCCTTGGGTTTCGTAGTCATAGAGCTGTTTCGCTTCTTCCAAGGTGTCGAACATATGTAATTTACCATCCAAAAGGACAGCGGCGGAGCGGGCGAACTTTTCAAGCGTATGGGCCTGATGCGAAACGATGATGATCGTCGTGGTTTGCAACCGTTCTTTCAGAATGTCGCCCGCCTTGCGGTTGAACTCTACGTCTGTCGTGCCGGGCATGCCTTCGTCAATCAGATAGATATCAAAATCCAGCGCCAACATCAGCGCGAAAGAGAACCGCGCCCGCATCCCTGCGGAATAGGTGCCAAGCGGTTGGTCGAAATATTCGCCCAAGCCGCACAGCCAGCGGCAAAAACTCTCGACGTAATCCGGGTCGAGCCCATAGAGCCGCGCGATATAGCGGGCGTTCTCCATGGCTGAGACTTTGTTGACGACGCCGCCCATAAAACCCAATGGAAACGAGATGTTACAGCTTCGCCTGATCTCACCGTCATCCGGTTTCTCAAGCCCGGCCATCATGTTGATCAGGGTGGTTTTGCCGGTGCCGTTGGGGGCCAGAATGCCCAAGGACTTGCCAAGTTCCACGCGAAAAGACACCCGGTCAAGGATGACCTTGTGCTGCGATCCCGTCCAAAAGGACTTGGACACATTTTCAAATTCCAGCATTCCCTGCTCCAGTTGGTGCTGAGCGCGGCCTCTCGGCGCCTCTTGTATCAGAGGTACCTTAACCGTTTATGCGCCGAATTTGACCACAATATGTCGAAATGCAGGCGATGGCCGCCGCAAGTCGCCGTGCGGGCAGGGCACGAGCAGCGCTGCGGCGGCTCAAACCGCCGCCTGTAGCGCGGTCGCTGGGCAAGCCGCCGGGGCGATGTCGGCTTGCCTATCTGCGCAGCGGTCGGTGCGGTGGTCAGTGCAGCGTGTGGGTGCTTTCGGTCGGGGTCATCTCGCCGATGTAGCTGACGTTCATCAAGGCTGCCTGCGTGCGGTCGCCGTCGATGTTTTGCACAGGGCCCACAGGCACGGCGCTCATCAGGCCAAGCCGGGTCATCCACCGGCTAAAGGTGGCAGGCACAATGCCCAAAACGTGGCTTGCGCCCATGGCATAGGCGGCACCGGCCATTTGGTTCATGAGCATACGTTGCACGGCAATGCGGCGCTGCGCGGGGACCGCGCTGGTCAGGAAAAGGCGGGTCGCTTCCCAAATGTCATCGCGGACGGGCGCTTTGAAAAACAGCACGTCCTGCGGAATGTCCGGCAGCATCCCGAGCTGCGCATCGCGCAGCATGTAGCTGTACTGCGCGCAGGTCGAGGTGGTGGGCATCAGACGCACGCCGCCCATGACCTCTCCATACTCGTGCAGAACGATCCAGCGCGCGCGGGGCGTGTCGTACTGGTCAAACTCCATCCCATCAACCTGAGGGAGATCCCATTGCTTGTCATCGATAAAGATTCGGCGTCGGGCCCGGAGGAAATTGACGAATAATTCACCGTGCTGATGCATGTTTAAAAACGACAAAGTTGTGGCGCGCATGTACGGATTGGCCCGGGCGAGGGCCTCTGGGCTGTAGGGATCAGGTTCAGCCGCTTTGGGGCCAAGGAGTTTACGGGGAAAACGATTATTTTTGACTTCCAACGCTTTAGCGTCTTGTGGCGTCAGTTCGGGAAGAACATCCTGCCAAGATTTCCCACTGAAGCTCCGTCCTTGCAGACTCATGTTTGACCTCGAAAATTCGCTGTAAAAATAACTCTTATCAAGAGGCTAACCTCTAGTTGCATGAAATGGCCATACTTATGTCCCATTTCCGGGTGTAGAAGTGGGGAAGATCGCGTCTAACATGTGCGACGATGCCGAAATGCAACATGTTAAGGGCGTTTGTCGGCAGAATGCTGACATTCGAGCAGCCGACCGAAGAAAACGAGAGCGATGTCGCAGGAAAAAGTAACATACGGGCCGATTCATACGCCGCATCTCGCTGACGCGACTAAGGTGCAGCAGATGCGGGATTATTCCCAAGTCGGCGTTAACCTGTTCTGGCAGCGGCAAATGATTTTTGCGGCGGCCATTTGCCTGTCCGCTTTCTACTACGAACTTTGGCTGTCGATCACGACGTTGATCTTTATCGCGATTTCCGAGACCTTTGACTACCTTCTCTTCTTGCGCATCACCCGGTGGCGCGGGCGCAGCCCCCGTTTGGCGCGGTTGTTCATGAACCGCATCTACCTCGGGACGGTGCTAAGCGCCGGGGTGATCAGCTATTTCGCGCTTGGGATTGCGCTTCAGCAGGGGGCGACGACCCATTTTCTGCCGCTGTTCTTCCTATTCGCGGCAGCGCTTTTTGCGTCGATGAACAACCATCATATCCTGCCAGTGTTGATGCTGCGGCTTGCGATCTATGGGGCGACATTCCTGTTCATTCCAATCTGGGACATCGTCCGCACCGGGGCGAGCATAGAGTCCGAGCTCTGGACCCAGTTGTTCACCGTGGTCTTCGTGCTTTATTTCATCGTCGATTGCTCGCGTATCTTCATGAAAATGTACCGCACCAACCTGCGCCAGTTGGAAGAGTTGAAAGCAGAGCATGAGAAAACCAAGATCGCGTTTAAGGTAAAAACCGAATTCGTCTCCACCATCAGCCACGAGCTGCGCACGCCGATGACGTCGATCAAAGGGTCGCTCGATATGGCCTGCGCCGGGGTTCTGGGTGAAATGACCCCGCAGATGGAGAAGGTCTTGAAGATCGCGCAGCGCAATTCGGCGCGGCTCACGTCGATCATTAACGAGATTCTCGACCTGCAAAAGTTCGAGGCGGGCAAGGTGAGCTTTGATATCGAACCGCTTGAAGTGCAAACGATTATCGAAGACGCGATTGAGCTTAATCAGGCCTTTGCAGGCAACTTGGGCGTGACGCTGCGCTATGCCAAGCCTTCGGATGCGGCGGGAATTGCCACCGATGAAAAACGCCTGCAGCAGGTGATGTCCAACCTTCTGTCCAATGCGGCCAAATTCTCGCCCGCGGGGTCGACGGTGAAGGTCACCTCCGTCAAGCACGAGGATAAGGTGCGGATCAGCGTGATTGATGAGGGGATCGGCCTTGCGGAATCCGAGCGGGAGAAGGTCTTTGACGAATTCTCGCAGATCGACTCGTCTGACCAGCGCGCCGTGGGTGGCACCGGTCTGGGCATGAACATCTCCAAGCGGATCATCGAAGCCTTGGGCGGTCAGATCGACTACTTCAAAAACGCGGGCCCCGGCACGACGTTCTATATCGATATGCCGTTGGGCAATGGGTCCGGGCGCGAGTTGGCGCATGGGATACATGTCAAAGATATGGTCAACGGGGACGGGCCGATCGGCGATGAAGAGCCCCAGAAACCCTCCGGGGATCGGGCCGCGGCCTAGGTTCGCGGCGGCCCGGCCCGTCGTCAGTGGCCAATCACTTTCGTCTCGGCGCAGCTTTGTTGTGCGTCTTTCGTGGCCTGCGTGCCGTGGTGCGGGTCAAAGCGGTCTGCCAACACCGCTTTGACCTGATCGCGGATATGCGCAGGGGGATGCCCGTGCCCCATTAGGCCACCAATTGCCAAGCCATGCCCGCGAAGATGGCTCCGACAAAGGCAAAGGCAAGATAGGCGGCAAAGACATGCGGTTTGACCAGCGCCCAGACAGCAATGGCCGCCGGGATGCAGCTGACCCCGCCTGCGATGACAAAGGACATGGCCGCGCCTTGGGTCATGCCTTGGGCCAACAGCGCGTCGATCAAGGGGACCGCGGCATAGCCGTTGAGATAGGCCGGTGCCCCCACCAAAGCGCCGAGTATGATGGGCATGATCCCGGTGCCGCCCAAGATATTGGCGATCCATTCTGCGGGCACGTAGGTCAGCATCAAGGCTTCGACCACATAGGCGAGCGTAAGCCATTTCACGAGGAAAACCGCGTTGGTCAGCGCCGTGTCGCTAAAGCTCGCGCGGCGCTCGGCCTCTTGCCAGAACTTCCAAACCGGCGCGCCGGAGAAGGGTTTGGCCGAAGAACAGCAGCTGCTTTTCGCGGGCTGGGCGCGCAGCGGATCATTAAAGAGCGGGGTCCGCGATAGGGCCAAGACGGTGAAGCCGCCGACCATGCCAACGCCGAGTGCTGCGATGGTTTTCGCCACGGCGAAATCGAACCCCAGCGTGCCGGAGGTGATCGCGAACATGGCCGGATCCATCAAGGGGAGGCAAGCCAGAAGGCCATAACCGCACCCAGCGGGGCGCCAACGGCGAGCAGGGCAGCGATAAAGGGGATCACCTCGCAGCTGCAAAAGGGCGACAGCCCGCCAAGGGCGGCGGCCATGACCACCATCCGGGCCGGATTGCCCTCAAAAGCGCGGGCGAGCAGGCTCTCAGCGCCGCTGGCTTTGAGATAGGCCACGGCCAGCACGGCGAAGGCGATGAACGGGGCGGTGCCCAAAAGCGCCTCGGCGGTGAAGGTAACGGTCGGCACGATTTGCGGGGGATCCAGCAGGGCGATGAGGGCAAGAAGAGCCAAGGTGATGCCCCAAGCGCCTTTCAAGAACGCCAGTCGATGGAGCACGGGAGGGGATTGCGTGGTTTCAGCCATGATCATGCTCCGTACATTCGTTGATTGCGTCTGCGCAGCATTCGGTGAGCAGGAAATTCGCCAGCGCCTGCACTTCTTCATAGGCGACGGCGGCGCAGATTGTGCTGCGGCCTTGCTTTTCCTGTTTCACCAATCCGGCGGAGGCCAAGAGTTTCAGGTGATGCGTCAGGGTCGAGCCGGTCACCCCGGTGCGTTCGCCCAGCGTGCCGATGCTCAGCCCCGCCGATCCGGCGCGCACCAAGGTGCGCAGCACCAAGAGGCGCTGTTCCGATCCAAGTGCTGCAAAGCTGCTGGCGGCGAGGGTGAGGGCGGGGGTTGCGGATTCTTGTTTCATGATTCTAGAAA
The DNA here is from genome assembly GCF_042661425.1 of Sulfitobacter profundi. Lineage (NCBI taxonomy): Bacteria > Pseudomonadati > Pseudomonadota > Alphaproteobacteria > Rhodobacterales > Roseobacteraceae > Sulfitobacter > Sulfitobacter profundi. The sequence goes on along the minus strand of NZ_JBHSWA010000001.1, from coordinate 385,798 downwards.
TATCGAAATGTCAGCCCTACGCAAGCTTTATTTCGATATTTGTCGAAGTGATCAGTTGCGGCCCTTTATCTTTCGGCCCTACCGCTTATCTCCTCCTCATGAAGGATATCCGAGATGATCTGGCGGCCTGCCGCCTTTGTGCCGAGCGTTTTGCCGTGACGGCGACCCAGCATCGCCCACGGCCCATCGTCTGGTTCAAACCCGGCGCGCGGCTGCTGATTGCCAGCCAAGCGCCCGGCAAACGGGTGCATGAGGCGGGCAAGCCGTTTTGGGACATGTCCGGCACCCGTCTGCGCGACTGGTTGGGCTTGGACGAGGCGACATTCTATGACCGCAACCGTGTTGCCATCGTGCCGATGGGCTTTTGCTTTCCGGGCTATGACGCCAAGGGCAGTGACCTGCCGCCGCCGCGTATCTGTGCCCAAACTTGGCGCAAGCCCGTACTTGAGATGCTGCCCGACCTGCGTCTGACGGTGCTGATCGGGGCCTATGCGATTAAGTATCACCTGCCCGGATTCCGCAATGTGACCGAGGCCGTCGCGGGGTGGCGGGATCATCCGCCGGGGGTCTTTGCCTTGCCTCATCCGTCTTGGCGCAATACCGGATGGTTGAACAAGAATCCCTGGTTCGCGGAAGAGGTCTTGCCCCGTCTGCGCGCCGCCGTGTCCGAGGTGATGAATGACCGACCGCCAAGCTGACCCCCAAGCTGACCTTAAGACAGCCCGGCTGATTGAGCCGACCCCGCTGGACCAAGCCCATGCCGCGATGATGACCGCCCCCGAGGATGACGCCGCCCGCCTGCGCTTTTACGAGCGTATCGCGGATGTTGAGCTATTCATGTTGTTAGAGGATGAGCCGCAGGGCGATCAGATCAGCCCGGTGCTGCTTGAGGACAGCTATGTCATGGTTTTCGACCGCGCCGCACGGCTGTCGGCCCATGTGGGGGAGGCGTCTCCCTATGTGGCGCTCTCGGGCCGGGCGATTTCCGCGATGTTGGAGGGCCAGCCGCTTGGCATGGCGGTGAACATCGGCGTGGCCCCGTCGGAAATCCTGTTGCCTGCCGAGGCGATGGATTGGCTGCGCAGCACCTTGGCCCATGCCCCGGGCGAAGTGGAGGCGGGTATCGATCAGGTGTTCCCGCCGCAGGGGCTGCCAGAGACGCTAATCGCCGCGATCGACGCCAAGCTGGCGACAGCGACCGGCATGGCGGCTGGCGCGTTCCTTGTGGGGGTCGAATATACCGGCGGCGGGCGCGGGCATCTTTTGGCCTTCGTCGGCGCGATCCCCCGCGCGCAGGACGCGCTGGTGCGGGCAGCCTCAGAGGCGCTGACCTTTTCGGGGATCGAGGCAGGGGCGATGGATGTGGGCTTCTTTGGTCCCAACGATGCGGTGGTCGAAAAACTGGCCCGCGTTGGCCTGCGCTTTGACCTGCCGCAGATGGAGCCTTTGCAGAACACGCCCCGGATGGCCCCGGGCAGTGATCCGGCGAAACCGCCGAAACTGCGCTGATTGTGCCTTGAGGCAAAGAAAAAGCGGGCAGGGCAATCACGCCCACCCGCCTTTTTCATTGCATCTTGCCAGTCTTAGCGGCGGCGGTCGCGCCGGGCGCTCATGGGTTGGAAAGCGACGCCGACGTGGGCCTCGCAATAGGGTTTGCCCTGTTGTACGGGCAGGCCGCAGAACCAGAAGTCATCGGTCGCGGGGTCGCCGACGGGCCATTTGCAGGTCCGCTCGGTCAGTTCCATCAGGCCGATCTTCTTGGCCTTCTTCTCGATTTCGCTGACCTTGGCGAGCGCCTCTGGGCTGATCTCATTGGCCGAAGGCTGCGGCGGCAGCGGTTGGCCTGCGGGGATGATCTGTTTGCGCGCGGGCAGGTTGGGCTTGGGCGCCGGGGCTGCGGCGGGCTCTTCGGATTCGGGCGCAGGGGCGGCTTCGGCCTCGGGTTCCGCTGCTGGCTTGGCGGCGGGCTTTGGCTTGGCCTCGGCCTTGGACGCTGCGGGCTTGGCCTTGGGCTCTGGCTTGGCAGCCGCTGCGGCGGCGGGTGCCCCGGCGGTGCGGTTCGACAGGCCCAGACGGTGCACCTTGCCAATCACGGCATTGCGCGTCACCCCGCCCAGTTCTTTTGCGATCTGGCTGGCGGACTGGCCTTCGCCCCACATCTTTTTAAGTGTCTCTACGCGCTCATCAGTCCAGGACATACGGGGTTCCCCAGTTAAAAAGCGGCCCCATAGCCCGGACCGCTTTGTCAGTGTATCGGCCTCCATTTTATCTTCTGGGGCCGCAGGTGCAAGCGCCGATGCCCCTTGAGGGCGGCGCGCTGCGATTGGGGCTTTACGTGGGGGATGAAGGGCGGCTATGCAAGGCCCATGATCAAATGTGCCACATATTCCATCCGACGACGCTTCGTTCGATAAACATAGCGCCCTTTAGGGGGCGGCGTGATGGCCTGATCTCGCAGCAGACATGCTGCACCCTTTCAAAAACAACCAAATCCCATTGACCCTGCGCCAGCCCCATGCCCTTTTACCGGCGTGACGCGGCCCTCTTTCAAGGACAAACAGATGATCCCTTCCGTTCTGCCAACCTACAATCGCGCCCCTTTGACCTTTGTCAAAGGCGAAGGCACATGGCTGATCGAGGCGGATGGGCGACGTTTTCTCGACCTTGGCGCGGGGATCGCAGTGAACGCGCTTGGTCATGCGCATCCAGCGCTGGTGAAGGCGCTGACGGATCAGGCTCAAGCGCTGTGGCACACGTCAAACCTTTACCACATCCCGCAGCAAGAGGCGCTGGCTGACCGGCTGGTGGCCGAGACTTTTGCCGACACGGCATTTTTCTGCAATTCAGGGACCGAGGCTTGCGAGTTGGCCGTGAAGATGGCGCGCAAGTATTTCTATGAAGCAGGCCAGCCCGAGCGGGTTGAGATCATCACTTTCAGCGGGTCGTTCCACGGCCGTTCATCTGCCGGGATTGCCGCGGCGGGGTCTGAGAAAATGACCAAAGGTTTCGGCCCGCTGCTGCCGGGTTTCGTACATCTCGATCTTGGCGACAGTGACGCGCTGGAGGCCGCCATCACCGATAAAACCGCCGCCATCATGGTGGAGCCGGTTCAGGGCGAAGGCGGCATCCGCGCCGTGCCGGATGCCGAGTTGCAGCAGATGCGCGCGCTTTGTGACCAACATGGGCTGTTGCTGATTATGGACGAGGTGCAATGCGGCGTTGGCCGGACCGGACGGCTCTTTGCCCATGAATGGGCCGGGGTGACACCCGATATCATGATGGTCGCCAAGGGCATCGGCGGGGGTTTTCCGTTGGGCGCGGTGCTGGCCAATGAAAAGGCCGCGTCGGGCATGACTGCTGGCACCCATGGGTCGACCTATGGCGGCAACCCGCTGGGCTGTGCCGTGGGCTGCGCCGTGCTGGATGTGGTCGCCGACGCGGGCTTTCTGGCAGAGGTGAACCGCAAAGCGGGGCTGATGCGTCAGCGCCTTGAGGGGCTGGTGGCAGAGCATCCGGGTGTCTTTGAAGAGGTCCGTGGCGCGGGGCTGATGCTGGGGCTGAAATGCAAAGTGGCGAATGCGGATGTGGTCGCCTCGGGCTATGACCATGACCTGATCACCGTACCCGCCGCGGACAATGTGATCCGCCTTCTGCCGCCGCTGACCATTTCCGACGATGAGATCGCCGAGGCCGTGACCCGCCTTGACGCCATCGCGCGCGCGCTGACCCCGGCCTGAACGCCATTCACCTAAAATATTCCTCGGGCACCGGAGGCCGTGGCCTTAGACCCGCAAGACAGAGACGACAGATGAACCATTTTCTTGATATCCACCAAACCGACCCCGCCGATTTGCGGCAGATCATCGACAACGCCGCCGCCATGAAGGCCGCGCGCCAAGGCCGCCCGCGCGGCGCGGCGGATGAAGATCAGCCGCTGAAAGACCACATGGTCGCGCTGATCTTTGAAAAACCTTCGACCCGGACGCGCGTGTCTTTCGATGTGGGCGTGCGTCAGATGGGCGGGCAGACGATGGTCCTCTCGGGGGCGGACATGCAGCTTGGCCATGGAGAGACCATCGCCGACACCGCCCGCGTGCTGTCACGCTATGTCGACATGATCATGATCCGCACCTTCGAAGAGCAGACCCTGCTTGATATGGCCGAACATGCCACCGTGCCAGTGATCAACGGGCTGACCAACCGCACGCACCCCTGCCAGATCATGGCCGACATCCAGACGTTTGAGGAACACCGCGGCCCGATCAAGGGGCGCAAGGTGGTCTGGTCGGGCGACGGCAACAATGTCTTTGCCAGCTTTGCCCATGCGGCGAAACAGTTCGACTTTGATCTCGTCTTTACCGGCCCCGAGCCGCTGGACCCTGAAGCGGCGCTCGACGGGCTTTATACCGTCGAACGCAATCCGCAAAAGGCTGTCGAAGGCGCCGATCTGGTGGTGACCGACACATGGGTCAGCATGCATGATCCGCAATCGGCCCGCGAACGGCGGCACAACCAGCTGCGTGGCTATCAGGTGAACGACGCGCTGATGGCGCTGGCGAAACCTGACGCGCTCTTCATGCATTGCCTGCCCGCGCACCGCGATGATGAGGCGACAAGCTCGGTCATGGATGGCCCGCATTCGGTGATCTTTGATGAGGCCGAAAACCGTCTGCACGCCCAAAAAGCCGTCATGCGCTGGTGTCTGGGGGCATGAGCGACGGCCCCCGCATCGTTGTCGCGGGCGCGGGGGCGATCGGTTGTTTCATCGGCGGATTGCTGGCCGGGGCGGGGCATTCCGTAACCCTGCTGGCCCGGCCTCGTATTCAGGCCGAGATCCGCACCCACGGGCTGACGTTGACCGATTTTGGCGGCATGGCCCGCTACCTCTCGGCGGATGATCTGACCCTTGCGGGTGATGAGACCTGTCTGCGCGATGCCGATATCGTGTTGGTCACGGTCAAATCGCGCGACACCGAAAACATCGCCCGGCAGATCGCCCGCCACAGCGCGCAGGGCGTGCAGGTTATCAGCCTGCAAAACGGCATGGGCAACCGCGCGGCCTTGGCCCAGCACTTGCCGCAGCATGATCTGCGCGCCGGGCTGGTGCCCTTCAACGTCGTGGCCATGGGACAGGGGTGCTACCACCGGGCAAGCTCGGGCGATCTGGTGATCGAGGGCGGACCGGCGGATCTGGCGGCGCGGCTGTCGTTGCCGGATCTGAAGGTGGTGGAACACGCGGATATCACGGCCCTGCAATGGGGTAAGTTCCTGATGAACCTCAACAACGCGCTGAACGCGCTAAGCGGTCTGCCGTTGCAAGCGCAGTTGCAGGATCGGGCGTGGCGGCGGCTGATGGCCGATCAATGGGCCGAGGCGCTTGCCATTCTGCGGGCAGAGAAGATCCGCCCTGCTATGACCACGCCAATCCCGGCGCGGCTGGTCCCGGCTCTGTTGCGCCTGCCGACACCGCTGTTCACACGCATCGCCTCTGCCATGTTGCAGATTGATCCGCAGGCGCGGACCTCCATGGCGCAAGACCTTGCCGCCCTCCGCCCGACCGAGATCGACGCGTTGCAAGGCGAGGTGCAGCGCCGCGGGCAGGCGCTTGGCCGGGCGACACCGGTAACGGATATGGTCTTGCGGGTGATGGGCTGGGCAGAGCTTGCAGGCGAGGGGCTGCCGCATTTGCCGGTCACCGCCCTGCGGGCCGAGATGGCAGCAGGGCAGGACCAGCAAGAGGGTAAGGCGCGGACGCGCCTGACCTCAGTTCACGAGGGTGTTGAGCACCCAAAAGACCATGGCAGAGAGCAGGGCCGCGGCGGGCACGGTAATTACCCAAGCCGCGACGATGGTCATGAAATGCGACCGGCGCACCAGCTTGCGGCGGCGGCGTTCTTCCTTGGCGATGCGTTTCACTTCGCTGGTTTGGCCGCCGATCCGGCGCAGGCGCCGCTCCATATGCCATTCGCGGTAAAAGCCCACGCCAAATACCCCGCCCACAGCGATATGGGTGGAGGACACGGGCAGGCCCAGCCAGCTTGCCACGATCACGGTGATCGCCGCCGACAGGGCCACGCAATAGGCGCGCATCGGGTTCAGCTTGGTGATCTGGCTGCCGACCATGCGGATCAGTTTCGGCCCAAAAAGGAACAGACCAAAGGAGATGCCGAAGGCGCCGATGATCATGACCCATGTGGGAATGCTGACCTTATCCTCAAAGCCGCCGAACTCTGTCGCATGTACGATCGCCGCCAGCGGCCCCACCGCATTGGCCACGTCATTGGCCCCATGCGCAAAGCTGAGAAGGGCGGCAGACAGCACCAGCGGCAGGCCAAAAAGCGTTTTGACCGAGCGGTTGCGGTTCTCCATCCCCTCGGACGCGCGGCGGATCAACGGGGCGGAGATGGCATAGACCACCAGCCCCGTCACCAGCCCGATGATCAAGGCCATGGGCATGTCGATACTGATGATTTTCTTGAGGCCCTTCAGCGCCAAATAGGCCGCAAAGACCCCGGCCATCAGACCCACAAGCACCGGCACCCATGTGCGCGCGGCGGCGATTTTGTCGTCTTGGTACAGGATCCGTGCCTTGATGAACGCAAGGAACATCGCCGCCACGGCACCGCCCAACACGGGAGAGATCACCCAGCTTGCGGCGATCATGCTCATCGAGCTCCAGTTGACCGCGCCAAGGCCCGCAGCTGCGATGCCCGCGCCCATGACACCGCCCACGACCGAATGGGTCGTCGACACCGGCGCGCCGACCCATGTGGCAAGGTTTACCCAAAGCGCGGAAGACACCAGCGCTGCCATCATCGCCCAGACAAAGATGCGCGTGTCGGCCACGCTGGCCGGGTCGATGATGCCCTTGGAAATGGTCGAGACGACATCGCCCCCCGCCAGCAAGGCACCGGCGGATTCGCACAAGGCCGCAATCACGATCGCCCCGCCCATGGTCAGCGCATTGGCGCCCACGGCGGGGCCCATGTTGTTGGCCACGTCGTTCGCGCCGATATTCACCGCCATATAGGCGCCGAAGATCGCGGCCGCGATCACGACAAAGCTAGAGGGCTGATGCCCGAAGAAGACCGCCGCAACGGCACCTGCCACCACGATAAAGGCCAGCGCAATGCCCGGCGCCACGAGGGGCGGGCGACATAGGTCGCGGCCAGTTCGACTTGCGAAATGCGGTTGAGGTCCTTGTCCAGCGTCTTCCACTGGCTGCCCTGCGGTTCCGTTGCCATTCCTGTATGATCTCCCAACGATCCTAACGTTAAGCGGGGGGTGACATAAGGCTATCGAGGGCGCAAGTCACCCTGTCACAAAATTGTAACATTCGGCGGAGGGCGGCATTGGCTGTTGGGGAAGGGCAATGGGGCACCGGGCCGAGACCCGATGCCATTAGGCTTTAGTGAAAGGCAGATAAGATTGCTTTAAGATCAGGCTCATCCACCAGTTCCGCCGCCTCTTGGGGCGTGAACCACGCGCGCTTGCGCATGCCCGCTTCGGGGTATTCCTCGCTCAGATCGCGCACGCGAGTGAGATAGACCTGTGTGGTCACGGGCACGGTCAAGCCTTCGCCGAGACCCTTGTCATAGTCGAAAATGCCCATCGGATCGGATTCGATGTCGGCTTTTGTCACCCCGGCCTCTTCCCATGCTTCTTGCAAGGCGGCTCCGGCACCGTCCAACCCGTCGATCGGCCAGCCCTTGGGCAAAATCCAGCGGCCCGTGTCACGGCTGGTGATCAGCAGCACCTTTTTGCCTGCCTCGGACTCGCGGTAGCAAAGGGCCGCCACCTGCACGCGGCGGGGACGTTTGAAAATAGGAAGGACCATATCCTCCCAAGCGCGTCTAAATACTTGTGTCATTACAGAACTATGCCTCGGTCGGGTGTTTTTCTTGTTATCCCCGCATTATATAGTGTTCCCGAACGCAAATCAAACTGCGGCGCGCCGGATCGGCGGGCTTGGCAGTATGACCGGCTAGAAATGAGGCATGATCGTTATGGCAACTGGCACGCAGGCGGACGGGGGCGCGGCACGGGGGCAGGCGCCGATATCGGGGTATACGGGCTGGGCACCATGGGCTCTGCTCTGGCGCTGAACTTGGCCGACAACGGCTTTACCGTGGCGGTGAGCAATCGTGAGGCAGAGTGGATCGCGCCTTTCCTTGACGAAGCCGGCCCGCTGGCCGAGCGCCTGATCGGGACCCAGCGACTGGAAGATTTCGTCGCCGCCATCGCCCGCCCGCGCAGCATCTTGTTCATGATCCCCTCTGGCGCACCGGTCGATGCGATGATCGAGACGATCAAACCGTTGCTGGATGAGGGCGACACCTTGATCGACGGCGGCAACGCCGATTTCCACGACACCCGCCGCCGCAGTGCCGCATTGGACGGCACCGGTCTGCATTTCGTCGGCATGGGCGTGTCGGGCGGAGAGGCCGGGGCGCGCAATGGCCCGTCGATGATGGTGGGCGGCAGCGAACATTCGTGGACCCAGTTCAAACCGATGGCCGAGACGATTGCCGCCCATTTCGAAGGCTCCCCTGCGTGGCGCATTTGGGCCCCGACGGGGCGGGGCATTTCGTCAAGACGGTGCATAACGGTATCGAATATGCCGACATGCAGATGATCGCCGAAGTCTACGGCCTGCTGCGGGATGCAGGCGGGCAGGGCGCGGTGGAGATCGGCAACCTTTTCGCCGACTGGCGCAAGGGGCCGCTGAATTCCTATCTGATCGAAGTGTCGGCAGCCGCGCTTTTGTCGGTCGATGCCCAAAGCGGCACGCCGATGGTCGACGTGATCCGCGATCAGGCGGGGCAGAAGGGCACCGGGCGCTGGACCTTGATCGAAGCGCTCAAGATGGGGCAATCGGCCAATACCATCGAAGCCGCCGTCGGCGCGCGTGGCTGGTCGAGCGAAAAGGCCGTGCGCGAGATGGCCGAACCGTTGCTGGCCGAAGGCGTGCAAGACGCGCCACTGCCTGAGGTGGACGATCTGGAAATGGCGCTTTTGGCGGGGCGGATCATCGGCCACGCGCAGGGCTTTCGCATTCTTTCTGCGGCCTCGGAGGAGTTCGACTGGTCCCTCGACATGGCGCGGATTTCCGAGATTTGGCGGGCGGGCTGCATCATCCGCTCGGCGCTGTTGGACGAGTTTGCCGACGCCTTCCGGGGTGAGTTGCCGGGCGGGCATCTGATCCTTGCCCCCGCCATGCGCAAACGGCTGGAAGAGAGCGTTCCCGCGTTGCGGCGTGTGGTGGCGGCGGGCGCGCTGCTCGGCGTGGCGCTGCCTGCGCTGTCGGCGGCGCTCGCGTGGTATGATAGCATGCGCCGGGCGCGCGGCACGGCCAATATGATCCAAGCTCAGCGCGATTTCTTCGGCGCGCATGGGTTCGAGCGGATAAGCGAAGAGGGCAAGTTCCACGGGACGTGGACGCCTTTGCCGTAAGGGTGCTTACGGGTCCGGAAACAAGCCGAAGGCGCCGGACCATCGCCTGCCCGCCCGGTCGGGGAGGCGATTTAGCAACGGGCGGAACACGACGAAAAGCCCACCCATGGTTGCGCCATAAAGTGGCGTGAAATTAGCGTAGCATCGCCACCCCGCGGGGAGGCGATGGACCTCGTTAGGCTTTGGCAAACGGGTCCACCGGATAGCTCACATGCGCCAGATAAAGCCCCTGCGGCGGGCAGACCGGCCCACAGGCCGCACGGTCCTTTGCCGCAAGCGCCGTCCCCATATCCGCCACGCTCCAAGAGCCCGCGCCGACACGCTCCAGCGAGCCGACGAAGCTGCGCACCTGATTGTGCAGGAAAGACCGCGCGCGCACGTCGAAATGATATTCCGTCCCGGCCATGGTCTCGACCTGAGAGACCTGCAAGCGGTCTAGTGTTTTCACCGGGCTTTCCGCCTGACAGACGGTTGAGCGGAAGGTGGTGAAATCATGTTTACCCACCAAAAGATCCGCCGCCGCCTGCATCGCCTCTACATCCAAGCCATGTTTGATCTGCCAAACCAGCCCCGCCTGATGCACCGCCGGGGCACGCCGACTGAGGATGCGGAAATGATAGCGTCGCTCAAGCGCCGAGAAACGGGCGTGAAAATTTTCGGGGGCCAGCACGCAATCGGTGATCGCAATGGGCTGCGGTTTCAGATGATAATTCAGCGCTTCGCCCAGACGAAAGGGCCGCCAGTCGCGGGCCATGTCGCAATGGGCGACCTGCGCCAGCCCATGCACGCCGGTATCGGTGCGCCCGGCGGCGGCGATGGTATGCGCGCCCGGCTCCAACTTGGCCAAGGCGGCCTCGATCGCGCCTTGTACCGTGGGTTGGTCAACCTGACGTTGCCACCCATTGAAGGGCGCACCGTGGTATTCGATTTTCAAGGCATATCTGGGCATGGACGGGGCCTTAGCGCGGGCGGGCGCTTCTGGCAATCCCCGGCTGCCGACCCTATGTTAACGGCAAAGGCAAGGGGACGGGCGCAGCTTTGGGTATCACAGGCATTGCCGACGGCATTTGGCGGCAGTTTGAGAATGTCACCGACACGGTGGGAGAGACGTTTTTCGAGCCGGTAATCCGGCTTGGGGTCACGGGTCTTGCGCGCTCGGGCAAGACGGTTTTCATCACCTCGCTGGTGGCGAACCTGCTGGACCGGGGGCGGATGCCGGGGCTGTTGGCGGCCTCCGAAGGGCGGATAGAGGCGGCGTTTTTGCAGCCACAGCCCGACGATACCGTGCCGCGTTTTGACTATGAGAACCACCTCGCCGCGCTGACCGGCAAGACGCCGCATTGGCCGGAAAGCACGCGGGCGATTTCGGAACTGCGGCTGTCGCTTAAGGTGCGGCCCAATGGGCTGCTGGCGGGGCTGCAAGGGCCGCGCACGCTGCATCTGGATATCGTGGATTACCCCGGCGAATGGCTGCTTGATCTGGCGCTGATGGATGTCTCCTACGCTGAATGGTCGGCACAGGTGATTGAGCGTATCGCCTCGCGTGAGGAGGCGGCGGGCTACCGCGCGTTGTCCGAGCAGAACGACCCCCATGCCGAGTTGGAAGAAACCACCGCCCGCAGGCTTGCCGACAGCTTTGCCGATTATCTACAAACCGCCCGCGCCAATGGCTATTCCGACTGTACGCCGGGGCGGTTTCTGCTGCCCGGTGACCTTGCAGGCTCACCGGTGTTGACCTTCGCGCCGCTGCCGGGCTCAGACGGGGCACCGCGTAAGTCGCTGATCCGCGAAATGGCGCGGCGGTTCGAGGCCTATAAGAAACAGGTGGTGCAGCCCTTCTTCCGGGATCATTTTTCTAGGATCGACAGGCAGGTGGTGCTGGTCGACGCGCTTGGCGCGATCCACCAAGGGCCGCGGGCGGTCGAAGACCTGCGCGGCGCGATGGCCGATATTCTGGGCGCCTTCCGTCCGGGGACAAACAACTTCCTGACCAGCCTGCTGCGCGGCAAGCGGGTTGAGAAAATCCTGTTTGCGGCCACCAAGGCCGACCACCTGCACCACAGCCAGCACCCACGGTTGAGCGGCATCATGCAGGCGCTGATCCGTGACGCGCGGGACCGGGCGCAATACGCAGGCGCGGGCACGCGGGCGATGGCCATCGCCAGCCTGCGCGCCACGACCGAAGACGTGATGACCCATGGTGGAGAGCCGCTCGACGTGGTGCGCGGCACGCTTTTGAACGACGATGAAACACGCGGGCGGCAGGCGGCATTCTACCCCGGAGAGTTGCCCGAAGACCCGGCGCATTTGCTGACCCCCGCCCGGCAGGGCGCGCAGGAATGGCTGGGCGCGGATTACCAGATCATGCGTTTTGCGCCGGCGGTGTTGGACCTGCGCCCCGGCGACGGCCCGCCCCATATTCGGCTCGACCGCGCGGCTGAATTTCTGATCGGGGACCGGCTATGACCGCGGTGCTGACCCGCCCCGCCACCCTGCGCCTCGCGCAACCCCTCGACGCTGGCGCGGTGGGCGGCATCATGAGCGATTTTGCCCGTGATACCAAATGGTTGCCGCGCATTCATACGGCGGCTGAGGATATTGCCCACGCTGACGCAATGATCGCCCGCGGCTGGGTCACGGTGGCCGAGCAGTCAGGCCGGATCGCCGGTTTCGCGGCCTGTGAGGGCGGCGAGTTGGATGCGCTTTATGTGTCGCAGGCGGCGCGGGGACGGGGCATTGGCTCGGCCTTGTTGAAAAGGTTAAAGACGCGCCATAAGGCACTGACTTGCTGGACATTTCAGGCCAATGCAGAGGCCATCGCTTTTTACCGCCACCACGGGTTTGCCGAAACCGCACGCGGCGATGGCAGCGCCAATGACGAAGGGCTGCCCGATCTAACATTGCACTGGCAAAGGGAGGCCGCTTGATGGCCCGGGGACCGATCCTGTTCGACCTAGAAGAAGACGCCAAGCCCCAGCCCTCGGTCGCCGACGCGCCTGCTGTGCCAGAGTTGGACGTGGAAGCGCCGCCGCCCAAGGGCCAAGCGATGCAGATCGCCGCACGGCTCGCCGCGCGCAAACCCTCGCGGCTGGTGCGGATGTTCTGGGCGCTGGCCGGGGCGCTGGTGACGGCGCTGGTGTCGATCGCGGCTTGGACCTTCGTGATCGACCTGATGGCGCGCTACCCGCTGCTGGGCTGGGCGATGACGCTGCTGATTGGGGCGTTCTTGCTGGTGCTACTGCTGCTGTCCCTGCGTGAAATGGCGGCCTTTGGACGGCTGGCGCGGCTGGACGGGCTGCGCCATGACGCGGGCGAGGCGCTGGCACAGGGGGATTTGGCCGCCGCACGCAGCGTGACGGATCGGCTGGAAACGCTTTACAAACACCGTGAAGACACCCGCTGGGGCCGCGACCGGCTGACCGAACTGCGCGGCGATCAATTCGATGCCGAGGCGCTGCTAGGGCTGGCCGAGAGCGAGGTTCTAGCCCCACTGGACCGCGCCGCCACCCGCGAGGTCGAGGCCGCCGCCCGGCAGGTCGCCGCCGTCACCGCGCTGGTCCCCTTGGCGCTGGCTGATGTGGCCGCGGCGCTCAGCAGCAACCTGCGGATGATCCGCCGCATTGCCGAGATCTATGGCGGGCGTTCGGGCTTTTTCGGCTCGTGGCGGCTGACCCGCGCAGTGCTGTCGCATCTGGTCGCCACCGGGGCCGTGGCGGTGGGCGACGACCTGATTGAGCCGCTTTTGGGGGCTCCATCGTGGCCAAGCTGAGCCGACGTTTTGGCGAAGGGCTGGTGAACGGCGCGCTGACCGCGCGCGTGGGCGTGGCCGCGATCGAGGTCTGCCGCCCACTGCCCTTTGCCCGCGAAAAACGCCCCGGCGTGCGGGGCATCGTCAAACGCGCGCTGACCGGGGTGTTTGGCAACGGCTAACGGATCAGGCCGCTGCGACCGCCTCCCGCACGGCGCGCAGCGGGTGTTGGATCAGGCCGGGCCAAGGTGAGACCTGCAACCCGGGGGCATAGCCCCACCGCGCGGCTTCCTCCGCCTGTTCCGCCGTCATCTGCGGGACCCCGGTATAGCTTTGGTTGCCATCCGCGATGCCTTCGGGCAGCGCCGCTTCGGAAAGGTCGATGAAACGCGCGATCCGGCGCAGGGCGCGGGGGCGTCGGCGACGATGTCCTCGTAGCGCAGCACCATCACCGCATGAAGATAGGGCAGGTCGCCCAACATCTGCGCTTGAGCCGCGATCCAGTGATCGATCAACGCCTGTGGCGGGGCATCGACCCATGCGGCGACGGAGGCCGCGACCGCTTCGGGGTGGCGCAGGACCACGATGAATTGCGACATCGGAAAGAGGTGCTGCATCAACCGCATGCGGGTCAGGTTCACCGGCGATTTCTCAACCCGCCAGCGCAGGTCGGGGGCGAACCACGGCGCCCAGTCCTGCGTCAGCCGGGTCTTTGTCCCCAAAGTGTTGAGCGGGTGGGCCTCGGTCAGATGTTCCTGTGGATTGGTGGCGAAATGCATGGGCCGCCCGGATTGCGCCGTATGGGGGATGGCCCCTTGCAGATAGACGCCTTCATTCTCGGGCGCTGCCGATCCGGTGATGCCGCCCGCGCCGGGCAGGGCATTGGCCAGCCGATTGACCAACGACGTGCCAGAGCGGTGCAGCCCGCCGATGAACAGATAGCGCGGAGGGATCTGGGAAGGCATTGGCGGGCTCTGATTGGGGCTGGGCAGGGTACAGTGGCTAGAAGCTAGGACCGCCATGCCCGCCGTCGAGAAATGTATGCATTAACATTTGTTATCGGAACGGAGAGGGCGCGAGGGGGGTCACCTCTCCATAAGGAGACCCATTCATGTTCATTTGCCACATTGCCCTCGGGGGTGCCTCACGGCGCCGTCTGTCAACTATGGCGTGACCGAAGATACCGGCGGTCACATCGCCTATATCTTGGGGGCCGCCCGCGCGCAGGCGGCACGGGGTGATGTGGATTTGGTGCAGATCGTGACCCGTGCTTTCGATGAGCCGACGCTCGGGGCGGTTCACGCGCAGACCGAACAACAGGTCAGCCGCAGCCTGTCGATCCGGCGGCTTTGGACCGCGCAGCGGGGGTATCTGAGCAAAGAAAACCTTGCCGCGGAAATTCCCGCACTGGTGGATGCTTTTCTAGAGGATTTGGCGCAGACGCAGCGGTTGCCGGATGTGATCCACGCGCATTTTGCCGATGCGGCGCAATTGGCACTGGAGGCGCGCGCGCGGTTCGGCATCCCGGTGATCTATACCCCGCATTCGCTGGCGCTGAGCAAATCGGGGCCTGCAGTAGATACCGACCGGGTCGCGGCGGAACGGCGCGCGCTGCTAGAGGCGGATGCGGTGGTGCTGTCTTCGCGCGATGAGGCAGAGGTGCAGGTCGCCGCCTATGGGGCGGATGCGCAGGCGCGGGTGCACCGTGTCTCTCCGGGTGTGTCGCTGCGCCGCCCGGCAGAGGCCGGGGCGGGCCGCGCCTTGCTGGCGGATAGGCTGAGCGATCCCGACCGCCCTACGCTGCTGGCCGTGGCGCGCCCCGTGGCCCGCAAGAACCTTGCAACCTTGGCGCGGGTCTATGCGGACAGCCCTGCGCTACAGGCGCGGGCGAACCTTGTGATCCTCGCAGGGCAGCACGGCGATGCGCTGCAGGCGAATGCAGAGGCCCGCGCGGAACTGACCCGCCTGCGCGAGACGCTGGAGGTGCCAGCGTTGCGGGGCAAGGTGGCATTGCCGCCCAGTCATACGCAGGGCGATGTGGCCGCACTTTATGACCGCGCGGCGCAAACGGGCGGGGTTTTCGTGAACCTCGCGCTGCATGAACCCTTTGGCCTGACCATGTTGGAGGCGGCCTCTCATGGGTTGCCGGTGGTGGCGACGCAAGAGGGCGGGCCTGCCGATATCGTGGCGGACCTTGGCCATGGCATCTGTGTGCCCCCCGCGATGTGGAGGCGATAGAGGCGGCGCTGTTGAAGCTTTTGGACGAGCCTGCGTTTTGGGCGGAAGCATCGGAAGCTGGGCGCGCCAATGTCGGGCGCTACGACTGGTCGAAATGGGCCGAGGAGGTGCAGTTTATCTGTGAGGATATCTGCCACCCTACACCGCTCACAGAGGCGCCGGTCATGTTGGCCAGCGATATCGACAACACGCTAACCGGCTGCGCGCCTTCCGCCGCTTTGTTCAAAGCATGGATCGCCCGCGACCGCCCTGTATTTGCGGTGGCCACGGGCCGCAGCCTGCCAGAAGCCCGCCGGGTGCTGCGCGAGTGGAACCTGCCCAGCCCGGGTGTGTTCATCACCTCCGTGGGGACCGAAGTTTATCTGCCCGATGCAGAAGGGCGGCTCTGTCTGGACGAGCGTTTTGCTCAGAAGCTTGATGCGGGCTGGGACCGTGCCTGGGTGGAACGGGCGCTGAAGGAATTTGGCTTCAACTGGCAAGCGCGGGTTGAGCAGCGGCGCTGGAAGCTCAGCGGGTTTGGCGACATGCGCATCGCACGCCGGTTGGAGCGGCATCTGGCGCGGCGCGGGGCGGCGGCGCAGATCGTAGCCTCCCATGGGCGATTGATTGATGTTCTGCCCTTGGCCGCGGGCAAGGGCCCTGCGGTCTGTGCCGCGGCGCGGCGGTTGGGCATGCCGATGGACCGGGTCGTGGTGGCCGGGGACAGTGGCAATGATTTCGATATGTTGCAGGCCGTGGAGGATGGGCCGGGCCGGGGCATTTTGGTCGGCAATGCGATGGACGGGCTGCGCGAACGTCTGAGCGGCAGGCGGCTCTACCATGCCCGCGCGGCCCATGCGGCGGGGGTCTTGGAAGGGCTTGAGACCTTTGGTTTCGCCCTCAACGCGATGGAGCCGCCAGTCAAGATGGTGGCGCAATGACGCGGCCCATCGGTTACTTCGTCCACCATCAGGGCCGGGGCCATGCGGAACGCTGCGCCGCGGTGGTCAACGCGCTGCCGAAAAGCCAGCCGGTGACTGTCTTTTGTGCCAAGCCCGATATCTTTCCCGCCTTCACCCGGCAGGTTGAGCTTATTGCCCTGCCGTCGCTCTTTGAGCCCACAGGATACGAAGACATCAACGATACCACCAGCGCGCCGGACACGGTGCATTGCGCGCCGCTCGGCTGGCCGGGCATTCGGCAGGCCATGGCGCAACTGGCCTCTTGGTTTGCCAGCGCCAACCCGGTGCTGATGATCAGCGATGTCTCGGCGGAGGTGGCCCAACTGGCACGGATTTGTTCGGTGCCGCATGTGAAAGTGTTGCAACACGGCCAGCGCAGCGATCCGGGGCATCAGGCGGCCTATGACGGGGCGGTTGGCTTACTTTGCCCCGCTGCAAAGGCGCTGGCGCAGCCTGATTGGCCCGCGCGGCATATGGGAAAGACGCATTTTGCCGGGGGTTTGGGGGTCGACGTAAAACGACCCGATCCGGCGCGGCGCGCGATGTTGCGCGACCAGCTTGGCATCGCGCCGGATCAGCGCATGGTGGTTGTCATGTCAGGCGGGGGCGGCACCGGATTTGCCTCGGCGCCCTTTGGCATCGCGGCGCGGGCGCTGCCTGAGACGGCATTTGTCACCATCGGTCGGATGGCGCAGGATTGGCATGCGACCGAACCTGCGAACCTGCACCATCACGGTTGGGTCGATAACGCGGCGGATTATCTGGCAGCGGCGGATATGGTCGTGGCCTCGACAGGCAATACCACCTGTCATCAGATCCTCGCCGCCGAGACGCCGTGGCTGGCCGTGCCGGAGTGGCGCTATTTCGATGAACAGATCGAAAAGGCTGCGGCGCTGCACCGCGCGGGGGCGGCGCATCATCTGCCGCATTTCCCGTCCTCTGCCGGGGCATGGCGCGCGGCGATCCAACGCACGTTCCATACCCATGACCCGGCCCTGCAACGCGCTTTGGTCGACGAAGATGCCGCGGCTAAGACCACCCGTTGGCTGACCGGCCTGACCGATCAGTTGCTATCCGAAACATCCAATGAAACCGGAGATTTACATGACATCGTTCACCCCATCCGTGCCTGAAAACACCACAGTCAGCGCGCTGACGCTTGCGCGGGGGCGGGCGGCGCATCTGCGCAATGTGATCCTTGGCCTGACCCGTCAGACCCGGCAGCCGGATGAACTGGTGATCGGGGTCATGCAAGACAGGCTTTATGACGATCTGCCACAGACCGATTTCCCGATCCGGCAGGTGCAGGTCACGGGCCGCGAACTGCCGCTGTCACGCGCGCGCAATACCGTCGCGGCAGAGGCCATGGGCGATTGCCTTGTCTTTCTCGACGTGGATTGCATTCCGGCCCCAGAGTTGATCGCCGACTATATGGGCTATGCGGTGCCGGGCAACGGGCTGATCATGGGCGAGGTCAATTACCTCCCCGCGGGCACGGCGACCGAGGGATGGAGCTATGACACGCTCAAAGCCGTGGCCGTGCGCCATTCCGACCGCCAAGGACCGCCCGCAGAAGGGCTGAAGCGCTGCAACGATTACCGCTGCTTCTGGTCGCTGAACTTTGCCATTCACCGCGCGGATTGGGACCGCTCCGGCGGGTTTGACGAACGTTTCACCGGCTACGGGGGCGAGGATACCGATTTTGGCCGCGAATTGGACGAACGCGGCGTGCCGATTCACTGGGCAAAGGGGGCGAAGGTCTTTCACCAGCATCACCCGCATTGCATGCCGCCGATCCACCACATCCCATCGATCCTGCGCAATACCGAGATCTTTGCCGACAAATGGGGCCACCGTACCATGAACCACTGGCTCACCGCTTTTCGCCTGATGGGTTTGGTGGGGGCTGATGGCGATGCGCTGGTGCAGCTGCGCGAACCGGATGCAGATGACTTTGCGCTTTGTGAGCAGCAGTCAGACCAGCCCTATGCCAATACCGCGCGTGTGCTCCGCTATCTGCGGGGCGAAGAGCGGATCGCGGCGGAATGACCCTGCGCATCGCCATCGTCGGCCATATTCGGCACCCCATCGCCCCGCCGTTCAAGGGCGGGATGGAGGCTTTTACCCATAGCCTCGCCCGTATGCTTGCCGAGCGGGGCCATGACGTGACCCTGTTGGCCAGTGGCGATAGTGCAACGGGTTTGCCGCCGGGTGTCAAACTGCTGCCGATTTGCGAGGCGCATTACGACGCGCGCTATCCGTGGCATGAGTTTCACGGCACCGATGCGCTGAACGACCACCTCGATGCCTGCTACGCCCGCGCCGCGCGACTGCTGCTGGAGGGGCGCTTTGACGTGGTGCACAACAACGCACTGCACCGCTACCTGCCGCGGCTCTCGCGGGCAGAACGTCTGCCGATGGTCACTTCATTGCATATTCCGCCCTTCAAAGTGCTGCGCGGCGCGCTGATGGATGGGGCGGCGCCATGGCATCTGTCCTCTGTCGTGTCGGCTCGGCAGCGCGGCATCTGGTGGCCCGAGGGCGCGCCGAAAACGGCGCATGTGGTGCACAACGGGATCGACCTATCCGAATGGCCCCAAGGCGGGCCGGGCGACGGAAGCGCTGTCTGGGCCGGGCGCATTACCCCGACCAAGGGCACCCATCTGGCGGCAGAGGCGGCGCAGATCGCCGGGGTGCCGCTGCGCATCTACGGCGTGGTGGAGCATCAGGACTACTTTAACGATATGGTAAGACCGCATCTTTATGACGATGTGGCCTATGTTGGGCATTTGAATACACAAGCCCTTGGGCAGGCCTATGGCAGGGCGTCGGTGGCGCTGTTTACCCCGCAGTGGGAGGAACCCTTTGGCCTCGCGGCGGTAGAGGCGATGGCGACGGGCCTGCCAGTGGCCGCGACGCCGCATGGGGCGGTTGAAGAAGTGTTGGGCGAGGCGGGCGTTATTGCTGTGGATGACAGCCCCGTGGCCTTGGCTGAGGCACTGCGACAGGCGCTCGCGATCCCCGCCGAGGTGCCGCGCGCCCGTGTGGCGCGGCTGTTTGATGCGCAGGCGATGGTGACAAAGTTCGAGCGGCTTTATCACGCGGCCCTAGCGCAGGGCGACGTGGCCGTGCCGCACAGAACATATCCGGCGATCGCCCTGCATGTGGAGGGTGCGGATCGGCCTCTGGCAGAGGCAGGTTAAAGGGCCGCTTCGGACTGCGGCATATAGAGGTAGGCAGGCTCGAACTGGCCGACCTTATGCAGCCCCGCGCGGTCATGGATCAGCAGTTTGCCGCCCGTTACGGCACAGCAGCCGTGTTCGCGCAATTCGCGCAATGTCCGGCTGACATGCACCGAGGTGAGGCCGGTAGCATCGGCGATGTCGGTCTGGCGCAGGTCGAAGGGCAGGCTTTGACGCTCCATACCGTAGGCGGCGGACATGCGGGCATCAAACTCGCTCAGGAAATTCGCGACCCGGGCGAGCGCGCGCATGGCGCTGTTGCGCATCACCCAATGGCGGTGGATGGAGGCATCGACCAAAGTCATGAGCCAGAGGTTCCGGGCCATTTCGACATCGCCATTCAGCAATTCGCGCAGCGGCTCATGCGCGATCATGGCGACCCGCGTATCGGTCAGCGAAATGACGTCATGGTCTAGCCGTTTGAGCGGGAAGGCATGCAGATCGACAAACTCTCCGGGGAACTGCAGGGCGACGAACGTGCTCCGCGCGCGCTGCCCGCGGGGCACGCTGCGGGCGATGAGCCCATCCAGCAGCAGCAGGCTATAATCTAAGAAATCACCCCTGCGGCTGATCACGGCGCCCGGCGTAAATTGCTTGTGCTGGGTCAACAGCGGCGCAAGCCTAGCCCATTGCGCACCGTCTAGATGGTCCACCATGCCACAGGGCTTGACCGACATATCGTTGTAAAAGGAGTCTTTGATCGTCACACGTAAGTCTTTCGCCCAATGAAAATGACGCGGGTCCTTAAATGCAGGGTCCGCGGGCTATATCTTTTATCGAAAGGCTTATGATGCTGTTTTTGCCGAAAAATTCAAGGGAAGGCCGGGGATCATAAAAAATGTTAAGTTTGGCGGGCGGCGCATGTGGCAGGATTTTCAGCACGGATTGTTGCGCTTCTTCCGGGGCTTGTCGGGGCAGGGGGGCTGTTTATAAGCGCCCCTATGACACGCCTCACCGCGATCATTATTCGAATTATATCCCCGGCGCTCTGAGCAATTGAGACGCCGGGCCGAGGTGCTTGAGCCATTCGCACCGACCGAGATTGAATAACCCCCATATGCCTAAAGGACGCTCCCCATGTGCGCCGAGACCCCCGACTACAAAGCCACGCTGAACCTGCCCAAGACCGATTTCCCCATGCGCGCCGGATTGCCCAAGCGCGAGCCCGGCTGGTTGGAGCGGTGGGAAAAGATCGGCGTCTATGACCGCCTGCGCGAGAAAGAGGGGCGTCAGCCCTTCACGCTGCATGACGGCCCTCCCTATGCCAACGGGCATTTGCACATCGGTCACGCGTTGAACAAGACGATCAAGGACATGATTGTGCGCAGCCATCAGATGATGGGCTATGACGCGCGCTACATCCCTGGCTGGGACTGCCACGGCCTGCCGATCGAATGGAAGATCGAAGAGCAGTACCGCAAGAAGGGCCGCGACAAGGATCAGGTGCCGATTAATGAATTCCGCGCCGAATGTCGCGAGTTCGCCCGCGGTTGGGTCGACGTGCAGCGCGAGGAATTCAAGCGTCTGGGCATCACCGGCAATTGGGAAAACCCCTATCTGACCATGGATTTCCATGCCGAGCGTGTCATCGCCGAGGAATTCATGAAGTTCCTGATGAACGGCACGCTTTATCAAGGCTCGAAGCCCGTGATGTGGTCGCCGGTCGAAAAGACCGCGCTGGCCGAAGCTGAGGTCGAGTATCACGACAAGGAAAGCCACACTGTTTGGGTGAAGTTCAAGGTCGTCGGCACAGAAGGCGATCTGGACGGCGCGCAGGTGGTGATCTGGACCACGACGCCTTGGACCATGCCCTCGAACAAGGCCGTGGTGTACGGCGAGGGCATTTCCTATGGCCTTTACGAAGTGACCAGCACACCGGACGAATGCTGGGCCAATGTGGGCGAGCGTTTCCTGCTGGCCGATGATCTGGCGGCGGATGTATTTGCCCGCGCCCGTCTGGAAGACGGTATGTGGAACCGTGTGCGCGGTGTCGAGAATGACGAATTGGCCAAGATTTCGCTTTTGCACCCGCTGGCCGGCGCCGAAGGGGCGGAGGGCGAGTGGGATGATCCGCGAGATTTCCGTGCCGCCGATTTTGTGACTTCGGACGAGGGGACTGGCTTCGTGCACTGCGCGCCGTCGCACGGTCTTGAGGAATACGAGCTTTACCGCGATCTGGGCATGCTGCCGCAGGTCATCACTTATAACGTCATGGAAGACGGGCGTTTCCGCGATGATCTGCCGTTCTTTGGCGGCAAGGCAATCCTCAAGCCGAACGGCAAAGAGGGCAACGCCAACAGCGCGATCATCGACAAGCTGGTTGAGGTCGGCGGGCTGCTGGCGCGTGGCAAGATCAAGCACAGCTACCCGCACAGCTGGCGCTCCAAGGCGCCGGTGATCTACCGCAACACGCCGCAGTGGTTTGCCGCGATCGACAAGGTTGTCGGCGACGGGCTGGATACGCATGGCAAAACCATCCGTGAGCGCGCGCTGACCGAGATCGACAACGTCAACTGGACGCCGAAATCGGGCCGTAACCGCCTGCATTCGATGATGGAGGCGCGGCCTGACTGGGTGCTGAGCCGCCAACGTGCTTGGGGCGTGCCGCTAACCTGTTTCGTGCGCAAGGGTGTCGCCCCAACGGATGAAAATTTCCTGCTGCGCAATCCTGAGGTCAATCAGCGTATCGTTGAGGCCTTCGAGGCCGAAGGCGCGGATGCGTGGTATGCGGAAGGCGCGAAAGAACGCTTCCTTGAGAACATCGTCGATCCGGCAGAGTTCGATCAGGTGACCGACATCCTCGACGTTTGGTTTGACAGCGGCTCGACCCATGCCTTCACCCTGCGCGACCGTGAAGACGGGACCGAGGACGGCATCGCTGACGTTTATATGGAAGGCACCGACCAGCACCGCGGGTGGTTCCACTCCTCGCTGTTGCAGTCTGTGGGCACCACGGGCCGCGCGCCTTACCGCAACGTGGTGACGCACGGTTTCACGCTGGACGCGAAGGGCATGAAGATGTCCAAATCCATCGGCAACACCATCGTGCCCGAGAAGATCGTCCAGCAATATGGCGCCGATATTCTGCGGCTTTGGGTGGCGCAGACCGATTACACCGCCGACCAGCGGATCGGGGATGAGATCCTCAAAGGCGTGGCCGACAGCTATCGCCGCTTGCGCAACACCATGCGCTATATGCTCGGCGCGTTGAATGATTTCAGCGAGGCGGACCGGGTTGATCCGGCAGATATGCCGGAGCTAGAGCGGTGGGTGCTGCACCGGGTGGCGGAACTCGACAAGGTGGTGCGCGACGGCTTTGCGCGCTTTGACTTCCAAGGTGTGTTCCAGGCGGTGTTTACCTTTGCCACGGTCGATCTCTCGGCCTTCTATTTCGATATCCGCAAGGACGCGCTTTATTGCGATGGCGATACCCTGCGCCGCCGCGCCGCGCGCTCGGTGCTGGATATCCTGTTCCACCGTTTGACGACATGGCTGGCGCCGGTATTGGTCTTCACCATGGAAGAAGTCTGGCTCGAGCGCTTCCCCGGTGACGCATCTTCGGTGCATCTGGTGGATATGCCCGAAACGCCCGAGGCATGGCTGAACCCGGAACTGGCCGCGAAATGGGCCAAGGTCCGTGCCGCGCGCCGTGTGGTGACGGCGGCGCTGGAGGTGCAGCGGACCGAGAAGGTGATCGGTGCCTCGCTCGAAGCAGCCCCCGTGGTGCATGTGGCCGATGAGGCGCAGCGCGACGCATTGGAGAGCGTGTCTTTCGAAGATGTGGCGATTACCTCGGACATCACCGTAACCGGCGACGAGGCCCCGGCTGAGGCTTTCCGCATGCCCGAGGCGCAGGGCGTCGCCGTGGTGTTCGAAAAGGCCGAAGGCGAGAAATGCGAGCGTTGCTGGAAGGTGCTGCCGGATGTCGGCACCCATGAGTATCCCGGCGTTTGCGGGCGCTGTGATGAGGCGGTGCGTGAGGCTTTGGCGGACGCCTGAGCCAGCATTAGAACTGAAAATGGCGGGCGGCGGTTTATCTGTCGCCCGTTTTTCTTTGCGCGACCCTGATCATATGTCCTGCCCGGTGGCACACCCGCTGGAGGGCAATTTTGCAGCGTTTCCACAGATCGCACCTTCAGCGCCTCTTGGACGCCCATGCCCGCCGGAAAGGTAGCAACGTCCCCTAGGGAGGGCGATGCCCTTAGCGCTCTTTCGCACATGTGATTTCTGGCGCAGAGTGGCGCGATGAAACAAGCCTCCTCTCCACGCCCTTCGGCGATCTGACCCTGACCGAAGAGGACGGAGCGATCACGGCGCTTGGGTGGGGGCAGGCAGCGCGGCAGGATCGCTCGGATCTGCTTGATGCCGCGCTGCGCCAACTCAAGGAATACGCGACAGGCGAGCGTCAAAGCTTTGACCTACCGTTGCGCGTTATGGGGAGCGATTTCCAGCGTGCGGTCTGCACCGCGATTCTTGCGATTCCCTTTGGCCACACCCGCACCTACGGAGAGATTGCCCGCGACCTCGGCGTGCCTGCGCAAGCGGTCGGCGGGGCCTGTGGCGGCAATCCGATCCCGGTCATTATCCCATGCCACCGAGTGATGGGGGCGAAGGGTCTGACCGGCTTTAGCGGGGCGGGCGGGGTTGAAACCAAGGTCGCATTGCTGCGCCATGAGGGCGCGGCGGGGCTGCTGATTTAACCCCGCGAGGCAGGCTCAGTCTTCGGCGAGGGGGATCAACTGCTGCGCAGCACCAGCACAGATCAGGTAGATCGAGGTGATCACCAGACCCCAATGGGCCCAGCTTTCGGGGTGAAAGTTCACCCAAGCCGACCAGCCCGCGAAGAAGGTCCATGCCAGCGCCATGGGCAGCGTCACGGGGCGCCAACGCTCGGTCCGGACGGGGTGCACGAATTTGATCGGCAGAAACATCGCTGCGGCAAGGATCGTTACAACAATCAGGCTGATCCACCATTCGGGCTGCAACGCAAAGAGCACCAGCACCAACATGTTCCAGCAGCCGGGAAAACCTTTAAAGGAATTGTCCTTTGTTTTCATTCGGGTGTCGGAAAAATACATGACACTGGCAAAGGTGATTATAATGATCATCGCCCAACCGCTCCAGCCATCCATCAGGCCCGAGGTGAACAGCGCGAAGGCCGGGATGAAGACATAAGTGAGATAGTCGATGATGAGGTCCATCAAGACACCATCGAATTCGGGGGCGTTGGTCTTCACATCGTATTTGCGCGCCAGCGGGCCGTCGATACCATCGACGAAGAAGGCGATCACCAGCCAAAGGAACATCAGGTCCCATTTCTCTTCCACGGCGGCGAGCATGGCAAGCATTGCCAGCACCGCACCGGTGGCAGTGAAAAGGTGAACGAAAAGAGCGCGCATCTGTATGGTCATGTGTCTGCATCGCAAATCCGCCGGGGGATGCAAAGGAAACTCTGGCGTGGGCGGCAAAAACCAGCGTAGCAAAGGCGGGTCAGCGGGGGCGCAGTTGACGGGGCCGGGCGTTGCGCAGGAAATATGCCCAAGTCCCGCGCTTCGGGTTGACGGCTACCGCGATTCCCCTTAAAGCCAGCGAACCAATTCAGGGTCGGCTCTGCGCGGCCCCCACGTTATGTGTTTTTCCGGATCGCTGGAAGGACACAACAGCAAAAGGATGAACCCATGTCGCGCCGTTGCGAATTGACCGGAAAAGGCCCGATGACGGGCAACAACGTAAGCCACGCTAACAACCGTACACGCCGTCGGTTCTTGCCGAACCTCAACGACGTGTCGTTGCAGTCCGAAGCACTGGGCCGCGCGTTCAAGCTGCGCATCTCTGCCGCAGCCCTGCGCAGCGTCGACCACCGCGGTGGTCTGGACAAGTTCCTGGCGAAAGCCAAGGACGTTGAACTGTCCGACAATGCGTTGAAAATCAAAAAGGCCATCGCGAAAACCAGCGCGACCGCCGATGTGCTGAGCTAAGGCTTACCACAGACCAGATTGGGGCCTCGATCCGAAAGGATCGGGGCCTTTTTCGTTTTGGGCTTAGGTCTTTCTTAAGGGTTTCCCGGCTATCAGGATGGCACCCCGCGCTGCCATTGGCGGTTTTGTTGCGCAGGGGTATGTTTTTATTCGGGAAACCTTGGAAATGCGCCCTAATTGATCCTCTGACATTTGTTGTTCTGGCCATGCTACCTGCCAAGCGGGGCTCAGACCGTGCATCAAGATCGGAGATTTCATGACTGACCCCACCCCCGGCACGCCAAACTCTAGCCCGCCCTCGGGCACGCCCGCCGACACGAATGAGATCGAGACTGATTTCGAGGTTGGCCAAGACAACATCGACGGGACATTGGGCCCGCTGGGCTTTGACATCCACAACCCGGTCTTCATGGTGTCCGGCCTGACGGCAGTGGCCTTTGTGCTGCTGACGATGCTTTTCCCGGATCAAGCCGGGGTGGTCTTCCTTGCTGTTCGGGATTTCGCCACCACCAAGCTGGACTGGCTGTTCATGATCATCGTGAACATCTTCGTTATCTTTTGTATCGTGCTGATTTTCTTGCCCATCTCCAAAGTCAGGCTTGGCGGGAAAGAGGCCGTGCCAGAGTATTCCTACCTTGCTTGGTTCGCCATGCTTTTCGCCGCGGGCATGGGCATCGGGCTTTTGTTCTTTGGCGTGCTTGAGCCGGTGTATCATATGAACGTCTCTGGCCCCTTGGGGGTGCCCCTGCCGATTGCCGAAGATGGGTCGATCATACCTGAGAATGTCGAGGCCGCCCGCGCCATGGGGCTCGCGGCGACCTTTTACCACTGGGGGCTGCATGGCTGGGCGGTCTATGCGATCATGGCGCTGGCCTTGGCCCTGTTTACCTATAACAAGGGGCTGCCATTCTCGATCCGGTCCTGTTTCTATCCGCTTCTGGGTGATCGTGTCTGGGGCTGGCCGGGGCATATCATTGATATCTTGGCGGTTTTCGCGACGCTTTTTGGTCTTGCCACATCGCTTGGCTTGGGCGCGCAGCAGGCCAACGCGGGGTTCAACTTTGCCTTCGGGCTTGAAATTTCGACCAACGTGCAGGTGGTCATCATCCTTTTGGTCACTGCCGTGGCACTGGTGTCGGTCTGGCGCGGGTTGGACGGCGGGGTAAAGATCCTGTCGGAGGTGAACATGATCGTGGCGGTCCTGTTCTTCCTCTTTGTGCTGTTCGTGGGCCCAACGTTGGTGGGGCTTGATGGCTTTTGGACCGGCTTGGTGGCCTATACGCAAGAGATCATTCCGCTTTCCAACCCCTTTGGCCGCGATGACGACGGCTACCGCGAAGGGTGGACGGCGTTCTATTGGGCGTGGTGGGTATCTTGGGCCCCTTTCGTGGGCATGTTCATCGCCCGGGTCTCACGCGGGCGCACGGTGCGGGAGTTTATCATCTGCGTGCTGCTGATCCCCTCCCTCATCATCTTTATCTGGATGGGCGTCTTTGGCGGTATTGCGATTGATCAAATCCTGACCAGCCCCGAAACATCGTTGGTGAAGGCCAATGTGATCGACAGCTATTCGCCGGAACTGTCGCTTTTCGGGATGTTGAATGAACTGCCTTTCACCAAGGTTGCCTCGACCATCGCGATTCTCTTGGCGCTGGTGTTCTTTGTTACCTCGTCGGATTCGGGGTCGCTGGTTGTCGATACGATCACCGCGGGGGCAAAATCGACGCGCCGGTCCCGCAGCGTATCTTTTGGTGCATCGTCGAAGGGTTGATCGCCATCGTGCTGTTGATCGGCGGCGGGCTCTCGGCCCTGCAGGCCGGGGTCACGGCGACGGGTGTGCCCTTTGCAATCTTGATGCTGGTGATGTGCTATACGGTCTACAAGGGTCTGCGCAGCGAACCGCGCTGAGACTATCTGGCGCGCCGTAACTTAGCGGCGCGCCGCCAAAACCTCTGCCACCCATTCGGGGACCGTCTGGCTGGCTGGCCCGATGCGATGCTCCGCGAACTGATTGCCCACGGCAGAGCGTTCGAGATTGAATTCAATCGTATGCGCCCCGGCGCGGCGGGCCTCGGCGACGAAGCCGGCGGCGGGGTAGACGTTGCCGGAGGTGCCAATCGCGGCAAAGACATCCGCCTCGGCCAGATGATCAAAAAGTGCGTCCATCTCATAGGGCATCTCGCCAAACCAGACGATATCGGGCCGCGCGGCGGGGGCGTTGCAGGCGGGGCAGGGATCCCCCGGTGCCATGACCATGGGCGCAGGCCAGCGGTAATCGCAGGCGGCGCAGAGCGCGCCTTTGAGGGCGCCATGCATGTGCATCACCTGTCGCGAGCCGCCCTGTTCGTGCAGATCATCGACATTCTGGGTGATGACGACCACCTCGCCGTCAAGCTCGGCCTCTAGCCGGGCGAGGGCGCGATGTGCGGCGTTGGGCGACACCTCGGCCGCCTGTGCGCGGCGGGCGTTGTAGAAATCGACCACCAGTTTTGGATTACGGGCGAAGCCTTCGGGGGTGGCCACGTCTTCGACGCGGTGCTGCGCCCAAAGGCCATCGGAGGCGCGGAAGGTTTCAAGCCCGCTTTCGGCAGAAATGCCCGCGCCAGTAAGGATCACGATCTTGGTCATGGGCTATTATTCTCCGATCGGGTTTTCGGCTTCAAGCAGGTGAAACCCATCCGCCAACCACGGCAGCTGCGCGATGGCAGGGGCGATCATATGCGTCTGCATCAACTGCCGCATGGTCTGGGCAATGTCGCGCGGCACCGGGCCAGACCATTCGGCCCCGGCGAAGAGCGAAATCGTCCGGGCGGGCAGCGGGGTGTTCAGGGGGCGGGCAGGGGATGCGCGGCCAGCCGGTCGTGGAAACGGGCGGCGCGCATGTAGCCCAAGGGCGTCGTTATCGCCCAGCCAATGCCCCGTGCCACCATGGCCATTAGTGCCAGATGGCTGCCGATCTCGAACCGTGCGCGCAGGTTGTGGCCCTGAGCGGTAAGATGTGCCTCGATCTGTCGCGCGATCAACTGGTCGGCGGCGTAGCGCAAAAAGGGTAGGTCGGTGCTGCCGCGCAGCAGGGCCTCGGGGGCATAGGGCGCGCCCGCAGGGGTAACGAGGATGAAGGGGTCGCGGGCCAGCGGGTATTCCAAAACCCCGTCAATCGGTCCGTCGATCTGCGCCGAAAGCGCCATATGCAGGCTTTGATCGCGGAGCGCCTGGGCCAGTTCGTTGCTGCCTGCGGTGATCATGCGAAAGCGGCACCCGGTCAGGCTGTCGCCAAGGATTGTGGCAAGGCGCGGGGTCAGGTCATCGTCGAAATCATCAATCACACCGAGGTTCAGCGCCTCCAGATGGGCCAGATCCATCACCGTGACTTCGCTCTGCGCTTGGCGCAATTCGCTGAGCGCCTGTTCGGCCCGGCGCAGAAACATCTGCCCGGCTTGGGTCAATCGCATGGGGCGGCGGGTGTGATCGACCAGTTCCGCCCCGATGGCGGCTTCGAGGTTGCGCATCTGCTGGCTGACGGCGGGCTGGCTGAGCCCCGTGGCCTCTGCTGCCTGCGCCACCGATCCGCTGCGCGCGAGCGCCTCAAACACTTCGATGCCCCGAAGGGTGATGCCTTTGTTCAGCATGTGGTCCCAACTCTTTCGGATCTTGTGAAACCATGGGCGGCTCAGGTCAAGCATTTGCCCATCGAAGTGGCAGCATATCTGTTGATTTCGGGAAAGCGACGGGAGGCGCTTCGGGCCCACGGGCCGCCCCCTTGAAGCCGCCGCCAAAGCTGCGCAGACTGCGGGCAAACAGCCCTCAGGAGCCTCTCCGAATGAAAATCGCCACAGCTGCCTATCCGCTCGATGTTTTGACCTCATGGGCGCAGTACGAAGACAAACTGGCCCATTGGGTCGCCGAGGCCGCGGTGCAGGGGGCGGAACTGCTGGTTTTTCCCGAATATGCCGCGATGGAATTGGCCACGCTGGATGGGGCCGAAGTGGCCGCCGATCTGGAGCGCTCGCTTTTCTCGGTCTCGGACAAGCTTGAGGAAGCCGACCGGCTGCACGTGAAGCTCGCCACCGAGCACAATGTGCATATCGTAGCAGGCTCTGGCCCCGCGGCGACCGAGAGCCGTCCGGTCAACCGCGCGCGGCTGATCACGCCTACGGGGCAGGTGGGGGTGCAGGACAAGCAGATCATGACCCGTTTCGAGCGTGAAGAGTGGGGCGTGATCGGAGGCAATGCGCTTCAGGTTTTCGAGACCGCGATTGGCAAGATCGGGATTTTGATCTGTTATGACAGTGAGTTTCCCCTGCTGGGCCGGGCGCTGAGCGATTGCGATGTGATCTGCGTGCCCAGTGTCACCGAAACGCTGGCGGGCTATTGGCGGGTGCGCATCGGATCCATGGCCCGCGCGTTGGAGAATCAGTGCATCACGGCGATGTCTTCGGTGGTGGGCGCGGCGGATTGGTCCGAGGCTTTGGGGCAGTCTTTTGGCGCGGGGGGATTTTCTGCCCGCCGGATCGCGGCTTCCCGCCGACGGGCATTTTGGGGGTGCGAGAGGTTAATGCCCCCGGCTGGACCGTGGCCGAAGCCGATTTGGCGCAGGTCGGAGAGGTGCGCGCAGATGGCATCGTACTCAACCGAAGAGACTGGCAAGATCAGATTGGCCGTGACGGAAAGGCGATAAACGTCGCTTTGCGCTGAATCCCCTTGAAAAAGCGCAAAAATGCGCCCATTTAAGCCTGCGCCCTCAAATTGGAGGGTTTTGTGCTCAAGGAGAGACCATGGCCAAGGAAGATACGCTCGAATTTCCCGGTGTCGTGAAGGAACTCCTGCCTAACGCGACGTTTCGGGTCGAGCTGGAAAACGGCCATGAGATCATCGCGCATACGGCAGGCAAGATGCGGAAAAACCGCATCCGTGTTCTGGCTGGCGACAAAGTTCAGGTGGAAATGACACCCTATGATTTGACCAAAGGTCGGATCAACTATCGCTTCAAGTAAGCGGCACCGCGTTCGCGCGTTGCGCGGCGCAGGCGGGGCCGTGCGCGGCCCCGACCGGGCTGCCGGCCTCAGGCAAAGAGGCCCATAAGATGCAGTTCATTCTCGGATCAGGATCACCGCGCCGGTTGGAGCTTTTGGCCCAGATCGGCGTGGTCCCCGATGCCATCCGCGACCCCGACATTGACGAGACACCCCATAAGGTCGAACTACCGCGCCCCTATTGCGCCCGCATGGCGCGTGAAAAGGTGGCGGCTGTGCCCGCTGGGGCGGATGACATCGTGCTCTGCGCGGACACCACTGTGGCGCTCGGGCGGCGCATCCTCGGCAAGCCCGAGGATGAGGCTGAAGCCGAAGCTTTCCTGCGGTTGATGTCGGGCCGTCGGCATAGGGTGGTCACTGCCGTTGCCGTGAAGCGGGGCGACAAGCTTTGGCAGCGCGATGTGCAAAGCAACGTGAAGATGAAATCTTTATCCGAGCCTGAGATCGCCGCTACCTTGCCACCGGCGATTGGCGCGGCAAGGCGGGTGGATATGGCATCCAAGGCCCCGCCGGCGCGCTGATCCCATGGATCAGCGGCTCATTCACCGCAATCGTCGGCCTGCCATTGGCCGAGGCTGCGAACCTGCTGCAAGCGGCAGGCTACCCATTTGACGGAGGTGCCGCATGAAGGGCCGTACGATCATTCTTGACCATCTTGGCGATGTTGAAGCTGCAGCACTCATGGTGGATGGCAAGCTGGACGATTTTCTGGTCGACAGCGACGCGCCGCGCGTTGGCACAGTATATCGCGCGATTGCCGACCGCCCGGTAAAGGGGCAGGGGGATGTTCCTAAAGACCCCCGATGGGGCAGCGTTTCTGCGTCAGATCAAAGGGTTGGCTCCCGGCCAGACGATCCTTGTGCAGGTCTCGGGCCATGCTGAGCCGGGCAAGGCGATTCCGGTGACCAATAAGCTTCTGTTCAAATCGCGCTTCGCCATCGTGACGCCAGATGCGCCGGGGCTGAACATCTCGCGCTCTATCAAGGACGAAGAAGAACGTGACCGGCTGCTTGAAATCGCTCATGAGGCCGCAGGCGGTGCTGATCTGGGTCTGATTCTGCGGTCCTCCTGCGCCGGGGCCGATGGCGAGGATATTGCCGAGGATATCGCGAATATGTTGGCGCTTGCGGATACTGTGGCCAATGACGACGCGCAGGAGATGGAGGTGCTGAGCGAAGGCGATGGGCCGCATCTGCTCGCATGGCGCGATTGGACCGCGCCCGCCGAGGTGGTGACCGAAGCCGGGGGCTTTGCCGATCATGGGGTATTGGAAGAGCTTGACCGCGTGTCCTCCTCCCAAGTGTCGCTTGGTGGCGGGGCGTCGATCTTTGTCGAGCCGACCCGCGCGTTGGTGGCCGTGGATGTGAACACGGGCAGTGACGCCTCGCTCGCGGCTGGGGTGAAAGCCAATATGGCCTGCGCCAAGGCGCTGCCCCGCGCGTTGCGTCTGCGCGGGCTGGGCGGGCAGATCACGCTCGATCTGGCCCCCATGCCCAAGAAAGACCGCCGCACCTTCGAAAGCGCGCTGCGAGCGGCCTTCCGCGCCGATGACGTGGACACGACGCTGGTCGGTTGGACGCCTTTGGGTCACTACGAATTGCAGCGTAAACGCGCCCGTCCGGTGCTGGCGGAGGTGCTTGCGGGGGCAGGGCAATGAGCTGCCCGATCTGCAAAGCCGAAACCATCAAGGCACACCGCCCCTTCTGCTCGCGCCGCTGCGCCGACATCGATCTGGGCCGCTGGTTCAGCGGAAGCTACGCCGTCCCCTCGCGCGATCCTGAAGACGTTGAAGCAGCCATCGAAGCCGCCGAAGCAGCACAAGACCGCCCCGCAAAGCCCCATTAAGACAGGATAATTTGCGTTTCGTGAAAAGAAGTGGGTTTCGGGGCAAAATGGGGCTGGACACCCCGCGCTACAGGTCCTAGAACCCGCTCACCCGACCTCGAAAGAGGTGACCCGTGCCCGGGTAGCTCAGGGGTAGAGCAGTGGATTGAAAATCCTCGTGTCGGTGGTTCGATTCCGCCCCCGGGCACCATTTGTACCAAACCAAACAAATCGCACCCTCCGCCCCTGCCGCGCGCGCGACTTCCGCACCCGGCCCGGAACCTCCGCCAGCTTTCTGACGTTGTCCCTCTACCCATATAGAGGAGAGCAACCATGGCGAATGACGACCAAGCTAAAGGCAAGGCGAAAGACATCGGTGGCAAGCTGAAAGAAGAAGCTGGCGATGCCACAGGCAACGACGACCTCAAGCACGAAGGTCAGGCCGATCAGGCTGAAGGCAAGGTGCAAAAGGGCGTCGGCGACGCCAAAGATAAGCTATCAGACTAATCGCAAAAGCGCGCCTCTGACCGGAGGCGCGCTTTTCTGTCTGAGCCGCAAGGCTAGGCGCGCTCACTTCTTGATAATGATATAGATCGCATGGACGATCCCGGGGATGTAGCCCAGTAGCGTTAGGATGATATTAATCCAGAAGTGCTTTCCTAGACCTTCCTGCAAGAACACCCCCAGAGGGGGCAATAGAATAGCGATGATAATGCGAATGATGTCCATAGTGTCACGCCGGGGCCGCCGGGCTCCTTTCTAGGTGGGTTAGTGGCTGGTCTAAGCTAGCCCTCATCAGCCAAGCGGCCAGGGATGCCGTGACAGGCGCGGGCAATTTACA